>NZ_CP197414.1:2480000-3720000 GCF_052161645.1 Kothea flammea
GCGCTTTTGCTGGCCATGTTCAGCTTCATTTCTACGGTAGCTTGCTGTCGGTTTTTATTGCGAGGCGATGTGATCGAGTAATGAATATCTACTGGGAAGCATTAGTTGCCCTGCATATCGTCATCGGTAGCTTCTTTATCTTTGTTGGCTCTTTCGGCCTAATCAAACTACCTGACTTGATGAGCCGTTTACATGGTCCCTCTAAATCTACCACGCTCGGCCTGGGAGGGTGCTTGGTGGCGTCGATGATCTATTTCGCAGTTACCGAAGGGCGAATTTCTGTGCAGGAAATTCTGATCACGTTCTTCTTGTTTATCACGGCCCCAGTGACTGCCCATCTCATCGCCAAGGCCTACTTGCACACGGAACCAGACTTACAGTCCAAGTTACCGCCCACGGGGAGGCCTTACGGATGGAGCACTTTCGAAGCGATCGATGAGGATGCACTCGCCGGTACAACTGCCGAACAGGTGGTGGTCGTCGCCAGCTCCGAAGGAAAACAGCAAGGTTCTTCACCAACCGGCTGAGCTAAGCACCTAGACATAAGGCTTGCGGCTATGTTAGCCGTTGATCGCTAGCTCACGGTTTCGAGGAACCGGACGCAAGCGAATTCCGGATGATTCCGTTTTGTTTAATGACTTATGCGGAGCTGCTTAGTTTGCTGCGGTTACAGGCCACAGGGCAAACAAGGATAATTAGCCCGCCGGGAGGCATGCACTGGCATTCGCTGCCCTCTTCTTGGTGGAGAACCGCATTGGCCAAGCTGAACTCTTTCCGTCAGTTAAAAACGGTCCGGCAACCCTAACAGTTAATCTTTATCAGCACGGAGCACAGCCACAAAGGCTTTCTGTGGAATATTGACATTCCCGAACTGCTTCATCTTTGCCTTGCCTTTCTTTTGCTTTTCCAGCAGCTTCTTCTTCCGCGTGACGTCCCCGCCGTAGAGTTTCGCCGTCACGTCCTTGCGATAGGGCGCGATGGTTGCCCGGGCGATGACCGTCCCGCCGATTGCTCCCTGGATGGGAATTTTAAATTGATGGCGGGGGATCGCTTCGGCAAGTTTTTCACAGTAATGCAAGGCGCGGCTGCGAGATTTCTCCCTATGCACCAAGTAAGACAACGCATCGACCGGCTCTTTGTTGACCAAGATGTCCACTTTGACAACGTCCGTGGTCCGGTACTCAATGGGGACGTAGTCGAATGACCCGTAACCGCGAGTGATCATTTTGAGCTTGCCGTAAAAGTCGAACAGCACCTCGCCCAAAGGCATTTCGCTGGTAACCTCCAGACGCCCTGCGGAGAGGTAGTTGATGGTTTGACTTTCGGAACGATGTTCCCTGCAAAGCTCCATCACCGGGCCGACGTATTCCTCGGGGCACAGGATGGAAGCTTTGATGTAGGGTTCGCTGGCTGCTTCGATGTTGGTTGGGTCGGGCCAATTGCTGGGATTGTCAACATCCAGCGTGGAGCCATCTTTCAGTGTGAGCTGGTATTTCACCGATGGCGCTGAAATCACTAGCCCCAAGTTAAATTCCCGCTCTAAACGCTCTTGGATGACATCCAGATGCAAGAGCCCCAAGAAGCCACAGCGAAATCCGAAACCCAAAGCGGCCGAACTGTCTTTTTCGAATGTTAACGCCGCATCGTTAATAGCCAACTTTTCTAAAGCTTTGGTGAGGTCTTGATATTCATCGGTGCTCATCGGATAAATTGAGGAGAACACGACTTGCTTTGCTTCTCGATAGCCAGGAATGGGCTCGCTGGCTGGATTGTCGAGCAGCGTGATAGTGTCGCCGATTTGAATATCTTGGACACTTTTGACCCCGGCAACGATGTAACCCACTTCGCCCGCGCTCAATTGCTGTCGCGGGTTGAGCTTAAACTGGTTGTAACCCAATTCATCAATGGTGTACTTTCTGCCCGAGTGCATAAAGTAAATGGTGTCGCGTTCGCGGAGCGTGCCCTCCATCACGCGGCACTGAAGGATCACGCCGCGGTAGCGATCGAAGAAAGCGTCAAAGACTAACGCCTTGACAGCCGCGTCAGGATCGCCCTGCGGGGCTGGTAGGTGTTCCACGATGCCAGCCAGCACGTCTTCGATCCCGAGCCCTGTTTTCGCGGAAACCGGGATGGCGGCGAATGGGTCAAGCCCCAGGTCCGAGTCAATTTCCTCTCGCACCCGTTCTACGTCGGCGGCCGGGAGATCAATTTTATTGATGACTGGCAGGAGTTGTAAGTCGTACTCAAGTGCCAAGTATAAGTTAGCAACGGTTTGCGCTTCGACTCCTTGGGAGGCATCAACAACGATCAAGGCGCCATCGCACGCCATGAGAGAGCGGCGGACCTCATGCGAGAAATCGACGTGACCTGGGGTATCGATCAGGTTCAATTGATAATCATTACCATCCTCAGCATGATAGCTGAGCGTGATGGTATTGCTTTTAATTGTGATTCCGCGCTCGCGCTCAATGTCCATCGAGTCCAACATTTGCTCATGAAGCTCACGTTGCGTTACGCCGCCACAAGCTTGAATCAGTCGATCGGCTAAAGTCGACTTGCCGTGGTCGATATGAGCAATGATGCAAAAGTTCCGAATATGTTTCATGCTGGTTTTTCTTCGCGGGACGGCGTTGAGCGTTGTTTAACTGGAATTGTTATCGGAATTCACACCACCACCGTGCGACTTTTCTTCTCGCTGGACTTTAAGCCTTCGTACCCACTGTTTCCAGCTATCGGCGATCGAATCCCGCTCTTTTTTCGGCGGCTCGTAGCCCTCAATGTTGTTTTCGGTGATTCGTGGTCGCGCGTACTGCAGAGCTTGGCGACATTTGCGGCAATAAGTTGGTGGCTTGGGAACGTCTTGTCCGCAAGTCGGGCAGCTATACTCTACGGTTGGTTTAACAGCCGCTTCGAAGAGGCCGCCCACTTGAGCAGCCGGAAACCAAGCACTGGCATCTTTACGAACCAACGTCGCCGCGTTAATTGTCTCTTCGCGAACAAGTTTGAGGAGATCTGCAGCGGAAAATGGCCCCACATCCTTGCCATTTTCTTGGTAAAACCACTTCGCCATCGGAATCGCCTTAGTGGGGTGCCAAACAGGTTAGATTGCCTCGATATGCAAACTTCTGCGGCGGCGTTCCTGTCGCCGAACGTCATCGATCAAGCTGGAGATTTCTTTCACATTGGCAATGCCCCGCAAATTCAAAGTCGGATGGCTGCGATCGCTGCTTTCCAGCATGATTCCGCCGACACCAAAGATCCGCTCGATCGGTCCTTGAGCGCAGCTTACGTCATCGATATCAATGACTTCAATGCGATCTGTCCGTCGCGACAAAATTCCCGACTGGTGAATAAACCGTTGCGTGGTCAGTTCATAACTCACTCCTAAGCGGCGATAGGCATAGACGGAGCCGACGATCAACCAGAGGACGGCGATCCCGATCAAAACCGGAATCACCGGAAGCCACTCGAACATCGCGCCGAGCACGATCGCGGCGATGGAGACGATTGCCGTCAAGATCCAGCTGCCAATCATTGCTTTGGGGCTAAAACCGCCTTTCCATAACGATCGCTCTTTGCCATCACCTTCCGTTAGTCCTTCCCGCAAGCTGGAGACTGCTTGCTCAGGACTTGCCGGTTTCGTGGGGGATTTTGCTGCTGGGGAGTGCTCCGTCTTTTCGGCCTCAGGATTACTCGCTTCGGCGGGGGACGTCGGTTTGTTCTCAGCCATCATCAAGATACCAAGCTAAATGAAAAAGAGGATCAGTTCTAGCGATCGCCCGGCCCTTCGATGGTGCCGGGGCGGTCAACGGAGGCGGGCCGTTAGAGGTGACAGCCAGCCTACGGCATAGTATAACCGCTGTTGGTTCCCACGTCATTCGTACCCATTTTCCAACCCAGAGCAATCCCGATGCGTTGTCCTTTTTGCCACGTTGATAACGACAGGGTTCTGGATACCCGCGCACTTGAAGACGGCTATGCAATTCGTCGCCGCAGACGCTGTAACGCCTGCCATCGCCGCTTTTCAACTTTCGAACGCATGGAACGGACTGCCATCCGAGTGGTCAAGCGTGATCAAAGCCGACAGCCCTTCGACGCTGAAAAGCTTCGCAGTGGAATCGAACGGGCTTGCTGGAAAAGACCCGTCAGTACCGAGCGGATTCAATCATTAACCCAGGAAATCGAGTCTGAAGTTTATGAACAATTTGAAACCGAGGTTCCCAGTGAGCAGATTGGCGAACTCGTAATGCAACACCTCTCAAAAGTCGATGAAGTTGCCTACGTCCGTTTCGCCAGCGTCTACCGTGACTTCAATGATGCCCAAGATTTTATTCGCGAGATATCACCCTATCTGCCAATTGGTAAACGTTGAATGAAAAGTGTCCCAACGCCGTTTGGTCGCCCTGACGTTAGCAGGAGTTTCCTTGGTTTTTCGCTCAGCCCATCGATGTCATTTTAATTACGACCAACTATTGCCGAGCTTCAGATTTGGATTTGCCAGCCATTAATCCAAGTCAAGATTGTAGATCGGCATATGCCGGTAATAGACTTCTAGACAGTAGATAGCCATGCAAGTTGTATAAAGCCGACCAGCTTGCCCGCCCCAACGTGACCGTTGAGGTGCCCAGCTCCCTTCTTCTTTGCCAAGCTTGATTTGGTTTGCCGGGAGTTGGACTCGCATCCGCTCGTTCCACAGTCGCCAAGGCGAGCCACCGTAGTGGTGTAAAACCTGAGTGGCATAGTACCAGTAGTAAAAGTTTTGGTCATCGATTTTAAAGATGTGATCGCTGACTAGTGAATTCACACATTTTGCCATTTCCGGTGAATCCCGTTTCCAACCCAGGTATTGTCGGCAAAGCATCCCTTCCGCAGTCATTTCTTTGGAAGGCGGGCTCTGAATTTGATAAGCGTACGCGGCGCCCCCGTAGTGTTGGACTGCATCCAGGAATTTGTCGACGTCTCTCAGCACCGAGGGGTTTACATCCAATCCAGCGGCCCGGCCGCTCTCCAAGGCCATCACGAACCAGCCCGTCACGGAAACGTCCGCATCCTGCTTGGGCTCATAACGCCATCCCCCCAGCCGACTCTGACTTTCTGCAGCAAAATTAATGGCTCGTTGGGCGGGCTCTCGCAACCATGAATCACGCGTCATGCCATACAGTTCACAAAGCGCTATGGTCGCCTGCGCCTGAGCGTACATTTTTTGGTGGCGAGGTAAGCCATTACCCATCATCCCACTGCGATCTTGCTTCGCAATTAACCATCGCGCGCCTCGATCGACTTGCTCTCGGTAAGGGCCTTGCTGATGCGTGTTGCCGTTGCCCTGAAAAGCCAGCAGCGCCATTGCCGTGGCAGCTAAGTTGTTCTCTGATAAAGCCCCATCGTCATAAGGCCCTCGCAGACTCCACGATCCGTCCTGCAATTGCTGTTTGGCCAGCCACTTTAAACCAAGCTGCACCGCATTCTCCGTCTCCGCAGTGCCACCGAAAGCAGCCAGCAGAGCCTCTTTCGAAGAGCCGCTGCGGCCGCTCAGCATGCCAGCGACCGGGACCGCCACGCTGTTGATCTGTGCTTGCACCGGCTCCATCGCCTCCAGCAAACTGTCGGGCGAGAATATTTGCTGCGGCAATTCGATCATTTCTTCGGCGACAGGCTCGATTTCCTCGGCAAGCGTGTCTTCGATGTCAGGTTCGGCGGCCGCCAGCTCGAACGAGTCGAAATCGTCCCCCTCATCGTTGGCCGCCCCCATTTCCAACACAATGTTCGTCACGTTTCTGCCGTAGGGTGAATTCATCAACGCCAGAATCAACATGAAAACCAAGTGCAGGACAAGGCTTACCAGCCAAGCGGGCGCTTCACGTTCGACCTTTAGCGACTCTGCCGATTCGTCCGCGCCAGCCTCGGCGACCGGCATTTCATCTTTCCAGAAAACCCCCCGCGCCGAGCCAACGCCGGTACTCGGTCCCCCCTGAGAGATGGCCGGCAAGCTGGGTGAGTTGACCGGTGGTGTGGCAGGTGGTAATTGCTGACCGCGCTGAGTTGTTTGCGGGGCGCGGATAGGGGGCAGTGTCGGCGTGGGCGGAGGAGGCGGAGGTGACTTGGTTGCTTCGAGCTTGCCCTGCACGTTACCGCCACCGGGATTGCCACCAGCGGGTGGGCTGGTGCCATTGAGTGGATCGATAGCGGGATTGGAGAGAGACAAAGCAACTTGCTCAAGATTTGAAAACGGATGGTCACATAGTTTTATTATGGCGCGATGTGCGGTGGCGTTGTCAACTGAATCGTCAAAAGGAGCGTAAATTCTGTGGGGAGTGGTAGGGAATAAGGAGAAACCAGCCGTTGTGACAGGAATAATTGTCATGACCAGATCTTTCTTCATCTTCCCTTGACACTTCGAGCCAGATCGTCGATATTATTAGCCGCGGGATGGAGCAGCCCGGTAGCTCGCGAGGCTCATAACCTCGAGGTCGTCGGTTCGAATCCGGCTCCCGCAACTTCTCTGTTTGGTTGGAACACGTTCCGACCCTCCAGTAAACGAAAAGCCGACGTGTTTTGCACGTCGGCTTTTTTCGTTTTATCCCGCTATCTACGAACGACTTGCGCCGATTGGCCGGGGGCGGTTTTCTTTCTCGGTTCTAGTTGAGAGATGACCCGAGAACGGGTCGGTGGCGGCTGGAACCGGTTCTGGGGCGGATTTCTTACGTTCTCCGTTTCTTAGGCCTCTTGGGTTACGAGCTGTTCGGTTCTCTCTTTGGGTCGGGTTGGGAAACGCATCTGACGCTGCAAATCGTTTGTCTTTCTGGGTCGTGACCGATTGAGACGGCCAGACGGTCGCTCAAAATCGCCCGATGGCGTTAAGTTGATTTGGAGAAGCCGAGAAAAGTGTTTTCGCGTTTGAGAGCCGCTGTTGAAGTATCCGACTACCCCCGACGGCCGCTACTTCGTCCACCAAGAACGTCTGTGGCTTTGCACAAATCCGAACCTTGACGAAGCCGAACGCCAGAAGTTCGTGAACGAATTGATGGCCGCTCGTCGCGAGGTTGGCGTCGCCAAACGGGCCGACGATGATGCCGCCCTGACTGTCGCACGTGCCCGCGTGAACGCCGCCAAAATTTCTCTCGGAGAACGCGGCCCGACTTGGTGGGATGACGACACCGACTTCACCCGGTGCCTGGTTAAGAACACACCCTACGCCAAATGGTGGGCAGAACGAGACGCCTGATCGGGGCTTCGTCGCGGCGAGATGAACGCTCAGCCGTCCAGCAGGACTTGGCCGACGACGCCGAGCAGAAACCCCAGCACGGCTCCGACGGCGGGCAGCTTGCGGTCGCCGTCTTTGGCTTGCGGTGCGAGATCTTGGAACGTCAGATACAAAATTCCGCTGGCGGCAAACAGCATGATGAATGCGACCAGTTTGGGGTACGCCGACAGATAGCTAAATCCGATCCAACCGGCGATCGGTCCCAGCGGCACCAACGCACACAGCAACCCGATGATCTTCCAATCGGAACTTCCGCCGCTGGCTTTCAACTCTCGAAACGAATTGAAACCCTCGGGCAAGTTTTGCAACCCGATCAAGATCGCCAGCAACGCGCCCGTGCTTTCGCCATGAGCGAACGCCGCGCCCAACGCGATCGCTTCGGGAACGAAATCCGACACCATCGCGACCAACTGAGCGGCCGAACTCTTCAATCGAGCCAACACCGTTTCCAAACCCCAAAACGCGATGCCACCAATCAAGAACGCCAACACGATCCAGCCGAGCGATAACTCACGCACGCCCTCAGGCACCAACACCAACGCGACCGCCGAGATCAACACGCCGCCGCCGAACGCGATCACGCTGTGCCGGAACTCGTCCTCGATCCACTGCGGCGAAATCCGCTCGAACATCGCGAGCACGCCACCGACCGGCATTGCCGCCCCCGCGATCGTCGTCATCACCAACACCTGAATCAACTCACTCATCCGTCGCCCCCACCCGCTTCACCGCCGCCCACCAAACCCAAGCGATCAACAACCCCTGCAACGGTAACCGAGCCACCAACGCCCAAAACGGAATCTCCGGAAACCGATCCGCGTGCAACACCATCTCCACGTTCGCCGGAAACACAGCCACCAACAACGCAATCAATCCCCACCCCGCCGCCCGCCGTAGCTTCGGTACTGCCACGCCAACACCACCGACCACTTCAAAGAACCCAGAAACGTAAACTAAGGCCAACGGCCAAGGCAAATAGTCCGGCATGATTTTCAAGTACACGTCCGGCGACACGAAGTGATTCACGCCGGCCGCGATGAACAAGGCGCAGATCAACCATCGGGAGAACTTGGTCACGGAATTCACCCGTCAGCCTTTACTTCGGGAGTGGCCGGCGGCGATTGTTCTCTCGGCCCTTCCAAGAGTGCCGGTGGAAGTGTTTGCTGCAAAGCACTGGTGTCAACTACGCCGCTGGCGATGTATCGGCGTAGGTCGTCTGGGTCGACCAAGGCTTCTAATGTTGCTTTCCGATAATCCTGGTCAGCTTGTTCCACGGCATCCTTCGCTTCGCAATACGCCTTGTCGAACGCTTCAAAGGCTGGTCCCAATGCTTTCTTTCCGTATCCCCGCAACACTTGAAGAATCAGTTTTCCGTAATCCATCGTCGCGAAAATAGCCCCTTGCGAGCCCTTTCGATTCGAGTGCAGCGTCGCTTGCAAGCGATTGAGTGCCGACTTGACGAACGAGGAGTCAATGACATTCAAGGCAATGATGCGACCCACAGCGTCGATCATTTGATCGAACAACGCTGGCAAACCAACCGCATCACGAATCTCTTCATAGATTTGGTCAAAGTTGACTTCGCCGTCCAGTTTCGGAACGATCGGTTTCTCAATCGCCTTGCCGTTGTCATGCAACCAGACCGCGACCGCAGTCGCTTGGTCGACCTGGTTGTGTTTTGAGAAGGTTTCCAATACCGGAATTCCAACCGTCAACCACCTTGGTTTATCCGGTGGGGCCAAGATGCTATCAAGGTGCCGGCAAGCCGCGAGAATCTCGACGGACGAACGATGATTCTCATCACGCGTATGGTTGGGGCTCTTGCGAACATAGGCACGGACCAGTGACTTCACGATCGCATGACGCTCTTCCAGTGTTCGATCAAATTGCTGATTGCTTTGGCTCATTTGGGAGATCTTTTCCTGGGCTTAATTCGACTAACAACCGACGTCAGTTTCGACGGTGGAAGCTCCGTTAAGGTACGGAACAATTCGGGTTGCTCGAAAATTCGATCCGCCATTGCTTGGGGAAGGTATCTCGCCAGCAACAGCAACTCGTCCTCGTCCGCTTCCAGCACGTCGGCCAGACGGTGGATCAGTGACTCCGATGGTGAACCGTCGAAATCGAGACGGTCGTTCTCGACTTTGCTGAGGTACGAAAAGCCAACGCCGACCAGCGGGGCTAGCTTCCGCAGCGAATAGCCTTTCGATTTGCGTAACGCTCGAATTCGGTCGCCAAGGGCGTTCGTCCGCGATTCGGCTTTCGTATTCATGGTTCGGTTCGGCCTAAGAGCGAAGTCAGCCTGCTTGTTCATTGACTGCCGAAATCTTACGATCGTAGCAGTCCCCAGGCAACATGCCTGCGAGTCATCCGCCACGGCATCACCGAACCGATCCCCACACACGCAAGACGCGATCTCCATGAATCAACTGGATGCTTTTCGGGAACAGGGCGATGTCATTTGGAACCTTGCTAACTTGTTGCGTGGCCCGTATCGGCCGCCGCAGTATCGGCGGGTGATGATTCCGTTGACGGTGCTGCGCCGGTTGGATTGCGTGCTCGCCGACACGCGAGAGGATGTGCTCAAGCAGTATGAGAGTCTGAAGAAGCAAACCAAAACGAAGGATGGCGAAACGGTTCCGAAGTACGACGCCGAGACGATTGAAAAGACCATCAATCGAAAGTTCGGGCTGACGTTTCACAACACGACCGAGTTCACGTTTGAGAATTTGTTGGGCGATCCCGACAAACTGGCCGCGAACCTGACCAGATTCATCGCGGGGTTCTCGTCACGAGCTCGCACGATTCTTGAAAAGTTCAAGTTCGAGGAAGAAATTGAAAAACTCGACGACGCGAACCGTCTGTTCGAGATCGTCAAAGAAATTAGCAAAGTGGATTTGCACCCGGACAAGATTCCCAACATCGCGATGGGATACGTGTTCGAGGACTTGGTGCGGCGGTTCAACGAGCAAGCCAACGAGGAGGCGGGGGATCACTTCACGCCTCGCGAAGTGATCAAGCTGATGATCAACGTGTTGTTCACGCACGACGATCTGGTCTACACCGAAGGCAAGGTCATTCAAATCTATGACCCGACGTGCGGAACCGGTGGAATGTTGTCGGAATCGGAGAAGCTGATCGTTGATCCGGAAACGGGGCTCAACCCGAGCGCGAACCTGGAACTGTTCGGTCAAGAATACAACCCCGAATCGTACGCCATCTGCGGCAGCGATTTGATGATCAAGGGCGAGGACGTCACCAACATCGCATTCGGCGACACGCTGGGCACGGGACGGCCTAAAGAAGGCACTGTTGATGGCGACGGGCATCCGGATCAGCGATTTCACTACATGCTGGCTAATCCTCCGTTCGGCGTGGAATGGAAACCGGAAAAGAAGCACGTCACCAAGGAGCACGATGAGTTCGGGTTCAGCGGGCGGTTTGGACCGGGATTGCCGCGAATCAACGACGGTGCGTTGCTGTTCCTGCTGCACATGATTTCCAAGATGCGGCCGGTCGGCAAACTCGATGACGGAAGCGATGGTGAGGGGTCACGGATCGCGATCGTGTTCAACGGATCGCCGCTGTTTACCGGGGACGCCGGTGGTGGCGAGAGCAACATTCGCCGCTGGATCATCGAGAACGACATGCTCGAAGCGATCGTCGGGATGCCGGATCAATTGTTCTACAACACCGGCATCTACACCTACGTCTGGATCGTCACCAACCGTAAACGCGAAGGTCGACGCGGCAAGGTGCAACTGATCAACGGGACGGACTTCGCTTGGAAGATGACCAAGAGTCTGGGCGACAAGCGGAAACGCATTGGTGACGGCAGTGAAGGTTCTGACGATCACATCGCGATGTTGACAAGGCTGTACGCCGAATTCGAGCACGACGCGCGGATAACGTTGGGCGAGATCGGCACGAATGTCGATCCGGGTCGCGATCAGACAAAGAGCAGGTTCGTCAGCAAGATTTTTGACAACCGCGATTTCGGCTATTTGAAAATCACCGTGGATCGCCCGCTGCGATTGAATTTCACCATCAACCCGCAGCGGATCGAACGGTTCACGCAAACGAGTGCGTTTGAGTCGCTGGCGATTTCCCGCAAGCGAAAAGACAAAGCGACGAAGCAGAAAGAAGTGCTTGAAGGCAAGCAAGCTCAAGCGGCGATCCTCGACGTGTTGGAATCGCTGCGAGATCAATTCTCCGGCGATCGGCTGATCAAGGACCGCGACGAGTTTGCGGCACTTCTCGATGAAGCGTTCGAGGCGGCCGACTTGTCGCTCGACGCACCGATCCGAAATGCGTTGTTGTCACCGGGCAGCTTGGGCGAGAAAGACCCGACCGCTGAGCCGTGTTTGGACAGCAAGGGGAACCCCGAACCGGACGCCGATTTGCGAGACACCGAGAACGTGCCGTTGCCGCCGGACATCAGCTTGCCGTTGCCGCTGGACTACAAGGGCAAGGGAAAGAGCAAGACCGCCAAGCCCGACGTCAGCGAGTTGCTGAAACTGGTACGCGATCATTGCGAAGCGTATCTCGCAAAGGAAGTGTTGCCGTACCGCGACGACGCTTGGATCGACCACTCGAAGATCAAGCTCGGCTACGAAATCCCATTCAATCGGCATTTCTACGAGTATGAAGAGCCACGATCGCTGAAGAAAATTGAGAAGGAGATCAAAGGGCTTGAGAAAGAGATCATGGCGATGCTCAAGGAAGTTGTCTGATGGATCTGCAAAGTTACGGGAAGTACAAGACAACCGAGCAGACGCTGATGCGGTCAATACCGCACCACTGGGATGTTCAAAAGCTCAAGTTTCACGTCTGCAAAGTTGGCAGTGGCGTGACACCAAAAGGCGGTGCAGAATCGTACGACCTTTCTGGAATACCTCTCCTGCGAAGTCAAAACGTTCACTTCGATGGTTTGAGACTTGATGACGTTGTCTTCATTGACGAAGACGTTCATGCGAGCATGAGCAACAGCAAGGTCGCGGATGGTGACGTTTTGCTGAACATTACGGGCGCCTCAATAGGTCGCTGTACTTTCGTCACAAAGTCACTTGGCGAAGCAAACGTAAATCAACATGTGTGCATCGTCCGCCCTGAAGACTCAATGTCCACTCGGTTTCTCTGCTATGTACTCAGTTCTGATATCGGCCAAGAACAAATCGAATTGGAGCAAAGCGGAAGTGGCCGAGAGGGGTTGAATTTTTCGTCTTTGAAGAACTTTTGGATTCCATTGGTGAGCGACGAGGAACAGCGGCAGATCTCGGATTTCTTGGATTGGAAGACGGGTCAGGTTGACCGTTTGATTGCGAAGAAGCGTTCGTTGTTGGCGGCGCTCGCGGAGCAGCGGATGGCCGTGATCACTTCGGCGGTCACCCGCGGCCTCGACCCCACCGCCCCGCTCAAAGACTCCGGAATCCCCTGGCTCGGAAAAGTACCCAAGCATTGGGAGGTGATGAAATTCGGCTACCAAACACGTGTGAAAGAAGGTCAGGTCGATCCGGAAATCGAACCTTACATCGACCGACCATTGATCGCGCCGAATCATATCGAGTCCAACACAGGTCGCGTTTATGAGCTGGAGTCGGCACGGGACCAGGGAGCGATAAGCGGCAAATACGAAGTCGCCAACGGAGACATCGTTTACAGCAAAATCCGTCCCCACTTAAACAAGTGCTGTTTGGCAACCTTTGACGGTCTTTGCAGTGCTGACATGTATCCAATTCAACCATCGGAGAAAATGGATTCGCGCTTCCTGTTGTATTGGATACTCGGAAGACCCTTCCTCGACTACGCCGTCCTGAATTCGATGAGGGTCGCGATGCCGAAACTCAACCGGGACACACTGTCGGCCGCTCCGCTGGTCGTTCCGCCGTTAGTCGAACAGTCCGAAATTGGAAAGTTCCTTGAAGCGGAAACCAATCAGGTGGACGGACTTGTCGCAAAGACGGAACAAGCCATCGACCGTCTGACCGAATACCGCACGGCCCTGATCACAGCGGCGACGACCGGCAAGATCGACGTGCGGGACGTCGAGATCCCGAATTGAGCCTGACTGGTTGGAGTGGTAAAAGCGAAGAATAACAAAGAATTGCGCCCACCGTCGATCGTTTTGGAGCCTTACCTTTCAACGACTCAGGAGGTCGACGAATGACAGAAGAAAACAACCGATCCAAGATCACATTCGCGCTCGTCTCGATCATCGCGGCAGCAGTGGTCGGGTTTATTTTTGCGAGGTACGAAGGCTGGCTCGATGCAGGCGAACTGCACAGTGACGTCGCCTACCAAATCGAAACGCCCAGCATGGGCCGCAGTAAGTTGCTGATGAATGTTCAACTGACCAACAACACCGACGAGACGATCACGACCACGGAAGTTCGATTCCGTTTGCGATCCGAAGGAAAGGTGCTGCGGGACGCGGCCCAAACGGCTGCGATGACTATTTCGGAAGAATTGAACGTGATTCTTCCCAACGTGACGCCTGGCCAAACGATGGAAATTCGCGAAGAGTTTCGGCACGTCATGAAGGCGGGCGATGACGACTGGAGTCGCTGGACGATCCACCCGCCACGCGGCGTTCAGTGGAAAGGCACCATGACGGTTCAGCCATTCTTGGTTCACAGCGGCGGTGAGCTTCCGCTACCGCCCTTCGATCTGCCGATCGAACCCTGGAAGCCGCAAGACGGCATGATCCTGGACTTGCCCAATGATCCCGAAGCGATGATCGAGTCCATCACCAAGGGCAATGGTGTGATCGAGATGTGAGTTTGGAAGCGACGGTGCGATCAATGATCGGCCGGAGTCTCGTCGATCGTGTCGGTTTGCCGAATCGTGATGCTGTCGAAATCCCAACGCTGCATTGGTTCGAGATCTTCCAGGGTGGTTTCGCTCCGGAACTTCACCTCACATTCACTGACGTTGATGCCATCACAGCTTTGTAGCAATGCCCGGAATTTTTTGCCCAGCTCGATGGTTGCGTCAAAAAGATCATCGTCTGCGGCAGCTTCATCCGCCGCGATGCAAAGAATGATTGCGTTGTAATCCTGATCGTCGGGAAGTTCCTTTGCCGTGACCTGGATGTGGATTTCGTGAAAGTGGCCGGGGTCTTTTTGAAGGAGCTTCTTAATTTCCCCGTCGGTCTTTCGCCCGATCCGCTCGTTGAATGCGTTGGGGAATGCGGCGCGGTAGTACTTTCGCGAAACCCAGCGGACCAGCAATTTGACGTTGCCCGATTCCAGAGTCTGCTCGCTTGGAGCAAACTTGCAAAACTGCGATCGAGGAATGGTTTTGCGATCACGGGTACGAAACGCAAATGATTGGACTAGCGAATCATCGCGCAAATGAAGTTCTCGTGCGTTCTTGCTCCAAGTGTAGCCCTTGTTGGGCTTGTCGACGTGTCTCGCGAAAACGACTTCGACTTTCGGTTCGCCAGACAAGTCGTGATGCACGAGATCGCAATCCTGGGTGAGCACGCACCAGACACCGGGTTCCTGCTTCGCGGGCAGTAAGCGTTTCGCGACGAGGTGATCCACCATCGAGTCAGGGAGCAATGATCCCTGTCGCCACTTTGCATTTTCAATTTGCGAGGCGTCGAAAGTGGGCGGATCGCTGTCGACCGCGCAGCCATCATCGAACGTTTGCTGCAGCCATCGTCCGAACCTCGCCAATCGTTTCACTCTTGCTCCGTCCTGTGGAGTCAGTCATTTGTGAGTCGTCGACCCGACTCAATATCACGGACCAAATCCGAATCGGGGTGCGGTTTGGTCGGCAATCCGTGTTTTGCCGAAAGATCTTTCATTGAAGGCGGCTTTCTCGCGGGCGGTAGCTTCGCGAGTGCCAACAAGTGATTTTCAATTTCGTCGTTGTCGAGTTCTTCGCTTTTCAACAACGCAAACAATGTCGTCCCATTCCCGTCAAATGCATGTCGTAGTTGACGGTGAAGGGGTCGGCCGCTGAGCTCATTCCATCGCTGGGATATCTGATGAAGAAAGGAGATGCGTTCTAGATTGTGTGGATGCGGTTGAGAATCACCGCGGAGCCAAGAATAAATTGTCGGTCGTTTGACGTCCAGGATGACGGACAGCTCGGTAATGCTGAGCGAAAGGCTTGAACGAACGTCCGCAACCGCAGCGGCGACATCGGTGACGGAAGTCTTGGTCGGCAACACAGCAGGACGGAGTTGCTCGCGAACTCGATCCATATTCTCCACGATCGTTGCTCGTGTACGATCTATTGCTCTCCGCCAACGGTTCGATTCGGCCTCTGCGACGACAAAGTCTGCCGGCTCGCTCGCACCGGTCCCGACATTGAAGTAGATATTGTCGTAGTCAAGGCGACGTGATTGCCGGTTGCTATGGCGAATCTGCTGCAAGCGATCGAGGACGCTCCAGTCGCTGTAATCGAGCCTGTCCCAACCGGGCGAATTACTTTCGGGCCGCTCGACGATCTGTTCGCTATTGGGCAATGTGATTCCTAGTCCAGTCGCAGGCACGACGGGAACCATCAACGCAAGTGCGATCTTAGAATTGCGGCGTTCAAGCGTGGCGTTCATGACTGCTTTCTCCAACACTCACGGGCAAAATCGGTCACCGACTGCTTGAACGCACGTGACGTGAACCGATGGAGTTTCCAGAGGATATCTTTGAGGTCATCAAATTCAATGGCATCACCGTCGGATGTCGTGTTGTCAATATCGAGCAAACGATACGACTCTTTTTCGTCCGGCTTATTCGAAAACTTCATGCCTTGGATTTGTAGATCCGGTGGCAGGAAGTCAGCACCAACCATGTCGAGACAGCGAATGGTCAAGACGCCCATGTCCGTTTGACTTCGCGTCATCGTCTGGGTCTGGCTTGCCTCGCATTCCAATTCATCGGCCGACAAGCCGCGAAGTCCATCGGCAACTAGCTGGCTGGGGTTGCCACCGTCAATTTCTCTTAAAAGGTTGAGGTACCGGATTCCGACCTGCTCGGCGAACGATGGGCTGGCAATTTTTTGAAGCTCGTCGACCAGACTTACCAGCCGATCTTGAAATGCCTCAAAGCGTTCGTACTCGCTGGTTGCCAAGACAATGAAGTCTTGCGTCAAGAACACCGACTCGGTTCGGTTTCGATTCCGAAAAACCCATCGCGTCACATCGGTCGTCGTAATCTTCGGGCCGAAATGGACTTGCTGAACCTTCTCTTCATCGAATCTTTCGAGACCGACGTGCCGCATAGTTTCTTGAAGGTCATCGACCATCTCCGGCATCTTGCGGACGGGGGCGAAGCGAACTTGGCCGATTACCAACGCCAACGGCGGGCGAGCAAGTTCGTCGATCGGGTCGTGGCGAGTCACGGTGCTTTTTCTCCCTTAGCTGCGTGGCTTTTGAAAAGACTTTACAATAAACTTTACACCACCGAACAGGGCAGGGTTCGGTTTTTTCCGGCGGAGAGACGGGTTTTGGCTGCCGCTGCCGTTGCAAATCCCGCAAATCGCCCCGACCACCGACGAACTACGCTCCGCGCTGTCGAGATCAAGTCCCATGAAAAAACACACCGAGGCCCGATTCGAGGATGCGATCGTCGTGGAGCTTTGCCGGCCGGTAACGGACGGAGGCGGCGGATTCGAGTTTGTTGACTACAACGCGGGGCCGGACAAGGATCGGTTCGATCGTTCGCGGGGGATTGACCCTTCTCAGGTGATTCAATTCATTGCCGCGACGCAACCGAAACCGTGGGCCGGACTGAAGGCGATCCACGGCGATGACACTGAGCGGTTGCTGATCGAACATCTGTGCAAGGAACTGGACACGAAAGGTGTTTTGAAAGTTCTTCGGCAAGGTTTCAAGTGTTACGGAAAGAAATTCCGCGTCGCGATCTTCGCGCCCAGCAACGCGATGAACCCGGACACGCTGGCGGCCTACGCAGAGAACCAGTGGAGCGTCACTCGGCAACTCTTCTACAGCACATCGAACAACAAGTCGCTCGACTTGGTGCTGCTGCTCAACGGATTGCCGCTAGTCACCGCCGAACTGAAGAACCCGCTTTCGGGCCAAACGGTTCAGCACGCGATCAAGCAATACAAAAAGGATCGCGATCAAAACGAACTGATCTTTGCGTTCAAGAAGCGTTCGTTGGTTCATTTTGCGGTCGACCAGGATGCCGTGTTCATGACGACGCGGCTGAGCGGCGACAAAACGTTTTTCTTGCCGTTCAATCTCGGCGATCGCCATCACGCGGGCAATCCGCCGGCCGAAGATGGTGGCTATCGCACGGCGTATCTGTGGCGGGAGGTCTGGCAGCGGGACAGCTTGCTGGACATCGTCGGGCGATTCATGCACTTGCAGGTCAGCGAGAAGCGAATTTTGACGTCATCGGGCATCAAGAGCATCACAACCGAGTCGATGATCTTCCCGCGATACCATCAACTTGATTGTGTTCGCAGGATGGTCGCCAGCGCACGAGAGCATGGACCGGGGAAGAATTACCTCATTCAGCATTCAGCGGGATCGGGAAAGTCGAACTCGATCGCGTGGTTGGCTCACCGTCTGTCGTCGCTTCACAACGCCGCCGACCAGCGAGTCTTTGATAGCGTGATCGTGGTGACGGATCGACTGGTCCTCGATCAACAGTTGCAGAACACGATCTACCAGTTCGATCACAAACAGGGAGTGGTCGAGAAGATCGACGAAGACACTAAGCAATTGGTGAAAGCGCTCGCGGGTGGCACGCCGATCGTGATCACGACGCTGCAGAAGTTTCCGTTCGTTGCCGAAACACTTGAAAAACTTCGCGAAGAGAGTCTACCGGGACTGAACATCTCGACAAAGGATCGCAACTTCGCTGTCATCGTCGACGAGGCACACAGCTCGCAGTCAGGCGAATCGGCAATGGAGTTGAAAGGAATTCTGAACGCGGAACAGATCGCCGAGGACGCTGCCGCCTATGCTGCCGCTCACGGACTGGATGACGACGACGAGGATGACGCCGATCACTTAGCAGGAGTCGTCCGCGAAATGATGAAGCGAGGCAAACAGCCGAACTTGAGTTTCTTCGCGTTCACGGCGACACCCAAATTCAAGACGAAGATCGTGTTTGATGAGCCGGGTAGCACTGGCCAATCACCGTTTCACCTCTACACGATGCGTCAGGCAATCGAAGAGCGGTTTATTTTGGATGTGTTGTTGAACTACACCACGTTTGAGACTTACTTTCGGATTGTTCAAGCGTCTGAAGACGACCCGAATGTGCAGCGAAAGAAGGCTGCTCGTGCGCTTGCACGGGCGTTGAGCTTGCACGAATACAACTTGACGATGAAGACGGAAGTGATGGTCGAGCACTTTCGGACGCACGTCAAACACAAGATCGGTGGTCGGGCCAAGGCAATGGTGGTCACCGAATCACGGTTGCACGCAGTCCGCTACAAGCAGTCGTTTGATCGGTACATCCAATCGAAGGGCTACCAAGACATCCGCACGCTGGTGGCGTTCTCGGGAACGGTTGATGATCCGGATGCACCCGGCAAGTCGTACACGGAAGTCGGCATGAATGAGGGCATCAAGGAATCGGAATTGCCGAAGCAGTTCGACACCGATCAGTATCAAGTTTTGTTGGTGGCCGAAAAATATCAAACCGGTTTCGATCAACCACTGTTGCACACGATGTACGTTGACCGGAAGCTAAGCGGCTTGCGAGCCGTTCAAACGTTGTCGCGACTGAATCGAACATGCAGCGGCAAAGAAGACACATTCGTTTTGGATTTTCGCAACAAGCCCGAGGAGATCTACGCAGCGTTCAAGCCCTACTACGAGGACACGCCAACCGAACCGATCACTGACGCTCAGCATCTGTATCGGTTGCAGCATCAGATTGAAGAAACGGGGTTATTCGATGAGGCGGAAGTCACCCAGTTTTGCAAAATCTATTTCCAACCCAAGCGGAAGGAGACGGTTAACGACCAGGCGCAGATGAGCGGCGTGCTGAATCTTGCGGTTGAACGATTCAAGGCGAAGGCCGAAGAGGACCAAGAAGAAACCAAAGCGTTGCTCGTCAACTTCCGCAACCTCTATGGGTTCCTATCGCAGGTGCTTCCTTACCAGGACTCCGACCTGGAACAGTTGGCCACCTATCTGCGTTTCTTACTGACGAAGTTGCCCAAGCGAGAAACGGGACCGGCATACCATTTGGGCGACGAGATTGATTTGCAGTACTACCGGTTGCAGAAAATCAGTGATGGCAGCATTGATTTGGACACCGGCGACGCCAGTCCGCTCAAGGGGCCATCCGATGTAGGGACGGGCCGCGACGATGAGCAGATTCGGCTATCGGAATTGATCACGCTCTTGAACGAACGATTCGGGACAAATTTCACGCAGGCAGATCAGCTTTTCTTTGATCAGATCGAAGAAGAAGCGGTCGAGAACGAGGATCTTCAAAAAGCCGCCGCTGCCAACTCGAAAGAGGATTTTCGTGGTGTGTTTGAAAAGTCGTTCGAGGGTCTCGTGATTGACCGCATGGAAGGCAACGAAGAAATCTTCGATCGACTGATGAGCGACGATGAGTTCCGCAAGATCGCGTTGGAGCACTTGTTGTCAAAGGTCTACTCCAACCTGAAGCAAGAACCACCAACGCAGTCGTAGGTGGCGTGCCTCGCGGCTCACTTACCTCTTCATTTATGTTCGATCCACCGACAAGAGAATGACATGCGAATCCTCACGTTTCTTTTGATTTACATCGGGATTGCTAGTCAGTCGATCGTGGTGCGTTCGGAAGAGGTGGCGTCGACGAAGATCACGTCCCCACTCCGTTTGCATCCCAACGACGCATTCGATCGAATTCAGCAATTGCATTCCGAAGCGACACCCATCTTGGTTGCACAGGGCGAGCTGGACAAATTAATCGACTGCAAAGGCGGTGGGGCGTGTCCCATTTCGGCGGCATTGATTGCTTCGCAGGGAGTGCGGGTGATGGCAGGGTTGCCGGTTGATTCGCAACCGCATCGGACTGCGCTTCGCGTGTTTCAAGATAAACCGGAGTTGCTTCTTGGGCGGATCAGCAACGATCGCATGGTGATTTTGCTGGCTTACGTTTGTGAAAGTTTGGACAATATACCAGTCGCGATTTCGACGGTTTCCGCGCCGAATAGTCCTCATGCGGCGCTGGGGCCGAAATGGTCGGAGACCGATGGGCCGGACCTTTCGACATCGCCTGGGGGGTTGAAAGTTCTCGCTTACACAGTGACGACGGCCGACGGCACGGTTCGTGGACGTCACTTCGTTTTACTGAAGACGAACGAGGGCGGGCGGCTGAACTTTATCGACCCCGGCAAACCACTGAAGAAACGAATGTTCGACGTGGAGTATCGCGGTGTGCCATCGGCCACGAAGCGTCAGGTGTTCTTCCAGGTTCCTGATGGATTGGACAAGTCGGGCCAGACCTACGAGTTGAACACCATCTTCTCGGTGCGTTTGCTGGTCGAAGATCCGAACGATTCGTCTGACAGCGAGTCGCGGGTGGAGGCGATGAAAGTCAATATCGACAACCTCGCGGAACGATTGCGAGCAAGCGACGAATTGACGTCGCCGATTGCTTGGCGGCGTGCAGGAGCGGCGTTCGGATTGCCCGGCGTTGATATGCCGGCCAGTGTCGGTGGCGGAGAGTACTCGGTCGCTGAATCGCTCGAACTGTTCCGGCACGCGGGCCGCATCAACTTGAATCTTCGAGATGTGGTCGGTGGAGCCCATGGTCGACCGCTGGCACAAGCGTCTACGCAGATCGCAGACGAGGTGCTGAACAAGCTGGTTGCCGGCGAGGCGTATGTTGCGGTCTCGATCACCGAACCGCTGGCAGGGTCGAACCCGAAGGAGATGCAGAGCAAGGCAGTTCGCTACGAAGGCGGTTTCAAACTTACAGGTCGCAAGTTGTGGAATGCTCGCTTGCGACAGGCGACTCACGTTGTTCTGTACACGCAGGCGGCCAATGGAAACGAACGTGAATTCTCCGCATTCCTCATTCCGATCGACCATCCCGGTTTAAAAATTGTCGACCGATACGCTCATGGACTGACTGGCAATTCGTTCGGCGGTCTCGAGTTCGACGACATGTTCGTCAGCCAAGACCATCTGATCGGCAAAGACGGCGAAGGCTGGAAAATCTTCACCAAACACTTTCAATATTGGCGGTTGATGCAGGCCGCCGCGGCGATTGGATGTGGCGAAGCTGCGCTCGACCAACTGGCTGAGCGATTAAAAACACGTGATGCGTTTGGAGGTCCGATCGGTCGATTCAGTCACCTGCAACAACCACTTGGCGAGCACACCACCAAGTTGCGAATGGCGATGGCGTTGGCACGGGAAGCGGCGACGTTGCTCGATGACGGCAATTACAAGGCGGCTACTTCGTTGATTGACGGCTTAAAAGCGGAGGGCGTCGAGATTGCATTGTCGGCCTGCGACGCCGCCATGCGTGCCCACGGCGCGATGGGCTACAGCCGAGACGTGGACCTCGGTGACCGGGTCCGTGATCTGATGGGGCTGCGAATCGCAGACGGAACGACCGACGTGATGCGAATGTCCGTCGTCAAAAATGTTTACGGGTCAGAGCTTTGGGTCATGGCGGTATACGGAAAGCCGGCGAACGACGAAACCGAAATGGAATTGTTTGCTCCCGAAACTGCTGAGGTGCGCGATGATGAATAAGACAGGAAGCAGGATCTGGAACGTAAGAGCTGATCGAAGCATCGTGCTAGCAATGCTCTTGGTCGGGATTGCGACCTCCACAGGTTGCGAAAATGTGATCCCACCACCACCCGATGAACGACACCGACCGAGGCCAGCGATTGATGACAGAATCGACATCGACGAACGCGACCGACGCCCCATCCCCGGCCCCGTCGAAGGTTACCGGTAACCGTTGGACCGTTAGCGGGGTTGTCCTAACCAACCTAGCGATTGCCGCGGCGGCTGGCTTCTTCGCTCACCGAGCGTGTGGAGACACCGGATGGCTATTCGGTTGGTTGATCGGCGCGTCGCAATCAAGCGTCACGAACACGGTTGTGCCGCTGATTTTGGCAATCATCACCGGCACCTTGTTTACGCTTGTCGCCAAGGCCATCGAAAAGATTCCCGCTGAGCGGATCTGGTGGTCTCTGTTTGCGGTCGCAGCGTTGTCGTACCTAACCATGATCTTCGTCGGGCGAACCGTCGACGGACTTCGCGAGGGCGTCGAGGTCCGCATGGAAGCTGAGAAGGGATCGGACGCCAGCGACGCAAAATGATCGGTATTTTGCCGAGCAACGTCACGATGCCTGAACTCAATTCTTGAAAACCTGTCGCTAACGCAGCCGGTGTGTCGCTCCTGCCGCGATCTTGTCAGTGGCCTTCTTAACCGTCACGAAAAGTTTGTTCCGGCGGGGTGGACCAAACGTGTCACGGGGGTGGGCTTCAATGCTCGGACTGACATTTGATAGCAAAGTTTTGCGTTGGGGGATTGTCCGGGTCAGGTGGACATGCCTAGGATGACTTTCGGTGCAAAGTACGCACTTCATTTTTGTCGTTTGCCGGGCCGGTTGGTTCGGCGTGGCGACGGGGGTGTTGTTGGGTCGGTCATGGGTGGCCGCCGTTTTCGTTTGGAGATTGGGAATATGAGTGAATGGATTTGGTTGCCTCGTTTTTCGGGGGCGGTGCGGTGAAAAAGGCGGTTCAAAAGAAACGGACGACGACGGATTTTGGCGCTCGGCTGCGTGAGAAACGGCTGGCGAAGCAGATCACGTTGCGGAAGTTCGCGACCATGATCGGTGTGTCGTCGACGTACCTGTCGCAGGTCGAACAGGGACGGTACGACCCGCCGACGGCGGATCGGGTGCGGCAGATCGCGGAGATCCTGGGCGAGGACGTGGATCTGTGGATCGGGCTCGCCGACCGTGTGCCGGAGGACATGGAGGAGATTGTCAAAGAGCATCCCAAAGAGATGCCGGAACTGATGCGGGCGGCTCGGGGTTTGACGCCCGAACAATTCGCCAAACTTCAACAAACCATCGGACGCATGAGAGCAAAGGTGAAGTGACCATGGTCGTGGATTTACTGGCACAGGGAATTGACGTGCCCGAACTTTCGCCCGAAACGATCGCTGCGATGGCCAGCGAAGTGCTGGCGGATTACGAGCGGATGGTCGGTGCGAGCAACGAGGCTCCGATCGAAGTCGTGGATATCGCGACCAGTCTGCTGGGGTTGGAGTTTGCGTTTGCGGATTTGCAAACGGAGTTCGAGGATCGCATCCATGGGGTGCTGTACACACGCCGGCGGCTGATTCACATCGACACGGAACTGGATCCCGATCGGTGTCCAGCGATGACACCGCGGTTCAACTTCACGCTTGGGCATGAAATCGGGCATTGGGTTTTGCACCGGCACTTGTTCATTGACGACGACGGCCATCCGTTGGTGTTCGATGACGACAGCTCGCCCGACATCATCTGCCGTTCAACGGGTCGGCGGCCGTTGGTCGAACGACAAGCCGACGCGTTCGCGGGGTGTCTGTTGATGCCGGAACCGTTGCTGCGTCAAACATGGAAATGGTTTGTCGGTGGCGACGGGCCGATCAACGATTCGGAAATGAAGAAATCTTCGCCGAAGGTCGATCCGAATCGAATCTCGTTCATTGATGGTGATGATGAGCGAGCGACGGATCCGAAGCGACTATTGCGAGAAGCGTTCTGCGAACCTTTGGCGGCGAAGTTCATCGTTTCTCAGGAAGCGATGCGGATTCAATTGGAAACACTGGGACTGTTCTCAGAGTAGAGGGGGACTTGCGGAGCGGTCGGCTTCGCGGGGTTGTGAACGCTTCCGCGTTGGGGGCGTTATTTTTTCAAAGCACATAAAGTGCTTACCTTGCACAGACTTTTCGGGAGAGTGGAAGCTATGAGTTCAGGGGGATTCAATCCGAGGACGGTGTTGCGGCAGACGACCAACGGGTTACTGGATGAGTTATTCGGGCGAATGGAAGTGCCCATGCGGTTGAATTGGTCGGACCTCGCAGAGATGGACGTTGACCCGATGTTTGAAGCGTATCAGTCGCTTGATGACCACGATCACGACCGTGCCGAAGTGATGTTGCGCGACCTTCATCTGATGACCGGCGAAGAAGCTCAGCGGGTTGTGTTTCAGCAGATCAAGCAAGCCAAGATGGATGACTTGCTGGCGGAACTGGAACAACTGGAAAGCCGTTACGATTGTGCCGCGATCGCTTATTTGGAAGCACCGCAGGCGTACCAAGCGGCGATGCGTTTTTCCAATGCCGACCGTGTGATCGGTGGTCGGTCATCGCAGCGGCGAGTCGATGTGCCGGCGGCGAAACCGCGGACTTCGCCGGAGGCACTCAATGCGTTTGCCAATGCGATCTCCGCGTACTACTCGGCGAGGCAGGGACGAGGTCGGCATTGCTACGTCGAGTACTCGATGCGGCGTCCGGGGCTGCATTATCTGTTCGTCAGTTTGGACGATTACCGGCAGACGTTCTTGAAACTGGTCGACGGCAAACATCGGTTTGAACGTCAGTGTGAGACGCATGCGTTCGAGAACGTGTTCGTGTATGACGAAACGAACCACTACTTCGACATCTACGCCAAAGGTGGCAAGGAAGTGCATGCGGCATTGCAGCCGATCTTGGCTCGCGAGTTCCTCGGCGTGCATTTGCCACCCGAAGACCCAGCGGCCGAACCATTCATGTTGGGCCGAATCCTGGATCCGTCGTTTCTGTTTCCGACCATGCCACAGGACGCGATCAAAGAGGTGATGGTGACTTCGGCTCGCATCAAGATTCGTGGTGCCAAGGCGGGAGCGACGTTCGAGCCGAACAATGAATACGGCGCGAGGTCGCTGCAACGATTCATTGATTGCTTCATTCGCGAAGACAATCTGCCGCGCGCGTTGATGGAGCTGCGACGTGTCGAGTTGCGATTTCAAATGGCTGCTGGCGATGACTTTTCGCTTGCGATCACGAAGCCGAATCGCAGCACGCTGAAACAGTTGACCAACGTGCAACGGGTGTTGGCGGAAAAGTACCTCGCTTATTGGGGAGTCACGCATGCAGTCGATACCGACGCTGCTTCAGCTGCTTGAATGCGATTGGGCCGATACGGCGAGGTTGATGCGAAGTGAGCTGCGGTCCATCGCAGGTGAAGACGCGGCAACGAAGCTGGAATCGTTGGGCGTGATCTCGCCGGCAACGCCGAGCAACCAAGTGGATGGGTCGTGCGATTTTTGCGCGTCGCATGACGTCGTTCAAAACGGCGACGGCGACGATGCGGAGTTCCACGAGGTGTGTCCGTACGGAGAGGGCGGTCCGATCGACGCGGCGGAGTTGCAGACGTGGGCCGTCGATCCGGTGGGCATCGCCAATGTCCTTGCCAGGGCGGTCGAAGCCGGACAAATCGCCGAACCGCTCTTGCCCAATGCGGCTTGGCGGATCGGTGACGTGTCGATCGGCGGCGAGCCGTTTTCGGTGGTGTTCGCGACGCGTCGGGGTGCGTCTCAGTTGGCCGATCGCCGGGAAGCGTCACGGATGATCGCGATCGGCCATGGTTTGTCGGCC
Organism: Kothea flammea; assembly: GCF_052161645.1. Lineage (GTDB taxonomy): Bacteria > Planctomycetota > Planctomycetia > Pirellulales > Pirellulaceae > Laterigemmans. The sequence goes on from NZ_CP197414.1 coordinate 2,505,843, forward strand.
GATGCGTTCGCCGGGACGCTGACTTTGGCGGAGGCGTTTGCGTTCACGTCGGATAGCGTCGAGTTGCGACCGAATCGACTGCGGCAAGCGATTCCCTTGTCCACCGAGCGTCCCGGCAACGCGTTCTATCGCAAGGGTCAGGTATGGGTGGTTCGTTTCAACGGCGAAGAGACGTTTTTGGAAAACAATGTCGGGCCGTTATACATCGCTCGGTTGTTGGCGACGCCTCATCAACCTGTGCCCGCCATCACTTTGTTGGCCAGTCGCATCGGGATCGACGAACAGAGGTTGATCGGGTCGTCGGGTGAATTGGCGGACCAGCAATCCGTCGATGAGTGCCGGCAGCGTTACCGAGATCTGATGTTGGAAATCGAGGAAGCTCGATCGAACAATGACCTCGGCAACTTGGAACGGTTGCAGGTCGAAGAAGATGCGTTGACGACCCACTTCGCATCCGTGTTGGGCAAGGGTGGCAAGCGTCGCGAGGTCGGCGATGTGATCAAGATCAGCAAGTCCGTTTCCATGGCCATTCGGCGAACCATCGACGTCTTGGAAACCGAGCTGAAACCGCTGGCCGACCATCTGAACGATGCGGTAACCCGCGGCGTCGCTCCCATTTACTCGCCGCGTTGTGAGCCAGATTGGTTGGTGTGAGTGATGCACCGATCAAATGATTGTTTTTTACTTGAACTTCAGAATTGGAATTGAATTGATGAAACTTCGAGAACGTATCCAGACGGCATTGAAGCAGGAAAAAGGAATTCGGCTGACAGCGGCCGACGTGCAGGCGCTCGCTTCGCTTCACAACATCGGGTTTCCTGCGAAGCGACAATACCGCCGCAAGCCGTCACCGTCGAAAGAACCGATGAAGGGCAAGGAACGCCACATCTATCAGGGAGACTTGGACAGCGTCGTGGCGATCGACAACGCAGTTGCCGAACATCCTTGGAGCAAGGATGAGTATCTAAAGCGAATCCACGATCCGGACATCCGTGGCCGAGTGATCGAACTTCCCGGACGCGGCCGGCGTCCGCGGGCGGTGGTGGCTGCGGTGATCTACGAACGTCCTCGCAACCGATCATGGATCCAAATTGAACGGATCGTGGTGGAGCCGAAGTACCAGTTGCGGTCCTTCGGCCGGCAACTGATCGCGTTGCTGCAATCAGATTTACGTTTTGGCCGATTGACGCACATTGAGATGCACGTCGACGAGAGCAATCTTTCGCTGTTGCTGTTTCTCCGTGCCGTCGGCTTCACGGCACTCGATGTTAGTCATGGCGAGGTGTTGATGTCGTACTACTGGGACAGCCATCCACGTCCATTCCACGAACCGGAGCTCGACCCGCCGCGTCAGCGTGAAGAATCCGACTGGAAGTCCTCGATCTACGACGATGGAGAAAGTGGCGACGCGAAAGTTTAAGAACTTTCTTCCGGTAACTCCAAATGTGACCGGGTAACTCGAAATGTAGCGGCACGTCTTCGCTGTGAGGATGTGACGCTTCGATCCCCTCGCCGGCCGCCCGTGATTCGTGACTGATGATGTCGCGACGCGGTTTCTGTTGCGGTCTTCGGCGAGCGACGCGTCACTCAGATGCCTCCAGCCGGAGACAACGATGAGTGAAGCGACTCAATCCGGCCAAGCGACCGAGCCGAAGCCACTTGGCGAAGACATTCTGACCAAGTTCGCGTTTACCCAAGCCAAGGTCAAAGGCGAACAACTGGCCCCGCGCCCCGAATTCGCGGACTGCGATCCGGAAGACATCGCCCAAGAATTGCTGATGTACCTGATCCAGAAAGCGGACCAGTTCGATCCGTCGCGATCCGGACTGAACACGTTCATCAACCGCGTGTTGGATTCGGGCGTTCGTGAATTGTTGCGTGCGAAGAAACGGCAAAAGCGACATCCGCGCGACGCCGACATCGAAATTCAATCGTTCGAGGCGACGGTCGACACATGCGACGAAACGTTCGCGAATCTGGGCGACGAGGTGTCTCGCGAGGACCTGAATCGACGCACCCGCGGCGGCTACATCGACCAGTACTCGGAGGTCGATGAACGGGACGCGATCGAGGTGGCGATGTCGCGATTGACGCCAGAGATGCGGCAAATCGTGTTGTTCATGGCCGACCATTCGCTGACCGAAACGCGACGTGAATTCGGGCTCACTCGCCCCCAATTCAACAAGCATCGGGCGATGTTGCAAAAGCATTTCCGAAAGTTCGATGCGGGTTTTTTCTGGGAATAGCGGACACGTTTTTCAAAACACGGCATAGGTAACCTGAGACGGCCTATGGGTCGTTGACACTTTCCACCGCCCCATCGAATCAGGTTTCTATGACTGGATTGGACATTGAACGACGCGTCGCCATTTCATTGGCGGTCGGCCGTTACTTGCGATCGGCCGACCGCTTCAACGACGCCTCGAAAGATTTCACCGGAGCGTGCCGATCGCTCCGCAAGCAACTCGGACCGGAACAACGATTCGTTGTCCAAGTTGATTTCAAACATTACCTCGTGACCAGCGATCGCGATGGCAATTTTGACATCGAGCCGATCGCTTCGCTGTGATCGGCCGTGTTTTGATTCATCGACCTATCTACCTAACTATCTGATTTTGGAGTCCTGAAAAAGAATGACCAGTTTGCTTGAAACCATCCAGTCGGGTCGGCAATCGAAGCCGCCTCGTGTGTTGCTTTACGGTGTCGAAGGCATCGGTAAGTCGACATTCGGCAGCGAAGCCCCCAAACCCGTGTTCATTCAGACCGAAGACGGCTTGGATGAAATTGAATGCGATCGCTTTCCGCTCGCGACCAAGTTCGATGAAGTGCTCGCGGCGCTGAAAACGCTCGTTAATGAGAAGCACGATTTCGAGTCCGTTGTGATCGACTCGCTCGATTGGCTCGAACGTCTCGTCTGGGACAAGTTGTGCCAGCAATACGGCGTCGAGTCGATCGAAAAGGTCGACGGCGGGTACGCCCGTGGCTACATGCACGCATTGTCGTTGTGGCGAGAGGTGTTGGACTTGCTCAACGTGTTGCGATCGCGAGGCATGGTGGTCGTGTTGATCGCCCACTCGAAAGTCGAGCGCTTTGAAGATCCCGAGTCTTCTCCGTACGACCGCTATTCGCCGCGTCTGCACAAGCACGCGGCGGCGCTCATCAAAGAATGGTGCGACGCGGTGTTGTTTGCCACTCGCAAAATGCGAACGCAAACCGAGGATGGTGGATTCAATCGCAAACGCACGATCGCTCATGCGATTGGCAAGGACGGCGGCGAGCGGGTGATGCGTGCTTACGGATGCCCGTCGTGCGTGGCCAAAAATCGTTACGGCATCACGGACGAGTTGCCTTTGTCGTGGCCGGCGTTTGTCGGTGCGATGGCGAACTGATTCAGCCCGCTGCTGAACTTTCTTTCTATTTTCAAGAACTCCAGACTCAGGACTACAGACTCTCATGGCAAATCTCCAAGGCTTTGACGCCAATCAAGTCGAACCGTCGCAAGACTTCACTCCGCTTCCCGCCGGCAGCTATGTCGCCGTGATCACAGACAGCGAAATGAAGCCGACGAAAACCGGCAACGGAAACTACCTGCAATTGACGTTTCAGATCGTGGAGGGCGAGCACGCAAACCGTCTTATCTGGGTGCGGCTCAACCTCGACAACCCCAACGCGACCGCGGTGGATATCGCCCGGCGGGAGTTGTCTTCGATCTGTCGGTCGGTCGGCGTCTTGGTGCCCACCGACTCGGCGGACCTGCATGACCTGCCGTTGGTCATTCAGGTCGGACTGAAACGTCGCAAGGACACCGACGAATTGCAAAGCGAGGTGAAGGGATACTCCAAAGTGAACGCGACCGCGGAGCCGAAACCGGCGACGCAGGTCAATGGCACCGACGCCCCTTGGAAGCGTTAGCGGTTGCCCGACGCTAGCGTTTTCAAGCCCGACAGCCGGCCGGCACGGATGCCGGTCGGCTGTTTTCATTGAATCATCCCAAGAGTCCGCATCATGTTCAAACTCAAACTTCCCTTTCCGCCGTCGGTCAACACGTACTGGCGGCACGTCGGCAACCGCGTGCTGGTCAGCAAGAAGGGCCGGCAATACCAGGCGACGGTCAGTTCGACGTTGCATCGCAAGAAGTTGAAAACGCTCGAAGGCGATTTGATCGTTGACGTTCGTTTGATCCCGCCCGATCGCCGCCGGCGCGACGTGGACAACTCAATGAAGGCGTTGTTGGATGCGATGCAATTCGGCGGCGTCTATCTGGACGACAGTCAGATCGTGCGTTTGACGATCGAGAAGCACCAACCCGAACCAGCGGATCCGCGTGCCGAAGTCGTCGTGCAGAACATTCCGGCTCCGATGGGCAAGCAAGGCTTTCGATCGTGCCTTCGTTGCGACGAAGCATTTGTCTCGACGGGACCGGGCAACCGAATTTGTGAGAGTTGCGCGTTCTTGAACGCGTTGCTTCCCGATGCGATGCCAATCGAACGCGGACAGAAGTTCCGCAACGGGGAGCCGATGCAATGAAGCTGCGTGAATACCAACAAGCCGCCGTTGATGCGGTCTACGATCACCTTCGTAACCGCGACGACAATCCGGTCGCCGTGTTGCCAACCGGTGCTGGTAAATCACTCGTGCTGGCAAAGATCGCATCCGATGCCGTTGGTCAATGGCACGGCCGCGTTCTGATTCTGGCCCACGTTAAAGAGTTGCTCGAACAGAACGCCGACAAGGTTCGCCGGTTGTGCCCCGACATCAAAGTCGGATTGTATTCGGCTGGGCTGAAGAAGCGTGATACGAACACGCCCGTGTTGGTCGCCGGCATCCAAAGCATCTATCGACGAGCGTGTGACCTCGATCCGTTTGATCTGATCGTGGTCGATGAAGCCCATTTGATCTCGAAGAAGGGCGATGGCATGTATCGGCAATTCTTGGCCGATTGCAAGATCATCAATCCCCGCGTTCGCGTCATCGGTCTAACCGCGACGCCGTTCCGCCTCGATTCAGGCATGATCTGTTCGCCGGATCATTTTCTCAACAGCATCTGCTACGAGATCGGCATCAAGGAACTGATCCGCGACGGTTACTTATGTCCTCTGGTTTCCAAGGCAGGCGTCAATCGAGCAGACTTTGGCGACCTACGTGTCCGCGCTGGCGAGTTCGTGACGGCGGATGTTGAACAACTGGCCGGCGACGACGCCCTTGTGTCCGCCGCGTGTGCCGAGATAGTCGAACTGACGGACGACCGCCAAGCCGTGTTGATCTTTGCCTCGTCGGTGTCACACGGTCGGCAAGTCGTCGAAGCGTTGCGAGATAACCACGACATCGAATGCGGATTCGTCACCGGACAAACACCGGCAGATGAACGTGACGAGTTGCTCGCTCGCTTCCGTGGCGACGCACCGACATCGCTACTGGCCGCCGAGCCGCTGCGTTTACTTTGCAATGTCAACGTCCTGACGACTGGCTTCGACGCGCCGCGTGTCGATTGCGTCGTGATGTTGCGACCAACGATGTCACCTGGACTCCTCTACCAATGCGTTGGCCGCGGCTTTCGTCTGCATCCCGACAAACAGAACTGCTTGGTCCTCGACTTCGGCGGCAACATCGAACGTCACGGACCGATCGACCAGATCAAGCCCAAGGAAAAAGCTGCTCGCCCAGGACAAGAACCGCCGGCAAAGGAATGTGAGAAGTGTCACGCCCTGGTCGCATGCGGGTATGCGATCTGTCCCGAGTGTGGAAACCCGTTCCCACCACCTGAACGCGAAGCTCACCATTCTCAAGCAAGCGAAGCCGGTGTGCTCTCCGGCGAGGTCACCGACACCGACTACGACGTCCAAGACGTGATCTATCGCATCCATCGCAAACGCAACGCCGACGAAGACGCCCCGCGATGCTTGCGAGTCGACTACATGATCGGCCTCGACAATTGGCAGAGCGAATTCATCTGCATCGAGCACGCCGGCTACGCCCGCCGCAAAGCAGAAGCTTGGTGGAGCGAACGGTGTCTGGATCCATGTCCCGAGGATGCCGACGAAGCAATGGACATCGCCGAGGCCGGACTACTGGCCAGCCCGTCTTCCATCACCGTGCGAAGCGTTAGCGGTCAAAAGTACGATCGAATCCTCAAGCAAACGCTCGGTGAGATCCCTAACGTTCCCCTCGAAGAGGCCCCGTTCTAGATGCCGAACACAAACAACTCGCCCAATCCCCGGCAGCTTGAAGCATTCCGGTTTGTCGCCGAGTGGGCTTGGGGGAATGTTGAAGTGCCGCCGGAGATTCACGATGCCGCGGCGATGGCCCTCGATAGACCCTCGCTCGCTCACGGCTTCTACACACCCAACGACCCAACCAACGAATCGTCTCCGGCGAACCTGCCGGCCAATCAGGAATAAATGGCTTGTCGCAGTCTGGTCCCATCAATGTTCGACGCGAAGTCGCCGCGCACTTGCAGCGTGGCTGGCACTGCGTGCCGCTGCGCCCGCGGTCCAAATCACCATCGCGGCGTGACTGGACCAACCTGCGATTGGCTCCTGAGGTTTTCCCCGAGAACAGCAACATCGGCATCATTCTTGGTGAACCATCCGGTTGGCTCGTAGATGTTGACCTCGATTGCCCCGAAGCGATCGAATTGGCCGACAGCTACCTGCCACTAACACCAGCCATCACCGGTCGACCATCAGCACCGCGATCACATCGTTGGTACATCGCGGTCGATGCTACGACGGAAAAGCATCAAGACCCAAACGACGGTTCGATGATCGTCGAACTGCGATCGACCGGAACGCAAACCGTCATCGGCCCGAGCATACACCCTGATGGTGAACCGTACGACGTTCTCGATGCCGAACCCGCAACCGTTCCTGCTCCCATGCTGGCCGCGTGCGTTAAAGCCCTCGCGGATGCGGTGATCACAAAACGTGGCGTAAGCTTCCAGCTTGCGAGGCCTGAACTAAGATCATCGCAAGCTGGAAGCGTACGCCACGATGACGTCGAAACCCGAGCGATCGCTTACTTGAACGCCATGCCACCAGCGATCTCCGGCAGCAGTGGTCACTCGCAAACCTTCGCTGCCGCGACCGCACTGGTTCACGGCTTCGGCATCGACCCCGATCGAGCTTTGGCGATCCTGCAAACCGATTACAACCTACGATGCTCGCCGCCGTGGTCCGATCGCGAACTGCAACACAAAATCAACCAAGCGGCAACCAAGTCCCACGATCGACCGTTCGGTTGGCTCCGCGATGACGGACCGATCGAACCTGCCGGCGAGACCGTGGATCTCAGCGGATTCATGGTGTCGCCGAAAGTCGTTGTCGTGGAGGACGACGATGAATCGGAAATCGAGGAAGTACCAAGCCCCGATGATCCCGGCGTTTTGCCCGATCGCCTCCTTCGAGTTCCCGGCTTCATCAACGAGGTCATGGATCATTGCCTCGACACGGCACCGTACCCCAACCCAGTGATGGCGTTCTGTGGTGCTTTGGCTCTGCAATGCACCCTCGCCGGACGCCGCGTTCGCGATCCCGGAGACAACCGCACCAACCTCTATCTGCTTGGGCTGGCTCATTCCGCCGCGGGCAAGGACTGGCCGCGGAAGCTAAACATCAGGATCTTGCAGAAGGTCGGCATGGCGGATTGCTCCGGCGAGCGATTTGCATCCGGTGAAGGCATCCAGGACTCGTTGCACATGACCCCGTCGATGTTGTTCCAAACCGACGAGATCGACGGGTTGCTTCAATCCATCAACAAATCACGCGACGCTCGATACGAACAAATCATGTCGACGCTGCTGACGATGTATTCATCGGCCAACAGCGTCTACCCCATGCGTCGTAAGGCCGGCAAGGACGCAGCAGGAGTGATCAACCAACCGAACCTCGTGATCTTCGGCACCGCCATTCCGAATCACTACTACGACGCTCTGTCCGAGCGAATGTTGACCAACGGTCTGTTCGCTCGAATGCTGATCTTTGAGTGCGGCAAACGCGGCAAGGGTCAAGAGCCGAAGATTCGCGACGTTCCAGATTCGATCATGGAGAACGCCGACTGGTGGGAAAACTATCGGCCGGGCGCGGGCAACCTCGTGGACTGGAACCCGACACCCACAATTGTTCCGCACGACATCGACGCCGGCCGGTTGCTGGTTGATGCCCGCATGAACGCCGAGACCGAATACGAAAAGGCCGAGGAAGCCAGCGATCCCGTTGGCACCACGGTCTGGGGACGCGTGAGCGAACAAACCCGCAAGCTCGCGTTGTTGCACGCCGTGAGTCGTCGTTGTCGCGATCCCGTGATCGACGCCGAGGCTGCTCGTTGGGCAATCGAAGTCGTCGAACACCAAACGAGGCGAATGCTGTTCATGGCTGCCGGTCACGTCGCTCGCAATGGCTTCGACGCGATGGCAAAGGAACTGGTGCGGTTCTTGAAAGCGTGGAAAACGAAACACGGCGACAAGCCAATGCCCGAATGGGAGCTGACCCGTCGGTTGCCATGGCGTCCGAGCGACCACAAGGAGGTCATCGAGTTGCTGGAGAAACAACGGCTGGTCGTTCGTGAATTGCGGCAGTCCAAAACACGTAGCGGCTTCGTGTATCGGCTACTCGAAAACGGAGGCATTTGAATACCGCATTTGCGGCACTTTGCCAAAGGCGTCGCCAAACCGAATTCATCACTGCGGTATTCGATTACCGCAGGAAATACCACAAGACCCGATTTTGACGTAAACCTAAGGGAGAAAAGACTTTGAATAGTATTAATAATAATACCTCAATACATCATACACCCCCGCGTATGCCCGCCCGCACGCGTAAGCAAGTGAGGGTCACTGAGGAATTGATGTATTGCGGTATTCAAAACCAGCCCGAACCGTCGTGCTGGGACTGCCGCTTCTTCGACACCTCGTCGCACTTGGATCGCGAACAACCGCCCGAAGAGGAATGTCAGCAAGGCGAGTGCCGACGTCACCCACCGGTGATCGACCCCGACAACCGTGAAGCCTCGGTGAACTACGCCGAGTTCCCGATCGTGATCGCGTGCGATTGGTGCGGCGAGTTCGCTCCACGCGGCGGCATGCCGGCCCACGCCCGCGACATCGAGGCCAACGCCGCCTTTGACGCGGCATCGCACGAGGACGCGACCAACGCCGCCGTGTGCGACCTCGCCGCCAACGATTAGGTACTTCCCGGCCGATGCGTTCTCTGGTCAGGGCCGCGGGAACAGCGGCCTTATTAGGCACAGTTGCGTTTGAGTGTCCGAACGAGTTTGAGACAGCAAAACAAATGAAAAATCTCTGGCAACGCAAGGCCGGCAATCTCTGCAGCCGACTCAACGCGGACCATCGCAATCACCTCCTTCTCAATGATCCGTGGAGCTATCGAGCTCACATCATCGTCCAGAGTTGGCGCATCCTCGCCAGCCAGGGAAGACTCAACCCCGACCTCGAAACGAAAACAAAGGTAACGACATGGAAGCAATCTGCGGAACGAATGAGAAACCGAATCCACAGTCGCCGGCAATCACGACTGCTCGACAAGACGACGTGGAACTACTGGGCCAACCACCTACCGCAATTCAACCGCCGTTACGTTCCGACCAGGAAACGGACGTCGGAAAACCAACCGGCAAAATCAACGTGAAGAACGTGATGCAACTTTTGGAACACCAGGGCTACCAATGTGCGTTGACCGGCCGCGTCTTGACGCCTGAGATCGCGTCGCTCGATCACATCGTGCCGGTCCGAGACGGTGGCGAGCACGTCATCGAAAACACGCAGGTTCTGCACCGGGATATCAACCGCGCAAAGTCGATTCTGTCAAACGCAGACTTCATCCAAATGTGCCGCGAAGTCGCCGCGTTTGCGATGTAGCAACCCACGTCCGTCCGAACGCATCGGATCATTACCTACCTATCTGCCTGAATTATCTACCTAACGATCTACCTACCTAGCCCTTCCGCCCGTTTTCACTCTTTGGGAAGGACGCTGCCATGCAGGTCGAAATGTGGTCGCTTGATCGAATCAAGCCTTACGAAAACAATCCTCGCATCAACGACGACGCGGTCGCCGACGTGGTGCAAAGCATCAACGAATTCGGTTTCCGACAACCGATCGTCGTCGACACCGCCGGCGTCATCATCGTCGGCCACACGCGGTTCAAGGCCGCGAAGCAACTCGCGTTGGCGGAAGTGCCGGTTCACGTCGCCAAGGACATGGAACCCGAAGCGGTCCGGGCCTACCGGATCGCAGACAATCGGACCGGCGAGAACGCGGAGTGGGACTACGATCTGTTGCCGCTGGAAGTCGGAGCGTTGCAAGACTCGGGTTTTGATTGCGAGCTGCTCGGTTTCGATTCCGACGAGTTGGCCGCGTTGCTCGAACCCGGCATTGGTCAGGGTTTGACTGATCCCGACGACGTGCCCGAGCCGCCCGACGAAGCGATCACCCAGCGCGGCGACATTTGGATCCTCGGTGACCACCGATTGATGTGCGGTGACTCGACCAGCGTCGAAGACCTCGATCAACTTCTGGCCGGCGCGAAGATTCAGCTTTGCAATACGGATCCGCCGTACAACGTGAAAGTCGAACCGCGTAGCAAGAACGCGATCGCTGCCGGCAACAGTTCCTTCGAGGCCGGCAAGGGCAAGACGAAGGAAGGTCCGAAGAAGATGCGGGCAAAGGACCGACCGCTTGAGAACGACTTCGTGTCGGACGAAGAATTCGACCGGCTGCTCAAGGCGTGGTTCAGTAACATCACCCGCGTGCTCGAACCCGGCCGGTCGTTTTACATTTGGGGCGGGTTCTCAAACATTGCCAACTATCCGCCGGTCCTCGCCGCGGCTGGTTTGTATTTTTCGCAAGCGATCATTTGGGACAAGCAACACCCAGTCATGACGCGAAAAGACTTCATGGGCGCGCACGAATGGGCGTTCTACGGCTGGAAGGAGGGGGCCGGCCACAAGTACTTCGGCCCGAATAACGCCACCGACCTTTGGCACGTCAAGAAGATCGCGCCGCAGAAACTCGAGCACCTCACCGGCAAACCCGCCGAACTCGCGGTCTTGGCGATGCAGTACTCGTCGCGCCGCGGCGAGAACGTGCTAGACCTATTCGGCGGCAGCGGTTCGACGTTGATCGGAGCCGAACAAACCGGTCGCAAAGCGTTCTTGATGGAACTCGATCCGCCGTATTGCGACGTGATCGTGGACCGCTACCAACGCTTCACCGGCAACAAAGCGATCCTCGAAAGCACCGGCGAGTCGCCGATCCCGGTCGGGGCTCGCGAGGAGAACATGCGATGAGCGCGTTCAAAGCTTTCGGTGCGTCCATTCGCCTTCGTCAAAAACGTACAGGTACGACGCACCGCAGTTCTTCGCAAAGTCAACCAGCGAATCATGCGTCGGCAATACCGAAGCCGCCGGCCCGTTGGAAAAGCGATCCGCTTCGCCAAGCTCGGAATCCAAGCTGCGAATGTCACCGCCGGCGACCAGCGTTTCCGCTTCTTCGCTGGTTTGATAGTTGGCGGCCAGCAGCCGGCCGGCGTGCTCGGGGTAGCCGTCGTAGTGAAGGTAGACCGCCAAGTAGTCGCCGCTTGGCCGGCGGACTGCGATCGTGGCTCGTGTCGACATGGTTTCAAGTCCTCATGGTGTGTCGGCCGCCGGCGGCGAAATCCGCTCGACGACATCCGGTGGAATGGAGAGCATCAATGACCGGCCGTTGTCCCAATCGACATCGACTTGCATCCAACCTCGTTGTGGATACACGCCGGCGACCGTTCCGGTGGTGCCGACGGGAATCGGGTCGGGGTCGTCGGTCATCGAAACCAGGCGGACGCGGTCGCCCGCCTTGGGGATGGTTGGCATAGCAGCGTCCTCAGTTGCGAGCGTTGTTGGTTTCGTCCACCAACGCGGCGACTTCGGAAAGCTGGGCGTTGATAAGGTTCAACGCCCGGACGTGCGTCCATCGCAGGGCTTTGTTGTCGGGTTTCAACATGCGATCGAGTTGCAATTCGATGTGTTGCAGCAGGTCGCGTGAAATTTGGTGAGCGTTGTCGTAAGCCGCGGCCGGTTCGATCGGCCGCGGGGCCAGGGTTTGAACGTTGGCGTTCTTCATCGTGTTGTTCTATATGGGAAAGAAGTCGTGAAAACCGTTTCGGTGAACACAGAGAGCCATGACGGTTTGCCGGCAGCAAGCGAAGTTCGGCAAACATTCCAAAAGAACTCGAATGTTTCTTGCCGGCAGAAAACGGCCGTGACAAATGCCGCGTGTCGGCCAACTCCGGTGCGCGGCATAGTTTGCCGCACAACGAGAAAACGCCCGACCGTGGCCAACGTCGGGCGTGAGTGGCGAAGCGTTCGCCGGTTAGAAGGAAAGTGGAACCAAGACGTGAGCGTTAGGGCCGGTTACCGCGAACTCGCGTCCGTTGGTTGTCGTGGCGAGGATGCGGTTGCCGCGGCGGGTAATCCTGACCACGGTCCCGCGTTCAAACCGGCCGGCGATCGTCCGCAATTCGTAACCCGTGTCGGCTTCCGGCTTGGCGGTTTCACCGTCAACCAAATCCTCGATTTCGCGTATGTCACCAATCGTTTTCATGGCGTCGACTTCCCTTCAAACCCGAACCGAGAACCGGCCGCGTTCGGTTTTGACAAACCGGCTTTCGTCGCCGCGTTTGAGGTCTCGCAAAATGGCCGAGTACAAAGTCGCGTGCGGCGTCTTGCCGCCAGGGCTTTCCCAGAGGTTTTGTTCCACCATGGCGGAAATCATTTCTTGCGAGTTCATCGGTTCGCCGGCGGTTTCCAAAACCTGCAACGCCGCTTTGACGCAGGAAAGCTTTTTCTCACCGCCAGCGGCCGTTTCCGTTTTCGTTTTCTTCTTCAACACCCGTTTCGTTTCGCCGGCCGGCGTGGTTGCGCGGGACGGCCCTTGAAGCCGGGCGGCGGTTTTGATGCGGACCTTTTTGTTGGTCGCCAAATTGGTCGCGTCCCAACCGCCGCTGGAATTCTCCGCGTCGATCCGGACCGTGACCTTTTTGTTGGTGACCTTCGCGAAGTACTCGCCGCCGATCTTTACGTCTGCCTTTTTCATCTTTGTCTCTCCGTTTGGTTTTGTTCGATAGAGTTGGCTGCCATCGTCAGGCCGCGGAAACCATTCGCGACGACGCCGGCCCGTTGCGGGTGGGCCGGCGTTTCGGCTTTTCAAACCCAACGCATGATCGGGGGCACCCGTCGGCGGACTGGCCGGCGAAACATGTCGTACCAGCGGTCAAACGCTTCGCTGCAATCCGACCGCTTGATACCGATCGAGTCGTACGTGACGTGTCGGTTCGGGTCACCGTGTTCGGCGTATTTCTCTTCGGTAATCAATTCCCATTCGCGGCCGTGGAAGGTGACGAAGTAGCCCTCGTCGCGTCCGTTGACCCAGACGGTGCCGGCGTAGCTTTCAACTTCAAAAGAAAAATCCATGGTTTCGTTCTCCGGTGCGTGGGTTGGTTATGTTCCGCGGTGTTGCGGTGACACACATGAGCCATGGTTTTTCAAACAGCTCAAGCGAAGTCCGGCAGCTTTTTGGAATGTTTTTCGAGGTTTTGTTTGGCCGGCGACGTTGCCGCGTGTGGCCGGCGGTTGGTCGCCGGCATGGTTTGCCCAACATGCCGGCAAGCTGGTGACACCGGCGGGCCGTGGCCGCCGGTGCCGCGTCCGTGCGGCTGGCGGTTTAAACCACCCCGCCGAGGTTGCTTTGGCGAAGCAGGTCGTACATTTGGGCGAAGATGTAGTGTTCGTCCAAAAGCGGGCCGGCCTTCGCCCCCAGGTCGGCGTCGGCCATTTCAAGGGCGTCGGCGAGCGGTTTGAGGTTGTCCGCGATCCGGTAGAAGTCTTCTCGGATACGTTGGTACGTCTCCGGGTCGAGCTTCAACATCTCGGTGCGAAGGTTGACGATCGCGGTCTTTTGGGTTTTGTTCAAAGCCATGGTTTGGTCTCTCTCGGAAAGGGTTTTGAAAATGCGTTTCGCCGTTCGGCGTTAACACACATGAGCCATGACTTTGAAAACACCTCAAGCGAGTTCGGGCAGCTTTTCGCAGCCTTTTTCCATGTTTCTGGGAAGCTGCGATAACTCGCGACACACGGGCGAATTCAGTCTTTGAAATTCTTTTGGAACTTCGCCAACAACCCGTCGACTTCGTCGTGCAGGTCATCCAGTTCACCGAATGTTTCGGCCAGCCCGCGTCGCGAAACCGCGTCGGCCAGCGGCATGTTGGCGACCGCGTCGCGTAGTTGTTCGATCAAAAGCAACGCCGAGGTTTGGGCGTAAAGAACGTCGGCGGTCGAAGGGCGGCTTTGGGTGGCGGTTGCCATGGGTGTGTCTCCGTTTGGAAGGGTTGGAAAGAACCGTTGCGGTGACACACATGAGCCATGCGTTCGCGAACGCATCAAGCGGAATCTTCCGGTGGTCGGCAATCATTCAAAAAGTGTTTCAAATGACCGTGACCGCCGGCGACCGCCGCGGTCGGCTATCGGCCAATGTCGTCGTGAAGCGTCGCGTTCAACTCCATCAGCCCGTCGTAGAACCGTTGCAGCGCCGGGTAGACGTGCTGGCCGTCTTCGGGGGCGTAGATGCCTTCGGGGTCAAAGTTGTCGACGTATTCGGTCAACTCCGAAAGCATTTCGAGCGTCGCCGCCTTCAAGCAGCAATCCGCCGCTTGGCGTTGCCGCGCCGCGTAGCGTTTTTGCATGACCTCGAGGCGGTTGGGGCGAGGGCGGCGGCCGTTGATTTGGTTTGCGGTTCGCATGGTTGTGTCTCCGTTTGTGAAAGGAATGAAAAACCGTTTCGGTTACACACATGAGCCATGAGTTTCCAAACAGCTCAAGCGAAGTGCGGCAGCAATTCGCAGGGTTTTTGAATGTTTACCGATCTCGCCGACGTGGCCGACAAATGCCGCGTGTGGCGTCGTCGAAACTTGCCGGCAACGATGCCCGAACAAGAAAACGCCGCGGCGTTGGGGCAACGTCGCGGCGTGTTAGGGATGCCGGCGTGCTATCGAAGATGCCGGTCGAATTGTTTCGCCGCTTTCCAAATCGCGTGGTGCAATTCGTCGGCCGCGAGTTTACAGATCGCTTCGGTTTCGAGGTCGCCCGGTTCGATGTCTTCCAAGTCACCAACGTCGGACGTCAGTTGCCCCAGGATGTGAAGCGTCGCGAACACGGTTTCGCCAAGCGATTCGTATTGGGGCGGGCGATCGCTGGGTTGTCCGTTTGTATTGCTCGCCGGCGTCGTGATTTCTTGCGACCTTGCGACCGTGGTGCGAGCGGCCGGAGTCGTCGCTGCGGTTCGTTGCAGTTGCGGTTCGACGGTTGCCGGCGTCGTGGCGGGCGAGGTGGGCGGTGCAACCGCGGTCGGTTGGGCGGGCGTTTCGTCTTCCGGGCCGTCGGGCATGATGACCGGCAGCGAACTTTGGCCCATGACCGCGATCGCGCTTTGCACGCGGTTGTATTCGGCCATCATCAAGTCGCGTTCCTCGCGGTCAAAGCGGCGTGCGGCGCTTTCAAGGTATTCGGACAAGTAGTACAGGTTGTCCCAAAGGTCGTCGAACGCCGATCGAATATCGCGGGCGTCACTCGGTGCCCGTCGTTCGAGATGGTTGAAGATTCGGCGGATGGTGACGTCGTTTGGGTTGGTGGTTGGGGCTGCGTTGGACATGTTTGTCTCCGTTGAGAAAGGGTTAGAAAACCGTCTTGCGGTGACACACATGAGCCATGGGTTTCTAAGCAGCTCAAGCGAAGTTCGGCAGCAATTCGCAGGGTTTTTGAATGTTTTTTGATGTCGCCGACGTGGCCGACAAACGCGACGTGTGGCGTCGTCAAAACTCGCCGGCGAACCATGCGGAAACAGAAACACGCCGCGGCGTTGGGCGAACGTCGCGGCGTGTGGCGGAGCGGCGGAGCCGACGGCGGTCAGTCGTCTTCGTCGATCAAGTACTGCAGCAATTGGCGGCGTTCAAACAATGCCGTCAGTTTCGCTTTCGCTTCGCGAGCGTGGCGGGCGTCTTGTTCGGCGAACTCGGTCCAGCCCATCGAGCACGGTTCGTCCGCGATCATCGCGTGGCATTCCTTGACCGCCGCGATCCCGCGGGCGGCCAATCGTTCGGCGGCCTTGGCGAGATCGCGTTTGGCGTCGGGAATCATCCAATCGAGTTTCGCCAGCTCGGCGCGGATGGTGGTTTCGGGCGTTTGGGTTTCGTTGGTGGTTGCCATGGTGGCGTCTCCGTTCGGGAGGGTTTTGAAAAGTCGTTTCGACGACGCACATGGAGCCATGCCGTGCGAAACACATCAAGCGAAGTTCGAGAATGATTTCACATGTTTTCAAAAAGACCGATGCCCGCCGCGATTCCGTTCGCGACAGCCGCCGGCGCGGAGGTCTTGGTTAGTTGGCGTCCGCCGGCGAGAAATGATTTTTCAATTCTTGAAGTTGTTCGCAAAGATGCTTCAGCGATCCAACGTCGTCCCATCCGATCGCCGGCCCGTCGTCGGTCGGTGCCGGCGTGTCCTCGATGCGTTGGTGCAAGTTTTCGAGAAGCGTCAACGCTCGGTCGTGGGCGGCGGTGTATTCGGCTTCGATGCGTTGGCGGTTGGTGGCGTTGGCCATGGTTGGTTCTCCGTGTTGGAAGGGAAGGTTTGGTTTCGTTCAGTCTGTGGCGATTGGCGTTTCGAGCGTGGCGACCTCGATTCGTGTTCCGTCGGCCAGCGGGATGTAGAAGCCGCCGAAGGTTGGTCGAGCGGTATCGAAAACCTCAACGCCGTTAATTCGGTCGCCGGGTTTGATCTCGTGGGCTTTGCGTTGCGTCATCGCGTTGTCTCCGTTTGCGGGAATGAAAAACCGTCGTGCGTTGACACACATGAGCCATACGGTTTCGATCCCAGCAAGCGAAGTTCGGAAAACATTCGAGATGTTTTCCGAACTTCTTTTCGCCGGCCGCGGCTAGCAATCGCGGCAGGTCTCCCAAGCCCGTTTGCTGCCGTAGCAGATCTGGCCGCCTTCGACGATGTAGACCATCGCGTCGTCGGCGACGTCCTGGTCGTCGAAGAACTCGCTGGCGTCTTCTTCGCTCGCTTCGTTCATCTCCGCGCCGCTGGTCAGGCCGGCGATGCGGTTTTCAAAGGGCCAGTTTTGCTGCGTCATCAAACGCACTTCGCAGTCGTCGCCGTGCGTTTCGCGGTACTCTTCCAAGAGCGTCATCAGTTCGGAAACCGTCATGTCTGTCTCTCCGTTTGGGTGAATGAAAAACCGTCTTGCGATGACACACATGAGCCATGCGTTTCGAGACGCAGCAAGCCGATTCCGGTTGCAATTCGCAGGGTTTTCCCATGTTTTTGGATGTCGCCGACGTGGCCGACAAACGCCGCGTGTCTGGCCGGCCGAAACAGTCGGCCCCTACCTATTACCTATGCCGTTTCGCCGCGACGTTGCACGCAGTTGGCCGACAAACCGAAGAAACGCCGCGGGGCGAGCCGCGGCGTTGGCGTTGCGGCAAGCCGCCGGCCGTTAAACCGCCCGGTCGTACTTGCGAGCCATTTCGAGAAGCTTCTTTTTGACCGGTTTCCAATCGCATGTTTGGTCGCCGGCGGTGAGTTCGCCGAATCGTTTGTTGCGAAGGTCGCCCTTGTACCAACCCTTCGTCCAACCGAGTCGGTAGAACAACCGGTTGAGTTCCGTTTCGCCCTCGCCGGCACCCGGTCGGTCCCAGCAAGATTTGGTGCCGGGCTTTTTGGCGTAGTCCCAACCCGAGCACCGTTTGCTATTCAAGGCGAGTTCAACCAAGCCGAGTACGAGTTGCAGGTAGCCGGCGATTTTGTCTTTGTTGAGGCTGCCGGCGAAGGCCCGAATCTCAATGCGGTTTTTACCGCGGGCGAGGTGCGTGAGGTTGAGTAGGTGGTAGCGATCCGATTCGCATTGGCGTTTTGCGGCGTCTTTGTTGCCGTAGTCCTTGATCCGTTTGGCCCAACGGTTTTGTTCGCGGCGGCGCGTTCCGGTCGAAGCGTAGATGGCCCGTTCGTGGTTGCCGATCAGCGAGATCAATCGGGAAAGGGCTGCGGCGTCGTTATCAAACCCAACAGTGACGTGGATTCCCGTGCTGAAATTTACTTTCCCGCCGCGGGCCGTGATCGCGTCGACCGCGGTCAAGACGCTTTGAAGTCCTTCGTACCCGCGAAGGACCGGTGAAACAAATTCGCATCCTTTGCGGTGCGCGGCGAGCGTTTGGATGCTCGAATCTCGTTCGGCTTTCCAACCCGCCGGCAGCCAGGCGACCGGCAATCCGTTGTGGTATCCGCCGATCGGCGTGGTGTCGGTGGCGGGCATGGTCGTTTCCAGTTCGATGCCGAAAGCGATGTCGTTGGCGTTCATCTTTGTCTCTCCGAAAGGCGTGTGAATTCGTTTGTCGAATGCACATGAAGCCATGCGTTTCGGGACACCTCAACTCAGTTCCGGCAGTAATGTTTCAGTAATCTCCAGCTTTCTTTTCATGGCAACACGCGGCCAGTTTTGGCCCAACGTGGCCGGCCAAAACATGCGGCCGACCATGCCAAACATGTATCCAATCGCAACGGTCGCCAACGTGTGCGGCGTGTTGCGATTCCTCTCAATGAGCCCGTCATGGAAGACAAACCGAAGTCCGCAAACCCAAATCGGTTGACGCCGGAAGATCTCGCGACGTTGCTATCGAACCGCCGGAAGAAACGCGTCGAACTCGAACACATCCAGGCCGACATCGAAGCCGGCGCACCGACGAATGCCGACGGCACCCTCAGCGTCGTCGCGTACGCCGCATGGCTCTTGCAGGAGAAACACCGTGGCGATTGATCCCTTGAAAATGCGGCCGAGCGAATGCTGCCGGACGCTCAATAGCACGCCTTTGGGAACGGTGCTGACGGATCGGCAGTTGTATCGCTACCGAACCGAAGCCGGCGTGTTGATCGGCGATGGCACGCATGTCGATCTTCTTCGGTTCACCGCTTGGCTAATCGACAAGCGTCACGCTCCGAAGCCGCCGGCCGATGCCGATCCTTATGCGAAGGTCAAAGAGTCGGCCCGCGCCCGAAACGCCGCGGTCGCTCTGGCTGGCCGCGACATTGGCGACCTACCAATGGTGGAGGATCCTGAACGCAAAGCAAGAGCCGCTGGTAGCTTCCAGTTCTTTTGCGAAGCGTATTTCAAACTGACGTTTCATCTTTCATGGTCGCCCGACCATTTGAAGGTGATGCGAAAGATCGAAGAGGCGGTCGTTCGCGGCGGATTGTTCTCGCTTGCAATGGCACGTGGCAGCGGCAAAAGCTCGCTGGCCGAGGTCGCCTGCATTTGGGCGGTGCTCAATGGCTATCGCGATTTCGTTTGTTTGATCGGAAGCGATGAAGGCCACGCCTGCGACATGCTCGATTCGATCAAGACGGAACTCGACGCGAACGAAAAACTGCTGGCCGACTATCCGGAGGTCTGCTTTCCCATTCAGGCCTTGGATGGAATCTCGAACCGAGCGAACGGCCAACTCTATCAAGGGAAGCGAACGCAGATCGGGTGGACGGCCAAAGAGGTCGTTTTGCCATCCATTGCCGACAGCAAAGCCAGCGGTGCCATCATCAAGGTTGCCGGTCTGACGGGACGCATCCGCGGAATGAAGTTCAAGCGGCCGGATGGCAAAACTGTTCGGCCTTCGTTGGTTGTGCTTGACGACCCGCAAACCGACGAGTCCGCTCGTTCGCTATCGCAATGTGCAAACCGCGAAGCAATTCTCGCCGGTGCGGTGCTGGGGCTTGCCGGCCCCGGCAAAAAGATCTCCGGCATCATGCCATGCACGGTAATTCGCCCCGGCGACATGGCCGACAGCATTCTGGATCGCGACAAACATCCCGAATGGAATGGCGAACGCACTCGAATGGTCGATTCGTTCCCGACCAACGAAACGTTGTGGGAACGCTACGCCGAGATTCGCAGCGAGGGATTCCGTGCGGGCGATGGCGGCGCGGCCGGCACCGAGTTCTACCGTCGGAACCAAATTGCGATGGATGCAGGTGCGGCTGTCTCGTGGAAGGAACGGTTCAACGAAGACGAACTGTCGGCAATTCAACATGCGATGAATCTGAAGTTGCAAGACGAGGCCGCATTCTTCGCCGAATACCAAAACGATCCGCTGCCGACCGAAACCGTCGACACCGATCAGTTAAACGCTGACCAGGTCGCCGAGAAAATCAACAACATGCCGCGGCGAACCGTCCCGATTGCCGGCAACCATCTTACCGCGTTCATTGACGTCCAAGGAAAACTGCTGTTCTACGTCATTGCCGCGTGGGAGGACGATTTCACTGGCTACGTCGTCGACTATGGAACGTATCCCGATCAACAACGAACGCACTTCACGCTCCGTGATGCCCGCCATACGCTTGCCACCGCCAGCGAAGGCACGGGACTCGAAGGCAGCATCTACGCCGGACTTGATGCTCTAACGCAGGATTTGCTCGGCCGCGAGTGGCAGCGAGACGACGGCGCAGCGATGAAGATTGGGCGTTGTCTGATCGACGCGAACTGGGGCCACTCAACCAACGTCGTCTACCAATTCTGCCGGCAAAGTCCGCACGCTTCCATCTTGCTTCCGTCGCACGGCCGCTTCGTTGGTGCGTCGTCGAACCCGTTCAGCGAATACAAACGCCGGCCGGGCGATCGCGTCGGCTTGAATTGGCGAGTGCCGTCGATCAATGGCAAGCGAGCGATCCGCCACGTGATCTACGACACGAATTGGTGGAAGTCCTTCACGCACGCCAGGCTCGCCGTTGCGATGGGTGATCGCGGCTGTCTTTCAATCTTCGGTGACCGCGCCGAGCAACATCGCATGTTCGCCGAGCAAGTCACGGCCGAGTACTTCATCAAAACCGAGGGCCGCGGCCGAACCGTGGACGAATGGAAAGCCCGACCAGAACAGCCTGATAACCACTGGCTCGATTGCCTCGTTGGATGTGCTGTCGGTGCGTCGATGCAGGGAGCGTTGTTGTTTGGAACCGACATCGAACGTGCGCCGTCGCGGAAGCGAGTCAGCTTCAAAGAACTTCAGCAACAAAGGCAGCGATAACGAGAGTTTTTGCATTTTATCGGACACGTTTTCCAAAACGCGGCATAGGTAACCTGAGAAGGACATATTTATTTCGCGAGTTACTGATGCCAGACAACCTCGAAGACGAAATTCGCGAGAACGCATCTGGCCCAGCCAAGGCGTCCGGCGATGCCGGTTCGGTTGAGCAGCACAAGCTGACCGATCAGATCGCGGCCGACAAACATCTCGCCGGCAAGAAAGCCGTTTCGAAACCTCACCGCGGACTTCGCTTTAACAAGATCGTGCCGCCTTCGGCAGGCTGATCTTTCTCCCGATTCAGAAACCAAACCACAGGGCTGCCGGGGACGGCAACAGGAACAGCACGGATGCTGAAACGTTTGTCAGGGATAATCGAGCAATTGCGCGGGCGGAGTCACCTTCCTCCGAACGCCTCTGGACGCTCGCCCCGGCAGCCCTTGTTTTCACGATTGCGAGCGAAGTACGACGCGGCGAACACAACGCTCGACAACATGAAGCACTGGTCGCGGGCCGACGGTTTGTCCGCTTCGTCCGCGAACAGTCCCGAGGTTCGTCGCACGCTCCGCAACCGTTCGCGTTACGAAGTCGCCAACAACAGTTACGCTCGCGGGATCACGCTGACGCTGGCGAACGACGTGGTCGGAACCGGTCCGCGTTTGCAAATGCTGACCGCTGATGACGCTGCGAACCGTTTTGTCGAAGCCGAGTTCTTCGCTTGGTGCGAAGCGATCGGTTTAGCGGAAAAGCTGCGAACGATGCGGCTTGCAAGAGTCGCCGATGGGGAATCGTTCGGTTTACTGACTAGCAACGAGCGACTCGATACGCCGGTCACTCTCGATCTACGTTTAATCGAAGCCGACCAGGTCGCGTCGCCAACACTCGCCAACGACTCCGCACGCTACATCGACGGCATCCGCTTCGACGCCGATGGCAACCCGACCAGCTACGACGTGCTGAAGACGCATCCTGGCGACGACTTCTTCGCGTACGAGGAAGAATACAACACGGTGCCCGCCGCCGCGGTGCTGCACTATTTCCGCTGCGATCGACCGGGTCAGATTCGAGGCGTCCCAGACATCACGCCGGCGCTGCCACTGTTCGCCCAACTTCGCCGATTCACGCTCGCGGTGCTCGCTGCCGCTGAGACCGCCGCCGAGTTCGCCGGCATCTTGTACACGGACGCACCGGCAAACGGCGAAGCCGATTCCGCCGAACCTTTCGAGCCGATCGAACTCGAGAAGCGAATGCTTCTCACCATGCCCGGTGGCTGGAAGATGGCTCAGATGAAGAGCGAACAACCGGCGACCACTTACGCCGAGTTCAAGAAAGAAATCCTCAACGAGATCGCTCGTTGTTTGAACATGCCCTTCAATGTCGCTGCTGGGAATTCATCGGGATACAACTACGCCAGCGGCCGTTTAGACCATCAAACCTACTTCAAGTCGATCCGCGTCGAGCAGACCCAACTTGCTCGCGTTGTCCTGGATCGAATCCTGACCGCTTGGCTCCGCGAAGCCATTCTCATCGAGGGCTATCTGCCCAACTCGCTTCGCACGCTCGATTCGACGTTCGAGCATCAATGGTTCTGGGATGGCCACGAGCACGTGGATCCCGCCAAAGAAGCCAACGCCCAAAAGATCCGTCTCGCCAGTCATACGACAACTCTGGCCATCGAATTCGCGCGGCAGGGGCGTGACTGGGAGACGGAACTTAAACAACGTGCGAAAGAACTCGCACTGATGCGTGACCTCGGTCTGACGATCGAGTCCGACGAATCTGATTCATCCCCCGACACCGAGGTCACGGAAGACAATGCCGAAGAGTCTCAAAGCCAACAACCCAATTGAAGCCGAAGCCGAATCGGTCCCCAGCAGCCTTCGCATCGTTTGCGACGACGCCGCAACCATTCAACTGGCAGCAGCCAAAGAAGCCGGCGACGACAAGCCGGCACTTCGCAAGTTCAGCATGACCGCCTACACCGGCGGCGCTATGCGATTGGGCGGTTGGCCTTACCCGGTTGTCGTCGATCTTGCCGGTATGCGAGTGACCCGCAAGTCCCGACCGATCCTCAAAGACCATGATCGCGGCAGCATCGTCGGACACACCGACGACATCACGATCAACGACAAATCACTCGTTGTCGCCGGCGTGATCAGTGGCGTTGGCACGACCGCTCAAGAAGTCATCGCAACGAGCGAAAACGGTTTCCCTTGGCAGGCATCCCTCGGTGCGAGTGCCGACAAGGTCGTCTTCATCCCCGAAGGCAAAACCGCTCAAGCCAACGGCCGCGAACAAAAAGGCCCGGTCTACATCGCCCGCAAGTCAACACTCGGCGAAGTCTCGTTCGTCGCGCTCGGTGCCGACGACAACACCGAAGCCCGAGTCGCCGCCGGCAACTACGCCGACGTCGAAAACCCCGGCGACGAAACCGAATACACCGATCCCGAAACCACCGACGACCTCCAACCCGTCAACGCAAGTTTGAACATGAGCACGAAACCCAAAACCGAAACGAAGCCTGCGACCAAGGAACCTTCGCCGGTTGAAGACATGCGTGCTCAAGCCGCCGCCGAATCCCGACGCATCGCCGGTATTCGCAAGCTCTGTGCCGAAAACCATCCCGACATCGAAGCCGACGCGATCGAGAAAGGCTGGTCCATCACCAAAACGGAACTCGCCGTGCTGCGAAGCGAACGCCCCAAGGCTCCCGAGCAAACGCAAAACCAACCTCGCCACTCGCGTGAAGTCCTCGAAGCCGCCGCGTGTCTCTCGGTGGGAATCGAGGAAAAGGTTCTGCTTGCCAGCTACGGCGAGAAGACACTCAACGCCGCCGACCCGTTCCGCCACATCGGTTTGCGTGAACTCGTCGCGGAGTGTGCCCGCAGCGAAGGCATCGACGTGCCGCGAGTGTTCGGCGACGGAACGGCAACCATCCGCGCCGGTTTCAGTTCCATGAGTTTGCCCAGCATCATGGAAAACGTCATGAACAAGACGTTGCTGGCGGCTTACCAAAACACACCGATCGCCGCGTTCGATCTGTGCAGCGTTGGCACCGTCACGGACTTCAAGGAAGTCGCCCGCTATCGCTTGCTCGGCACGGGAGGCTTCGAGCAAGTCGCACCTGACGGCGAACTGAAGCACGGAAAACTGTCGGAGCAAAAATACAGCAACAAGGCCGACACCTACGGTCAGATCTTGACGCTGACTCGGCATGACATCATCAACGATGATCTCTCCGCTTTCATGGACATCCCGCGTCAAATGGGACGATCGGGCGCAGAGTCCATCGACGACTTGTTCTTCACGTTGCTGCTGAAGAACGCTGGTTTCTTCTCATCGTCGAACGCCAACCTGCTGCAAGGTGCCGACACCAAGTTCGGTCCCGACGCATTGACCGTCGCCAAGACCACCTTCCGCAAACAGAAGGCTGGCCCAGGCGGCAAACCCAAGGATCAAAAGCCGATCAACATTCGGCCCGAGTACTTGGTCGTGCCGGTTGAGCTTGAGACCGAAGCCGAACTGCTCATGGGTTCGTCGCAGTTGATGATCGACGCGCAAGGGTCGCCCACCAAGATCCCGGTCGATAACCCGCACCGCAACAAGTACCGGATCATTTCGACGCCGCACCTGTCGGACTCGTATTACCCCGGTGCCAGCGCCGCCGCGTGGTATTTGTTCGCCCACCCAAACGTGCTGCCGGCATTCGAGATCGTGTTCCTCAACGGACGACGCACCCCGATCATCGAACGCGTTGAAATGCCACCGAACACGCTCGGCATGGGCTTCCGAAGTTACATCGACTTCGGCGTGAACAGCCAAGACCACCGCGCCGCCGTGAAAGTCGCCGGCGAGTGATCGCCCGCTGACCTTTGACCTTCTTCCTCAACCGTAAACACCGAGACCCATGCAAGCTCAATACATCCACGACGGCAAACAAGTCGACTTCACGCCCGACGTTGACGTGCCCGTCGGCTCACTCGTCATCCAAGGCGACCTGGTCGGCGTCACCAAACGCGATCTCAAAGCCGACACGCTCGGTTCCATCGCGGTCGAAGGCGTCTTTGATTTCCCGAAAGACCCCGCCGACGCCGAAACCTACACCGCCGGTCAAAAGGTCTACGCGACGAATGACGGCATCGTCACCGAAGTCCCCGACGGTTCAGTGTTCCTTGGCAAAGTCGTCGACGACGCCGAACCCACCGACAACGTCATCCGCGTTCGTCTGAGCCAGTGATGAACCGCCGTGAGCAATCCAATCATCGCACCCATCGGGGCGACGTTCGTCCACGAGGGCGTGGCGATCCCGATTGTCACCGAAGCTGAAATTCCGGCCGGCAACGTTGTCGTACTCGGCAAGCTGGTCGGCGTCGCTAAGTTCGGCATCTGCCCGAACTCACGCGGCAGCGTCACAGTCGCTGGCGTCTTCAATCTCGTCAAAGACCCGACGACCAACATCCCGGCCGGCACGATTCTTTACTGGTCCAAGATCAGTCACCACGTCATCAAGAACGCTTACGAGCATTCGATGATCGGCATCGCGGTTGAAGACGCACCGCCGAGCACGCTGCGAGTTCTCGTTCGTCTCAAGCAATAGGAAGTGTCGCCGTCATGGAAGACAAACTCAAAAACCTCTTTGAATCACGACGCTTCTGGGCGGCAGCCGGCGGTGTCGTTCTCGTTCTCTTGCTGCCGTTCGAGGTCAAGCTCTTGGCAACCATCCTCATCGCCGCCTGGATCATCGGCGATTCGATCCGATCCACCAAAGCCATCTTGCTCGCGGTCGCGCTGAGCATGTTCGGCACCGTTGCGACCGCTGGTGACCTGCACGACACCTGTCGCGAAGCCACTGTGCGAATCCGCAACGGCAACGCGATGGGCAGCGGCACGTTGTTCCGCGAAAGCGAAGAACATCTCTACGTTTTAACCAACGCGCATGTCGCGGGAACCGGTCTGGGCAACCGCGTCCAAGTCGAGTTCTGGAAAGAAGGTCACCAGTCGCGGCCGATCGAAGCCGAAACCGTCGCGGTCGCCTACATCCCGCGAGCGTACCGCGATATCGCCGTCGTGCGGGTCGATCGCCGGGCACTGGGCAACTACCGCCCGCCGGTCATCCCGCTCGCCGATTCGCAAGACTCGTTCAACTACCAGAACATCTTCAGCGTCGGTTGCCCTAGCGGACGATGGCCAACCGCCTTTGAAGGTTTCGCGCTCCGCCGGCAAGCCAACGGAGGCGACACGATTCACTTCGTGCCGATGCCTGCGGGCGGCCGATCCGGCTCCGCGATCTTCGATGTCAACGGAGGCGAAGCCCAAATCATCGGATTGATTGCATGGCGAAGCACCGACTCTGGCGGTCACGGTCTCGACGGTCGAGGTGAAACGCACGGCTATGGCATCGCAATGACGCACCAAGAAGTATGGGCCGGACTCAGTGGCAAGCAAACGACTTCGTCCGTGTTGCTCGTCCCGCCGCCGGACGCCGTGCCACTCAGCACCAAGGTCGAAGAAGAGAAGCCGACCAAACCCGAAGTCGCCGACGGTGAAGAGAATCAAGGCGAATCCGACGAAGTGATTCTGAAATACTCGGATCCCTTCGCGATTGAACGTGATGTTGAATCCATCCGCGCCCAACGCTTGCCCTCTGGTATCCCCGCCACCGGTTCCGATCGCGACATCATGTTGCTGTACCAAGACTCGGTCACCGAAGGCCCGCAGTCCAGCCCGCCAGCACTCGCATACCAAGGAAGCTGTTGCCAAAACTGCGGCTGTTACCTGACCACGTCCGGCAACTGTCCGAACGGCCAGTGCCCGCTGCCAGATCGCCGGCAACAACAACCCCAGCAATACGGACAAGACCGTGGCGGTGGTGGACTGTTCCCGAGTCTTCCACGCAACCGCGAACAAGGCGAACTCGAAAACCACTTGCTCCGTCGTCCCGGCGAACGCTTGCGAGAACTCTGGCCGTTCCCGTCGATGCGAGACATCGTCACGTGGTCGCTCATCGCGTTCTTCGTCCTCTACTTCATCGGTAAGTTCGCCAAAGCGAAGGTCAAACGCATCGTCAACGACCTGGCCGTCAACTTGGCGAACGTCGATGACGAAGTCGAACCGGAACCGCCGGCACCAAAGCCACGAGCAAAGCCGGCGGCGACGCGAACCCGCAAACGCACCGCCGCCAAATGAGCGACATGCTTCACAAGGGTCAGTCTTGGCTCGCCGCCAAGCTGACCCGGTTCGCCTCGCGGATGGTCACCTACCAACGCGATGAAGTCTCCGTCGACTTACCAGCCACGATCGGTAAATCCGAATACGAGCAAGACGACGGCGAAGGTGTCATCACCCGCGCCCAAGTCCGCGACTTCCTGATCAACACCAAAGATCTGCTGGCCTCGCCGATCGGCACCTGGCCCCGCCGCGGCGATCGCATCCTCGAAGCCGACGGCGACACCACCTTCGTCTACGAGCTGATGTCGATCGGCAACGAACCGCCGTGGCGATACAGCGATCCCTTCCGAGTCAAACTCCGCATCCACACCAAACTGGTCGACACCATCACATGACTGCATCCGCCGCCACGCCCGCCACCGTCATTCAAATCGCCGACAGCGTCGTGGCCGAGATCAACGCCGCCGACCTATCGAAGAAGAACATCAACGCGACTCGTTTGTACGTTCCCGACTTCGACCTCGAAGACATGAAGGAACTGCGGGTCACCGTCGTGCCCCGCGAAGTCGAATACCTGCCGCTCGACCGAGCCACCAACAAGTACCACGCCACGATCGACGTCGCGGTCCAAAAGAAGTTCTCAACGGGCGACGCCAAAGAGATCGACCCATTGGTGTTCTTCGTCGAAGAGATCGCCGACTACTTCCGTCTCAAACGACTCAACTCCTACGTCGCAGCCCGCTGCATCAAGGTCGAGAACTCTGTTCTGTATTCAACCGAACATTGGACGCAGTTCAATCAGTTCACCAGTCTGCTGACGCTCACGTTTGAACTCGCCAAGTGATGCACATTCGGACGCGTGTTCGCTTCAACGCCAACCGCGTCAAGAAAAAGGTCGATCAAGCGTCGTTCAATTCGCTCGGTCACGCCGGCGGAGCGATTCGCAAGACCGCGTATCGCAGTATCCGCAAACGTAAAAACCCATCGCAGCCCGGCAGCCCGCCAAGTTCCCCCACTGGCCGGCTACGTCGATCGTTCCGCTACGAAGTCGACCGCCGCGCTCCCGGTGTCGTCATCGGCCCGGTCAACGAAATCTCCGGCCAACTGTGGAACCTTCACGAGTTCGGTGGCAAGGCCAAGAAGCGCCGACGGCTTAAACGCCATCGCTTTCGAGTCGGTCAGCACGGTCCCATCCGAGCGATTCGCCCCGGCAAGTTCGCCCGCATCGAACTGCGAACTGCCGCCCAAGCGAATCGAGCCCGCAGGTTGATCGACGAAGAGAACCAACGTCGCGTAGCAACCAAACCCGGTCGCTACCCCAAGCGACCGTTCATGAAGCCCGCCCTCAACACCCACCGCGCCCAGCTCCCAAACTTCTGGCGGGACTCCGTCAAGTAAATTCCCAACGCAGGATGGAACCAAACCTCAATGTCCGCTGAAGTAAAACTCGGTCTCGACGCCGTCCTGACGATCGACGGTGCCGAGATCAAGAACGTCAAAGACCTGACCGTCACGCTTGAAAAGGCGGAAGCAGATGCATCGACGCGCGACAACAACGGTTGGCGAGCCACCGTCGGCACGCTCAAAGACGCGTCGATCGAATTCACCGTGCTCAATAAATCGGGCGACACCGCATTCGGCATGCTGCAAGGCTTGTGGTCAAGCGGTTCACCCACCGATGTTGGCATCACCGACGCCGGCGGAGCACTCACGCTCACGTGTGAGGTCATGAACTTCAATGTCAACCAAAACCTGGAGGAAGTCGTCTCGGCAGACGTTACGCTCAAACCAACTCAGTCCGCATCTGGCAGCGGTATGAACGTGGGCGGTGGGACTCCGTAACAATTAGACAGCCCAACATCGGAAATCCAAACGATCTATGCGTAGTTGGGATCAAGAGACGTAAGGATCTCTTGTGCGGCCTCGGGCAGGCCAGGGGGTATCAAACAATTTGGTGATTGACCCAGCCAGCGAGCCGTTCTGACAAGTTGGTTCCTCGCAGCTTGAGTTCGTGGATACCCCTCGTAATCCAAATCAACGAACGTCTTCCAATCGTCTTCGCCAAACTGTCCCGTCCGTACCCGAGCAAGGAACATGCAGAACGCAGATTCGGTGATGTCGATCTTCTCGGGCAAGATTATCCTCGCATTTGGTTTTGTTCGGTTGAACTACAACTCAATAGTTTGAGAGATGCAACAGGGCTTCCTCTTTCGTATGAAACGGTAATTGTTCCGCCTCATAGTCTGGCGTCAACACGAAGCAATTGCCATCGTCCAGTTTGAACGTGCTTTCGCCCAGTACAAACGTTCCTGGTGTCCCGGCCATATCGGGGATGCGATATGCGATCATCGTTCCGTCATTATCCTCCACGCAGAAATCCCCGTCCAATGCCTCGTGACCAAGACCATGGTTGACTGATGCACCGTCATTCTCGACGGATCCGGAGAAGGTGCCTGGCTTCACGAAAACGAATACCTCGACGCGTAATTCCAAACCAACTTGAAAACACTGAATGGATTGTTCTGTCATTGTTGATTTTCTTGAGAGCACGGAATTGGGGACTTGGTCTTGAGCATCAGCGTTCATGAAGCAAGATGCGATGCATTTTAGAGCATGCACGCACCGGCGAACGAATCGAATGATTCGCAGACCAATGTCCAATAGAACTCGCCATTTGGATCTCCCGAGTAACACAATGCCACCACGCGTGGAGATTCGGTTGAGTGCCGATAGTCCAGCGCGATGCCGACATCCGCGCCAGGGATGGCACACACAGCGATAAAGACGCGTTTTTCAATGTCAATCCAAGGCAAATCTGGCACCTCGTCGACGGAGCCCGCTCGCTCCTTGTATGTATCCATCAACTGGCGATCATAAACGTCGGTGCATGAGTCCCGTTCCATACGGTCCAAAGCAAGGAAGGCCACTGGGTCGTGAGTCGGCTCGTAAAGGCCAGGGACCACTCTCCGCAACACATCGTCCCCAGGATGTCGCCAGCGTCCCTGAGCAACCAATTCAATGAGAAGCCGAGGGATCGGTAGTCCGTTGATGTATTTCAAGTCATTTCATTCCGACATCATTTGCAAACACGCGGTTCTGCCAGGAAAGGCAGACAATCGCCGTGGTCAAAACAAATTGTATTTCGTTTCCATTCGAGGATCAGGTTCCCATGCAAAAGTTCGTTGACCGTCACGGCCGCGTTTGGATCGTCGACATCGACAACACCACGCTTCGCCGCGTAAAGACACTCACCGGTGTTCGCTTGCTCGATGCGGTCGACGGCGATCTCATTCCCCAGATGACACAAGACTTCTTGTTGCTCGGGGAAGTCCTATTCGCGGTCTGCAAACCGCAAGCGGACAAAGACACCGTCAATCAGGAGGTCTTCGAGTCTGGTCTATCGGGCGATTGCCTCACCGAAGCACGCAACGCATTGGTTGAAGCGTTGTTGGACTTCCTCCCGGAGGACCAACGCCGTCTGCTGAGCAAAGCGGTGACACATCAACGCGAGGTGACGGCACGCGGGATGGAGATGCTGCACCGGAAGCTCGACGACCCGACGCTGGCGGACAAGATGGTCGCGGAACTCGAAGCGAATCTGGAGGTGCCCGGCTTGAACGCGAAATCTGTCACCTCGCCGGCATCCTCGGCGTCGACCCCGGACCGTTAACGCTGCGGCAGATGATCTGGATGATCGACGCCAAACGCAAACACGATTGGCAACTCGCCAGCACGCTGGTGTGGATCACCGCCGAAGTCAACCGCGACCGCAAGCGCCGCCGCAAACCGTTCAAGCCCGACGATTTTAATCCGTGCGTCACAACGCGGCCCGCCGCCGCGAAAGCGTCCGTCGAACAAGTGGCGAACCTGCTCGGTGCGAAGTTCACGAAAGCGGCAACCTAGTTATCGCTTTTCCAATTCTGCAAACGCTCTAAGTACAAGTACGACTCCACGAACTTGCGGTGCTCCTTGCTCGTCATCTTTTCGAGCAATTCCAACGCCGAGATGTAAGACGCAAGGTTTCCATTGGACGACAGAAACTTGCCGTCCTCCGCAAAGCTGACGGTCGCGTCATCTTGAACCTTCAGCGATGGGTACGACTTTTGGAGGTCTCTGCCGCCACCAATCCAAGTCACGATTTGCTTCCCGTCGGCAATCCCAGCCTCGCCAATCAATGACGCGCCGCCGCAATTGCTCACCGTGAACTTGGTGTTCGCGTTTTGTTGGCGAATGAAAGCCACCAACGGATCGTCGTTGACTCTCGCAGTCATGTCGTAAGCACTCGGCACGACGATCACGTCCAACTTTGGAGCGTTCTCGAATGTGTAGTCAGGGAACATCTTGAGTCCCTCTTCGCTTTGAACCAAAGCGTACGAAGCCGCGATGGTGATGACGTTGAACATCTGCTTGCCGTCTTCGGAGTGCTTGCTGAACACGTCCATTGGAGCAGTGATTTCGGTTTGCAAAACTTGGTCGTACATCAACAGACCCACGATCGGCAAACCAGGAACGATTGGTTTGGGTTCGACCGAAGCCTGCAGGTCTGCACCATCGGAAGCCACACCGGTCGCTTTATCCCCAGCCTTGGAAACCGCACAGGTTTCTGGATCGACAGCACCCGACTTGGATGTGATGGCATCCGCCTTCTGCGACTCCGTCTCCTGAGCGATGCCCGACGAGCACGCCAGCACAATCCAAACCAATGCCACCAGCGTCAGACAAGTTGTCGTTGTGCGTTTCATGATATTTCTTCTTTCCCGTTGAGAATCTGATTCGTCCATTCTAACCGAGCGACCTTTCACGCTTCACCCGTCACTCTTCAACCTTCCACCCCATGTCCCAAGTCCGTGCCGGAGCCGCTTTCGTCGAATTGACGCTGAAGAACTCAGCGTTGGTGAAGGGACTGCGT
Organism: Kothea flammea; assembly: GCF_052161645.1. GTDB lineage: Bacteria > Planctomycetota > Planctomycetia > Pirellulales > Pirellulaceae > Laterigemmans. The sequence goes on from NZ_CP197414.1 coordinate 2,538,027, forward strand.
TCGGCACAGAAGCAATTGTCCTCGTTCGCGTCATCGACGTCGATGATGGGAGCGAAGATGACCGGCCTGGGTATCGCGATGGTAGCGCCGCTCGGTGCCGGCATTCAGAAGTTTGCGGAATACGACGACGCCATCCGCCAAGTCGGTGCGATCACGGGAGCAACCGGTGCGGCATTCGATCGACTGAACGCGAAAGCGAAACAACTCGGAGCGACGACCAGCTTTTCGGCCGTCGAAGTCGCCAACCTGATGACCGAACTTGGCCGTGCCGGTTTCGATTCGCGGCAGATCGAGAACATGACCGGCAGCGTCATGAACCTCGCCCGAGCGACCGGCACCGATGCCACGCTCGCATCGGGCATCTTCGCCGCGGCGATTCGCCAATTCAACATGGAAGCCGGTGACGCATCGCGAGTCGCCGACGGACTGACCGCCGCGGCCAACAAGAGTTTTAACAGCGTCGAATCGCTCGGCGAAGCGTTGAAGTACGCCGGCCCCGTCGCGGCCGACGCCAACATGAGCCTCGAAGAAACGCTCGCGATCCTGGGAACGCTCGGCAACGTCGGCATCCAAGGATCATCCGCCGGTAACGCACTGAAACGGTTGCTGACATTGTCGGCCGCCGAGTCCGAGAAGTTTCAAAAGGTTTTCGGTGTCGCGACCAAAGACGCCGCCGGAAACGCTCGACCACTGGTCGACGTTCTGGGCGAAGTGGCCGAAGCCACAAAAGACCTCGGTTCATCCGACCGCGCCGCCAAGTTCAACGAAGTCTTCGGGATGCTCGGGATCACCGCCGCGTCCGCAATCGGTAAAACGGTCACGGACACCCGCGAGTTGCTCGGTGAACTGGAAGGTGCCGGCGGCATCGCGAAGAAGACCGCCGACAAAATGGAATCCGGTCTCGGAGGAGCATTTCGTGTTCTCGCCAGTTCCTTTGAAGCGGTCCGCATCGCGATCGGCGAAGCACTCGAAAAACCAATTCAACGACTGACCGAGAACGTATCGCTCGCCGCATCCTCCATCACCGACTGGATCGGCGAGAACAAACGAGTCGTCCAAGTCGCCGCAATGGTTGCAGCCGGAGTCATCGCTGCTGGTGCCGCGTTGCTCACGATCGGATCAGCCGCCGCGGCAGCGTCGATGGCGGTCGGTGGGCTACTCGGCATCTTCTCGGCGATCGGCAGCGTCGTGGGCATGGCCGGCGCAGCGGTCGCTGCGTTGCTTTCGCCCATCGGACTAGTCGTCGCCGGCGTTGCAGGGCTTGGTCTGTACCTCGCCAAAACATCCGGCTTGTTATCACGAGTCGCCACATTCTTCAAAACCGCGTTTGCTCAGATCGCGGTCGACTCTCAAGCTGCGTTCAAAGCCATCGCGGCATCGCTTGCATCGGGTGACATCACTGGCGCGGCCAAAGTCATGTGGGCGTACTTGCGAGGCTTGTGGAAACAAGGCGTCGCGGCTTTGGCCGACGCGTGGGATCAACTGTCATTGAGCCTCGATGGTTTCGCGGGCGGTTTGTTGTCCGCTGTCGGCAGCTTGCTTCGCAGCACACTCGCGTGGGCGAGCGAAAACCGAACCGCGATCCTGACCGCCGTGGCGGGATTTGCCGCGATGAAAGTCGCTGCCGCCGGCGTTGGTGCCGCGATGATCGCACTCAAGGGCATTACGCTGGGTTTGTCTGTCGCCTCGAAAACACTCGCGGTAACGTGGGCCGTGTTGAAGGCCGTCGGCACGGGCATCAAAGCGGTCTTCATCGGTTTGGCCGCGGTCAAGAAGATCAACATCGCACTGGCCGGCGTCTATGCCGCGGTCACCGCCGGTCTGTCTGGTGCGTTCGGATTGCTTACCGGAGCCATCAGTACCGCGGCCGGTGCAATGGCGTTGCTGTTCTCGCCACTCGGTCTAGTCGTCGCGGGCGTTGTCGCTCTCGGTGCCTACTTCCTGTATACATCGGGTGCGATCGGCAGTTCGATCGACTTCCTCAAAGGAGCTTTCCAAAACCTGAAGGCCGACACCATGGCCGCCTTCGGTGCAATCGCCAACGCTCTGCGAGCCGGCGACATCAATGCAGCCGTCGATGTGCTCTGGTCCTACATCAAACTGCAATGGACTAAAGGAACGACCGGGCTGTCCGGCATGTGGTCACGCTTCACCGCTTATCTTTCGGATGCCTGGGGCGACGCAGTCTACAAACTGGCCGATCAACTCATGCAAGGTTTCGGCGGCTTGCGAGCGATCTGGAACAGCACGGTCGCCTACCTCGCCGACGGTTGGACAATCCTCACGTCCGCCGTCCAGAAAGGTTGGAACAACACAGTCGGGTTCCTCAAGAAGGGCTTCCTCAAACTCCATGAACTGGTCGACATCGCCGGTGACGTCGCGATCCAGATCGGCGGCGTGCTGGTCAACGCTCTGGCCGGCGTCGAAGGAGCGTGGGTGGAAACGATCGACTACCTCGCCGATTCCTGGGCGGTGTTCGTCGGCGAAGTCCGCAAGATGTGGAACAGCACTGTCGGCTTCCTCCGAAAAGCTTGGGTGAAACTTAAATCACTCTTCGACGACGACATCAACGTCGAAGCCGAAGTGCGAAAGATTGACAACGAAACGAACGCCAACAACGCGGAAGAACAACGCAAACGCCAAACCGCGATCGCCGGCCGCGCCGAACGTCGACAGAAACGCAAGTCAGAGATTGAAGCGAACCGCAAGGCGATGCAGGAAGACTTGCAGCGTCAACTCGACCAGCGAAAGAAGTCCCGCGAAGGCCAAGACCTCGACGCCGACTTCGCCGCGATCGACGCAGAGACCGACCAGCAAAACGCCGCCGTCGACGCTGAACGTGATCGCCAATTTGATGCCAACGCGAAAGCCAACGAACAACGGACCGCTGACACCGAAGAATTCACCGCCGGCGTCCGCGACACCCTCGACGAAATGCGCCGCGAGGCGAAAGCCGACGCGGCAGCGAAACGAGCCGAACGATCGCTCGCGGAAGCCGACCGTCAAACCAAGGTGGCCGAGGCCGAAGCAGACTTCCAAGCTGCCGTCGACAAAGCCAACGCTCTGAAACCGGAAGACGACGAGCAAGCAACAGGCACCGAAACCACATCGCCAAAGATCTCCGACGACCTGGCCGCGGCGATCGCCGAAGCCAAAACTTCTCTCGAAGCCGCACAAGTCGACGCGGGACTAACTGGTGAAGATGCCGCCGGCGATGAGCGTCTCGACAAACTCAAAGCCGGCATCGCGGCGATGGAGGCCAAGGCTGCCGCAATCACCGATCGTGCCGGCAACGAAGGCAAACTCAAACTGCCGCCCGCTGAACTCGATGACGATTCAGTCGCATTGGAACTCGACCGCGACGCCCAAGCCTCCATTGACAACTTTGCAGGCACCGATGTTGGCGAACAATCCAGTGAATCCGTCACGGGCAAGTTCGATTCACGCGGACTGAACATCGGCAGCGGTGCCCGCAAACTCGAACCAATCGGTCTCGATAATCCCGCGCAGAAGCTCAAACCTGAGCCGCTCGACGAAGAACCCGAAGTCATCGTCGCACCGAAGTTGGTCATCGACGAACAAGCCGATGATGCGATTGCCCAGCAAGAACCAGAGCCCGACGCCATCGCCGACTCAGGCCTACAACAAATCAATGATCGCCTCGTCGCCATCGGCCAGCACCTGATGAAGTCCAACGAACTGCTCGCCGGCGGAAGTGGCAACCTCAGCGAATCCGGCGAACGATCTGGCCTCGGCCTGAGCGAAGACGTCCAACGAGCCATCGTCGAAACCGCCAACAATACACGCAAGCTCGCCGAACGATCCACCGGCGGCGGGCTGGTGTTCAGCTGATGAGCTTTTCATACGGAGGCTACAACTTCGACGTCGCTGCGTTGTCGGAAAAAGCGTCGCGTGGCAAAACGAACTCTGACTTCACCGCCTACGTCGCGACCAACGGCGGAAACGTCAGTCCGGCGGCCGCCGCCAATGCCGCCCAGTCGTATTACGAAGACAACTTCCCCGACCTGATTCCGTTCCTACAAGTTGATTCGGAATTCATCAACGCCAAGCACGCGTTGGTCAGCGTCACGCTCAACGAAACCAAGCTCGACCCGGTCTCGTTCAATACGACCGGGGCGACAACTCACATCAACCAGAGTTTGCTGACGAGAGGCATCTACGCCGCTCCCGGCAAGATCGCTCCGGACTACCGCGGCGCGATCGGCGTCAGTGACTCGGGAGTGTCGGGCGTCGATGTCACCGTGCCGGCGTTCGAGTTCTCGGTCCGCAAGAAGTTCGAGTTCGTTTCGACGTCGTACCTGCTGGCCGTTGTTTCGATGACTGGCCGGACAAATTCCGCAGCATGGTCAATCTTCGGCCCCGGTGAGGCGTTGTTCCTCGGCGGCGAAGGAGGTGAGGACGACAACAACTGGGTCGACATCACCTACCACTTCGCCGCTCGCCCCAACCAACCGGCGTTGCAACTCGGCAACATCGGCAGCGTCAGCAAACGCGGTTGGGATTACCTGTGGGTGAAGCATGACGAAGAGGTTGTCGGCGACCGAGTCTTACAAACGCCGGCGGCAGCTTACGTCGAACAGGTTTATCCCGATGGCAATTTCGCAGCTCTAGGACTTTCTTAGTTGGCAAGACGTGTTCGACCCGGCGACAGTCTCAACATCACCGCGGTCGAATACAACCGACTGTTGGCGGCGGCCGAGGCGTCTCATCGCAACCGTCTGCCCGGCGGTGGTGGTCCGCGAACGCATCTGCGAAATGCATCGACTGTTCGCGTTCACAACACATCCGGTGCCGTCGTCCCCATCGGCGGCATCGTTGGTTTCGATTCGCCGATCACGGATCCCGAAGCCGGTCCCGTAGAACTAGCCCGCTTCGTTCGCGATGCCACGATTGAGTGCGTGCGCCCGACCGAAGACAATCACACAGGTCGCGTTGGGGTCGCCATCGAACCGATCGCGGAAGACAAGGTCGGCCGCGTGGTGTTCGATGGCGTGGTGGCCGCGCGAGTCAACGTCGTCAAAACGTGGCACAAGTTTGCAGACGTTGGCGAATCGGCCGGTGACACGCTGCAATCGAAGCCGGACGGATCGGCGCAGATTCTGTGGCGACAAGACCTTAAGCAAGTCGGCGACCAATGGGCAGTCGTTCGGGTCGGTCGGCCCGCTGATCCGGTTTACCTTGTTGAGGTGCCGACCGGAGGCATCGCTGGCCGCCGAGGGATGCGGACGGGTAGCGCGGACTGCGACCTCTACCAACTCGACAAAGCGGGCGAGATCGATGCGGTAACCGACCCGGCTGGCGACACGGTACGAATCACTGCTCGGAATCATTCGGCGCAGCGTATTCGAGGACCGATCGCCGATTCGCCGAAACAATACTTGGAAGTGCAGTTCGACGGTCAGCGATCTTGGGTGATCGACCCGCCGAAACAAACGCTTCTATGCAAGCCAACGAAGCGTATCAAAGCAAAGTCTTGGGGAACGGCTCGTGAACTTCGGTTTGATGGTGGATGGAAACCGATTGGCCCTGCCGTCTCGGTCTACAACGTGTGCGATTACGCATTGCTGGCAAGCCAACAGATCGTCTGCCATTTCCATGAGGACACGTCGTCGTACTTGACGATCGGTTGTCGTTGCTGCGATGGCAGCAGCAGTTCGAGCAGCTCATCAAGTTCCAGCAGTTCGTCGAGTTCAGGTTCCAGCAGCAGTTCTAGTAGCGATTCTTCATCGAGCAGTTCTTCATCGTCGCCATCGTCATCATCTTCATCCTCGTCATCGGGAAGTTCGTCGAGTAGCAGTGGCTCGTCGAGTAGTTCGAGTATGAGCGGTTCAAGCTCATCGAGCATGTCGTCGAGTTCCAGCAGTTCCCCGTCGTCAACCAGCAGCAGTTCCTCTGGTTCTAGTTCGTCAAGCAGCGGATCGTCTTCCTCGTCGTCCGGCAGCCCATCGTCCTCATCGAGTAGTGGTTCGTCATCGAGCAGCAGTTCCGGCAGTTCCTCGTCTTCATCAAAGTCATCTTCGAGTAGCGGTTCATCCTCGAACTCTTCATCATCCGACAGCAGCAATTCTTCACTCAGTTCGTCCGCATCCAGCAGCAGCGATTCAAGCGACAGCTCAGCGTCTTCATCCAGTAGCGGCAGCAGTAGTCAATCGAGCGATTCCTCGGACAGCAGCGATTCGAGCACATCGACGAGTCTGCCGAGCGTGAGCAGTTCATCCAGTTCCGACGGTTTCTCGTCCTCATCGAGTGATTCGTCCGACAGTTCGTCGAGTTCCCAATCAAGCGATTCATCCAACAGCGATTCAAGTGACTCGAGCGATTCGACTAGTCTGCCCAGCATCAGTGTTTCATCCAGCTCCGATGGGTCATCGTCCGCTTCGAGTGGTTCGTCAGATAGTTCGTCAAACTCACAATCGAGCGATTCATCCAACAGCGATTCAAGTGACTCGAGCACATCGACCAGTCTTACGAGCATCAGTGGTTCATCCAGCTCCGATGGGTCGTCGTCCGCATCAAGTGATTCGTCAGATAGTTCGTCCGATTCCCAGTCCAGCGACTCATCGACAAGCGAATCAAGTGATTCCAGTACGTCGATCAGTCTTCCAAGCGTGTCTGGGTCCAGTTCATCGGCGAGTGATTCGTCGTCGAGCAACTCGCAATCAAGCGATTCCGGTTCGTCGAGCGATTCATCTACCTCACTATCAAGCGAATCAGCCAGCACGCCGTCCATCAGCAGTTCGCAATCGTCCACATCCGAAAGTGCATCATCAACCAGCGAATCATCGACGTCTGAATCCAGCCAGTCTGCATCAAGCACATCAGAAAGTGAGTCACGTAGCGAATCAGGCTCGGAGAGCGTGCCTTCGTACAGTTGGAATTCGTCGACGAGCAGCGAAAGCGATTCCGTATCAAGTGAGTCCGCATCGGAATCCCAGTCGCAGTCAGCGTCCGATTCAACGTCGCAATCAACGAGCGAGTCAGGTAGCGATTCCCAAAGCGAATCAAGCATCGACCGGAGTTCCGACTCACAAAGCTACTCAGCGAGTGCTTCGGCATCGTACTCGGAAAGTGCCTCCGCCAGCTGGAGCCAAAGTGGTTCTGCATCCGGCAGTGATTCAGGGTCAGGCAGCGTAAGTGCATCCGAATCAGATAGCGGCAGCGGATCGGCCTCCGATTCACGATCAACGAGCACATCGGATTCTGGCAGTGACTCGCGAAGCGATGACTCGACCAGTGTTCCTACGTCATCAAGTGTCTCTGGTTCCGATTCAACTTCAAGGTCGACTAGCGACTCGGGATCGGAAGGCTCAGACAGCGATCGGCCCAGTGAAAGCGACGACCCGAGTGTCGGTGATTCATCTGGAAGCGACAGCGATCAACCTTCCGAAAGCAACGACTCGACATCTGACTCAGAACCACCAAGCGACGGTTCCGACCGTCCGAGCGAGAGTGCATCGGATAGCAGCGACGGCTCCGACCGTCCGAGTGAAAGCGATTCAACCGAGGAACCCTCCGAAGATAGCAGCGGATCGAGTGAGCCTTGCAACAGCACATGGATTTGGTCGTGCGGTTGGGAATTGGTGAGCAGTGATTGTGAAGACCCCGGCGATCCACCTAGTTCGTCCGGTTCATTCGATGGAGCAGTAGCGGGGATGACAGCATGATGCATTGCCCACATCTAACGCCCGACAACCAATGCGAAGTGGCATGCCAACTCGCTGGATGTCGCGTGCAAACAACACCGACCGCCTGTAACGCGTGCCAGACCAATGACAACCCGTGCGCGATCAACGTCGTCACGATCGGCATGGCATTGGTCAACAAGAAGCGACGCAAGCAAGACATCACCGAGTTGGAAGCACTGCTTCGCAACTACATGCCAGACGAAGAACCGATGCCGGCCACGCTGAAAATGAGCAGCTACCGGCCCGGCCCCGGCAACGAACTCAAAAAGATGATCGCTTGGTTTGCAAAGCCCAGCGAAACATGCAACTGCGAAACCCGTGTCGACACGATGAACGACTGGGGTGCCGAAGGTTGCCGCCAAAACATTGACACGATCGTCGATTGGTTACTTGAAGAAGCCCAAGCAAGAGGACTCCCGCATGGAAGGTTTACGGCCACAGTCGCCCGCAGTCTCGTCAACACTGCCATCCGCAAGTACGAGCGGAAGTTCCCCGAAGGGGCACCCGAACCAGACCAAGACGATCCCGAGGACGAATTTGATCGTTGAACGCTGTTTCCTAATGAACCTCGATCGCCGCGATGATCGAATGCGAGAATGGATGCGGCAACTTCCCGATCCTTGGCCGTTCCCCGAACCAGAACGTTTCGCCGCGATCGACGGCCGGCGCGTCGCGACACCACCGCAGTGGCGAGCAGGCAATGGTGCGTGGGGGTGTTACCGATCTCACTTACTAATTCTCGAAAAGTGTCTGCTCGAACACATCGACTCGTACGTTGTCTTTGAAGACGACGCAGGGTTCGGAGACGACTTCTGCGAGCGACTGCAGCAGTTTATTGCCGAATTGCCTGCCGATTGGGGCATGGCGTATCTCGGCGGCCAACACCTCTACGCCGGAAAGAACCCGCCGCAAAAGGTTAGCGAACACGTCTATCGACCCTACAACGTGAATCGCACCCACGCGTTCATGGTCCGCGGGCGCGACGCGATGAAGACACTCTATCGGCATTTGACCTGGAACGATTGGCACTCCAAGCACCATATCGACCATCACCTCGGTCGCTTAATCCAACGTCGCTACCAAGCTCTGGTCCAGGGGAAGAACATTCAAAAGGAATCCATCGGCGTCTACACGCCCGATCGCTGGCTCGTTGGGCAACTGCCAACCAAATCGAACATCTGCGGACGCAAATGGAGTCAAACACGGTTCTTCAATGATGCCAAGAACGCGGATCATTCCGACGCACCGTTCTTTGCGGTCCTCGGCCCGCACCGCGCCGGCACGTCGTGCGTCGCGATGGTGATGCACCATCTTGGCGTTCACATGGGGAACCAACTTGGTGGCTACGAAGCGACCGGAGGCGGCGAGGCGCTCGGGTTAGCACAGCTTTGCGAAAAAGTGATGCGGTTCCCGGCAACGGACCCGAATGTCAGCGACGACCAACTGACTCAAATGCTCAAGTCGTGGATCGTCAGTCGCAAATCGGAAGCGAACCGCGACAAGACGGTCGCTGGAGCGAAGTATCCGCACCTGTGTCGCTTCGTGAATCACCTTCACGCCGGACTGGGCGATTCACTGCGAATCATCTCCGTCGAACGAGACATCGAAGCGTCGATTCGTTCACTGCAGAATCGCAGCGAGAAACATCGTGGCCAATGGTTCGCGGCGAACGACGAGGACTGTGAGGTTCTGCAACGCAGTCTCCGCGATCACCGAGACAACTTCATCGCAGACCATCCCGAAGTGCCGGTGTTTCGGATCGAGTTCGCCGAGTTGGTGACCTATCCCGAGGAGGTGATCAGCAATCTGGTCGAGTTCCTCGGGATCGCGCCGACGCAGGATGAAGTCCAGTCAGCGATCCAACACGTCAATCCAGATCTTCGGAAGTTCGGGTGAGCATCACGGTGAATAGCATCTCAACAGCAGACATTACGTTTTGCATCAAGACGATTCACCGACCTTGGTCCTGCCATCGCTTGGTCAACTCGCTTCGTGAGCACATTGCCGACCCAACCATCGTCGTTGTCGACGACGGTCGACCGGAACTTCGTTTCAGTGAGAAATATCCCGAAACCGCTAAGCTTTGCACGGTCATCAACCTTGATCAGCACGATGTGGGCGTTGGAGTTGGACGCAACGCAGCGATCGACGCGGCGCAGACCGAGTACATCTTCCTGTTGGACGACGATCACGTTGTCACGGCTGACTTTCACATCGACCGCGTTTGCGAGTACTTCGCGACGCACGAACTCGACATTCTCGCAGTCCGACAAGGCGGAGGAGGTCGACCCACGATGCTTTCGCCGTTGATGAACGGCAAACGCGTCTGGATGCACCGTGGCGAGAAGAAGCGTGTCGGCACCGTTGCCTGGTGCGACATGGTCAGCAATTCGTTTCTGGCTCGCAAGGAAACGATCGCGACGCTCCGTTGGGACGAAGCCCTGAAAACTTACGAGCACTGGGAGTTCTTCTACCGGGCGAGTCACCTTGCCAATCTGCAAATCGCGGTCGCGACGGATTGTTCAGTCGTCCATGCACACGTGGCCGGCACTGGTTACGGCAACCTGCGGGGAAGATCAAAGTTCCGAGCGATCGGACTTCGCAAGCACGGTTTCCATTCGATGCGGTATCCAGGAGGTCAAATCGTCCGTGCGTGAACAAATCACCTTTTGCATCAAGACGATTCATCGCCCGCAGTGTTGTGCCGCGCTCGTCCGCAGCATTTACCAACACTACGGCGAAGAACGACCCGCAATCCACGTGCTCGACGATGGGAAACCGGAGTCGCGATTCTCGTCGAGTTGTCCCGACGAGGCGGCAATGGTCGATCGACTGATTGAGACCGAGTACGACATTGGCTTGTCGGCCGGTCGTAACCGATTGCTCAACGCTGGCGACACCCCGATCGTGGTCTTTGCTGACGACGATCACTTGGTTACCAACCAAACCCGTCTGCAAGAATTGGCGGCCAAATTGAACCGTCACCATGACCTGGATCTCTTGGCCGGTTTATCGAATCTTCAAGAACGTCCAAAGCTGATGAAGTCTGATGGTCGGACGCTGAGGATTCCGCATGGGCACTACAAGCGACGCGGCTCAATTCGCTGGTGTCACTACGTCGGCAACTGCTTCGTCGCCTATCGCGACATCTTGCAGGCAATCCGCTGGGACGAATCGCTCAAAGTCGAAGAGCACTGGGACTTCTTCTGGCGATGCAAGCTCGCCGGCGTCAACGTCGCCTGCGATGTTTCTCATTCTTTCAAGCATGAACACATCGACCCACCCGGCTACCGGAGGCGCCGACCAGAGTTCTTGAGAACTGCCATTCGCAAACATGGAATCGAACGAGTCATGTGGCGCTAACGCCGCCTCTCATTTCTAACCATCCATAAAGCCAACCAATCATCGACCCATTCAGTTACGAATCTCTGGTTAATCCCGTTGACACGAAATGGAGTTCACAGATGTACGCGCTAATGCGATGCCTCGCTGCGTCGATGTTCTTGGTCTTTGCCTGCGCCGAATGTTCCGGCCAAACCTACCCCGATGGCACGTTAGTGATGTCCCGCTTGAAAGGACGTTTCGGCAACCTCCTTTCTCGCGTGACCGGGACGCACTACACGCACACGGCGATCGTGATTGATGGCAAAGTTTGCGAATCGACGTTTCCGCGAGCCAAATGCACACCGCTCAATCGCTACGCGGCCGGTAAGCCTTGGATCGTTCGGTACGTTTCCCCCAGCGAACCACTCACGCCTGCGCAAGTGCAAGGCATCCGCGATTACGCCTGGCGAAACGTTGGGCGACGCTATGGATTGAAGCAATTCTTTGATCCCAACTCTCGCCCGGATGGACGCATTTACTGCAGCCAGTTCGCGCATGGAGCAGTCTCGTCGGCGGGGATTCAACTTCCATCGAAATCTTGGCATACCCCCGACCGCCTTCTTCACGGATCGCCGATTCACCAATGAGTTCGTCAAACAATTCTAGCTTTACGGATGATCCAGCGATGATCGAACTGCCCGCGTTGGAATATCACCTCGCCCACGGCTGCAACCTCTCGTGCCAACAATGCAGCCACTACAGCAACTTTCATGTAGCGGGCAAAATGCCGACAGTCGAGGATGCCGGGGCGGATTTCGCGAATTGGTCGCATCGGCTCAAACCACGCCGTTTCGCATTACTCGGCGGCGAGCCACTCCTAAACCCGCAAATCCTCCGGCACATCCGACTCGCACGGCAACACTGGCCCGATAGCGACCTCATGCTGGTCACGAATGGTTTATTTCTGCATCGCTTTCCAGATCTACCAGCGGTGCTACTCGACACCAACTGCCGACTCGAAGTCAGCCAGCACGGCACGCACAACGATTACGTCAAGCGATTCCGCGAAGTCAAGCATCTCATCTGGCGATGGCGAGAGGATCACCCAGGCATCCAAATCAAGATCCGCCAATCGCATCGTGGTTGGATGCGGCAATACAACGTCGAGAACGGTAAGCCGGTCCCATTCGACTCCAGGCCAAAAGCCGCATTTAGGACCTGCATGCAGCGAACTTGCACGCAACTCCATCGCGGCATGTTGTGGAAGTGCCCCGCACTCGCGTACTTCGCTCAACTTGAAGCGAAGCTAAACCTACACGATCTCCCGCGATGGCAACTGTTCCGCGACTACAAGGCGATCGTTGCCGAAGCCACTGACGATGAGCTTCGCACGTTCATCGAAACCAAAGCTATCCCGCAGTGCGGGCTCTGCCCATCGCACCGCACCAAGTTCGTCCATCCAAATCCCCTGCAACGAAGTGTATTGCTATGACTGATGGTTCCTTCGAGCCCGACATGCCACCGTACCCGTTCGTTCCGCCTTTCGACCCGCCCGGCAGCGAGCCGCCATACCTTCCCGAAGGCAGTTCCACCGATGACGACGGTTCAAGCGACGACAGCTCCAGTAATGATATCGGCCCGCGACCGCCGTGGTGGCCCGACGACTACGACTGGCCGCCGCTACCCGAAGAACCGGTCGTGATTGAATCGCCACCACCGCTACCAACGATCATCTGGCCGCGACTCCCACCGGATCATCCGTATCACGTGCCGCCGGATCACTCGTATCCCGACAACTTGCCCGATGGGCATCCGGGACACTACTACCCAGGTATGCCACCCTATCCCGTCGTGCATCCCGGTGGTGCGGGCGATGACTGACCCAGCTACCCGACATCTTCGACGACTGGCCGTCGAGTTACGAAGACGACGAAGATTAGCGACCAACAACAACTAGCAAAAAATAAAACGCCGGCGTCCCAAATTGGGGCGTCGGCGTTTTTTCGATTTAGGATTGAACTCGCGAGTCTACGCGGCCATCGACGAGCAGCTTTCTTGGCACTTGCGGCAGCACTCGACGCACTTGTCCATGCTTCCAACCTTTTCGCAACTATCGGCACAGGCCTGGCAGATTTCTGCGCAGGCTGTGCAGTAGTGCGCGTGGTAGTCGCTGTTGCGGCTCATGAAACCGACGCACGCGTTGCAGGCTGCGATGCAATCGAGCATCAGTTTGACGTGTTTTTGTTCGACGTGAACGCCGCCTTCGGACAAGCACGTGGCCGTCAGCATGTCGCTGAGCACGGTTTGGCACTCTTGGCAGTTTTGGATGCAGTTTTGTTTCGACGCGGTGGCGGTTGCCATAGCTTGATTCTCCGTTTCGTGGATGGATTGGGTCACCGTGACCTGCCAGAACGGAATGCAAGTTGCATACCACCATGGGGTATCCTGACGAATGACAATCTGACAGCTTGGAGAGATCATGGCTCATTCCGAACATCACACGACATCTTTGCCCGTTTCTGATGGGCCGAAGCAAATCGACCCAGTTTGCGGAATGAAGGTTCCGGGCAACAGTCCTCGATCGGCCATGCATGACGGCAAGAAGTACGTTTTTTGCAGCGATGGTTGTCTGACAAAGTTCAAGAACGACCCGGCGGGAGTGCTGGCAAAGCGTGCTCAGAAGGACGCCGCTGAGACCTCTTCTTGCTGTGGAGGCGATGCGGCGGTGCATCAAATTGGTGAACAACCGCCGGCGTCATCGTGTTGCGGTGGTCAATCATCGTCCAGTGCGAACGATACGCCCGCAGACCCGACGGCGATCTACACGTGTCCGATGCATCCGGAAATCGAGCAGGTCGGCCCCGGCGACTGCCCGATTTGCGGGATGGATTTGGAGCCGAAGTTCGTTGACATGGCGGACCATGGCGACGACGAGCAATACGCCGATATGAAGCGACGGTTTTGGGTCGGTGTTGCGTTGTCGGTTCCGTTGCTAGTGATTGCGATGGGGCCGATGGTGGGCTTACGTGTCGCCGATTGGATGAACAACAGCGTGTTTGGTTGGCTGCAGTTGGCTCTCGCGACGCCGGTCGTGTTTTGGTGCGGATGGCCGTTGTTGGTGCGTGGTGCCAAGTCGTTTCGCAGTCTGAACCTGAACATGTTCTCGTTGATCGCGGTGGGCACTTTGGCCGCGTATCTATTCAGCCTCGTGGTGGTGCTGGTTCCAGGTGCGATCCCCGAAGCGTTCTTTGAAAACGGTGTTCCGCCGCTGTACTTCGAGGCTGCGGCCGTGATCATCACGTTGGTGTTGCTTGGGCAAGTCTTGGAATTGCGGGCACGCCAACAAACCGGCGGCGCGATTCGCGAGTTGATGCAATTGGCACCCGAGACGGCGACGCGGATCAGCGAAGATGGCGAAGAAGAAGTGTCGCTCGACGCGGTTCGCAAGGGCGATCGTTTGCGGGTGCGTCCTGGTGAGAAGGTGCCGGTGGACGGCCGCGTGGTCAGCGGTTCGAGCAGCGTTGATGAGTCGATGTTGACGGGCGAGCCGATTCCGGTGCAGAAGGTCGAAGGCGACGAGGTCACCGGCGGGACGCTGAATCAAACCGGTGCGTTGGTAATGGAAGCGGTCGGTGTCGGCGGCGACACGGTTCTGAACCGGATCGTGCAGATGGTCGCGGACGCTCAGCGAAGTCGTGCTCCGATTCAAAAGTTGGTCGACGTGGTTGCTCGGTATTTTGTACCAGCCGTGATTGCATGTTCGATCGCGGCGTTCATTGGCTGGGCAGTTTGGGGGCCAGAACCGCAGTTGGCTCATGCCTTTGTCGCGGCGGTCGCAGTTTTGATCATCGCTTGCCCTTGCGCGTTGGGGCTCGCCACGCCGATGTCGGTGATGGTCGGTGTGGGGCGAGGTGCGAAGGAAGGAGTGTTGATCAAGAATGCAGAAGTGTTAGAGGTGATGGAAAATGTCGACACGATCGTCGTTGACAAGACGGGAACGCTAACGCAGGGGCGGCCGGAGGTAACGGCGGTTAAGACGTTCGGTGACTGGAACGAGAGCGATGTGTTGACGTTGGCCGCGGCGGTGGAAGAACAAAGCGAGCACCCGTTGGCTCAAGCGGTGGTGCGTCGTGCGAGAGCCGATGGATTGCAAACGGTCGAAGCGAAGGACTTCGACAGCATTACCGGCGGTGGCGTGCGTGCTCGCGTGGACGATCACGACGTGCTGATTGGCAAAGCGGATCTATTGGATGAACAAGGCGTCGCGAATGTCGATGCAGGTCGATCGCAAGCCGGATCGCATCAGTCCGAAGGTGCGACGGTTGTATTCGTTTCGATTGACAATCAACTCGCGGCGATCATGGCGATCACTGACCCGATCAAGGAGAGCACGCCGGCGGCTTTGAGGACGCTGCACGAACTTGGTTTGAAAGTCATCATGCTGACGGGCGATGCAGAACCGACGGCGCGTGCGGTTGCCGGCAAGCTGGGCATCGACGAATTCCACGCTGGTGTGTCGCCCGAGGACAAGCACGACTTCGTTCGCAAGTTGAAGAGCGAGGGTAAGACGGTTGCGATGTGCGGTGATGGAATCAATGACGCTCCGGCATTAGCCGAATCGAACGTTGGCATCGCGATGGGAACCGGAACGGGTGTGGCGATCGAGTCGGCAGGAATAACGTTGGTCGGCGGCGATTTACGCGGCGTGGCGGCGGCCGGCAATTTGAGTCGCAAGACGATGAGCAACATCCGTCAAAATTTGTTCTTCGCGTTCATCTACAACGCATTGGGGATTCCGGTTGCTGCGGGACTGCTCTATCCGGTGTTCGGCATCCTGCTTAGCCCGATGATCGCGGCGGCGGCGATGAGCTTGAGCAGCGTGTCGGTGATCGCGAATGCGTTGCGACTGAGAGCAACGAAGCTCACCTGAAAACACATTCCTCAAGCAGTCCGCCGGTTCGCGGATGTTGACCAAACCCATCTAACCCCAGGTAGCAGATCAGGCTAGAATCAGGCCCGGCCATGTTATCTCGGCAAAAAGTTCACACGAATGCTCTCAGACGACGAGAAAAAAAAGCTCAACAATCGACTCCGGCGTGTCATCGGACAGGTCGAGGCGGTTGGTCGTATGATCGAGGAAGAGGAATACTGTGTCGACATTTTGATGCAATTGTCGGCCGCGACTGGTGCTTTGGATAAGGTCGGGCAGATCGTTTTGGAAGAGCACATCAAGTCATGTGTGAGCGATGCGATCGAAAGCGGTGACGCGGCTGATCGGGATGAAAAGATCGCTGAACTGATTAAAATCTTCCGTAAGTACTCCGACTGAGACCTGCGCCGGTCAGCCGAGACGTTCATAGAAGCTTTGATTGAATTTTCTGTTCTCGCCGTGAAGAAGTGACGGTGTCACGCATCCAAAGAGCATCAAAGAAAAGATTCCTTACTGAGAATCCTTTGAAATCTCTTGGAACTGTCCGTCATGAACCGCCGCCACACCAACTCAGCCGCTCGACTGTTTGCTGCTTTTGCAGTAATCGCGGTGCTGTTGGCGTCCTCGCCGGCAGCTCGGGCAGGATCGCACGACGCGAAGCCTTGCCCTCATGCTTGCTGCCAATCGCAGCCGGTCGGGCACAGTTGCTGTGACGGCGAATCGTCGCACGAATGCCCCGCAATGGCTTCGTGTGAGACGACCGTCTGGTTGCCGCCGCGAACGTCTGGCGATGAACCGATACCACGTGGTTTGGATCGCATCGACTTCTCGCGGATCGTTTGGAAGCCTGAATCGGTTGCCCTCGGCCGAGTGGTTTCTCTTGTCCGCTCCAACTCCCTGATTGAACAACACGTTCGTCTTCAGATTTAGCGGTTGGCTCTGCTTCGACCTGCGAAGTCAGACCCAATTCAAAAAACGAAGATGTTTCTGTTTCCCAATCGGTGCATGTCGATGTCGGCTGCGCCATCAATCTTGGAGTTTCCAAAATGTTAGCAACTGTATTCTCTGCTGTTCTGTTCGCCGTTTCCTTCGTCCCCGCTGGCAATGTTAACACTGCCGCCTCGGCTGGGCCGACGTGTTGTGCGAAGCACGCATACTGCTGCACTGTCCAAGCGGCGTGCTGCGGCACGCAATCTGAAACGAAAGCGACCACTGACGAAGTGGCGAACGCAACTTCTCAACCCACATGCTGTGCCAAGCATGCTTATTGCTGCTCGGTAAACGCACGATGCTGCGGCAAGCACACTGAGACAAAAGCTGTAACCAGCGAAGTCGTCAGCACGGTCGGGCAACCGACCTGCTGTGCAAAGCGGGCGTACTGCTGCAGCGTTGGGGCGGCCTGTTGCGAAAATGGATCGGCAAGTGCTACGGAAGTCGAACCTGCTGAACTCGGCTAATCGCTTCTGAAACCGTTCGATCCCACATTGGCCGGGCGAGCCTGAAAACTCGCCTGGCTTTTCTGTTTAAGGTGCCATCATGGACACATTCAAACACCGATGGCATCAGTTGCCGATCAGCCGGCAATTGCTTGTCCTCGTCAATGCAATTCTCTTTGGTTTTGTCGTTCTGTTTCTTTTCGTTGACTACCGCGTGAGGATGGATCGGCATTTGAACGAGAAGCAGATCGCGTTGACCGAAGAAGCGAAAACGATGTACGAGTCACTGTTGGTCGCTGAACCTCACGGCGGCGAGGCGATTCAAAATCTGGTTGACAACGTCTGCGCTCGAATGAATACCGACGATTCACCCGGTCACCATATTGCTGCGGATTGGCGAGGGCTACCGTACCAAGCCGTCTCACACGGGCATGCCTCCAACGAAATGCTCCTGGCAATGCGGTCGGCTGCTGATTCAGCAGACGCCGAATCAAACGCCAATGGTGCGCTCGTTGTCGGGGCCTTCGCCGGACCAGCGGGCACTGTTTACATTTCCGAAAAACGTTCAGCAGTCGTGGGCACGACACGTCGCTCGTTGTTGACCCAGATGCTAGCGGTGTTGTTGCTCGGAGCGATTGCGGCTTTCGTGGTCAGCGCGGTGCTGCGGCAATTGATCGCCAAACCGATCCAGGGTTTCGTTTCGGCATTACGGAGTGTTGCCGCCGGAGACCTAAGCGTGATCGCACGGACGCGAAGCTGTCGGGAACTGAGTTATCTCGCTGATCAGATCAATTCGATGACTGAGGCACTGGACCACGCTCAACGCGACCATCGCGTTCACATGGAGAAGGCTCGCCAGATCCAACAGAACTTACGACCGACGGTGAATGGCTTAGTTGGAATCGACGTCGCCGAGTTGTTCGAGCCGGCCGACGATGTTGGCGGCGACTACTACGACGTGATTCCATTGTCCGATGGACGCTATTTACTTTGCGTCGCCGATGTATCAGGGCACGGTGTGCCGGCCACGATGGCGGCGACGTTGTTGAAGGCATTCGTGTCAGAGGCTGCGAAGAAGTCGACGAGTCCCGCTGCGATCTTGACCGACGTCAACGAGCGGTATTGTGAATACGTCATGATGGGCCACTTCGCGACCATGACTCTGTTGGTTGTCGATCCGCGACACAGACAATTGACCTACGCCAACGCTGGCCACGAACTCCCCTTCTTGCAAATCGGAGACGCAACGCCGACGCGGTTGAGCGTTGGCGATTTAATCTTGGGTGTTGAGGAAGACACACACTACGACGAAGAAACGATATTGCTCCCCGACACCGCTCGCTTGGTCATCGTCAGCGACGGCGTGACCGAGGCGTTTGACCCAAGCGAAGAACAATTCGGCACCGAACGAATTGAAGCAATCATGAATACAACCAAGACGCGGAATGCTGAGGAATTGGTGGCAGCGTTCGAGTCGTCACTGGAAGCCTTCCGTCGAGGTCGAAAGGCGTTTGACGACACGACATTGTTAGTCGCCCAGCTAGGTTGAGTCGGGCGAGCGATTGTCGCCAACGTACCGCCCAACCGAGAATCCAATCATGTTCGGAAGCACTGGGTAGGTCGCTCGACTGAGCGGTCCGATGCGGAACAGGGATGCTTGGCCGACTTTTTGGAATCGCATTCGCTCGACCGCTCGCAGCGCGTTGCAGTTAGATGCTTCGGTCGTCAGCACCAAGTGTCGGATGCGGTTGCTTTGCAATTCGTCGGCCATTTGGCTCAGGATAGTTGCGTACAGCCGACGGCCTCGGTGCTGGGGAAGCACTAGGACTTGGAAGATGAACGCGGATTCACTCGCCAGCTGAATTGGTAATCCGGTTTCGGGCTTGCCGTCGTGGTTCATCTCGGCCGGGATGTTTTCAAACGCAGCCCATGCGAAACCCGCCAAAGATTCGCCGTGAAAGGCAGCGAAACATTTCGATTTGCCGGCATCCAGCATTTGTAAATCTCGCTCCGGGATCGCGTCATCCAGCTCGGATGCGTGATCGCGTATCTGCTTGGATGAACACGAACGCATCGTGTACCCATCGGGCGTCGGTGTTCGCGGCATCTTGTCGATGGGCGTTTGGTAAAAATAACAAATGTTCGCGATCGCGAAACGCCGCACGACTCGATACGCCAGCCAGCGTATCGAGCGATTTGATGAAATTTTCATGGGCCAAGCGCTCCGCGTTAGTGGCAACAGCTTTCGCCGCCGACTGAGCGACGGGGTGAAGCTGAGACGGCAGCGGCGGAATACGATCGTTCGACGGGCGATTGATAGTCGGTGTCGAGGTCAACGGTTGTGTCGTACTGGATGTCGGCGGCGACTTGGTCGGCGTATTGATGGGCGGCCTGGGTTGTTTCGTCTTTGTGCTTGCTGCCCCAAGGCATTGATTGGCATCCGACTGACAGTGAGAGGTTGCAGATGAGCGCAGCGGTAGCGCAGAACTTTCCTAGCGATTTCATGACGACGTCCTTGTCGTGAGTTGAAAACAAAAAGGCAGGGACGGCGTGGTGACGTCATCACTTGCGTGAATCAGCCGCGACACCGCCCCCGCGTGTGTCAGAAAGAGAGCGAGCAGTTCTCGCTCCCGAGTTGATTAACGAATCGTTGGAGCGTCGACTCCTTGTGACTTCAGAACAGCTAACCACTTTTGCGGTTCTGCTGCGATCTTCTTCGCGCATCCGGGGCAGCAGATGTAGATCGCTTTGCCCGCTGCGTTGACTTTGTATGGCCCGCCCATCGCATCAAGCGGTTCGTCCATCACAGGGCAGTTCTTTTGTGCGGCAATGAAGGGGGCGTCGGCAGCGACCACTTTGAAAATGCCTTCACGAACCTGCTCGGTCCCTGGTGGAACTGCTGACGCGGTCGTGGTGCTGGTCTTACCGTTGCCGTAAACCATCGCTAGATATTTTGCTGGCTCGGCCTCAATTTTCTTGATGCATCCTTTGCAGCACAGATAGATCGGCTTGTCACCAACCATCACCTTGATCGGTGTGCCCATGCCGCCGAGCGGTTCGTCCATCACGGGACAAACCTTCTGGGCTGCGATGGCTGCCGCGTCGGCTTGGGTTGCCGTCGTCACCGTGATCTGCGGACGGCCGGCGGCATACTTGGTCGGGTTTGACTTGACCGCGTTCACGCAGCCTGCACAGCAAACGTAGAGCTTCTGTCCGTTCACATCGACGGCCACTGGATCGCCCATGCTACCGAGCGGCTTGCCGCTGACGGGGCAGATTTTCTGGCGTGCGATTGCTGCTGCAGCGAGTTGCTGTTCGCTTGCGGGCACCGTGGCGACTTCGTTGAAGCTAACAGTGCTCCCGCCGGAAGCCTTCATTCCGACCAGTTGAACATCGACGTCGATTTGTCGACCTGCAAGCTGCGAAAGATTGACTGGAGCCGTCAAAGCTCCCTTGCCATCGGGCAATAAGTCGTAGCGATAACGTTTCGCGTTGCCTTCGACTCGTACAGAGACAGCGCCGCGCCCCTGGTCGACCGAGACCGGTTGGCCAGCGCGGTCGTAGACAAACATTTGCAGTCCGCCTTGGGAAACAATCGTTTCAATTTGCAGGTTGCCGGTTTGTTTCAAGCTGCCGCCATGTGGACCAGCTTGAGTTACTTCGCGAGCCTGCGTCATGCCGGGCATCGCGTGGTTGTGTCCAGCGTGATCGTGCTGCGATTGAATCGTTTGCCCAAACACGGTCGATGCGGACACCGCGAGTGACAAAGCAGTGATGATGAGTGTTCGTTTCATGGGAGAACTCCGTTGGTAAAGTCAGGACGCCATCCGTTGGGTCCGTCGATCTTGGTGAGGTTGAGTGTTTGGATGCCTGAGTCGTGAATTTCTTCACGGGCAAACGAAATGTTTTATGCCGCTTTCATGAGTTCCTCCTCCGGCATCGCTTCGGTGCCTTCCCAAAGCTCGTCTTGAAATCCGAAACGCATTTTCAGTTCGAGGTAGCCGCAATAGAGCGTCGGCACGATGAACGACGTGAACGGTTCGGCGAGCATCCCGCCGAACACGGGAATCGCCATCGCTCGGGCCACGTCAGCCCCACGGCCGGTTGCGATCAACACGGGTATCAGTGCGGCCAGCGTCGTGACCGTCGTCATCATGCAGGGACGAATGCGTTTCAGCCCGGCTTCGTAAACCGTGTTGCGAATGTCGTCGACCGTTTCGACTTTGCGCTTCTTCAAAAGTTGGTGAATGTAAGTCGCCATCACGACGCCATCGTCGACCGCCAATCCGAACAACGCGATGAAGCCAACCCACACGGCCGTATTGAGTTCCACGCCCATCGTGGCGACCGCAATCATGCCGCCCGCGAACGCGACCGGGATGCCCGAGAACACGGCCAGCGAAATCGAGAAGTTGCGAAATTCCATGTAGATCAACAACAAGTTGATGCAAATCACCAGAGGAATGATCCACATCAAACGCCGGTTGGCTTCGATCTGGTTTCGGAAGCTGCCGACGGCTTCAAGCGAATAGCCGGCAGGGAGCGACAAACGATTCGGATCAGACGTCGGCAGCGACTGGGCCACGCGGAGTTGTTCTTCGATCGCGGAAACTGATTCCAGATCGCCCTTGCTGCCGTTGGTCATGAACGAAACGTGAGCGACCAGCCGACCGTTTTCACTGTTGATCGCACCCGGCCCCCAAGTCGTTTCCAACGTCGCGAGTTCTTCGAGCGGCACGACTGCCCCCGAATGCGTCACGACGGGCAATCGCTTCAGGCCGTCGATCTGTTCGCGGAGGTCACGGTTGTATCGCAGCCGCACGGGATAGCGCTCCCGGCCTTCAACCGTCTTGATCAGATTCATCCCACCGAGTGCAGTTTCGATAACTTGGTTCACCATCGACGAACTCATCCCGTACCGGGATGCCGCCTCACGGTCGACGGTGAATTCGACGTAGGGTTTGCCAAGCACGATGTCGGGATTGACGGTGCCGGCGTTGATTAGCGGTGACTTCTTCAATTCCGCCGAAACACTCATCGCCGCGTCGGCCAACTCGTCGAGCTGGTTTCCGTAGACTCGGATCGCCATCGGTGCCTTGATGCCAGACTGCAGCATCACGACGCGGCCTTCGATTGGTTGCAACGCCGACGCGGGCGTGACTCCGGGTAACGTGGCGACTCGATTGATCTCGTCCCACACATCGCGTGCAGTGACGCCTTCTCGCCACTCGCTTTCGGGCTTGAGCATCACATAGGTTTCGACCATCGCGGCCGGCGCGGGATCCAGTGCCGATTCCACCCGACCGATCTTGCCCAGCACGTCTTTGACTTCAGGAATCTGGCCGATCAAGACATCCTGCGTCTGCAACACCTGCATCGCTTGCGAGAAACTGGCCGCCGGGTACAGCGTCGGCATGTAGAACCAACTTCCCTCGTCGAGCGCGATCCAATCGTCGCTTTGCAAACCGGTGAAGACGTGTTTGGCATCGACGTAGCCGGGGAAATCATTCAGTTCGGCACCAAAGAAGTTCGCGACCTTTTCAACTGGACGAAGTACGGTCGGCATTCCGACGTAGGCTCCCACGCCGATGACCAACAGCACCAACGGAAACGAAAGTGCGAACGCTTTGTGATTGAGCGCGTGTCTTAAACGGGCGGCGTATATCCAGCGAACGAAACGGCTGGACGGGATTTCTTCGATCGGCCGGATTCGTTCTCGCAGTAATTGCCAACCGGCAATGAATCCGACGACGGCTGCGATCGCCGTCACGATCCAGGTTTCCAAGCCAAAACGCCCGGCCAGTCGCGAACCCCAAAGAAAATGCGAAGCCACACCAAGAAGTCCGGCCAGCGAAACGCCAGCGAGCAAAGCCGCACTCTTGCGACGCACATTGCTTCGCAGCATCAAACGGCACAGTGCCGGCACGATTGTGACGGCGGTGATCATCGCCGCAGCGATCGCGAACGTTTTGGTGTAAGCGAGCGGCGAAAACAGTTTGTAGTCGCGCCCTGTCAAAAAGAAGACTGGAAGAAAACTGACGATGGTCGTCGCCACTGCGGTCACGACGGCCGGTGCGACTTCCACCGTTGCTTCATAGACGACGTCGGTGCGAGACTGCTTGATGCGTTCTTGTTCGCTGCCCGATTCCCAATCCGAGAGGTGCTGATAGATGTTCTCCGATACGATGATTGCCATGTCGACCATCGTGCCAATCGCGATCGCGATTCCGGCCAGCGACATGATGTTCGCACCGACGCCGACGAACCGCATCGCGATGAACGACATCAGCACGGCGGTCGGTAAACAGATGGCAACGACAAAGCTGCTGCGAATGTGCAACAAAAACAGCAGAATGATGATCGCCGTGATGATGATCTCGTCACGCAACGCATGCGTCAGCGTCGCCATCGTCTCGTCGATCAACCCGCTGCGATCGTAAACGCCATGAATGGTCACGCCCCCGAGCGACGGTGTGATCGCGGCAATCTTTTCCTTCACCCGGTCGATGACGACACGCGGGTTCTCGCCGTATCGCATCACCACCACGCCGCCGACCGCTTCGGCTCCGTTGTAGTCCAACGCACCGCGGCGAAAGTCTGGCCCGATCTGCACGCTGCCAATGTCGCGAACGCGAACCGGCACACCGTCCCGTTGCATGATGACAGTGTCCTCGATGTCCTCGACGGCCTTGTTCTTGTCACCATCGCTACCAAGGAAACCCTTGCTTCGGACGATGAATTCCATGCCCGTCGTTTCGACCGTCTTGGCACCGACGTCCATGTTCGATCCCTTGATCGCCATCGCCAGCTTATCGAGCGACACGTCGTGAAAGCGCAGTTTGTCTGGGTCCACTTCGACCTGATACTGACGAACGTAGCCGCCAATCGACGCGACTTCGCTGACGCCTTCGACCGCTTGCAATTCATACTTCACAACGAAGTCTTGCAGGCTGCGGAGTTCCGCCAGCCCCATGCCTTCATCGGGTGGCTGCAGCGTGTAGTAATAGACTTGCCCGAGTCCCGTCGCATCTGGCCCCAGTTGCGGCACAACGCCATCGGGTAATTGCGACGCGGCGCTGCCGAGTTGTTCCGATACGCGGCTGCGTGCCCAGTAAAAGTCGATCTCGTCTTTGAACGTGACCTGGACAAAGCTGTAGCCGAACATGCTCTTGCCGCGCACCGACTCGGCACCCGGAACCGCCAGCAACGAGACACTCAGCGGATAAGTGACTTGGTCTTCGATGTCCTTCGGAGAACGCCCCGGCCACGGCGTCAACACGATGACCTGGTTCTCACCGATGTTGGGAATCGCGTCGATCGGAATCGACTTGAAGCTGACCCAACCGGCGATGCTGCTCGCAATAGCGAGCAACACGACGAGCCAAGGTTCTCTCACGCAGAAACGGATTACCGCGTTAAGCATCTTCTGCCTCCGGGTTTTTAGACAAGGAGACACGGAGAGGGGGAGAAAGCGAGAGTAGTTCGGACTGATTAATTGCAGACGCATCATCCACCAGATATTCAGCCGCGTTCTCCTTCACTCCATGACTCTCCGTCTCCTTGTCTCCGTGTCTCCCACTCTCCTTGTCTCTCCCCCCGACGCACCATTTCTCCGGCGAAGCAATCATCGAAACGATCATTCGCAAAATCTCGTCGTAAAATTCGTTTGCTTGCTTTGCCGTCTTCTGATCGAGATAGCCATGTGCAGCGGCGTACTCCAACCAGACTTGAGTTTCGGCGGCTTCGGCTTCGGAGATGTTCAACGTGCTACAGAAGTGTTTTTGATAGCGTCGCTTTCGCCATGCCTCCGCAATGTTGGCACTCACTCTCCGTGAAGAGCGTCGCACCTGATCGGTCAACGAGTACATCTCCTCACGCGGAAACGATCTCGACAATTCAAAGATCCGTTTGCCAGCCGCAAACGATTTCTGGTAGACGATCAAATCGCGGTGGCTATAAATGCGATCGCTCATTTCAAGTCACCTCCATCCCACACGGTTTCAATAACGCCCACTCTCCCGCTCTCCGTGTCTCCTTGTCTCCCCATCTCCCTAACGACTTCGCCGCACGTCAGCATTTCGCTGCCCCAATACGGGTTCTGCAATTCGCCGCCGGGCTGCATCCAGTCGCCACCGCCGCCGGGAACCATCGGGCAGTAGTAGTGCGTCAGCTTGGTCGCCGTCTTTGGGCCGCGAGCGACCGTGGCGGCTCGCAACATCGCGTGGCTGACTCCGCGATAGGCTTCGCGAGCGGTTTCCAGCGAACCGTCCATGCGTGTGGCCGCGCGGCGAGCGGTCGCGAACTTGCGTTGAGCGTCATCGGGCACCCCGGCCGACATTTCTAGTTCGCGGAGCCCTTCGATCAGCGTGTTCAACGCGACCGGCGGCGGCGTTTGGTCGGCCGCCATCGCCCGCTGGATCTCAAAGTAGGCGTCGTAGGTGCGATCGAGCGATTTGCCTGATTCGCTGGCCAGCATAACAGGAGTCGTATTGGGCAGTTCGAGCGGTCCCGGCGAATAGCTGGGGGCTTTCGTTGGGTCCATCAACGATGGATTGCCGGCGAGTTGCATTTGCGAGTCGATCAAGAAGTTGCCGCCCGTTGCGACCGTTTCGCCAGCAGAAAGCCCTTCGACGATCACCGCTTCTTTGCGGTTCATCGGACCGATCGTCACCCGGCGAATCTCAAAACGCCCCGGTTCCGTTTCGACATAAATCACGCTGTTCTCACCCGCGAGCAACACGGCGTCGCGCGGCACAGTCACAACTTGCTGCATTGGCAACGGTTCCGATGCGAAACCGAGCTGGGACGTCGGCACCAAATCCATATCGCAAAGCGGGCACGTTCCCGGTTCATCGCGGATGACTTGCGGGTGCATCGGGCTGATGTACTTATTCGCCAGAGCCGGATCGTAGACCTCGTCCATCGGGATCGCCGGCACGGTCACGCGAGCGGTCGCATAGTCGCCCGGTCGCAGCTTGCCGTCGAAGTTCATGATCTCGACGCGAACGCGAACTGTTCGCGTCTTCGGGTTCACTGTCGGGTCGATGAACGCAACGCGGCCGGTGAAGACCTCGCCTGGCATTGACTGAATTTCAGCTTCGACTTGTTGACCAAACCGAACGGCCGAAGCGTCATCGGGGAACAGATCCAACATCAACCAAACGCTGGATAGATCGGCGACCCGATAAAGTTTGTGTCCCGTTTTGACATAGTCGCCTTCGACGGCCGACTTCTCGATCACTGTTCCACTCTGCGGTGACTTGATACGGATACGCGACATTGGTTTACCCGACTTCCCCAACTGGTCGATCTGACTTTCTGTCATCCCCAGTTCAGTCAAATTCTCCCGAGCCATCTGGTTCAGATCGCCGCTGTCGATCTGGAACCGACCGATCTTGCCGCCGCTGTTCATGCTGGTGATGAATTCGGTTTGAGCGGTGTAGAGCTGCGGGCTGTAGATCAACGCCAGATCGTCGCCTTCGTTGACCTTCACGCCGGCATAGTTCGCGTACATCTTTTCGAGACGGCCGTCGATGTACGCACTGATCGTAGACAAGCGGCTTTCGTCGAAGTCGATCGAGCCGATGGTGCGGATGGTTCGATTGACTTCGCCCATCTTCGACATCGCAGTTTGAATGCCAACCAATCGCCGAGCGGATGCTTCAATCGTGACCGAGATTCCGTCGCCGCCTCCGCCGCCAGTCGCTTCGACCAATTCCATCGCACACACCGGGCATCGTCCGGGTTCGGTCGACGGTGGCGTACACATCATGGGGCAGATGTATCGCTTGTCTTCGCCGCCGCCGGCTTCCACCACGGCTTCGCCCTTGTCGCCCGAAAAACCGTCAGCGGTCAGCCACTCCGTCCGCTGTGCGACACCGAGCAGGAAGAACACGAGACCGGCGACGACGACAACCGTGGCGGCTTGCACGCCAGTCCGGACCAGCCATTTCGCACCGCCATCGTTCTTACCAACAACGGGCTTCGTTTCGGCTGGCGTGGGCGTTTCTTCGACCGTGGCTTCTTTGGTCTCGGTGTCCGCTTGCGCACCGGCGTCCACATCATTGACTTGTTCGTCAACGGCTTCGTCGTCGGGTTTGATTGGTTCGTCCTGACTCATCACATTTCTCGCGAAGTTGCCCGGCATGCGTCGGCGGTTCCATCCGCCAGCGTCAGCAAAGAGGCGACTGGTCGATGATGCGTCGGAGGAGATCGCATCGTCGACCAGCCACATGCCTCCAGGCTGTGACCGGTTCGTTGTTTTGGGTCGCGCGAATCGGATCGCGCAGGGAATGCATCGGGAAAGGCTTCACACACAGCGAGCGCGCAGCGTCACACGTATGAAAGCCAGTTTGAAATCGAAGAACTGCGAGCGCGCAGCTCTCCTACGAAGAGGGCGTCAAATCCGCCAGATGCAAAGAAACCGCTGAGTGAAATGCGGTGATAGATCGCCAATGGGCAAACGAGACTTCAACGCCTTCGGACGAATCGCTTTGCCAGCGTCCGTTGCGACGTGATCTAAATAAGCGATCACAACCAAGTCGCGAACTTGCGGCACGGCAGCACGATTGGGTACCGGTGCGAAAGGAACCGAATGGACTCCGCACATGCACGAAGACAACGCACTTTCGCCGTTGGCCGATTGGCCGTCCGCACTCGGCGGCTCGGGTACGACGTCGGAAATTTCGCCGAACAAGTCATCGTGATTCGGTTTGGCGTCTGCGTTCTTCGTGCAGCAACTGCCGGCGTCGTTCTTGCCACCACTGCAGCAACCACACAGGTCGCCGTCGGTTTCGACTTCGCAGCTCTTGCATCCATGGCAAACGGTTTTGGCCTGACAGCAACTTCCGTTCGACCCACCTTGAGCACATGTCCCCTGCGCAGCCACAAGCGCCATCGGCTGAATCACCATTGCAGCGATCAGACAAAGATTAACGGCGATGCGAATTAGGGGGGAGTTGCTCACTGTGACCTTCCGAAAAGTATACCCATGCACGGTATATGAACTGTATCGGAAATCTGGCCGAAAAGTTCAATAGGAATCACCCGGTTAGGCAAACTTTGACCTCTGCATTGTAGCTGATTGGAACACCAACGCCATGGATCGCCGCAAAACGAAGCAGTCTAAACGCCTTCTGCTGGCCACGCTGGTCACCGCAACGGTGTCCGGCTGCGCGACCGGGCGAGGCGTTTCGTTGACGAAATCGACGTCGGCCACGCCAGAGACGACCACCGTTGCCGCTCAGCCGGTCACGAATACAGAGGCAACCCCCGATGCCTTGACCGATGTTGATTGGAGCCAAGTGATTCCGACGAAATCTGGATTGGCTGTTCAACCAGCGGGCTACAACAACAGGGTCTTTGTTGCTTCACCCGCCGTGTTTGCTCAGGCCCCCGAAGACAAGAGCGATCGTCAACTCGGCGACTTCCTGCAACTGGATCCACCGCGCGACGATGACAAGGACGCGATGCTGCCGGAGATTGATGAGGACGAAGCCGACGAAGTGGACGTTGATCCGAAAGATTCAGACGACAGCGACAAAGACAAGGTTGAGAAAGACGACTCTGACGAAGTAGCCGCAGACGAGCCAATCGCAACACCCGTGCAGACCGGCCAGCCCGTCGAGTTCTTCGTCAGCGAAGCTCTGTCGCGGCACCCCAAAATCCTCGCCGCACGCCAACGCGTCGCCGCCGCGTCGAACGTCATCCCGCAAGCCAAAGCTCTTCCCGACCCGACCTTCAACAACACCTTTTGGCCGTTGCATGACAACGCGCTGCAAACCGCCGGCGGTCGCGTTGGCAATCAAATGTCGGTCAACCAAATGGTTCCGTTCCCCGACAAGCTAAAAACGAAAGCCGTCATCGCGAGCCGCGAAGTTCAGATCGCTCAAACCGCAGTCGACGCGATCGCTCGCGAGATCACCGAGTCCGTGCGACTGGCGTACTACGAAGTCTGGTTCGCCACCCGAGCGATCACGATCATCGAAGAAACCAAAGACCTCGTTGCCGACTTGACCGATGTCGCCGAAGCACGTTACCGCAGCGGCGGCTCGCAACAAGACGTGCTACGTGCCCAACTGGAAACTGATCGCCTCGACGAAAAGTTGATTGCACTCCGCAAACAAAAGCAAGTCGCCCAAGCCGACCTTGCAACATTGCTGCAACAACCCGTCAACCTACTCCCCGAAGCGTCCAGCGAGCTCGGTGTCAACGACACGCCCCAGCAAATCGAATCGTTGATTGCGTTGGCCGAACAATGCAATCCAAAATTGCGTGGCCTCGCGTGGGAGATCCAACGTGACCGTGACAAAGAACGCTTGGCGTGTTTGCAGCAGTACCCCGACTTCAGCGTCGGCCTGAACTGGGGATTGATCAGCGACGGTCACGATGTCATCAGCCCCGTCGCCGACGGCAACGACAATCTAAGCATCAGCTTTGGAACGACGCTGCCGATTTGGCGAGAAAAGATCAACGCCGGCATTCGTGAAGCCGCTCATCGACGCAGCAGCACCACCCGCCGCCTCGAAGCCGAACGCGACGAACTCTACGGCAAGATCCGCCGCCTGATCGTCCAAGCCGACGCCTTGGTCGAGCAACGCAACATCTACGAAGGCCGCATCATCCCCCGCACCGAAGACACGCTCAAACTGTCAATCGCCGACTACCGCGGCAAGCGAACCGACTTCTTCACCCTGATCGAAACCTACCGCGAACTGCTAATGTTCGAGACTCAACTCGCCCGCATCGACGCCACACTCGCTGGCACGATCGCCCAACTAGATCGCACGGTGGGTTGCCCGTAGAACGGAATTCATTCCGTAATTCGGCGTTCAGCGTTTTGGGGCAACGGAATGAATTCCGTTCTACGACAACAACTTCCGCAGTTCACGCCGTGCCCGATTCAACCGGGAACCGACCGTGCCTTCGGGGATGTCCAACGCACTGGCGATCTCGTGGTACGACAAACCGCTCTCTTCCTTGAGCGTGAAGATCGCTCGCAATTCTGGATCGAGTTGGTCGAGGGCGGATCGTACCATCGTGGCACGTTCGTCTTCTTCAACGCGGTCTGTTCGGTCTGCGGTCGGCTCAACCACCAACTCTTTCGTCCGCCGGTGTTTCTCGCGGCGGAGATGCTGTAACGCCTCGTTGGTGGCCAGTCGATACAGCCACGTTTCAAACTTCGATTCGCCACCGAATTGATCGAGCTTCGTGAACGCTCGCACGAACGTCTGTTGCGTCAGGTCGTCGGCATCCTGCTGCCCCACCATCCGAACCATCAATCGAAACACGCGATCCGACGTCGCCTCGTAGATCGAGCGCAGCGCGGAACGATCCCCAGACACCGCGGCGGCGACTGTCTCAGAGGCGATCGTTTCGGTCGACTTGCGTTCATCGGGCTTAACCATTGATGCATTTATACCAATACCCACTGGGGGTACCAATGCGGCTGGTCGCCGGGCAGGATTGCATTGACTTGAAAGCGGCTCTTGTTGTCTATCATTGGTTCGTCGTCTTTTGTCTATCAATAAAAGCGGCTCCCGACCCAACGAGGGCTAGTCGTATGATGGGTCGGGAGCCTTGCCGTCTACGGTGACACACCGCAAACGACTGGAGCAAATCTTATTCCCGCTTGATGGGTCAATCATCAATCGTGGCTTCCTCGTTCTTAGTGGTCATGATCGTGATCATGCGAAATCTTGCCTGTGTAGGATTTGCCTTCGATTTGCACGATGACCGCACCTTCGGCTTCGGCTTCGAGCCACTGGTCCATCTCGGCACTGGTTGAAGTGAATCGTGACGACTTGACCGACGCGTCTTCGGCTTGCGGGTCGGCGGAAAGCTCGAATGACTTCACTTTGCCATCGTGCTTTAGGCTGACGGTTAGCTTGTCGGCTTCGATCGGGACCGGCTGCGTTGCCGAACCGTCGAGCACATACATGGCGACCGCTCCGGTGCCGTGCATCACTTCGATGTGGAACGCTTCTTTGCCAAGTTCGACCAGCTCGCCGCCGTGGGGTCCGTGCTCGGGATGCCCATCCATCTCAATCATCGGCGGCATTTCGTCTATCTCGACCGGGCCGGATGCTTGCGGTGCTTCGGATACCTGCACGTCGTTCTCGGAACATCCGAGGAGAGTGAAGCAAGCGAGGGTCAGGGCGAATAGATATTTCATTTCAGATTTTCGATTGAAGATTGGAGATTGAAAAAGAAGGAGAGATCGGCGACTGATAAATCTACAATCGCCAATCTCAAATCTTCATTGTTCAGTGGGCGTGCTGGGTCTCGAAGCCGAGCTTCTTCAACCATGCTTCCCACTGGTGAGCTTCTTCGTGGCTCTTCAAAGCCATCTGCTGCCACTTTGGACAGCGGTAGTTGACGTCCATGTGTCCGCCGTGCGAGCCGACTTTGACTTCGCAGCGAAGTTTCTTCAGCGTGCCGACCAACTTGTCCGCCTTCTCGCCTTCGCTGTGCGTGGTCTTCCACTTTTCCAAGCGATACGACACCAGTTCTTTGGCAGCCGTGTTTGGCTCAGCGGCCTTTGCCAACATGCCACCCAACGAAACCGATGCGACCAAAGCTGCGACTGCAATCATCCGTAAATTCAACATTTCAAATCCTCCGTGGAAATCTCTTCAAAACAAAAACATCGCTCCGGCAACGCACCGGAACGAACAACTAACTTGTGACCAATTCAAGTTCAGGACTGAGAGCATCTTTTCCCGTTCTTAAATCCACATTTCCCATGTCTCCCGCGTGATCGCGAACAATCTGCTTGCCCGCGCCGACACCGATCGTCCAAAACAACGCCGGACGAACGAAGAACTCGGCTAACGTGCTAGTCAACAAACCGCCGACGATCACGGTCGCGATGGGGTACAAAATCTCTTTACCGGGTTCACCCGCAGCGAGCGCCAGCGGCAGCAAACCGATGCCGGATGTCAGTGCCGTCATCAGCACCGGAGCCATTCGTTCTTGGCCTGCGCGACGCACCATTTCGCGAGTCCATGATTCGCCCTCGTGCTCGACCAAGTGGATGTAGTGATTCAGCAGTAGGATGCCGTTGCGACTGGCGATGCCGCATAACGAGATGAAACCGACCATCGCCGCGACCGTCAGGTTCTGATCGGTGATGACAAGTGCCGCAACCGCTCCGATGAACGCCGTTGGCAAAGCAACCAATACCTGCATCGAGAAGTTCACGTTGCCGAACAGCGTGTATAGCACCAGGAACATGCCCAACAGCGCGACGCCCGAGAGAATCATCAATCGACGCGTTGCCGATTGCTGGCTTTCAAATTGGCCGCCGTATTCGATGAAGTACCCCGGCTCCAATTCCAAATCGGCCAATCGCGTTTTGATATCGCTGACAACATCCACGACGCCCCGCTCGGATACGTTGGCCTGCAACACGATTCGTCGACGCACCTGTTCGCGCTTGATCATATTTGGCCCACCGCTTTCGTAGATGTTCGCCACCGCCTCGAGCGGCAGCGTGCCGCCGCCGGGTAGCGGGACGGCGAGCCGTTTGAGCTTGGTGACGTCCTCGCGGTACGATTCATCCATTCGCAACATCAGATCAAACGTGCGTTGGCCGAGCAGAACTTGGCTGATGACTTGCCCGTTCATCGCCGTCTCGACCAGTTCCATCACGTTTGCCGGTCGCAGCCCGTTCTGCGTCAGTGCTTTGCGATTCAGCTCGATGCGAAGTTGCGGAATGTTGGTCTGCTGTTCGATCATCACGTCGGCCAAACCGGGCACGTCCGCGATGCGTCGTTTCATCTCTTCCGCCTTGGTCCGTAGCACGTCCAGATCGTCACCGAAGAGCTTGATGCCAATTTGCGCCTTGACGCCCGAGATCATGTGACTGATCAGGTGGGCCAGCGGTTGCTCGGTGCTCGACACCACGCCCGGAATGTCCTCCATCGTTTCGCGAATCTGCTGGATCGTGCCTTCACGATCCGCGTCGTCCTCGATCTCCAAGAACAACTCCGTGACGTTGACGCCTTCGGCATGTTCGTCTAGCTCCGCTCGGCCCGTTCGACGTGCGACCGACTTGACCGATTCGATCTTCATCAATTCCTCTTGCACGCTTTGCCCGATCTGGTTGCTGGTCGCCAGCGACGTGCCTGGTGCAAGCAACGCGTTGACCTGAACGGCTCCCTCGTTGAAAGGCGGCAAGAAGTCACGTTCGAGTTGCGAAACCGCGAACAATGCGAACGCCACCATGACGGCCGCAACGCCCAACACGGGACCGGCGAATTTGGTGCTGAAGTTAATCGCCAAACCGGCAATGCCTTTGAGTCCCTCCAGCAACCGGCCTTCCTCGGCGTCGGGACCACCGAGCAATCGTTCGGTCACTTGAATCAGAACCCAAACCACTGGCGTCAGGACGAGCGACCACCACAGCGGATTGCCGGGCAATTCAAACGGCAAATGCAGAATGTGAATCGCACGCGGAACGACCCAGTACATCGTTAGCGCAGCGATGCCGAAAGCTAGAATCGGTACAACGATTTGCCAGGCTCGTTTGCCGACCAATAGCAACGATGCCAGTACCGGCGTGACGGTCAGCGAGACGCCCAGCGACGCGATCAGCGAGACGACATATCCCATCGCCAACGGCACAAAGAGCTTGCCTTCCATACCTTCGAGAGCAAACAGCGGGATGAATACCAAAACGACAATCGCCGTCCCGTAGACCACGCTGCTCCGAACCTCGATGCTGGCGTCGTAAACCACGGCGAGTGTCGGTCGTGGGGAATCGCAATGGCGGTTCTCTTTCAACCGGCGAAAGATGTTTTCAACGTCAACGATCGCATCGTCAACAAGTTCGCCGATCGCAACCGCTAACCCGCCGAGCGTCATCGTGTTGATCGACAGACCGAACGCGGCAAAGACGCAAGCAGTTGCGATGATGGAAAGCGGAATTGCGGTGAGCGTGATGAACGTCGTGCGAAAGTTCAGCAGGAACAGGAACAGGATCACCAAGACCAGCACGCCGCCGTCGGCAAGAGCTTCGACGACGTTGTCGATGGCTCGGTCGATGAACGAACGCTGCGAGTAGACGTTGGCGATTCGGATGTCATCGGGCAGGGACACCTTCAATTCTTCCAACGCTTCGGCAATTGCCTGATCGACGGCGCGAGTGTCGCTGCCGGGTTGCTTGTTGATGGTGAGAACCACTGCGGGGCCACCTTCGACCGTTCCATCATCAGTGCGTAGATACGCGGATGAATCGCCGCGCATGACTTGCGGGCCTTCGACGACTTTGGCGACGTCGCCCAAAGTGATCGGGCGACCGTCCCGCAGTGTGATCGCAATCTCTTTCAGGTCGGCTAGGCTGGTGATTCGCCCGAGTCCACGGACCAGCAATTCGTTCGCGCCACGCTGATCCAGATAACCACCGGTCGCGTTCAAATTGGACTCACTGACGGCGGTATGGACATCGTCCATGGTCAGGCCGAATTCCCGCAGCGCGTCTGGATTGACCAGCACTTGGTACTGCATCCGGCCGCCGCCCATCGAGAAGACTTGCGAAACGCCGGGTATTGTCAGCAACCGTTGACGGACGACCCAGTCGGCGAGTGTGCGAACCTCCATCGGTTCGGTTTCGCCGCCTTCGCTCCACATGCCGTACATGAGAATCTGTCCCATGATTGACGAGATGGGGGCGAGCGTTGGTTTCACGCCGTCGGGCAATTGCTCAGCGGCGAGTTGCAAACGTTCATTGACGACTTGCCGGTCGTTGTAGATGTCCGTGTCCCACTCGAACTCGACATAGATCACCGACAGACCGATGCCGCTGCTGCTGCGCACGGCTTCCACGCCGCTGGCACCATTGAACGTGGTCTCCAACGGAAATGTGATCAGTGTCTCGACTTCCTCAGGTGCCATCCCCGGCGCTTCGGTGATGACCACCACGCGAGGCCGGTTCAGATTCGGAAACACGTCGATCGGCAATTGCAATGATTGCCACGCCCCGACGCCGAGCATGATCGCGGCGACCGCCAAGACGATCAGCCGGTTGTTCAACGAGAAGTGAATGATTCTATCTAGCATCTTGATCCCTCAATGATTTGGTTTGGCAAAGCGAACAACTCAGTGGTTGTGCCCTGCGTGGGGATCAATGGCTCCGCCCGCTTGGTTCTTCATCGCCATCTGCAATTGATGAGCACCGCTAACGGCAATCCTCTGGCCGGGCCAAACTTGGCCGTCGTTCTTGATCGCGACGTTGACGCTGTCCGACGCAATGACTTCCACCGGCACACGGTCAAAATGGTCGCCGTTCTCAACGAATAGGAATCGCTCGGGGCCTTCTTCGGCGACTGCGTCCTTGGGAACAACGATCGCGTCCTCGACTTGCGACTGCGGAAGCCGAACGGTCAGTCGTTGGCCGGGCTTGTATCGCCAGCTGACGTAGCGTTTGTCACCACGCTGTTCGCTGCGTTCGATCTCATTGGTCAGTCCGACATAGAACGGCAGCGATCGAGACTCGGTGCCGACTTCGTTTCCGATGTAGACCACGTTCAATCCCGTGATCGTTTCGACTTCGTCGCCCGCACCGGTCATCGTGGCTTGCAATTCGGCACCCGAATCGGCGGCCTTTCGCAACAGACTTGCGTCACGCTGGTACGCTTGGCCTTCGATCAGCAAACGGCTGTAGTTCGACAACTGAGCCATCTGCTGACCGGCGTTAACGGATTCGCCACGTCGCACATTCAGTTCTGTCACCAAGAACTCCGCGTCAATGTGATTGTGCGAAGGCAGCGACATCGGCGGCGGTTGCATTGCGGCCAATCGAGCAGCCGGGTTGCCCGCGACTCGGTTAGCGGCTTCTTCCAAGGCGTCGTGATGCAGCGAGTCGTCTTCGTGAATCAGCGGTGCGGTAACCACCACTTCGCGAACCAACGTGCGAGTGCGTTCGATGCTCGCGATTTGGTCTTCACTCAAACCGTGCAGCAACATCGACTGCTTCGCCGCCCGG
Organism: Kothea flammea; assembly: GCF_052161645.1. GTDB lineage: Bacteria > Planctomycetota > Planctomycetia > Pirellulales > Pirellulaceae > Laterigemmans. The sequence goes on from NZ_CP197414.1 coordinate 2,574,408, forward strand.
ACTTTCGCCTGCAATTTGTCTCGTTCGTACTCGCGAGTTATTCGCGTTTTCCCAGCGATCGCGCCCGAACGGGACGCCGACGTCAGCCGCTGAATCTCGCGCTCCTCGACATCCAATTGCCCAAGCTGCGAAAGGAAGTCTTCTTGAGTATTGACGAGGTCTTGATGCGTCAGCCGAAGCGTGAACAACGGCTCGCCGCTCTTAATCATCTCGCCACGAGAGATATTGATCGCGTTGATCACGCCCGTCAGTGGCGACGTGATCGACACATGCGTTTCACCGGGCCAGCGCGTCACCATGCCGGGAACTTCGATGTAGCTCGTGTACGGACCGACCGTGACGGCCTCCGTCTTTAGCCGCAAGTTCGCACGAGCCTGCTGGCTCAGTTCGATCGACTGGCCCGCATCATGACCCTCGTGATCGTGTCCGGCGTGGTCGTCTTCGTCATGGCCATCTTCGTCATGGTCATCGTGTTCGCCGGGACCGTGATCGTGACCCGCGTGCGGATCGGACTCATCGACCGACGCGGTGACAAGGCCAAGTTGTTGTGGATAGTCGGTGAAGGCGAACGCGCCGATGACGATCGCGATGGCCATCGCCAGGACGGTCAAAACGGGGCCGCGCAGGCGCACCAGCCAAGCTTTTAGCGTGGACATGCAGAACCATTCATGATTGAAGAAAATTGATTGCTGATCGGAAACGCAAGATGCGTTCCAGACGATGGAGCGATTGATTCAATCAGCGTTCAGCGTGCGCACAAACGCACATCCGCATCGCTAATGATCAATCAGCAATCTTCAATCAAATGATCCACGTGCAGAGAGAAGCACAGTGAGAAAGAGAGTCCGTCGCGACCCGTGGCGATCGCTGATCCAAATGACGAGTCGACAGCGAACTAATGAAGCTCATCATCGGATCGTGCTCATAAGTCACGAACGCGACCAATGGAGCATCAATGATGAACACGACATCACTTGAAGGCACAAAACTGCATTCGACGACGCCATGGCACCCCGGATGGTTCCCATCACAGGGTTGCGATTCGCAGGCACAACACGGAGCCGTTAAGTCGCCCGCATTGTCGATCGACTCGACCGTCTCGTCTTCACCCGAGCAATCATGCTCGTGGTCGTGGCCACACACGTGATCGTCTGGGACACTTGGTGAATCAGCCGCTAAACAGGTGTGCTGGCATCCGTCATCGTCGTGATGTCCGCACGCGGCAGCATGATGCAGCGAACACCCGAAAATCAGGTGCAGCAGCAATGCGGTGACGGTGGTGAGACGACAAACGACAGACACAAAAACATCCTTCGGGTACGGTACGAGGGCATTATCGGTTGATACGGTGGAAACGACCAGACCAGTTCAACCGAATTATCAATATTTCGTCAGGCTGCCCACCTTAGCTATCCGAGTTGCGGTGTCTTCACAGGCTCAAAGTCACCAACAGACCTTCGATTTCTGCGGCGGCTTGTTTGGCTTGTCCGGCGGCATCCAAGACGTTCAATTGCGTCGTGAAGAGCGTTCGCTGTGCTGTTAATAGTTGTAGGAAATCGGTTTCGCCAGCATCAAAAGCTTCCAGCGATAGCTTGTAGGTTTCCTCCGAGGTCGGCACGACAGAGTCCTGCAATCGTGTATAGCGTTCCAACGCGACTTGGTAGCGGCCGACGGCTTCGGCGAGCCGGGCTTCTAAGCTGAGTTGCGTGTTCTGGATCGCCGCTGAGGCCGCGGCGATGTCGGCTCGGGCACTGCGTATGTTGCCCTGATTGCGGTTGCGAATGGGAAGCGGAACGCTGACGCCAATGACCGCGAACGTATCGTCCGTAGCGGCATCGACACCAACGCCGACAGTTCCCGTCACGTTCGGAGTCACTTGCGCACAGGCGAGTTGCAACGACCACTTGGCTCGCTCAAGCTCCGATCCGGCCCGCGATAGTTCGGGACTGTTGGTCGAGATTTCAGCGAGCAATGATTCCCAAGGCGCGGCGGTCAGATCGTCGCCCACGTTGCCGCTAAGCGGTCCGGGCGGCAGTGTTTGCATCCCGGCAGCCGCGGCAAGTGTCCGCAGGTTGGCTTGCAACTGCGTTTGAGCGTTCTCCGCCGTAATCCGCGCCTGTTCGGCTTCGACACGAGCCTGCAACAAAGCGATTTTGGAGACCTCTTCGGCTTCCAATAGGGCATTCACTGATTCGATCGACTTCTCAGCTAGCTCGACAATCTGGTCAGCGATCTCGGCCCTTCGCTGCGATACGATGGCTGTCGCAAACGCGGCACGAACGCGAGTCAAAACGCGAAGCTCCGCAATTCGCAGGGCAGCTTGCTGTTTTTGGATCTCGCGGGCCTGGACCTGTTGAGCAATCCCCAGCTTGTTGGCGGTGACGAACTGCTGAGACATCTGCACCGAATGCAGACCGGTGGAGTCTTCGTTGCCGATCTCATCCGACTGATATTGCAGCACCGGATTGAACGGCAAACCCGCTTGGACATATTGCCCTCGCGTTGATTCGACACGAGCACGAGCTTCCGCGATGGCCGGATGCGAACCCAACGCCATCGACTCAATGGACTCAAGCGTCAGCCCTATAGGTTGCTCAAAACCATAAGAATACTGGTCCTGAATGACCGGATCGGTTTCAGCCGTCTCGTTCGCCGCGTCCAAAGCCATCGCGTCGCGTAAAGACGCGGGATCGTTGGCTGGATCAGCCTTGTCCGAATCGGCGTCTTCAAGCTCGATGTCGAGTTCGTCCAACTCATCAAGGTCATCAACCTTCAAGTCGCCATCGTCACCATCTTCGGTGAACGCAACCGTCCGTACGGGAATGGGTTCTTCAACCACCTGCGGGCTAGCCGTTGCCGGAACGTATTCGCTCGAAGTCGATTGAGCTACGCGGTGCCCAACCGACTGACATCCACTCATGAAACCCAAAGCTGCCAACAACAACAGGCGTTTCGCCCGCCGTCGGCGCGTACTGGTCTTATCGTTCGCGATCACCGCGTCTCCCTCCATGAAAATACAGACCAGCCCGCTTGTTCCATCGGTTCATCAACACCGAAACATCAGGCACAAACCTCACGACCAAACGTGAAACGCGAGACGAAGTTCCGGCTGTAGGGATTACGGTGTCAGGCCAGTCGTCATCAAACTGTGGAAACGGCATTACGTTTCCTGCCGGACGTCTGTCAAAATTTTCACTCCCCCGCGAACCACGACGGCCGCAATCAGGATGCCGATGATCAGGTCGGGGATTTGTGAGCCGCTAAGCTTGACGATCAGGCCGGAGATGATGACGCCGATGTTGGCGATCACATCGTTGGCGGAGAAAATGTAGGAGGCGCGGAAGTTGACGTCACCGCCTTTGTGCTTGGCGATCAGACGCAGGCAATACGAATTGGCGATCAGTGCGACGACACCCATTCCCATCATCAAGAGACCAGCAGGTTCGCCGCCGCTAACGAATCGTCGGCCAGCCTCGGCAAGAACACCGATGCCCAAAATTAGTTGCAACACTCCGCTGGCGGTTGCCGCGCCACGGCGGATGCGGGCTGCCCGACCGACGGCGTAGAGGCTGATCGCGTAGACGCTCGCGTCAGCCAACATGTCAAGCGAGTCGGCAATCAGGCCCGTCGAACCGGCAACGATCCCGACGACGATCTCCGTTAAGAACATCGCCGCGTTGATGACCAGAACGATGCGCAGCGTACTCCGCTGCGCGTCGTTCTCGGCTTCCAATTCGCATCCGCAATCGGCCATGTCTATTCCGTCGGTTGAGGTGGCTGCTCACCGAACTTGGCTTCGTAGCGAGCGGCGAACTGGGTGAAGTTGTCGGGGTTGCAGGTGAAGCATTGCGAGTCGGGGCGATTGTGTTCGTCACACCAATCGCCTTTCTCTTTGAAGTCGCCGACCAAGCTGGTGTCGCACAAAGGACACTCCTCTTCGGGGACGCCGTGTTCGACGCACCACCAACCGCTGTGATCGCCCATCGACACTTCGGCAACCGGCTCTTCCGTCAATGGTGCTTCGTTGCTGCTGCCGCAGCCCGTTACGCCGACGAACAACAAGGCAGCAACCGCAAACGACATTCCATAGATCAAACGCATTTCATTTCCTTTGTGTAGAGACTTCTCATTTCGTTCCGACCCTGAAACGCTCGGAGTCGGCTGCGACGCCATCAGCGCCGCGTGGTTCGTAAACATGCCCATTGCTTTGATGGCCATTAACGTCTTCGCCGAACGTTTTGTCGCTCGAGATCGGCGATTGAAAAACCATGTAAAGCACTCGTAGGACCAGCAACGACATCACCATCGCGCTGATCACGCCACCGATCACCACCGTGGCCAACGGTCGTTGCACTTCCGCGCCCATGCCGGAGCTAAACGCCATCGGGACAAAGCCCAACGCCGCGACCAGCGTCGTCATCAAGACGGGCCGCAGTCGCGTCAACGCCGCTTCCTCGACTGCCTTTTCCAAACCGAGTCCACGCAGTCGCAGGGCACGGATGGTCGACACCAACAACATGTCATCCAGCACCGCGACGCCCGACAACGCGACGAACCCGATGGCCGCCGAGATCGAAAACGGCATGTCTCGCAGCCACAGCGCGATGATGCCGCCGGTCCACGCGAACGGGATGCCGGTGAAGACGCGGACGGTGTCGACGATGTTGCCATAAGTCATGTAGAGCAACGAAAAGATCAGCACGAGTGCGACGGGCACGACGATCATCAAGCGTTGTCGTGCCCGAATCATGTTCTCGAATTGCCCACCGAACTCGACGTAATAGCGAGCCGACGGCATCACAATCTGTTCGTCAATCTTGCGGCGTGCTTCTGCGATGAAGCTGCCAACGTCGCGTCCTCGAACATTGACCGACACCGTGACGCGGCGTTGGCCCCACTCGCGAGCGATCTGCGAAGGCCCGGTGGTGACGTCTACGTCAGCCAAGCGGCCCAGTGGAATTTGCTCGCCGCGCGGCGTCGTGATCGGGATCGCTCGGATCGACTCGGGGTCGCCGCGGTCCTCATCCGGCAATCGAACGGTCAATGGGAATCGCAACTGGCCTTCAAACACATCGCCGACCGGACGGTTGCCGATCGCTTCGACGATGTTCAACACCGCACTGGCCGGAACTCCGTAGCGAGCGATCTCGTCCTTCCGGATTTTGATTTGCAACATCGGTTGGCCAGTCAACTGCGTCGCACCGACGTCGGCCGCACCATCGACCGTCAACAGCAGGCGTTCGATTTCGGAGGCCTTGTCGGACAGCAAATCCAAATCGTCGCCGTATAGCTTGACCGCGATGTCGGAACGACTGCCGGTACCGAGTTCATCCAGTCGTAGCTTGATCGGTTGCGTGTAAGCCAATCGTTGGCCGGGCAAGTCGCGGAGTGTTTCCTCGAACAATCGAGTCAGCTGGGCTTGCGTGCTTGCTTTTTGCCACTGCGAACGCGGACGCAGCGTGATGAACACGTCGGTCAACTCAAGTCCCATCGGATCGGTCGCGATTTCCGCCGAACCGATGCGACTCCAAACGTGAGCGACCTCGTCGGGAAAAGCGTTCAGCAATGCCGTTTCCATTCGCGTGTTGAATTGGATCGAATCGTCTAGCTCCGTGCCGGCCAATCGCACGACGTTAATCGCCACCGCTCCTTCGCTTAGCTGAGGCATGAACTCAGTGCCCAGGTTGGGTGCGATCATGCCAAACGCCACGACCAGCACCGCCAACGCGAACCCGATCACCGCGATTCGTTGGTGCATCGTGAAATGCAAGATGGGCCGGTAGATGCGTTTGATCATTCGCACCAGCAACGGCTCGCGATGACTGATCTTCTTCGGCAACAGCAAACTGGCGAGCACCGGCATCAGTGTCATCGACAACAGCATCGAACCGGCAAGCGCGAAGATGACCGTCAACGCCATCGGCCGAAACATCTTGCCCTCGACCCCTTCGAGCGTCAGGATCGGCAGGTACACAATCATGATGATCAGCTCGCCGAACATCGTCGGCCCGCGAACCTCGACCGCTGCGTCGCGGATGCGTTCAAGTCGACTGCGATTAAGCGGGTTCGCCAAACCTAAGTGCCGGACGCAGTTCTCCACCATCACGACGCTGCTATCGACGACCAGCCCGAAGTCGATCGCACCGAGACTAAGCAAACTGGCTGCGATGCCGAACCGCCACATGCCCGTGAACGCGAACAACATCGACAGCGGAATTGCCATCGCGACGATCAAACCGGCTCGCAAATTCCCTAGAAACAGGAACAAGACCGCGACCACCAACAAGCCGCCTTCAAACAGGTTCTTGCGAACCGTGTCGATCACCGAGTCGACCAGTTCGGTTCGGTCGTACATCGTCACCAACGTCATCCCGGCAGGCAGGTTGGTTCTGATCTCTTCGACGCGCTGCTTCAGCTTGGCGGTGTACTGATGCGTGTTCTCACCCATCAACATGAACCCCAAACCCATCACCGCTTCGCCGCGACCGTCGGCCGACACCGCACCGCGGCGAATCTCGTAGCCAATCTCAACGCTCGCGACATCGCTGATTCGCACCGGCACACCGTCGACCGATTTGATCACGATCGCTTCGATTTGTTCTCCGTTGGACGTGCGTCCCAAACCTTGCACGAGCAACATCTCGCCGAGTCGGTTGATGTTGCCGCCGCCGACGTTGCGATTGTTCTGTTGCAACGCCGTGATGACTTCGTCGAACGTCAGACCGCGCGAAACCAATCCTGCCGGATCAAGACGAACCTGAAACTGTTTCTCGTAGCCGCCCCAACTGTTGATCTCCGCCGTGCCCGGAACCGTCCGCAATTGCGGCTTAACGACCCAGTCGTGTGTCGTGCGAAGCTGCGTCAACAATCGCAGCCGCTCGTCTGCGGGCAGCGCCCGGAAGTCGACCTCGGGATACGTCAACACGTAGTGAAAGACTTCGCCCAGTCCCGTCGCGACCGGTCCCATCTCGGGACGATTGACGCCTTGCGGTAACTCGACGGTCGCTAGTCGTTCGCCGACGACTTGCCGAGCGAAGTAGATGTCGGTGCCGTCTTCAAAGGTGACGACGACTTGCGAGAAGCCAAACTTCGATACCGAGCGAATATTTTCGAGCGATGGCAAACCGCTAAGCGATTGCTCGATGCTGTACGTGATCTGGCGTTCGATCTCTTCGGGCGAAAGCGACGCGGCGGTCGTGTTGACCTGCACCATCACCGGCGTCGTGTCGGGAAACGCGTCGATGTCCAGTTGAGCGAGCGCGTAGCCGCCGCCGGCAATCAGGACGACGACGCCAAGCAATACGGCGACGCGGTGGCGAAGCGATAGGTCGATGAGTTTTTCGAGCATGAATCAGTGACCGCAGGTGCAGCCGGCTCCCAAGTTGCTACGCAGGAGTTGGGCGCGGAGCACATCGCTTCCACTGCTCGCGACGACTTCGCCGGGCAACACGCCAGCGATGATTTCGACAAAACCATCTTGCTTCGCACCCGGACGCACCGAACGAGTCACAAAGAACTTCGGCCGGTCCTTTTCAAAGAATCTTGCGTCGCGAACAAACACGACATGGCTCGACCCATCCCACTGCAACGATTCCTCGGGAACGACGATCGCCGCCGGTTCTTGACGCAGCACGATCTCGCCACGCCCGAACGATTCATTGCGAAGACTTGCGTCTGCGTTCGGTAGCTCGGCACGAACGCGTACGGTCCGAGTTTGCGGGTCGACATCGCTACTGATCCAAGTGATCAGGCCTTCGTGTTTGACTTGGCTGCCGTCGCCTTGGTAGCGAACCGGCAATCCAAGCTGAGCCAGCGACGCTTGTTCGGCGGCTACCCGAAGATCCAACCAAACCGTTCGCGTATCAGCGATGCGGAACATGCGGCTGCCGCGATCGACCACTTCGCCTACCGTGATGTCACGATCGACGATGCGACCTTCGATCGGTGCCGTCACCGCAATCAAGTTATCGCCGCCGGTCGATGAATCAAGTTGAGTCATTCCGATCTCACGAACCCGTCGTTTCGTCTCCGCGAGATTCGACGATTGCAGTTCGACATGATCGACGCTCACGCCAAGGTTGGCGAAGTCGCGAATGACTTGCTCGACGGCGACGATCGCTTTCTGCATCGCCGTTTTTACTTCGATCACGCGGCTGCCGGGCACCGCACCGCTGGGAGCGAGTTTCTCGACGCGAGCAAGCTGATCGAGTTGCAGGCGTTCTTCGAGGAGTGCCGACAGCAACTCCGACTTCAGCCGTCCGATGTCTTTGGAATCGACCACTGCCAACACGTCGCCGACTTTGACCCAGTCGCCGACGTTGACCAGAACTTTGCGAACGATGCCGTCGGCCGATGGCGACACTTGGGCGGTCTTGGTCGCGTTGTATTGAATCTCGCCCGCCGCTTCGATCGACTCGGTGATGCTCGCCCGAGTCACCGGTTCAACGTCCACGCCCGCTTTATTCATCGCTTCGATCGAGGCGAACTGAATCCGCGATCCCGCCGAACTGCTCAGCGGCAGATTCTCCGCTCGCGGTATGAGCGACAACGCTTCGGCGGCTCGTTGCAAGTCCGCGTCGGACACTTCGACCGGCGTTTTGGTCTGTGCCAGTTCGGGATGATGAAGCACGCATCCATGGACGCCGTGTTCGTTGCAGAACGTCAATTCCGCTGGTGATTCGAGCAGCGACGGATCGCAAACGACACAGTCGTCTTCTGGCACGCCGTGGCTGTCGCACCACTGCGGTCCCGATGCAACCTCCGTCGTCGCAATGGAACTCAGCGATGGCAACTTCCAATCGTTGTGATGTCCGTACCAGCCGATGCCGGCCAATAGGCTCAGCACCAAGACAGGCGGAACCCACCCAAGGATCGTTGAAGCGATGTTCGCCCGCTCGGTCGTCGCTGCGTTTCGCTCGGCTTCCGGGACGCCATTTTGCGTCGGCTGTTCGGTCACCGGCGCATCGACGTCCGGCTTATCAAGAGTTGTAGACATACAGGCACACTCAAACGTTTTCGACTTTCAAAGATCGAGCGACGCCGACACAACATACGCGCAGCAACCCGCTCAGGATTTGACGATCCGCTCGTCAAATGCGTAGGAAAGTCCGCTGCTAGATCAGCAGCGTGCAGAGAGTGGCCAATCGCTCGCCCGTGGTCGGCGGCCATTGACAGATATCGAGCCGAGCAGACGCCCGATTCAAAGAGGCCAGCGTCGAAGCCGGCGTGTAGACAACGAAATCAAACGAGAGCGAATCGAACGAAAGCGAGTCCAAAGCACTCGGCCCAATCGGCAGCGCCCCCGCACAGAAGCAATCGTGACACTCGCCACCCTCAGCCGGACAAGCCGGCTCAGGCGATTCGGAATCGTGGCAACAGCATGTTTCGCAAAGATCGACCGCCAGTGCGTCAGTGGACACGTCTGAACTTCCCGCATCGCAGCAGCGACCACCCAGTGCTGGACAGGCCAACACGGTGGCGGTCATCACAGTGCGAATCAATAATTGAAACATGACATCATTATCGGTCGCGATGGTGTAAATGTAAAGCTCAATCCAATTTGTCCGACTGGGGATAAATGTCAAAACCAAACGACTTGCTGCATTGCATTGTGTTTGAGTCTTCTGAATCACCCCGTCGGAACCAGTCGAAGACGTGATCGTGGCCTTCGATCCCGGTGACGGTGTGACGGGCGGGGGCGTCGAGGAATCCGGTGTGCTCGAAGCGTGATGTGATCTCTTTGTTGTGCGTTGGGTCCGGTGTTCGGTCGGAGTCCCAGCCGAGCATGAGATAGCCGCTGGGCTGTAGAACGCGGTGACAGGCTTTGATCATCGCGAGAACGTTGTCGGGCGAGTCGACGCCGAAACCAAGCAAGCCGTTGATGTGGATCATGTCGAAACGGACACCGCGAAAGACCTTGTCCACCCTGCACATGTCTCCGGTTCGGTGAAGTTGGCCGTTGCCAAATGCCGCGGCTGTCGGATCGAAGTCAATCGTCCATACGGCTGTCGTCTGGCGATCAAAGGCTTCCGGATACCGCCGCGTGTAGCGACGGGTTCCGGCGAGCAGCACATTCGCTGGCTTCATCCTCGCCATCGCTGGAAGCATGACTTGCCGCAGATACAGGCGATCGGGCAACGACTGCACTTGCAGGTTGAATCTGATCGAGGCGACGGCGGACTTGGCTTTATGAGCGAGCGTCATAGTGTTCATTTAGCCCTGGACTCGATTTCCCAACCAGTTCACCAGCGTCGCCACTTCCTCTTGATCGCGAACGCCGACCGCCGTGACGCTGCGGGAACCCTGTTTCCAAGTCGCCGCAATGCTCGAATCGAGATCAACGAGGCAGCAATCCTTGTCGCCGCACATCGCCATGCTTGATGGCCGATCGCCGAACCAAGCGGCTTCTTCGTCGTCATGTTCAAACAGAACCAAGGTCGAACCGTCGCTACGTTTGCAAACTGCCTTCACGCAAGTGCAACAAGGCATCTTCAAGACGCTGGTCGACGCGAGCGAATAGCCCTTTGGCAATCCTCCCGAGATGATCGGACGGTAACCGATCAACTTCACGGCACCATCCGAATCGACCGTTTCGCCGTTGTACTTCGACAGCAGCATCTGTTCCGCCGCGTCAGGATCGCTCGGCAACTTTTGCAAATAGTCATTCATCACGCCTGCGAACTCGACCATGTGCTCCGCCGACATCGCTTCTTCGCCGTCATGCGAGTGCATTGCCATCGCTCCCCCACTGCCCATCTCCTTCACTCCCCCTCTTTCTTCGCCATACCACAGCCCCGCACCCAATAGCACCAAAACCGAAGCTGCCATCGACACCAAGCCCGCTCCGTAAGGCGACTCGCGAATCCAAGTCACGAACCGTCCTGACAGCATTACTGACCGCCGCGACAACGTGACCGGCTCGGCTGGTGCCGGAAGCTCACGTTCAATTCGTTGCCACAAGTCCGACGGCCTTGCCGGCACGGGTGACTGGTCAAACGCCGACCCGAGTGACTCGAACGATGCCAGTTCCGCCGCGCACGCGGAACAGTACCCGACGTGCTTCGCGATCGCTTCGTTCTGCGCAGCCGACAACTCACCGTCGTGGTAGGCCGACAGATGACGCTGCACCGTTTGGCAATCGTTCGTTGACATGACCCGCTCGCTCTCCAGGGGGACGTTTCGTGTTCAGGGTTTTGGATGCTCGACCATCCCGTTTCTTCACCGTTTCGGCGGAAAAAGAAAATTCTTTCGGCAACGCGTGAAGAAAGCCACGCACCAGGCATCGAAACGCACGTCCCACCCGATCTCCGCCCTCTCAACATCGCGAAGGCAAATTCATGAAAACGAAGCCAATCCTCTCCGCATTTCTGGTCGGCCTGCTCGCCATCTGCATCTACGGCTGCTCGTCGCCGGAATCCGATCCCGTCGCACCGTCAGCCACTCCCGCCAGCGACACATCCGACGATCACGCTGATCACGACCAAAGCGAGCACGATCACGCGGAACACGATCATGGCGATCAGGCCGACGTCGATGCCGATTCACCAATGGTAAAGATGATGCCGGGCCTGAAAGAGCTTTCGCCGGAAGACTACAAGTCCGCGATGGCCCAGCACATGTGCCCCGTCAGCGACGAGATGCTCGGCACGATGGGAGCCCCCGAGAAGGTCGACGTGAACGGCAAGTCTGTATGGATTTGCTGCGACGGCTGCAAAGAGAAACTGCTCGCCGACCCCGACAAGTACCTAGCGAAAGTGAAGTAAGCATGCTGATGGCCGCCGCCGAGTTTATGAAACGTGCCTTCACGAAAGGCCCATCCAATTCCCTGCAAAGCGTATTGAGCGTCGTCGATGACTATGCGTTCGATCGTCGACACCAACTCGACACGCGATCCGAAGTCGCGATCAACGACTTGGACATCAGCGACGAAGACAAACAACACGCCGACAAGTACAAGCCAACGCGGGCTCGATACTTTCGCAAGATCATGGCCAAGCTTGATCTGCCACGCGACGGCGTCTTTGTCGACGTCGGGTGTGGCAAGGGCCGGATTCTGCTGCTCGCCGCCGAACACGGTTTTGACCAAGTCGTCGGTTTAGAGATCTCTCCCGCGTTGTGCGAGATCGCCGAACGGAACGTCGCGACCTTCCAAGAAAGCATGCCCACCGCAAGGTCGATCGACGTCGTCTGCACCAACATCCTCGACTACCAGATGGACGGCAGCGAAACCGTCTTCTTCTTGTATTCGCCCTTCGACCAGCCGGTCACCGACAGTTTTCTGAAAATGATTCGGCAGTCACTCACTGATCATCCACGAGACCTGTGGCTGATCATCGACGAGTTTCGTTTTCCCGAGTTGCTGAAGGATGACGAACTCTTGAAGCAATCGCTTGTCTACGAATACGGCTCAGCCGTCTTCCACGTTTATCACCACCACAGCTAATTCCCAACGGAGCATTTCCATGCGACACCCATTCATTGCCGCAATCGCCGCCGCTACGTTACTGACGACCTCGCCTTTCGCGACCGCCCAAGACGCCGTTGCCACGCACGGTCACGCACAGCACGCCGCTCAAGCAACCACTGGCCCACACGGTGGCACTCTGCAAACCGTCGGCGACCGTCGCGTTGAAACCGTGATCGCCGACAAAGGCATCATGTTTATGATCCTTGGCAAAAACGACCAACCGATCGCCCCACCCGACGCGACCGGCACACTGAAACTGCGAGTCGGCGACAGCGAGAAGGAATACACCTACCAACTCAAGACGCTCAAGAACCTCGCGATCGGCGTCGGCGTCGACCTTTCCAAAGTCGTCGATCAACCGTTGCACATGAACGTCGAGATTACCAACATCGGCAGCCAGCCGTTAATCTTCCACACGATGGACAAACTCGCGGGCGGCACGCTCTCCGACGAACTCCTTATCAGCCTCCAAGCCACGTGCCCCGTCAGCGACCAACCGCTCGGCAGCATGGGCAAGCCACCCAAGATCACGATCGGCGACAAGTCGTTGTTCGTCTGCTGTGCCGGCTGCACAAAGAAAGTCGAAGCCTCGCCCGAGCAGTACCTGACCAAGTACTACACCGCCAAAGGCGAACAGGTCCGCGAAGGCGTCTTCAAATCAACGCTCGCAGACGCCGCCGCGATCGCCGCCCAGAAGACCTGCCCCGTCATGGACGAACCACTCGGAGGCATGGGCGTCCCCGGCAAAGTGAACGTCGACGGCAAAGCCATCTACATCTGCTGCCCCGGCTGCGCCAAAAAGCTAACCGCCGAACCAGACAAATACCTCGCCGCCCTGAAAGCCAAAGGCGTCACACCACCCGCGTTCTAGCAGATTTGTCAATCAGTCATTTGGCGTTTGAGAATCGTCCGTCTGCAACCGTCGCCAAATCTCACGCTGGCGGTCCCAATCCATTTCGGCGGTCATCGGTCGCAGCATCTTCTCGTTGATCTTCGACCGTCCGACGAACTCGCGCGGCAGACAGAGCAACGCCTCTTGAATGTCGGGGGCAAGCAGCGCCAGATTCATGATCTGCGTCACCCGCGGCGAACTGATCGAGTGCATGTCCGCCAGATGCATCGTGTCCTTCGCCTCACCGCTTCGCAGCATCTGGTCGAACTGAATCGAGATCGCCATCAAACGGGATACTCGCGGGATCTTGCCGCGACGTTTGACCGGGACATCGTCGCCAGTCTCTTCCTCCGTGGGTTCTTTCTTCTGCTTCGAGACCTTGTTGAGCTGCAAATTTACTTTCAGTTTGACATTGATCATGATGCCGCTTCCTCCCCATTATTAGCGAGTGATTTGATGCCGGCGGGGTGCATCGAGATTGAAAGAGAACTGTCGGCGGCATCGAACTGGATCCGCGACACCAGCAACCCCAACACCTCCGCCTTTTCAAGCGTGTTCAGGGCGTTCCAAATGTTGTCGAAGTCCGAGAACGCGACCGAAACATCCGTCTCGCTGATGCGATCCGTTTGCAACCGTTCGATCTCCGCTTCAACGCGGGCCACCGACCGGCCGAGATCCGCCGTATGTTCGTGCAGTTCCGCGAGGCGGCGCGAAGTGGTCACCCCCGAACTACCAACGAGTTCGCGAATCTGTCTGTCGTTGGAGTCGAGTTGGTCCTGCAACTGAGACCGCTGCGTTTGCAGTTCTCCAAGCTCGTCGCCGACTTGCTCCATCGCTTGCGTCAACACATCCCGCCGCAACGCATTGTCCGACGCGATCGCACGCACCTGGCCCACCACGACCGATTCGATTTCGCCGGCCGGCAAAGACGGCGACGGACAATGCTTCCGCCCCCGTTTGATCGCCGTCACGCAAGTGTAATAGCGGTAAATCTTCGACTTCCGCTTTGATACGTTGTGGACCATCGAGCGGTTGCAAGCCGGACAGTACAACAAACCACGCAGCAACGCTTGGTACTTGTTGACCAAGTGCGCGCCCCCGCCGCGACCGTGGCTGCGAAGCATCGCTCCAACATCATCGAACAACTTGTCGTCCACGATCGCGGTGTGTTCGCCATTGAACGTTTCCGTCTTGTGCTTGATCCGTCCGATGTAGATCTCGTTGGTCAACAAAGAATGCAGTGAAGCCTTGTCGAACGTCCGACCGCCACGCGGCTTGCCCGCTTTCGTCTTCCAAGGCTTCGCCGTCCACCCGCGACGATCGAGTTCTTCGACCACCGGCGTCAACGCTTGCAGTTCCAGGTACATCCCAAAGATACGCCGCACCCTGGCGGCCTCGTCCGCGTTGATCACCAACTTTGGACTCGGCCCCGACCGATCGACGTCGTACCCCAGCACCGGAATCCCGCCGGCCCATTTGCCACGTCGCCGTTGAGCCGCGATCTTATCGCGAATCCGCTCGCCGATGATCTCGCGTTCAAACTGGGCGAACGAAAGCAGAATGTTCAGCGTCAGCCGACCCATCGAGTGAGTCGTGTTGAACGCCTGCGTCACCGAGACAAACGAAACGCCTTGATTATCAAACGCCTCCATGATCCGCGAGAAATCCAACAACGATCGACTCAACCTATCCACTTTGTAAACGACAACGCAGTCGACCTCGCCGTTGGAAATGTCCGCCAACAAGCGGTTCATCGCTGGCCGCTCGAGGTTCCCGCCAGAGAACCCACCGTCGTCATAGTGCTTCGAGATCGCGACCCAGCCTTCTTGTTGCTGGCTCGCGATGTAGTTCTCGCCGGCGTCGCGTTGAGCGTCGAGCGAATTGAACTCTTGATCGAGTCCTTCCTCTGTCGACTTCCGGGTGTAGATCGCACACCGGATTTTCGGCACCTCGGGCTTATCCGATTTTGGTTTTGTCATTTCTCACGCACCCCCAGCTTAAAGAACACGAATCCGTTGTAGCTCGACCCGCTCAGTTCGCCGGCGATGTTGGACAACGACCGATACCGCCGCCCCTCGTACTCGAACCCATCCGTCAAAACCAAAACCCGAATCATCTTGCCCTTGTACAGACGCTCGACGTAGCTGCCCGGCGGCGGCAACCGCGGATCCCAATCCACGTAACCGTCCAGCTCCGGCTTCTTCCGCCGAACGCGATCAATCACGTCCGCTCGAGGGGGCGTCGTCCGAACATCCGATGTCGCCGAGATCTCGCGAGCCCGTTGCTTCGCATGGTTGCTCAGTCCACCCTCATCACGACTCTGCAACCGCCAAGCGATCCGCCGTGTCAGATACTTGCGATGCCGACTGCGACACGCTTCTTCAAACAAGTCTTCGTACTTCGCGATCAATTGGTCGACCGTCATGTCGTCCAGCTTCGCGATCTCAATTTCAGTCGATGGTTTCATAGCGTCGCCTCCTTCAATGCAAGATCTTCTGTTTCCTCAATCACCGATCCATCGCAAGCCGACGCTGCATCGGTCTCGTCATTTGGCTTCGCCAGCACCGAATCGATCTCCGGTTCACGCACCGGTTGTCGATGTTCGTCGCGCGACACCGTCCGGCACCGCGCGACGCCTTTGGCAAAGATGGCAGCGATCGCGCTGCGTCGTTGTTCACACATTTTCTGAATTCCCTGTGGAAGAAGAAGTACCGGACGCGTCGTCTCGACCAACCGAGACCGCGTCGTCCACAGAGAGCCCTGGATCCAAACGACGATCAAGCCGTTCGGGTAAAGAGTCCGTCGGAGTTCCAGAAACAGACGCCAGCCGCGAAGCCCGCCACCGCAAAACCCCACGAGCCAACAACCCTGCGACCAACCGCCGCCGCTCCGACGAAGAGAGATCCGCCGTCCCGCCACCATTCAATGCCTTACCCACACGCAACCTTTTGAAAGATTCACGAAGCTACCGAGACAAACCAAATCGTCCCTCTCAGGTAACCTATGCCGTGTTTTCAAAACCCTGCACAAACATCTTCAACAAAGCCCCAACACCCGTCCCGCTCCCACCCCCAAGAGCGGCCCGGTCCATTATTCCGACGCCAGATCGAGGTTTGTAGTATTTAGTACGCAGTTCACACACGGGGTTTTCTCACCCTCGCAGAGAATCAAGAAATGCCTTGACGCGAGTCGCTCGCCCACAACTTCTCTGTTTGCTTGGAACACTTTCCGACCCACCAGTAAACGAAAAGCCGTCGTGGTCACCACGACGGCTTTTTTCGTGTTTTCCCAAACGTTTGACGCGTTTTCCCGCCAGCCGCCGGTCTCTCAGAACGCTGTTTTTCTGACGCCGGCCAGAAAATTCGGGTAATGAACTCGGCCCCTTTTGGAGTGATTTTGCCGGTTCTCTCAGACCTCTGAGCCCCTGAGACGTTTCGGGTTATAAGCCGTTGTTCTCGCCCGGACGAGCCGAACCCCCACGGTTCGTCTCGGTGAGACAAACAAACAAAACACCGGCGATTCGGGTTATGACGACTCCGAAAATTCATTTGGTACATGGAAACCGCGGGCTCTGGCGATCGGTTGCCGCTTGCCAGGCTACCCTCGTAGTTTCAATGGCACGGCGAACGTCGCGTATTCGACTTTATTTTTGCTTCACGAAAGAACACGCATATGAACGAGACTCCAACAACGCCGGACATCTCCACACCCAGACGACGAAAATGGCTGCCCCTTCTCGTGGGTGCCCTGTTTCTCGGGATCTGTGGCTTCGTCTACTTCTCACTGACCTCGTATCCACTCAACAGACCGAACCGGACTCCTGGCCGACCTTGGTCAGCTTGGGATGCCGCTGATCACGATGTGGACGGCAAACTGACTCGCGAAGAAATGGAGCGATTCGGCAAGCAAAAGCCCCATCGAAATGTCGACGCGCTTTTGGAAAACTTTGACGCCGCTGACGCCGATCACGATGGAATCGTGACGCAGGCGGAGATCGACATTTACGGAACGAATATCGGCAGCATGGACTCCAAGAATCGTTGACCTGCGACTCGCTCCAGCTCTCGATGAGGCGTTTCAATTTCGGACACTTGGCTATCCGCGACCGCCTTCGCAGCACGTTTCGCAAATGCGGTGGCACCTCGTGCATTGCAATTTGCCGCGGATGTCGATCATCACCCCGCCGCACACCGGACACCCGGGCTGCCCTGGCGTCGATGGTTTCGGTTCGGTTTCTTTGCCGGGCTGTTCAGTCATCGATGGCGAATTCTCCCATGCCGAATGGGTAAACGAGGGCACATCAGGGAACGGTTGAAGATCAGACTGAGGACCGAAAAACGAAATACGCGGCTCCCATGATACAAAACGCCGCCCACAGATAATCGAGTTTAAGCGGTTGCTGCATGTAGAAGACCGCGAATAGCACGAAGACGCTCAGTGTGATGACTTCCTGCAGGATCTTCAATTGACCGAGGTTCATCTGCGTGTACCCGATCATTCAACTTGCCAATCGCCCGAAAACGGAAGAATCGACAATTCGGTAGAATACGACAGCCTCGGAAATCACGACAGGCTTAACCTCCCAACATTTCAGCCATTCCATTTCACGCTTCACCCTTCACTCTTCAAACTTCAATGGATTGGTACGACGCTCTTGATAAACCGGCCTGGACGCCTGAACCGTCGACGATCGGCCTTATCTGGCAGATCCTCTACCCGATCATCCTCGTCACGTTCGGTTACGTCTTCTATCGCGCCGCCCGCAAGCAAATCCCGTGGCCCGTCGCGATCCCCTTCGCGATCAATCTGATCGCCAACATCGCATTCACCCCGATCCAGTTCGGCCTGCGAAATTTACCCCTCGCCGCTCTCGACATCACCGTCGTCTGGATCACGATCCTCTGGGCCATGAAAACCATCTGGCCCCATCACCGCTGGATCGCCCTCGCCCAAATCCCGTATCTCATGTGGGTCACGCTCGCGAGCGTTTTGCAATTCAGCATCACTTTTTGGAACTGGCCTGAGTGATTGCGAGACGGTCTTCAACGGAATCCCCCCTCGACGTGCAACACCATCGCTACACTTCGGAAGCAAATTTCCGGAAGCATTCATCAGTCATCGAAAACTGGCTTCAACCGTCCTGATCTGTTTCCTCCGATGCCTCTTCAACCGCTTTGACCCAACTTCCGAACGTACGTTTAATCGCCAGCGCTTTGTCTCGGTATTCGAGGCAGACTTTGCTGAAAACAAGCGACTCGCCGGCGGCGCGGCGGTCGCGGAGCCAGAGAATCATCGCCTCGCGATCAAAATTCTCCGGACGTCGGCGGGAAACGTTGGCTAGGTTGATCCCAGCGGCGGTGAGGGCGGCTCGCCACGTTCCGTGGTGGCGGAGCGCGGCGTCGTACAGCCCCCGGTCGCGACTGCGGTTCACCATCGCCCCCAGGTCGTAGCCTGTCGTACACAAACGGCGGAGTTGTTGTTCTACTCGGGCTTGCGAAAGGTCGCGACCGTGGGCGACGTGGCGGGCGTCCACGCCGGCATAAGCCAACGCGGTCTCCCACGATCCAAATTCGTTGATCGCGGCGGCATGCAGCAAGTGATCCACGCGGCGGACGTCCTCCTCACGCAGACTCTCGCCGGCCAAATCACGCTCGACGAGCTTGCGAATGATGGCTTCTCGAATCATGACGCAGCCCTCCGTCGTTTCGGCTTGTTGCTCACGCCGGCAACCTCGAGGGCCTTGGCGAGCGTCCCGAAACGTTTCTCCGCGGCGTAGGCCACGTTGCTATCGTGCCGACGAATGCTTTCGCCAGGAAACTTCGCACTCAGCTCTCGCAGTCGCTTGATCACCTTGGCTTCGGTCCAACGCTGACGAGCGGTCTCGTTGATCCCGGCCGCCCGAAGTGCTTTCTCCCAACTGCCGAAATACTTGATCCCGGCCCGAAACAGTTTCTTGTCCTCGGCGCACGTTTGGTAAAGCAGATGACCGGCCGCACGTCGCTCGCGGATCGCTTCGACGACGGTTTGTTCGTTCCACTGACGCGGAAGTTCGTCCTCCAACCCGAGCGACCGAATCGCATTTCCCCAGCCACCGAAGTGTTTCCGCGCCGAGCGACTCAACTTCTCGTCGCGATGCGAAGCGAACCGCAAAGGCAACTCCTGGTCGTACATTTCGATAATCTTCAAACGCACCTCATCGGCCGAGTAAAAGTCGCGCGGCGGTTCGGCGTATCCCGCCGCCTCCCGAGCCGCCGTCCAAGTCCCAAACAACCGTTTGCCGGCTTCGTACAACGCCCGGTCGTCGCGATTGGTCCGCGACAAACAAGCACCGTCGTGGTGTCGCCGGCGGATTGCGGCGATCACCGATTCCTTAGACCACTGGTTGTACGGTGGTGGTCGCTTGCCACACGGCAAACCCGCGATCTCCAGTGCCGTCCGCAAGCTGCCAAAATAGCGCCGCGCGGCGGCATCAAGTTGCGGGTTCATTTTCGGCCCTCCTTGCCGTGTCCGCTCGAGTTCCTCGATGACTTTCTCGGCGGTCCAACGTTTCTTTGGCATCGCTCAGCCCTCCGTGTTCTCAAGGATATCCTCAAACACGCGGGTCAGCTCCGCATGGTTGGACTGCATGTACGCTTTCACCTCGGGGTTACCCAACAGCGTGCGGACGTAGATGACCAACTTCAAAAGGTTCGTCGTGTATTGCCGGTACAGTCCCGAGTAAAAATTCTGTTGCTGTTCGGCCTCTTGCAGCTTCTTGAGCAACTGGCTCTTCTTTTCGTCCGCTTGCGTCCACGGCGTCTTCTCGTCGAGTTCCTCGAGCGACTTGCGCAGCATCCGCATCTCTTGCGAAGCACTCAGTTGGTTCACCATCCGGTTGCCAGTGAAACCGTCCCGGTCACTGTGAATCAAACACGGCACCGATTCGACACCAAGGTCGAGCAGGATCCGATACCGAAGCGCCCCGTCGAGGATCTCGTAGCTGTCATCGAGCGGGAACACGACCAAAGGGTCGATCAGCCCGACCGCTCGAATACTCGCTTCGATGCGTTGGCGGTATTTTTTGGGAACTTTGCGTTCGTTACGCGGAACCAGTTTGACGATCGAGATGTCTTGGCCGCGCGGCGTCTTTCCGTTCGCACTCATGACAAGGCCTCCGGTCCGTGAGTGGGATCGAACTTGAAGTCGCCGGCGAGCTTCGGCCGTTGATCAAGGTTGTGCGACTTCAGCAATTCGACAAGGATCAAGTCTTGGAAAAGCGTGTTCACGCCCGAAAGCAGCGTCATGAACCGGTTCTCTTTTGACTTCGCCTCACGGACGTACGACGTTTTCACGCGAGTCGACTCCGCGATGTCCTGCTGCAATTGGCCGACCGTGTAATCGCGGCTCGCCGGGGACTTCTTTGACGACTTCGCCCGCGCCGAAATCAATCGCCGCGCCTGCCCGAAGTTGTTCGTCGTGACCAACCCCGCGTCGAAGGCGTCCATCAACACGCTCTGGATCTGTGAATCCTCGGTCGATGAAACCTGGATCGCGAACTTGATCGGAAAGACGCCGGCCTCGACGCCTTGGATCAATCGCTCTTCACCCTGTTCGACCAATCGAATGTAGCCGCGAATGTACTCTTCGGTCTTGCAAGCGATCTGGGCGATCCGTTTGAAGTCCCAACCTTCGTCGTGCAGCCGTTTGAGTTCCCGGGCGAAATCCATGCTGCCGGGTTTTGTCCGAGCGATGTTCTCGATCAGCGATTGAAGCAGTGCCTCTTTGCGAGTGCACGTGACCACTTCGGCCATCACGTGCGTCTTGCCGAGCTGTTTGTGCGCCAGCAATCGTCCTTCGCCGCAGATCAATTCGTACAGACCGCTGGATTCGAGGAACTTATCGTTGACGCGGATCGGCTTCATCAATCCGACGCCCTCGATGCTTTCGACGTTCATGTCGAACTGTTCTTTGTCGCGATTTCGCGAGTTGATCACTTTCACCTGATCGATCGGCACTTCTTCGTACCGACGCCGGGCGATGGGGCAGATATTGTTAAGTGTTGTCATGGTTGGTTGTCTCCGTAAAAAGATTCGCGTGAAAGTGTCCGGCACCTTTTGTGCGAAGCACCCTAAGGGCGAGTGCCTCGCACAAGGCACCGGACACACTTGAGCCGCTTAAAGAAGGTGTTGAAGAAATTGCAGATCGGTCCGTCCGAACAATTCGGTGCGGACCGATGAGCTGGTGAATCGCAGCGGCTTCGAGTCCGAACCGAACCGCGGCAACGCGATAAAGCCAAGAATGTTGAAGTCGGCCGGCTCCGAAAGCAGCACGCCGATTGTCATGTCGATCACCGGCCGCGGATCGCGACGGATCGGCCAGTAAGATTCGTAACCGTGCGGCACCGGCACCGCGGGCTGAATCGACACGGTCAGCTTTTGGTCGAGCACCAAGAAGTCTGAATAGGCCAGCGTCTCGGGCACGTGGCCGAGGATCTGTTCATGGACCGCACCGCGAGCTTTTTCGCGTTCACCGTCGAACAGGTTTTGGAACGCTTGGTCGAGCGAACCGAATTGCCGTGCGTAAGCCCCCGACGACGGATGCTCTTCATCGATCCGCAGCAAGCCCGGCCGCACCATGCCGTGCGAGCGGTACAGCGAATCGAGCATCCGCAGCATGTAATCCGGATCGTAACGCTGTTTGCGTTTCTCCAGAATCTCTTGCGCCCGCAGATACAACTCGACATCGACGATGCCGGGAAACGCTTCGGGCGTTCGCACCCAAAGTTCTGGCGGGTTGGGCACCTTCGGCGTTTTCAGCTTGCTGGACGTTTGGTTGTAGACCATTGTCCCGGCGTACTTCTCGTTACGAAGCCGCGCTAACACACCGGCGGCGCCCCACCGTCGGCCGCTCGGCGACAGAATCCCGTCGTCGTTCAGACGCTCGGCGATCTTGTATTCCGAGTGGCCTCGTCCGACAAACTCTTCAAAGATCCGCCGCACGATCCCGACCTCTTCCGGCGGCCCTTCGACCAGCGTCACGCGTTGATTCTGGATGCCTTTGCGTTGGCCAGCATCCAAGACGTTCAGCGGTTCGCGTTTCTCATCGAGCAACAACCGCGACAACCCGTACGGCGGCGGCCCGCCAGCCCAATACCCCTGCTCGGCGATCTTCACGCAGCCCCGCCAAACCTTGTCGCTCAATTCGCGACTGTACTGCGCCGCTCGAAAACGCTCGAACTGGACATAGACCGGATAGAGCGGATCGTTTTCCTTTGGCTTGCCGATCGTCGTGTAGATGACCTGCTTGCCATTCTTCTTGCAGACCGCCGAAAACTGGGCCGACAAGTCGATGTCTTGGAAGCGTCCCCAGCGGGAAACGTCCAAGCACAACACGTAGTCAAAATCCTTCCGCTTCGCGATCCACTCGTCCATCATCTCCGTGAACGCCGGCCGCCCTTCCGAGTTCAGCCCCGATCGCCCCGCATCGCAGAACTCGCGAATGATCTCGACACCATGTTCGCGAGCCCAAGCCCGCACTTGATCCTGTTGAATCGGTATCGAGTTCTCTTGCCGGTCCTGAGCCGAGTGCCGGTAATACGCCACGGCTCGCACCAGAGGCGGAGCGTCCGCATCTGGGAGTTCAATTTCCCACCAATGATTCACGTGGAAACCTTTCACGTCAAAGTCAAAATCGTCGCCACGAACCCAACGTCCGCGGCACCGACAAGACAGTTACGAGAGGACCCCCACATACCTCAAGCGGCTAAGTCACACCTGTTCCAAGATTTTTTGAGACTTTGTCACACGCCGAGGCATCCCCGCCGAAACGCGTACCCAAAGCGATCCCGACGCGTCCTTCGCCCTCCAACCATGCACAAGTACAATGTCCGTCGAAACTCGTTCAAAATTGCGGAGGCGTCACGTTGGGGAACTCGGGGGTTTACTTCATCACATGCGAATGCTTCGGCGCAAAGTTCGTGAAGCTCGGACGCTCGTCCGACGTCGCCAGTCGCCGCCGTGAGTTGCAATCCGGCTGCCCGTTTGAGTTGGTGATCGAATACGTCCAAACCCTGGACGAAAAACAGGCGATCGAACACGAACGCCGCTACCGCACGCTGTTTCGAACGATGCAACAGCGACTCCCGGAAGACACCCTGAGTTCCTTATCAACCGACAAAAAACGAATGGCTCGCTGGTTCCCCTTCACCGGCGAGATCGAAGCATTCGTGCGGCAGTTAAAAGACGGCGACCTCCCTGACACAACACCCGCGACTGATCCGCAAGCGTTGCTGTTCTGAGCGAACAAGGCTGTCACTGCATAATCCGTGAAGCTCCGTGGCCAACGTTTCATCCTTCACTTTTCAAACTTCGCGTCGCCCAATGAAACTTATCGGCACTCAGCTCCGACTCGCCATCCCAGCGATACGCCACCAACTTGCCGCCCTTCGCCACGCTGTAGTCTGTGCAGGCCACGTTGGCCGCAAGTGGCTTCGGCGAACCGGTTAGCCAGTAGTGGCCGACGAACGCCGGCACTGCGTCACGAGGGTAGATGTCAACGCTGGCCAAATCGCCAGTGGCAATCTCAACATCAGGAACTTCATCGCTTCCAAGGTGATGCTGACGGTAAGTTCGACCAGTTCCGTCTTCGTACCACTTAATCCGTACTGAGTCCCGCCGATGTCCAGCTTTGTCGACAATCGAGTGTCCCGCCGGCAAACGCAATTCCGGCCCCTTCAACACGTTCTCGATTGCGTTGTTCAAATCGCTGCCGGAGTCTTCCGACATAGCCAGAAAGTCGGGCGTGAATCTGCCCGCGCCTGCCAATGCGTCGTTGATGCAGTCGATGTCCCGCGTCTGCCACGAAGCGTGAGCCACGCGGATGCCATCGATCTCAATCGCAACCGGAAGCGTTTTGAACCAAGAGATCGCATCCGCCAATTCCCTCGGCGACAACTGATCCAGTGTCGCCTTATGCTGTCTCAAATTCTTCTCCGAATGCGGCCTAAACCATTCATCCTGCTTCCCAGGCCGTGGAGAATGAAACGCAATCGCGTTGTACTCATGATTCCCCATCACCGCCAACGCGTCTCCAGCACCGACCATCGCTCGAGCAGTCTTGACGACCTCACCGATTGCCGGTCCCCGATCCACGAAGTCACCGACAAAGATCACTCGGCGATCCGATTGTCGAAAGCTATCACCATGCCGCTGATACCCTAGGTCGGTAAGCAACGCCTTCAACTCGTGGCCGTGTCCGTGAATGTCACCGATAATGTCGTACATTTATCAATTTAAGCTTGTTCGTTTTCCTACGGCCTGCGATTTGTCCTTCCCGCGAATCAGGAAATCTACCATTTCGCGGTAGTTGGCAATGAAGTGATCGGATGGCGTCGGTAACCACCCCTGCATCAATGGTGGTTCACCGGATGGAGCATTTGTCATTGGCGACTGCGGTTGCGACAAGTTTTGAATGTATGCATCCAGCTTGGCTTCTGAAAATGAATCAGGGAACTGATCGTTTTGTGTTTGCGTCGACTGAGAATCCGCTGCACCAAAGCTGCGTAAGAGGCTTCTCTCGGATCGCTCAATCTCTCCGTCACTATAACGCACCATGTGGCCAAAGTGAGTGAATGGATCAACTGCTCTCACGACCGGGTCCATGTCATTGACGAAGAAGACATACTTGCCATCGAGCTTGGGCTCCAAGAACCTGCGCATATCTGAACGCACAACCTTGGGCTGCCCGAAGGTCATCACGCCGGCAATTGGATACTTGTCATCGACGAGCAGGTCGTGGGCGCAAACGACCGAAAGCGCACCGCCGAGGCTATGGCCAGTGATCCAGACCTGCTTGGCCCTGAATCTTTCCAGTAAGTCGTTTACCTGCCGATGCATGGAGACACTGTAGCCGGAGCGAAAACCACCGTGCATCGAACCATTATCATTTGTCGACTTAATGAAGAGCAAGTCTTGAAGAACGTCGTACAGACTACTTTCGGTGCCCCTCAGAACGATGATTGCATGGTCGCCTGCTTTGACGACATAACCGTTCATCGACCCAGAGTTAATGGTTTCCGATTCAAAACCTCGGTCTTCAATTTTCGAGCGAGCGTCAACCGGATCAAGGTATGAGATTTGACACAGATCCCGCATTATCTCCATGACGGGCCAGTCCGCAGTTTTATCTGTTGTCGACCATGGGAGGTCCAGCTTTTCAATATCCGTCAAATCTCGGATCACGATGGGCTCCCAGTCGTTGCGGTCCTCCTTTCGGGTTTCGCCTGCCCAAGGGTTGCCGAACTGCCCCACCGAAAATGCCATAGCGGATGCAAGAAACGCAATGGCACTAGCGGCCAAAAGGAATCGGGCGAATTCAGGCTGTACGAAACGAGTTGCCGCTATCGCGAACATCAGGACTCCGGCTGCCGCCGCATGCGGGATCATGCCGGTGAAGTAAACACCGGCGGACGCGAATCCAAATGCCGCGAAAAGCGGAACCCAGCTCTTCCTCTCGGTAGGCTGCCGCCAAACCAAAACAATTGCCGCGCACAATAACGCATACCCAAGTGCAGTGGTCACTGGGCACCTCCTTCGTGTTGCTGTTGAAGCGAATGGCAGCCAACAATTGCCTTCAGCTGCGATTGCCATTTTTTTTCAAGTGACGGGCGTCTCCAAGTGTAAAGACAAGTCGCCGGATCCGGCCCACCACATCGCTCGAAATCATACGAATCGCCAAGAGCAAGCACCTCTTCGACGGGCAGCGACGCTCCTTTGACGAGTGCGTCCGCGATCCGATCGGTTGCTAAGAACGATAGGCAGGCTTTGGTCGCATGCTCGGCAAGCCGGAGAAGGAGTATGCCGAGAACCACCGAACAAAGGGCGTCGATAAAGTTAAGGCGTTGGCTCGCAGCTGGCGGCGAGGTAAGTAACGAAAGAAAGATGTAGATAGTAGCGGCAAGGGTTAGCAACGCGGCGATCACGGAGATACTAGCATGCCACTTCATCAGGCTTGACGTGTAGAATGCGCTACATGCATAGGTCTCCCTGAGTCGATCCGGTCCTACCGAACATTTTGCATCGTAGTAGTCATCAAGACACTGGATGGGCAGTTTGTCTGCTAACGACTCAGCCCAAGCCAAGTGTCGCTTGTCAGCATCAGCGTGCTCAAAATCGGACAAGTCGATTCCTGCTGCGTATGCCCTCAGAGATGAGCGCCGCCACGTTTGAGCATCGGAGCCAAGTTGATCTGCCCACAAACGACAGATCAATGATGCCACGGCGAGCGACAGGGCCGCGAACGGAATCAAGATTGGATTCGAGGGAGGATCGAAGATGCCCCACAGCGCGAGCGCCGCCGCGAAGAGCTCACAAGTCAATGCGACTCGGCGAATTCGTTTTGAGAGCTCGCTGGTGCCGCGGAACGCGCGGTGCACAGCCTCGGCATTCGGCAAGGATGGACTAGTCATTGATCGAAAACTCCTTGCCGAAGATTACTTGCCAACAGGCAGCCGCGTTTTCGTGATCGCCCTGCTGCTCGAAATTCACCGCACGGGCCGCGAGCAGACTGACCGCCTCTAGATTGCCGAGCTCGGCGTTCGTAACCCCACCGACTTCGACAGCGGGTGCTTTCGTTACCCACGACTGCTGATCACCCTCATTCGCCGCCTTCGATACTGCATCAAACGCAAATCGCACCGCGTCGGAAAGGGTTAGGAGCTTGCCGCCAAATTGGTTGTGTGTCATTAGCGCTCGAGATATCGCAAGCTCGATGTAATAGGATCCCAGTTTGGAATTGAAGCGGTAAGTACTCCAGTACTTCACGAGCTTGACGGCAGGGCGGTACATGCCGTCGAAGGCGTTCCGGAGATGGCTGGAGACTTCTCGATCAATCTTCGGGTTCGTCTGCATCCAGCCATCATTTCCATCAGGAATCAAGTAGAAATCTCGATCCGCGCCGCTCGGGTCGAAAAGCGAAAAACAGGGCACAACATCGAAGCCCAGGCCATCGCTGTTGTTGGTCGAGTCGATGGAAAACTGCGCGTTCACCGCCTGGCCGTCGATGGTGACCTTTGTTTTGTTGGGGTAGTGCCGATTGAGGACTTCGTAGAACCCCTTCAACAACTTCTTGGAGGAAATGCAGCCGCTTCCATCTGTCCAACGTGAATCATCACTCAGCAGCGGGTTTGGTTTCGACGAGTTGTCTGTCCGAACGTGGAATCTGCTAGTCAGTCCGCCCTCGCTGTAAACCAGCTGAACACCGTCAATCGGAAAGAAGACGTCGATGTCATCGAGCGGCCAGATCTTTACGTGTCGATCAAATGAACCGCCAATAAAGTCAGCGTCAGTGTTTTGAAGAATACGTGGGAATTCTGCGTCACGACCGTTCTCACCGACAAGAAATTCCCGCAGGTGCTGCTGGCTGACGCTCGCTCGGCCGCGAACCCCTTGTCCGATGTTGATCTCATTTTCGAGTAGGCGCTGAAACGCGCCGTTGATCTTTCTGCGAGCGGTTTGCTGGGCGTTGTAGGCCTTCGCCAGTTTGGTCAGCATGCTTTCGTCGTTCATTTTCCAGGTCCTTGGGTTGGTTAGGTGTTCCGCCTGGCACGCATTGGCGGCAGGCTCCGAGGTCGGTACCCGCGGTTGAATCGGTGTCTCGGATTGAGGACGACCGAATCAACCATGCGGGTGGGTGTTGCGTGAACATTACGCATAGACACCCTGCCCGTCAAATAGGTTCGCGATGTGCCGGCAAACTTGCCGGCACATTAAATCCGGTGGTTGACGGCCGGTGATTTACCGTGATAATGGGCGTAAATCAGCATCACAGGAGCTTGGCACGGGTGGACGCGTTTAATTCAGTTTCAGAACAGGCAGAAGAATTCGGCTTGATTGCTGGCCCCAGTGGGCCGCACTCCAGCCGAACGATGATGCTTGCTGAACTGCAAACGCTCCTGGATACGGTTCCGGCGGAATCTGATTTCGGGCAATTCCAACAAGCCGTTGTTGACGACAACCTGCTCGGCAAAGCGACCGAATCCAATCGAAAAGGAACTCTTCGGCGGCTTCGCGAGTTGTATGCGCTCGACAGCTCAGTTCCCTTGTTCCACGTCTTTCGCAAGCTGTGGGATCTCGACGAAGCATCGCAACCGTTACTGGCTGCGATCGTTGCCTATGCCCGTGACCCATTGTTCCGCTCGACCGCTGGTGCTGTGCTGGCTACACCAGGGGGCGCAGAAATAATCCGTCAATCAGTGACGGAAGCCATTGATCGTTTCAGCGATGGCGGGATGAGCGACTCAACGATTGATAAAGTTGCGCGCAACACATCGTCCACCTGGAGCCAAGCTGGACACTTGGTTGGTCGTGTTCGGAAGATCCGAACACCGGTGCAAGCGACACCCACGACGGTCACGCTTGCGATGTTGTTAGCGTTTGCAAATGGCCACCGCGGCAAAGCCCTATTGTCCAATGAGTTCATTGCTTTGCTTGATGCCGACGCGGAGACCGCGCGTGCGCGAGCCATTGATGCACGGCGGCTTGGTCTAATTGACCTGCGCGAAACCGATGGCGTTTTTGATGTCGGCTTCCTGCCTCTACTAACTCAACGCGAATGGAGAATTCTCAATGGGGCGAATTGAAGACTTGGCCGACAACTACGAGCGAAACATTTCAGCGCCGTGGCAGCGTAATCTTGCTGGCGCACAGAAAGCGATCTTCGTTGTTTATCCCAAGGAAGATGAACGCAAGCTTCGAGCCCGCATTGGTGAATTTGCTGTACGGACTCGCAATGCACAGCATGGCTGGAAAGAACTCGATGTGACCCCGATATTCTCAAAATGGATGTCGAAAGAAGAGTACCGGGAAATCTATTTTGAGGCCCCCGAAGATTTGAAATTGAAGCTAGACACCGAATTCCTTGACTCGGTTGTGGAAGCCATACGCGTCACTCTCACGGCGGATGACGCCGACGAAAACACCGTGGTTGCGATCTACGGTGCCGCCTCGCTTTACGGCTTTTTGCACGTCCATGAAGTGCTCGGGAAGGTTGCCAATGACATCAAAGGGCGGCTGGTCCTGTTCTTTTCAGGAACCTACGCCGACGGGGTTTACAGCTTGCTCGACGCCAAGTCGGGATGGAATTACCTCGCAACGCCCATCACGCACAGAACCGGAGAATAACCAATGAAGAATCGTGAACTTTTTGTGCGTGATCCGTCGTCTGCGGCGTTGATGAACAACGGGCAGGCTCGGATTAACGATGGATTGACTGAGCAAGAACGCGCGACGCTCCGTGAAGAGCTATCCAACTTTGTGTGCGAAGGGCAATACGAAGATGGGGCGGTTCGGATTCTCGAGTCCTACCTACGGCACTTCGACGGTACAAGCCAGCCCGCGTCTTGGGTCAGCGGTTTCTTTGGCAGTGGTAAATCTCACCTGTTGAAGATGCTGTGCCACCTGTGGGTTGATACTGAGTTCGTCGATGGTGCGCGAGCCCGGTCGCTCGTTAAAGATATGCCCGACGAATTAGAAGCGGCATTCAAAGAACTGGACACTTTGGGCAGGCGCCACGGAGGACTGCATGCGATTTCGGGGACACTTCCCTCGGGCGACAACGAGAGCGTTCGCTTGACTGTGCTTGGAATGATCTTTCGTTCCAAGGGGTTACCCGAGAAATTTGCGCAAGCCTCGTTCTGCCTTTATCTGAGAAACAACGGTTTCTATGACCAAGTAAAAGCCGCCGTCGAAGCCAAGGGCAAAGATTTCTTTCGTGAATTAAATGACCTCTATGTCAGTCCCGTTTTACACGATGCATTGATCGGAGTTGACGACGGATATGGCGATCGCCGGACAACGAGACAAACGATCAAGGCGGAGTTTGTTCAGCCGGACGATGTCTCCACTTCCGACTTCATCCAAACGATCCGAGAGGTGCTGACCGAAGACGGCCAACTGCCCTGCACGATCATTGTCTTGGACGAAGTTCAGGTTTACATCGGCGACGAGCAGGATCGGGCAAGGGACGTGGTCGAAGTTGCCGAATCGCTAAGCAAGCAGCTTGATTCTCGGGTCATCGTGATCGGCGCTGGCCAAAACGCTTTGAGTTCACAGGCTCCACATTTCCGGTGGCTGCAAGACCGCTTTACGATCCCTGTCGAATTGTCCGACGCGGACGTTGAAACAGTAACACGCCGAGTTTTGCTGCAAAAGAAACCGGAGCACGTTGCGGAGATTCGCAAGTGCCTGGACCTGCACGCTGGTGAAGTGGAGCGGCAACTTTCGGGAACTCGAATCGCCAGCAATAACAGTGACCGAAGTATCATCGTTGATGATTATCCGTTGCTACCTACTCGACGGCGTTTCTGGGAGCATGTCTTTCGCGCCGTTGATCCGACTGGCACCAGTGGGATGCTTCGCTCCCAATTGCGAATCATTCACGATGCGCTGCATGAGCTATCCGACCAACCCATGGGGACCGTTGTCCCGGCGGACTTCATGTTCGACCAACTGCAACCCAACTTGGTCCAGCAAGGCGTGTTGCTGCGAGAGCTGGACGAAACCATTCGCTCCCTGGATGACAATACAGACGATGGCCGGCTGAAGCGTCGGCTATGCGGACTGATCTTTCTTGTCCGCAAATTGACGCGTGATGCCGGCTTCGACATTGGTGTTCGCGCCACCCCAGAAATGCTCGCCGATCTGATGGTCAGCGACCTGCGGGACGATGGCTCTGATCTTCGTAAACGAATCCCCGCCTTGCTTGAGCAACTCGTGGAAGATGGAGTCTTGCTGAAAGATGAATCCGAATACAACCTGCAAACGAAAGAGTACTCGGACTGGGATCGTGAATTCCGAAACCGGGAATCCCGTTTGCGAGAAAAAGACGCCGAAATTCACAACAAACGTGACGCGCTCATTCGCGCCGCCGCCAACAGCGCGGTCAAGGGAGTCCAACTTGCTCACGAAGGCGAACGCAGAGAAAAACGAAACCTATCGATTCATTTCGGCGACGAACCACCCGAAGTAGACGGCGCGTCCGTTCCGGTCTGGATTCGCGATGGATACAGCACCAGCGAAAAGAGCGTAGTGGATGCGGCGCGTGCCGCCGGTACCGACAGCCCAATCGTGTTCGTCTATCTGCCGCGCGGAAACGCCGATGGACTGAAAAACCAGATCATTCGATACGAGGCAGCGACGGGCACGATCCAGTTCAAAGGAGTCCCCAGCACTCCCGAGGGTGAGGAAGCCAAGAGTGCGATGGAGACCCGCGAAAAAGATGCGGTAGCGCAGCGGAATGAGTTCATCGATGAGATCATTGATGGTGCCAAGGTCTTCAAAGGTGGCGGCGCGGAGGTCAATCCGATCACGCTGGATCAGAAGATTGCCGAGGCAGGCAAAGCGGCATTGGTGCGAATGTTCCCCGAGTTCAAGGACGCCGACTACAAGAACTGGTCCGTTGTCATGAGTCGTGCCAAGGCCGGCGATGAAACACCGATGCAAGCCATCAAATGGAATGAAGAAGCCAAGCTGCATCCGGTCTGCAAAGCGATTTTGCGTGAGATTGGGGCGGGCTCGGAAGGGCGTCAACTTCACAAAAAGTTTGGTGAGACCCCGTATGGATGGCCGCAAGATGCCGTCGATGCAGCGCTGATGGCTCTCCACAACGCAGGAGACGTGACGGTTCGCTCCGGTGGAGAGAGTGTTTCGCCGGGCAAGCTCGATCAGACCAAAATCAAAAAGGCCGAGTTCCGACAAGAGTCTCGAGTCATCTCCGGACGGGAGAAGCTTGCGCTTCGAGGCTTGTTTCAAGCTGCTGGAATTTCCGCACGCCCTAGTGATGACCTGGAAGCAAAGTCCAGCGAGTTCATTAATCAAATGTTGACGCTCGCCAGCAAGGCGGGCGGAGAGGCACCATTTCCGCCTGCGCCCGACACTCAGAATTTGCTGGAACTGAGAAACCACGCTGGCAATGAGCGTCTTGCGAAGATTCTTGAACAGGCCGCTGCACTGAAAAAGTCGGCCGAGCAGTGGTTGGCAATGGGCGAGCTGGCCGACAAGCGGGAGCCGCTGTGGAGGAAGCTCGGTCAATTCATCCAGCATGGAAACTCACTTGCGGAAACAAATGAAATCGTTTCGGCTGCTGACGGTATCCGCAATGACCGATTGTTGCTCGATGCCACTGACCATGTCGGTGGTCTTGTCAAGCAAGCTGCTGGCGTGTTGCGCACTGCGGTAACCGATGCGCACTCGAAGTTTCAATCCACGCACGCTAGCGAGATGGAAACGCTGAATGAAAATGAGGTTTGGGGCAAGATCGACGATGCAAAGCAGCAATCGATCCTTCAGGGCCATGGCATCGCAAGCGTTCCCAAGATCAATGTCGGCAGCGACGACGATTTACTGCGAACACTTGATTCCACCCCACTGTCTTCGTGGAGTGACAAGACCGATGCGCTCGCGAGTCGTTTTGCCAGCGCAGCGGCCGAAGCTGCCAAGCTGATTGAACCCAAGCTACAGCGAGTCCACCTATCCAGTGGCACCCTGAAAACAGCCGACGATATCAAGGCCTGGCTCGCCGAGCAAGAAACTGTGCTTGTCGAAAAACTGAAGGCCGGCCCAGTCGTCATTTCGTAAGCCAGTCCCGTTCGCCGAAAACTTTTTACTGGCGGCTTAACTTATTTCGCAGCAAGACATAATGGCATCACTACCCAGCGATCTACGCAGGAAACTTGAAAAAGCGGTCGTCGAAGCGCGCGACGTCGCTGAGGCGGGCGCTCGTGATGCACTGCAAGCATTGACAGTTCACGAAGCGAAACGTGGCGATCATGTGTCGGGGGAATCTGCCGAGTTAAGAAATCGTTTACGCGCACACGCCCGTCAACTGGGTGATGCTCGTGCTGCCAATGGAAGTCAGCAGATTGATCGCCTAGTCGCCGAATGTGCGTATGAGCATTGGCACCGCATGCTGTTTGCGAGGTTTCTCGCGGAGAACGACTTGCTGATTGAGCCTCACTCGGGTGTCGCCGTTTCGCTGGCAGATGTCGAGG
The DNA here is from genome assembly GCF_052161645.1 of Kothea flammea. Taxonomy (GTDB): domain Bacteria; phylum Planctomycetota; class Planctomycetia; order Pirellulales; family Pirellulaceae; genus Laterigemmans. The sequence continues at coordinate 2,607,789 of NZ_CP197414.1, forward strand.
AATTAGCAACCGAGGAAGGATGCAATTTGTGGGAACTCGCCGCCTCCTTTGCCACTAGGATGCTGCCGCAGATATTCCGGGTTGATAACCCGGTATTGGCCGTCGCATTGCCGAGCGAAACGCGACTCAAGTTAGAGGAAGTACTCGAGTCTTTACCCGTCGATGTATTCACTGCGTCCGATTCACTTGGTTGGGTGTATCAATTCTGGCAATCCAATGAAAAGGACCGCATCAATGACTCGGAAGTGAAGATTGGTGCTCGCGAGTTGCCGGCGGTAACGCAGTTGTTTACCGAGCCCTACATGGTCAGCTTTCTGCTGGACAATTCGCTCGGAGCTTGGTGGGCCGGCAAACGTCTGACTGAGGAAGACCTCCGCACGGCAGAAAGCGAGCAAGAATTACGTGACAAAGCGGCATTGCCTGGAGTGCCGTTGTCATATCTGCGGTTTGTGCGCGCTTCGCAAGCCGATCCGCAGTGCGATGCTGGAGGTCCAGAAAACGCAAGCTCCAGCGACGACGCTGCCAGCTCGAAAGATAATCCCTGGCGAATTGCAGCTGGAACTTTCAGTTCATGGCCGGACTCGCTGGCTGAGCTGAAGACGCTTGATCCGTGTTGTGGCAGCGGTCACTTCTTGGTCGGTGCGCTTTTGATGCTGACTCCGATGCGGATGGAGTTAGACCGATTGTCGTCTCACGAAGCAGTAGATCGGGTGCTGAGCGAAAACCTTTACGGGCTGGAGATCGACCAGCGTTGCGTCGAACTGGCAGCGTTTGCGTTGGCTTTGGCGGCTTGGCAGTTTCCTGCAAGTGGTGGATACCGTCCACTGCCCGAGTTGAACTTGGCGTGCTGTGGCCTAAGTGTCAGCATCCCTAGAGAGGAATGGAAAAAGCTCGCTGGTGATAACGACCAGCTTAGAATCGCACTCGACTGGATGTACGACGAACTTAGAAATGCACCGGTCTTGGGAAGTCTTTTGAATCCTGCGAAGAGCATGGGGGCAAAGGTCGTAGAATGGGAAAACCTAGAGCCGTTGATCGAATTGGCGCTTGCTAAAGAAGTCACGGACGAATCTTCGGAAGCCGTCGTCGTTGCGCAGGGGCTCCTGCGAGCGGCGCGCATCCTCTCTCGAACCTACACGCACGTTATTACGAACGTACCGTACCTTGGTAATGGCAAGCAGCATGGCATTCTGCGTGCATATATTGAACAGCACCTGACAAATGGCAAGGCGGACTTGGCGACCGCCTTCGTACTTCGCTGTCTCGATCTTTCTGATGAAAACGGCACTGTGACATTCGTGTCGCCACAAAATTGGTGGTTCCTTGCCAGCTACGAGTCTTTTCGTAGAGCGGTTCTAAAGTCAACCAAATGGCACTATGCCATCGCGCTTGGTGAAGAGGCGTGGCAAATATTTGGTAACAGAGGCCCCCGCACAACATTGGTTTCATTCTCAAAGTGCATGCCTTCCGGAACCGACCAGTTTGCTGCCTTGGATGTGTCTTCAGAGTATGGCGATGATGTTGTGACGTTCGATCAGAAACTTTGCTTGCTCCAGGGCACGGCATCGGATCGCGACCACGAAGTACGGTTCGACCTTAGTTCGCTACAGCAGTGCGAACAGTTAGACAACCCAGCTTCGAGAATAGTCCTAAGCGTAACAGCTCGTGGAAGTTATCTGTCCGAATATGTTACCTGTGGAGAAGGAAGTTCCACTGGTGACAACGGAAGATACGTCCGACAGTTTTGGGAGCTCAGCCATCGGACAAGAGACTGGATTAACTATGCGGGTGGGGACGGTGCCTCGCGATCATGGCATGGTCGTGACCTTTGGATTCAGTGGGAAGACGGAGAAGGCGAACTGTCGCGAAGTGAAGGCGCTCGAATTCAAAACACGCACCTTTGGAATGGGACGGGCGTTCTAATTGGCCGAATTCGAGGGATTACGTGCACGCGTTTCTCTGGCGGAAGTTTTGACAAGGCCTGCGTCGCGGTTTGTCCACGACAAAGCGAATGGCTAGCGCCTCTGTATTCGTTTCTCTCTTCATCCGAATATGAAAGTGCTGTACGGCAAATCGACCAGAAAGTCGCTGCTTCTACTTCGGCTATGACCAGTGTTGTTTTCGACCTCCCTCACTGGGAGCAGGTCGCAACCGAAAAGTTTCCCTATGACCTTCCGGAGCCTTATGTGGACGACCCTACACAATGGATTTTCCATGGGCATCCGGCGGATTGCTCGGATGCTCTCCAAGTCGCGGTTGCTCGGTTGTTGGGATATCGGTGGCCGGCGGAATTGGATGAGTCGATGGAATTGGCGGCGGATGCACGAGCATGGACGGAGTGTAGTCGTGAGCTGACAGACTTGGCCGACAACGATGGCATCGTTTGCATACCTGCCGTAGGAACCGAAGGACCGGCAGCAGATCGTCTGTTCGAGGTACTGCGTCGTGCGTTTGACGACGGCAAGAGAATGGAGGCAAAGTTGCAACAGCATCTCGATGCGGGTGATAGCGATGAACGGCTGACGCGAGCGTTGCTGCAGCGCCATTGGAAACCATTGCTGCCTAAAGATTTCAACCAGTGGCTCAGCGATGTGTTGAAACAGGCCAGTCATGCCGGCAAGTCGCTCGAAACCTGGCTCCGCGACAAGTTCTTCGACCAGCACTGCAAACGCTTTAACAACCGTCCTTTCATCTGGCACGTTTGGGATGGATGCAAAGACGGGTTCTCGGCGTTAGTGAACTATCACGAGCTCGCTGGCCCCAACGGGCGTCGCGTTCTTGAGAAGCTGACGCATAGCTATCTCGGTGCCTGGATCACTCGGCAACAGGATGAAGTCAACCGCGAGGCCGAAGGTGCCGACGCGCGGTTGATTGCGGCCAAGGAACTGAAAACACGGCTGGAAGCCATTTTGAAGGGTGAGCCACCCTACGACATCTTCGTCCGCTGGAAACCGCTGCACGAGCAACCGATCGGCTGGCAGCCCGACCTGAACGATGGCGTTCGTTTGAACATCCGTCCCTTCATGTGCCGTGATATTCCCGGCGGCAAAAAGGGAGCCGGCATTCTGCGTGGCAAGCCCAACATCAAATGGACGAAGGACCGAGGCAAAGAGGTGGATAAGCCCAAAGTAGATTTTCCATGGCTCTGGAGTTGGGATGAGGAAACCGTGGACTTCGCCGGCGGTGATGACTTTGATAAGAACCGTTGGAACGATTGCCACTACACCAATGCGTTTAAGCAAACGGCACGTGATTCGGCGGCGCTGAATGCGGCGAATCACACGCCAACCGAGGAGGTGGTTTGATGGCTTCGACGAACAAGAACAAGCAGCTGGCTGATGGGCCGCTCGACAGTGGGCTTCGCAAGCAACTGGAACGGATGGTCGTTCAGGCTCGGCGAGTTGCGATCGCTGGGGCGCGCGAGGCGATTGAAGCGCTGACGGTGGACCAGGGTAAACGTGGTGCTCACGTTACTAGCGAACCACAAATCAGCTTGCGCAATCGGTTGCGGGCGCATGGTCGTTTTCTGGGCGATCGTCAGAATTCGCAATCGGGCCAACAGACCATCGACCGGTTGGTCGAGGAATGCGCGTACCAACATTGGCATCGCATGTTGTTCGCACGCTTCCTCGCCGAAAATGAGCTTTTAATTGATCCTGAGTCGGGGATGTCTCTCGCTATGCAAGGAGTTGACGATCTAGCTCGAGACCTGGAGGAGAATGTTTGGGATTTGGCGGGTCAGTACGCACAGACTCAACTGCCAGCCATCTTTCGCGACGACAATCCTGTGCTGGACGTGGAGCTATCGCCAGATTGCAAGAAGCAACTCCGCGAATTCGTCCAAGAGCCGTCAAACGCGAATTCAAAGCTCGGGTTGCCTGCCGAGGTGTTTGAGGCCAGCGACTCTTTGGGGTGGGTGTATCAGTTTTGGCAGAACGAAGAGAACGAACGAGCCAATAAATCCGAAGACAAAATCGACAGCTCAACGCTGCCCGCGGTGACCCAGTTCTTTACCGAGGACTACATGGTCATGTTCCTGCTGCACAACACAATGGGAGCGTGGCATGCTGGCAAGGTGTTGGCTGCAAACCCGTCGCTTGCCGAGTCGGCGGAAGATGAAGACGAACTGCGCCGCGCCGTTTCACTCAGCGAAGGCGGTGGCTATGAGTTTGAATACCTACGGTTTGTTCGTGAGCCGGCGGCTCTAGCCACGGGTTCCGACGACGAAGTCGCTGCAGAGAACACCGGCCCGTGGCGGCCGATGGGTGGGACGTTCGACGGGTGGCCTGCATCGGCGGCCAAGCTGAAAGTCATTGACCCATGCTGTGGCAGCGGACATTTTTTGGTCGCGGCGATGGAATTGTTGGTTCGACTTCGCATGCATGAAGAGGGACTCGACCTTCAGGCCGCTATCGACGTGGTACTCGAAGACAATCTGTTCGGACTGGAGTTGGATAAACGCTGCACGCAGATCGCCGTTTTCAATTTGGCGTTGGCGGCTTGGAAGTTGGACGGCAAGACCTATCGCAAGTTGCCTTCGATGACGATCGCGCATGTGGGCCAGTCGATCAGCGCGACCAAGCCGCAGTGGATGGAGTTGCTGAAGGAAGCACGCGGCGAGGACGAGAACAACGACAGTCTCGGTTTCTACTGGGGTCAGCTTTACGACATGTACAGCCAGGCCTCAACGCTCGGCAGCTTGATTAACCCTCGACGTTTCCTCGGTAGTCATCAGTTAAACGATTCGCAGATGCAAGAGCTATTCAACCTGCTCGAAACCGCGGTCGCCGCCGATCCGAACACCGAAGCAGAGTCCCACGAGCTGCAGCTTGCGGCGAAGGGGTTGGCAACTGCGACGAAGTTGCTGGGAGATCAGTACCACTTGGTGCTGACGAATGTGCCGTATTTAGGGCAAAAAAAGCAATCTAAGATATTAAGAAAGCACATTGAAACCTTTTACGTTCTGGGTAAAGGAGATCTTGCAACGGCGTTTGTTCTGCGATGCCTCGAGTTCTGCGAGGAACGCAGCACTACGGCTTTTGTGGCCCCACAGAACTGGATGTTTCTTGGCACTTATTCGTTGATGCGTGCGCAGTTGCTTGAGTCGCGAGAATGGCGGATCGTTGCGCGACTCGGCCCACGGGCGTTCGATACGATTTCTGGTGAAGTTGTAAATGTTGGGCTTGTGTGTTTGACCAATAGTATCCCAGACAACGATTTTCTGCTGTACGGTACAGATGCGTCGGACGGACGTAACGCTGAAGCAAAACGCAATTGTTTGTTGACTAACGAGCTGCTTGTTACGCCACAGTCGAATAGCGCCGCGAATGAAAATCACACTATAAGTCTCGAGAGCCTCCATTTCGGCAAACCGCTACGAGTTTTTGCATCAGCGCCCCGAGGAATAGTGGCAGGTGACAAAGACTTCTGGGTAAGGCAGTTCTGGGAGATGCAGACGTGCGGTGAACGTTGGCGTTTTCTTCAAGGTCCGGTTAACAAGACTACACACTTCGGAGGTCGCGAGTCTGTTATTGACTGGAGCACAGAAGGTGATGGCATGCTACGACCGGGCTTAGCAAACACCTCGTACGGACGTCAGGGCGTGGCGGTTAGTCAGATCGGAGATCTTCCATCGTCGCTTTATAGTGGCGATCTGTATGACAATTCCCTGTTTGCCATTGTTCCTGAGGACGAATCAAAGCTGCTTGCGATTTGGGCGTTTTGTTCGTCGGATGCGTATGCCGAACTAGTTCGCAAAGTAAACCAAAAGTTAAGCGTCGATCCGAGTCATTTGATTTCTGTTCCGTTTGAGTTTGACCACTGGGATCTTGTTGGAAGGAACAAGTATCCAGACGGCCTTCCCGAACCAGAAAGCGACGATCCAACTCAGTGGCTCTTTCATGGCTGGCCTTCTGAGTCCACTTCACCGCTTCATGTCGCCGTCGCACGCTTGCTCGGGTATCGCTGGCCGGCGGAACTCGATTCGGAAATGCGATTGAGCGATCAGGCACGCGAGCTGGTCGGTCGCTGCAGCCACTTGGGCTCTCACACCGATGATGACGGCATCGTCTGCATCCCGCCTGTACGCGGTGAGGACATTGCGGCCGATCGGCTCGCTTCTCTACTAAACGCGGCGGGCGTGAAGACGGACGAAAACCTGGAAGATTGGCTTCGCAATCGCTTCTTCAAAGAGCACTGCGAACTGTTCGATCATCGGCCGTTCGTCTGGCACATCTGGGATGGCCGCAAGCAGGATGGTTTCCACGCACTGGTGAACTACCACCAACTGGCCGGCCCGCGCGGACATAAGTTGCTCGAGCGTTTGACTTACAGCTATTTAGGCGACTGGATCGAAAGACGCGAGGACGAAGTGCGCCGCGATGTAGCCGGTGCCGAGGCTCGTTTGCTGGCCGCACGTGAACTTCGCGAGCGGCTTGAAGCAATTCTGACGGGCCAACCACCCTACGACATCTTTGTCCGCTGGAAGCCGATTCACGAGCAACCGATCGGCTGGAACCCAGACATCAACGACGGCGTGCGCATCAACATCCGTCCCTTTATGGCAGTGGACATCCCCGGTGGCCAAAAGGGCGCCGGCATCCTGCGTGTTGCACCCAAACGTATGAAATGGGGCAAGGATCGTGGCAAGGAACCGAAACGCCCAATCGACGAGTACCCATGGTTTTGGAGCTGGGATCAAACGACGGAAGACTTCGCCGGGGGCGACAAGTTTGACGGACTGCGATGGAATGATTGCCACTACACCAATCAGTTCAAACAAGCCGCCCGTGATTCAGCGAAGGAGACGTCGGAATGAGTGATGCAAAACCCGCTGAACAGAATGCAAAGCCAACGAGGTTGCCGGCAATTCAGGTGGAACTGGTTCACAAACTGGTGATGGAGATCGCCGAGGAATGGAAAGAGGAACTCGACAAGCTACTTGATCCTGAGTCCCGCAAGTCGGAGGCGGACATGGTTCAGCGTCGGCTTGCGCTTGCTTTCGTTCACTTTTCTCTCAAGGTCGCCTTGGGAATCTCTGACGAAGAGGCGATCGCATGTTTGACAGACGGTTATCGAGATTTTGGAATCGACGCCGTCCACATCGGCAACGTCACCGATTCCCATTTCGAGATCACGATTGCTCAGGGCAAATACGTTTTTGATCCGGCGAGCGCTGTCGGAAGCATCTTCCCCGAGAATGATGGAATCAATGTAGTGATCCCTAGCGTCCGTTTCATCGCAAATCCGGACGCAGAAATTCCAGCCAACCCTCGACTCGCAACCAAGATCGAACGAATTCGATCGCTGGAGGCAGACGGGTTGATTCCGCGGATCAGAGTCTTGATTTGTAACAACGGCTTGTGCTGGACCGAGGATGCCCAGCGACGAATTGATATGGAGAACTTTGGTGACCACGTGGAGTGGCTTCACGTTAACCCCGATCACATTGCCGGCTGCTTGACTTCCACCGAGGCGATCGAGGAGCGGTTGCAGTGGACTGGAGCGTATCTGTACGAAAAGTTCGGGGACATCCGTGCTTTGGTTGGACGAATGAAGGTGTCGGAGTTAGCTTCGCTGGTCAATCGTCATGAAACGGCGTTGTTTGACCAAAACGTTCGTCGTTTTCTCGGCTTCTCGAAATCCGGAAGCCGCGTCAATCCAGAAGTCAAGGCAACGCTGATGGATGAATCGGACCGGAAGAATTTCTATCTCTACAACAACGGTCTGACGATTGTGTGCCACAAGTTTGATTTCAACGACCAACGAAAGTCGGACCTGATGATTCAAGTCACAGGACCGAACGTCGTCAATGGAGGCCAAACATGCCGCATCATTCAGCAAACTCATGCAGAGGCGGCAATCTCCGGCAATGAGCTGGAAGACGCGAGCGTGTTGGTGCGATTGTACGAAGTGCCCAAGGATAAGCCGGAGCTTGCGTCTCAGATCGCGTTGTCAACGAATAACCAAAACCCCGTTGATCTACGCGACTTGCGCAGCGGCGATTCGATCCAGCGTGCGATGGAGCTTGCGGTACAGAGCTACAGTTACTCGTATCACCGGTTCCGAGCCGACAAGATCGTACGCGGTGCGAAGAAGATACCTGCTCCTTTGGCGGCAGAGGCCATTTTGGCTGTGTGGCGGAAGTTGCCGTTTGAAGCGAAGTCACACAAGAAAGACCATTTCAGCGACAAGTACTATCAACGCATTTTCAAATCCGATTTGACTGCAGGTCAATTGATCTTGGCAACCAAGATTCTGCGGCTCTGCACAAGCCAGTGCTCGGCGAAGGAGTCTAGTGTCGAGGTTTGCAAACATGGTTCGCACCTGATCGCGATGATTGTTGGCGGCCTGCTGCTGTCGGATACGGGTGTTGCCTTTGACCAAATTCAACGTGAGCAATTCGATGGGTTGGACTCCTTTTTTGAAATGAACGATACGAAGCTATTCGATCGCGCCGTCGCAATCCTGGAGAACAGCGTGAAATCATTTCCTAATTCAGGAACACTCTACAGCGGCTCGGAACTATCGAAGCTGTTCCGAATGCCCAAGTTCAAAGGGCATGTCTTGTCTTCGATGAAAGGAGCCTCGGCATGACGCTGATCGAATCAATCATTGAAGGACTGGACACAGCGACACGATGTGCGAGCACAGAGGTGCCGCCGGTGGCAGTGATGTGGACCGATACCAAGGAAGAATGGAGGCCGCTGATCGACCACCTTCGCGGCCGGTTGCCGCAACTGGTTCAATTCGGCAAGGAGTACGATCCCGAAAATCTTACCGGGCCGGCGGTTTGGTTGAAGTGCGTGATAGAACGGACTTTGCCAGAGGTCAATTTGCCGGCCGACAAAATACCCATCATCTACTTGCCAGGTGTCAGCCGGCAGGAGCTACGTGCGGGAACTCAATGCCCGCCGCTGTTGCAGCCCCTGGTGGAATTGCTGTATCGCGGCAGCGTATGGACCCAGAAGAATGGCAAGGATTGGACAGTCGAAGCCATGCTGGTCGCCAAAGAACGACCTGGTTTGGGATTGGATGTTGCTGGGGACACGAATACTAAGCGTTCGATGTTGGCTTCTCTGTCTGTTCTCGCGGTGACTCCTGTTGCCAGGATGCAAGGTCGGCGGCTGGAATCCGAAGATTTTGATAAGTTGATGATTGGGGACCATCCCCGTGACTTGTTGCGTTGGATGAGCGATCCGGAAGGCATTCGCAAAGAAATGGATGCCGGTCAATGGCACGCGTTTTGTAACCGCTGCCGTGACGAATATGGGTTCGATCCCGATTCCGACGGGGAGCTTGTTGCCGGCGAAAAGTTTGGCCTGCAAGAAACGAGCCAATGGGAAGGTTTGTGGAGTCGGTTTCGCGAGTCACCCTCGAGTTATCAAACGTTGGAAGGATTGCTTGGGCGTGCCAAGCCCTCCGGCCGGGTTGACGTTGGGTTTGATCGCGAGGCGTGGCCCGATGAAAACGATCAAGACGAGGCTGCTCTGCGAAAGTCGCTAGCTGGACTCGATGGCGTGGACGCCCGAAGTGCGCGAGTGGAAATCTCAAAGCTGGAAAAGCACCATGGTGTCCGCCGAGCGTGGGTGTGGGCCACCCTTGGCAAAGCTCCGCTCGCGCACGCCCTCGCGCATTTGAACGACTTAGCCCATCGCACTGCATCACACTTGGGCGGCGATTCTCGCGATGATTTGGAAAAACAATACGTCGAGAGCGGCTACTTAGTTGACGATGCGGCGCTTCGTGCATTGGCATCGGTGAAAACTGCCACGGACTCGTCGGCGGTCGAACTGGCGGTGCGTGCGATGTATTTGCCGTGGCTCGAACAGGCTGCTGAGCGGTTGCAAGAACTGGTGCAAGATAATCCATTGCCGACTTCGCTCTCAAGTGATCGACCTGAGGTGGTTTCGGCAGAGGTTGGTTCATGCATTTTGTTTGCGGACGGTCTGCGTTACGACTTGGCGCAACGCTTGTCGGTGGTGCTGGCGGAACGTGGCTTGCGTGTCGAAGAGAGTCGTCGATGGGCTGCGCTGCCTTCAGTAACTGCAACCGCCAAGCCGGCGGTGACGCCGATCGTGAAGAAGATCACCGGCGTTGGAATCCCAGATAGCTTCATGCCAGAACTTGCGGATGATCCAGGTAAATCGCTGACGTTTGCACGCCTTCAGTCGCTTTTGAAGACGGAAGGTTATCAGATCATTCCGACAGGCGAAGTCGGAGAACCGACGGCGAAGAAGGCGAGAGGCTGGTGCGAATTCGGCGACATCGACAAACGAGGTCACAGCCTACAGGTCAAGTTGGCTTCGATCATTGAGCAACAAGTGGAACTACTCGCTGATCGGATCGACGAACTATTGAGTGCGGGGTGGCGCCAGGTACGGGTGGTGACCGACCACGGTTGGTTATTGATGCCGGGCGGGCTGCCGAAAGAGGATTTGCCGCGATACTTAACGGAAGCGAAGTGGTCTCGGTGCGCGACGATTAAGGGTGAGTCCAACCCGAATGTTCCCAAGGTGCCGTGGTACTGGAATCCGCAAGCGGAGTTTGCCAGTGCACCTGGAATTCGCTGCTTTTCTGCCGGTCACTTTTACCAACATGGCGGTATCAGTCTTCAGGAGTGCTTGATTGCAGACTTGACGGTAGGGCCAGACTCGTTGCCATCCAGACTGGAAGCGTCGATCACGAAGGTGGATTGGAAAGGGCTGAAGTGTCGCATCACGGTCGAGCCTGTTTCGTCAGGTTTGCGCGTCGATCTGCGAAGTAAGCCAAATGATTCGGGTTCTTCCATCACTGATGGGGGCAAACCGCTTGACGGCAGCCCAACTGTCACGCTGTTTGTGGAGAACGAAGACTTGGAAGGGACCGTTGTCGCCATCGTGGTATGCGACGAGAACGGCCAACTGATTGCGAAACAAAATACCACCATCGGTGGAGACAACTAAACCAGCGGTTTCTCCCGCCGGCAATAAGGTATCAATATGACTGCAACGACTTTAGAAATGGACGACCTGGACCGAATGTCGGCCTCCGTCTTCGACGGATATTTGGTCCGAAAAGACCTCGTTCGCAAGTATGCTCGCCAGTACCCAGTTCCGACCTACGTGGTCGAATTCCTGCTGGGACGTTACTGCGCGACGGTCGACGAAGAGGAAATCGCTGAGGGGCTGCAGATTGTCGAAAAGCAATTGCAGAACCGCACGGTGAAGACCGGGCAGGAAGAGGTCTTCATCAAGCAGGCTCGCGACAAAGGATCGGTAAAGCTGATCGACGTTGTGAAAGCGAAGCTGGATACGCGCGCCGATTGTTACTATGCCGAGATCCCCAGTCTGGCAATCAAGGATGCTTTGATTGAGGACAAGCTTGTCGACGAACACGAGCGAATGTTGACTGACGGTTTTTATGCCGAGCTCACACTCGAATACGACGCGGTGGTAGCCCAGGAAAAAAATGGCCGGCCGTTCCGCATCGCTTCGCTGCGTCCCATTCAGATGTCCAAGTCGGACATTTTGGATGTGCTTAAGCGCGGCCGAGCTGAGTACTCGACGGTGCAGTGGATCGACTTTCTAGTCCGGTCGATTGGGCTAGAGCCAACCGAGTTATCGGATCGAGCGAAGTATGTCGTTCTTTTGCGGATGGTTCCGTTTGTCGAGCGAAACTACAACTTGGTTGAACTAGGACCACGTGGCACGGGAAAGAGTCACTTGTTCCAGCAGATTTCGCCGTACTCGCATTTGATCTCGGGCGGCAAAGCCACCGTTGCGAAGATGTTTGTCAACAATGCAAGCGGACAACGCGGTTTGGTTTGTCAGTACGACGTAGTCTGCTTTGACGAAGTCTCTGGCGTTTCTTTCGACCAGAAAGACGGCGTCAACATCATGAAGGGCTACATGGCATCGGGCGAATTCAGCCGCGGCAAGGAAAGCATCCGGGCCGAAGGCGGAATCGTGATGGTCGGCAACTTCGATGTCGATGTCGAACAGCAACAACGCATTGGGCACCTGCTCAGCCCGCTGCCGCCAGAGATGCGAGACGATACTGCATTCCACGACCGCATTCATGCATTCGCACCGGGTTGGGATTTCCCAAAGCTAAACCCGAACCAACACCTAACGAATCATTTCGGCTTGGTGAGCGATTTCCTAAGCGAATGCTGGACCAACCTGCGGATGCTCAGCCGCGTCTCCACATTGCAGAATCGAGTGTTCTTTGGTGGCGCTTTGAGCGGCCGGGACATCGAGGCAGTCAACAAAACGATCAGCGGTTTGTTGAAGCTAGTATTCCCCGATCCGCAGATGGAGGTCTCCGATGAAGACCTTGAACTGATGGTCCGGTTGGCTTTGGAATCACGCCGCCGCGTGAAGGAGCAACAGAAGAAGTGTCTGAAGAGCGAGTTTCGCAACACGCACTTCAGCTTCACGTTGGGCGTTGACGGTGTCGAGCAATTTGTCGCAACACCGGAGCTACACAGTGACGCCGCGATCGACGGCGACCCGCTACCACCGGGCCAAGTCTGGGCAATCAGCCCTGGATCTCAGGATGCCGGCCCAGGACTGTATCGACTTGAGGTCACGTCGGGACCAGGAAGCGGCGTTCGCATATTGAACACCCCCACGCCGCCGGCGTTTCGGGAGAGTGTCAAGATCGGCGAGCAAAACCTCTACACCCAGAGCAAGCAACTGGTCGGTGACCGCGATCCGCGAGCGCATGAATTCTCAATTCAAATGCGTGCAATGGACAACGACCACAGCGGTGTCGGTATCGGCTTGCCTACTTTGATCGCATTGGCCAGTTCGTTACTCGAACGAAGCACCAAAGGCGGCATGATCATTGTCGGCTCACTCAACCTTGGCGGCAGCATCGAAATGATCCCCAACCCAGTCGCGATCGCCGAAGTTGCAATCGAAAAGCAAGCCACCACGCTTCTAATGCCCGTCTCAGCCCGCAGACTGCTTAACGATTTGCCCGACGAGCTTTGGACGAAGATCAGCATCGAGTTTTACAAGGATGCACAAGATGCGTTCTTCAAGTGTTTGATGGATTGAAGCAAGCTAGGAAGAACTCAAGAATGCAAGGCGACTACTCGCTATACGACCGCATCTCTAAGCACGGAATCTGGTGGAACCCCGAATCACCAGATGAGTGCATACGAGGCGACATCAAATACGACGGGGACCGACTCCGGCTGAAGCTTTATGGCGCTTTCGCCGGCACGGATTCAATTCACATCAACAGGGAATTGCCAAGGATTCTGGGACGGTGTGGCAACGAAGATGTGACTCTACTCAATTGCCATCTAGGGTCGCGTCAGAACATTCAGAGCGCATCCATAACCACTGAATGGCGACCAAGGTTTGCCATTATAGGGCTTCACGTTACATCGGGTGGTGGGGCGCTGTTTGACGAAGCACAAGTGCGTTTTACTGGCTTAGAGGACTGGATCGGCGATCGCCCATTCACTGATTCAACTCGACATGAACACAGCGATCCACTCGTGACTTTCAAGGTAGAACATCGCCATGCTGAACCCCGTGATTTCGACGTGCAATCACTTGACGCGCAAATTGGATTGACAGCAAATTGCACTCAGCATGGATCCGGATACGAGATAGACCTTGAGCATCGCTCCTACGTTCGCATCACTCCAGCGGACCCGAAAAGTCTCGACTGGTTCATCGGAGTACAGCATCAGTTCCAACGAATGCTCTGCTTCTTTGCGGATTCGAGCGTACAGACTCTTTCAGTACGATTGTTTCAGCAAGGTGAAACAGAATTTGACCGACCGAACGGATGTGTGTTGTGGTCCGCGATTCAGGGAAAAAACAACTCCGATCGACTTCGCAGGGGAATGCTAATCAGTTACCCCGACATCGCCTCGCGTTTCAGCGAAGTGCTCGACATCTGGTTCAGGAATGGTGAACGTCTGAGACACGTTTACGACCTGTTTTTTGCAGCGACTCAACGAGAGACAATCTATCTCGATCAAGACTTTCTTCAGCTTGCTCAGGCGATTGAGGTGTTTAGCCGGGTTGCGAGAGGAGGGAAATATCTTCCGGAAGATGAATACCAACAGGTTGCAGATCAGCTGGTCGATGCTATCCCAGAAAATACGGAAAGTTCGTTGCGACAAAGCTTGAAATCAAGGATTCGATTTGGAAATGAATTCTCGCTACGAAAGCGAATTGCCGAGTTGCTTCGAGGACTTGATGAAGAAACAACGCGTTTGCTGACAACCAGCCCAAAGGACTTTGTTGCTAGAGTAGTAGATACACGGAACTACTTGGTGCATTTAGATGATGCCTCCCGTGGCAATCCATTCACCGAAGAAGAACTGTTCCAAGCGATGCAGCGATTGCGGGCATTGCTAATGATGTTGCTGATGTTGGAACTGAAGTTTACCGAGTCGGACGTTCGCCGAATCGTGGGCAGGTCGTCGCTACTACGCAATGGGGCTATCTAAAGTGTTCTCCTGGAAACCCATTTATCGTGAGATTGCAGACAAGCTTCCCGAATTCAAGGATGACAACCGCAAGTTGGTCGAGCTGATGGTTCGGTTGCACGATGCTGGTCTGAAGGTTTCTTCCGTCTCCGACGAGTATCCGGAGGGCACCAAGGTCCCGCTTGACGAGACGGATCCGTTCTCATTCATGGCGATTTTCAACCGCGGAGTAACAGACGAGAATCGAATAGCGATTCTCAAAGCAATCAAAGAAGAGTGGGAGCTCACTTCAGAACTCCCAAGCGATTTTGACGGGATACCACTCGTTAATTCGCAAAACAGCTGGTTCATGCCGTACAAGTACAAACGCACGGCAGAACATGTTCCTACACTTTGGAGGTTTTTTGGTCACATCATCGCGATCGATGGCCCCGACGAACTCGACACAGATCTCTTCGACCAATGTAAGGCACTAAATCGTGTCGGTTCCGCTTCGCTCACGATGGGAATGTTCTGGTGTAGACCCGACGTCTGGATTTCCGTGGACAAAAAGAATCGGGCGATTGCGGCAACGAAGGAGATCGATTTCAAAATCAAAACCGGCGAAGACTACATTCGATGGCTCCGCCTCGTGAAAGAGGCGTTTCCTATCCCAACGGTTGAGTTCTCGCATCAGGCTCACTTGGATTTCGTTGCCGTTGATCCTGACGACGAAGAGGAAGATGGCGAGGACTTAAGTTCGGACCGAGAATATTGGCTTCTCGCGCCCGGCCAGGGCGCGACGCTGTGGGATGTCTGGTACGAGCGAGGGATTGGTGGGCTCGGCTGGAACGACATGGGTGACTTGGCCGAATATGACTCGAAACAGGCCATCGCGGAATACATGCCGGAACTGTGTCCTGATTCGGGGCCTGCCCATGTCGCTCAAATGCTTTGGGATTTTGCTCACGTAATGAAACCCGGCGACATTGTTTTCGCCAAACTCGGACTGCACAAGATATGCGGTTGGGGCATCGTTGACGGCGACTACACCTACGATGAAAACGAAGAACCGTTTCACAACCTTCGCAAGATCGACTGGCAAGATGCCACCGAGATCAGCATGCCAACTGGTAATCAGTTGCCGTTGAAGACGCTAACTCGCATGACTGGCAAACGCAAATTCTTGGATCCGATGGCGGATGCCTACGATGGTGTGCCGGGATTAGAGCGAGGTGGCGGAACTGGCGATGGCTCTAGCGGAGGCCGCATCGCCGGCACGGAGTACAGGCTATCCGACGCGATGGAAGATCTATTCATGCCGGTCGAAGAAGTCCAGCAGTGTGTAGAGCTTCTTCGGCACAAGAAGAACCTGGTCCTCCAAGGCGCTCCGGGGACTGGCAAGACATTCGTCGCCAAGCGGCTTGCGTACCTGTTGATGCAACGCAAAGACAATTCACGCGTTCAGATGGTCCAGTTTCACCAGTCGATGACGTACGAGGACTTCGTGCAAGGCTACAAACCTTCGGTCGATGGTGGATTTAAGCTGGCAGACGGGATGTTCCATAAATTCGTCTCGGCGGCGATGGCGAAGCCCGATGTGCCGTTCGTATTTATCATCGACGAAATCAATCGCGGAAACTTATCGAAGGTTTTTGGCGAGCTGATGATGTTAATCGAGCCTGATAAGCGAACCTCGGATTTTGCAATCCCACTGAGCTATTCATCGGATCCAGAGGCGACATTCTATGTGCCACCGAACGTGCATCTGATTGGGACCATGAATACTGCGGATAGGTCGCTGTCGATGGTCGACTACGCTCTACGCCGGCGATTCTCCTTCGTTGATCTTGAGCCGGGGTTCCAATCGCCAGTATTCGCCCAGCACCTGATAGATGCGGGAGCATCGGAAGAGTTGGTTGCCGAAATTCGTCACCGGATGAAAACGCTCAATCATGCGATCAAGAGTGATGAATCGAACCTTGGGAGGGGCTACCAGATCGGGCACAGCTTCTTCGTTCCGTCAAATGGCCAGATGGCTGACGAGCAATGGATGAAACGCGTGCTGGCCTTTGAGATCAAGCCGTTGATCGAAGAATATTTCTGCGATGACCCCGCTGGCCGCCAAACGGCAATCGAAACGATTCTTGGGTAGTTCCAGTGCCTGTATCCAGCATTCCCATCCAGAACGTTTATTACCTTCTTGCCTATGCTTGGGATCATTTCCGTACGGCCGATGAAGTGGACGTCGACCAGTCCCAATGTCCCGACGCCCACAATCTGCTCGCAATGTTGCTCTGCGGCGGGATTCGTCGATTAGCAACCAAGGGAATGGACAAAAATTACTGTCAGTTCACCGAAACGACTCCGCGTTTGCGAGGTCGAGTAGACGTTCTGGCAAGTCACCGCCGAATGACGCACGCTTCAGGCAAGATGATCTGTGAGTTCGACGAATTGACGGCCGACACCCTGCCTAATCAGGTTCTGAAAGCTACATGTCGACGGCTAATCCGATCGTCGATGCAATTGAGCACCGACAACCGCAAACAAGTGCGGCATTGTCTCGATCTTCTGGCCGATATCAGTGAAATCCGACTCGCGAAGCGAATGTTTCACCGGATTCAGTTACATCGCAACAACCGACACTATCGGCTGTTAATGCACGTTTGCCAGATGCTTCACGAACTGTTTCTTCCTGACCAGCAATCGGGAACTCACCGTTTTCGTCACGTACTGGACGAAGAGACGGTGATGCATCGCGTCTTCGAATCTTTCATTCGACATTTTGCAGCGAAGCATTGCCCGGATGCGAAAGTCTCAGCTATGAAGATCGCTTGGGATGGACAGTGGGACGACGAAGTCAATTCGGTGTTGCCAACGATGCTCACCGATGTGACGCTGAGCCGTCCGACACGGAAGACCATACTCGACTGCAAGTTCTACAAGGAAGCTTTGGTGACTCGCCACAATCGCCTCCGCCTCCATTCATCGCATCTATACCAATTGACAGCCTACTTGAAAAACAAGTCGATCGACGAAGGATGGGAATCCGTCGATGGCATCCTGCTTTACCCTGCCGTGAATCACCATCTCGATTTGTCTTTCTCGCTGCTTTCCCACAACATTGCGATCCGCAGCATTGACCTGGATCAAGATTGGCCGTTGATTCACCAACGTCTTATCGACGTTCTAAATTAAAAACGCCCGCGGGGAGATTGCTCCTCCGCGGGCGTTTCGGTTTTGTTCGCCTTTCGGCTTACAGTTCTACGGACTCCACTTCGCGGACGAAGCGGGATGCGTCGTTTTCTAGGAACGATGAGACGACATTGAACACGGCGTCACTGAAGCCGCCGATGTTCAGGATGTCGTCTCGCTCGGGTGCCTGGCTGGTTCCGTAGGGTTGGATGTCGATGCAGACCAGCTTCGGATCGGCAACGCCATGTCCACGCTGGATCTTCTTGAACTTCTCCCACTGCGTCATCACGCCGGTCGAACCGTTTTGGCCGTAGCCAAAGCGATGTCCCGAGGTGATCCAGCTTTCGTTGTCGCTGACCAACACGATGCCGGCGAAGGCTTGCTTCGCGTATCGCGTGTTGGCTTCGACAAATGGCAACGAGCAGTCCGTTCCGCCACCACCGTACTTCGACAAGCGTGCTGACAGTGACAAGATCGTATCGCTTGGATCGACCTTTGCCTTGTAGGCTTGCGTATCGAATGGAATCACGACGCTGTCTGGGTTGCGACGCAGGATCGCTGCTGCGAACAGTGCCGCAACATCGACGCATCGCATCTTCGACGTTCCACCCCTTGGACCATTGTTTGGGGCACGGTTTCCCGTGACTGGGCAGCCCATTGAACCCGACGTGTCGAGTCCGATGATGACTGGGCCAGGCAGCGTTGGCACGTTTCCGCACGCGATCTCGGCAGCGTCATGCAACGCCGTCTTGATCTTGCTTGGAACCTCGTCCGATGCGTTCATGTAAGCCGCCAGGAACTGGTACGGGAACTGACGGCTGCGAGCGATCGCTTCGCGGTCAGCCAGTTGGCCGGCCACGTAGTCAATCATCGCGTTGTCGGTTCCTGCGAATCCGAGGATTCCAGGCTTCTTGAACACGTCGTGACGCAATAGCGTGTTGAGGTTCATTCGCAGTGCTTGCGGTCCCATTTGTCGGGCAATCGCCTTCCAAACCAATGGTCCCTTGGCTGCGTCGGCTAGCAAGTCCCATCGAACTTGCAGGTCGCCGGCGATCAGCGTTTGGGCTTCGGCCGTGTCGGCTGCTCGGTAGGCGACTAGTGACTGCACCGTCGAAGGCAGGCTGTCAGCCGTAGCTGGTGCCCACTTCTCGACTGGCTTGTCCGTCAACCATCCGAACAACGCTCGACGTGCGTCGTCCTTTGGCGTTGGACGTGCCATTCGCAAGATGTCTCGCAGGCTCGGATCGTTACCGATCGAAGCTGAAAGCAACTTACCAACAGACGCGTCGTTGAGCCAACGTTGGAACGCACGCTGCAGCGAAGACGACAGGCCCTTGCGACCGAACTGCCCCGAACGAGTCATTTGGAAAACGGTGCGTAGAACGCGGCCGTTGTCCGCGACTCGGTCGAAGACTTGGTGCATGAGCTTGGTGTCTCGCGTTGACAGTACGACCAGCAGTGCCGCCGGCATGTCCTTCATGTAAGCACGCTCACGTGAGTAGACAGCCAGCTTTGCCAGGAACTCGTTATCGTCGATCTCGTCGATCAGCTTTCGCATTGCGTCGAGTTGGTTTTGTGCGGACGCGTAGTAGACGTTGCCGAACGTGCCGGTCGCCGCCATTTGGGCAAGCGCGTGCTTCGCTGACAGCTTGTACGCTGGGCCGCCTGCTTCGTTGACGACGGTCGCTCGTGGCAGGACGCTGGTGATGCTTTGGAACAGAGACTTGTTAACCATGATGAAGTTTGAAGAGAGAAGGGTGAAGTTTGAAGGAAAGGGCACTATGCTGAAGCGTCTCTAACACGCACGAGAGGTTGACAATGAAGAGCGATCTACCAGAAAGAACGTTCGCGTTTGCGGATCGAATTGTCAGGTTATGTTTGGTTTTGGAAGACGGCGGGCGGGTATCCACCACGCTGGCGAATCAGTTGCTTCGAGCAGGCTCTTCGGTCGGCGCGAACGTCGAGGAAGCCCAGGGTGCCGAGAGCAAAAGGGATTTCACCCACAAGTACTCAATTGCCTGCAAGGAGGCACGCGAGACCCACTATTGGCTGCGTTTACTCGCCGCGTCCGAAGTATTGCCCGGTGCACGACTAGAGCCGTTGACGACTGAAGCGAATGAACTGATCGCGATCTTGACGACGATCATCAAGAAGTCTCGAGAATGAACCTTTCAAACTTCCAACTTCACTCTTCAAACTTTCCCCGTCTTGCCACCGCGTGGAAACGCCCCGAACGAAGTGGGGCCGTTTCGCAGCACGATGGTTTTGTGTTGTTGAATCGAAAAAGCACTCGGCGAAGTGTTGGTCAGAGACCCGTGTCGCTTTCAAGAAAGCTGGCGGGGCGGGGCTCGAACCCGCTGGACCTTTCGGTCGTGCCATGTACTCCGAACCGGCAGCCGAGTGTGTTTCGATGTGTTGTTATCTGTTGAAGTAGTGATGCACTGTGTTTGCCTCGATAAAGGGCACGATCGACGAAGTTGTGACCAGAGGGTTTTACGGTGCTCTACCACTGAGCTACGGCGCTGCAATCTTGCGAATGGCAGTTGCGCCGGTGGGACTCGAACCCACGACACCCGGCTCCTGAAGCATGTACTCCGAATCGGCAGTCGATCATGTACGCTTTCTATTTCGTTTTCTTTTTGGTGGTCTTTCCCATTTGTTTCCAAAGGGAACGGCCGTTGTCGCGGTCAAGCCGGACGAGTTGTTGCTGTCGTGTGTCGAAGGCGATCAGGTTTCCCTTGGGACGCTTCGCGTAAACGAATGGCAAGCAAACGGCGACGACTTTGTGCGGTTCGCCGGCTGCGCGTGGCAGGTAGCGAAGTCGTACGAGTTCGTCGATGGGTTGCGAGATTCCTGAGCAGTCCCATAAGTAGGACGGAAGCTCGATGATCTCGCTGAGGATGGTGACGTAGTCACCTTTGGCGATGTCTTCGCCAGCGATCCTTGCCGCGACGGTCGTCACGGTTTTGGATCGGCTTTCGGTTTTGGTTTTCATGTTCCCGCAATCGTTGAAAGAATGATTTGTGCATGTCTGGTCTCCGTTTGCCGCGAGCTCGGATTACTCGCGGCCAGTCGTAATGGCGAAACAGGAAAATAGAACACGCATAGTTCAGTCTCTCGAGTCGATTTGGGAAAACGCGACAGAGGAAGTTTGAAGAGTGAAGAGTGAAGAGTGAAAGTCGTGTTCGTTTCAAACTTCACCCCTCACTCTTCTAACTTCAATGATGTACTCCGATACGGCAGTTAGTCGTGTGTTGGTTGTGGGATAAGCTTCAAGTTTGTCGACTGCATAAAGACAGGCAAGCGGCCTGTCCCACGGGGTGTTCTGTATAAAAACGATTGACGAAGTTTGTTAATCAGACGTTTCGATGCTCTCCCAACTGAGCTACAAAGCGGACACAAGGTTCGCTTTGGTGGGAATCGAACCCACGACCGTCGCGTGATGTAGTCCAATCAGGCAGTCAATCGTGATTTTTAAACGCGGCGACGAAGTGGTGGTTCAGATCACAAGCGTGTAGGAATCGAACCTACCGATCGTGTTGCCACGATCCCCAGACTCACTGGACGCAATCATTGGTGGATGTAGTCCAAACCGGCAGTCACCGTGTATTTTGCTCGAACGAAGTGGTTGCTGAGTCGTTTAGGAGCGTCCGTTTTCGGCTATCGCCGATCGTTGACTGGCACCTTTGTCTGCGAGAGACTCCGGTGACGTTCACTAGCCGGTCGCCCGGCATCGCTACCTTAGGCTCCTCGTATGTAGACCCAAACGGCAGTTCAAGCTGTCTTGGTTTGCGACGGATCGACGAGGTAACAGCTCAGATGATTCACATTTTCAAGATGTAATCCGAGCCTGCAGTCGATTCGTCAGAAACGCTGGTGGGAGTCGAACCCACTTAAACCGGGTTGCAGCCGGCCGCCTAGCCATCTGGCTCCAGCGTTATGAGTCACCGCCGGATAGGCGGCGACCGTGTTAATTGTCGTTTTCCTTGTCCTTCAGTTGAGTGAGCTTAAAAGTTGCTTCCACGACTCCCTTGGCAACGTGCGGCGAGATTGAGGCTGTTTCGTCACTCTCATTCAGGACGAGACGCGGGGTCGATGGCTTGAATCGCAAATCGTCGATGTAATTCGTCGTGTGGAAATCGTCGATCGGACGCAGCAGATCATCGCCGCTTCGAGACATCAGCGAGCCGATGTCGTCTGAGCTTCTAATGCATGCTCGTCCGACGTCATCGACGCTGTTGACTCCGATTCGGGCAACATCGTCGGCGCATCGACCGAACATTCCCAGCAAAGCAAGCAAGCCGACACCAGCGCCGTGGGCCAATGCGTTGTCGTTGTCGTTCTTCGTCATTATCGGCCTCCTTTCGCGGCGTCGCGTTGTAAGTGTTCTCGCCAGGAATTGAACCTGGTCTACGACCTCCGCAAAGTCGCGTGCGAATCCAGCACACTCCGAGAACGTTTGAGTAACCCGCCCAGGAATCGAACCTCGTCCGACAGTTTCGAAGACTGCCATGCTGTCCAGCACACCCGCGAGTCATTTGATTGATTACTTAGTCACAAAAACTGACACCTAGGTTCGCACCAGCCTTGGGCATGCCCAAAAGTAATTGCAGTCAAGAGCGGTGCCTCTCTAAATCGAGCCACGTCGGCGGGAAAAGTCGCGTGACTTGAGTCTTGAGCGGTGAGCTAATACTCAGAACTCATCGCTCACGACTCGCGACTCTAAAAACGGCTCGCCACCGTGGTGGAGAGCCGCGTGTTAATCAATGAATGCGACGTGCCGCATTGCGATCGATTCGTTTTCAGTGTTCATCAGGACTTGGT
Source organism: Kothea flammea (assembly GCF_052161645.1). Classification (GTDB taxonomy): domain Bacteria; phylum Planctomycetota; class Planctomycetia; order Pirellulales; family Pirellulaceae; genus Laterigemmans. Next base: position 2,630,224 of record NZ_CP197414.1, read on the forward strand.
GCCATCCGTTCAAGATGATCGTCTTGTGATCCGGATGACGCACACGTCCTCGAACGAACACGCTTGGGTTTCGTCGCTGAGCCACCCAGTGCAGATGACGAAGCTCTGGTCGACGGCTAATCATCTGCCGACGCTGAAGTTCCGTTACACCGCTCGGGTGCTGATTGCTGACGTAAACCAGTTGTCCTCCCTGCCGAACCAGCTCTTCGCACATGTGCGGCTTTCCACCGCCACGTGCAATCGGCTCGTTTCGCAACGCCAATCGCTCATCGACAGAGCCTTGGTTCTCAACCGGAACGAAAAACCATTCACCTTGGCGAATGAACGCTTCGTTACGTCGGCGGTTCCGCTTCCGCGGCTTCACGCCGAGACGATTTTCGAGTGCCCGCACCGAAGTCGGTTTGAGCGCGTCGAAGGCTGTCTTCACCGATGAAACCGAAGCTCGCTCCGGAACGGCCGCGACGAACCAGTGCCGTTCATCGTGTCCGCAAAGGAACTTGTGCTTTCTGTCGTCTTGACGCGACATCAACAGCAGGTGCCGCATCGAAGGCTGAACGTCGATCACTTGCGTTTCAGCCACCAACTTGGGCTGGATTGCTAGATCGAAGAACTCGCCCTCGGCGTCGTTGCCGATGTCGATCGAGACTTCCGGAGGGGTTCCCCAGCGTCTGGTGATCGGAGGGTGGACTTTTGCTCGAGCACCAATCCGCATGAATTGACGCTCGATACTCTGCATGCTCATGACAATGCCTTTCAAAAGTGTCAAACAAGCGGAATAATGCCGGCAGCCAACGTGACCGCATACTTCGGCAGTAGCCCGACCAGGAATCGAACCCGGAACTTCTGGTTAGAAGCCAGAGATGATGTCCTTTTCACCATCGAGCCATTTCAAACAAGCGGAAGGCGAGGGAGTCGAACCCTCAAGGCACCATCAAGATGCTCGCCCGGCTAGCAACCGGATACCGTCGCCGATCGGATTGCCCTTCCGTCAATGAGTGGACCGAAAGGGAATCGAACCCTTCCACCGACTTTGCAAAAGTCAGTCGCCTCCTTGGAACATGTCAGCCCAAATGAAGTGTGAAGTTTGAAGAGTGAGGTGTGAAGTGTGAAGTGTGAAATGGGTTCGCGTCTTTTCAAACTTCACCCTTCACTCTTCAAACTTCATCAGTAGCGGGTTCGGGGGTCGCACCCGACGGTCCAGGCTTATGAGGCCCGGATGAGCCTGGCTCACCCGCATTGTTGTTCCGTGCTTGATAAGTAGCCAAGGCGAAAGTTGAACTCGCACGCCTCTGTGGGTACGATACTCTCGTGACTGCGTTTTACGCAGTTTCCACCACTTGGCTGTGTCAGTTATTTCTTCGCGTGTATCATGGAGAAACGCGTACTGGAGAATTCTTTTGATGCCACTGTACTTATTGGTCTTTCTCGCTGCAGCCGTCGCTCTCATTTGCCTGGGTGTGCCGCTCATTCAACGCCGAGTGCCGCCAAACCATTGGTATGGATTCCGCGTTCCTAGCACGCTGGCGGATGCAAACGTCTGGTACCCTGCCAACGAGTACGCTGCGTGGCAGTTTGTTTGGCTCGGCATCGCGGGGATCGTCGTTGCCATTGGGGCATATCTGATCCCGGGCATTCAAACCGATATGTATGCGTCCATCATCGGTGTGTTCTATCTGGTCGGAGTGCCTTTTACCGTTGTCCGGTCCTTCGTGTTCCTGCATTCGCTGACGGCTGACAAATCAAAGAAACGGTCGCACGAACGTTGATTTTCGAAGTACTACGGGAGGGAGTCGAACCCTCAAACACGAACGTTTGAAATTCGCCGCTTTGCCGGTTTGCGTACCACAGCATGTTGATTCAGTACTGAGGGCGGGAGTCGAACCCGCAAGCACTTGTTCCTAAGACAAGCGGCTCGCCGTTGGCCTACCTCAGCGTTTGCAAAAGTGGAGCACCGGGGAATCGAACCCCGATTTTCTGCGTGCAAAACAGACGTCCTCCCGTTGGACGAGCGCCCCGAATGAAGTTAGTAGAAGAGTGAAGGGTGAAGGGTGAAATTGGTTCGCGTTTCATTTTCAAAATTCACTCTTCAGCATTCAAACTTCTCAACGCCTCCCGTGTGGAAACGCTCCCAAGTTGATCAAGCGGATGCCGTGGGACTCGAACCCACAACGGTTTGACCCGCAGCTGTTTTCAAGACAGTGCCCTCATCCGGCCGGGTGACTTCCGAGTGTAGCGAGTGCTCGCAGTGACGTGAGCGGGAATCGAACCCGCGGACTCCTGGATGAAAACCAGACGATTCTGCCAACAGAATCTACCACGCCGAAATAGTCCGTAGTCTTTAGCGAATAGTCTGTAGGTCTTTGCTATGGACTAACGACTATCTGCTAACTGCTATCAAGCGATGGCAACGGGAGTCGAACCCGCAGCGACTTGATAGACAATCAAGCTTCCTTCCCAGAGGAAATTGCCACCGAAAATGTTCGCAAGGGTGACCAACCGGAATTGAACCGGCGACAAACTCATTCACAGTGAGTCTCTGGAAACCAACACCAGATCTGGCCACAGCACCGGAGACTGGAATCGAACCAATGAACTCCTCGTTCAGAGCGAGGTGCAGCGACCAACAACTGCTACTCCGGCATACATCTAATTTGCAAAGCACTCCGTCCGGGAATTGAACCCGACCTGCGAGCTTCAAAGGCTCGCGTCGCGACTACGCGCCGGAGAGAAATACCATCCTTCGATTGAAAGCTCCGGCGGCAGGGATCGAACCTGCGACTAAGCGATTAACAGTCGCCCTCCCGTACCAGCACAGGACCCACCGGAATGTAAGTGGCGGGAGACGGACTCGAACCATCGACCTCCAGGGTATGAACCTGGCGAGCTACCAACTGCTCCACCCCGCAAAGCGCCCAGTGGGAGTCGAACCCACACTTCCGCCATGGCAAGGCAGCAGGCTACCGCTACATCATGGGCGCAAAAAATTGCATCACTACCAATATGTCAAAGAGCGCGGATGCACGAGGCATCCAAAGAGCACCGAGTCGGAATTGAACCGACGTCCCCTCGTTACGACGGAGGTATCTTGCCGCTAGACGATCAGTGCTTGTTGTTCATTTCAGTGGGACCGGTGAGAATCGAACTCACATCGCTCGGATTAAGAGTCCGATGCATTACCTTGTCTGCCACAATCCCAAAATCAGCTGTGAGTCTTGAGACGCAAGTCTTGAGATTTCATGCTCAAGACTCATCCCTCAGGACTCGTGTCTCTCGTCAGTCGGCGTGGCGGGAATTGAACCCGCGACCGTCGCCTTATAAGGACGCCGCTCTCACCCCTGAGCTACACGCCGATGTGTAGCGATGGGGCCGGAGGGAGTTGAACCCTCACCTACACGACGACCAACGCGTCCTGCGTCGGTGCCCGAAGTCCGCCATGCTGCCAGTTACACCACAGCCCCGATATTCAATCGCGGCTATGCGTTTCGAGCAAATTAGCATTTCAAACTTCTCCCTTCACTTTGCAAACTTCCAGAGTGGTAGCCCCGAGGATCGAACTCGGCACAACCTCGTTATCAGCAAGGCCTGGACAACCAGCCCTCGACTACCACGTTGCCGCTAAAGAGTCGGACACCTCGGAGTCGAACCGAGACCCTCCTGGTCCCAAACCAGGCGTGCTTCCATCTGCACCTGTATCCGATTTGTGTTACCGATTCCGTCGGCGCGTATCTTCCTTGTCAGTGGGCCGGGAGGCGCTCGAATCCTCGTCTGCGGTTCTTCAGACCGCCGCTAGACCGTCTCAGCTACCAGCCCAGATTGGGTTCGTTGTTGGGGTTGTGCGTTCAATGCGGACACGAAAAAAGGCCCGATGTCTGCGTGACACCGAGCCTTCACGGAGAAAGCATTCGCTTGAAAGCGGGTGTCACATCAGACGCGGATACGTCAAGGCATTACCACTCTTCGACGGTTGGCCGCCGAAGGAGATGCCTTCGTGTATGGGTTCGAGTCGCTTGGATTGAATATTCATTGACATCAGAAAGCCCGTTGTGTGCTTGTCGTTAAATGTGACTGGTGTGTCCGGGGAGATAGACGCACTCATACCCAACTGGTTCGCGAAAAAAATCGACTTCTCAAAAAGAGATGTTCCATTGTCCGCAACGCAAGCTCAAGCAGTGTGGAAAAGCTGGCGCGGGTTGGTTGCCAAATCAGCGTGTTATGTTAGGCTCGATGCACTGAACATGAACTCCTCAAACGGAATAAGAGACTCATGAAACTGACAGAGTTTTACAACGAAGTTGCCAAGCGTGCCGACACGGATAAAACCGCGATCAATGTTGCGGACACAAAGCGAGTTCTATCCGAAGCGTTTCTGCTGCTCGCCCAGATGGATGCCGCCGATCTCTCCGACACCATCGCGAAGGGAGTCGCCCAAGCGAAGAAGAAATTGAACGCTTGAGCGTCTTTATCCAGCATGGCTGCGATGTGCCAAGAACATGCCGACTTCATGTGGGTCGTTAGGGTCGATGTGGCTGGCGTGGGTAGAGGCAAGTGCGGCTTTTAGCAGGCCATTACTCGATTTATTGTGCCATTCGCCTCGGATCCAGCCGACTTGGCTTAGCACACCGAGTCGCTCGAGTTCTGGCAGGATCACGTATTCGGCTCCTTCGCAGTCGAGTTTTAACAGGTCGACTTGCGGGATTCCGAAGGCGGTGAGGGATTTCCAGAGTTCGGCGGTGGTAATCGCCGGGACTTCGACTCCGAAATCCCCAGGCCGCTCTTCTAGGTCAGCCCACAGGCTGGGCACGTACTCGCCGACTCGGCTGTGGGAAACGGATGATGACAAGAGCGTGGTCTCGGACGTCTCGGTGACGGCTGCGTTGATGAGCCGGAGCCGGTCGCTGGGAATATGCGACGTGTTTTTTTGTAGTAACGCAAAGCTCTCGGGATGCGGCTCCACGGCGACAATCTTTGCCGCTGGCCAGTACTGATGGCACAACACCGTGAAACTGCCAACGTGGGCTCCGATGTCCACGATCGTGCGGACTTCGTGCTGGCGCAAGGCCGCGATCTGGTACTCGTCTTGGAAGACCGCGTTGGCGTGCTGGATACTGGCCGGCTCAATGTGAAAGTCGCGGCCGAACGCCTTGTAGCAAACAGCGAATGGTTCCATGGCTGCCTCCCTGGTTATGCGGTGAGAATCGTAAGCTCGATGGGCATGCGCTCGTGCTCCAGCCAGTGGCCTCGCCAGATGCCATCGGGCCCGCGGCGCAGGTGACAGGTCGGGCGATCAAGCCTAGAAATCGTGAGCACAGGTTGACCGTCGACCTCGTTCACGTGCCAGACGCGTTCGCACTCCGCCGCTCCTTCGCCAATCACGCGACTGGATTCGAAGCCAATCGTTCGCTGGTCATGGCCCACTCGCTCGTACTTAGCTCGCTTGCCGGTCAGCTCTTCGATGACTCGTTGTTCATCGGTTGTCGGCTCGTCGTTTTGCCACAAAGTGCCTGACCAGCGTCTGGCTAGCTCGGCGACAAAATCAAAGCACAGTTGTTCGTTCGCCAGCGACTCATTGAAACGATTGCCACCGAAACGCCATTTGTCTTGGCAGCGATGCTGGAAAATAATCTGGCCCCGGAAGTCGAACTGCACGATCGTATGCTGATTCCAGCCAGGGCCGGCGGCGGGCATCGCGTACTGGCTGCCAACTTTACGCCAGCCCAAATGGAAACACTCTTTGTCACCGTACACGTGCTGGAAGGTAAAGTCGGAGTGCTCGGCGTACCAGAGGGCCGTTTGTAGTTCAGCGGCACAGCGGCGTTTATCGATCAAGTATTGCCCGGACTCGAAGGCTCGCTCATGCATGGCAACCTCCGGCTCGGCCATGTCGGGCATGCCGAAAATCTCCCACACGTCCGCCTTCAATGTCCAGCAGGCATAGTCGGGCCAGAAGATGGCACCATGCTTTGCCAGTTCCGAAGAGTCGAATAAGTAGCTCGGGTCGGCAACCACCCCGTTGTCAGCATCCAAGAATAAGACTTGGGCGAAGGGGGAATGCAGTGTGGAATACAGTTTGAGCTCCCAGCCGCAAAGAATACGTGCTGGATGTTCCCGCTCCAACTGCCGCGCGTCGACGCACTGGACATCATAATCGCCCAGCAGCCGTTTCATGTAAGGATCGATTTCGCCGTCGCCCAAGTACCAGAGCTGGATTGGCAGCGTGCAGCCGAAATGCCGCAAGAGCCGCACGTTTACCCAGACGCTGGGAAAGTACTTGAGGCCACCGCCAGCGATGACGATGCCGCGGTCAATTGGATAAGTCCGCCGCGATGGTTTTAAGTCAATGACAAAGCGATCTGCCAATCGCTGGTGCGCTTCGATGACGTTTGCCCACGTTGCCCAGCCACTGGGCCAAGGTCCCGGCGGACAAGTTTCGATCAGCTCAATCATCTGATCGACGGGCAATTGAGGGGTGGCTTCCAGGCAGCGGTTGATACTCATTGGCCTTCCTTGATAGTCCGAGCTTTGTTGACCGCTCGGCGTAGCGCCCGAGCGATGAGCTGTTCGCGAAGTGGCAGCCAGCCAGCCGCCGGCACGGATTGCTCCCAGCGCTGGGCCATTTGCCGGGCGAGTTCGCGGTATTCGCCGCGCACTTGCCGGCCGGTCTTCGTGTTGAGTCGAGCGCGGAGCTGAGCACAGGCTTGGCACTGAACGGTGGGAATCAACCAATCTAAATGGAGTCGAGCGAGTCGCCGGCGAGCCCTCTCGATCTCTTCGCCAAGGCAATCCCCAATGTGCGAATAGCCGGCTGCCTGCTGGAGCAGCGCGTTCGCTACCGGCAAGCCGGCAGTGCGTCGCGCTTGCACAGCCAAGCCGCAGGTGACACGGTTGTGAGCTTGCGGATTTGGCTGTCGCTGACAGGCACCACATGCTGCCTCATCGACCGAAATGGGAAGCCCGCTGAGGTCACTAGCAATCTCACAAGTTCCATCGCGTTTATAAGGACATGCCACCATCGTCCGCTCCTTCGCAACCGGTGTAGATGAGTTCGCCGAAATAACTCCCCGGCGGCAAGTCATAGCGCGGGGCACAGGTGCAGAGCGGCACGAAGGGGCCCTCGGAGGTGTCGCAAGGGTCCTCGACCGCAACTGGCTCCCACGAGAATCCGTTCCACTGGTAATAGCAGGGGCAACAACAAGGCTCAATGGGCTGCGAGCTGCCAGAACTTGAACCGGCGGACGATGTGCTACTGCCAGAGGAGCCGCTACTGCCAGAGGCTCCGGAAGATCCGCTGGTCCCCGTACTGCCTGTTGAGCCTGAGCCGGCTTGCGAGCCACTGGTAGAACCATCACCTGAGGATCCACCACTGGAGCCGACCGCGCTACCAGAGCCGCTGAGGCCCGAGGAACCTGACAGGCCGGATGAATCGCCAGAGCTTGATTGGCCGCTTGACCCTGATTGCCCACTAGAACCAGAGTCGCCCGACGAGCCGCTTGAGCCACTGGAACCCGACGAGCCACTGGAACCCGACGAGCCGCTGGAACCTGACGAGCCGCTGGAACCTGACGAGCCGCTGGAGCCTGACGAGCCGCTGGAGCCTGACGAGCCGCTGGAACCCGACGAGCCGCTTGAGCCTGACGAACCCGAGTTTCCCACAACGCCGCTGCTGCCCGCTGTGCCGCTCGACCCTGACTGGCCGCTTGATCCTGAAAAACCACTCGTGCCCGACGAACCACTCAGTCCGCTTGAGCCCGATGAGCCACTGCTGCCACTGGAGCCCGAATAGCCGCTCGACCCCGAGTAGCCTGAATAACCACTGGCTGAATGCGGGCAACAGACCAGCGCATAAATCGGCAACTGATCGAAACCAACATAATGCGTAAGATAGCGACCAAGCTGAGGAAAATCACATCGCGAGATCGCATAGAGCGGCACGCTGCCAGCCAATCCTAGAAAGTGCCCCAGCTGACGTGGTGGCAAGACAGCGCCCCGCAGCTCGCCACAAGTCGCCGCGTAGACTGGCTGCTGATCTCGCTGGCCCAGATGTCGGCCCAAGTATCGCTGCGAACGAAGCGTCATGCGTTGGCGTCCAGCACTTTACAAGGAAAGCGATTGCCCCAGCCGCCACTGCTAACATCATAGCGCTGCACGATCCCTGGATAAAAACCATCCTCGTCGGGCTGGTTGCTGGTGATATAAACCACCTCCTCTTGATTGGAATCATCAAACCGCACCATCGCCCAGCGGAGCGGCAAGCCATTCTGCTCGATCCATAACACGCGAAACGGACCATGCGGGACACTGCGGAGATGATTTGAGGTGCCGGTTAGCGGCTCGGCACAATCATAGACCGTCCCCGAGACGGCAATCCGAGCGGCGATCACACCCGCGACCACGGCCGTGCCGATCGCGCCGGCAGCCAAAGGCTCGGTGAGAATACCCACCGCTCCACCCGCCACAGGTAGTCCCGCACCGAACGTGGCTTGTCGCTGGAACTCGGAAAAATTGTCGCCCGGCCCGACCAGCGGCGCAAGCAAGCCGACCACATCAAACTGGTTTCTCGCTTGGCCCGTTTGATTGCGGACTTTGGCAAGCGTCGGTTGTCGCAGTCCATCAGTCACGCCCGACTTGCGATCAAACTTCGATTGCTCGTGAGCGCGAGCCGCATCGAGCATCGCGTTCCAGGTGGCGGCGGGCAAGCGAAGTGGCTGGCCGGACGTAACGGGCTGAAATTTATCGGACATGCGGCGGCCTTAGATCCCCAGTCCCAATAAACCCAGGTCGCCGTAGGGATAAACCCGCTCGACGTAAAACGCTACTGGAATCTTGATCAAGGCATTAGAGTCCACTTCATCCTGAAAGCGGACCCAGAGGTATTCCCAGCCTTCTTTGCTGACCAGTAGATTGCCAGGACCAATTGGTTGGTCGATGACGTTCGGAGATGCGGCAAACTTAAAGGTGATCGCCCACTGTTCCTTGCCACGCTTCGAGCCGCTGGCACCGAGGAACAAGACTTCTCCCTTGGCAAAACCCTTATAAGCTCCGCCGTTAACGCGTCCAGTGAGCTGAAAGATTTGGTACTTGAACGCGGGTGTGACAAGCAGGCCATCATAATAACGCGTCTCTGAAAACGTGAAGACGGGAACGGTAACATCGGTCCCTTCCACGCGGTTTTCACTGACGTTGATCGCCCCTTGATAGTCGGGCGCGGCATAGCCAGCCAGCGAGGTTCGCTGCAATGTGGCCAAGCTTGTCGCGATCCGCTGGGAGCCACCCGAAGTGTCAAACTCGTAGTCGGCCGGGTTGCCCTGGAGACCGTAACGCACCGTGGCGTTCCATACTCCGCCGCCAAGCGGCTCGGTCTGAATCGATTCGCGGTCCAGCTCCAGATAAACCTCGGGAGAAGTGCCCGCGACAAGGTTCACAACCTCAGTGTCAGACTCGGTTCCACGCACTTGATACAGCAGCTCGACCGCCGGATCATCGCCTGCGGTTGTCGCGCGAGAGTCGAAGCGTTCGGTGATGGTGGGTGTCATGGTGACGGAGTGGTAAGATGCAAGATTTTAGGAATGAGCGAGGTTCTTATGGTTGCGTTTGCTTCGCAAAGGAGTGTTGCTGTTGACTTTCGGCGGAGCGAAAGGTGACTTTGTACTTTCGACGGAGCGAAAGGCGACTTTTTTAGCTGTATTCAATCCCGTTGTTTTCAACGGCCGTGATTAGCTTCTTGGTATTGGCGGCAGTCGCCTCGGCAGCACGCAGGGCACGATCCGAAAGGCTGTCGGCTCCGAGACCCCGGATTGCGAACGCATTGAACGTGCTCTTGGTTTCCACAGCTTGCTGCTCGGCGGCGACCAATTGAGATGACTGGGCCAGCGCTTGCTGTAGTGCTTTCATGCTTGGCCGATTTGCCGATGAAGAGCCAGCTGAATCGGCATTGGCCGACGGGTCTTTCAGTGCCGCAACGGCTTCTTGCCAATCCTTGCGGGTTGCGGCCAGCTCCGCGGCGGTTTGCGCGAGAGCCATCTGGCCTGCTCGCTGGCGGGCGGTTTCTTCATCAGCTTGGTTCTGCCCCAAGATGTCGGCTCGACCTTGACGCTGGGCCTCGATCTCGGCGCGCCTTTGCCGTCGCTGTCGCTCACGCTCGCTGATCTGACCGAGCATGTTGTCGTTTGTTGCTTGCTGCTGGGCGGCCACCTCTTGGTTAATCTGTTCGACTTCGGCTTCGACGTTGATGTCGGAATCGAACAGTGACTTGAGCCTTACCCAGGCCTTTTTGATAAAGCCAACAGTGGCATGCCAAGTCTTGGTTAGCGAGCCGGCGAACAACGACCAAGCATCCCCCAAGAACGCCAGCGTCTCAACCCAAGCCACTTCGATTGCCGCCCAGCCATCGCTGATCACCGCGGCCACGCCAAAGATCATGGCATCGGCTGTGCCGAGGAACACATCCTTGAACGCCAGCCAATAACTCTCCAGCGTCTGGATGCCACGCTGCCATTCCAGCTTGAGTGTGAGCCAGAGAATCTTGCCGGCCGCCGCCACATCACCAGCCGCCAATGCGCGTCCGATCGCGCCGAATGCCTCCGTGGCGGTGGACTTGAGAGCGTTGAATTTTTCACCGAGCCAGCTGAGTGCCTGCCCGCCCATGCCCGAAGTATGCAGCAAGTAAACACCTAGCGAAACAACCGCGGCGGTGGCCAATCCCAGCGGCGAAAGCAGCGTCCCCAGGACGATCCCGATTGCCGAGATCGTCGCGCCGACCAAACTTAGCACCGCTAGAAATCCGCCGATCACCGAGCCGGCTGCACCGAAAGCCACACCAACTCCCACGAGCGCCGCCCCCACCGCCAACACGGTCAGCGTGACTTTGGCGATCGACTTGGCGGCCTCATGATGCGTCTCAATCCAGCGGATCACCGCTGAAAGTGTCCCAGAGATTGCCTCCGCCGCTCGTTGTAGCGGTTTCTCGATCGCTTCGCCAAAAGCAATCGCCACTCCCTCGGCTGCGCTTTTAAGAATCCGAAACGCACCACCAACACCAGCGTCCATTTCCTTGGCGGTCTTGGCTGCGGCTCCTCCGGCATTGACTAATTGTTCATAAAGCTCACGCGTGTTGGTCACCGATTTGCCAATCGCCGAAGCTGAAGTGATTCCCAGCAGGCCAAACACTTCTTGAAAGCGGCGAGCCCTTTCGCCCGTTCCCAAGTTCGCCGTGGCATCGGCCACATCGCCCAGCAAGTCGACCAGCGGACGCACGTTACCGGCCGCGTCCAGCGTGGCCACACCGAAGACTTGCTGGAACTTCTTTGCCTCAGCACCACTGAGCGTTAGCAGGCGCCGTAGTGAGGTGCCCGCGTCGCTTCCTTGGATGCCCATGTTGCCGAGCGAGCCAAGAATCGCCAACGTATCCTCCAGTTGCATGTTGGCGTCGGCCGCGACGGGGGCTGCGTATTTTAGCGCCTCGCCGAGTGACTCCACGCTGTTGAATGATTTATTGGCAGCCGCGGTCAAGCTATCAGCAACCCGAGTGGCATCTTCAGCTTGCAAGCCAAACTGACGAATAGTCGCCGCCATAATGCCTGATGCTAGGGTGGCTTCGGTACCGGTGGCGCGTGCCAGATCCATCACGGCCGCAGTCATCTCGGTAATCTGGGAAGGATTAAAGCCAGCCCGTCCCAGCTCGGTCATGAGATTGGCGACTTGCGTTGCCGAAAAGCTTGTCGATGCGCCCAGTTCTTTTGCTCGATCTCGCAAGCGTTCAAAGTCGCGACTACTAGCCTGCGTGACCGCGCGGACCGAGCGAATGGCGTCATCGAAGGTGGCAAAGACGGCGGCGCTAGCGGCCATCGGGGCAGCGGCCGTGGTGCCGAGTCCCAGCAACTGGCCGCCTATGAGCCGCGCACTGTTGCCAAAATCTTGCAGCTGTCGCTGCGCCGAGCGGAGTCCCTTTTGGAGTTTGCCGTTGCGTGTGGTGAGCTCCACGTAAGCGGCACCAGCTTTGACTGCGGACATATTAAATACTAAGCCTCCACCATCATCGAGAGCGTGGCCGACTCGGCATCGGGAATCAGCCGGCGAATGGTCACTTGATTGCTACTGGAGACTTGCACGGTAAAATCATAAACTTGCCCGCGAGCGGCGACGAGCTGCGCGATGCCACTTGAATTGGTGATCGCGGGAGCCAGGGTATTGACCATCCACTGGTCGTCCAGCACGGCGTAGCCGGCGCTCACGCGGTGGGTGATTGGTAAATCGGCCAGAGGCAAGCCGGTTTGATCGATGACCTGCAGCGTGACCGCACAGCTTTCCGGGGCAACGGTCAGCGCCGGCAGCTCGCGCGGCACCGTGATCGCAATGGTTTGGTCGCTAGCGGCAACCGTGATTGCCTGTGGCGGGACGGGGGCGAACCCGAACGGCGGCTCGACGAGAAGTTGATAGTCGCCTGGCTCGGCATAAAGAATAGCTTCTCCGAATTGATTCGTCGTGCGAGCGACTGCGGAGCCGGCCAGTGAAAGGCGGACGAACCGCACGGGCTGGTTGTCTTGATCGTGCACCGTAAACGATAACTGGAAGCTTGCTTCGCCCGGCAACCCCACGGCCGTAGCAATCCGGTTGACCGCAGCGTCCCCACTGGCGGCGACAAAGTAGTCCCAGACCGCGGCGGCCGAGAGGCTTGTGTCGCTGCTGCTGGTGACTTGGCCGCTGGGATCAATCTTCAACAGACTGAAGTTGGCGGGGAGTAAATCGCTGGTGACAAGCCCGGAAAGATCCGCTTGATAGAGCGCGGCCGCTCCCGCGTGCGCAAGATCAAGATCGAGCTTGGCGGTGCGAAGTTCGGGCAGGCGATCGGCCAGCGCGGCTGCGGCAGCCAACTGAGCAGCTTCCTCTGCCGTGAGTCCGCTTCCCGAACTGGGCGCTCCGAAGAAATCATCAAAGAATACGCTGGCGCTCATTTAGTTTAGCACCCGGGTTTCAGTAAAGGTCACCGGGTCTTTGCCGGTACGCGTGAGAGTGCGTTCTTCGCCGCTCTTGATCACATCATCGACTGCCAGCGAAGTGGCTTGGATAAAGTCGCTTAGTGATCCCAGCACGTTGTGGTTAGGCACCAAGACGGTATCTAGCACTGCGTCGCGGATCACTGCGGCTGATGGAGGAGTTTGCGTGTTGGCGCCATCGGTTCCTCGCATGTCGGTGTTTGTCGTCGTCGTATCAACTAGCGTCACACGGGAAATGTGCCCAGTCGCGTTAATACCGAGGGCGGCGAAGTTGGCGGGCAGCGCTGCAAGCAGATCGGCCTCTGTCAAAAGGCCTGTTAATTGTGTGTCGAGACTTGCAGTCGCTAAGCCGATTGCTGTTCGCACACCGCCGGCCGACAGCGGAACGACCGTATTCGCTCCATCAGTCCCTCGCATGTCACTGTTGGTGGTTGTCGTGTCGACGAGTGTCACACGGGAAATATGACCACTCGCGCTAATACCAAGGGCGGCGAAATTGGTGGGCAAAGCGGTAAGTAGATCAGCCTCTGTGAGAAGGCTATTTAACTGAGTGTCGAGATTTGCAGTCGCTAAGCCGATTGCAGCCCGCACACCGGCGGCCGACAGCGGAGCGACCGTATTCGCTCCATCAGTCCCACGCATGTCGCTGTTGGTGGTTGTCGTGTCGACGAGGGTCACACGGGAGATGTGACCGCTCGCACTGATACCGAGCGCCGCAAAGTTAGCCGGTAAAGCCGCTTGCAATTGAGTGTTAGTAACTTTGCCGCCAAGCTGGGTATCGAGGTTTGCCGACGCCAGCCCAACCGCAGATCGCACACCGGCGGCCGATAGCGGAGCGATCGTATTTGCCCCATTCGTTCCCCGCATGTCGGTATTAGTCGTCGTCGTATCAACCAGCGTCACGCGAGCGACATGACCGCTAGCGTTAACATCCAAGTCACGACCGATTGCCAGCGGTTGCAGTGGCGTGCGATTGTAGATCTTGGTCGTCAGTGAGACGTTGTTATCTCCGGCATCATCACTGCTCAAGGTGAGCGTCAAATTCTCACCTTGCAGCCAAGTGATTTCATCCAGAGTCAGCCGGACCGCTGCTTCCGCGGTAGGAATCTCTCGCTGCACGCTGGCCACCCAGAATCCGCCCACGCGAACCTCAAGTGTCAGCATGCTGTTTACGCCCGCCGCCCGGCCGCTGATATCAATCACCACCAGCGCTTGCGACGATGGCCCTGGATTGGCTCCGTTCCAGAGCGTCACTCCCGTGGTTAGATTCTGACTTGGCAGTACGCTGGGCGAGATCAGCGAAGCGAGACTCATAGTCGCAGCTCCATTCTCTGGGTCGATCGTGCCTGGAGGAGTGTTTTCACGGGAGAAGCGAGCCGCCGAAAGATATCGAGCTGCAGCATGCTGGTCTGGTCACTGGAATAGTTGCCGCGTCTGTCGACGACCAACGAGATTCGCTCGCCGGCCGATGCGCTGATTAGCTGACTGGTGTGTGTGGCGCTACCGAGCAGCACCTCAGTGAACAGCATTGCCAGCTCGTGAAAGAGAAACACCTGTACCCCATCGCCCCCCGTCGAGGATCGCTGCCAATTCGCCTCCAGGCGATAGTCGCCCGAGAAGGGTAACGCGTAACTGCTGATCACGCTCGCCGTGCTGGCTAGTTCGCCGGGGTGACAAGCGGTCGGTGACATCCAGGGCGTGGAGAACTGGTTGGGACCATACCAAACAGCCCCGTTATCAACCGAGAACTCGGTCCAGTCACTCAGCGAAAAGTTGCTACCATCGCTCGCCGTGGACGGCCGATAGGCATACGTCCAGCCCAGGGGAAAACTTCCCAGCTGGAAATCGCGGTTATGACTGGCTTGGCGCCGTTCGAACATGGAATCCAGAAGCCTTAAACATCGAGGCCAGCTGCGTGACAGTCACCGCCGGTAAACTGGCCGCCTGTCGCAACAGCGGATTAAACTCTTGGGGCTGAAACGGCTTGCGGCGTTTTTTGGGATCACGATTTACCTCATAAATTGCCGCCAGCACCGAGCTCACTTGGCCCCACTGCGCGTGCCGGCGAGCGTCAGCCATCCACATCAGTTCCCGCAGCGTGAGTGGGCCGGGATCCACGCCAAGGATGCCGGCCAGCTGGTAGATCAGTCGCTCGATAGCTCGGTGGTCAAACGCTGCTCGAATTCCGCCAGGGCCTTTTTCTCCAGTTGCGGATCGTCCAGCCGCTGACTCAGGAGCTTGAGCGCTTGCTGCTCGATCGCTTGATACTTGCTCGCCGCCTGCTGGAGCAGACGGCGACGGGGCTCCGGGAAGAAAGCCACCAAAGCCTCCAGCAGCGCGACCGTCGCCTCGGCAATCGCATCGCCGGCCAGCCCCTCGCCAAATGTCTCTTCGGAGACATCGGCGGCCAGCGCTTGCGGCTGGCAGACCGCATAGAGAACATCACACAGTAAGACGGGATCGCGGCTGAGCTGTTCGATGAGCTCTCCCTCGACGATGCTGAGCAGATCAACGCCGGTGACGGAGCGGACACGTTTGATGGTGGCGACATCGATCTGCACAACCCAGATTCGCCCGCTATGGTCAACAAACTTCTGCATGCTGGAGGCTACCATGTGAATAATAAGATTTTCTCTTACGATATATAAGGATAAACGAAACGGTTATCGCTTATGGTCCTGGCAGTACTGGGACTGGCACGTTGACGCCGGTACCAAGCGTCGACTGCGTGGGTTTGAGCGTGACGTCGGCCATGATCACATCTTCGAGATTTTGAGTAACGTTAAACTGCATCACCTCACAGGTCAGCGTCAGCGTGGCTCCTACGTCACTTATGCTGACATCGACCGGGTCGCCGCTCATGTAGAGCGTTTGCAAGTTGGCGAACGTGGTGTCGTTATCCTTATTGACGACCTGAAACTCGATCGATGCGTCTTTCAGCGTGCCAACCGTTGCTCGCCAGCCGTTGTTGTCGCGCGTCGAGGCGTCGGCTTCGGCCTTTTCCAAAGTCACGGTGAGGTCTTTGCAATTGCCAATCACGGTGCCGTCGATGGTTAGCACCGCATCGAGCCCGAGTCGCACTTCTGCCATGACTGCTGTTCCTTACTTGACTGAGTTGGCCCAGAACCTGGGCAAGCGGGGACGGTTGATCGCGAGCGCTGGCTGCATGAACGGGCGTTTGGGATAACGCTGGACTTGACTGTTGCGTTGCCGATCGTGTTCGGCAATAAGGGCACTCGCCCGGCTGACCTGGGCGGCGGTCGTCAGGCGAATGCGGTGATAAGTCGGTCGCACGCCGGCCGTTTTCAAGCGGATCGGCCCAAAGTCACCCAGTCGCAATCTGCGGCTGCGGCGACGCCGGCGAGGTCTGCGGCGGCCGCCAAACTCGTGCAAATTCCAAAGCTTGCCAGCGATTTCGTTGACCGGACCGATCACCACATTACCGGGCTGGACTTCGTAGCGAATCGCTCGCTTGAGGCGTCCAGTTTGCGTGTGCGGAGGTCGTCCTGGTGGCGATGGATTTTTCCGGCGGCGGATGCTGCGGCTAGCCGTCAACCGAATCGCTCCGCCAGCGTGCCCCAGCGAACGGAAACTGGCCGCCTCGACTCGTTTCTGCAGCCGCTTGGTATCAAACTTGGTTTTGATGACCGCTGCGATCATCGCTGTGGTCATCGGGCCAGCTGGAAGGTGAGCGTCAGTAAACTGGTAAACTGACGCTGCTGTTCCCAGTGCTCGACGGAGTAAATGACCGGATGCTCAATCGTGATGCAGCGAGCTGCGGGTAGTGAACCAAGTCGCTTCAGCCGAAACAGGTCGCTGATCTCCTCGATTAAGTTCAGCAGCGGGTCGATCTCAGCATTCGCGCCACTTTCGAATTTCTGCTGAACGGCGATATCAATGCGGACGTTGTATCGGTTGGTAAGTCGATCGAGTGCGGAAAGTAAGACGTCACGCGGCACCACGCTAACATGCAGCTCGCTCAGTTCCTCCAGGTCGAAGTTGGGCACGTAAAGCCGCTTTGCTGTAAACGTCTGCGAGAAGCTGGCGGAGTTGAGCTGAGCTGTCACGCTCTCCGCGATCTGAATCACCGTTGACAATTTCTATCAGTCCGTCGAAGTGTGAATCTGTTTGGTATGGATGCGAAGCGTCAAGCGAAACGGATCACTGAATCGCCAGGGTGGACTACTGCCGAGGCCCATCACTTCGTAGACGTAACGGTCCACGCCGTCCTGTTCGATGATCTTGTCACCTGCCAGCGGTAGTGACTGGATCACCGAGTTTAAAAGCAGCTCCGTGTTGATGAGGTAATCACGCACTTGATGACGAACGATGGGTCCGGTACCGTCATCTTGCTCGTACTCAGACGTACCAATCGTCGCTTGCAGGTGCGCGCTGAGGGCACCCCGCTGGTAGATCACAGGCCGGGATGCGTGCTGGTTGAGTTGGCTGGCCAGCCACGCTTGACCTCGCTGCAGCATGTCGGTCATCCGCCACGGCCCTGCGGACTTTCGGCAGGGGCAGCGGTTGTTTCCGAATATTGCCCCGCAGCGGGAGCGGGGTTTGTCAGCAACCCCGTGGCTTTAATCCGCAGCTCCTCGAGCCACAGTTGTTCGGCCCGCCGCTGGTATTCACTGGCAATGGCTGCTGATTCCTCGCTCAGCTGCTGCTGACGTAGGTTGAAGGGCCGCACCGGTTCGGCTGGAAAGAGAGTGGGGGTGGATACGCTGAGCTGCGAAAGGCTTTCACGCTTCTTCACCGGCAGGAGGGCGAGCGCCAGCAGCACAAAGACGACAATCAAGGCAACGCCAAGAACCATAGTTCACATCCCTCGTTTGATCAGAATGAAGCCAAGTAGAATCACAGCCAAGACAATCAGCGCCAGCGTGGCCAGTTCGCCGGCCGAGACCCACATCAGGGCATTGCGAGTTGCCGGGACATCATCGAACAACAGATCCCGAACGCGGTCTCCCGGCCGCCAGCGATCGGTGGGTTCTGGTGGGCAATAACCATCGGGACAGTCTTCCGGAGACAGATACAGCGTGGGTGAGATCGCGTCGTCCCAGGAATATCCGCGAGCTTTGACAGCTCCGGTCTTTTGAGCTTGTTTGGCTTGTTGGTAGAGCTCGTAGCCCTTGTGCAGGTCGGAGTAAAGCTGCTCGGCTGTGCTCGGGATCATCGAGCGACCGGCAGCGTGAATATGTCCGCCACTGGCGTCTTGAAATAGGACGACGGGGAACTGCGACACCGGCACGACATCCTGAAACCTCGCCCGGTAAATAGCGTTCTCGGCCGTGTAGACTTGAAACTCACAAGCCGCTTTCAGTTTCGTTAGGCCAGGATGCTGGGAGAACCACTGCTGCAGCCGGTTGCTCGTTGCGTCGGGACCGACGAACAGTGCGATCTCATAACTCTTCTTTGGTGGCGGCGAAGCGGGGGCCACGATCCGTGGTGGCTGGACAGTATTCGGAGTAGTCGCTGGCTTAGCTGTAGATGAACTTGGGGCTACCGTTGGTCGCTGGGGCGCAGGCGGTTGATACACTGGCTTGCGAACCACGGTGCAGCTGGGTTGATAGCCTGGCGGACAGACCGGTCCCTGTTGCTTGAGCTCTCCTTGAGCCTGCAGATTGACTCGCTGCGGCTGGGCGAGCTTTTCAATCTCGGCAGTTACGGCGCTAGCCTCTTGGCGAACCGGCACTTGGTAATCACAATCGACACACGATTTTACATAGTCGCGATGGAGCAACGTGAACGCGACTGCCAGCAGCAGGGCGTGCAGTACGGCCACGGCGATTAGCCCGACGCTCAGGCGAATTCGCACACTCTCACTCATTGAACCACCTCATAACTTCGATAGGGGAGTGAACTGCTGGGGGCGTCCAGAACGGTCAAGGCAAAGCCGCCATAACCGGCCCAGAGGCGGATAAATTGTTCCCGCGGCGTGAGCTCAAACCGCCCGGGATAGTTGTTGTCGAGGATTGCGGCAAACTGGCTCCCATTCCGCTCCACCCAGCCGAGGAACGTGCAGCAGTGGGCCGGTTTCCACCACAGGATGGCGCCGCGCCGGGTCGTACTGGCCCAGTCGAGGAAACGTGGATCGGCCTTGAGCGTGAAGCTGTAATCAATTCCCGCCGCATCGAGTCGATCTCGCAGGCGTGAGTCCCACTCGCCGTCGCTGTAGGTCGCTCGCCACCGCTCACCGAGCTCAAATTCGTTCAGCCAACGGAAATGGTTGACTAGCGAGGCGTGTACACAGCTGCCCTGGCCAAGTGAGCCCGTCCAGTTGCGCTGGTGCAGCGATGTGGGCAGGTTCGCAGCCGGTTGTTCCGTTGGCGGGGCCGGCAGCGGACGCACTTTTGTCGGGCCTTCACTGCAGCCGGTCGCCAACATCAGCCCCACGGCAACCAGCAATCCGCAGCCTTTCAGTTTCATCAGGGGTATGTCTCCAGACTAAGGAGCAAGAAGATGCGGTGAGGACGAAGCAAGGCAGGCCGGAAAGCTGCCTGCTTTAGGTGCTGACGCGGACACGCACCACGGTCTCACCGGATGCCGCAGCCAGGATGGCACGTCCCAAGTACTTGTTACCGGTGGCTGTGGTCACCACCACCGAGTTGGTCGCGTCCCAGTAGACGCTCGCTCCAAGCGTGATCACGGTGGCGGATGCCTTGACCATGTCAAAGACTCCCTCGATAGCCAGCGCGCCAAGCTGGTTTGCCTTGATGTCATGCTTGGCGACCCCCACAAGATCGCCAAGCACCACCACTGCACCGGCCGCCACATCGGCGTCAGGAGTGTAGTCAACCACATCGGCGCCTTGAATATACTGAGCCTGCGTCACGTTACTGTCCTATGAATGAATGAGAGTGTGGTATAAGTGGAGATGGGAATCTAAAAATAATGCCGAGACTTAAGCCTCACCTTTAACCTTGACCGCGGCTCGCGGGTCTTGAGCATTGAGGCCAAAGTCGATATAAGATCGGAATCCCATCCCCAGCATCGTTGGCGGCATTTCCACGCGTTCAATCACCGGAGTGCGACGCCCGTTGAGGAACACAATCTCAAACGCTGGCAGTACGCTGGGGTTGGCGAACAGATACCAGGCCTTGGCACTGGCACCAGCGAAGTATGTGTCCGACAGATGGGGCGCACTGATGATGCGATACTTGTTGCGGTGGGGGTTATCGACCGGAATCTTGGTCGGAGTTCCTGAGGCATCGATCATCAATTGTGCCGAACCCATCAGCAGTTCCGCTTCGGTTTCCAGTTCGACCGGTACCACCAAGAATTCGGGCCTAATGTTGATCGGCTTTTGGTCTTTGGGTTTGCCGCCGGGGCCAGCCTTCTGCTTACGGAAGGTTGTCTTGGCCACGGTGAGACTGTTGGCACCAAACGCGGTGTCGGCACCTGACAAGAAATTACTGTTACCAGCGGAGAAGAAGTTGGATGCGTTCCCCAGCATCAAAGTAAAGAACAGCTCGTCGATCGACTCGGCGCCGCTGCGGCCCATTTGCCGGGGGATATCCATAAACGCGGAGAGGTCGTCATTGATGATATCCTTACGGGTCAGCATAAGAATCTGACCGTAAGTATCCGCCCGGTTCTTGTATTGCTGTTCCGATAGTTTGCCGTGCTTGAGTTCCCCGTCGGCCGCTACTTGCTCAAATCCACCGGTTCCCAGCAGCCGGTACCGGCTCACTTCCTTAAAGTCCGAGACCGTGCCCACGCTACACAGATCAAAGGCTGCGATCGGAGTGTTCTCATAAGCGGCCAGCAGGGTCTTGTTCATCACGTTTTCCATGATTCCCGGCAAGGTCATCGTGGAAAAACCTGCCCGAATCGTAGCCGAGCCATCACCAAACACTCGCGGCACATCGTATCCCTCCAGCCTGGCACTTTCGGCCACCAGTTCCCGCAAACCAATGTTCCGCAGCGGTTCAGCTTGGTTGACCAGTTGTTCGCCGTAGCTTGCCAGCAGGGTCTTTTCGGCGATCCCGACTGCGAGGCAGGCAGCCACTTCCAGCATGCGAGCCGTAACGGAGGGACGCGACTGGTTCGGCTCGGGCGCCTTGGGACGTTCAATCCGCAGCACGGCCAGTTCCGTTTGGGTCACTGACCAACCTTGCTCGATCGCGTCCGCCTCGATATCTGGATGTTTATCAGCACAAATCTTGCGGATTCCGGCAATCCGCCGCGACTCGGCGGCGATTTCGGCCCGCATGGCTTCGACTTGGCGGTTTGGAGAGGTGGGCTGTGCAGACTGCTTCGTGCTCATATCGAGGCTCGCGTTGACAGGTTCGAGGTCATCGGTGGGATCGCTGGCGTTGGTTTCTTTTTCTTCGGGCTCTTCTGGCTCAGCCCCTTGTTCGTCAGCGTCCGCTTGTCCGGCAGCCACGCGGGCTTCGGTGTTGTCGTCCGCGCCGAGAGCCACAAACGAGACTTCGCCCAGCGTCGACTTGCGGGCCACATAGACCGGCCCTTTGAATTCGCGGCCGTTGGCCTGGGCAGCCTTGCCTTCGGGAATGAAGACCACTTTGTCGGCGCTGGCTCCCAGTGAAGCTTGCCAGGGGAAGCCGTTTTCGCTCGTAGCGATCACTTCCTGAGCCGTTGCCCCCACACCCGAGATCACCCCGGCAACTTCCAGCGACTGGGCACTGACCTTGATGTCGCTGGTATGCCCAACGATGCTGCCGCGATCATGATCCTTGAGGATGGGGCGGCTCTTGCGAGTCACTCGCATGCCGGCCAGATCGACGACGACCGGATAAGGCCAGCCTCCCAGCCGCATTGCACCACCGGTGTAGGCAGTCATTGAGAACTTGCGGAGGCCCGGTTTGCCCTCCTCGGGCGCCTCGGCAGCTTGCAGCGCGATCGATGTGGAATCATCACACACAATCCGCAAGCTACTGGGAACGGACTGAGCATCGTCTTCAAGCGGATTGGGGGACGTCTTCGGCATTATCTTCCGTAACCTCAGGTTCAGATGGAGAATCAGACTCGGGCTCGAGCGATAAGCCCAGTTCACGCATCAGCGTTAGTTCTTTGGCTCGCTGTTTTAACTCCGCCTCCCAATCACGCCCCTGCCTTGCAAATTCGTGGGCCAGAGTAGTCGTATGATTGGCGAGGCGGATTTTTTGGGCATTGGCTTCTTTGGCGGGATCGACATGTTCATGGCCGTCCCAAAACCATTGATGCTCGAATGTGCTGTCGAGCGTGCGAAGCGAATTGGGCAAGTAGCCCTCGATGAGAATGGCTTCGCGGAGCCATGCTTTGAGAATGCGATCGAGCACCACGCGAGCAAGTTGCGTCTGCTCGACGCGGATCGATTTATAATAGGTTTGATGATCGAGCCGACCGCTGGCATAATTATAGCCTGACGAATTCCCAGCGGCGACGTTATAAGGCATGTTCAAACAACGAGCGATTTCGTTGAGGATCTCTTTCTTGAATTCGGCGTACGTGGTAGATGGTTGCTCGCTCTTCATCTGGGCCATCTTCCAACCGCCCGGCATGGTCAGCAGCATCCGTTTTTCCAGCTCGATCGGCTCGAAAGGTTCGGCCGCATCGGCTTCACCATTGGCCGGCGCATCGGTGTAAAGGATGCCGGCAAACTCGGCAGCCGTTTCGGCGGCAGCAAGCACAGCGAGCGTGAAGCGGCGAAGCTGTGCGAACAGCGGCAGGGCCGGCGTAATGTCTGGAATGCCGCGAATCTGTCCCGGCCGGTCGCAGCGAAAGTAGTGCAGCACCTCCTTAGCCGGCACGGTGTCGAATTCATCGTCGACCAAGAACATGCCATCGCCTGGATGTTGGCGAAGGATGTCGTACGCGATCGGGTTTCCGTCACCATCGAAGCGAATGCCATCGAGGTAACGGCGAGTGTCAGGCACCAACGTCGGTGTTGCCACTTGATCCGCTTCGATCAATCGCAGGTCCAGTTTGACGGCCGCGTCAATTCGCTCGTTGTTAGTGAGCAACCCGAACGCTTCCCCATCGGCAACGCGAGCGAGTCGCATGGTTCGCAGTTTCTCGGCGATGCCGACCGCTTCGCACCAAGCAAAGAACTCAGCCTCCACGAACCGATTCGCGCCGTCGTTCCCCGTTAGCATTTGCAGTCGCGGTCCGGTCCCGACGACATCATTAGCGAGGGTGAGCGTGATCCCCCGAGCGTAGCTGTTGTTGGCGACTTCGTAGCGTGATCGATTGCGGAGCGTGCGCCGCACTTCGGGGCTATTTGCGGATGAGGCGGAAAGTCCGTCGGCCCGGGCCCAGTGTTTGTAATTGTCGAGCGTCGTATTTGCGGCATCGTATTTGGCCCGCAAACGCGAAAAGAAGGGCTGCCGGAGTGAGCGTCCAGAGGCGACGAACGATGTTGCCGGTCCGCCGCGCAATTGCTCGATAATCCCTGACAAACGTTTCAGCATCCGTGCTGTTTCCTATTGCCGTCCCCGGCAGCCCTTTGTGGTTTGGTTTCTGAATCGAAAGAAAGATCAGCCGGCCGAAGGCGGCACAATCTTGTTGAAGCGAAGTCCGCGGTGCGGTTTCGCCACCGCCTGCTTGCCGGCGAGATGTTTGTCGGCCGCAATCTGCTCGGTCAGCTTGTGCTGCTCCACCGAGCCCGCATCGCCTGACGCCTTTGCAGGCCCAGCGGCGTTTTCGCGAATTTGATCGTCAAGGTTGTCTTGCATGGATTTAGCCGACGCGTGAAAAGTGCTTCTCTGCTAGTCACATAATCCGCCAATCAAAATCCTTGCGCAGCGAAGGGGATGAATTTGATTCTGGAACTCAAGAAAGTTCGCTTTAAGTCGAAATTCCAGACTTTCACGACCAAGAAAAACTTTCGCGATTTTGCGATACCACCTGGGGAATCCATGCAAAGCAACACCGCCAGATTGGTCGTAACTCATGACCAGCTTAAGAATACTTCGAGTGTCAAACCGTCTCGTAACCTGTCAGGCTACGTATTGGAATCAAGAAGCTGCACATCGATCAAGAGTGCAGCGTTGGCTGGTATTTTGCCGACAACCCCTTTATCTCCGTAACAAAGATGCGGTCCAGCTTTGAACGAGCGATGACCGCCGACTCGCATTCCTTCGACGCCATAGTCGATGGCCGCGATAACCTGACGCTTGCCAACAACGAAAGAGTACTCATCGAATACATCGACCAACTCACCTCGATTGAGACGAATCTCAAGCTGTATCGTCACCGTGTCACCTCGATTGGCAATTGCACCGGTACCGACCGTTTCCTCATCAACTTTCAAGCCACCTCTAAGCGTGCTCTTGGGAGAACTGCTCGAGTCCATTGTCAAATACCTCACGAGTAAGACCGTCTTCGACAAATACGCTGGTGACACCAAGTTCGGAAACTTCGCGTATGTTTCGCAGCTCATCATCGAAGAACAACATCCGATCGTAGGCGACGCCAGTTGATCGGGACAGCGACGCAAAGTGTTTCAGTTTGGACGACGGATAGATCTCCGAAAAAGCGAAACGATGCGTCACGTCGAGCAGCCGAAGCAATTCTTTCGCCCATTCAGGTTGCTCGCTCCTGGACGCTAGTGCTGTCGCAATTTGACGCTCGTCGCAAAGATCGAGAATCGAAACGACGTCCGAATAGAATCGCACATGTCGTCCGCCACGATCAACGATTCGATTTCCACGCAACCGAAACGGAGGCGACAAACAATCGCACCACGTCCCTCCGCAATCCCAGAGGGTGAAGTCCAAATCAAAAACAATTAGCTCGGGCAAAATCACAGAAGACACTGAGGTAGCGTTAGGATCGATGGTGGAAAGTCACCAGTTTAGTGCGTTTCTGCCGGACCGTTAACGGCCTTTGTGCAGGTCGCCGCTTAATTGACCCTATTAGCGTGAGTCGGTCGCCGCTGAGTGAATGCGGTTCACCAACCCCACTGCCAACTTCGACGCAAGGCACTATGCTTATTGACTGAAAAATGGCCCCCGAATGCGAGAGTATCAACTGAGATGAAAGTCATTGTGGATTTATGTGTCGTCCCGATGGGCGTTGGCGTATCTGTGGGTAAGTACGTTGCGGAATGCCAGAAGGTGCTACAAGGAGCTGGCTTGAATCACCAACTCCACGCGTACGGCACGAACATCGAAGGCGAATGGGACGAAGTTTTTGCGGCGATCAAGCTCTGCCACGAACGGGTTCACGCGATGGGAGCGCCGCGAATCACCACCAGCATCAAAGTCGGAACCCGCACGGATCGCGAGCAGTCGATGCAGGACAAGATCGACAGCGTATCGAAAAATCCCACTTAGATATTCTCAGACGACCTTCGACTCATCCTCTTCATCGCCGAAGATACCCGAGAATTCATATTGGCAATCTGACCGCATGAATGAAACCGAACAATTTGCCCGCGACCTCGTTTGGGTAGTCAACAGCCCGTCTTTGATGAATCTCACCGGCCAAGAATCCGTTCCCAAGCAGCCTCTGAAAATAGGTGACGTTGACCGAGAACACCTAACAATCCACTTGACATCGCCTCGTGAACGACGTGTCGGTAGATATTTTGAGCGTCTGGTTGTCTACTGGCTCCGCTTCATTCTCAGGTGTGAGATCGTAGATCATGCTCTCCAGCTGCGTGACGGAAAGCGAACCGCCGGAGAAATTGATGTCCTATTTCGCGATGGACTGGGGCGGCTGAACCACTGGGAGCTTGCGTGTAAATTCTACCTTCAGGTTAATGTTAACGACCCTTCGGTAACCGACTATATCGGACCGAACGTAAATGACACGCTGCGGAAGAAAGCCGAGCGACTGCTCAATCATCAACTGCCGCTAGGTGTCCGATATTTTCCTGAAATCGACATCAGCGAAGCGTTTGTGAAGGGCCGGATTTTTTATCACTGGCAAACCAACACCAAGGTTGCATTGCCGGAGGAGTTGGCCGCAGGTCACCTTGAGGGAAGATGGCTACGAAAGCGAGAGGTGGCTGAGCTTCTTTGCACTCGTCGCCATCGGTATCGAATCCTCCGCAAGCCGTTTTGGCTCTCTGAAGAATTTGCCGATCCAGCTGATGATGACATACTAAGTCCTGGTGAAGTCGCACAATTCCTCAACAACCACTTCAACAGCCGACATACTCCGATTTTGTTCAGTGAGTTTTGCGACAGTTCATCAACCGAACGCGAATCCAAACGGTGGTTTGTTGTGCCCGATCAATGGCCGTTCCAATCCGAGCGTAATGGACGCCAGTGAGCAGGGAAGTATGTGAGGCTCCACTGCCAATCTGATGCAGCCCGTTAACCGTTTGGAAGCGAGGCAGACAAAGAAGCGAGTCAGACAAATATGTGCTGCCAGCGAATCTACACTCGCTTCCGGCGTTGCAACTCTTTGAAGCCAACTCGTTCCCGCTTTGATGTAGACGGCCGATCGGTTCCGAACAACAATGCTCCCTGCATCGAGGCTGCTACCGCACAACCGACGAGGCAGTCGAGCCAGTGGCTGTCGGGTTGTTCGGGGCGGGCTTTCCATTCGTCGACGGTTCGGGCCGCGGCCTTCCGTGCGGACCAAATATTCGGCGGTGACTTGCTCGGCGAACATGCGGTGTTGGTCGGGGCGATCGCTAATGACGCACGGTCGACACTACAAGAAGGCTACGAAAACCAAGCATCCACGATCGCGTTGGTTAACCAGTGTGCACGGAGTGCCTAAATCCCTCGAACTGCCACCCGCGAGCGCCCGGCGTCGGCCACCGGAGCACCGTGGGGGTGTTCGCTGCTCAGGACGGATCGTCCGGAGCACCAAAATGGCAATCCAGACGTCCAGCCAGCCGCCGTTTCCTGTAGCGTTTCGGTGAAAAAGATGTGCTAAACCCACGTCAGAAAATTCGGCCAACTCCCGTGAATTGCAACCTTGCGTCGGGATGTTGACTCGACGGGGGTACCGTCGTTTGCAAATACCCCTCGACTGATTGCCTGAGCCTATCATCTGTGAGACCATGAACGGGCGTAGTGCCTCTCGCCAGCTTAAAAAATGTGATGAACAACTCAACACCAAGTGATGACACGTTTAGCTTCAGTGGGAGCGATGCTCAGCCAGCCGATCCTGCGCTCGTCGAAAACCCTCAATCGATCGGACGCTACCGGATCGAGAGAGTATTGGGACAAGGAGGTTTTGGGCTCGTTTACTTGGCGATGGATGAGCAGTTGAATCGACGGGTCGCGATCAAAGTGCCGCACTCCCGCCTGATCAACCGGCCCGAAGATGCCGAGGCGTACCTTACCGAAGCTCGCACCGTTGCTGGCCTTGATCATCCCCACATCGTGCCTGTTTACGACGTCGGCAGCTCGCCAGAGTTCCCTTGCTACATCGTCTCCAAGTACATCGAGGGGACGGACTTGAAGGCCAGGCTGCGTCAGTCTCGACTGGATTTTGTGGCTTCGGCCGAGTTGGTCGCGACCGTGGCGGAGGCCCTGCATTATGCTCACAAGCAGGGTCTCGTTGACCGCGACGTCAAACCCGGCAACATCTTGCTTGATCAGCAGGACCGTCCCTACGTCGTCGACTTCGGTCTGGCCCTCCGTGAAGCGGATGTTGGTAAGGGGCCGCGATACGCTGGCACCCCCGCCTACATGAGCCCCGAGCAGGCTCGCGGCGAAGGGCACCGCGTCGACGGTCGTAGCGACATCTACAGCCTGGGGGCGGTATTTTATGAACTGTTGACTGGACGCCGAACCGTCTCCGCCGAGACCCAGCATGAACTGCTAGAACAAATCACCAGCCAGGAAGTCAAACCGCCGCGTCAAATCGACGACCGGATTCCAAAAGAGCTTGAGCGGATATGCCTCAAGGCCCTGGCCAAGCGGGCTGCGGATCGCTACACGACCGCGCTCGACATGGCCGAGGACTTGCGGCTGTGCCTCGCCTCGCTACCGCAGTCAATCAGCGGCATCACGGCATCAGCGACGGAGCAGCCCGCGCAGGTAGATACCACACGCGCGGCTGGCGACTCCGGCACGGCACGCGGCGACTCGACTCAGGAAAATTCCGACAGTCAGCGAATCAAGATCGTGCCCAAGGGCTTGCGATCCTTTGACGCCCATGACGCCGACTTTTTTCTGGAACTGTTACCAGGACCGCGAGACCGCGAGGGGCTGCCCGACAGCATTCGTTTCTGGAAGACCCGCGTTGAAGAGATCGACGCGGACAACACCTTTTCGGTCGGACTGATTTACGGTCCATCCGGCTGCGGTAAGTCGTCATTGGTCAAAGCGGGGCTCTTGCCGCGTCTATGCGCCGAAGTGATCCCGGTCTACATCGAAGCCACACCCGAGGAGACCGAAACCCGTCTCCTGCACGGCTTGCGCAAACGCTGCCCCGCGCTCGAAAACACCATGAGTCTCAAGGATGCGCTGGCCGCACTCCGGCGCGGCCAAGGCGTGCCGTTCGGTAAAAAAGTGTTGATCGTGCTCGACCAGTTCGAGCAATGGTTGCATGTTTACAAAGAAGTGGAAGGTACCGGTTTAGTGCAAGCCTTGCGGCAGTGCGACGGGAGTCGGGTGCAGTGCATTGTGATGGTGCGGGATGACTTCTGGATGGCTGCGACCCGCTTTATGCGCGAGCTGGAAGTTCGTCTCGCCGAAGCGCAGAACTCGGCAGCCGTTGA
This sequence comes from Kothea flammea, assembly GCF_052161645.1. Taxonomy (GTDB): domain Bacteria; phylum Planctomycetota; class Planctomycetia; order Pirellulales; family Pirellulaceae; genus Laterigemmans. The sequence continues at coordinate 2,658,847 of NZ_CP197414.1, forward strand.
TCTCTTTCCAATTCGCCATGCCGAAAAGGTTCTGGCGGCTTTCGGAAGGTCATTCGGTGTCTTGCCGGATGACTTGGTTGATCCCAGCAAAGAACAAAAAGCTTTCCTCAAGGCTGCCATCGCCGGTCTGGCCGAAGAAAGCAAGGTGATCTGCGTGCGACTAGCCCTATTTGCCGAAATGATGAAGGGCAAACCATGGAATCCGGCAACGCTGCAGGAAGTTGGTGGGACCAAGGGTGTCGGCGTTACCTTTCTGGAGGAGATGTTCAGTGCTTCGACCGCTCCGCCCGAGCATCGATATCATCAGCGAGCGGCGCGCGGTGTTCTCAAGGCTTTACTGCCCAATTCCGGCACCGACATCAAAGGCGAAATGAAGTCTCGCGATGAATTGCTCCAGACCTCCGGCTACGCTGGTCGCCCTAAAGACTTTGATGATCTAATACGCATTCTCGACAGCCAAATTCGACTGATTACCCCCACCGATCCGGAAGGCATTGACAGTGGCGAAGGGGGAAGCGAGAGGCCGCGCGTGACTGAACGCTCCGCTCAATTCTATCAACTGACCCACGACTACCTCGTCCCTTCGCTGCGGGAATGGCTGACTCGCAAACAGCGGGAAACGCGTCGCGGGCGGGCGGAACTGCTGCTGGCTGAACGTGCTGCCACCTGGAGTGCCAAGCGGGAAAACCGGCAACTGCCATCCACGCTGGAGTGGCTGCGGATTCACGCTTTGACACCTCGATCGAACTGGACCCCACCGCAGCAGATGATGATGCGGCGGGCCAATCGCGTGAAAGGAACGCTTTGGTCAGCAGCGCTTGCCTTGATCATTTTGACTGGCGTTGGCATTCAACAAATTGTTTCCCAAGTCCAGGACCGCACGCTGCGGAAAAATCTCCAAGTTGCCGTGGACAGCCTTCAAGGAGCGGAAGGGAAAGCGGTGCCCTTTGCCCTCGATAATCTGGATGAGTTTCCCCGGGATCTGTTAGCTGCGGAGTTGCAGACCCGAGGTTCTACAGCGGCCGACCAGCAAAATCTAAGCCTTAATTACGGGCTGGCCCGTTACGACGAGGTCGACGCAACAGCCATTGTCGACGGACTAACAGACGCGGACACCGATCCCGAAGAAGTGGACAATATTGTCGCGGCCCTTGCCATGAACTCATCGGTGTCACTGCAAATAGTCGTTGCGGCGGCGAAAAACGCATCGAAGGCAGCAGACTGGATCACCAAAGCCCGCTTGGCAATTGTGGCTCTACACCTGGGTGATTCAACACTGGCGACGGAGATGCTCCGCGACCAACCAGACACAAAAACACCGGAAGTTGAGCTGCCCAATCTCATTGCCGACTTTCGCCGACAAATCGAGCAAATCAGCGATTTGCCGGAGGACGAAAGAACTTCTCCAGAACAACGGATGAAACTGGCCGTCGCCCATTATTTTCTGAATCAAGACGAACAGGCGTTGGCAGAGTTCGAGGCATTGGTAAACGGTGACTCTGCGAACTGGGAAGTCTGGCTGCGGCGAGCGATTTGTCAGGCCCGCGCCGGGCGTGCCGATGAGGCGGCGGCTTCCTTAGAGCAATTGCGGAAATCGACCAGGGCAGACAGCTTGGTCGCATACGCAGAAATTCTCGTGCAGGCATGGCAGGGCGATTTGACGGCTGCGAGCGACCGACTCGATGCGTTGATTAAAGACGGCTCCAATGACTCGACCGCCCAGTACAACGCGGCGTGCATCGCAGCCCAGTTAGTACAAGTCTGTGAGTTGCAACAACTTCCCGGAAAAGATGAATTCAGAACGCTGGCCTTGGAAAGGCTGCGGAAAGCCTATATTAATCTCAATTACAACGATCAAGGGTCGGGTCTGGACAATGATCCAGATTTCATTCCATTGTTTGAGGATCAAGACTTTCTCGCGCTGCTCGCCGAATTGAAGCCACCCGCGATCACCTTTGATCCGATTCAGCGTACGGTCTTTATCAGGGAATTCGCCGCATGGTCAGGAGCGGTCGAACTGCTGGCAACTCAGTTACAGAACACGGACGATCCGGCATTGCGATCGGGTATTTGCCTGAGTTTGGCCGGTGTTGAGAAACCAGGGCAAGGGGCGAAACAAGCATGGCAGCCTGTGCTTGCCGACTGGTATTCCCGGGCAACTGACGGTGGTACCCACGGCGCGGCCGGTTATGCGATGGCGGCATGGCAACTGGAAAGAGTTGAGCTCAATGCGACCAACCAACCGCCTTCCGATCGCGCCTGGTGGCAGGAGCCGAGTGGACTGACGTTTGTTAAAATCCCGTCGGGTCAGGTCGCTGGAGAACAAGGTCCAATTACGGTGACTAACGACTTTTGGCTGAGCGACTCGGAGATCACGGTCGGACTGTTTAAGCAGTTCATGTCCGATGAAGATTATCCGGGCCTGAAACCGAGCGACTGGGAAGGCGTGTTCGTGTTTGAAAATGATGACGGCGACGACCTGCCTGCTCAACAAGTCAGTTGGTACGACGCGGTGATGTTCTGCAATTGGTTGAGCTGGAAACTGGAACTGACTCCGTGCTACGAGATTACAAAAATAACGCCCCCCAACCTCGCGTCAGGGGAACAGCAGCAGTTCAATAAGCCTAGCGGTGACGATCGCCGCGAACCATTCACCGTGACTTGGAAACGGGCTGCGGATGGAATCCGCCTGCCGACATCAGCGGAATGGGAATTGGCCTGTCGCGCGGGGACGACAACTCGCTTCAGTTTTGGTGACGATGTGCAAGATTTGTTGGACTACGGCTGGTTTATCGTGAATAGCATTTCACGGTCTCAGTCACCTCGAACGAAGCGGTGCAATCCTTGGGGACTCTTCGATATGCACGGAAATGTGGAAGAGTGGTGTTGGGATGTAAGCGGCTCCTCCCGGGTCTACCGCGGTGGCAGCTGGGACGATACCGCCAGGTTCTGCCGGTCGTCGAACGATGGCAGGTACGAGCCGACGTACCGCTACTTCCTCCTGGGCTTTCGTGTGGCTCGAGGTCCATTGAGCCAAGCAAGTCTAGCAAGCGAGTGAGGAGCGGAGGTCGGAGGCTGCGAACAGGCGGAGCCCGCAGCCTCCGTACCGAAGCGACGAAGGAGCGCGCGATTTTGAAATTTAAACCGAAGTCAACGAGCGGATTGAACAGACGGGTCAAGAACCATGCCTTTTACGTTTTTCACTATTCCGGTTCGCGATGACGGCTCGGCGGCAGCCGAGTTGAATTCGTTCCTGCGCTCGCACCGAGTTCTGACGGTGGACCGTAAGTGGGTGGATCGCAGCATGGAGTCGATTTCCTTGGTTGTCGCGTCTATCCATGGGGATTGAAACTAAACCGGCACAGCCAAAAACGATTTCGAAAAAAACTTCATCAACTTGAGGAATGTTTTTTCGCGGGGAAATCGATAACTTGAGTTTGCAGCAGCGAGCAACGGCACTGGTCGCCTTTACCGTCTCGGCGAGTGCCTCAAGTTGGCAGTTGCGCCATCGTCTGTCTCGAGCACGTCATCGGGAAGCATTTTTAGGAGCCCTCGAATGACGATGACGAAGTCGCTGTCACCACTTTGTTCCGACACAGAGCTCTCGGCCAGGACAGTGATTGGCTTAATAATTTTGACTTCGCTTTCTGCGTTGAAGATTCTTGAAGCTGACTCGCTCCCGTCCCGGTGCGGATGGCCGATCGGTTCCGAACAACAACGCTCCCTGCATCGAGGCGGCGACGGCGGTGCCGACAAGGCAATCGAGCCAGTGGTTGTCGGGTTGTTCGGGGCGAGCTTTCCATTCGTCGACGGTTCGGCCGCGGCCTTCGGTGCGGACGAAGTATTCGGCAGTAACTTGCTCGGCGAACATGCGGTGTTGATCGGGGCGATCGCCGAAGATGGAGAGACAGCCTCGGTCACCCATCGCGACGGCAAGTCGCGCATGAGTGAAGGATTTCCACCAGTTCGTGTCGTAGATCACGTGACGGATCGCTCGCTTGCCGTGGATCGTGGGGACTCGCCAGTTGAGGCCGACGCGATCGCCTGGCCGGCGTTTGTATTCGCTGAACGGGTTTGAAGACGCTCCGACAAAGCGACCGTGCGAGGGTAGCAAGATCGAGGCGTGGGGGCTTTGCCGGCAGAATTGGTAAACGACGTCGGTGGAGTGGCCCCAGTTGGCGTCGATCAGACACCGGCCGATTTTCATTGCCGCTCCGTCGTCACGCTGCCATTCGCGGCCGAGCAGTTGATCAGTCAAGGATTCGAGGCCGGCGTAGATGCTGCCTTCGAGTCCGGTTCCCTCGCTCGCGGTGGCAAGCGTGTGTCGCGCATCGCGAAGGGTGAAGTATGTTCGCTGCTGGTCGGGGTATGAACCGTAGTCGACAACGTAGCCTGTAAAGTCGTCCTCCCAAGCGGCGACGACGTAGAATAAGAGTTTGCCTTGGACGTCGATGAACGCGGTGAGATGATTGCCGGCGATTGGGACTCGGGCTCGCGGCATGTGGTTGATCTTGGCGGCGACCTGGTCAGCGGTCAATTGATCGGCACCGACGGTTTCTTCCGGCAGTGGTTCATTTTGGTATTCGGCGAAGAACGCGGCTTCGTCTTGAAGTTTTAAGTTCATCGCGTGCTGGATCGCCGATAGCTCGTCGTGGTTGAATCGCTCTTTCCACGATACGTCCGCGCCGGCGTCCATTGCGGTTCGGTTCTGACGATAGAACTCAGTCCCGGCCGCTCCGCCATCGCCGGCCCGCAATCCCTCGCTGCGGATCTCGGCGTAGCGATGCCATAGCGTTTCGTTGGTGGGAAACGCATTCATCATGCGCGTCCGTTCGCCGTTCCATTCGGGATGCAAATCGCGGTTGAGGATGTTGTCGGCCATGTCGCCAGGGCGGATAACGGTGCAAGGCATGATTCCCGAAATCTTTTTGCCGGGGCCGGCGAGTCCCAGCACCGCGCCGGCGAGGATCGCTTCGCGGTTGGCGCACTGCGATAGCGATCGAGCCGATTCATCGGTTTGCGGGTCGTCCAAGACGACAAGCGATGGGCGAACCGTCTTGCCGTCGGGGCGTTTGAATTTCATCCCGCGGATGCGTCCGGTCAGGCCGGCGACCTTGATGATCGCCCCGCTTGCTTTGCTGCCGGCGATCGTCGGCAAAACGATTTCCTTGGCAGTCCAACCGATTTGCGTTCGCTTGCCTTTATAGAGTTGCCCGTTGGCGCGGTTGGAAATACCGTCCAACGCTTGGATCGGAAAGCAGACTTCGGGATAGTCGGCCAGCAGCAATTCGTTGGCGTCAAGTTCGGTTTTGATCGAATCGAGCATATCGCAGGCGTGACCTTCGTCGCTGCCGATCAGACAAACGAAGTCGCGATAGCCATTCAAGACCGCCCAAATGCAAGCGACCTCGGCGAGGGAACTTTTGCCAGACCCTCTCGCCATTGCGAGCGAGAACAATCCTCCTCTCACGACAGCTTCCTCGATCTTACGAATGACTTTGATGTGGTCCGGAGACCACGAGAGGTGAAACGTAAGACTGAAGTACGCCTCGCAAAAGAACTGGAAACTGCCGGCTGCCCTAGCTTTTCGTTCGATGTCCTCGACTTCCGGCAAGCCACCGATGTCTCGACCAGCCAGCGCGACGGCGGCGTTTCGCGCGCGGGCTTTCTCTTTGACTTTTGCGTACGGGTCTTCGTCGACCGGTGGCTTCGGTGCGTGTCGCTTTTCGATCAACCACGCGGTGAACTTCAACAGGTCGACGTGGGTGCCGTCGCCAATGCGAATACCTGCCTCGGTTCGGTAGCGATAGAGTTGCCGTTCGTTGAGCACTGTGCCGAGCGGCGTGCTATTAACGGTCCGGCAAATCTGGCTCGGCTTCATCCGTTGAATATCAATCGCCACGGTGTTTCTCCTGCAATAGCCAAGCGGTGTAGTGAACGAGGTTGATGGTGCCGTCGGCATTGGTCGGTGCGCCGTCGGCTAGGTCTTGCGAAATCTGCTCGGCGGGCACGATCTGCCGATAGGAACTCGTCAAAAGTTTGGCCAGTTGCTCGACCGTCAAACGGTTTGGGTTGACGCTTCTTGATTCGCCTTCCATGGCGGAAAGCCTCCGGTGCTTGGGGTTGTTCACGACACGCCGCACACGCGGGCGACTGTCGCATTGTTTTGCATGTTTGGCATCGTCGGCCGCATGTTTTGCTCGGCGAAACAGGGGCAAACGCGGCCGCGTGTGGGGGTCAAAAGAAAGCTGCAAAATTCCTGAACATTACTGCCAGACTTCGCTTGAGGTGTCTCGAAACGCATGGCTCATGTGTGTCAACGAAACGAATTCAAAACCCTTTTTCGGAGACACAAACATGCACGCCAACGACATCGCCTTCGGTATCGAAATCGAAACCCACATGCCCGGCCACGACCGCACACCGATCGGCGGCTACCACAACGGATTGCCGGTCGCTTGGCTGCCGGCCGGATGGAAGGCCGAACGCGACGGCAGCATCCGCACGCCAATGGGACGCAAACCATGCGAGTTCGTATCGCCGATCCTTCGCGGCTACGAAGGGCTGCGAAACGTGGAGACCGCGGTCGACGCGATCAAAGAACGCGGCGCGCGGATCAACGAATCTTGCGGGTTGCACATCACCATTTCTTGGAACGGCGACGCGGCCGCCTTGGCACGATTGATTTCCTTGATCGCCAACCATGAGAAGGCGATCTACGCGGCGACCGGCACCCGACGACGCGAACGGAACCAATGGGCGAAACAAATCAAGACCTACGGCAATAAGGACGCGGCGAAGATGCGATGCGAAAGCGACCGCTACCACCTTTTGAACCTGACGCACTTGGCTCGCGGCAAGAACCGAATCGAGATTCGGGCCTTCGCCGGGACGCTCAACAAAACCAAACTGATCGGCTACATCCAAATGATCCTCGGCTTGGCCGAACTCGCCCTTAACACCAAACGATGCTCGGGTTGGGACTACGCCAAGAAACCCGGAACCAAATCTTGCTGGGATCGCCCCGAAGCGGGCCACGGTGAAACGGAACTCAACCGGCTCTTCTACCGACTCGGTTGGACCAAGGGTTGGTACAAGGGCGACCTTCGCGACAAAAGGTTCGGTGAACTGACCAACGGCGAAACCGGATGCGATTTCCGGCCGGTCAAAAAGAAACTTCTCGATTTGGCCCGCAAGTACGACGCGGCGATTTGATCGCCGGCGGCTTGCCGCTCTGAAAACGCCGCGGATGGCCCCGCGGCGTTTCTTCGTTTTGTCGGCGGCCGGCGGGCAACGTCGCGGGCAAACGGCATAAGTAATAGGTAGGGGCCGACATCGTTGACGGACGCGACACGGGGCGTTTGTGCGGCACGTCGGGCATCTCGAAAAACATCGAAAAACCCAGCGAATTGTTGCCGGGATCGGCTTGAGCTTCATTGAAACGCATGGCTCATGTGTGTCATCGCAAGAACGTTTTTCATTCACCCAAACGGAGAGACAAACATGACCCTCGGACAACTGATTTCGCTCTTGGAAGAGTACCGCGACGAACACGGCGAAGACTGCGAGGTGCGGTTGATGACGCAACAGAACTGGCCCTTTGAAAACCGCATCGCCGGAGTCACCAGCGGCGCGGAGATGAACGAAGGCGACGACGAGGACGAGGACTACAACGACCAAGACGTCGCCGACGACGCGATGGTCTACATCGTCGAAGGCGGACAGATCTGCTACGGCAGCAAGCGGGCTTGGGAAACCTGCCGCGATTGCTAACCGCGAACCACTGGGCCGACGGCGCGACGAGCGCCGCCGGCATTCTCTGTTTTCAATCTCAATGGACTCCAAAACATGACCAATCGAGACTCGATCGAACACGCATACACCGCGGCGCACATTCGGGCGCTGGCCCTTCTTGAAAACTTGCACCAACGGATCGAGGACATGCCGGCACCCAGCGACCACGGCCCGGCGATCGGATGGGATAACGTCGGAACGCTTCGGCACCTTTGCGCCCGCTTGGAAGAATTGATGGAACCGAACGAACCGGACGACGACGGCTCGTAATCGGCGATGATTCAAGAGACCGCCACACGCCGCGACGCTGGCCCGACGACGCGGCCACTGTCCGTTCACGGGTTGTTTTCCGGAGGTCGTTTTGAATGCGACACAGCGGCACGCTGGGGCCGAGGAAAGAATATGCAAAAAGACCGTGAAATACTGCTGCGAATAGCTTGAGCTTATTCCCGATCCATGGCTCACATGTGTGTAACGCCGAGCGAACGGCGACGAACAAAACTCTTTTCCACGAGAGACCCAACCATGGCCCTGAACGAAACGCAGAATACCAAAGCCTCCACCCTGGCAACCGAGATGAAAAAGCTCGACGCCAAAACGTACCAAGAGATTCGCCAGTCGTACTACCAGATCGCCGACGAACTTCGCCCCTTGGTCGACGCCCTTGAGAGGGCCGATGCCGACCTCGGACCGAACGGCCCGCTTTTGGAAGAGCACTACATCTTTTGCGAGATGCTCGATCAGCTCAACAAGAGCCTGCTCGGCGCAGTCCTGTAAGCCGAAACGCGGAGCGGAACCGCGTCGTCGATCGGTGGTTCGATCGGCCTGACGATGGCAGCCAACCTCGGACACTTGTTGGGAGTGATGAAGATGCAAAAGGCAGATGTAAAGATTGGTGGCGAATACTACGCAAAGGTCACAAACCGAAAGGTGGTCGTACGGATCGACGCGGAGCACTCCTCCGGCGGTTGGGATGCGACGAACCTCGCGACTAACAAAAAGGTGCGGATCAAATCCGCCGGTCGCCTGCAGGGGCCGGCGCGACAATCGACGCCAGCCCCTGAGACTCCCGTCCGCGAACGCACCGCAAAGCCGGCGATCGAAAACGCGAGCGACGCGGCCGCGGGTGAGAAAACGCTCTCGTGCGTCAAAGCGGCTTTGCAGGTTTTGGAGACGGCCGGCGAACCGATGAACGCGCAGGAAATGATCACCGCGATGATCGAACAAAACCTCTGGGAAAGCCCCGGCGGCAAGACCCCGCACGCCACGCTCTACTCGGCTATTCTCCGCGACCTCAAGCGCGGCGACGAAAGCCGGTTTGTGAAAACGGAACGCGGCCGGTTCACGGTTCGCAGCTAAGTAATAAGGACGCTTACGATGCAGAAGCACTTTTATGACCTGCGAGGGGTTACCGATTTGAGCGAAGGTGAACGCGCAACACCCGAACCCGGTGTGACGTACGACCAGCGGACCATCGAGAACCAGACGGTGGCTGCGGGAACGGTCGAGTATGTCTTTCGAGAAGGGGATACGTTGTTCGCGCGAACTTCTGATGGTACGTCCTTTCCAGTCACCGGAGCAGGTTCCTACGTTTTGGTTCCCCGCGGTTTGTAACTGCGGGCCCGTCTCTACTTTGGTGACGCTTCGCCACACACGCCCGACGCTGGCCACGTTCGGGCGTTTTCTCGTCAGTGGGGCCATCGGCTGGCCGTTTGCGATCGGCCGACACGCGGCGTTTGTCGCGGTCATCTTTTGCCGCCAAGAAACATCCGAATTCTTTTCAGATGTTTGCCGGACCGCGCTTGATGTTTCTTCAAAAGCTTGGCTCATGTGTCACACGCAAACAACGTTTCAATTCTTTCAACAGCGGAGACCAACGCATGTCCCACCTTCAGGCTCGACGATTTCGGGCCACGATTCAAATGGCCGACGGCCGGCGAATCGAAATCGATGAACTTTTGACGGCAGAGCAACACACCGCCGACGCCAAACGACTCGGTGCTGTGAAAGTTGAACTCGACAACGGCACCGAAATCTTCCTCAACACAAAGCAAAAACCCCATGAGTAACAAACAAACGCTTCACGCGCGGCCGATCGAACCAGCACCGGCCTACGAGAACGGACACCAGATCGCCCGCGACCTGTTGCAACACATCGAACTGCAACTCGACCGGATGGTTCGGCCGGATAACAAATCGCTGCGGTGGACGCACGTCCGGGCGATCAACCTCATCAACGCTCAACTCTCCGAGGTCGCGGCGTTGCTCGACGAAACCAACGGAGTTCGCAACTGATGAAACACGCAGCAAACCTCAAGGCGGGCGACCGCGTCCGCCTGGTTTCGATGGCCGATGACCCCGACCCGATTCCCGCCGGCGCGACTGGAACAGTCGCACGCGTTTATCCGCACAGCGATTGGACGCAAATCGATGTCGCCTGGGACAACGGCCGGTCGCTGATGCTTTCCATTCCACCGGATGTCGTCCAAGTGCTCGATGCGTCCGACCCCAATTCTCAATCCAAAGGAAACTGAACCATGTCCACAAGAGCCATAATCGCACTGCGGCTACCAGACGATTCGGTCCTCGCGACCTACCTGCACTTCGACGGCTACCCCGATCACGTTTTACCGATCTTGCAAAACGGTTACCTCGATCCCGAAGAAGCCCTCGAATTAATCCAGGGCGGCGAGATCCGTTCGCTGCCGCCGCGGCCGGAGCCGCCGGAGTACTTCGCGACCAGCCGTGCAACAGAGGAACTGGCCAACGCATCGGAGCTGCCGCGTCTCGCTGCATACTTAAACGCTGAGCATCTTTACTTGATGACAGAGGCCGGTTGGACGCACGAAAAAATTTAGCGACACCGATCACCGCATGTTCTCCTCGCGAGCACCGACGGGAATCGGTGACTCGCCGGTCCGCTCGAGCACCGCCTTCTTGCCGGTAAAGCGTTGGTACCGATCGACAATGACGTCGCAGTACGGCGGATCGAGTTCCATCAAGAACGCTCGCCGGCCGGTCTGTTCGGCACCGATCAACGTCGAACCGCTGCCGCCGAACAGGTCAAGCACGTTCTCGCCCTTGCGTGACGAATACTGCATCGCCATCACGGCCAGTTCCGCTGGCTTGCCGGTGAGGTGTTCGAGCTTTTGCGGGGGAATCTTCTTCACGTGCCACAAGTCCGTGGCATTGTTCGGTCCGAAGTACTTGTGCCCCGCACCCTCACGCCAACCGTAGAACGCCCATTCGTGCGCGCCCATGAAATCTTTGCGCGTCATGACGGGATGCATCTTGTCCCAGATGATGGCCTGCGAGAAGTACAGCCCGCATGCGGACAAGACAGGCGGATAGTTAGCAATGTTGCTGAACCCTCCCCAAATATAGAAGCACCGACCGGGTTCCAAGACACGAGCAATGTTGCCGAACCAAGCTTTCAACAGCCGGTCGAACTCTTCATCGGAAACGAAGTCGTTGGCCAGCGGTCGATCCTTGGCCCGCATCTTCTTTGGGCCCTCTTTGGTCTTGCCCTTGCCGGCCTCGAAGGAGCTGTTGCCGGCCGCGATCGCATTTTTGCTTCGCGGTTCGACTTTCACGTTGTACGGAGGATCGGTATTGCAAAGATGGATCTTGGCGCCGCCGAGCAGCCGATCGAGGTCTTCGACGCTGGTCGAATCTCCACATAGCAACCGGTGATCGCCGAGGATCCACAGGTCGCCGGGTTGGGTGATCGCCTCGTCTGGCGGCTCGGGAACGTCGTCCGGATCGGTCAGCCCCTCCTTGGTGCCAGGATCCAATAACTTCGCCAGCTCGTCGGAGTTGAAGCCCAGCAGCTCGCAATCGAAGCCGGATTGTTGTAGCGAGCCGATTTCGATCGGCAGCAGATCAAAATCCCACTGAGCGTTCTCGCCGGTTCGATTGTCGGCGATCCGGTAGGCTTTCACAGCTTCGGGTTCGAGATCCCGGGCGACGTGAACCGGTACCTCGGCCAAGTTCAATTGCTTGGCGGCTTTCCATCGCGTGTGGCCGACGATGATGACGCCGTCCGGATCGACGACGATCGGTTGCCGGAAGCCGAACTCGTTGATACTTTGAACGACGGGAGCGACCGCGTCATCATTGATGCGAGGGTTGTTTTCGTAAGGCTTGATCCGATCAAGCGACCACATTTCGACCTGCATATTTGGCCCTTCCGAGGCGAGAGAATGAAACGGGAAGGGTTCGGTCGGTCGTTGGCTGGGTAGATGGGTGGTTGGTGCAATAAGTGCCTATACTTCCATAAGCGGCAAAGTAGTGACGCGTTGGATTTGAGAATGCCAGATAAATCTGAACATGATACGGAAGCTGATCGCAAATCCTTACGTGGAGGAAGTCAATTCAACCTGCGCGGCATGCTCTATTTGACTGCGGCTTTCGCTTTGTGGCTTGTTGTGCTACCCGGCTTGCGAAGCGAACCGTTTGCGGTTGCCATCTTTTGGACGCTCGCAATCATTGCTGGGGTTTGCGGCCATCTCATGTACACGTATTTGCTCCCCTGGCGCGGCACTGTGGTGACAAGCCTAATAGTGCTGTCGGTGACAATATTCGCGGCAGTGGCGACTCTCTTTGGGGCCGGTGATGGTGTCATTGACATTCTCGCGTTGCCGATCGATCTGTTTGTACATCAAAGCTGGTCTAACCGCATATCGTTCACGTTTCCCGTGTTTGCATGCATTTTAATTCTTCTGGCCGCTCATCCCATCAAGCCGGGCTTGGTTAACGCGATCATTACGGCCATTGGAGTCTCATTGTGGTACGGGCTGGCAATTCTGATCGCGGCGAACTCCGGCTAGTTCGTCAGAGTCCTTCGTGCCGCGCACGTTCGGACACTCAAAACCAACTGTACTGAATCTCGCGGCTGTTCCCGGGGCCCTGAAGTGCGTTTTGACAGCCGGGAAGTACCTAATCTTGCCTTGTCGATCGCGATTCTCTGCCACTTTGGCACTGGCCCGCGACCGCCCCTACGTTCGCGACTGTCGCGTCCTCATGCGAGGCCGCATCGACTGCCGTGTTGGCATGGGCGATGCGACTCACGGCGACCTTTGCTACACGCGGGGCGAACTCACCACACCAATCATCGTCGTGGATAACGGGAAACTGACCATCAGGCGACCAATGCTCGGCTTCGACATCGGGGATCACCGGCGGGTGCCGACGGCACTCGCCACGGCCTGACCGGATGCCTTGACGGTTGCGAGCCGGCTCAAAGTAGCGGCATCGGGCACATCGAATCTTTGACAAGTGAGGATCCTTTCGTGTTCGAGAAATTAGAAGTGTCACCAAGTTCTGTCACACTGCCCTCTCGTGCGCGTGAATGCGTATCGCGAGGGTATGAGCGTGACAGGGAGACACATATAGAAAGAGAGAGAGTTTTTTCCTTTATTTATGGGGTTTTTCCATTCTGCGAAGTGTCACCAATGAGGGTGACACTTCGGGACAGATGTGTTCCATTTCGGCGTCAAACTCCGCACAGAAGCCTGCAAATGTCACTGGCCGGTGACACTTGGTGACACTTTGGTGACGCATCGTCAAACACCGACGGCCGCGTATCCTTGTGTCGTGCGGGCGGAGGATTGAATGGTCGTTGGTTCGATCTCGCCTTGTTGCACCAGCGTCATGACGACTTGGTCAAACTCGGCGGCCTTCAGTTTCATCGTTCGCATCAAGTCACGACGTGATGCTGTTCGATTTTTCGATTCGGCGATCTTGCTCATGAATTTCAAGCATTCTTTGTGAAACGGGTTCTCCGCAACGTGGACGGATGCAAGATAGAGTTGGCGGCGGGTTTGGTGCAGTGAGAACTCGCTGGCCCATTGGACGGCGTCGAGCGTGATTTGGGGCTCGAGGTGACTCTCGCTGACCGCATAAATCAATGCCAGCTTCTTGGCGTGCTCGCACGTCCGACTCCAAGCGGCTCGTCCAACCTCGTCGCCTGCATCGTCTGCGTTGTCGTATTCGACTTCAGTCTGCAAACGTAGTTCCGTGATCGCTGACTCTGCGTCTGGCGTCAGTGGGACGCGAAGCGGCTTCGGGTGAAGGTCCATAAAGTTGCCGCCACCGGGATGGAAGTCTGCCCACCATTTCGCGATGTCGAGAATGTCATCGGGCAGGTCGCGAGCCGAGCCCGGCGTTTGGCCTTTGCCTCGCTTCCCAACGTCGATGATGTTCAGCCGAGCGAAAAAGCCGTTGGTGAGCATCCGCTGCGATAGCGATTCGTAGAAATACTTGGGTGTCGCGGTGCCGAATAACGTCAGGTGAGGTTGGTCCACATAGCCCGCTTCCTTCTGATTGGCTTTGACCCGCAACGGATAAAAGTCGCCGGCTGAGGTGTAGAGTGTCAGCAGGATGTTTGGGATCGATTCGCGACTGCTATCGCGGTCGAGGTTGATTTGACGTAGCACGCCGTCCATTTCGTCGTTTTGAAAAAGCATTTTGCTGCTGCGTGCCAAGGCGTCTTGGATCCCTTCGCCGGACGCGAACTTGTCGCCGAGTGCTTGCGACTCGCCGATTTGAAACAGGATTTGTGAATTGACTTTGCGCGGAAATTCCTTGCCGGTGCCGCTTCCTGCCAGAGCGAGCATATAGATGTTGGTGCGAAGGTCTCCGCTGGTCGCTACTTTTCGGCCGGCCAGGTAAGACTGTAACGCCATTGCTCCGCAGAATGCCAAGGCAACGTTCGGGTAAGGTGCGTTGGCGAGCGTGAAGTCCATGACAAGTCGGACAAAGCCCGGCACATTGAATAGGTGTTCGGGAAGATGACCAGGGTCTGTGGCGACCTTCGTCTCTTCGCGTTCCGGTTCCGATCCTACGACAACCTTCGGTGAAGCCTGAAACCTGCTAAGGTCCACGACCTCGTTGGCCGGCTCAATTGTGCCTTCGTCGCGCAGCCAGCCAAATGGACGATCGTGCGGCTTGTTTGCCGCTTGGTTGATCTTGTGTTGCAGTTCGCGGTCGGACCATGGCGGTAAACATCGCGGGTTGTATTCGGCAGCGAGGATTGCGAGGGCGCGGTCTGGTTCGATGCCGAAGCCATGAACCAGCGCGGTCGCGGCGGCAAACGTTTGGTTGTGACCGCTGCTTCCGGAGATCGCTGGCGGCATCGCGGCGAGGTACGCGATCGCTCGGGCTTCGACGTCATGTTCGACTACCGGCCGTGCATGAGCGGTTGATTGCTTGATAGGTGCCGGCACGCCGCGCTTGACGATCACGGCATTGGCCAATGCTTTCACGCAAGCGGCCAGCATCGGTGCGGGAACGATTGCGGGCTGGACGTCGAGAACATCGTACGGTTCGTCATCGGGGTGAATGCTCGGACCGACTACGGTTTGTCCGCCGGTCGACCGCAGCTCGACGATCATCGATCCGTCGCTGGGGTCTTGGTGCTTCTCGGTGGTTGCGTTCGCGGCGATGTACCAGCGGTGTGATTTTGGCGACGAAGGCCGACCAGTGATGGCCGGCGTCGGCGGAAGATATTGATCGGCTAGCTCGATCGCTTCGGGACAATCGAGGTCAACATCAACAAGCCACCCGGACGGTTCGCCCAGGATGATGCCGACGTTGCAATTGTCGGGAAAGACGTCGGGAGCCAATCGCAGGTTTGTCCAATCACGCCGCGCGGGGGACTTCGACCGCGGGCGCAACGGCACACAGTACCAGCCACGCTGGCGATAGCGTTCGACCTGAGTTCGTGTGTCGATTGGAACAGTCCCGGGCACAGGTTATACTTTTAAGTCGGCCGTGGTTGCGCAATTGTCCTTGCGAGAATCAACGCTAAGTCGATTTAATCCGTCGTTGGCATTATCCGTTTGGAGGGTTCGCATGAATCCAGTTGAAGTTCCTCCTGAAATCTTGAACCTTTCAGTTACAGCTCGATTGGAGTTGGTCGGTAAGATCTGGGACAGCATTGCTGAAGACGGACTTCCGCCACTGACACAAAAGCAGCGTGAACTGCTTGACGAACGTATTTCGGAAGCTGACTCAAATCCACAAAATCGAATTCCAGCTTCAAAAGTTTTTCGTGATGCTAGGCATTTGAATTGAGTTGGCGAGCTTTCTTTACGGATTCGGCTAACCTGGACTTGCTCGGTGCCAGAGATTGGTACGAGAAAGAACGAGCAGGCCTGGGCCTTGAATTTGTTGGCGAAGTAGAGTCGGCGACAATGAGGATTGAATCGAATCCCGAACAATTCGCGATAGTGTATCGAGATGTTCGGCTGTGTCCGGTGAAACGTTTTCCGTACATCGTCGCCTTTAGGATTGAAAATGAGTTCGCGGAGGTCTTGTCGGTGATGCATGCACATCGATATCCTGAATTGTGGAAACAGCGACGATGAAGAAGTCTCATTAAAAAGGTGCTTCTTCCAAAGCTTCGTTTGGGATTTGACCAAGCGTCTGTTTGGTGATGCGATCGTATTTCTGACCTGCGATTGATCGGACCGTGATCAATTCGGGCGCGGCGATTAAACCGACTTCGGCCAGATCGAGTGCTTCCTCCGCCGTGGTGGGACACGGATCGAGACAACGCTCTCGCCACCACGCTTCGGCTTTGCGTCTGGCGTAGCCGGAGTGTTCGATGCAGATGAACTCGCTTTGCCAATGATCGAGCCCGATCATGTAGTCGACTCGCAAACATCGGGGGGCGTCTTCGTCAGCATTACGCTTTCGGTGAATACGATAGATCACGTCTCGCACCTCGTATTCGGTGTCTGTGACCTCGCCGGATAGCACGCCGGCTTCGCTCGCTTGTGCGTCATGGGCTTCACGATCCGGCGGCGGGAACGGATGACCGCACTCGGGACAGTTCGCATAGCCACACGCGACCAGGGCGTGGCACTTTTCGCATTCCTTGGCCGGCGGTTCACTGCCAAGTCTATGTTGTTTTTCCTTCGGTTTGATCTGGTCGATCGGTCCGTGCCGTTCGATGTTGCCGCCGAAGTCGAGGACCAGGCAATTCTGTTTGTCGGGATGCAAACGAAAGCCCCGGCCGACGCATTGGTAGAGCAAGCCCGGCGACATTGTCGGCCGGAGCATGACCACGCAATCGACGCGTGGTGCGTCAAAGCCGGTGGTTAGTACGTTGACGTTGCAGAGGAATCGGAGGGGTTGGTTGTGGCATAGGCTTCCAGCCTGTGAGGGAAACAACTCAGGCTGGAAGCCTAAGCCACCTTCACCACGAAAGCGTGCCAACAAGGCATCGCGTCCATCCGCCGGCGTCTGGCCGGTGACAAAGCCACACTCGATGCTGTGGTTGTCTCGCAACGTTTCGACGACTTGCCGCCCGTGTGCCACGGACGTTGCGAAGATCAGCACGGCCCGACGATCAGCCGTCAGGTCCACGATCTCGGCACACGCGGCCGACACGAGAGCGTCGTCGCCGGCCAGTTGCTCGACCTCTTCACTGACGAACTCGCCGGCACGCATATGAACGCCCGAAAAGTCCGCGCGGTTGATGCCAGCTTTCGATACCAGCGGGCACAGATAGCCGTCGCGGATCAGTTCCTTGATTCCGATTTCGTAGCAGATGCTGTTCAGAAAATGATCCGGCGAACAGATCATGCCCGAATCAAGCCGAAACGGTGTCGCGGTCAAGCCGATCACACGGACATGCGGATTGATGACTTTGCAGTCGGCCAAGAACTGGCGATACATACCGTCACCCTTCTTGCTGATGAGGTGCGCCTCATCAACCACGATCAAGTCAAACGGATCGAGATCGCAAGCTCGCTTGTAAATGCTTTGGATGCCGGCGACCAACACGGGTGTGTTCGTGTCTCGTTTCTTGAGTCCGGCTGAATAGAGCCCCACCTTGATCTCGGGACACAGCCGGCGCACTTTATCGGCGTTCTGTTCGAGCAACTCCTTCACGTGGGCCAGGATCAGAACGCGGCCGTTCCATTGCTGGACCGCGTCCGACGCAATCTTCGCCAGTACGAGCGATTTGCCGGCACCGGTCGGCAATACGGCGACCGGATTATCGTCGCGGCTGCGGAGGTGGTTGTAGACCGCGTCGACGGCTGCTTGTTGGTAATCTCGGAGCTTCACTGGACGCCTCCCGCAGAGTAGAATGAGCCGGTCAAGCACGCCAGTAGGAGAAAAGAAATGAGTTCAATCGAAGATCGCATCACCAAATTGGAGCATGCCGTGTTCGGAAAGAACGCGGAGCCAGGCCGTGACGAATGGCAAACGACGGTGGGAATGTTTCGCGGTGATCCTGTGATGAAGGAAATACTTGATGACATGCAGGAGGAACGGGAGCGAGAAAGACAAGAGGCTCGCCAACGTACGGACGACAACGAATGATTATTTTGGACACGGATCATGTGTCCATTCTGCAATTGGAAAATCAACCCGCAGAACAACTGCGTGGTCGCCTGATTGAAGCAAGTGACGAGTGGATCGGAACGACGTTTATTACCCTGGTGAACGATGCATTCCTTCTTACCGCAAACGCCCGCGACTTTGAAAAGGTGCGGGGCTTGCGTTATCGGGGTTGGCTTTCTTAGAAGGGTGGATAATCTCACAGTCGGTCCTCCACACGCTCGTCCAGCAACTCGCCGTTGTGATATTTCTTGCCGCGCACGATCGGTGTCCCCTCGGGCAATTGGCTATTGATCGCCGAACACCTTCCGCAGATTCGGTCTCCAGGGCCAGTCGAATCAAACACTTTGCGGCACCGCAGGCAAGTCCGAAAGCCGGCTTGGCCGATCGGTGCCGGAACGTGTTGGACAACCACTTCGGCGCGCGGCTCTGCGGGGTCAGGTTGATGCTTTTCAACCGTCAAACGAACGATCTGAGCGTCGTCGTGATACGCTCCGCCGAACTGCATCGCATCCAACAACGCTTTGAGCGAATTGTCGACATCGCGGCGGCGACGATCGGGCGGAATCAAGCGAATGTCGACGATTAAATCGCCGTCGTATGCTTTGATGTTCTTTCGATTCAGCAGTGAACCAACCGTCGCCTGGTATTGGCGGCCCTTCCTGCTGACCAGCACGCGGTTACCAACGTGTCGCCAGTATGTGTTGACCGACGGTGGGAAGGGCAGTTTGAGTTTGAACATAACGCAAGTCTGGCAACGTGAAAGAAAACGGCCGGTCGGCAAGTTGTGCCGACCGGCCGTTGGACCTGGAAGCGATCAAGCAGAGGCCGCGCGGCTATCGCTTCCAGGGGGCATCCGTGCCACTTGCTTTCGACGCCACGATCGGTTCGGCAATGGCGTCCTTTTTGAAGTAGCCCTTCACTTCATTCTGCAACTCGCCGGTATCGTTGCGGCGTTTTAACTTGACCGCGATTACGCAAGGTAGATTGTGCAGGTCGGTCGAGTCATCTGGGGTGAGCATACCGACAGCACGACAGATGGCTGACAACTCGCGACGAGCAATTTCGACCGCCGTCGCGTTGGGGTTGTCGAGATTGAGCCGCACCCAGAGGAGACGGTTCGAGTACTCGCCCTCCACGATCTGAAATGTCAATTGGAGGTAGTTTCCCGCGCCCGATTTCGTCGGCTTCATTTCGCTGTCGACGATGACGGCGACATACTTGCCGGCGGGAATCGGTTCGAGATCATCTGCCGGTTCGACAGTGTTGGCATCAAAGCCTTGGAGGTTTGCCATGGGGAGTCTGCAGTCCTTAGTCTGGAGTTTGTAGGTGGGAAGTTCGGTAACTAGATCAATCACTTGGCCATCGCAGCCACAAAAGCGGACCAGGACAGGGGAAGTTCCTCGGCGATGCCGTAACGGTTTTTAGCCACGCAGCTCGGCGAGCCATAAGCACGCATGACACGTTCGCCCCCGTCTTTGCCGATAGCGTGAGCGACCGTGCGTTTGCGGTTGAACCCCGCGTCCTCGCTTTGAGTTCGCATTTTGCGGGTGGCGAAGAGGACCGCGTCGCACCATTCTTTAATCAGCGCGGCGGCGTGTTTGTGCAGTCGCGGAGAGTAGCGATCGTAGGGTGAAGATTCGGGATCCTCGAACCGTTCGACCTTGGAGTGCGCGATCAGGATCGTCACCATGCCACGCGAACGAAGCACATTGAGCAGATCGAGCACTTCACGCCACAGGGAGAGGGCGTGCATGTAACCTCGAGCGTACCCGCCATCGACCTTTTCGATCGACTCGACGCCGTATTGCCCGCAGAGCTTGTCCCAGACAAGACGCTCCAGCCAATCGAGCGAGTCGATCACGACGGTTTCGTAATCGTGCCGCTCGTTGACGAGCGTTTTCAGAGCGGCGATTGTCTCATCGAACTTGGTCGCCAGTGGAAAGCGATCGCATTCGAGCTCATCGAGGCCGTCTTCGGTTTGAATGAAGATCGGCTTGGGGGCTTGGCTGCCAAAGGTCGATTTACCGATCCCTTCGACACCGTAAAGCAGAACGCGAGGCGGCTTCGCTTGCCGGCCGGACTGGATGGTTTCGAGTAAGTTGGTCACTGTTTGGTTAACTCCGTTGCTGGATGGATGTGAGGTTGGATTGTTCAAATGGACTGGATGTGTTCGACATCAAAGTTGCCGTCGCGATCGCTGGTCACGAGGTAGTGCTTGAAGTCGAGCTGCACGACGAAACGCTGTTGAGTGCCGAGTTGCTGACGCAGCGATTTGCACGCTCCGGTGAACTCTTTCGACGCTTCGTTGAAGCGATCGGCGGATCGCAGGTAACGGCCGACGGCGAGCGAAATGGCGACGCGACGTTCGATGTCCAAGCTTGTCATGCAGGCTCCGTGGTAGATTAAAAATGACGTTTGAGAGTGAGGCGTTTGTCTATCTGTCACTTAATCCAAACGCTCACTTTCCTTCCCGCGATGGCCTTCCAAAGCCAATCCTCGGGCCTTGAAATGGTCAGCAATTTGCTGTCTTTGTCGCGCGAAAACGCGGTGCGAAAGTTTCATTTTTTGTTTCGTTTCGCCAAAGTTGAGAGTCATCAGACTACGCGCGACCGGTCGTAAATTGGCGGGCAACGTTGCGATCGCCTCTTGTACGTCGATCGTCAGTTGCAATTCATCGATCTGCTCTTTACGACAGAGACCGAGTCGTCGATCGCGATCGGCTTGCGTCAGCGATTCACGAATCGTGATTGTTCCATTGCCACAACTGATCAATGCTTCGGTCGATTGCAGGCCATTGGATTTCGCCGGCATTCGACGATTGCGGGAGCGATCTCGAATCAGTGTGCTGATTCTCGACCGAATGACGCGATTTATGAACGTATTGAGTTGGCTCTTCTGTGGATCGTAATAGTGAGCCTGTCGAAGCAGAAACAGCGTCAATTCCTGTTCGATGTCCTCTTGATCTTCTCCGGCAAACTCGGGTCGCCCACATAGTCCGATGGCTTTAACTCGAACCATCCGCGCGGCATAGGCGTTGAAAATGCCATCGACCCCCGGGCCGCTAATTTGGCTTGTCGCCATGATCAATCCCTCCGGCTGAGGGAGGTTGCGGACCGCGATCAATACCGACAGAAACCACGCCGGCGACCCTAAGCAGGCCGCCAGATCCGCGGGTCGACACCGTGCGGCCGAGTTCAATTCCTCAGCCGCGGATGGGGCCACACAACTCGTGTGAGATCTCCACAAACGGTGTGATCCCGGAAATTTTCGAGAAATTGTCAGAGCATCCAGTCGTATTCGCGGTCCGGTCGGTAGACCAGCGTCGAACCGCGGGTGATGGTCGCCGACAGGTGGTTGGCGAGTTCCTCGTGCGATTCGCGAATCTTCTTGATGTCACGCGTGATGTTCTGTGAAATCGTATTTGCCGTTCTTGAGGCATCGGATTTCTTGCGGATCTTTCCGCCAATTCCTTTTGCCTTGTCGATCGTCTTGATGATCTCGAAACGTTCCGATTCAAGTGAAGCGATCGCGCCGATATCGTTGTTCCGTTTCGCTGCTTCCAATTCAGCTGCGATTTCGGTTACTCGCGACTTGTACTTGAGAATGGACTCGGCATCGGTGATTTCCTCGGATAAGCCACCTGCACGACGAGCATCCGTGCCCAACCGCAACGCCTCCAATTCGGTCGCTTCGATCGGCCGGTTTGGTTGCGCTAACAGAGCGGCGATGCACCACGTGCCAGCGGTCTCGACCATCATGTGGCGTTTGCCCGCAAACCATATTTCACGGATATTACCGATCAGTTGGAACGTGTTACGGTGGATCGGTTCCGCCTCGGCGAAACCCAACGCAAGTAACAACTTTCGCCGCGCATGCTCCACCGCCGTTAACGAACCGTCGTGGTACTGAATCAATGAATAGAGAGACATCAAAACGCCGTCAGTTGCTTTCAGGAACGCACTGATGGCACTGGTTTTCACGCGACCGGTCGGATGAAGAACGAGATAGGGCTTTTTAGCGTGCGCCGCGATATGGGTGATTGCTGTCGCGGCCAGGGATACTTGACCGCGCAGGCACAGATACACCGGTCGCCCGCCCAACTCAACGGGCAGATCGCCCAGCAATGTTTCGTGTAACGTCCGACCGATCGGTTCGTGGTTGGCATCGATGTTCAAAGCGTCGGCAATTTGCCGACTAAACGCTCGCACATCCCAACGCCAGCAAACCACGTCCGCCGGTTGCAACGCAATAAAGCGGTCCTGGGTGTGGTCTAACGCGGCGACGCCAAACGAATCCGCCACGACTCGTAATCGCCGGCCAATCGGCTTCGGATAAGTCGCGGCATTCCGGTTTGTCGCGATCAAGAACTGGCAAAGCGACTCGAACTCGGTATCGAGTTGCATTTGCCACCAGATCAAGACATCCGACAGCTCCCCTGCTGCCTCAAGCGTTGACCAAAGTTTCATCTTTCGCGATTGCTTGAAAAACAGGTTTCGGCAGAATAAAACCGCGCGTTCGCATCCATGCCTCCAAACGTATCGCGTCCTCATCACGCGTATAGCTCGCCACGTTTCCGCGGCAGATTGAAACTGAACGCCACGTTCGACTTCCAGCGAATAAGACGCTCAACACTACTTCTTCGATCTCATGATCTTCGGATAGCGTCTGCCCCGTCGCTTCGAGATACTCAAACAAGTCTGCTGCACCCCGAATTTCATAGGGGTCTCCTGGGCCTTCAGGACGTAACAACACTCGCTTAAGCTTGACATCATCGATTCCTTCTGCCGGGCTGGCTGCTAACGAGTCCACACCTTTCGTAATCAACGGCGATAGTGAATACTTGTTGCTGCCGGGGAAACGGTTGGGATCGTTGTAGAGTAGTTTGCCAAAATGAAAACGAAATAGTTCCTTCGCCCGTTTCACTTGCGTATTCAAAGAAAGCTCGCCACTCAGCAGGTCCAACGCGACGGTCGCGTACTGTCGTGGACGCAATAGCTTCGTTGTCACATCGTCACCTTCGACGCTCTCAATGCGATCGTACAGCCCGCCGTGAGCGATCGTCCACTCCCATCTTTCTTTCATATAGTTTGGATAAATTTGGCAATGGCGGTCACGATGATTTTCGATGAAGAAAGCAGACAAGCTCTCAGCTAGTTTTATCACCTCCGCCTCACTCGGCATCGTTGGTGACACATCGGGTCCATAAGCTGGAAAGCAGTCGCGGCGCCGACGTCGGCGAAGCACTAAGCGGGAATGCGTCATCTCGATCAGCGCCGAATTTCTCGTCCATACATGGAAAGCGAAATCGGCCGGTGTCATCGGAATACTCGAATCGATCGTGACGCCGGCAGCACTTGCGGCCACGATCAAGACGCCCATCGCCCTAGGAGTCGACATTTCGTGCAGCAAGTACAGATGATCGATCAGCGATGCCGGCATCTGCGGGGTGGGATTACGAAGAATTGCAATCAGTTGTTCATAGTTGAGCGTCTCGGCCTCGTCGGGCGACGGCAAGACTAAATCTCGCGTGGCAAGATAGCCAGCGTAGGGTCTCAGAAGGGCGAGGAGATTCTGAGGTGCAATGGACCGTAGGGTCTCGATGTTGGTAAAGCGATGCAGATTAAACGTTGACATAAAAACACAGGGCTCTTTCGTGAGCGGGTACGTCCTTGGCGAGTGAGGGCCAGCGTATCCAGATTGCTAGCAAACGTGATGGATCTCTAGGCGTATTGGACACGGAGGCTTGGACACCTTTGGTCACAACGGTCAGGAAAAAAACTCCGAATGTGACGAAAATGCAGGAAAAACCGAGGTGAAAAAATTTCCGGCGGAACACTGAGAATCCCTTGACGGCGAACTGTCCATATCAGTGGGCAGCGATGTCCAGCTCGGAAGTAAGCGGTCACTTCCGCGCCCGGAGCCAGTCTGCCGAGGAGATAGCAGCGGTGAACAGGCTCGCGATCCGGGCGCTGGAATACCTGGTCCGCAGGCCCGTAACGCGAACACCGCTGGCGTCGCCCACTTCATTGGCCAAGAAGATGCTGGAGATGCCCAACGCCCAGAAGTTCGCATCGCGGCCCAGATTCTTGGCAGTCGGAAGTGGCTATTGCCGTTGTCGCGGCATTTCCATCGCCCCTCATTCGACGATACTGTTGTCCGGCTCCGCCGCATCGTCCAACAACGGTACTTCCATTTTCAACTTTCCGACCAACTCGCGCCACATCTCACGTTGCTTATCCCAATCGAGTTCGCCCGCGATCGGACGCATCAGCTTTTCGTGAAGCTCGGCTCGGCCACGTTCCTTGCGTGGCAGACATAACAGAGCCTCCTGGATGTCCGGCGCGAGCAACGCCATCGACAAAATCTGAGCCATACGCGGTTGGCTGACATGGTTCAGCCGCGCGAGCTCCGTCGCGCTCTCCACCTCGCCTCGACGCAACATTTCATCAAATTTGATCCCCAACGCAACCATGCGAGAAATCTTGGGCTTGCGACCGGGCCGTTCACCTTTGGCCGGACGGTGCGATCGTATTAGATCCGGATCGGTGTTACGGACCCGCGATAGTTGCATCGACAGCTTACGTTTGATTTTCATTCGTCACCCTCCCCTTCATCATCACTTGCCACCTCGGAAAGCGACTTGATCGCGTTCGCATGCAGTTTGATCTCGATCGTTTCGTCGCTGCGGTCGAACACAATTCGTTCGATTAACAGCGACATCAACTCGCGCTGCTCGTGACTGTTCAGCGAGTGCCAGACATTGTCAAAATTTGACATCCCTTGAATCACCTCGGCTTCGGTCACCGCATTGGCATGATGAGCGATCAGGGCACGCTCCGTTTCCGCCATCGAAGACTCCAGCGACGATACCTTGGTATGCAAGTCCGCCAGCCGTGCGGTCGCATCGCTGTTGATCGAACCCGTATTCTCAAGCGAGATCCGGCGAATCTCCTCGTCGGCCCGCTTCAACTGTCGCAACAGTTGCACCTTCGTCAGCTCCAACTCTTCAACGTCGCTCTTTTGGCGTGTCAACGATTCGCTCAACACCTCGCGTCGAAGTTCCACGTCGCTGGCGATGCAGCGTATCTGGTCGATCACCTCGGCCTCGATATCGGCCGCCGGAAGTGCCGGCGTTTGACAGTGCTTTCGGCCCCGTTTGATCACCGTCAAGCAGGTGTAATAACGGTAGACCTTGGCGCCGCGGCGAGCATTATTGTGGACCATCACTTTCTGACAATCCGAGCAATAGATCAACCCTCTCAGGCACGCACCGTACTTGTCACGCGTCCTTGACCCGCCACCGCGACCATTGCTTCGCAGCATCTCATTGACCTGGCGAAACACCTCCGGATCGACGATACCCTCGTGTTCGGCTTCGTAAACGTTTTCCTTGTGCTTCAGTTTTCCAACATACAACACATTCGTTAGCAGATTGTAAACAGAACTCTTGTCAAACGGCCGGCCGCCCTTCTCGATGCCACGCCGCGTTGTCCAAACCTTGTTGTGCCATCCGAGACGGTTCAGCTCGTCGGCGACCGGCATCAACGCTTGCTTCTGTAGGTACAGCTCAAAGATACGACGCACGATCCCGCGTTCATCGCTGTTGATCTTGAGCTTCGGACTCGGCCCGCTTCGATCGACGTCATACCCAAGAACCGGAGTTCCGCCGGACCACTTTCCGCGCCGACGCTGCGCGGCGATCTTGTCGCGAATTCGCTCGCCGATGATTTCCCGCTCAAACTGAGCAAACGAAAGCAAAATATTCAGCGTCAACCGCCCCATTGAATGCGTCGTGTTGAATTGCTGAGTCACCGAGACAAACGAAACGCCGAAGCTGTCGAATGTGTCCATGATCTTGGAGAAATCCAAAAGCGAGCGACTCAAACGATCGACCTTGTACACAACCACACAATCCACACGTCCCGCTTCGATTGCTTCGACCAATCTTTTCAGCGCTGGCCGATCGGTGTTGCCACCCGAGAACCCACCGTCATCGAAGTGCTCCGGAATCACCGTCCAACCTTGTTCGCGTTGGCTAGCGATGAACGCTTCCGCCGACTCACGCTGGGCGTCGAGTGAATTGAAGTCCATGTCCAGTCCTTCGTCGGTTGATTTGCGAGTGTAGATCGCGCACCGAATCGTGGGCGTTTTTGTTGATGTCGCGGTCATGGTGGCAGTCATGATGTTTTCCTCTTGGATTGTTTCTTGCCGAGCTTGAAGAAATCGAAGCCGTTGTAGCTCGTGCCACAGACTTCTTGCGCGATCGCCGACAGCGACCGATACCATTTGCCGCCGAACTCGAAGCCATTTTTGAGCACCAGCACGCTAATCATGCGACCTTTGTATTGCCGTTCGATCCATTGCCCCGGTGGCGGCAATCGTGGATCGACGACCGGTTCCTTTGTCTTGGTCGATCGAGGCTCCGGACGTTCTGCAAACACCGAAATGTCCCGTGGCGGTGTCTGCCGAGCATCTGAAGTCGCCGCCAGCCGACTAGCCGCCTGCTTGGCCCGAGCCGACAACCCGCCTTCGACGTTCGCCTGCATCCGCCAAGCGATCCGGCGAATCAGGTAGCGTTTGTGTCGACTCCGACACACTTCGCCAAAGACGACCTCGTACTTTGCAATCAACTGGTCGGTAGTCATCTTTTCGAGCCGACCGATCTCGATGGCCAATTCAGGTTTCATCGTTGTCCTCCGTCGATGTCGATGCATCATTCGTTCGCTGCGACTCCGGTGCAGTTGTTTGTTGTCCCGCTGGTTCCTCGCGATCTGCCCAATTGGCGCCCTCGCGTTTGCGAATCCGCGATAGCCCTCGCGCCAACAGGGTCGCGATCCGCTCGGATCGAGCACTGCTCATGGCTGTTCTCCCACTGTCAAGAAATGAAACGTTAGGCCGGCGTCTCAGAGACGCCGGCAACCACTGACAGAGAGCGATCAAACGCAACGCGGATCAAGCGGGTCGGCCAAAGAGTTGTGAGAATTTTTCAAAACAGGTTGGCTCGTTGATTCAAAATCAACGCAGGTGGCCGGTGTTCCGGCCAATCCATTGCGAGCTCGCAAAGCCAACTGTGTCGCCCGCCAACGCGCGACACCCCGGGACAGAATTTCGGCGACCGCCCGACGACGCTCCTTTGGCGACATCGTCGCCGGATCCATTTCATTGTCAAAAATCGCAGCACCTCGACGCAGAGCGGGTTTCCAATTCGGCAAGCGGAATCGACATCCGCACCGTAATCACATAACCCGTTCAGCGATTTCGTTGCGCATTCTGCCCACCGAATGGCATGGCTTTCAAACACGATAACTGCCCTTTTCCGCCTCCAGTGGGTCCGTGGAAATATTTTCGCTAGAATATGGCAACCACTAATTCAAGGACCATTGGCCGTCGAGGACGAAGATACATGCCTGACTTCACGCCGACTCAGGGCAAATACCTTTCCTACATCCATGCCTACACCGTCGGCTTCGGTCTACCGCCAGCGGAATCAGAAATTGCCGAAGCGCTCGGGGTGTCACCACCGTCGGTCAATCAAATGATGAAGACGCTGCAAAGCAAGGGGCTGATTCGCCGTGAACCAGGTGTCGCACGTTCGATCGAAATTCTGATCGACGAATTCACGATTCCCAAATGGAAGGGCAAACGGATCACTCGCGTCGTTACCGGGTGGGTGCAGACGAAACCGCGAAGTCGCTCGACCATTTCGGCGAGATCGGTCGCGAGTTCAGCCAAGAAGCCCACTGATGTCTACGTTTTCAAGATAACGCTAGCTGGTTCCAAGCCTCCCATTTGGCGACGCATCGAAACCGACGACGTTACATTGGCGAAATTGCACGAACTAATTCAAACAGGGATGGGATGGACTAATTCGCACCTGCACCAGTTTCGCATCGGTGAGCAGTGCTATATGGATCAGCGCGGCGTTGACGCTGGCATGGATTGGGCCGAACCCTACACCGGCATCACGGTTTCTAAGTTAGTCGCCCAGCATGGACCCAAACTCAAACTGCGGTACGAATACGACTTCGGTGATGGTTGGGAACACCAGGTGGATCTTGAAAAGATTGCCAAGCCAGCCGCCGGAGTCGTTTACCCGCGTTGCACTGCTGGCAAACAAGCGTGCCCCCCCGAAGACGTTGGCGGCATTTGGGGTTTCTACGAATTCGTCGAAGCTGTGAATAACCCTGACCACCCGGAGCACGAAGACAAGCTTGAGTGGTACGGGGCTTTTGATCCGACGGAGTTCGACAAAGACGAAGCGACGGCCGCCATGCAAGCTGGTCTGCCGTCGTGGTGACGCGTCCTTCGGCTTCCTCAATCTTCGACTGACTCGAACACGCGACCATTAAACCTACCAATCGCCTTTGTCCAGTTCGGGTGCGGACTGACTGTCTTCAGCGTTGGGTTCGTGGTTCAACACAAGCCACAACGGAAAGTGGTCCGAACCGATCGAAGGCAAAACTTCCAAATTGACTATGCGAAAGTCGTCGCTGTGGAATACGTAATCCAACGGGTAACTAGCGTTTCGGATTCGACTCGAAGAACTGCCAAATCGTCTGACTGTCGAAGTCCTGTGTGACTTTGCCGACGATGAATTTGGGAAGATACTGAGCACCGCCTGGCCACGTGTGCCCTCCCCCTTCGACGCGATATAACACGACGAGGCTCTCGTTTTTCCCGCCGCGCCAAGTCATTGTCTGGGTAGCGCATCCATCGCTTGGGTCTTTGTCTGGCAACGTCGCTTTTTCGGGCACGCTCGTGCACCCGTTCGCGGAAACCCAGAGCTGCACGGCTTTGTCGGTCGAGACGATGCTCCCTCGATCTTTTGCGGAACCGCCGGCAACCTTTCCGCCTTCGTAGGGCATCAATGGATCTTCGGTACCTTGAATAACCAGAACGGACACCGGTTCTGTTGGTTGAAAATTTTCAGCGACCGATTCGGCCATGCCGCCAACCACGGGTGCGATGGCCGCAACTTTCTCGGACCGATTCGCGGCAACATAATGGGCAAAGATACCGCCGTTGGAAATTCCGGTCAGATAAATGCGTTTTAAATCGACTGTATGTTTTCGAGAGAGTTCGGCAAGCAATTGATCGAAGAACGTGAGGTCGTCAACCTTTTCACGGTATGCCTGCGATACTGTGTTGATTCTTCCGTCATTCCAATTGCCACCGACGCCCTGTGGATAGACCACTATCGCTCCCGCCCGGTCCGCAACTTGATTGAACTGCGACAACTTCATGACGCCTTTGGCGGTGCTGTTGCCACCATGAAAGACAAAAACCAATGGTGGTGCTGCATCGGCTTTGAGCGTTTCAGGGACGTAAATCAAAAACTCTCGTTCGAGGTCGCCCACTTTCAAGATGAAACGCTCTGTCGGATTTGCGGCGTTGATCGGCGACAGAATGACTAGTCCAGCGACTACCAGCAAACATGCGATCACTGCGAACCCTGTGAAGCGTCGGGAAGTGCGTTGCCGGGCCCGAAATTGCTCAGTACCTGAGACAGATGTTGCCTTTGAGGATGACGTTGGCTCTGAAGCCGACTTGGAAGCTGAAGTCGATTCGATGGAGTCCACGAACTGTTACTCCGGTGCCAAGAACACGAACGGTTCGGACGCTTGAATGTTGTCGGTCTGATTACCTCCCAAGCCTGGGTTCCCGTGCAGTTGTAGTTTGCGGACACCGGAGTCCGCCCCAAAGTTGATCTTCTTAAGATCGACCCACACGAGACTGGGGCTGGCCGTATCTTCAAAAAAGTAAACCAGGTTCTTTTGGTCCGAGACCGTGCGCCAAATCGTCGAGGAAATATTCGGCTGGTCAGGGGTGCTGATTCCTCGCGGCACGCTCACGTTTCGCATCACGCTGAAAACCGCAGCGGTCGCCTCTCGCGGATCGGCGGATTGCGTGGCAGCGTTGATGTAAAAGCTGGCCCTCGCAAAACGATCGGCGGCCCGGTTCGTGCCCGGTAGCATCACCGTTCCGCCAATCTGCTTCCAGTATTCATTCAGCGCCAATTGTTGATCATAAACCGGTGAATTGGTCATCACTTGGTACTCTCTTCCATGGTGGATAACGAGCTTTCCATCGATGTACTCGAAAATTGCCGAATCACCGGTCGGGTCGGAAATCGACAAATGGATCTTGCCCGCCACGCCGTTGGGAGCCACGACGCCCACGCTGCAAAAAGCTTCTTTACGCATTTCAGCAACGGCTTCTTCGACGGTCGCGAAACTGTCCAGCACATACTGGGTCCAGGCAGCAATGGACATTTTTGGACGAGGATCTTTGTTGGGATCCGGGTATTCGCTTTCGACCAAGAAGAGAAGATTGGCGACCAACCCTTTCTCGTTCATCCCGTCCGCCGTCCCCGCTTCATAAACTGAGGCGATGACGCTGCCGTATTGGCTCGTCCAGGTAAATCCTTGCTCTCCCATGCCTCCGTCACGCTGCATTCCACTTGGAAAGACCCACAGATTGGTCTGCATGTCTTCTTTCCAGTCCATCGTTCGACCCGTTACCGTTTGCCCCGCCTTGCCAAAGTACACCGCTCGACTGCACGCATTAGCGGATTGGATCGCTAGCAGGATAAACGGAATTAGCCCAAGACAGACAGTCGCGACTCGTGTTGCATTCTTCACAAAGTACCTTTCCTAATTGTTGTCGTTTCGGAGCGATTTCTCGACGCTGGACCGCGACGCATTGCACCAATTTGGTCATTGTACCGCGAAGGCATCCACACGTTTGCTATCTCGGTGGCGCTCGACAAGAAGGTAACGGACCGAAGAATGTTGGCCGAAGCCTGGGCAAATTTTACTCGCCCAGTTCGTCTTCGAGAACGGATTTTGACTCTCTGACGGGGCACGGATCCCGTCGCTGGCAGTTCGTGTGCCAGAGCAACTTTTCGGCAAAAAATCAAAGAAAATAAGCTCTGGACTGCGCAAAAAATCGGCCACTGGTCACCCCAAATCTCTTAAAACGGCATCACCCAGCACCCCTTTGAAACCCGTCCGGCTCACTCAACTTCTCTGTTTGGTTGGAACACTTTCCGACCCACCAGTAAACGAAAAGCCGTCGTGGTTCCCACGACGGCTTTTTTCGTTTTATCCCGTTATTTCGCAAGGACTTGCGTCATCGGCCGTGGCCCGCGTTTCTCTGCCGTCTGAGACCGGTCAGATAACCCGGCGCGATTTCGGTGGCCCGTTTTCGAGCTCTGGCCCAGAATTCTGACGTTCTCCGTTTCTGAGGGCCGTCGGGTTAGAAGCCGTCGGCACCTCCCAATCGATCAGGTTTAGAACAGCGTTTGACCCCAGAAAACATTGGGTTTGAAGGGGTGTCGCTCGGAGTAGAGAAGACGACGCTCGCTCAAAACGCATCTTTCCGGGTAAGAAGGTTCTCAGAAGCTCAGAAAAATCGCCAAGACGCGGACGATTGTGGCCACTGAGAAGACCCGGACTCTCTGAAGGCTCTGACACTCAGAATAATGGAAGAAAAGATGCACGCCCGTGTAACCAACCTGCAGTGGTCACCCACTAGAACTTTGGTCAGGCTCTTTGGTGAAGTCTTCAATTGGGAATTAAATACCGTGGCGAACACAACTTGGATCAACAATTTCCTGGGTATACCGGCGATTGTGATCGCTCTTCTGTCCGTCTGCCATGGCGAAGACTGGCTGCAGTTTCGCGGTCGTAGTGCTGCTGGCGTCTATGCCGGAGAGGTGCCGACGCAGTGGGGCGATTCTGACAATCTGAAGTGGATCACGCCGCTCAACGGTAAAGGGGTGAGCAGCCCGATCGTCGTCGGCGATAGAGTCTTCATCACGACTTTTTCGGGATTTGCTCAGGATGTGGAGAAGCCTGGCGATATCAGCCAGTTACGCCGACATCTCATCTGCATCGACCGAGGTAACGGCGAGGTTCTGTGGCAACGCAGTCCACCGACGCGATTTCCCGAGGACAAGTTTGAAGGCTTCATCCGGGATCACGGCTATGCCAGTTGCACTCCTGCATCGGACGGAGAGCGGGTCTTCGCATTCTTCGGTAAGTCGGGTGTGTTTGCGTTCAACATGGAGGGTGAACTGTTATGGCAGCAGTTTGTAGGCGAGGAATCAGGTCCGACGGCATGGGGTTCGGGTGCGAGTCCGGTTGTGTACAAGAACCTGCTGCTGGTGAACGCCTGCGACGAATCCCAAGCGTTGATTGCGTTCGACACGGTTACCGGTCAAGAGAAATGGCGGGCCGAGGCCAAGCTGTACGAAGGGAGCTATTCCACTCCAGTTGTGGGAACTGCGGCAGATGGCCAAGACGAAATCATCGTCCCGCTCGCCGATGAAATTTGGGGCATCGATCCGGCGACCGGCAAACTGAAGTGGTGGGTCACCGAGTCATTGGGCAAGTACATTTGCACGACGCCGGTGGTTGGGGATGGAATCGTGTATGTCGCAGCTAGCAGCAAGGTGATAGCGATTCGACTTGGAGGACATGGGGACGTCACAAAGACGCATACAGTTTGGTCGCGTAACGCCGGGCCAGGTGTGCCTTCGCCAGTCCTGGACCAAGACAGATTGGTTTGGGTGGGAACCAACGGAATACTCACTTGTGCGGATGCCGCTTTAGGAAGGACGTTGTGGCGAAAGCGAATTGGCGACAGTAGCCGCAACATCACCTATGCGTCGCTTACGAAAACCTCCAATGCATGGCTTTCGATGACACAGGAAGTGGGCACGATCGCGTTTCGGCTTGAGCCCGAGTTCGCGGAGATCTCGGTGAATCGGTTTGAGCGCGACAGCACTCCGTTCAAGTCCTCGTTTGCAGCGGCTGACGGCGAGTTGTTCTTACGCTCGGATCAGTTTCTTTACTGTATCTCCCCGAATGGGCGAGCACAGTTGTCCGAAGTCGCGCAGGAGTCACCCAAGAAGAGTATCACGGATGCGTTTTCCTCCATCATCGCTTCGGGGCGTTTTTTTGAAGGGCGAAGCGGAAATAGCGTCGGTCCAGCACAGCTTCTCATGACCTTCGATATCAACAATGATGATAAAATCAGTGTCGAAGAATTGGCTGAATCCCCGATGCCCAAATTCGTCCAATCGATGATGATGGTCAGGGGAGATAAAAACAAGGATGGCTTCATCGATGCCGAAGAGCGAGAAGAACTGCAGACGGCGATGAAAACGAAGCCAGGAGAAGTCATTGGTCGAAAGAAAGCTGCAGATCGACCGGAACGACCGCCGGTACTTGAACCACCTCAGCTCATCGCCCCTTAGACGGAAAACCTTTCAGAATCGAATTCATGTTCGCGACGTATCGAGCCACATCACAGCCCCTGGACATCCACCGTTACTGGAACGAGTGGCTGCAGCGTTGCGTGCTGGTGTTCATGCAGAGCCATGAGTTACAACCTGAAAGTGTGTCACACGCCTCGGCAGAAACAAGCGATATCGCAGCGGCTCGCAATGGAGACGATCAGGCCTTTCGGCGAATCGTTGAACGCTATCAATCCACCTTGGCCAATCAACTGCGTCGTTTTAGTCCGAATCCGGCGGTTGTCGAGGACTTGGTTCACGACACTTTCGTCGAGGCTTTTCTGAGTTTATCGAGATTTAAGGGCAAGAGTCCTTTTGAGCATTGGTTGCGAAAACTCGCCGTTCGCACTGGCTATCGCTACTGGAAGAAAAACGCGCGGGAGCAAAAACTGAAGGAAAGGCTTCATGATGAACCTTCGTTTTCGCCCTCATTTTCAGAAGATCCCGCCAGTGCCATCGACGCTAGCGAGCAATTGCACGCCATGATGTCTAAGCTGGCACCGCGTGATCGACTTGTGCTCACGCTGTTGTACTGGGACGATCGATCAGTTGCAGAAGCCGCCGAGTTGGCGGGGTGGACGCAGTCGATGGTCAAAGTGCAAGCCTACCGAGCACGAAATCGTTTGAAGAAATTGTTGGAGGAGAATCAATGAGTCAACCATCCGCAGAAGACTGGATTCGCCGGCGCGCGGCAGTCACTTCGCAAGCGAACGAACCCACAGCGGACGTTACCCAACGCGTGATGACGACCGTGGGACGATACAGTGTAAATCTAACCGAGATCGACAAAACACCGTTGTTTGTGGGCGCGGGGCTGTTAACGCTGGCAGCGTCGATCATGCTGATCCTCCTTCCCAGTTTGACCTTGATCACCGAACCGTGGATCAGCTTTTGGCTGATTTAGAGCATCCAATGTCATCTCCTGCAAACGTATCCGTTTCGTCGCCTAAACGTGCGCGTCGAGCACTGCCGGTCTGGGTGCAGGTTGTCGTGTTGCTGGTTGTGTTTGCCAGTGGCATTGGCGTTGGAGCCATGTCCGCGACGCGGTATGTGCTCGATCGTATGCAACACTATCGCACGCATCCGGAAGTGCTTCCTGAAGAAATCACACAATCGCTTGCCAGACGGCTCCGACTGACCGCAGAACAACAAAGCGAAGTCTTGAAGATTATCTCGCATCGGCACGCCCGTATTGAAGAAGCTCGCCAAGTGTCTGCGCCGGAGATTCATTCCGAGTTTGATCTGATGGAGCAGGAAGTCGCGGCGGTTCTCGAAGAACGGCAAAAAGAGCAGTGGCTAGCCACCGCAGAATGGGTCCGGAGTTCATTCTTGCCGCTCAATCCGCAGGCGTCCGAACCGTAATTCTCTGTCGCCAATCTTTTTCGAGAAAAGCACTTCCGCGGTGTAACTCGTAAAGCCTGCCTTTCCACTACTAGGCTGAACACAGCCTTCGCGTTCAGGCCTAGTGTGGGCTGGGAGTTCGATTGTCTAACCCAATGGAGATAACGAAATGAAACGAATTGCAATGTTGTTCGCCGTAGCTTTGCTCGCGACAAGCGGTGTCGCACAGGCTCAGGAAAACGAAGGCGAGCGACCTTCTGGCGGCGTCTTTGGTCCACCCGCAGAAGTGGTCGCAGCTTGGGAGAATGGCCAGGGAGATCTTCTGCCTGGACCTCCCGCCTGGGTAATCGAAATGCGAATGGGAGCTTCTCAGCGCGACGGCCTATCCATGCCTCCATGGATTGCAGCTCGCCATGCGATGGCAGCCGAAGTTGGTTTGCCGGGACCACCTGCCGAAGTCGTCGAAGCCTGGCAGAACGGCGAAGGTGATTCGCTGCCTGGGCCACCTTCGTTCGTACGAGAGTTCTTCGCCATGTTCTGGGGAAGTCGCTAAGCCAACGACGGTCCCGTGGTGGTGATTCGAAATAACACAAGCCAGCAGCGGAGCGTTCGTTGCTGGCTTGTCTTCTAAAACGCTTTCAACTCATTGCCGAAATGGGACTGCGAGGTCGAGTTCAGCCCTCATTTCAAGCTCCTTCCTATTGATCCAGCTCAGTGGCTGGTACAGAGCGAGACGATTTCAGAATCCACGCCAGTGTCCAACTCCATACTAGAAACGCCAGAACGCCGCTGACAGCAAACGTCGCGACCACAGGATCGAAATCGCCTGGTGGAATCACGTTCCAGCCGAAACAGCCATACTCATCTGCAGGGTTCGCGACCACCGGGATGGAATCGTCCGGCGGAATCACACACGGCCAATACCAGTAGTGCAATCCGGCAACCACGGTTCTAAAGAGCAAACCGATTGGCAGAGACAGAAAGAGCGACCATCCTGCCCCAATCGCTGGTTCGTCATTAATGTTTTTACGTTGCTTTCAATCTGATCAATCTGATCAATCTTTCGTCGGTTGCGGTGAGTTTCGGTTCGTGTTGATCCGTTGAAGTATCGCATAAGCGATCAATCCAAGGAGTGCAGCGATGAAGGCCCAAACGATGATCCCCGCAACATACCCGCCAAGTCCACCCAGTAATGGTGTCAGGTAAGCCGAAATATCGTGTCGTGGTCTCGCCGCTGAGCCGAACACTATTCCCAATACGATTGCGACAACTTGCTCGGCGCTAAATGTGTATTCGGATTTCATGAGCATGTTACTCTTCGTTGATAGCGTCAGCTTCCCACTTCGCATCCTCTTCGGCGGAAAACTGACTACGTTTAAGTTTGGCCAGAGTTGAATCGATCGAGACCTGGTCGATTTCCTTGTCGTGAACAATGGCTCCAACGACTCTCTTCGAAGGGAGGTCCTTTGTCAGGACTGCGTAGGTGAGTTGCCCATCGTCGAGCGGATCGAGTCCTTCCACGGCGACCATTTTACCATGCGGAATCGCGACGTCGAAATCGACGAAACGATCACCCGTGGAGAGTCGTCCGCTGAACGAGCGTCGATCCGGATCGTGCCCAGACTCTGACTTCGATGATGTCGGCTTCGGTCAACACCGATTTTTTGTCGGACTGAATCATTAACAATGGGCCGCCGGGAACCTGATAAGTTTCCGGCCCGAGCGCAACCTCCGGTTCATCCTCTGGAATTTCGACGGCTCCGTGAATTCGCAGCCGCCTGACAAGCAATGGTTCGACGAACTGGCCATCGGAGGTCGTCAGCAGGTTGCGAATGGTCTGCTCGTCGTTATCGTTGGCGAGGAACTTGACCGTGCAATCAGCGAATGCAGCATGCACGCCTTGCTCGAACCAGCCACCGAACTTGGGCAGCGGTTGATCAGCCGAGTATTTGATGTCTTCAGGCTTGGTCCACGGGATGTTCCGTTTGGCTTCAATCACCGCGATGCAGTTGGACGTCCCGTCGAGCATGTCCCTGAAGGACGCACCCCGCTGTTTCCAGAATACGGTCGCTTCGGGAGTGTATTGTTCGTAGTGAGCTTGCAATGTGGCAGGATCATCATCACCAATGTATGCGCTCTCATCCAAGTCATTCGGACCGCCGTCCCGCTGGTTCCGCATTTCTTGAAGCTGTGCCGCCCGTTTGGAGATGTCGTCTGAAATGACTCCAAAGTATGACGTGTAGGGCGAATCAGCTTTGTCCAGCGGCGAGCGATAGACGTCGGGCATCTTCGCGAGTAATCCCTTGTTGTGCTCGCTCTCCCAAGGTTCATCGAAGTGATATTGGTCATAAAGCTCTTGATGTCTCAACAGCGGCAACAGTTCGACTCGCCAGCTATGCGGCGGCCCACCCCTGCCGTCTTTGCCGCTGATTGTTCCCGGAGGAAGATGCCCGTGCACTTGGTGATAGTGTTGCAGTGCACTGATGATGTGAGTCAGGTTGTTGACGGTTTCTCGGCGCAGGGAAACGGTCCTGCGTTACTTGATCAACAACTTGCAACCTGGTCCACTAACCGGCAATCCAAAGTAGGCTTTGTCCAGATTAGATTTTGGGGTTGGGGTAGCTGGAGTCGCCAGACTTCAGGGCCTAAGATAGAAGACCGAACTCTGGCGAGTCCGGCTACGAAGGCCAAACACAAAGTTAAATCTGGCCAATGCACTAGTGCTATTTTCCTAATAGCCAACCTACTACTTCAAGAACGATACGATGATGATCAACCCCCTGCTGCGAATAGTAACGCCGCTCGTGATAGCGACATTAACGCATGCGACAAAGGCCACCGCGCAAAACCAGATCATCGTCCCGGACTTTACTAAGGGTGCGAAACTCCCGAAGGACTCCAAGCACGATTGGAACCTCGGGCCGACGGGACTGCGCGGCTGGATCTTTTGCGACAAGTTGGTGACCACTGACGCACGCCAGATTTTGGTTACAAAAGTCGATGAGGGTTCTCCCGCCGCAGACAGGTTTCAGGTTGGCGATGTGATTCTCGGCGTCAGCGGAAAACCGTTCTCGTTCGACCCGCGTACGGAACTCGGCAAGGCGATCACGATAGCCGAATCGAAGTCCGGGGGCGGTAAACTCGCGCTCACTCGCTGGCGAGCGGGCAAGTCGGAGGAGGTTGTACTCAGTCTGCAAGTGTTAGGTAGCTATGCCGCGGCAGCCCCTTTCGATTGTGACAAATCGAAACTCCTGCTCGATCAGGGATGCAAGGCGCTGGCGTCGCGGATGTCGCAGCCGGATTCCACCGAGATGGACGCAATCCCTCGGTCGCTGAACGCACTCGCTTTGTTGGCCAGTGGAAATCCCGAGTACCTGCCGTTGGTATCGAAAGAAGCCCAGTGGGCAGCCCGCTATTCAAGCAAGTCGATGCAGACTTGGTACTACGGTTACTGCATGTTGTTTCTGTCCGAGTACGTTTTAGCCACCGGCGACGATTCGGTGCTGCCGGGGCTGAAACGACTGGCGCTGGAAGCGGCCAAGGGACAAAGTGTGGTCGGATCCTGGGGTCACGGATTCGCTATTCCTGACGGTCGCTTGGGCGGTTACGGCATGATGAACTCACCAGGAGTCGTGCTGACAATCAGCTTGGTGCTGGCACGCGAGGCGGGAGTGAATGATGTCGTGGTTGACGAAGCGATTGAACGCAGCGCCAAGCTGTTGCGGTTCTACGTCGGCAAGGGATCGATCCCCTACGGCGACCATCATCCGTGGATGGAAGGCCACGAAGATAACGGCAAATGTGGCATGGCGGCGATGCTGTTCAACTCGATGGGCGAAGCCAATGGTGCCGAGTTCTTCTCGCGGATGAGTGTTGCCGCGCACGGGGCGGAGCGCGACTGTGGGCACTGCGGAAACTACTTCAACATGCTCTGGGCGATG
This sequence comes from Kothea flammea, assembly GCF_052161645.1. Classification (GTDB taxonomy): domain Bacteria; phylum Planctomycetota; class Planctomycetia; order Pirellulales; family Pirellulaceae; genus Laterigemmans. The sequence continues at coordinate 2,697,580 of NZ_CP197414.1, forward strand.
CCGAGTGTCGCTCTTTCCGGCCCGAACGCCAGCGGTGCGTGGATGAAAGAGTTTGGCGCTTGGTACTTCGACCTGGCACGCTGTTGGGATGGTAGCTACCCTCACCAAGGCCCTCCGGAAAACGGACACGATAGCTTCCATGGATTCGATGCCACGGGCACTTACCTGTTGGCTTACGCGATGCCACTAAAGAAGATTTGGCTAACCGGTGCAGGTAAGTCTTTTGTCCCGAGCCTGGACGCGGTAGCTGCAGATTCTCTGATCGCTGACGGCCGTGGGTGGGACAACAAAGACCGCAACAGCGCGTATGACAAACTGACTGTCGATCAACTCGTCGAGCGTCTCGGAAGCTGGTCGCCGATCGTCCGCGAGCGCGCCGCGATGGCGCTCGACCGTCGCCAGGACGTGCCCGTTTCAGCGATTGTCGAACTGCTTGACGCGCGCCGGCTCGACGCCCGCTACGGTGCCTGTCAGGCCCTGGGCAAGCTTGGGCAAAAGGCCGAGCCAGCGGCGGAATCACTACGGAAATGCCTTAACGAAAATGATCTTTGGCTCCGCGTCAGTGCAGCGGACGCCCTGTCCAAGATCGGGCCGGCCGCCAAACCTGCGGTCCCGAAGCTATTGGAATTGTTGGCCGAGGTGGACAAGGTAAACGATCCCCGCGGCATGCAACAGCGTTATCTCACGTTCGCTTTGTTCGAAGGCGACGGGATGCTCGGTGGGTCGCTGGACGGAGTCGATCGCGAGGCTTTGTATCAGGCGGTGCGAGCCGGCTTGACGAACCAAGACGGTCGCGCCCGGGGAAGTCTCAGTTCCGTCTACCGGAACCTCTCCGCCCGAGAGATCAAGCCGTTGTTGCCTGCGATTTATCAGGCAATCACCGAACCCGCTCCGAGCGGTGAGATGTTCGCCGACAGCATTCGCGTGGAGGGACTTCGACTATTTGCCAAACACCGAATTGAAGAGGGTATCCAGGCATGCGTCCAGTTTACGCGGCAGCAAAATCCGTGGGCGAGTGAGATGCGAACCCCGGAACTGATGGAGATCCTGCTCAGCTATGGGACCCACGCCAAGGCGGTCATACCTGAGCTGGCCCAGCTCGCCAACTACTTCGAAAAAGACGAGCCGGACTTCCCCAAGGTGCTAATGAAACAGAAGGCCAAGTGCGTCCGAGATACGATTCGCGCGATCGAGGCGACAACGGAGACACCAAAACTCATTCGGCTCAATAACGGGTAGTTTCTTTTCCACTTGTGGACATTGCTGGCGGCGATCAACAAAGCTGGCGGTTCCATGATTGGGCGTGATGATGTGTTTGTCTCAATCACCAACGTTGGCCAAAAATGAATATGCCTCTTCTTGCATCAGCGATAGCCTTCACCGCCGTTTGGTTGTGTTCATCGAACTTACTCTTGGCTCAGGCCGATAAGAAATCCAATCCCAATTTGGCGGACAAAAAGGCCTTCGACGAAACCGTCTCCCCTTTCCTAAGTAAGTACTGTGCCGACTGTCACGGCGAAAGCAGCAATGAGTCCGGTGTCGTCCTGTCCGACATTAGTTTAGATCTGGCATCCGGCCATGACATAGAGTTGTGGAATTCGATACTCCGACAACTGCATTTGGAAGAGATGCCACCGACCGACAGTGAACAACCCGAGCAGCACGAAAGAGATGCCGTGATGCTCTGGATCAATGCGGAGTTGAAGAAATCCGGGAACGTGTCTGATCTCTATACGAAACTGGAAAGTCCGAGCTTCGGAAATTATGTGAACCATGAAAAGCTCTTCAGCGGCGAAATCACTGCGGGGCCTTTTTCACCGGCACGGTTGTGGAGAACCAGCCCTGAAGTTTTTGAAAATGTGAAATCCAACTACGGAGAAGGTGCCAGGGATTTCAGGCAGCCTTTTCCGTTGGAAGACAAAGTTGGTATCAAAGATTATGCCAACCTCCTGTTTGCGGATTCCGCGGTCGTCAGTGTGTTGATGAGCAACGCGGCTGTTGCCGCCGATGAACTCATCAGGCATTCCCCCATCGCTTCATCAGACACAAGTCCCAGTGATGACATGCTCGCTTCAGCCATCAGCGATCATTTCAGAAAGGTTGTCTATCGAGAGCCCCTGCAGGAAGAGATAAGGAACTACTCGAAGCTTTTCAGAAAGACAGCCGAAGAGGGCGGCAATGCCGAGGCCATGCGATTGGTCTTGATGGCGGTGATGTTACACCACGAATCCGTCTACAGAGTGGAGATCGGTCTTGGCAAAGAAGATTCTCACGGGCGTCGGATGTTGTCCGGTACTGAAATGGCATTTGCTATTGCTTATGCTCTCACAGATCGCCCGCCCGATGCGGCACTTCTTCAAGCCGCCCAAGAGGGGAAGCTGAGCAGCAGCGCGGATGCGCAGGTACAGGTTGCACGCATCCTTCAGGATGACGCGATTGACAAACCAAGGATCCTGCGTTTCTTTCAGGAGTTCTTTGGCTACACCCAGGCCCATAAAGTCTTTAAGGACGAAGATCGCTCGGGGGGATTCGCTTACTACGGCGAAAACTATCCGGCAATGTACGAGAAAGACGCGGATTTTTTCGTCATGAACATTCTGGAGAGAGATCAGGATGTCTTCCGGCAACTGCTGACGTCAGACGAGTACTACATCATCAACAGAGCGACATTTCGGAACACGGTCTATGATTTTTACAAGCAGAACCAACAGCAACTCGATGCCGGAGATTATCCGGAAGCCATGCAGAAAGAACTCCTGCAGAGACTGAAACTGAAGGGCTGGCATGAACTGAATGTGAAATACAACCTGCACAACTTCAATAAAGGATTCGATGGCAGTGTCGCTGCGATAAAGCAGATCGTGAAGGAGCAGTATAGCTGGATGGACACCAAAGACGAAAACATACTTCTGCATCGCATGCAGGCGCTGTATGAAAAATACCCGATGGTTTATGACCTCAGGGATGACGAACAGGATTTCCTGTTGCCACAACCTTACGAGCGACCGAACCGTGCCGGGATGTTGACGCATCCTGCCTGGCTGATTGCACATTCATTGAACGACAGTACGGATCCGATTCGGCGAGGCAAATGGGTGAGGGAACGATTGCTGGGAGGCGTGATACCTGATATTCCTATCACAGTGGATGCCTCTATTCCGGAGGACCATACGAAAACGCTGAGAGAAAGGTTGCAGAAGACGGAGAAAGCTGAATGCTGGCGTTGCCACAAGAAGATGAATCCACTGGGATATGCCTTCGAAATCTATGATGACTTCGGACGGTATCGAACGGAGGAAAGTCTGGCAAAGGGAGATACCAAACCGGTCAATGCCAGAAGTGATCTGACAGGGACGGGTGAGCAGAAATTGGATGGCGAATTCAAGGATGCTCTGGAACTGATCCACAGACTGGCCGAATCAGATAAAGTTCGTCAAGGCATGATCCGGCATGTGTTTCGGTACTTTATGGGGCGAAACGAAACGCTCAACGATTCAAAAACACTCATTTCCGCCGATCGGGCTTACCTGGAAAGTGGTGGCAGTTTTAAGGCACTCTTGATTTCCATACTTTCGTCCGACTCATTTCTTTACCGCAAAACACTTGAACCGACTTCAAGGTAAAACCATGAACCCTACACGACGTCACGCGCTGAAGAATCTTTCACTGGGCGCGGGATCCTTCCTGTTATCGCCTTTTCTGCGCCAGGTAGAACTCCAGGCCGCTGGCAGCTCGAACGCGCTGCCCAATCGTTTTGTGTTTGTTGTAAAGTCGAGCGGCATCATTCCCAATGGCATCACGCCGGACGCATTCAAGGGCAAAGATTCGAGCGGCAGTTTATTCAATCAGGATCTGACAAACGTTCCTCTGCCGTCATCAATGCATGCGCTGGAGCCCTTTAAAGATCAGCTTTCGATCGTGCAGGGGCTCTCGGGGAAAATGTGCCGTGGTGGTCACTCCAGCTGGTTTGGCATGATGGGTGTCTACATGACTGGCGGTGAGTTCGATGCAGGCGCGGTGATTAGAGCCACCGCTGATGCCGAATTAGCCAAACTCAACCCAGCGCCGTTTAATCATCTGGGACTGGCGATCAGGGGAAAAGCGTTAAGCAGTGACTATGGTGGGACCATGTATCCCGGGATCAGCGCCGTCGGTCCGGGACAGGAACTTCCTTTTCAGGGGTCTCCCGATATTGCCTATGAACAATTGTTTGGCTCAGCCGTTGCGGCCAGTAGCGGGGCTGAAAAGAGGTTCAAACTGCAGGGGAATCTGCTTGATTTCATGGTGGATGATATCAGGAAAGTTTCGAAAGCGATCCCCTCGTCGGAACATGGCAAGATGGACGCCTATCTCAACGCGTTTGAGGAACTTCAGGTTCGTCACAGCAAGTTGTCGAGCATGAAGGAACAGATCGCCGCCAACGCGCCGGGGTACTCTGACAAGTTCACTTCTACCGTCGAGGAGGTTCGTCAGGAAGCACAATTCGATCTGGCCACAGCGGCTTTGATTGCAGGCCTCACCAACGTCGTCACGATTCGCCTGGACAATGTCGATATGACCTACAAGAAACTGGGGATCGACGAACACAACCATGGCATCGGACACAACGAAGGCACGAAGAGCCAGACTGAATATCGTGAGATCATCCAGCATCATCATTCAGAGCTTCTGGCGACGATGGCCGGGAAACTGAGAGCAGTTCCTGAGGGTGATGGAGACATGCTGGACAACACCATGATTATCTTCCTCTCTGATTCGAGCGATAATCACCACGGAACCGGAATGGAGTGGCCTTATCTGATTGTTGGCGGTGGCGGCGGTAATCTTAAGCTGCCGGGTCGTTACCTGCGTTACCCGAAATATGGTGAAAAGAGCTGCCGGACCATCGGCGACTGGTGGACCACTCTGCTCAATGCCTATGGCAACCCCATCAAGTATTATGGCAACGAAGATCTTGTGCTGAAACAAAATGGTTGCTCACATGCTGGCCCACTTGAGGAGCTTCTAGTTTAATCGTGGCGCTGCCGAACCTGTCTTGTTTTGACGACTACTCCATATAAAGCAAAGTCTTAATGGTTATCTTGCGATACTTGAGTGTTTTGTTGATCGTTTCTCTTTCTCTTTCGGTTGATGCTCAAGAGGTCGAGCTCCCAAGTCGCGATGGAACCTTTTATCTGCTATCGTTTGGCGTTGGGGCGGCGATGGAAGGGCCTCCTGTGGATGATCTTTACGGGCGCGATGCTGGTTTTGTCGTGGAGGCCGTGAAGCGTTCACCTTCCGCTTGGAAGCGAGTCGAGACTAAATTCGTTTCGGGACTGGAATGTACGCCCGAACGATTGCTCGCTGAATTGGAGCGATTGGTTAAAGATACTAGGCTAGGCGATCTAGTTTTCATTCATGCCAGCACGCATGGAACGACTGAGGATGGCCTGTTGCGTTTAGATAGCGAGCACGCAAAGGTTATTGACGCAAACGTTCTTTGCGCCAGCCTAGCCAAATTGCCTTGTCCATCGCTGGTGACGATCGATGCATGCCAGGCGGGCGGTGCGGTGCGAAGTTCGTTGCCCAAGCAGAGTGCTTGGTTGTTGGGCTGCTCGGAGACACAATCGACCAGCGGACAAATCGACGATCCGAGAGTCCCTCATGGTTTCCTCGTTCTTGCAATGTGCGAGGCATTGCGCGGAGATGCAGACTCGGACAGTGACGGCTTGGTTACGATCGGTGAGTTGTTGAAGTGGGTCCCTTCGCGAGCAACGGACTTGGCCCGAGATGCATGTGAGCAAGACGCTGTCGTCGTGCTACCAGATGATCTTGCCAAGCTGCCGCTGACCCGCGCATTACCGGGCGAGCACAAGCCGTTGTGGACCGCGAAGTAGTTACAATTTCCGAAGCCGAGAGCCATCTCGCGCTGCGGCCTCGCTACCTTACAAGACGACGAGTCCGCCGTTGGTAGCCTCACGTCCGAGTACAATGTCGGTAACGCTTTCAATCACACTCGATCAAACAAGCCAGAGGTAGTCATGTTCCACGAAGTCTCTCGTCGACAATTTGTTCAAACCGCAGCGGCAACTGTTGGGTTGCCGATGATTCTGCCCTCAGGACTTCTGGCAAGACAGTCTGCCAATGAAAAACTCTCGTTTGCCTGCATTGGGATGGGTGGGCAGATGCGAGGCTATCTGATTCCAGAACTCAACAAGCTGGATCAGAAGATCGTGGCCATTTGCGACGTTGACAAGCGACAGCTCGACAGTGCATTGCAAGTCAACGAGCTGAAAGAGGCTCGGCTTTATCACGACTATCGTGATCTGCTTGACAAAGAATCTGGAGTCGATGCCGTGATCATCGCGACGCCAGATCACTGGCATGTGCCCATCTGCGAAGCGGCACTGAACGCAGGCAAACATGTGTATTGCGAAAAGCCGCTGGCTCATTCCGTAGCCGAATGTCGTGCGCTGGAGAAGCTTGCTGTGGGTTATCCGAGACTGGCGACTCAAACGGGCAACCAGGGTTGTTCGACAGAGGGATTTCGCCGCAGCTTCGAAGTCATTCAATCTGGGCTGCTTGGGAATATCACTGAAGTGCACGTTTGGCATCCGGCTCATAGCTGGCCGAATGGCGTCGATCGGCCAACGATGAGCGATCCGATTCCGGAGGGACTTGACTGGAATTTCTGGCTCGGTTCGGCACCCGCAAGACCTTACAACAATGACATCTACCATCCTGGCAAATGGCGAGGATGGTACGATTTCGGTGGTGGCTCGCTGGCAGATTTTTGCTGCCACGGTTTTCAGCTCGCTTATCGTGCTCTCGAACTGGATGCTCCAACGCGGATCGACGCAACTGGCGAAAATCTAGGACATGAATCATTCGCTACTCGCTGCACCGTTAACTTTGAGTTCGCGGCAAAGGGGAATCGGGGCCCAGTGAAGCTCACGTTCTATTCCGGCGACAACAATCTTCCGCCAATCGAAGTGACTCAGGGAGCTGTCGATTCAACCGGATGTCTGATCGTAGGTAGCGAAGGAACGTTGTCCGCGGGACTTTGGAACACCGGTTGCCATGTTCGACTCAAAGGGGCATATGAGTTTCGCGGAGCCGATCAGCCAGAAGTGGCAAAAATCCCCAAGACTCAACCTCGTATCGATACAGAAGTTTTGAAATGGGATCCCGCAAAAGCTGCCAACGGTAGTCGACCACGGTGGAGCAAGGTCAATAACTCACATATGTTCGAATGGGTGCTTGCTTGTGCAGGCGATGCAAAGTCCTATTCACCATTCGAGATCGGTGCGAGAATCACAGAGATCGGCATGCTGGGAGTTCTCGCGTTGCGTCTGCAGAAACCGATCCTTTGGGACGCAGAGAACTGCCGAGCCACTGGTCTCCCAGAAGCAGATGCGATCATTGATCCCCAACCTTCAACGAATTGAGTTTGTCATGATGAAACTACCTGTTGCTGCAATACAATTTTTCGGGGCGGTATTACTACTTTTTGCCCTTTCACCGAGTGGCTTCGCTCAGCCTTTGAAGGTATTCATCTTGGCGGGGCAATCGAACATGGAAGGGCATGCGGAAGTCCGGACTTTTGACTACATCGGCAAGGATCCGGCCACCGCCCCCTTGCTCAAGGAGATGCGCAATCCCGATGGAACGCCCCGCTTATGTGACAACGTCTGGATGTCCTATTTGACTGGGCCTTACGATGGCAGTGCAAATGGCGAAGGATTGGGGAAACTGACTGCAGGCTTTGGCGCACGCGGAGACCGACCCACCGAGAATGGCGGAAAGATTGGACCTGAGTTCACCTTTGGCATCACCATGGAGAAAGAGCTGAAGGAACCCGTCTTGATCATCAAAACCGCATGGGGAGGCAGGTCGCTTAACACCGAATTTCGCCCGCCAAGTGCTGGGCCCTACAAGCTGCCCAAGCAGATTCAAGATGAATGGGACAGACATCCGCAGGGCGCCCACGGCATTCCCAAACTGGAAGATCGAAAGAAATGGCAGGAAGACAAGGCTGCCGCCTCAGGGGTGTTTTACCGCATGATGGTTGAGCATGTGCAAAAGGTGCTCGCCGATCCGGCCCGAGTCTGTCCCGCTTATGATCCCAAACAGGGCTACGAACTTGCCGGTTTTGTCTGGTTCCAGGGGTTCAACGACCTCGTCGATGGTCAGACTTATCCGAATGGCGATTATGACGAATACTCGCGTCTCTTGGCTCACTTTATACGCGACGTGCGCGAAGACCTTTCTGCTCCGCAGATGCCATTTGTCATTGGCGTACTCGGTGTCGGCGGCGAGGGCGACAACGTGAATTTTCGCAAGGCCATGGCCGCGCCAGCCGACATGCCCGAATTCCAGGGCAATGTGATTGCCGTGGAGACTGCTCCGTTCTGGGATCGCGACATCGAAGCCGCAGAACCCAAGCAGGGCGAGTACAACGAGATCGTCGGCACGGCTCACACATTGAAAGCCGATGGCACGCTCGATACGCAGCGGAAATGGGATACGTTCTGGAAGCCGATTGGTACGCCGCCACAGGATCGAAACTGGCGCTATATCACAGTCGATGCTACCGAGGCGAAAGACAAATTGGAAGACTTCACCGACAGGAGATTCCGCGATATCAAACTGCCAGCCGGAATGGAGAATTGGTTTCAGCCTGACTTCGATGACAGCCAATGGGCAACCGGCGAAGCTCCTATCGGCAAAGGCGTATGGAACCACAGCGGGATCAAATTGGACAAACATGCTTCCATATGGGGCCACGAAGAATTCTTGCTCATGCGTTCCACTTTTGAAGTAGACAACCTCGATTACGCCTTCTATCGCATTGCGATTCTGGCGCGACAAGGGTTTCATGTTTACTTGAACGGCCACAAGATTCACACCTACATCTGGTGGAAGGATGAGCCGCAATACAGATCCATTGTTCTCGATCAGGAACAGACTCAATATTTAAAGAAGGGGAAGAACGTCCTGGCGGTTTATGCCAATGACCAATACTCCCCCAACTCCCCGGAACACTATGCCGCGATCGATGCATGGCTTGAGGGAATCACCAGGGCGGATCAGGAGAAGCTGGACATCGCATTGGAGGAAGTCCTTTCACCTCAAGACCGAGAAGCACTCCAGGGCGCATCCAACGGCGGCTACCATTACTTCGGTAGTGCAAAGATATTCGCGCAAATAGGAAAGGCCTTCGCCGAAGCAAACCTCAAACTGATGAAGTAACCTCGATAGCAAATTCCTCCGCGTATGGCCTGAATCCGCAGATGTTCTCCCCCGTGGCATGGCCGGTTGCTTTGGGCGGCGACAAAGGATAGCGAGCAGATTGGTTCGATGCATATTTGCAGGATCTCGGTATATAACCAGCAATACCATCGCGAGAAAACGAAGGCCGAGAGAAACGCTGAGTCGCGTTTGACAAAGAACTGTACCGCAACCGCAACATAGTCGAACGGCTTATCGGTTGGTTGAAAGAAAGCCGACGAGTCTTCTCCAGATTCGAGAAGACTGCGAAGAACTTTGCGGGTTTCGTTCGACTCGCCTTCATTAGACAGCACTTAATATATGACGTAAAAATTCAGTTTTGAGACAGAGGCTAGTACTCGGCAATTACCTTCCATTGCTCGTCGGTTTTGCGTAGTTGTACGAACCTGAACGCGCCCGGAACAGACAGCTTCAGCAAGACATCGTTATCAGCAATCTTGAATCGCAAGGATCTGTACAAGGACTCGCTCTGCTGATTCGGTTCCGTTACATAGTCACCCACCGCGACATCCAACTGCTCGATCTGAAACGAGTTGACGACCGTGCCAGCAATAAAAGCCGGCATGGGATCTCGTGCGGCCTGCTTTTTGAGAGCAACGAGCATATCATCACGCTTTACCGGTACCCCGGATTCGGTCATTTTCCCGGGGACTTCGAGCCCAAAATAGAATAAGCGGTTTCCTGGAAGCAATTGCACCTCGGCAGCGTAAAGTTGGTTCAGCTTCTTTTCATCGTAAACCATGCAAGCCTGGAGCAAGTCCTTCGCAAAAGCAGTAACTTCAGGAGTAGGCTGCCGTATGGCCGCCGTCTTTCGAGTCGGCCCCGAAATTTTGACGTCCTTAAGGCCCAACCAAAAAACAGGATGAGTCGTTGAGTCGAGATGGTAAATCGCGACGGGGCCAGCTGGAGCTAAGAGTGCGGCGAGTCCTCTGTTTTGAGACGCGTCCCCAATCGTCGCCTCCAGCTTTACGATATCTCCAGCCTTGAAGTCGAGTTGAGTAGTTGTCTTGAGCATAATCGCTGCGAGAAATGATTGTGCGTTCTGGTTGGCGGCGACTTTCGGTTGAAGCTGGCCAACACCATTAAAGGCAACAACTACGTCGAGTGCCAATTCAAATTCCCACTTTACCTTTTGCCCCTTCAACGCATTGTTCACTTGAAACTGAACGGTATCTTCGGCTGGGGACAGGTCGACAAATCCGCCAGCACCATCCGTAACGGGCAGAACTTCAGAATTTAATTCTTCGCTTCCGGGTATGACTGTGACTCGCTTTTCCAGCGATGGCTTATCGGGGACTTTCGCCTTGCCGACAAGCTCCGCAAGATACGTATCAAAGGCGACGATATCCGACTGCCAACCTTCGCTTGATCGTTTTTCTTTTTCAGGCTGGTCATCTTGTGTGACCTGTTTTGCGGATGTCGTCTGTGCGACGGAGTTATTCTGGACCTTTCTTTCGCGAATGATCTCCCAAGCCTTGGTAAACGGGGCCGTAAAGAGTTTCAACAGGTGCATCTCTCGTTCTTTCAATTGCGCCGTGTTGATCGCTGGATCTGCAGCGATAGTCAGATTCTTCCAACCGGTCTCTCCGAGTTCTGCGGTCGCGATTGCGATGGGATCTTTTTGCTTGATTCCCGGTGGCCAGATCGAACGCGTGACATTCAGCGAATTGGTGGTCGAAGTGACCTGATAGACGTCGCCGTAGTATGGCAAAAAGACGTAGTAATGATGTTCATCCGCTAGGAGGGCTGATAAGGACGTATCGAGGTCCGCTACTTTTAGGAAAGACTTAGGGTCAGCATTGTCAACCACATGCTCACCAGCGTAGACACCATTTTTGTCCTTGATGACAGATTGGTGAATTGCCTGAAACGTCGGCGCATCATATCCGGTGATTTTTGTATTGCCTTTCCAAACGTTACGGCGATCTGCAGCGTACGGACTGTCATCGCCAAAAGTGCGAAACGTATCGAGATCGGCACCATCCAGCGGCGTCATCGACCAATAGGCTCGATTCGCGTCCCGATAAAACGCCTGTTCTAGATGTCGGAACGTCTTTGCATCGGCGCCAGAAATCTTTTCTCTCTGATACCAAACGCTCTTGGCATCTTTCCAGACAAATCCCGGATTCACAAGTTCTACAGTCTTCGGATCAACGCCTGGTAGAGGTTCTCCGTACCACCAAACATTCTTCGCGTCCCTCGCCAGATTGGTGCTGATAACCTCAAAGCTTTGGGCGTCGGCCAGAGGAAGCTCCACGACCCAAAAATGATCGTTGCTGATCCATTTGTAATAGACTTTGTTCTTGTCCTTGGTGTACTCTTCGCTCAGTGCTTTGAAGCTCGCGGCGTCGACATTCGTACATAGACTTACCTTTAAGTTGGCAGTCTTCGCAAACCTGTCGAAATCTTTTTTACCGGCTTGATCGATGCGTTGTTTATCAAAATAGATGAAGTCGCCCTGCCGCGAGTAACCATGTCCTAGAACTTCCGCTTGTGTTTCATCAAATTGCGTGAAAGTTCCTGAGGTTCCGGCTTGAAAAAACAGCCCCACAGCAACGGCCGTCAATAGACTCAGCATTATTAGTACTCCGAAAGTAAGTTGGTAATGTCTTGAGATTGCATGTTTTTGAAAAGTCGGCTGTTGTAGTGTTGATAATCGGGAAGGCAGCCTAAAGTTTCCTGGTTGTTGTACGTGGCTTAAGCACGCTTCGAGCAGTTCATGAACTTCACTTGCGGAATCGAAGCGTTCCGTTTTTGCTTTAGCCATCAATTTCTCGATGATTAGCACCAGCCACTCCGGAGTGTCGGGATTCAGTTCACGAATCGGCGTCGCAACTTCGTCACTGATTCTTCTCATCACAGCGTAAGAAGATTCAGCTCTGAACGGTGGCCGCCCGGTACACATGGTGTACAGCATGCTGCCGAGACTGAACAAATCGCTGCGCGCATCAACACTTTGTCCGGCTGCTTGTTCGGGTGACATGTACTGTGGCGTACCGGGATGGAATCCAGTGCGAGTCAGGCTGGCATCATCGGCGGCGCGTGCGAGTCCAAAGTCGCTGATCAAAGCGCGGTCGACATCTTCTTCCAGCAGGATGTTCGAAGGTTTGATATCGCGATGCACGATGCCCTGTTGATGGGCGGCTGACAAGCCATCAGCGACCTGCATGCCGATCCGCAGAATCTCACACAATTCAAGTGCTCCATCGCGATCTATGCGAGCTTGCAACGATTCGCCGGATACATACTGCATCACGATGAATGGTGATTCACGCTCTGTCTCAACATTGTGAATTGGCACCACGTGTGGATGCACAACTGCCGCAGCCGCGCGAGCTTCGCGTGCGAACCGTTTCCGAGCAGACCCGCTGCTTGCGAGATAGGGAGCCAGCAGTTTAATCGCGACGGGTCGATTCAGTTCCGTATCGAATGCTTTGAAGACGACTCCCATTCCGCCAGAGCCGATCAATCGTTCGACTTCGTATCGCCCCAGTCTTCCGAGCATTTCCGGATGCGTAGGCGGTGAAAGCAACTGCTTGGCCATCGACTCGGTCCAGTGAATGGCTGATTGCTCCAGGTTCACAGACGGAAAGCAGCGTTGTTGATCTGAACTGACGGCTTCCGAGATCGCGACTTTCACATCATGCCACATCGCCGCCGTTCCGGCCAGTTCGCTGAGCCGTTCTTGGCAGCGTGTGCAGGTTTCGACATGCGCGAGCAGCTCCTCGCTTGGCTCCGATGACTGGTCATGCCGAAGGATTGCTTCGAGCGGCGCGTCATCACAAGTAACTTGCTTGTTGTTCATAGTTGGGCCTGATACTGCTGGACAAGTTGCTTGATCCGTGCCATTACACGAGTGCGTGCGAAATAAATGTTGCCAGGGCGAGTGTTGAGCTTCGCCGCTGCCGCTTCGACGGACAATTCCTCGATACTCGTCAGCCAGAATGCCTGCCAAGTGTGCTCGGCCACCGACTCGCGCACTCGCTCCGCTGCCCACTGAAAGACCGTTCGCTCATACTCGAGATCGAGAGCACTGGAGAGTTCAGAGGGTGCCGGCAAATTTGCTAAGTGGACCTGGAGCTCGCTACCGTCGCGTCCCAGGGAGCGAGTGGCTTTTTGCGTGATCATGTCGACAGCGGCATTGCGGGTGATTCGCAATAGCCATGCACGGAAACTGCCACGGTCATCTCGCTCGAGCCATTTGGAGATCGAGCTGGCAACCGCCATGAACACTTCCTGAACCAGATTGTCCGCGTCCGCCGCTTGAAAGCCGCGGCTCGTGGCGACATTAAAGACGACGGGACCGTAAATTGTCGCGAACTCATCCCACGCTGCCATATCTTCCGCGTCTTGAAGCCGCAGAATCAAACTGGCTCGGGTTAGTTCGTGGTTTGGGTTCATGCATTCGTCGGTCAACGGGATCGATTCGCTTCTACCAGCAAGACTGAATTAGGAATTGAGATCTTGCGCTCGGAGCACTTATTTTTGCAAATTTTTTTCCGATCGCATTGAATGTTTGCTTCTTGGCTTGTCCAAATGCTGCGGATTACCGAGTTTTTGCAATTGTTGCCGACCTAAGGAAGCAAGCAGAGACTGAACGCAACGCGATTTTGGTGTACCAGCATTCGCCGTCTGTCTTCCAGAAACGGACCCCTGCGTTGCGAACTTTTCCCGTGAGTTATGAGTCGTCACTCAATTGTTTTGCATAGATAGATCTGGGAGGGATGCCATTTTGGTTCCCTCTAAGCTTTTTCCATCGAGAACGATCATTGAAGCTTATCCGTTCGACTATCTTCCCGCTGACGAGGACATGCCGAACGATCCGGCATCGGTTCGCTTTCGATCGATCGCTTAGATCATGCTTCTCGGTATCCACCGATGTTGGACTGCAGGCCGCCCATTGCTGGGGGATCCGCAGCAAATATGCGAAGCAGATGAACCTGTTTTGGACAATCTCGAAGACTCAATTTGCCGAGCCGCTTGAGCTCTTTGCCGACCGGCGGGATTCCGCGACGGAAGCCGATGGCGTCAGCTCCGACTGAGGATAGGTACGAGCGGTTGGTGCGGATGCCGACGGTCGCGCCGGTCGAAGTCGAAGACATTGCGACGAGCTTGCTGGAATTGGAATTCGAGTTCGTTGACCTGCAATCGCGGTTTGCCGACCGCATTCACGGTGCGACATGGCTGCGTCGCGGGCTGATTATGTTCGATCACGAAATCAACCCTGACGTGTGGCCATTGATGCTGCCGCGGTTCAATTTCACATTTGGGCACGAACTTGGCCACTGGATTTTGCATCGTCATTACTTTGTCGACCACGATGGCAATCCGATGTTGTTTGGCGATGAGGAGATGCCGGAAGTGATTCATCGATCCGATGGTCGTCGATCACAGATTGAGCGGCAGGCTGATGCGTTTGCGGCGTGCTTGTTGATGCCCAAACGGCTGATGCTGGCGGCATGGAGAGAGCTGACTGGCGGCGACGAGCCAGTCAGCGAAGTAGAAATTCAACGGCGAGTTCCGAACGTTGACTCGAATCGGATTTCGTTTGTTGATGGGGACGATGTTGGATCGGTCGATCCGATACGGTTGCGTCGCGAGACGTTTTGCGATCCGTTGGCGGCTAAGTTCGCTGTGTCCCCTGAGGCGATGCGGATCCAGTTGGAAACGATGGGTTTGTTCGTGGAGTGAGTGACTCCGAGAGGGTTAGTACGTTCCTCCGTTGGGGAGCGTTTTTTTCGGCTAGATATGAAGTATGTACTTTAGACCAAAGATTGGGAGGTTTATGTTCGATGACAAGCAGTTTTAATCCGCGGACGGTTCTGCGGCAGACGTCTAACGGGTTGTTGGCGGAGATGTTTTCGGTACTGGAAATTCCGATTCGGTTGAATTGGTCGGAATTGGCGAAGACGGATGTGGACACGATATTTGCGGCGTATCTGGCATTAGACGACGGGTACCGGCAACAGGCCGAATTGATGCTGCACGATCTTCATTCGATGGTGAACGAGGAATCGCAGATGGTGATTTTTCGGCAGTGTCATCGTGCCGGCGAGCACGAGTTTTTGAAGGAACTGGAACGTTGCGAAAGCCGTTATGACGTGGCTTTGTTGACTCGGATCAGCAAACCGGCAGTCTGGCGTGCGGCGACGCGGTTTGCTTTGGCAGATCGTGTGATCGGAGGACGGTCGTCGTACCGGCGGATCGATCTGCCACCGGCCACGCCTCGAACGTCGCAGGAACAATTGGACTCGTTTGCGAATGCTTTGTCTGCGTTCTATTCGTCCAAACAGGGGCGCGGCCGGCGTTGCGTGACGGAGTATTGGCAGCGTGACGATGGATTGCACTATGTGTTCGCCAGCTTGGACAATTATCGGCAATCGGTCGTGAAGTTGGTTGATGGCGGCGATGATTTTGAGCGGGTGTGCCAGACACATGTGTTTGAAAACGTATTCGTGTACGACGAGAAAAATCACACCACGGACGTCTACGCTCTCGGCGGCAAACCGGTGCTGGAACCGCTGACGATGATTCTGGGACGCGAGATCATGGGCATCGAGTTGCCGCCGGAAGATCCCAGCTCCCAACCGTTCGTGTTGAACGTATTGCTGGATCCGGCGTTCAAGTTTGTGACGCAACCAATGGATGGAGTGAAGGAGGTTTTGATCGAATCGGCGGAGGTGCGGATCTTCGGACCGGACGATGACTTGACCTTTGGTCCGAACTCGGAGTACGGACGTGGAGGGTTCCAGCGAATGATCGACGAGTACATTCGCAAAGATCGCGCACCACGATCAAACATGAACATCAAGAACGTCCGGATACGTTTTAACCTTGAGAATGGTCACAAGTTCCATGTGAACATCAGAAGATCGAACAACAGCAACTTGAAATCGCTGGCGACGCCGGATCGTCGGCTGGCTGAAAAGTACCTTCGCGCATGGAGGATCGATCGTGCAAACGATTGCAAGACTTCTGCTGCTGCTTAATTGTCAACCGGAAGCGAGGGTGGGCAGCGACAGTCTACGTTTGATGACGTGCGGCTCGGTGGATGATTTGATCCAGACGGGTGTCTTGGCTGAATTGCCTCCGGTCGACTACATTAACCCCGACTATTGCGCCGAGTGCTCTAGTCACGAGGTGTTTGAATCAGAGACGCCTGACGGGCCACGGCTGTTTGACGCTTGCGCCTACGGGGAGGTGGATGGTGAGATTCCTCCGGATCGGTTGAGGCGTTGGTCCATTGACGCTCGCGGGATTGCGGGTGTGCTCGCCGGCTCGATTCCCGGCGGCGCGGTGGAGACGTTGCTACCCGGAGGAGCTTGGCGGATCGGCGATGTGCAAATCGGTGGTGAACCGTTCATGATTGTGCTGTGCCTTGCGAAGTCGGCCGAACAACTGGCCGAGCGCAGCGGTGCATCCCGAATGCTCTTGATCGGCGATCAACTTCCGCCGGACGGCTTCGCTGGTTCTTTGACGATCGAAGAAGCGTTTTCATTCGCTGATGGGAAGGTTGCGATTCGCGAGCATCGGCTGCGCCAGTTGATCCCACTCTCGAACGTCGGCACCGGAAACGCGTTCTATCGCAAGGGGCAAATGTGGGTGGTGCGATTCGGCGGCGAGGAGGTCTTTCTGGAGAACAACGTCGGGCCTCTCTACATCGCTCGTTTGCTGTCTGGTTCCGGCGTTGCCGTTTCCCCTTCCGCAAGGTCCTCGATTTGTCGAACGTCTCCGATAAACATCTCCCCGGCCTCCTATGCCCGAACGGTGAAGCGACCGCGTTCCGTTTTCACGAATCGGCTTTCGTCGCCGCGCTTCAAATCGCGAAGGATCGCCGAATACAAGGTCGCGTGCGGGGTCTTTCCGCCGGGACTTTCCCAAAGGTTTTGCTCGACCATCGCGGTGATCATTTCCTGGGCGTTCATCGGTTCGCCGGTCGTTTCCAAAACCTGCAAAGCCGCTTTGACGCACGAAAGTTTTTTCTCGCCGCCGTCCGTGACGCTCGCGGTTTCGGTTGTCGGCTTTGCGGTGCGTTTACGAACGCGAGTTTCAGCGGCCGCCGCGGTTTGTCTTGCCGGACCTTGCAATCGGCCAGCGGTTTTGATTCGCACCTTTTTGTTGGTCGTCAGGTTCGTCGCGTCCCAACCGCCGGAGGAATTCTCCGCATCGATCCGTACGACCACCTTTTTGTTCGTGACGTTTGCGTAGTACTCGCCACCAATCTTGACTTCTGCCTTTTTCATCTTCGTTTCTCCCTGTTCATATTCGTGGTTGGCTGCCATCGTCAGGCCGATCGAACCACCGATCGACGACGCGAGTTCGTTTCGCGTTTCGGCTTATGCACCAAAGACCAAGTCGGACAATCCTTCGCAAAGAAAGTCGACCACCACCTGCACCTCGGTATTGGCCGCGGGCACATCCAAGCCGCGGTCGAAGTTGAACATCACCTTGCGGTCGGTCAGGCGTTGGACCCAAAGCTTCGAGATCTTGCTGCGGTTCAATTCGTACGATTCATGTTCTGCGTGTTCGGGGAAGACCAACGCGTCGAATCGATAGTCGTCGTTAATCTTGCCTTGCACCCAAGATCCGCCAGCGCCGCGGTTGCGGTTTGTGATCTTGGTAATGGTCAGCTCGAGGTCGTATTGGGTCATCTTTGGAGTCTCTTTTTGGGGTTGGAAAATCGTTTCGCGTTCACACACATGAGCCATGCGTTTCGGATTAGCTCAAGCCAATTCCGGCAGCTTTTTGAAATGTTTTTCCAGGTTTATTTGGGCCGCCGACGTTGCCGTGTGTGGCCGGCGGTTGAGCAGTGGTATGGTTCGCCAAACATGCCGCGAAGGCCGCCGGTGCCGCCGCGGCGGGCGGGTTAGACAACCGCGCCCAGCAGGCTCTTGTTCAGCCGGTCGAGCATCTCGCAAAAGATGTAGTGCTCTTCCAAAAGCGGGCCGTTCGGTCCGAGGTCGGCGTCCGCCTTCTCGAGGGCGTCGACCAAGGGGCGAAGCTCGTCGGCGATCTTGTAGTACGATTGGCGAATCTCTTGGTACGTTTCCGCGTCGAGCTTCTTCATCTCGGTTGCCAGGGCGGCGGCTTTGGTCTTTTGCGTTTCGTTCAGGGCCATGGTTTGGTCTCTCGTTGGAAAGGGTTTTGTTGTTTGCCGTTCGTTCGGCGTTACACACACATGAGATTGCATGTAGGCCTCGGGCCGTGAGCTACTTTTCAGTAGTTCCACGACCCGTCACTCCAACGAGGACTACTGCAATGCCGAGACACAATGAGCCATCAAAACCCACTCCTCGCAAGCGCATCAAACTGGATTCCGGCGAAAAGGTTTTCGTTGGGGTCGACGTCCACCGGAAAACCTACGCCGTCACGGTCTGGAGCGAGTCTCGCGGACTGATCAAGCACTGGTCGCAACCAGCGAAACCGTGTGACTTAGTCACACATTTGGATCGCATCAAAGACCACGTTCAGCGCGTCGTTTACGAAGCCGGCCCGACGGGATTCGGACTCGTTCGGGCGCTTCGCGAAGCCGGTTACAAAGCCGACGTCATCGTGACCTCGCAGGTGCTCCGAACCAGCAACAACTCAACCAAGAGCGACCGACTTGATTGCGGCAAACTTGCCGAACATGCTTGCAAAGATTTACTTAAAAGTGTCTATGTCCCGAGCGAACAACAGGAGCAAGACCGTCAACTCGTCCGGTTACGCGAACACATGGCTCGCAAACAAAGACTCGCACGACAACAGATCAAAAGCTTCTTGCTCAACTATAACATCGAACAACCACCTGGATTGTCTAGCTGGAGTGAACAGGGCTTTGAAAACCTCAAAGCGTTGGACATGCCATCAACGCTTCGCTATTGTTTCGACATCTTGATCGAAGATGAGAAACATGCGCGCGGTCAGATCGTAAAGCTCAACGCTGAGATAAAGAAGTTGATACACGAGAAGCGGCATCGTAAAAAGATCGAATGTCTTCGTAGCGTTCCTGGTGTCGGTGTATTGACCGCGATCACGTTTGTCACAGAATTGATTGATTCCGAGCGGTTCGACGACGCTGGGGAAGTGTCTCGTTCGCTCGGGCTTGCGCCCCGCGTCTACCAAAGTGGCGACCGCAGGCGTGAGGGCTCAATGATGAAAGATGGTAACGAGCGAGTGCGTACTATCCTCGTCGAAGCTGCTTGGCGTTGGGTGGCGGTCGACGATCGCGGCCGGCAATGCTACGCGCGACTATTGAAGAACACCGGTGACGCAAAGAAGGCGATCGGCGGCGCGGCCCGGAAACTGGCGATCATCATGTGGCGACTGTCCACCAGGCTCGAAATCTATCGTCCACTCGAAGCGGAGGTTCCTGAAACCACGGCGGCGTAAGCATCTGTTTGACACATCATCACCGATTCAAGCGTTCGCACGAATCACGCGAACCTGAAAAGAAGGCAGGATCGAACCGAGGGCGAGGTGACCGCGCAATCGCATGGCGGAGCACGACAGCAAGCTGTCGAATGCTCGATCATAAGCTGGCGGCACCTCAACACGATTGGGATGTTCCTCACGTATTCAAACAGGTGCTTCGAGCACGGATAGCAGCGGGATCTTTTTGGGCAGCGAGCCGAGTGGCACGTGAATCCAGTGTGGTGGATTTTTTAAGGCATGAACTCCGGTGTCCAAAGGGCTTGGGGAGCACGCTGAAAGTACGTAAACGCATCAACACAACAGAAAGCCCTCGACCGAACAAGCCGATCGAGGGCTCTCACTTGGAAGCACCATTGGCGCACCATCGGCTCGGCTATCCCTTGCGAAGTTGCGTCCCCGCAGAGCTTCGCTCCGTTTCACCGAGCACAACTAGCTTAACAAAACCCAACAAAGCACGCGAGCAAACAACGATTCATCGGGGCAGACCGCGAACATGGCTGAGAGCATTGGACTCTGAACATGAGATGGCGACTGCCCCGAATTTTCAAACTTTACCCTTGACAACCGGGAGGCCTCATAGCAGCCATGCGTTTCAAAGAAGCTCAAGCCGATCCCGGCAGGAATTCGCAGGGTTTTTCCATGTTTTTTGAGATGCCCGACGTGCCGCACAAACGCCCCGTGTCGCGTCCGTCAAAGATGTCGGCCCCTACCTATTACTTATGCCGTTTGCCCGCGACGTTGCCCGCCGGTCGCCGACAAAACGAATACACGCCGCGGGGCGATCCGCGGCGTGTGTCGAGCGGCAAGCCGCCGGCGATCAAATCGCCGCGTCGTACTTGCGGGCCAGGTCGAGAAGTTTCTTTTTGACCGGCCGGAAGTCGCATCCGGTTTCGCCGTTGGTCAGTTCACCGAATCGTTTGTCGCGAAGGTCGCCCTTGTACCAACCCTTGGTCCAACCGAGTCGGTAGAAGAGCCGGTTGAGTTCCGTTTCACCGTGGCCGGCTTCGGGTCGGTCCCAGCAAGATTTGGTTCCGGGTTTCTTGGCGTAGTCCCAACCCGAGCATCGTTTGGTGTTGAGGGCGAGTTCGGCCAAGCCGAGGATCATTTGGATGTAGCCGATCAGTTTGGTTTTGTTGAGCGTCCCGGCGAAGGCCCGAATCTCGATTCGGTTCTTGCCGCGGGCCAAGTGCGTCAGGTTCAAAAGGTGGTAGCGGTCGCTTTCGCATCGCATCTTCGCCGCGTCTTTATTGCCGTAGGTCTTGATTTGTTTCGCCCATTGGTTTCGTTCGCGTCGTCGGGTGCCGGTCGCTGCGTAGATCGCTTTTTCGTGGTTGGCGATCAAGGAAATCAACCGGGCCAAGGCGGCCGCATCGCCGTTCCAAGAAATCGTAATATGCAACCCGCAAGATTCGTTGATCCGCGCCCCGCGTTCTTTGATCGCGTCGACCGCGGTCTCTACGTTTCGCAGCCCTTCGTACCCGCGAAGGATCGGCGATACGAACTCGCAGGGTTTGCGTCCCATCGGCGTGCGGATGCTGCCGTCTCGTTCGGCCTTCCATCCGGCCGGCAGCCAAGCGACCGGCAATCCGTTGTGGTAGCCGCCGATCGGTGTGCGGTCGTGGCCGGGCATGTGGGTTTCGATTTCGATACCGAAGGCGATGTCGTTGGCGTGCATGTTTGTGTCTCCGAAAAAGGGTTTTGAATTCGTTTCGTTGACACACATGAGCCATGCGTTTCGAGACACCTCAAGCGAAGTCTGGCAGTAATGTTCAGGAATTTTGCAGCTTTCTTTTGACCCCCACACGCGGCCACGTTTGCCCCTGTTTCGCCGAGTGAAACATGCGGCCGACCATGCCAAACATGCAAAACAATGCGACAGTCGGCGACGTGTGCGGCGTGTCGCAAACAACCCCAAGCACCGGAGGCTTTCCGCCATGGAAGGCGAATCAAGAAGCGTTAACCCAAACCGTTTGACGGTCGAGCAACTGGCCAAACTTCTGACGAGTTCGTATCGGCAAATCGTGCCCGCCGAGCAGATTTCAAAGGACCTTGCCGACGGCGCACCGACCAACGCCGACGGCACGATCAACCTTGTTCATTACGCCGCTTGGCTATTGCAGGAGAAACACCGTGGCGATTGATATTCAACGGATGAAGCCGAGCCAGATCTGCCGGACCGTCAATAGCACGCCGCTCGGCACCGTGCTCAACGAACGGCAACTCTATCGCTACCGAACCGAAGCCGGCCTTCGCATCGGAGACGGCACGCACGTCGACCTATTGAAGTTCACCGCGTGGTTGATCGAGAAGCGACACGCACCGAAGCCACCGGTCGACGAAGACCCGTATGCGAAAGTCAAAGAGAAGGCTCGCGCTCGAAACGCCGCTGTCGCGCTGGCCGGCCGAGACATCGGTGAGTTGCCGGAAGTAGAGGACATCGAACGAAAAGCCAGAGCGGCCGGCAGTTTCCAATTCTTTTGCGAAGCGTACTTCGGTCTCACGTTTCATCTTTCTTGGTCGCCGGACCATATCAAAGTTATCCGCAAGATCGAGGAAGCCGTCGTGCGAGGCGGTTTGTTCTCGCTAGCGATGGCTCGCGGATCCGGTAAAAGCTCGCTTGCCGAAGTCGCCTGCATTTGGGCAGTGTTGAA
The DNA here is from genome assembly GCF_052161645.1 of Kothea flammea. Classification (GTDB taxonomy): domain Bacteria; phylum Planctomycetota; class Planctomycetia; order Pirellulales; family Pirellulaceae; genus Laterigemmans. Next base: position 2,719,914 of record NZ_CP197414.1, read on the forward strand.
TGGCTATCGCGACTTCGTTTGTCTGATCGGCAGCGACGAAGGTCACGCCTGCGATATGCTCGACTCGATCAAAACCGAACTCGACGCCAACGAATTACTGCTCGCCGACTATCCCGAAGTCTGTTTTCCAATCCAAGCGTTGGATGGAATCTCCAACCGCGCCAACGGCCAACTCTATCAAGGCAAGCGAACACAAATCGGTTGGACCGCGAAAGAGATCGTCTTGCCGACGATTGCCGGCAGCAAAGCAAGCGGCGCGATCATCAAGGTCGCCGGCTTAACCGGTCGGATCCGCGGGATGAAATTCAAACGCCCCGATGGCAAGACGGTCCGCCCATCGCTTGTTGTTTTGGACGACCCGCAAACCGACGAATCCGCTCGCTCGCTATCGCAGTGTGCCAACCGCGAAGCGATCCTCGCCGGCGCAGTGCTCGGGCTCGCCGGCCCAGGCAAAAAGATTTCGGGCATCATGCCATGCACCGTCATCCGCCCCGGCGACATGGCCGACAACATCCTCAACCGCGATTTGCATCCCGAATGGAACGGCGAACGGACACGCATGGTCAATGCGTTCCCGACCAACGAAACGCTGTGGCATCGCTACGCCGAGATCCGCAGCGAGGGATTGCGGGCCGGCGATGGCGGAGCGACCGGCACTGAGTTCTATCGTCAGAACCGATCCGCGATGGACGCCGGCGCGGATGTATCGTGGAAAGAGCGATTCAACCACGACGAACTTTCGGCGATCCAGCATGCGATGAATTTAAAACTTCAAGACGAAGCCGCGTTCTTCGCCGAGTACCAGAACGAACCGCTGCCCGAAGAGACCGTCGGTGCCGATCAACTGACCGCCGAGCAGGTCGCCGCCAAAATCAATCACATGCCGAAAGGCCGAGTTCCGATCGCAGGCAACCATCTCACCTCGTTCATCGACGTCCAAGGCAAACTGTTGTTCTACGTCGTCGCAGCTTGGGAAGACGATTTTACGGGATACGTTGTCGACTACGGATCCTACCCCGACCAGCAGCGAACCTACTTTACGCTTCGCGACGCGCGACACACGCTGGCAACTGCAAGCGAAGGAACCGGGCTCGAAGGCAGCATCTACGCTGGCCTCGAATCCCTGACCGATCAACTTCTCGGCCGCGAATGGCAGCGTGACGACGGAGCGGCAATGAAGATCGGTCGCTGCCTAATCGACGCCAACTGGGGCCACTCCACCGACGTCGTCTATCAATTCTGCCGGCAAAGCCCCCACGCCTCGATCTTGCTTCCCTCGCACGGCCGTTTCGTCGGAGCGTCCTCGAACCCGTTCAGCGAATACAAACGCCGGCCAGGCGATCGCGTGGGACTCAACTGGCGAGTCCCCACCATCCACGGCAAACGCGCCATCCGCCATGTCATCTATGACACCAACTGGTGGAAGTCCTTCACGCACGCGCGACTCGCCGTCGCGATGGGCGACCGAGGTTGTCTTTCCATCTTCGGCGATCGCCCCGACCAACACCGAATGTTCGCCGAGCAAGTCACCGCCGAGTACTTCGTCCGCACCGAAGGCCGCGGTCGAACCGTCGACGAATGGAAAGCCCGCCCCGAACAACCCGACAATCATTGGCTCGATTGCCTCGTCGGCACCGCCGTCGCCGCCTCGATGCAGGGAGCGTTGTTGTTCGGAACCGATCGACCGTTTGCACCAAAGCGAGAGCGAGTTAGCTTCAAAGAGCTCCAACGCAAGAAACGAAGTTAACTCTACCGCCCGAAAGTTTGCTCTGGTCCCTATCGACAAAGGTTCCGGCCTCGGCCACCGGAGCATCGATTCGGGAGCCACTTTCCTTGCACAGGACGGTTCGTCGACGGTTCGTCATTACGCACTTACAGAATTCGTTACGCCAGCAGTGTCGAGTTCCAGGCACTGGAACTTACCAGCCTTGCTTTGCGCTGAGATGGAAGCTTTCGGGTGACTGCTGCGATCGGAAAAACGTTCGACCTAATTGATCAGACTCGCCCAGGTCCGCTCACTATTCATTCCAGCGAATCGCTGAATGTCAGCGATCAGCTCGTGGACTTCGCCGGCGACCCGAGCTTGAAGGCGGGGCTTGTTGCGTTCCTGGTGACGCTCTTCGACGAAGCGACCGAAACCGTGATCAACGATGTCGATCAGCAGGATCGCCGGGCCCAGGTGGAGGCCGACGGATCTTTCACGCTGAAGCTCAACGGCGAGGACAACGTGATCGGAGACCCTGCGAGTGTTGGCTCCGGTCGAATCGAGAGGAACGTCTTAACCCTGTACTGGCCCTGGCACGACGGGGGCCAGGATCGGTCGGGAATCAGCTATTCCGGTTTCGGGTCCAGACGTTGGTGGTGCAGGTTTTTCCAACGCCGCCATAGCGTGTTGTGCTGTGGTTTGGGGACGCGATAATCAAAAAATAGTTGTGACTGGACCGCAGACGGTGTGCCGGAAGTCGATGACGGCGGGAATGAAGACAGCAAAATGGCCATCATTGGATTTGAAGCTGTCCAGAAAGTCGATCCGCGCACCATCTCGAATCAAGAGGCAAATTATTTCACGCATTGAATCTCGGCTCGTGCATCGAGAAGTCAAAACCTTCTTGGTTATCCGGGGGGTGGTGATTGGTAGGGATTCCCGCCATCGCCTCCTTGGCTTGCAGTCTTGCTGCCCGTACTTGCTTGCACGGCAGCGCTTCTTACTGGAAATATCTGCCGAACACCCCATTGGAGGCCAAAGAGCAACATAAACAGAAATCCATACCAAACTGCTGTCAGCACCGGGCTTAGAAGCAGCAGAAAAGACCTATCAGTATCGCTGGCCCATTCCTCGGAGGCACGTTGCGCCTGGGGGGTGCCAGGTGCATATTTATCAATCTCTGCCGAGAGTTGCGCGTCAATGGCCCAAACGTAATTCGCCAAAATGAAAGTTCCGGCAAACATTGCGGCCAAACATACAATAACAACCAATACGGGGTGGACTCTTCGCCCAACGCAAAGCATCGCGCCCCAAACAAGTACGGGTAACGCGAACCAAGCAATAAGGAGGAAGGTTTGCAGCATCTATTTATCCGAGTTGAATTGTTACAGGTTGTATCGGAATCGTGCTAATTTCAACTCAATCCTGTACTCTAACCCGTTCGTCCTCCGACAAGTACTGGATGGAAAACCCAGAACAGAGTGGCCGGCTCCAGAATAGCGAAAAGTGTTCACCCGCGAGCCGAACGCCAGAGCGGTTGTTGCTTAGCCTTGGTCCGTTCGATGTGGCGTCCTCGGTCGTAGGGTAGGCTCCGTGTCGCTCGAAGGACGTATCCAAATACGCTCGCACAAGTTCCCGGTCGCCGCGAAAAAAAGCCTCCTCGATTTGAAAAGGCACTTCGATGGCCGCGAACGCGAGCAAGCCGACAACGAGGACAATGCGGCGCTGAGCTCGCTGTTGCATCGCGAACAGAAGGACGAGTGTTGCGAAGGCAGCAGCTGTGAATATAAGGACTGCTGAGACGGACGCGCGGCCCGAATCGGCGAGTGCGGGAACCGGCCACTCGCTTGGCTGTTTCGGATCCAAGGCTCCGTCTTCTTTGAGCAGGCTGCCGATGTCTATCGTCTGATGGGACTGGACTCCGCCCGCATTCAACCACAGCGCGAACACGAAGGCGAGACCGGCAGGGACCAGACCGAACAACCAATTACTTCGCCAGACGACCCGAGGCCAGAGAAGGACAATCACCGGAAGATGCAACAGTAAGACGCCGACCACAACTAACGACCCGGATGCTCCGTATGTTCCTGCACGAAAATACCACAACAGCATGATCAACCAGAAGCCTATGCAGCAGGCAGCAATGTAGCGGACATATGTCAGCAGCTCGCCACCGAACGGAGGGACTTCCCAGCGGACGTGATGTGCCAATTCATAGGGGTTTCCCATTTGATCAAGCGCACGACCAACGGCTTCATCCTCGGTGAATCCGTCCGAACGAAGGCGATTAACGTGAGCGTGCAGGTCTCCACGCACTTCGGCCAAAATTTCTTTCGACTGCCTGCCGGCTCGACCGAGAGCCGTTTCGACGGCCCCCAGAAATTCGTCGATGCGTTCGAGGTTGCTCTCATTCATGGATACATTCTTTCAACAGTGAATTGACGGCCTTTATGTATTGGCTCCATTTCTCGGATCGGTACTTCAGTTCCTTCTTGCCTTCTGCGGTGAGGGAGTAAACCTTGCGTTTTTTCCCTTTGGGTGGTGTCTCCCACTTCGCGCGGATCCAACCCTCTCGCTCGAGCCGGTACAGGACGGGATAAAGAGTCCCCTGTTTAAATTCAAACTCGCCGTTTCCTCGATCAGCAAGTGTCATCAGAATCTCATAGCCATACATTGGCCTGTCGCCCAGAAGCGCGAGAATCACCAGGTCGGTACTACTTCGAACCAGCTCGGAAGAAAAAATGGATTTGCTCATGCTTATATTATGCGTCGCATAATATGCGTGTCAAGATACTATGGTGTTTTCGGTAGTCGGAAACGAAGTCGAGTGCGGCGCGCAAGCCGATGATCTGGTGGTCGTCGTCGTTCGCAGCCCACGCTGCGCAGATGCCGCGTGAAAATCTCGCCATTGATCTCGACTGATTGGGGGGCCACATCGGTGGACTGGGCCGTGATTGCCGCTCGGACGCGTTTTGCCTGAAACACCGTACCGGCATCCGTCAGCTCGAACGCGGCATTCAGTGTGAACAACGCCGCCAAGGCCACTGGTCTGCCCTGAATCTCACCGGGGCTGATGACCACAGTTCGGACCGGGACCATCCGTGTGAAAAACTGGCTCCACGCATCCGAGACCGGTTGCTTTTCGGATTTGAACGCCGACGCCCATAAATCCATTCATTACCCAGCCCCTAGTTTTCGATTTGCCTTCCCTACTCCGAAGCCAACCCTGGGGGGGTTGCGACCGATTGAGCGAAGCCAACACCTCATAACCCAGGCGGCGCGAGACGGAGAGACAGCCGAGAGTTTGGGCCAGAAACGGGGCGCCAGAAGGCAAACAGTGTGAATACGTCGGGTCGCGCGCGACGCCGGGAGTGAGACGCCAACCAGCGTGAAAACGTTGCGAACCCTTGCGATTCCTGCAGATAAGCTCGCGATTCTCTCCGCCAGCGCAAAACAAAACCCCGGGGTCGCGTCGTTTCGCTACTCCGGGGTTCAAGTTGTGGGCGACCAGCGGTTTTCAAACTTTTGAAGGATTCTAGCCGTTGGTCAGAACACTTGGCAGATTATGTGGTGATTTTCTTTTAGGAATTGCCCGATCACGGAGATCGGTTTGTTCGTTGCAGTTCCTGGGTGGGGTTAATGGTTTTTTGATTCAGTTGAATTCTACTTTGGCGCGCAGGCGAGCGGAAGGACGGCATAGGTAACCGGGGAGGGAGCGTTTGGTTGCTCCCGGTTACTTTTTGTTCGTGCAGAGGGTTGCGTGTGGGTAAGCCGGATTTGGATGTGGGTGAAATGTCGCCAGATGAGCGACGACAGGCTGTGGCTGAGTTGCTCGGTCGCGGCGTGGGGCGGTGGAAACAGTTTTGCCTGGAAACTGTTTTGGGAACTCTTGAAGACTCTTTGGGAAAGCCGCTTGAGGCGGGTCGGTTTCCAGGGCTCTCTGTGACGGACGCGGTTTCTGAGCGGCAGATGACCGCGGCCGAATCAATTTCTTCTTTCACAGAGGTACCCATTCATGAGTGATGCAAGACGCAGCGATATCGCTGCCATTCTTTCGCGTGCATTGACTCGCTGCCGAACCAAGGCAGAACAACCTGCGACTCCATGCGCGATCTACACCCGCCAGTCGAATCAAGTCGATGTCGAACAGGATTCCGATTCGCTCGACAAACATGATGTGTCGATCGTCTCCGAATCGGAACAAGCCAACACGGAGGTGAGCCGATGACGGATGAAACTCGATTGGCGGTTGCTGCGCTTGAGGACAAGACAGTCAATGAATTGCGAACACTCTATGAAGAAGTGTTCGATGAAGTTTGTCGCAGCCGGCACAAAAAGTATCTGGTTCGACGAATCGCTTGGCGGTTGCAAGCGTTGGACGAAGGTGGGCTGAGCAACGAGGCGAAACAGAAGGCTCGCGAGTTGGCTGCAACATCGGATCTTCGCATGACGGCTCCTCGGGAAGAAGTTCTGGACAACGTTCGTCGTGCCACGCCAGAAGAAGATGGATACGTCGACTGGGATCCTCGTTTGCCACCGCCGGGCAGCTTTCTCGAACGGCGATACAAGGGCACGATGGTTCGCGTGCTCGTCCTGACGGACGGATTTGAATACGAGGGCAAACGATTTCGTTCGCTGTCGAAAGTCGCCGGCGAGATCACCGGCGTTAGCTACAACGGTTTCCTCTTCTTTCGACTCGGAAGGAGACAGAAATGAAAAAGCAAACGGAATCTGAACGGCGGACCATTCGGTGCGCGATCTACACTCGTAAGTCGACTGAGGAAGGACTCGATCAAGAGTTCAATTCGCTCGATGCCCAGCGTGAAGCAGGCGAGAACTTCATCGCCAGTCAATCGCAAGAGGGCTGGAAAGCCATTTCGACTCGTTATGACGATGGTGGATATTCGGGCGGCAACGTCGACCGGCCGGCGATGAAACGTTTGTTGGAAGATATTTCGGCGGGCAAGATTGACTGCGTGGTCGTGTATAAGGTCGATCGACTGAGTCGCAGCTTGCTGGACTTCTCGAAGATCATGGAAACGTTCGACAACCATGGCGTGTCGTTCGTTTCGGTGACGCAGCAGTTTAACACGACGCACTCGATGGGTCGGTTGACGTTGAATATTCTGCTTTCGTTCGCACAATTTGAGCGAGAGATCATCGGCGAACGGATTCGTGACAAGATCGCGGCTCAACGACGGCGCGGGAAATGGGCCGGCGGTATCCCGGTGCTGGGGTACGACGTTGACCGGTCCGGGCCAAGCCCGAAGTTGGTGGTCAACGCGGACGAGGCGGCGAAAGTGCGGCGTATCTTTGGGTTGTATCTCGAGATGGAGTCGATGACGCCGGTGGTCGAAGAACTTGACCGTCGTGGATGGTGCTTGAAGTCTTGGAAGACGAAATCGGGAAAGACGAGAGGCGGTAAACCGTTTGATAAGTCGTCGCTGCATACGATGCTGACCAACCAAACCTACATTGGTCGGATCAAGCATAAGACGCAGACGTTCAAGGGTGAGCACACGCCGATCATTGACCAGAAGTTGTTCGACGATGTCGCGGCGATGATGCGTAGTCACGCTCGCGGCGGCGGCAACCACTTGGTCAACAAGTATCAGGCATTGTTGAAAGGTTTGATCTATTGCCCGGCATGCAACTACTCGATGGTTCACAACGTCGCTCGCCGCCAGTCGAAAGTGTACCGCTACTACACGTGTGTGACGGCGATCAAACGCGGGCGGAAGTATTGTCCGTCACCCTCGCTGCCAGCGGCGGATATCGAGGCGGCCGTGGTCGACCAGATTCGCTGTATCGCGGACGATCCAGGCTTACGCCGCGATGTGTTGGAGCAGTCGAGTAAACGTTGCGAAGCGGAGTTGGCGGAGTTGAATACTCAACGAACGCAGCTCACCCAACGGTTGAATCACCAGCACGAACAGATGAAACATGTGAGCAGCTCGACGGATGCCGAGTCTGGCGATTCAGAACGATTGGCCGCGTTGCACCAAGAGGTTGCCGGCATTATTGAGTCGCTTGAAACCGTTGACTGCGAGATCAAACGCTTGACTGCGGAACAGATCGACGAGCGTGATGTGAATGTGGCCTTTTCTGACTTCGGCAATGTCTGGAATGAGCTGAATATTCGCGAGAAGTCGGCAGTGCTGACATTGCTAATCAGCCGGATCGAATTCGACGCTGAAGAAAGCACACTTTCGATCTCGATGCACCCGGCGGGCATCAAAACCTTTTCCGCCGAAGCAACCGAACAACGACAGGAGACGAACTAATGATCACGGTCAAATGCAAGGTCAGCGTGAACCTGAAGAAACCTACCAAGCCGAAGGCGGAGCCGGCCGACGAACCACTGGTGAAACGGCGGGGGAAGGTTCCGAGGATTTCACGCTTGATGTCGCTCGCGATTCGGATGGACGAGATGCTGCGGCGTGGCGAGGCACAGGACACGATCGAACTTGCCGAGTTGGGCAAAGTCTCGCAGCCTCGTCTCACTCAAATCCTGAGCCTATCGCTGCTTGCACCGGAGATCCAAGAAGCCTTGCTCTACCTGCCCCGCGAAATGACAGGGCGTTCCAAAATTCACGCAAGGAACCTGCGTCCAATCACAATGGAATTGTGCTGGGAAAGACAAAGGCAGAAGTGGGCAACCCTACTGAGAGAATGCCAGTCGATGCCAAATGGCCTCGACGTCCCCGATTGCGAGCACAAAGCCCTATGGTTTATGAAGCCGAGCAGGAACAAAAGTGCGGATTCACTGCACCATATCAAATAACAGCCAAGGACGGAATTCGCGGTGAACCTAATCGGAACGAAGCCTTGACTGCGGCCCGGTAACTTACATTCATTCTGATCTACCTGCTCGGGTCAATCTGGACAATCCTGAGCGAAACACGCACGTCAAGCACGGCAAGAAGCTGGGCGGGAAGATCCAAGACATCATGACGATTGTGTCGTATTCCGCATTTCGCCGCTGGGTTTGCAAGATGGAAGAGGACTCGCCAGCGCCGAGGAATAAGCCGGCGAAGAAGGACATGGGGCGGCCGAAGGTGGAGGAAGATGGTCGTCGCTTATTCATTTGCGATCTGTGCATCCATTGTTACGTCAATGGTCGCGGTGACGTTATGCGAGTCCACTTCGGTGTCTGTTTCATTGGAATCGACGGCCAAGTGCTCGGCCCACCACGCTTTGGCTTGCCCTTGCGTCCAGCGACTCGCCGATTGGCAACCCAATAGTTCTTCCTCGCATGATTCGGCGTTTGCCGGGCGGTCGTCGGGACGTTTCGACAAACAGCACAGGATGAACTCCTCCAACCGATCATCGAGCGGTTTGCCTAGTCGCTCCGAAGGACGCTGCGGAGTCTCCTCGAGATGTTGTTTGCAAATATCGACGATACTCTTGCCATCAAAGACCGGCGTGCCGGTCAGCAGAAAGTATCCCACGGCTCCGACCGCATACAGATCGCTGCGTGCGTCGACCTCTTCTTGCTGGATAGCCTCGGGTGACATGTAGAGTGGTGTTCCTGTCAGCGACCCGGCCAGTGTCACATTGCGATCGGCGTTTTGGGACTTCACCAACCCAAAGTCGAGCAACTTAACGAAATCACACATGCCGCCGCACTTGGTCAGCATGATGTTGGCCGGCTTGATGTCGCGATGGATCAGTCCCAAGTCGTGAGCTTCAGAAAGAGAGCCGCAAAGCTGGCACAGGATGTGATTGACGCGTTGGTCAGGCAGCGGCCCAAACCGCTCCACTAACTCGTGCAGCGAGATTCCGTTCAGATACTCCATCGCGTAATAGAAAATGCCTTCCGGAGTGCGACCGTAATCGTAGATCGCGATCGTGTTCGGATGCGTCAGTTGGCTTGTCAGTTGCACCTCGCGTTCGAACCGAGCGATCGCTTGTTCGTTGGTCTTATCCACATGCAGAAGCTTGACAGCGGTCGGCCGATGGAGCATGTCATGGTGAGCGCGGTAAACCACGCCCATCCCACCCGCACCGAGTTTTTCACCGAGGGCATATTGGCCGAGTCGTTTCGCTTCGAGCGCAGACTGCCGGGCGCGAAGTTCCAATCGCGAAGCATAAAGGGCGAGCCCTGCAAGCCCAATCGTGGTTAACCCCAGCAATCCAGCCAAAACTCCAAACGCGCGGCGCAGTGCATACAGCGGCCGAAAGGCTTCTGCGGCATCTACTTCCGTCGCAATCCCAATGTTTTCTCTGGGCAACCATTGCCACGCGCCGACCACGCGGACACCACGATAATCTCGGTAGCCGTCCACATCGACACCTTCTCCTCCACTGATTGCGTCCGCCGCCATTCGAGTCAGCGGCTGCTCCGGTCCGCGGAGTGTCGGTCTGTTGCCCCGGGTGAGGTCGACACCTGGATCGCGAATGCGAACATTCAGCACCGATCGCGTCTGTTCGTCGTCCGCAAGTAAACCGATCTTCTTCAATTCGTCATCAAATCGGCTACCGGTGATCATCACCCCCGCCGCATTGAAGGCGTAGGTTTCACCGCTCTTCCCGTAACGCGCCACTCGCAGAATCTTGGTGAACTCCTTCGCGGGGTTCAACGTCAGGCAAAGTGCGGCGATCGGTTCTCCGTTATCGGACTCGACGGGGCTCGCCACGGCCATGGTCGGCACACCAGCCCGCATGGATCCATCCCGATCGACTTGCGGTAACACGCTTGGGAACGGCGGGATGATGACCGTGTTTCCTTCAAAGACGGGTTCCAGGACAGATTGAAATCGTGCGACGAGCGAGCTGTCTCCGACCGCGGTATTTTGATCGCGGCCGATCACCATGCCGCTCTGGTCGATCACGACAAACCCTTCGATGCGGCCTGACTCAAGCAGAGGCCGCATCCGTTCTCGAAGTTCACCCATCGCATCGCTAGTCAAGAGTGCAGCGGTGACCTCCTGCGGCGTGGCCTGTTGTGCTGTCACGGACAGCTGGGCGACCGACTCAGTGACACGTTTCATTCTCGCCATGGAGCGTGCGTCGATGCGCCGTTCCTCAAACCAGAATTCCAGTGTAGCCAGATCTGCGCTGAGCAACGCTTGAAGTTGTTCGGCAACGTTTGTCTTGACCGAGTCCTCAACCGATCGATGCGCCATCCATCCAACGACCACAATCACAACCGCAGTTAGCGCTGGGCCAATCCACATTCGCTTTGGCGTGAGCAGGCTAGTGGTCAGCGCCGACCCGGTCACCGATCGCAACCGTGAAAAACGGGATTGGTTTACAGAAGAATCTGGGCTCATGGCCACTCAATATTTTCAAAATAGGAAGGAATATCCCAGCACTAACGCCAGCAGGATCGGATAGACAAACCGCGACCAGCGGTCGATCCGTTCGGCCCGTTGCAATCTCTTGCCACGGATCATAACTGTATTGAAGACGGTTTGGATCAAGCCTGCAAATACGGTCAGCGTCGACAACAGAATGAATCGGTCGATACGCGTGATGTAAGAGACGCGCGGCAGGAGTACTGTGATCGCAAACAAGTAAGCAACCAGAGTCAGAAATGCGGAAGTGGAAACGCCGATATTCGTTCCAATTTGCTCGGGGTCAATCCACCGAGGCAACCAGGACATGATGACAATCAGGCACAAGGGAATGATGACCTTGAGGATGTAGTAGGTCGCCTGGCGATGGATATTGATCTTCATTTCATATCCGGCCACGCCGACCTGACCTTCATCAGGGTAGTAGGGAGTCGGCAAGGCTTCCCACGAGTCGACATCAAAGTCCGGCAAAGAAAATTTGCTCGCGATACTGGATGATCTCCCCGCCTCATTAGTAAGCGGAACCAGTTTGACGTGTTCTTCCGAAAGTCCGGCCGCGACAAGCTGAATCGACAACGTCTGTTGATCGAACGGAAAATCGCGCAGCATCAGTGGCTGCGAAAAACGTCCCCAAACCTTTTGTCGAGAAATTACGGTGCCGTCCGGTCGGATTTCAACGGACTCAGGGAAAGATCGCCATTGCATTTGCTGTCCAATGATCGTTAGTCGAGGAGACCAGACCTCGGCGATGTTACGATTCAATGGGCCCGGTCCTTTGTGGCGCAACAAGGGATTCTTCCATCGTGCTTCGTAATACACGCTGGCGGCAAAACTCTGATCGGCCGAATTGACTTCGTCTACGTCGATGACATAGATCACCACCTGAACCTCTGTCGGTTCGCCCCACACAGTCGGGCGTTCCAATTCGGGTTTTGGCTCATCAACCAGCACCGACGGTTTGACTTCTTCGGCCGCCTCGGCACCGGCAGGCTTTTGCACAGCCGGGGTGGGCGCCGCATCCGCCGCCCAAACCAGCGGCGGCGTCCACGTGCCATCGTAGGCTTCCGGTTTCGGCCAATACAAACGCATGACCATGTAAAACGGGCCGTTAGGCGCTGGCAACCAATTGGCCGCCTGTTCTTCGTCGGGAGAGTGAAACTGAATGGAGAATGTCAGTCCGCCGTCCGCGTCACGGTTGAGCGCATCGATCATCGATGAATTGATTCGATATCGGCTGATCGGATTCGCCACCAGTGCGTTGCTCTGGCTGTCGTAGACTGTGATGGACCAGAACGCGTTAACCGGTGGAATTTCTTCTGATCCGATCTTAAAAACATAGTTTGCGGCACTCGCATCGAGCGGTTTGCCCTCCGCGTCCGAGAGATACAACGGATAGAGTGCTTCCTCTTTGGAATTGGTGTAACGACCAAGCTTTGCAGCCACGGCGCGCTTGATCAGATAGTCGCTGCCAAGATAATCGCGCGAGCCAATCACCTCGGCAACCTTCAACTTGGCAGCCGCAGCCGTGATCGCAGCTTCACCTTCTGCCATGCCTTTGGTGAGTGCTTCTCGGATTTCGGGGCTGACCGCGTCAACATCGTACGACTCACCGGCAATGACACCGATCCGCGCCAGTCGCGTCATGAGTTCCTGTCCCGATTGGTCAGGTGGGCAGAACTGCAGCACGAAATTGAGGGTTGAAAAGAATGCGAGATCAGAGCCAGCATCAGAAAACGGAAGTGGGAACTCTGTTTTGCTTGTCGTGGCTGGCTCCGAATCACGCGTCAATTCACTTAAGGATTGAAGTGTATATTGCTTTTGAATCTCCTTCACATTCTCCAGGTCGGCTGGACCACGCAACTGCGTACGATAGATGGCAAACGCAAAATCGGTTTCACACCGAATGACTTTGGTAATGCCCGTTGGCTTCTCACCTTTCCAATTCGGACCGGCGATCAGGTATTGCCCAGCGTCGTTGCCGGTCGCCCTGGATCCGATGTAATCGAAATTGAATTTGAAGAGATCCGTCAATTGGATCGAATAGTAGCGTCCCTCCTCCATGGCTGGGACACCGAGCACGACTGGTTCATTCCTCAAGTCCATCCACAAGAACGAATAGGGCGTGTCCGCGTTGGGCGTGACAACATCCTTGTCAGCCGGTGTGAATACATTCGCCTCGTGCTTGAGCGTATTGAGCGGTGCCTTGAATTCGTCGCTGTCTCTGTCGATTGCAAAGGCGTGCATCGTGCGGTAGCTCTCTACGATCGGGTAACCGTAAATGGTCGCTTCACGAGCAATCGTCTGAGCCTCCACCGTTGCTAGTTCCTGCCCCACGACGCTGTTCGCATCCGTCAGTCCCGCAAGCACGGCGGCCAGCATGAAAAATCGAAAGAGTCGTTGCATTTCAATCACCTAACGTTTTGTGTTTCTGGTTCCGAATGTGATCCCCACGGAAACAACTTGCTATCCAACTTGGACAGTTGTTGTTTTAACATCCCCAGCACCTCGCTCGTTGAGCTTTCACCAACCGCAGCCAATTCATCGGTACGCGCAAATTCAGATAGATCAAACGCTGTCACATCAGGTTCGATGAGAAAATCGGCAGGCTGGATTCCTACTGAGTTCATGTTGAAGTGTTGCACCATGCTGGCTCGCATCAGAACGTTCAACACCGAAAGCGACTTTCGTTTCTTGCCGGGTGGTTCAGCACAGATCCCTGCAAACTCAGCTTCTAACTTGGCCGTTACGCTCGAGGCGATCACAAAGTTGCATCCTTTGCTGACCAAGACGTCCGCTGGAATGTTGTTGACGATTCCACCATCGATCAAGGCCTCGCCATCGCCAACGATTGGCACCGAAAACCCGGGTATATTGATGCTTTCGAGAATACATCGCACCGCATCGCCCGTTTCTCTGACGACCGGCCCACCGCGAACTAAATCGACGGTCACGGTACACATCGGAAGCGGTAATTGTTCGAGCCGCGCGTCCCCTAGATACTTTTGCAGCATGGGGCCGAATTGGCGTCTTCTGTATTTGAACAACAAGTACCAATAACTACCGCCTGGCAAGCATCGAAAGTACCACGGTAGTCGCAAGTCTTTCTTGAAACTTTCGATTGTGTAATCGACGCTCATGCCAGACGCGTAGAGTGTCCCTGACATTGCACCGGCACTTGTGCCCGCCATCGTGTCGACGTAGATGCCATTGTCCTCAAGCACTTCTAATACGCCCAGATGAGCCATGCCGCGCGCGGCACCACCGCCAAGAGCAATTCCGATTTGAACCCCGCGAAGATGATGAATGATCCGCTCCACTCCCGATGGCAGTAGTCCTCCTTGATTCGGTGCGGGCTGCGAAAATGAGATTTTGAAATCGCGTTCAACTAGATCGGCGACTTCGGGGAAATAGGGCGGAATCGTCGTTTCGCTGTCGAGCAACCAAACCAAGCAGATTTTTTTACGCCAACCGGCCACCAAAGATTGCAACGACTTGATGGTTTGCAAGGCGGCGCGAGCGTCACTGGGCTGGACACACCACAACACCCGGTCCGCCACGCTCATCAAGCGAACCAGATGTACTTGCTCAAGCTGGGCATCCAGGTCGGCAAAGATGCGATCAAAGTCTGACCACTCGTTCAACTGCGATTGACGTTCTTGTTCGCTGATCAATTTTCCATCAGCGAATAGCAATCGAAACGGCACGTCTTCGATGGATTGCCACCCAGGGTCATCGCCCAGGACACAGAGAGTTTCATCCAACTGCTTGAGTCGTTTTAACAACGCAGGCGTCAGGCGACGACTGGCTGGAGACTGATGAACGATGCTCACTCGCGACGGTTGATTCTTGGTCCGATCGACCATCACGATCTGACGAGCGATGTTGCCGGCCAGCCGATAAAGATTCATCTGCAACGCAGAGTGCGTGGCCGCGAGTTTGGCGAGTGATTCAATACCTAGCCGGATTCCTGTGGTTGGCTCGGTCGCGACCACGTTCGTGCTTGCTTGATCGGGCTGTGCGATCGACAGCAATCCGTGCACCGAGCCTCGGGTCAACGGACGCTCCAGGACGCAGTTGCCGAACTGATCCATGACGGATGCCAGCAGGCGTCCCTCGACGACAAAGAAAACCGAGGTCAATGTCTGATCGGCCAGATGAACGATATCGCCTTCTTTCAAATGGACATACTCGCCCACCGCCGCAATGTCAGTGATGGCTGAATCACTTAAACCCTGACACCAGGGCAATCGCTTCAGTTCGACAATGATCCGTTCATCGAACGCTCCCTCGCTATCGTTTTCCATTCATGACTCCTCTTGTTTCTCTCGTGTGCGGACATGCGACTGCGAAATGAATTCCTCAGACACGACTTGGCGGAAACCGTCGCAACATTTCGCTGATCGCGAGGCTCGTGCGACGCTCTTTCTCAGTGTCCTCGACATCAACCACCATGTTTGAAATCGCTGCCGCTCTCCAAAGCACCTCTGTCGTCCGCGAATCGAAGATGTCCAGCACCAGCGACCCGCGCCCCAGTGTTGTCGTTTCTTCGTCACGCCCATGCGCCATCGCCGTACGGATGGCTTCTCGCCATTCGTCGTCGTCAGGCCGATCGAAAGATTCTGTGATGGCCTGCAACGAGACCTCATCTTCTAACGCTCCAAATACGCTGATACAGATATCGGCTGCGGGTGCCTCCGCTGGCTCAAAATTCTTTGGCGCCAGAGTGTCGGCAAGTGCTTTCTCGATACGTGCCTTGACTCTCTGTGGTTTCAGTGCGGAGTCTGCCTTGAGATTGTGCTTGAAATTGCTGAAGGCATAAGTCCCCGCTTGTGGGAACTCGATTGATTCGTCATAGGCCCAAGCGATCGTCACTCCATCACCTCGGTGCACATGCACGCTTGTCAATCGCTGCGTACCGCCTACCTGCAATATAAAATCACCGGTAAACGTGGCTTCCGCGTCCGTGATAAACGATTGCGGTAGGAGTTTCGACGCCACGTCGGTGACCGTTCGCGGAAGCATATATCGACCGATAGACGTTCCGGACGCACAAACTGCCAATATTACAATCATGATGACGCCGAATGCCAACAGGACTCCGAACTGCGTGATGGTCTGGACAATGGTGTTTGCAATCATGTTTGAATCTCGTCTGGTTGAGTTGATGCTGCGGTGTGACATTCCATCACAGTTGCTGGCGTTGAAGCAGGTCGCTGGATCACTGAATCAGGAGACCGTAGACGCAGAGCGGCTAAGTCAACATCGAAAGTCACTCTTTGTTCTCCGTAGTCTATCAGCACGTTGATCTCCGCGATCCAATGTTCTGACGAAACTGGGTTGGTGTGACACCTGAGAGACGCTGAAAAGCACGCGAGAAGTTTGCTGCATTGGCATAGTCCAACTGAGAAGCGATTTCACTAATGGACTTGTTCTTATCGGCCAGCAATTTCGTGGCGATGTCGAGACGCATCTGGTCAACAAGCTGCGTAAACGACTGCCCGGCTTCCGTCAAAAAGCGTTGCATGCTGCGGCGTGAAACGTCGACATCCTTTGCGCAGCCGTCAACCGTCAGATTTCGATCAATCAGTCTCTGACTGGTTGCGGATCGAACCAATTCGACGAAATCGTCGTGGGCTGGCGATGTCGATTTGTTCTCAGTTGTCTTCATTATTGGGCGTGTTTCGATAATACAGTTCACATCACATTGATTGGCAATCGCTAGTCGGTGCGTTGGCGAGAAGGAACGCCCGCGTCGTCTCAGGTTGACGGAGACATCTCACCGATTCCCAATTTAGGAGTCTGGCTGGCACCGTACATCGCTAAGAACGAGTGATAAATGAGTGATTTTCGATGAGAAGCTGGCTCAGAACGACGGCGTCATGCCGGTTAATCAGCGAGAAAACGTTGACAGTCCGCCCACGATGCCGGGAGCAATCCGTGTGCAGACTGATGGTAGAAGACGCCCCAAACGAACGCAGCAGGAACAGTGCCGAATTAGAGATCGAACTTGGCTCTCAACCCAAACATCACCATTGTATCGACACGCGAGCGCGCCGGTTCGACGACTTGCAGGTCTGCCGTGACGTGGCACCACGGGGTCACGCCGACGTTATAAAACATCTCGACGCCCTGCTCGTCCTGAAGTGGCAACAGAACCGGAGCGAGCTGTTTCAGTGGTTCGCTGACACCCGCGTAGAAGTAGCCGATTCCGAACGTGTCCTGAGGGCGATTGCCGATTGGATTGGAACCACCCACGCCAATGTTCGCAGCCCAATTGAATGGGTTGGGATTATCGTCCGCAATTCCAGCGTTTCCGAAGACACCCCAGGAACGCGTTGGATCATCGTGCGAAACATAGAGAGCTTGGTCGAATGCGTAGGCCAGCAACCACGAACCTTTCTTGTCAGGGTTTGCTAAAACCACTCCCTGGCCTGGGTCAAAATAGGGATTGGGGTCGAGGTTATTGTAGGTCCCGCTACTGTACAAACCATAAACCATCTGATGCCCAGGCTTGTTCATGAGCTTTGTAGGCAAGGTCGCCGAAGCGAACAGCGACACTCCATTATCGAAGAACGTATCAAAGCCACTCACGGTCGGCGTATTGTTGGCGTCGTAGACGAATGCCGAAAAGACAGCTTCCTGGTTTTCATCGAGAACGACCATTCCGGCCCCGAACGATGAGTAGGGAAACGCCGTGACGAGGACTGGATTGAAACACAAGGCAAGGTTTTGAAACCCGTCTTGGCCGTTTGCTCCTCCGGTGAACGGCTGAACAAAACCATCGAGTGTGTTGATTTTTCCGGCTTGCACCAAAACGGATTCACTCAGTGCCTGCGTAAAAGTTACGTTCGTGAGCGCAGTGACCGAGCGATTTCCGTCGGGTAGTATTTGAGCCACGCTGACTGGCAGAAGCGTTCCAGAATATTGGTTGATCGAGCTGCCAAACACTGACTCACCGTGCAGGTTGATCGTCAGACCATCCCATAAGCCAACCGTCTTTCCGTCGATGCTCAGAAACATATCGACCCGGCCGCGATAGCGGGAAGTCTCGTCGAGCCCGCCGGATGTGATGCCTGAGTAAAAGTTGGTGTTGGAGATATTCCAGGTGTAACCTTTTTCCTCAAAGCACGACCTCAGGCCACACCAGTCCCCGGACAAAGTGGAGCGTTCCCAACACGAGCTACCACAGTCGGGCGCGTCGAACAGTGAATCGCAGGACGCGTCGCATTGCGCAGCCGCTTGTTGGGGTAAGCATGCGGACAGACAGACTTGCACGCCGATGAAAAGTCCGAGAGTCAACAGAAGCGGCTTTTTTTGATGTAGAGCTACCACGGCTTCGCTTCCTTGCGATCAAAGTCGAATTCGACGTGACTGGTAGTGGCTGTGGCTTCCAGCCGCAGGCTACTTGGGCAAGATGCACTGGCTCCCTCACCCAAGCACAATTACCAGGTTACCCGACTTGGTCGCAACCCGCCCCGTTTGATTCGCTATCGTCACAATTGATACGACGATGCAGATTGGCGGACGGTCAGCAATCCGAAAGCGATCTGCGGACGCGGTTATTCCGACTAGGCAACTTTTTCGGACGGGAAACGCGAAGCCTCTTCGTCCAAGCCGCGTAGAGCGAGTGGGAAATAATTGTCGTCGTGCAAGTTGTCTTCGTCTTAGCACAGGCTGGCAGCGCTGCCAGCCTGTGCTAAGACTTCACGCTTTGCTATTTGTTTTGCTTCGCTGGAACGTATGGGTCCGGTGTACCTGGCTTGATCGGTGGTTCTGCAGCCAGCGATTTTTCGTGCTCTACGAGGATTGGGCCCAATCCCCATCGGTACCACAGACGCCCCGCCATCTGCTGGGTGACGGGATACTCTTCTTTGGGATCGGCAAAGAGGTTGTAGAAGTGGGGCATCGGGAAGACGTTCAATTTTCCGGTTCCCCGATCGCCTTCCAATTCCTTGAACAGCATTTTGTAGTTTCGCCACTTCACACCGTGGACATCGTTTCCGACATACACAACAAAACCTTCACGTCCGGACTCCTCTGACTTTCCAAGCAGGAAATCAGAGACATCGATACCATCAATCACACGATCCTGCGGCACCTTGCCTCCTGCAATACTCGCAAAAGTCGTGAAGAGATCAAACTGGTGAACGATCTCGTTGGAGACTTTGCCGGCCGGCACCTTACCGGGCCAGCGGATGACAAACGGCACCCGCAACGAACCTTCCCTGCCCGTAAAATAGGAACCGCTCCAGGGCCCATTCCAGCCAGCGTAACCCGGTACCATTTCGCCTCCGTTGTCCGCTGTGAAAATGAAGATCGTATTCTCCGCGATCTTGTTATGTTCGAGCGTATCGAGCAGTTCGCCGGTGTAGGCATCAATCTGCATCAACACATCGCCCCAATTGCCGTTTCCGCTTTTCCCCTCGAACTCTTTGCTAGGAAGATTCGGCATGTGCGTCTGCGTATAAGGCAGGTACAGGAAGAACGGTTTGCCCGCCTTCGCCTGACGCCCAATGAAGTCCTTGGCATGGTCGGTAATTTCCCGGTCAATCTCTCGCCTTGCCGGAATGTCATACACCTTGACCGCTTTTGCTGGAGAGCCCTTCTTGGCCGTGTAGATGTGCTCTGGCTTGATCATCGGATTCTTGCCGGTTTCCTTCGCCAGCTTTGCGTACTTTTGAAAATCCTGCTGAGCGGGCCAGAGGCTTTCATCCGTTGAATTCGGAATCCCATACCACTCGTCAAATCCCTGGTCGGTAGGGTAACGCCCTTCCGACTGCCCAAGATGCCACTTGCCGAACATGGCGGTCGCATAGCCGGCATCGCTCAACATTTCCGGCATCGTGTATTCCCACTGAGTCAAACCGTAGTCGGCGACGGAAAGCGGCACCGAACCATTTCCCGTGCGGATCGCGTAGCGACCGGTCATCGAAGCCGCCCGACTGGGCGTACACTGTGCCTCGACATTGAAATTCAACAACCGCATCCCTTCGCCAGCCAATTTGT
This sequence comes from Kothea flammea, assembly GCF_052161645.1. Taxonomy (GTDB): domain Bacteria; phylum Planctomycetota; class Planctomycetia; order Pirellulales; family Pirellulaceae; genus Laterigemmans. The sequence goes on from NZ_CP197414.1 coordinate 2,739,924, forward strand.
CGATGCGTGGCGTGGCACCACCCCGGAGAATACCCCCGCCGTAGCACCCCAGTTCTCCATAGCCGAAGTTGTCCATGTTGATCAGGACGATGTTGGGCTTGGAGGCCTCTTCTTGGGCCACCGCATTCTGCGTAACAGTCAGACCTGCTGCCAGCAGGCAGGACCAGGCGAGTATCATTGTTTTCATTTTGGTCTTCATTTTGGTTTTTCCTTTTTGCTAGGATTCAGGTGTCGGTGGTTGTTGAACACCGACACCTGATAGGGTTATTGACTACTTCACCAGCTCCACGTCATTCGGGATCCAGGTCTTCTCGTTGAAGGCCTTGAGCGGACCGTAGTAGCGCATGTAGACGAAGAAGCCCTGGTCGGGCAGGGTCTTGACCCAGTTGGCGGCGGAAACATCGGCGGGCTTCTCGTTGGAGAAGTAGAGGTCGATGGAGCCGTCTTTGTTCACCGTCGGCGCGGGATCGCTCTGGCTACTGATGCTCGGGTAGGGCTGGCTCTGGAGTTCACAGCGTGTCCAGGAATCATAAACCAGAATCGACCAGAAGAGCGCGACCGGGACCTTGGCCGGGATGTTGAGCTTGTAGGCCTTGTTGCCGTCCAGATACTTGCCATCCTTGTCCTTGTAGGTGGTCTGGTAGCGGGAGCCCAATCCATCCGGCATCTGAGCCGCCATCGAGGGGGTGATGCCGTCCGCGGTGAAGTGGAAGGTGGTCCGCGCCTCCAGGTTGAAATAGCCATCCGGATCAAAGGTCGAGCTGTCGCCGATGAAGGGGCTTTCCCACTTGCGGTTGGGATAGACCTGCGCCGCGGCCTGACGGCTTTCGAGTGCGATCACCCGCGACATCGCCACCCCTTCCTTGGCGGCCTGCTCAAGGATCTTCTTCATCCGCGCGTCGGGGTTGAAGGGCTTGCCTTTCACAATGCCGATGGAGGCGAGACGACCCAGCTTCTCTTTGCCGAACGCTTCCGCCGGCTCGTAGTTGATGAGCTCGTGCATCCACTCGAACGCGGTGGCATTCTCGGGAACCAAAGTATCGATCGGCATCCCGGAGACATTGGTGAAGGTGCCGTCCTTGGGTCCACCTTTCAGCGGATAGACGCGGCAGTTCTTGCGGAAGAACTCCATGGCCTTCTCGCCCTTTCCGACGACCTCCGCATTTGCGCGGACAAAGGAGAACAGGCGATAGGTCGGCGACTTGAACACAAAGTAGCCGTCCGGCACCTCACCCTTGTAACCTGGAGGCAGGATCAGGTATTTGCCACCCTTGCCCTTGTCCATGCCGGTGGGGCCGATATCGCACAGGAACAGGAAATTGGCATCGTTCACAGGCCCCATCAATCCGGCAGGCGCTTCAAAGACTGTCGGGCCATCCGCCTTCAGGTCAAACAGCACCATGGCGTAGATGCTCTCGGTGTTTCCGGTCAGGAATAAGGCGTTGGAATCCAGGCGGTTGGCCGTCACCGAAACATGGGAGCAGTCCTTCGCGCTGTAATCCCGCGCCGTTCCGATCATCATTCCGCGCATCGACAGCGCGGGATACATGTCGAGGTAGAGCTGGGTCGCACGCCGCAGGTCGAGTTCGTCGTAGACCTTCTGCGCCGTTTCCTCGGTCGGGTAGCCGCCGGGAAACTCGAGCTTCCCGAAATTGGTCTCGATATTCTCCGGCGCCGGCTTGAAGCCGCCGGTCTTGTATTTTTCCTGGGAGGCACCGAGTTCGTAGATGCTCTTGTCCTGTTGGGCGCAAACCGGCGTGACCATTACGGCCAGCGCGAGCCAGACAACTGCCAGATTGATTGGTGATTTCATTTTACTGATTCCTGAATAAGTTTGTGCGTCTCAATTGTCTGAACGTTGTGTTTGTTTTTCCATTGTGGCTGTCCCGGCGCGCCGGGAGCCGCAGTTTGTTTTCTCAACTGGGGCTGGAAGCCCCAGCCACTTACTTCACGAGTTCCAGTTCGCTCGGACGCCAGGTCTTGTCGAGCCATGGCTCCAGCGGGCCGTACAACCGCAAGAGGATGAACCAGCTCTTTTCCGGAACGGTCTGGATCCAGTTGCTCTCCTTGCCCTTCGGGGCATTGGGAGCAAAGTAGATGTCATACGAGCCATCCGCATTCGGCTTCAACTCGCCGCTAAGGCTGTTGACGCCCGCGAAGGGTTGATCGGTCTGCAGCATGGAACGGTGCTGCGTGTCGTAGATGGTCACGGACCAGTTGTCCTTGGCCGGCACGTTGGGCGGCAGATGCAGCTTGTAGGTCTTGGCACCGTCGAGTGGCTGGTGTTTCGAGTCCATTCCGACAATGCCGTAGTCCGACCCGACCCCCGGTTTGATTCCTGCCATGGCCGGAGTCACACACACCGCGTTGAAGTGCATCCACAGGCGGGCATCGATCCGACGGATTCCGTCTTTCAGGAAGAAGCAGTCCTTGTCGGGAAATGCCATCACCCATTCGCTGTCGGTCTCCGGATAGTAACGGTGACCCGGATCGCGCGGATAGACGGTGTTGGCACGGGCATAGCCGCTGCCGATCGCCACTGCTTCGGTGAGCAGTTTCTTCATGCGGGCATCGGGTTTGAAGGGCTTGCCCTTCTGGATGCCAAGGCCGGCCATCAGACCGCGGGTTTCGGGTCCGATGAATTCGATCGGCTCCTTCTGGATGATCTCATTGAGTCGCTCAAAGTAGCTGAAGTCATTCGGCGGGACCGTGTTGTAGTGGACCCCCGACATGTTCTTGAACTCCATCTTCGGCGGGTTGTCCTTCTTCGCCAGCGGATAGACCTTCAGGTTGGCCTTGACGTTGTCGGCGGACTTCTTGACGTCCGCCGGGTTGGTCACGCTGCCACGCACGTAGCCACGCATGAAGTTCCAGACCACGTAGCTGGTGGATTTGACGACAAAGTAGCCTTCCGGCACATCGCCCTCGTATCCCGGAGGCAGTACCAGGTACTTGCCGCCCTTGCCCTTGTCAGGTCCGGCCGCACCCATGTCGCTGAGGTAGCGCATGTCGCCGTCATCGAGGATTCCCAACACATCGGCTGGGACCTCGATCACGGTGGGGCCGTCCTTCTCGAGATCGAGAAAGCCCCAGGTGTAGAGCGAGGTGTTGTTGTAGGTCAGCACCAGCGACTTGGAGTCGCCCAGCTGTTCCCAAAGGACGATCTGGTTGGAATCGCCCATCTTCATGTCCCGGCTCCCTTGGAGGAGGCTGTAGGTGGACACGGCGGGGATCATTTCAATGTAGACCTGCACCGCGCGGGCGCGGTCCACATAGTCGTAGAGCGCATCCTTGGTGCCGCCGATCGGAACTCCGTCGAAATATTCGAGGGTGCCGATCGGTGTCTCCACCTTGTCCGGGGTGATGATCGACTCCGGAATATCAGTGGTCATTTTCATCTTGGGCTGTTGCGTGTCCTTCGCTACTTGAGCGACAGCTGGCATGGTTGTGCCGAACAGAATGCATGTCATCAGAAGCGTTGCGACAACAGGCCCTGATTTTGTTTGGAATAATTGTTTCATTTTTATGTTCCTGTTCTTTACTCTCGTTAGTGCTTTTTGATTGTCTTGACTTAGGTGTCTTTACGTGGCTTTGGCTTCCAGCCGCAGTATTTTTCTGGCTTCGCTATCTGGGGCTGGAAGCCCCAGTCACGTTGTCCTAATCCAACAGTTCGAAGTCGTTGAGGACCCATGTCTTTTCGATGTAGCCTTCCATTGGGCCATAGAACCTAAAGACCACGAAGAATCCCTTGTCAGGATCTGTCTTGATCCAGTTCTTTTTGCCTTCAGGCATTTTTGGTCCGAAATAAATGTCCACCGAGCCATCGGCATTGACTTCGGGCTTGCCCGTGCTGCCGACGTTGATGTTTCCTCCCGAACCGAGCAGGCTGCGGCTGATTGGGTCATAGGCAGTTACCGCCCAGAAGCGTTTGACAGGCGGCTTGGCCGGCACGCGCAGTCGATAGTTCTTGTCACCAAGTAAATAGGCGCCTTCTTTGTCTCTGAACGCGGTCAGGTAGGCCGTGCCCACGCCCGCAGTGGTAGAAAGCAGGTTCGGTGAAACGCAAATCGCCTGGTAGTGCCAGAGGGTTCGGGCGTCGATGTCGTTGTGGCCGTCAGCGACGAACTCGGTGTTGCGAATGAACATTTTTTCCCAATGCCGATTCGGCCAATACTTAATCTCCGGATCGCGCGATGCGTAAACGATTGCTCGCGACATGGCGACGCCTTGCTTGGCTGCCGTGTCGAAGATGCCTTGCATCCGCTGGTCCGGTTTGAAGGGCTTGCCCTTTTCAATGCCCAACGTGGCCAGTCGGCCTAACAATTCCTTGTCGAACAATTCGGTGGGTTCATACTGGATGATCTCGTTCAACATCGTGAACACTGAACCATCTTCCGGAGGCAGAGTATTGGCACCCATTCCGGAGCAGTTAACGGCGGTGTGTTCGCGGGGGCCCGTGGCCAAGGGGTAAACCTTGAGACGATCCTTGAACCATTTCACGGCCTGATCGCCATTGCCCACTTCGCCGAAGCCGCGCATCATCGCCCAGATCCGGTAGCCCGGTGAGCGGAACACAAAATAACCTTCCGGAGTTTCGCCTTTGAAACCTGGAGGCAGAAAGAGGTACTTGCCGCCCTTGCCTTTGTCCGGTCCGGTGGGTCCGAAGTCGGTAAGGTATTTGAAAGCGGCGTCGTTGGCATTGCCATACATTCCAGGCGGGATCTCCACCACGGTGGGGCCATCGACTTTCAAGTCGATGGAGGCAAAGGCATAGACTGTGATGTTGTTGCCAGTCAAGTAATTCTCACTCGGCTTCATGAAATCGGCCATGACGCCGACGTCCGAAGCGGACTTGAACCCGAAGTCGCGAATCTGCGATTTGACGATGCTGTAGAGCGAGAGCGCCGGATAAAAATCCATATACGCCTGGGTGGCACGCTGCCGATCCATTTCATCGTAGATCTTTTGCGTCGAGGCTTCTGTCGGAAACGAACCGCCTTCGAACTCCAGGTTGCCGAAGTTGGTTTCTATCTTGTCGGGGGCCGGCTTGAAATCCTTGGCCGTCTGTTTGCTGCCCGCCGACTCAAACAGATTCCTTTCGCCGGATTGCTGCGCAAAAGCGGGTGCCACCAGGCTGACCGTCAAAAGACCAACAGCGATTGTGACGCCGAGCTGTTTCGATTTCATCGTATTTCTCTCTTGAAGTTACGTTTCAGTTCACGAATCCCAGTCCGGTGATCCCAGCCGACTCGCGGTGTGTTGATTGGTGCAGGCGGCGGCAGAAATCCTGCCGCCGTGTTTTGCTTTCATGGTTGTCAATTACTTCACGAGTTCGATCTCACCCGGACGCCAGGTTTGGTCGATCCAGGGTTGTTCGGGGCCGTAGATGCGCAGGGCGATGAACCAGCTCTTGCCGGGGATCGTCTGGAGCCAGTTGCCTTCCTGGCCTTCGGGCGCTTTGGGCGAGAAGTAGATGTCCATCGATCCGTCCGCGTTGGTCTTGATTCCCTTATCCTGACTTCCCTTGGTCGGGAACTGCTGGTCCGTTTGAAGCTGCGAGCGGGTTTGGGTGTCATACATGGTGATCGCCCAGAAATCCTTGGCTGGCGGGTTCGGCGGAATCCGGAGCCGGTATGTCTTGGAGCCATCCAGAACCTTGCCCTTGGAATCAAGCATTCCCATCGAGTAGTCCGATCCTTTGCCGGCCACGGTCATCGCCATCGCAGGAGAGACACAGATGTAGCCGAAGTGGAACAGGACGCGTGGGTCAAGGCGATAGGCGCCGTTGCGTGTGAAGGTGGTGTCCTTATTCGCATAGGCAGTCACCCAGGCATCACTGTCCTTGTAGGTCAGGTTGCCGGGGTCACGCGGGAAGTAGCTGATGGCGCGGGCGGCGCCGTTAGCAATCGCGGCGGCGTCAGTGAGGATCTTCTTCATGCGTGCATCCGGAGCGAAAGGCTTGCCCTTTTCGATCCCGATCGCCGCCATCATTCCCCGGGCTTCGGGGCCGAGATACGACTCGGGTTCGGTCTGCATCAGTCCATGCAGTTTTTCAAACGCGCTGTAATCATTCGGAAGGATCACCTGCATGTCCTTGCCGGATACGTTGATAAACTCGGTGGCCGGGGGGGCATCCGCGGTCGACAACGGGTAGACTTTCAGCGTGCTGCGGATGTTCTTCGACGCGGCCGGGACGGCCTCTTCGATGGGCAGGCTCTTGTCAAGATAGCCGCGCATGAACACCCAGACTCCACTGGTTTTTGACGGGACAACGAAGTAGCCCTCGGGGACGTCCCCTTTGTAGCCGGGAGGAAGCACGAGGTACTTGCCGCCCTTGCCCTTGTCAGGACCCGCCACGCCGAGGTCGACCATATACTGGAAAGCCATGTCGTCGAGGATGCCGAGCATTCCCTGCGGCAAGTCGATAACGGTCGGGCCGTCTTTGACCAGGTCAAGAAAGCCAACCGCGTACATGGTCGACGTATTCCCGGTCAGCAGGATGGACTTGGAGTCCATCAGGCTGTCCCAGATGCAGATCTTATGACAGGCGTCAGCGCCCATCGCGGCCTGTCCTTCGCGCAGGGCATTGACAGAGAGGGCGGGGATCGAGTTGAGATAGACGTTCACGGCCCGCGAGGTGTCGAGGTAGTCGTAGACGTTTTTCACGGACTCCGGCGACGGAACGCCGTCGAAGTAATCGAGAGTCCCGATGGAGGTTTCCACCGAATTCGGAGCCGTGTACTCCTTAGGGATCTCGGAGGTCATTTTCAGTTTGGGCGACTGCGCTTGGGCGTGCGTGGTCAAGGCAAATGCGATTGCGATGGACGCAATGGCGACTCGCGAAATTGAAAGTTTCGATAGCATCGAATGTCCTCTCATAGAGTCGTGGTTGAAGAAAAAGTGTTTCGTCATTTCGTTTCTTTGATTTAGAAGTTACCGGATGTCTTTTCTGATTCGCCAAAGTAGACGAGTGCCGAATCCCGCGGCAACCAGGAAGCCCAGGCCTCCGAAAACAGATTCTCCGAACAGACGGGGTGGAACGTTGTTGCTTAACAGCGTTGCCGACGCGATCAGCAACGAAGCGATCAGTAGCCCGCCGACGATGCGGTTGGCGACCAGTTCGAGGTTGTTAACCTCGTGCGTCATCTGCAGCTTGCCGGATTGCGCACGATCGAGAATATCGGCGATGTTTCGGGGACCGTTTCGGACCAGGCGATCAACGTCACGCATCGACTGTTGCAGTCGGCGAGTCAAGCGTTTGGGGTCCAGGCGAGACCGAATCAATTGGTCCTTGAAGGGTGCGATGACGTCATTGAGGCTGAAGTTCGGACTGAGCAGACGGGCGGTCCCTTCCAGCATCACCAATGTCTTTAGCAGCAGCGACGCGGCCGATGGCATCACAACATGGTGCCGTCGGACAATGTCCATCAACTGATCCATTGCTCCGCCGATATCAAAGTCTTCCAGCGACTGTGATCCGTATTGCACCAACAGATCACTGACATCGGCTCGAAAGGCCATTCGATCCACGTCGGCCGGCGCGGAACCGGCACGCAGCAGCGTATCGGCAAGCCCTTCAGCGTCTCGATGCATTAGCATCAACAGCAGGTCTTCAAACAACTCACGTGTGGAATCATCTAGCCGCCCGACCATGCCACAGTCGAGCAGTCCGACAACGCCACCATCGAGCACAAAGAAGTTTCCCGGATGCGGGTCGGCATGATAGAAGCCGTCCCGAAAAATCATGTTCATAAAGATCGTGGCAGCGTCTTTGGCCAGCAGGTTCAAATCCACGCCCGCCTCGTCCAGTCGTTCCGGCTTTGACCCCGGAATCCCGTCCAGCAACTCCATCGTCAGCACGCGTTTGCTGGAGCGATCTTTGTATGCCGTGGGGATGTGAACCGTTTCATCACCCTCGAAGTTGCGAGTGAACGTCTCCATATTGCTGCGTTCGCAAGTGAAATCCAATTCACGTAGCAGCGTGCGACGAAACTCGCGAGTCGTCGCCTCCGGCTGGAAATTCCTCGACTCGGGAACATATTCTTCCAACAGCTTCGCCAGCTTTTCGAGCAATTCCAGGTCGATGCGAACGGTTTCCTGGATGCCCGCGTGCTGGACCTTCACGACGACTTGCTGTCCGTCGGCCAATCTCGCGCGATGCACCTGACCGACCGATGCCGAAGAAAACGCCTCCGCTTCAAACTCAGTGAACAGTTCCTCGGGTGGCTGCCCCAGTTCTTCAATGATCGTTTGCCGCACGACGTCCGCCGTGTCAGCCGGCGTGTCGGCCTGGAGTTTTCGCAGTTCCGTCGCAATATCAGGTCCGACCAGGTCGGCTCGTGTGCTGAGGACTTGCCCCAGTTTGATATAGGTCGTCCCCAGTTCCGTCAGAGCCAACCGCAGTCGTTCGCCGATGGGCAAGTCCGCAATTGCCTGCGTTTCCTTGCTCGCCAACAGATCACGAACCAACTGCACCGGAATCTTGGCGAACCAATCTGCCAATCCATAGCGCCCCAGCACCTGGACGATTTCCGCCAGGCGCTTGCCTTCTTCGCGATGTTGATTCAGGTTCAGTAAGTCCATGTTGATTCACCATCCCAAGAATGTGAGATTTAGCCGTTAACCTTCTTTTCGAGTAACTCCAGCCGATGCGTGAGCGATTCAACATCCTCCGTGCGAGCGACGCCGATTCGCTGAAGAGCTTCATCAACACGTTGATCGACAAAAGTCTGAAAGGTATCGCTAGCCGAGTCTGATGCCTTGCGAGCCTCGGCTTTGAGCAACCCCATCTGGATCATCGCGCTGTCGATTTGATGATCCACCAATTCGGTCAAGTTTTTGCGTGCTTCGTCGCTACGTCGATCAACCTCTTCCTGAAACTCACTGGCTTGCTGGTCAGTCCAGTCAGCCTGTTGCTTCAGCTCGGCCACTAGGTCCGAGACCATGTCCTTGGTCAAACTTGCCAATCCGATGCTGGTGAAAACACTTTGTTTCAATACGTCAAACATTTTGAAGCTCTTCCACGTTTCATTGATGGGTGGGTAAAGCGGCTTTGGCTTCCAGCGCAGTTTCAAGTTATGGTCATTACTGCGGCTGGAAGCCACTGTCACGCTTTGGCTACTGGGGCCAACGCCCAGCTACGCTATTGCGTTTGATCGCCGTCTTGCTTAATGCGAAACAGTGATGCCTGCACGGAACGCTCTGCGGAGTAGTGAATCATCATGGACGTTTCGTCTTTGGTTAGATTCACCAGACCCGCCTCATAGACTGGCGTCTTGGCATCGCCCACCATCCAGGCGACACGCTGAGTGTTCTTGTCGACCGAACCGAAAACTTGCTCGGTGGTATCCGTCACGGCGTTGTAATAGTTGCCGTGAATCACACCCTCTTTGTTGATGGCGAGTTGGAAGATATTGTTGGAAGTCTCTTCGTCACCTTGAACCATTGCGAATACTCCCAAGGGTTGCCATTCCGCTTCTTGCGAAGCCTCAGCCTCCTTACCGGTCTCGGCAATGGCTGTTGCCTGCTCTGCGTATTCCGCTGTCGTGCCGACTACGTCGCCATCGACGTATACAGAATCGTCCTGGTACACGACGGAACTCCCATAGTCGTAGCTCACCGGTTCCGATGACGCGTAGCCACCGTAGCCGGTGAGTGCCGACCAGGTTACGGCGGTCCACGCGGCCGCAGCACCCCAGCGGCCAGGATACCATGCCCCGGGATATCTGGCACACCACGTACTGGTAAAGCAACCGTGGTAACCGACTGCCGCTCTTCTGACCGCGACGCCTTGCCCGCTGACAGCAGCAGCCGATCGGAAATAGGTTCCGTGTCCGTTGGCGGCAACACCGGTTCGACCGGCGACAACTCCGCCCGGACCGACGGCAACTCCGCCGCGAAAGGCAGCCATCGAATTCGGCCCCGAGGCGAAACCAGTTCGCGAAATCCCTGCTGCCGATCCGGCCGGGCCGCGGGTCTGCGAGATCCCACGTGAACCCCCGATCGCATTTCCGCCCGGGCCTTTGACGCCGCCAGCCCGCCCCACTTTGGAAAACTCTTGTCCGCCTGGCCCCGTCACTTTGACGCCTCCAACTCCACCACCTCGGGTCACACCGGCTGGCCCCGTTCGGCTGGCCCCGCGACCGCCGTAATCAACTGTGGCTCCGCCTTGAGTCGTAAAACTGCCGCTGCCTCGGCCGGCCTGAAATGATCCGCCGCCTGGACCTACGCCCACCCGACCCTGACTGGGACTAGCCGTTGGTCGAGCGACCGGAGCGCTCCTGGGTGCGGCACGAGCAGCACTTGAGAATCCGCCGCCCATCGATCTGCCAGCCATCGATGCGCCGCCGCCCATGCTGCGCCCGCCTCCTCCCATGCTGCGTCCGCCGCCCCTTCGCTGCGCTAGCGCAGTTGAGTACGACGTGAGCAAGATTAAGCCAACAGCGAGTGTGATTGAAAAGCGTTTCATTGTGATAGATCTCCGAATGTTTTGTGATGTTTGAGTTGCGAGTGGGAAAGCATGGCTGTGGCTTCTAGCCGCAGCGTTTCTTGCTTCTTCTGGGCTAGAAGCCACAGCCACTAGGATTTAGCGCACGCGAGTTACTTTGACCGGTGGAAGGTTGCCAAACTGTTCGCCGTTGATCGACAGATCCAAGGGTTGCCAGGTGAAGGTACCGCCGTTGATTCGCACCAAGATATTGGTCGCCGCTACGAGATCACCACTCGTCAGCTCAGTTTCAGATTCAAAAATCCATTGCTTGCCGTCTTGTAAGGCGACGCCCTCACCGACGCCCCCGTTGGCCTCAAAAATCCAAGTCCGCAACAATCCCGTCTCTGGATCCACGCCGATCATCTGCATGCCGGTGTAGGACTTGTCGTTTTCTACGATTGTGAAGTTGGCCCGGATAAACGCCTTTTCGCCAAACCACTCATACGTCGTGTTGACTTGAGCATCGCCCTGCTCGGATTTCCAGGTACCGATCAACCATTCCAGATCCAGTAGGGCTGCTTTCTCGTGGGGCCATTCTTGAATCCTCGAAAGCAACCATTGGCCATCTTCGCGAACACAATGGACCTCAAAGCGGTTATTCGCTGTGCCGCCGTCCGGGTGAACGACGCGGATGACTCCCTCGACGATCGTTGTGTCACGCGAAGGAAAGCGGATCGAATCGGAAAGCTTTTCGATCTTCACCTTCGGGTGATCAACACCGTGCCGCGCGATCGCATTTTTGATCGCTTCACGACCGCGAACGATGGTGCCATCATCCGCTACCAGGTCCGCGCCGGACGTCAATCGTTTGGCAGCCTCGTCAGCATTGCCAGTTTCAAACGCACGAGTGAATGCTGCGATCGATTTCCGCACCGCTTGCTCATCTGTGCGGCGAGATGCCGAAGCATCCTGAGCGTACGATTGCCCCGTGGTAAAGACCGTGAGGGCGACGACGAACATCGCCAAAACTTTGCTGAATTTCATGAGTGGTGTCCTATTATTGAACGTATGTGTGGAATTGATGGAGTTGTTTCAGTGAGTCGGAGAAAGTGTCATTTCACCAATTCGATCTCGCTCGGACGCCAACCCCTGTCGTACCAGACTTGCGTCGGGCCATAGATGCGCCAGAGCATATTCCAGCCCTTGGATGGATCCGTTTGAATCCAGTTCACGTTTCCATCAGGCTTCGTTGGGCCGATGTAGACGTCGTAAGATTCATCCGCGTTCTGGACAGTGGCCTTGTCGATGCTGGTGACGCCCGGGTAGGGATTGTCGGTTTGCAACAGCGAGCGGGTCTGGTTGTCGTAAACAGTGATGTCCCAGAATCGCTTGGCGGGAACGTTGGCAGGAATGTGGATCTTGTAGGTCTTGCTGCCATCGAGGGCATTGCCTTCCGAATCGCGCAGTCCCATCACATACTGGGATCCCGCTCCGACAGGTGGTTTGACCATCGCCGGCGTGATGCCGGTAGCGTAGAAGTGGAAGCGGACACGCGAATTGATCAGACTGACGCCGTCGTTGAGAAACTCGTAGCTGCCACCAGCGAAGCCTAGCTCCCAGCTTTTGCTGCCCGGCCAGATCGCGGTGTCCTCCGTGTCGCGGTTGCGGAAGAGGATAGTGCGCTGGGCGGCGGTGCCGACTGCGGCGGCCTCAGCGAGGATCTTCTTCATACGGGCGTCCGGTTTGAAAGGCTTGCCCTTCTGGATGCCGATCGAAGCCAGCAACCCGAGGATCTCCGAACTCTCGGCCGAGTTTGGCTCTTCCTGAACCGTGATGTTGACCTCGTCAAAGAAGGTGGCATCCTGGGCGTGCAGGGTGTTGAAGTCCTTCATCGCTGTGTTGACCCAGTTGACTTCCTTGGGCTCACTACCCAGCGGATAGAGACGGAAATGCTCCTTCATGTTCTTGACCACGGGAACCGGATCGAAGTCCGTCATGAAACCGCGCATCGCCAGCCAGTGGCCGTAGGTCTTTGACTTCTTCACGAAGTAGCCGTCGGTGGGCAAATCGCCCTTGTAGCCAGGCGGCACCAACAGGAACTTTCCGCCCTTGCCCTTGTCATCGCCCGCGTTACCGAAATCGCAGACATAGTGGAACCACGCATCGTCGATGATGCCCAACACGTTGGGTGGGGTCTCCATGACCATGGGGCCATCCTTGAGGTCGATCCACATGAATGTGTAGACCACGGTGGTATTGCCCGTCAGAAGCAAGCCTTTGGAATCCAGACGTCCGCCCCAATAGATCATGGTCTCGTTGTCCGGGCCCCACTTTTGGATGCCTTTGCGAAATCCCTGCAGCGAAGCCGCGGGCGTGGTCATGATCATGGACTCCACAGCACGCGAGAAGTCCATGTGATCCCAGACCTTCTCCGCTGTCGCTTCGGTGGGGAATCCGTCAACGAACTCCAGTGCCCCAAGACGCGTTTCCGTGCGATCGGGAGTGACAACATTCGCCGGAATTTCGGTGGAGTATTTCATTGCGGGTGGCTGTGCTTGAACGCCGGTCGTCAGACAGGAGAAGGCCAGCGCTGCCAGAGTTAGCAGGTGGTGGTTTCGTCGCGTGGTCATCGTATTGTTCCTACTTTCGGAAAGAATGTTCATGTCGATGGTTAAGGGGTGAACCGCCAGTTAGGACGGCATGATGTAGTTCATGAAAGTCTCCATGCGAATCATCACACGGCGTATCAGATGCGTTGCCTTCACTGAATCGGTGTAGATCGCTGCCGTTCCGGTCGCGCCACCGGGCAACTCGTGAATGTCAATATCCGGCCCCGCGTCATCAAGCGTGAGCACGACACCGAAGGGCATTGTTTTCTGGCTGCTTGACGGTGCAGCGGCTACTGTTCCCGTCGGTTGAAGTTGTCCCTGTGGTGTGATGTAGGCAATCCGATCCACCGTTGCAGAAAACGTTCGGCCCGGGTGAAGCTCCAACACGACGTCTGCTTTCTGTCCCGGCTTCACATGGCGCAACCTGTTCTGATCGACGCCGACCGCGATCTGGGCACTGGACGAGTCGACGAAAGCCATCCACGTGCGGACTGGAAAGGCTGCTACACGTTGACCAGGTCGCAACGTCATCCCAATCACGAAACCGTCCGAAGGAGCAACGACGGTGGTTTGTGCAAGGTTGAATTGAGCGGTCGCCAATTGAGCTCGCAGCTGGGCAACTTGCGTGTTTTCGCCGTTGATGGTGGACGCCAAAGCAAGCTCCGCTTTCTGCTTTGCCGCTTGAGCCGCCTTCAATCGCTGTTGGGCTTCGATGACACTGGTGTTGACACCGTCAATGGTGGACTCCAACGCAAGTTGTGCCTGTTGACGCGAAGCCTCGGCTGCTTGGGCGGACGCTTTGGCCAATTCGACGTTCCGTTCCTTGGTTTCGGCGTCTTCTTTGGAGGCCGCGTTGCTGGAGAGCAGCTTTTGAGCACGCTCGTTTTCCGATCGAGCCAACTCAAGTTGAGCCTGAGACTTCGCAACGCTGGCCTTCGCCGCGACGAGCGCTGATTTAAGGGAGGTGGCTTGTTGTTTCGCGGCGACGATCGCTGCTTCGGCCTGAGCGACGTTCGCATCAGCTTCCGCGAGGCCGGCGGGCAGCATTTTGGCTGTCTGCTCAGCTTCCTTTACGGCCGCCAACAGTCGATCCACTTCGATTTGAAAGGGTTGTGGATCAAGTCGAAACAACACGTCACCTTTGCTGATCGGCTTGCTGCCCTGCGCGTTGACTTCGATCACTTCGCCGCTGACGTTGGGAACGATTTCGACAACGGTACGGTAGACATTGACCGCGCCCGAGGGTGCGCCCCATTGCATCGGAATGAATAGGACCACCGTCAGCATCAACATCCAAAGGAGCGGCGAGAGTTTCCAGAACAAGTTGAAGCGAACAATCTTCAACTTGACCAGAAGGGCTAGGAACGCCAGGTAAATCAGGGTCAGGAAAAGAATCACTATACGTCTCCTTTCGTCGAGGTGGCGGCGTCACGAGACTCGGCGTTTTGAGCGTCCACCGGTTTGTAGTAGGCCCAGATGAACGCCCAGGGTAACAGCAGCCCCATGGTGATGACGCCCCACCAGCCACAGACGCTGACGGCGTCAGCTTGCGGGTGGTTGCGCCCGCGGGCAATCCGACCGGGCATCATCCCCAGCAAGACCCAAACGCCAACCAGCGTGAGGCCCAGAACCGAGAGAATGACGATCGCAAAGACATCAAGAAATTCCATGGTTGCATTCCTCCCGTTCTTGATGTCCACCACTCTCAAGCCACTGTTTCGCCTCATCGAGTTTCATGGGATCGCAGTGAACGACCTTGAAGTCACCGCGGGCGGTTTGCCACCAGGCCATGGCGGACCGGTGGCAGGATCTACGAGTCTCCAGCAAGACACATACACTGCCATGCTCTCGCACCTGTTCATCAACCGCACGAGCAAGAGTTACGCAAGCTTCGTTGCCAGACTCGCCTCCAGCCTTCACGTGAAGCAACTTGCCTGTGGATATGATTTCTAAGTCTTTAACCATGTGTCGTTTTCGTTGTTGATCGATGATTCAATGGTGAGATGAAAACTTTGATGCGTTTCAATCGAACTCAACTAACCGAGACTGAGGCTGCGTCGTTGGTAGGTCGTTTTGATTGGCATTGTTCGCAATCTCTCGTCGCATGATTGGCACCTCTTTGGGTGCCTCAATGCCGATGCGGACTTTGCCTCCCTGCACGCTCAGGATGACAGCCGTTACGTTCTCGTTGATCACAATCGACTCATCTGTTTTTCGCGAGAGGACTAGCATGCGTAAACTCCTTTAGCATCTATTGGGTTTGTGAACTTTCATTAAGAATTCTCGTTTGGGCCATCGCATGGCTCACAGTTGACGGAAAGAATCTTGTAACGCAGTTGGTAAAGGCTATTGAGCACGCCCATCAGGGCTGCTTGATCTTGGACTTGGCCACTCAACGTCGTGACGGGCGACTGGACTTCCGAGGAGCTTGCCACGATTTGCATCCCGCCTAATCGACCGGACCATTGGTCGTCCAAAGATCCCTCGACAACGATGCGGTAACAGGCAGGTTTTCCCGGCTGAAGTTGCGGCCATTTCGTCTCGTTCACCATTTGTCTGCATTCGCCTCTACGGATCGCATTTTTCCGACTGATTCAGAGGCAATTATCCGGCGGCACGAGCGAAAGCACATCGCTCACAACGAGGGATAAAAGAGGGAGGCCGCTGGGGCGGAGAGCAAACTGCTACCGGGAGAGGCCCGGTTCGGCATTCATGTATTTACCTCGCCCTGCGCAGCGGGGGAGGTCGGACGCGGTAGCGGCCGGGAGGGGGTTTTTGGCGTCACATTGGAACATTGTGACAATCAATCTCGCCCTCTCCCGCGGCTGAGACCGCGACCTCTCCCGGAGGGCGAGGTGACTTGGGAATTTGCGGCACGACGCAGGAAACTGTTTACTTGCCCTTCAGCAAACCAAGTTCCTCAGCTTTCTGTACGGCTTCGCGGCGGTTCTTGACGTGCAGCTTCTCGAAGATGTGCTTGACGTGCGTTTTGACTGTCCATACCGAAACGCCCATCGATTTGGCGATCTCTTTGTCGTACAGACGCTGTGCCAGCAGTTCCAGGGTGTCAAGTTCGCGATTGGTCAGCGTTTCGATCAGCGATCCATCTTCCTCGGTCGTTGGCTTCGCCAATTCGCTGTGCTTTTGTTGATCCGGCTTCGGTATTTCCGCCAGCAATCGATCAACAAATTCCGCGACCGCATCGTCAGCGGTTAAGCCTTGTAACAGCTCCGCCATCGGTTCGCCCAGTTCGACAAAGAACAGGATGCAGTCACCGGGTTGTGCAAGTGCGACTGCTCTGTGCAATGCTTCTGCCGACTCCGCGTTTCTGTCACTCCGATGCAAGACCAACGATTGCAACAACAATGCCTGGATTGTATTGAGAGTGTTGTGGGTGTTCTCACTGGTCTGCAAGTAGGCTTCGAGTCGTTGCTCGGCTTCCCGCAAGCTGGCCTCATAGCCCTCCGCCAACAACGCACGGCAGCGGGTAACACAGGGGACTTCGTGCCAAAAGATCAATGCTGGCTCATCCGCCGGCGCGGCCGATTTTAACCAGCGAGAAACAGGTGGCCGGTTGCCGCGAACGATTGCAAGTCTCGCTTCGCAGGAGTGAAAGATATCCGCCGAAAGCCGAAGCGAATCAACGAATTCTCGTAGCATCCGCATCGTGGCTTCCGCTTCGGACCGCTCTCCGTTCATCTCGTAGCTCAAGGCCAACGCAGCCATCGCGTCCATGGCGGCTCGTGAATCCAGAACGTAACGACGGTCGACCGCCTTGTTCAGGCAAGCGACCGCAGCGGCGCGTTCGTTCTGCCACAAGTGAATCAATCCCTGCACGTAGTCACGCCAACTTTCTGCGTAGCTCGATCCACTGTCCGTTGCGATTCCCTTCATTCGCGTCGCGGCAGATATCGCATCATGAAGATTAGCCGAGATCATGTGAATCATCGCGGTAGCACCAATCGCTCGGATTTGCCGAGTGGAGTGCATCGCATGCGTGTTCGCAAGAATCGCCTGAAGCCGCTGGAGTGCCTGTTCCCGCTGACCATCCATCTGACTCGCCAGCCCCAGGACCAGGTCCGTCTCGCTGAGCGCTGGGTGATGGTCAGCCGGAATCCGCTCCATCGCATGATGCAGGTGTCCCAGAGAGTCAGCGCAATTCCCTGCGAAAAAATCGAGATAGCCGCGAAACAAGTCCACCTCACCACGCATCGCACTGGCCGACGCCGGATCCAATAATTGTCGCTCAGCAATGAGCGGCTCCAACTGATCAAGGACCGCCGGGACTTCCTCGAAATTGAGATGGAAGTACAGCACCCAGGCACGGGCGAGCAAAAGTTCTGGACGCTCACCGATGATGGACTCGGGCAACAAGGCAAGCCATCGCTCAAGCTCGTACGACGCATCTCTTGTGATCGTCTTGAGCCGTGCATTGGCGACGATCTCAGCCGCCTGTTCGCTTCGCCCTGCTGCCAATGCATGCCGGATCGCTTCGTCAATCAGCCCTTGCTGCGAAAACCAATCGCTGGCACGACCGTGCAGGTCGCGAACCTCGCTCGCCGGGTGCGTTTTATCCAGTTGTTGCGTGAGCAGATTCTGAAAAACGTGGTGATAGCGAAACCAACGTTCCCGAGCGTCGAGCGGAACGATGAACAGATTCTCTTGCCGCAAGCGTTGAATAATGTGGGCACCAGTCATTGCGGAATCCGGTGAATCGCCTGACGGTTGGCAGACCGCCTCGACCAGGGGAGCACAAAAGCGATCCAAGACGGACATCTTCTGGAGACAATTCTGAAGCGGTAAGGGTTGCCTGCCGAGCACCTCATGCAATAAGTAGTCGTAGACTTGATGAACTCCGCCATGCAATTGCGACACGAACGCTTCCTTGTCCTCGCAATTTCGCATCAACATACCGACCAACTGCAAGCCGACGATCCAACCTTCCATGAGTTGCTCGAGTCGGCTGAGGGCCGCATCGCCTACGGTCACGCCAGTAATCTGCGGCAGCACCTCGCTGACTTCGTCTCGGGTGAAACGGAGATCCTGCTGTCGAAGTTCCGCCAACCACCGATTCCCGCGCAGGGCAGCTAATGAAAACGGCGGATCGTGCCGAGTGATCACCACCAGCCGCATCGGGCGCGGCGGATGCTGCAACAGATTCTCGAGCAGTCCATGGACTTCGCTGCCGGCGATCAAGTGGTAATCATCAAGCACCAGTACGAAGGGCTCGTCAATGGCATCGAGATCGTTGCCCAATGCATCGGCCAGAACGTTCACCGTCGGTAGTTCAGCTGCGTGCAGAACAGACGTCGTGTCGGGACAAGAACCGGAAAACTGTCCCTCCACCGCGGCCACAACATAGGTCAAGAACGACCTCAAATCACTCTCAGCTTCGCTCAGCGAAAGCCATGCGGCGCATCGCTCGTTGTGCTTTGCAAGCCAATCTGCCACCAACATGCTCTTGCCGTATCCAGCTGGCGCGCATACCAGGATCAACGGCACATCGCACGCTTCATCCAATTTCTGTAGCAAGCGATCTCTGGAGACAAAATCAGGTGGAACCGTGGGGCGGTGAAATTTTGTGCCGAGAATCGATACGCGCAGCGATTCGCTGTCCGAGGATGCCATCTCAACGCTTGTTTCGCCTTCACCCCAACGCTGGGCGCGAGCATACTCGGTCAATTCGGCGACGTTTGCCAAGTCCAATGTTTTGATGATGCGTCGCCGCGCCGTCTGGATTTTGCTCGCACTTGTCTTTTGAGCGGCGGCAATCTCCTTGACGGAATGGCCTTCGGCGATCATCTGTACGATCGACTTGTCACTTTCACTCAGTCCGCCGTCGCGGTCGTGCGAGTCCGATCGATTCAGCAGTCGCACGTATTCGGAAACAACGACGCCAGAAATCGCGGAACTCAGATAGATGTCATCGCCATGCACCGCGCGAACGGCGTGCACCAGCTCTTCAGGGGCGCTTTCCTTCAAGACGTAGCCGGCGGCCCCGGCGCGAAGCATTTTCTGAACGAAGCGTTTACCCGAGTGAATCGATAGCGGAATCACTTTCACATTGGGAAGCGTTGAAACGATTTGCCGTGTTGCTTCGATGCCATCGGTGTTGGGCATCGTGATGTCCATGACGATGACATCTGGCAAAAGTTCACCGGCCAATCGAATCGCTTCCTCGCCGTCACCTGCCTCACCAACGACTTGGATGTCGTCTTCGTCATCCAGCATCATCCGCAGCCCCTTGCGGAACATCGCATGATCGTCAACGACTAACACCGAAATCGTCATGACTGGCCTTCTAGCTTGGTCGCGGATCTGTCCGAATGGACGCAAGGAACGATAAGTTTAGCCTGACACCCCTTGCCCGGTTCTGAGTCGATCTGCAACGAGCCACCGAGGTTCATCATCCGTTCTTGGATACTGAATAAACCGAAACCTCCTTCGGAACTGGCTCGAAAAGCTTCTGAACCGACATCAAATCCAACGCCGTCATCCTCGACCGTAATTTTGATGTGATTGCTGGTATGCTCCGAGGTGACAACGACATTACGAGCTTTGGCATGCTTCACCACGTTGATCAGCAGTTCGCGGACGCTGCGAAAGAGCAGTGCCTTGACATCGTCGCTAACGGCATTCTCTGGCGCCGCTGGCTTGGCCTGACTGACGATTCGGGTCTTTAAGCCATAGCGATTCCCAATCTCCTCCTCCAACCATTCTTCGATCGCCTCATCGAGCCCTAATTCGTTCAAGGAGGGCGAACTGAGATCGTAAACAAGGTGCCGCGTATCCTGAGATGCCTTCAAAATGGTTGATGAGAGTTCATCGAGTTTGATGCCCAGATCGGGCAAGCCTGTGGACTTTCGTGCCGATGCAAGTTGAATTCGGGCGAGCGCAAGAGTCTGTCCAACATCATCGTGCAGGTCCGCAGCAATCCGCCGCCGCTCACGCTCTTCCGCTATCGTCAATTCCGAGGCCAGCTCCTTCAAGCGCTTCTGGTTCTCGAGAAGCGCCGCTTCCGTTCTGTGGCGCTCACCGATTTCGCGCTGCAAAGCCTCATTGCGCCGGTTCGCTGTCGCCAGGCGCATCCGCACGAATGCACCCACCAGCAGCACCGCCCCGATGAAGCCCGTCACCCTAAACCACCACGTCTCAAACCACCGCGGCAGAACCTGGATTGCGATCGTCGCTCCGGTCTCGTTCCAAACCCCCTTGCCGTTGCTCGCGATCACCTGAAACCCGTACTTGCCCGGTTGCAGGTCGGTGAATTGGGCCACTCGTTCCGTTCCGGCATCGATCCAGTCGTCGGTGTGGCCGCTCAGCCTGTACTTGAATTTCGCCGACTCCGGCGCCGCATGCGTCGGCGCGGTGTAGTGAATCGTCAGCCGCCGAGTTCCCGATCGGAACTCCACCGCATCGTTCCCCTCCAACGCAGTCCCGTCGGCGAGGACGTGCTCGACGAGCACCGGAGGCTCGTGTGATTTGGTGAGCGTCACGCCAGGAGGAAGGAACAAAACATCCTGTTTCCGCACAATCCACACGGATCCATCCAATGCGCGCGCCGCCAGAGGATACCCGCCAGCTCTATTAACTTTGCCCCTCCCCTCAGCCACACTCTTGTATTCAATCTCCTCGATCTTCCCCGCATCAAAGTCCTCCAGCGATCGTTTCGCCAGATAGAACACACCTCGGCGGCCGCCCATCCAAAGGTTGCCGCCATTGTCGGTCATCACCGTGAGCAGATTGTCTTTGAGAAACCCGACTTTCCTGCGCCAAGTGGAAAACCGGCCATCCTTCCAGCGGCAAAATCCATTCCCGAGAATGGTGAGCCAGAGATTGCCATCATCATCGAGGTGGTGGGCAAAGAAATCTGCGTCGGCCAACCCGTCCAAAAGCGGATCGCTGACCCGGGCTCCGTCCTGGAACAATCCGTCACTGGTGCCGATGAAGAACTCGCCGCCGGGCATTTCCTGAAACCAGCGGACGGTCAATTCATCGAATGCCGGCAACGGGACGAGCGTCCTGGCCTTTGATTCAAGGCGCGCGGCTCCCTTATTCCGGTATCCGATCCAGAGCGTCCCGGCATGGTCCTCGTAGATCGTCTGGATGCTTGCAACGGCGCCGCGGCGCGGTTCCAGGAAGGTTTCGAGACCGTCCTTCGACCAGCGGGAAATTGTGCCATTACGGTGGCCGGCCCAAATCGAGCCCTCCCTTCCCCGGGCCAGTGCTTGCGTTGCCTCACGAATGACAAATCGATCGTCTGAAACGGCGCGCCATCCCATTCCCACCGGCATCCATGCGACTCCCTTGAGTGATCCGAGCCAGACGCCATCCGTTTCGCTCGGCAGGACACAGAGCGACGGGTTATCGATCGATGCTGGCGATTCCGGTTTCAGTTGCCGCAACACCTGGGGCTCACCCCGGCCGCCTAGCCAGAGACTGCCTTCCCGATCACGAAGAATGCAGCTGACGCCCGCCCCGGACCAGCGCGACGGTTCGGGCTTGCCCTCGTGGATACGCGACAGGGTGCCGCTTCCACTCGCATACCAGAGTATTCCAAGCGAATCCCGGTCCAGTAGCACGATCGAGGAGTTTTTGTAGAAGCGCTCCACACCCTCCTTCCGAACGTGAATGAGGCCCCGGCCGGTACCAAGCCATAGGGTGTCGTCATCGCCGACCGCCATGACCTGGACCGCATCGATTCCCTGCGCGTATTCCGGGCGCTCAAACGTGTCGCCCTCTCGCCGCACCAGTCCCTCGGGACCGCCGAGCCAGAGAGTGCCGCGCGCATCCTCCGCCATGGCCGTCACTTCCTTCAGCCCCACCTCCACCGGTTCGAAAGAGCCGCCCTGTCCCTGGGATCGCCACGCTCCGGCGCTCGTAGCCGCCCACAACACTCCGTCGCGATCCTCCATCAGCGCCCGGACCGTCAACTCCGCCAATTCCTCGATGGGTTCCGCCCTCCGATGCCGTCCCGGGTGAAACGCGATCAGCCCGCCGCCCTCGCTCCCGGCCCAGAGCGTGCCGTCGCGGCTTTGGTAAAGTGTGAGAATCTTGTCCGACTTCAAGCTGGGAGTGTTCGCCTGATCAAAGACCTCAAACCTGATCCCGTCGAAACGCGCGAGCCCGCCCGCCGTCGCCACCCACAGGTAACCATCGCGGGTTTGCAGCACGTCGAACACCTCGTTCGCAGGGAGCCCATCGTCGATCCCCCACGCTTCCGAGGCGAGATCACCAAGCCTCAGGCCAAATTCCAACGGTGGAGCGCCCTCGTCCTGTCCCCGCCCGACGGACGGCATCAACGCCATCGCCGCGGCCAGCAGGAACACTGCAAGCCGCTGCAACAATGCACTCGCTCCGTTGACATTACTTTCGCCCATCATCTCCTGCTTCCGGTGCCTAGCCATAGGTAACCATCTTGAGTTTGCAAGATGTCGAATACTTGGTCCGAGGGAAGTCCATCATCAGGGCCCCAGGCGTCGCTGCGCAATCGATCAATCCGCCGATCATCATGCAACCGAACAGCGGCATCCTCTGTCTGTGCGAACCCCTACCGCGTGACCAAGATCAGCATGAAGCCAATCAGCGGGAAACGACAAAGCCATTGCAAGTCTGGCGATCGGGTTTGCCGAGATTCTCGCATTCAATAGCGCATTTTCGTTGAATAAGTCGATTGAGTTGGTGAAACCTTAGTGTATTCATCAGCTCATTCGCATGCACGCGGCATTGATATGCGGTTTGGATTACCTCTTTAGGCGTTAGCAACGATCGCCTGTCTTCGCCAAGAAACCGGAACAATATCGTAATGGGCCATGCATACCGTGATAACCCCTGCCGGCGCTACAGCGTCATAAACAGGCGTAACCCCATGGCCCAATAGATTTGTCGATGCTGGTGACACCCGGGTAGGGATTGTCGGTTTGCAACAGCGAGCGGGTCTGGTTGTCGTAAACGGTGATGTCCCAGAAACGCTTGGCGGGAACGTTAGGCGGAATGTGGATGCGATAGGTCTTGCTGCCGTCAAGTGCCTTGCCCTCGGCATCGCGCAAACCGATTACATACTGCGATCCCGCTCCGACAGGCGGTTTGACCATCGCCGGTGTGATACCGGTGGCATAGAAGTGAAAGCGCGCCCGTGAATTGATCAGGGCGACACCGTCGTGCTCAAACTCATAGCTTGCGACCTGCGGATAACCCGATGTCGAATTCGGTCTCGATGAGTCGATCGACCATTGCGGATTCGCTAGGACAGACGGCAGAGAAACGCAACTCTGGCTTGCCATCGTCGAGCACATGGATCAGCGGACGGTCATCGCCATAGTGGTCGTAGATGCTGCGAACGAGTGCGGCACAACAATGCGGGCGATGGATCGTCTTAATGCAGAAAGTGGCTTGATTACGCACGGACGATTTGACCTCCTGGATAGCGCATCGAATGGAAACCGTGTTTGCGAAGGCCCATCGCACGGAACTTCGATCGTCCACGCAGATCGCGGTAACCAGTGCCCGCGACATGTGCATGGACGACTGAACAATCAGTGGCGACCGCGATTTGCAGTTTGGAAAGGTGACTCGCTCGGTAGAAGAACTCCCAATGCTCGTAGGTTTTCAGGGACTCGTCCCAGCGCAGCGTCGCGATTGTTTCCTTGCGAGCGAGAAACGCGTTGCTGACCATGTCGCACCAGGCAACAGTGCCGACACGCTTCTTTTCGCCGCGGTGCATCCAGATGCGTTTGCCGTTCATCAACGGCGAAAGCATCGTGGGGCGACCGCCTCCACCTTGCCTCACTGCGAGGATGTCGAGTTCGTGCGTCGTGAAGTACTCGCAAACGCAGTCGATGTGGAAATCCGCGGTAATTACGTGATCGTCGTCAAGCAGAAAGATGTACTCGGTCTGCGCCGCGTCGATTGCTGCGTTACGTCCGACTCCAACGCCCACATCGTGCCGATCTAGATTGATGACCGTGCAATGCTTGGCGGTTTCCGGATACTTCTCGCTGAAACGCAGTTCCGGTCGTCCGTCATCGACGACGACGATCGTTGGATCAGCGATGTGTTCACGCAGCGATTCGACCAGACGATGGCAGGACCACGGACGGTGAATCGTCTTGATGCAGAACGTGATGTCTGTTGTGGAAATGTTCGCAACCATGTTGTTCACCCAAACTTCCGGAGATCTGGATTGACGTGTTCGATCGCCGACTGGATTTCATCCTGCGTCGGCGTGATGCCGAGAAACTCGACCAGATTGCCGATCACTTCCTCGGGATACGTCACTAACTCGGCGAACTCAATCCGGAACACCGGCACGTTGGGATGTTCGGCGATGAAGTTGTCTCGGTGGTTGCGGAGACTGCGTTGCAGAACCCCACAGTCCTCGTCGTTTGCCGCGAACCATTGGCCACGATGCTTCTCGCTACGGTTCTGAAGCGAACGAATCGACGCTTCGATGTCTCGTTCCACGGAGATGATGCGGAGTGAGTCGCCTAGCCCGGCGTGAAGGTGATTTACGAAGCGACACAGGTGCGGATACTTCGCTCCAGCGACCGTCTTGTCGCGGTTCGCTTCCGATTTGCGACTGATGATCCACGACTTGAGCGTCTGAGTCAGTTGTAGGTCGCTCGCCAGCGTTCGCCGAGTTCAAACTCGTTGAGCCAGCGGAAGTGGTTGACCAGCGAAGCGTGAACACAGCTTCCTTGATTGAGCCGGCCAGTCCAGTTGCGTTGATGGAGTTGCGGCGGGAGGTTTGCGATCGGCTGTTCGGGCGGCGGGGCTGGCAGCGGACGGACTTGAACATCACGTTCCGGCAAACAACCAGTGCAGACGAGGAGGGCACACGCGAAGATTAGATTTCGCAACTTGGCATCCTTGCGTGGGAGTCTTTGAAAGAAAGCGAGAGACGAGACGTTACTGCAGCAACCGCACGCGGATGGTCGGCGTGCTGGGCGGTGCGTCTTCGACGGAGATTCCGATCATCGAGTGGTCGTACTGGTTCTTGATCACGTGGTGGCTGATCTTGGACCAGTAAAGAATCGTGCCGGCGGGGATGTTGGTTGTCGGGTCTTTGACGATCTCAAAGACACCTTGAACGGTGATGCTGCCACGGGCTCCGGCGGCGATACCGAACTTAGCAACGCCGACGAGCCAGCCGAGGACAACTACGTCACCGGCGGCGATGTCGGTTTCAGGAACGATCGGGACCGTCACGCCCTCGTGGACGTAGATCGCCCCGACGGGTGCGATGATTGGATTGCTCACGGCGGTTCATCACTGGCTCAGGCGAACGCGGACGAAGTTGTCGGTGGCGGCGGCATCGGCCACGACCTTGCCCAAGTAAAACGTGCCGGCGTCGACGTCGGTGACGATGCCGTCGTTGGTCGCGTAGACCTTCTGGCCGGCGGTGTAGACTTCGGCATCGGCGGGATCTTTTGGGATGTCGAAGACGCCCTCGACGGCGATCGAGCCGAGCACGTCGGCCTTGAGATCGCGTTTGGTGATGCCAACGAGGTCGCCTTGGATAACGATCGAGCCAACGGGGACATCAACGTCGGGAGTGAAGTCGACGTGCTTGCCGTCGTGAACGTATTGAGCTTGCATAAGAGGCTTGAGGCTCGAGGCCTGAGACCTGAGGAAGAAGAAGGGAATGGGGGTATAGGTTCAGGACATAGGTGGCGCCGCGGGTTCAGGACATAGGTAACACTTTAGGGTAAACACAGAGTCCAAGGAGACTTTGTGATGCCTTGGAAAGAAATTAGTGTTATGAACGTCAGAACCGAATTTGTCCTTCGAGTTTTCGAGGCAAAAGTACCATTTAACGACCTGTGCAAGGAGTTCGGCATTAGCCGAAAAACTGGTTATAAGTGGAAGGATAGGTTTCTTCAGCAAGGATTGACGGGGCTAAGCGACCAATCGAGGCGGCCTACTGGTAGTCCGCAACAGCTTGGTGAAAACAGTGTATGCAACATCGTAAAACTCAAGTTGGCGCATCCTAGTTGGGGGCCACGTAAAATACGAATGGTATTTGCGAGGTCTTTTCCTGACTGCGAATTGCCATCAGATAGCACCTTTAAACGAGTCCTAGATAATGCTGGACTTGTCGAGCGAAAAACACGTCGACCAAGTAACGAATCTGGACGTATTACCAACAGGATTGAGGCCAAGCGACCGAACCATGTGTGGACGGTCGATTTCAAAGGATGGTGGCGTACAAGTGACAAGAGTCGATTCGAACCGCTGACGATTCGAGATCTGTACAGTCGTTTTGTTTTATGTACTCAATCGCTATCGGACAACAAGAGTGATTCAGTGAAAACAGCTTTTGAAAATATGTTTTCAAAGTATGGTCTACCTGAAGTCATACGCAGCGACAATGGTAGCCCATTTGCAGCGTCAAACTCACCAATGGGGCTTAGTCGATTATCGGCTTGGTGGTTAGCACTGGGGATTGATTTAGATCGTATTCCGCCAGCTCGTCCAGACCAGAACGGCTCGCACGAGAGGATGCACCGCGATATTGCATTAGAGGTCGAAAAGAAAAGCGCGTCGGATTCCAAAACCCAACAAAGTGCTCTAGATGTATGGAGAAACACGTACAATTATGAACGTCCTCACGAGGCGATTGCCATGCAAGTCCCCGCCGATCTCTACACAAACTCCACGCGAAGTTTCGATTCCACACCGATCGAACTGGACTATCCGATTGATTATCTCAAGCGAAAGGTAATGAACGGAGGATCAATTAAAATTGAAAACATTCGAGTCAATGTGTCAGTTGCGTTAAAGGGATGGCACGTAGGACTCAAGCTAGAATCCGAAGAACGTTACGGACTGTGGTTCAGCCGTTTAAGACTAGGCGATAACGGGCGACCTCTTTGAAGTCGGTGACCGTTCCGACGCTGCACAGATCGAACGCTGCGATCGGCGTGTTCTGGGTAAGCGGCCAGCAACGTCTTGTTCATGACGTTTTCCATGATGCTCGGCAAGCTCATGGAACTGAAACCGGCGCGGATCGTTGCCGTGCCGTCGCCGAAGACGCGAGGCACATCGATCCCTTCGCTGCGAGCACATTCGGCGACGAGCTCACGCAAGCCGATGTGCCGAAGCGGATCGGCGGCGTTGAGCGTCTTTTCACCATAGCTGGCCAGCAACGATTTCTCTTCGATGCCAACCGACAGACACGCTGCAGCTTCGAGGATTTCGCGATTGTATCGCGGTGAGTGATGCGTTTGGTCGGGAGCTTTGGGGCGTTCGCTTCGCAGCACGGCGAGTTCCGTTTTGGTGATGGACCAGCCTTGCTCGATGGCGTCGGCTTCGATGGTTGGATGGTTCCCCGCACAGAGCTTGCGGATGCCGGCGATGCGGCGAGATTCCGCAGCGGCTTCGGATCGCATCTGCTCGACTGGCGAGGCTTGCTTCGGTTCCGTTTTCGTTTTGGTGGTCATGTTCAGACTCGCATTGACAGGTTCGAGATCGTCCGTGGTTTCGGTGTCGTCACCGGTATCATCCGTCTCGTCACCGTCAACCATCCCAGCGGCCACGCGGGCTTCGGTGTTGTCGTCGGCACCGAGGGCCACGAAGGAGACTTCGCCGAGGGTGGACTTGCGGGCGATGTAGACCGGACCTTGATGATCGCGGCCGTTTGCCTTCGCGGTCTTGCCTTCGGGAATGAAGACAACCTTGTCGGCACTCGCACCGAGAGACGCCTGCCAGGGGAATCCGTTCTCGCTGGTCGCGATGACTTCTTGGGCTGTGACCCCGACACCACTGATGACGCCGGCGACCTGCAGCGATTTGTCGGTGATCGTGATGTCGTCGGTGTGGCCAACGATGCTGCCGCGATCATGGTCCTTCAGGATCGGTCGCGACTTGCGAGTCACACGCATGCCGGCCAAGTCAACGACGACCGGATAAGGCCAGCCGCCCAGTCGCATCGCTCCGCCGGTGTACGCGGTCATCGAGAATTTGCGAAGCGCCGGCTTGTCGTCGCCTTCGACTGGTGGATCGGCGGCGGCGAGCGTGATCGTCGCTGCGTCATCGCAAACGATACGCAGCGAACTGGGGACGTTGTTAGTCTTGAGTCCGGAGTCTTGAGTCTGGAGGGAATCCTCCTCGCTACAGACTACAGACTGATGGCTACGGACTGGTGTTGTCTTCGGCATGGTCTTCCGTGACTTCGGGTTCGGATGAAGAATCAGTTTCGTCGGACTCGATCGTTAGACCGAGGTCTCGCATCAGTGCGATCTCTTTGGCACGTTGTTTAAGTTCCGTCTCCCAATCACGCCCCTGCCGCGCAAATTCGATAGCCAGAGTTGTCGTATGACTGGCGAGACGGATTTTTTGTGCGTTGGCTTCCTTGGCCGGATCGACGTGCTCGTGCCCGTCCCAGAACCATTGGTGCTCGAAGGTTGAATCGAGCGTGCGAAGCGAGTTGGGCAGGTAGCCCTCGATGAGGATGGCTTCGCGGAGCCACGCTTTCAGAATGCGATCGAGCACCACGCGGGCGAGTTGCGTTTGCTCGACACGAATTGATTTGAAATAGGTTTGGTGATCGAGCCGACCGCTGGCGTAGTTGTATCCGCTCGAATTACCAGCGGCGACATTGAACGGCATGTTCAAACAACGAGCGATTTCGTTGAGGATTTCCTTCTTGAACTCGGCGTATGTCGTCGACGGTTGCTCCGACTTCATCTGAGCCATCTTCCAGCCGCCCGGCATCGTCAACAGCATTCGCTTTTCAAGTTCGATTGGCTCGAACGGTTCAGCCGCATCGGCTTCGCCATTGGCCGGCGCGTCTGTGTAAAGGATGCCAGCGAACTCAGCGGCCGTTTCGGCGGCGGCGAGAACAGCTAATGTGAATCGGCGAAGTTGAGCAAAGAGCGGTAGTGCCGGCGTGATGTCGGGGATACCGCGAATCTGTCCCGGCCGATCGCAGCGAAAGTAGTGCAGCACTGAAGCGGCCGGCACTGTGTCGTATTCGTCATCAACTACGAAGAACCCATCACCCGGATGTTGCCGCAGCACGTCGTACGCGATCGGATTCCCGTCGGCATCAAACCGGATGCCATCCAAGTAACGGCGCGTGTCGGGAACCAACGTTGGCGTGGCGACTTGATCCGCTTCGATCAAACGCAGGTCGAGGTTCACCGGCGTATCCAGTCGTTCGTTGCTAGTCAGCAACCCAAACGCCTCGCCATCGGAAACGCGAGCAAGTCGCATGGTTCGCAGTTTTTCTGCGAGACCGATCGCTTCGCACCAACCAAAGAATTCATATTCAACGAAGCGGTTGGCTGCATCATCGCCGGTCAACATTTGCAACCGTGGACCGGTGCCGACCACATCATTGGCGAGCGTTAGCGTGATGCCGCGAGCGTAGCTGTTGTTGGCGACTTCGTATCGCGAGCGGTTTCGTAGCGTGCGCCGCACATCAGGCGAGTTCGCGGTCGCGGCCGACAACCCGTCCGCACGCGACCAATGTTTGTAATTATCGAGTGTCGTGTTGGCGGCGTCGTACTTGGCCCGCAAACGCGAAAAGAAGGGCTGCCGGGGCGAGCGTCCAGAGGCGGCGGGCAAGGTTGCCGATCCGCCGCGCAATTGCTCGATAATCCCTGACAAACGTTTCAGCATCCGTGCTGTTCCCTGTTGCCGTCCCCGGCAGCCCTTGTAGAAGTCTGTAGTCTTGAGTCTGCAGTCTGTAGGCGAGATCAGAATCCTCCGGACTCCGGTCTCCAGCCTCTCGCCTGCCTGTTAGCCAGCCGATGGCGGAACGATCTTGTTGAAGCGGAGTCCGCGATGCGGTTTCGCCACGGCCTTCTTGGCAGCGAGATGTTTGTCGGCCGCGATCTGATCGGTCAGCTTGTGCTGTTCCACGGACCCCGCATCACCGGATGCCTTCGCAGGCCCGGCAGCGTTCTCGCGAATCTGATCTTGAAGGTCATTTGGCATTTCACTTAACTCCGAAAAACGATTGCCCTCCCTTTCTTAGTTATGCGATCTATCGCATCGGTGTCCCAAACTCTTCTCGCGTTTTTCCACAAGTTGACCAATCACGAGGCTTCTCATTCCGGTCAGCCGATACGGTTCAACGTCTTGATGAAAGATCAACCAGCCGACGGCGTTCTCGCGAATCTGCTCATCCAAATCGTCTGGCATGTTCGGGTCTCAAAGGCATTGGTCGTTCTCAGGTTACCTATGCCGTGATTCCGCAAACGTGTCAGCCGAAATGGAATTTCTTTGTTAACTTTTCGGTGTTGGCTGGACGTGCGACGCCGAATATGCTCGGAGTAGCACTCCAGCAGCCATGTTTTGTGGCGCCTCAAAGCAATAACTCAGTCTAGATTTCGTCGATTTCCTCGATTGCGGATGGAAACGAGCAGAAAGCATCTCCACCTGTTCGCCAGCTGGTAGTCAGGGATAATCACACGACCTGAGATATTTCTACAGCCGGTTTGTTGCTCAACAGGAGTCACGCAAAGGACTATACGATGGACGAGCAAACTCTATTCAGCCTAATGGTGGACCTGCACCGGGACGGATTGCGTCAAGGACCTGGAAGCGATGACGAGACATGTCGGGCCCTTAAATTGACTCAGCTCGACCAGGCTGCACCAATCTCGATTGCCGACATCGGTTGCGGTACAGGTGCTTCGACGTTGGTACTCGCTAAGGAACTACCCGATGCAAAGATCTGTGCTGTCGATTTGTTTCCTGAATTTCTCGAAACCTTGATGGACAAGGCTCGGGACGCTGGGTGCGCTGAACGAATCGAGACCCTGGCAGCTTCGATGGATGCCCTTCCATTTGAAACCGAATCTCTAGATCTTATTTGGTCAGAAGGTGCCATCTACAACATTGGCTTTCGCAATGGTGCCGAGTTATGGCGACCTTACCTACGTCCAGGTGGCGTAATGGCAGTCTCGGAGATCACGTGGCTGCGCCCCGATCCACCAGCAGAAATCCTAGAGCACTGGAACGCCGAATATCCCGAGATAGCAACGGCTCCCGAAAAGATTGCAACTCTTGAGTCGGCGGGCTATGACCTGATGGGCTACTTCGTACTTCCATCAAGCTGCTGGCTCGACAACTACTACGAACCAACGGCCCGTCGCATCCCAGATTTTTTAGCGCGTCACAGCGATGGCCCGGAGGCGATGCAGGTCGTAGAGATGGAGCGTCAGGAGAGCGAGCAATATCGACAATACCAGGATTGGTTCAGCTACGGATTCTATGTTGTACGTAAGCGATAACTAGACGCTCTAACGAGGCTGTTTCTCAATGCAAACGGATGGCCGGTTCTTGTCGCAACGCTATTAATCGTTTCCTATTCGTGGATGAAGTTAGCCCCCCCTGCACGCATCGAGCAGACTGGACTGCACGATTTACCTTGCCAGGTGCTTTTGACAGAACTCCAACTGGAGCTCCAGCCACGTCTTGCCTTTTTCCACGGTGGGAAGCTTGTTGCGTCCTCCGCCGAATGCAACGCACGGGATGCCCAGTTCCTGGGCTTTGTCTCGCAACATGATCGCTGCCCGCGGCGGGTGAATTCGATCGCTGGGTTTGGCATCCGAGTAGATGAAGATCGGAGCTTCGCCTTTGTCCATGAATCGCAAAGCGAATTCCTCGGTCCCTCTCGGTTGCATGATGCTAATCACGACGGCGGGGCGTGAACTTTGTCGGCTGATCACGTCGCTGGCCGACGGATCCGCGAAGTTGTCGTGGTAGGCCAGGAACTCGCTGATCAGAGCTCCGGCTGATACGCCGCCGCAGCACAGTCTGTGCGTGTCAATGTTCCAATCCGTCGCTTTTGAGCGGACAAACTGCACTGCCCGTGCGCAGTGACGAGCGATTTCAAGGTGGTCGATGTCGTCGCTAAGAAAGGGATAGTTGCAGGACACGACAGCGTAACCTGCGTTCCGGTACGCCTGGAGCATGGAGCGTCGGTTCTTTTCCAACTGGCTTTTATCGCCATCTCGAAATCCGCCGGGGTGAAACCAGATCAGAACCGGGGCAGGCTCGTCGCTCGTCGCGTCGCTTCGTTGGGCAGGCCAGAAGTCGAGTACGTTTCGTTCGTGCTTCGTGTCGTACGCGATGTCACATTGTGGTGCAGCGTCGTCGGAGACCTTGCTGAAGAACTTCCAGATCACCTCCGCGACTTCGTTTCCCAACTCGCGCTTGCCAGGAACTTTGTGCCCAAAATTCTTGATCTTATAGTGCCATACCTCGTTTCCGTTGACTCCATCTTTGTAATGGTGTGCTTTCGTTTGGTCAGAAATTTGGATGACATCTTCGGTGCTGGTTTGGTTGAGTTTGCGCCAGAACTCCATTATTGCATCCTGATCTGGCGCGCCGCCCCATCCGCCATTCTTCGACATGCTGCCATTGTAAGGCACGATTTCATCATCCAAACCCGAGATTTGCAAAATCGGTACAGGTCGCATCACATCACGATGTTCCCAGTTATGGCCACTCATGGTGCCAATCACCGACGCGGCGGCTTTGAATACATCTGGTTTCTCTGCGACCAGCGTGTAACTCATGAAACCGCCGTTGGAAACTCCGCAAACAAAGGTTCTGCTTTTGTTGAGCGAGTGCTTTTTGTGCAGGTCAGAGGCGAGTGCCGAGAGGAAGCCAATGTCGTCAGTCTTGCTGATCTTCAGTCGAGCGTTCCAGTGAGGGATCCCTTCTCGGTCCTCAGCCCCTTGCGGATAACAGACGGCAAATCCGTTGTCATCGGCCAGACGATTCATGACAGGATCCACGTAATCCCTGGCGTCGCCGTGATACCCATGGAGCACGAATACCAGAGGCGAATTATCCTGGAGCTGCTGAGGGACGTGGAGCAGATACTTTCGCTTCACGTTGTTGTGCATGAACTCGATGAACTGTCCGACATCAGGCTGCTCAGCGAGCAGATTCGTGCCTGCCCACGGCATCACGAAAAGAAGGGCGATCAGGTATGCACTGGCAGTGTTACGTTTTGTCATTTTTTCTTCGTGAGCGGCATGGCACTAGCCGCCGATTTGTTGACAGATTTGTTGCATGGTCTGTTTGTTGATTGCACGGGACCGGTGGCTAGCGCCAGACCGCTCACAGTGACAACGGCGAACGACTTTCGGCGAACTGTTCCAAAGGTAAGCCCAGGTGTTGGAGCATCGCAAGGTGAAGGTCGGACATCGACGTATCCTTTCGATCACCAAGTCGCCGACCTTGTTTGATCGTGCTCCCGCCACCGGCCAACAGCACGGGGAGATCTTTCTCCCCATGCTCGTGTCCATCGGAAATGCTTGATCCGTAAACGATCATCGTCTGGTCGAGCAACGATCCATGCTGGTCCTTGATTGCTTGCAAACGTCCAAGCAGATACGCGACCTGTTCTGTATGCCACGCGTTAACGCGGTCATACATTGTCCGCTTTTCGTCACGAGTCGACC
Source organism: Kothea flammea (assembly GCF_052161645.1). GTDB lineage: Bacteria > Planctomycetota > Planctomycetia > Pirellulales > Pirellulaceae > Laterigemmans. The sequence goes on from NZ_CP197414.1 coordinate 2,773,388, forward strand.
ACGACGTCATCCCATCGTCGTCTTCCGTTTTGCCGCTGATGTCTTTCCAGTGAGACAACGCATGCCATGTTCCGTTGACTCCATCAATAAAGTTGAAGTAACGATTGCTCTGCCCATGATCCATCATGAACGTACAGACTCGGGTGGCATCGGCCCAAAAAGCGAGAGCGATCATGTCCATCATGGTCCGCATGTACTCGCCGTGATCATCGGGGATGCCGCCGCTTGGGCGAACAAGTGACTCCAGCAGACCGGGCGTTTGACTGGCCCGCAGTTTTTGCTGTTCCGCGAAGGCGATTCGTTTTTCGATGGCGTGGATGGAATCCAGGTATTCGTCGAGCTTTCTTTGATCGTCCGAACTGACGCGGCGCTTCAAGCGTCTGGCATCTTCCAGCACAAGATCGGTGACGCTGCGACTGCCCAGGCCTGATTCACCCGCACGAAACATTCGGTCGAAGACGGCTCGCGGTTCGATGTCTCGCGGAGCAGGCGTGGCGGCATCCACCCAGGAAATCGTATTTCGTGGCAGACTGCTTGTAAAAATCCCTTCGCCGCGTGACGACAGTTCGAGCGACGGCAGCAGAGTCTGATTTTGAAAGTGGCGTGCGGCGATCTGATCGACGGAGGCTCCGCCCGCGTCAAGTTTTTCTCCGTCGAAGGAACCACCCGTAAGCCACGTCGCAGTGCCAGCAACATGGCCGTTTCCGCGAGGCGTCCACATGTTGCGGAACACCGTCAGATTATCACGATAGGGCTCAAGGGATGCCATCGAGCGATTCAGTTTTAGCAACCTCCCACGATCATCCACCTCCTCCGGTTGCCAACCTCCTTGGGAGACACCGTTCGGAATGTACAGATAGGCGAGTCGCATCAGCGGCCGCTGCTGTTCCCCTGCTCGAAGGTTGGTGCCTGACATCACATCGAGGAGTGGAAGCGACACCCCAGCGCCAAGGCCCCGAAGCATCGTCCGTCGAGAGATATGCCATTTTTTTGTCATTGAATTTCCTGGCTTGTCAATTACAGTTGCTTCTTTTGAAACGAATCACTTCGAATAATCGCGTGGATCAAGGTTTGCAACTTGCGGCCGTCTGCTGCCAGCTCCGTCGTTAATTCCCGCACGGTCGCTTCATCGTAGTATTCTAATTGCCTTCCGAGTGCGTACGCCAGCATCTTGCGAATCAACTGTTCTGCCAGGTCACTGCTGCGCTCGCTCACCAACGTGCTCGACAGCCCCATAAGACCACGAAATGAAGTTCCGTCCGGGAGCTGGCCGACGGAATCCACGGGCCTGCCACGTTGCTCCGGTCGATATCTGCCGAACCACTCGAACTCTTCCAGTGCGAATCCCAGAGGATCGATCTGGCTATGGCATGCGTAACAATTCGGATTGGTGCGGTGTAATTCCAGCTTCTGTCTTTGTGAGAGACGTTCGTTTTCGGCAACACGCTCACTGAACTCGCTGGCGCTGGGCGGCGGTGGAGGCGGTGGCGTGCCGAGCAGCGTCGTAAGAATCCAGTTGCCACGCATGACAGGGCTTGTGCGACCTGGCAGCGACGTCGTGGCTAGGATGCTGCCATGACCGAGAACTCCCCGCCGTGGCGTTTCACGCACGCTCACTTCTCGCAGCTCGGAACCGCTCACACCTTCGATACCGTAGTGGTTTGCGAGTTCTTCGTTGACGAACGTGAAATCGGCGTCCAGTAGCCTGTCGATCGAGGCGTTTTGCTGCACTAGCGAATGGAACAGCAGTGCCGATTCGCTTTTCATCGCTGCCACCAAAGTGTCCGTGGCCCAGGGATTGTCGATTTGATCTCGCTGGACACGATCCAGCTCCGCAAACCCCAGCCACTGAGCCGCGAACAAACTGCCAAGCGATTCCGACTTGGAGTCCCTTAACATGCGTTCGATTTGCTGTGCGAGCACGGTCGGTTCATGCAATCGGCCAGAGCGTGCCAACTCGAACAGTTCGTCATCCGGCATCGACGCCCAAAGGAAATACGACAAACGGCTGGCCAGTTCCCAGTCGGAAACGCGAACCGCTTTCGATTGTGAGCGGCTCGGCGTCAGCCGCAGGTTCTGTTGCGGCGCGTCACCCGCGGCTGGCGCCGTCGGCTCAGTCGACAATTCAGGCGCCGTTTCAGAACGAATCAGGAAGTTGGGCGATATCAGGATCACCTGCAGAACTTCACGAATTGCGACCTCTGGCGAATCGCCCTGGCCACGGCGATGTCGATAGTGGGTCATCAGGGAATCGACTTCATCCTTCTCAAGCGGTCGGCGATAGGCCCGCCCTGCAAATTGGACAACAGCTCTTTGTGCTGCGTCTTCGTCCTCAAAATTCGACACGCCCTCAAATAGTCGCTTCAGTGCCGCTTTCTGTTCGATCGCCGTCGGCTCAAGGGGCCATGCTGCCTGCACGATCGACTCGGCAGCACCAACGTATCGCTCCAGAGTCACCGGCTGAATGAAGAGACTGTTCGCGCTGTTTTCGAAACCGCTTGATGCCGTCAGGTCCGTTGGAAAGCGATCGGCCGGCCGAAGGTCAATTCCAACCAGATCCCGCACAGTGTTGTTGTATTCGTCGTGGGTTAGTCGCTTGGCGGGTACGACTCCTGCCCGTCTCACAGTTGTGTAGTCAAAGTTTTCAATTCGATCAGTCAGCCAACCAATCATTGCACGTCGATCGGCGTCCGATGGTTGTTCGGCATCGGTGGGTGGCATAGATCGTACTTTAAGCTGTTCGATGACGTTGACCCAGTGAGTTCGATTGATCACCAGTGGCTGTTGCGCCACAAGCTGCTCAAGATTAAGATCGCCACTTGCGTTCCCGGAATCGTGACAATCGAAGCATGCGGTTTTTAGACGTGGCAGGATTTCAGAGGCGAAATCGAGTTTCGCTGCATCGCTGATCTCGACGTTTGTCAATTGAATTGATGACGGAAGATTGAGTGCCGCATTGTTCGGCTTCTTCTGCTCGTCGCGACCGTCGGCACCGATTTCCCCCAGCTCCGTTTCCAGCTCGCGAATTTTTTCCTCGTCGCTTTCCTCGCGAGCTTCGAGGAGTTCGAAGCGAAGTTGCAGGATTTCACGCCGACGCTCAAACGCTCGCTCCATCTGTTCGAACTCGCCTTCAAGTTCCTCGGCCGCTTCTTCGTCCTCTTCGATCCACACTTCAGTGAATCTCTCTGCCAGACGATTTCCGGCGTCGAGCATCTTGAGCAGTGAGTCCGCTTCGACAGCCAGCTCGTTCTGCTCCGGCGGAAATTCAAACGCGAGTTCTTCGAGACCCATCCGCCGTTCCAGAATTTCCAGCCGGATGTTCGTAACCTCCATCCGTGATTCGGTTTCGTGCAGCATCTTTTCGAGGCGTTGGATCTGCTGCTCATCGTCCTCCGCGTCATCGATTCCTTTCTCTGCCGCCTCGATTGTCACATGCAACTTCTTGAGTTCGCGCAGCAACTTGAGTTGTTCATCCATGAGATCACCAAGCCGTTTGAATCGCCGGTGTTCTCGTTTTGTTTCCTTGATTCGTTCATTGAGTTCTCGGGTTTCCTCGTTAACTTCCTCTTTAGCTGCATCTTCCGCGAGCGACACTGTGAGCGGCACGGCGCTAGTCGCTGGTTCATCCGGATCGGGTTCGTTCTCTTCTGCTTTGTTAGCGGCGGGGGACCGGTGGCTAGCGCCATTCAGTCTACCCTTATCGAGAAACTCCAGCAGCAGTTTTTCGCTGATGCCGTGTGTGGCGCCGTGCCCTTCATTGATCACTTTGTAATGAACGACGTCGCCATCCAGATAGCTGAAGACTTCGGCGTTCTCGATGGTCCTGGTTGGTCGTGATAGCTGTTCTCCCTCGTAACCCATTTGGCGAGCCCACAAGAACGTCGACTCTTCGGCGTCAACGAACGCCAGCTTGCCGTCTTTGGCTGGAATCACGTTCGAAGGACCGCCGTGATAGGGAACCAGCCTGTCTTTCACGCCTGAGATATTCAGCAGTCGCTTGCCTTTTGCAGGGCTGGCTACGTTGCGGTAGTTGTTATCATCGCCCTTCGCCTTGAAATGCTTACCGTCGTATTGCCACACGTTGAGCTGGCTGACGCCACTGATGTAACTGCGGATGTTGGGTAACCTGCTTTCAATCGCCAGTTGGTTCACCAGCGCCGCACCGTTGGATGCACCCATGATCGTGAAGTTGTTGGGATCCACATTTTCGAATGTGGCCAGCTTCAGCACGATTGATTCGATGAAGCGAAGATCGTCTGCTTTGGAACGCTCCGAAACAATATTCCAGCTCTCGCGATAGCCCTGGGGAAACACCAGGATGTAACGCGAAGCGATCTTCCCGCGCCCGCGAATAAACCCACGCATCGCTTCCGGCGCGTTGCCGCCATTGCCGTGAAGGAAAACCAGGACGGGAAGTTTCCGCTGCTTGTCCTGAGCATCCGGGACACGGACATGGTAGGGCCGCTCAAACGACTCCTCCTGTGACCACGACTGGGTGACGTGGTATTCACCGGACTTCAGGGTTTCGCGTTTCGGATCTTGCTGCGCGTGCGCCGTTTGCGCAGCCAACAACGTCGTGATGCAAGCGAGCCACTTCACCATTTTTATTCCTCTTCCTCATCGTCGTGACGTTCCTTTTCGAACATCTCCCGTCGCAGATCAATCAGTTTTTCCTCCGCTTCTTCTTCGGAGATCTTTCCGGCTTCGTGAGCCTCCTTGATTTGGCGAGCTGCTTGCTCATAGCGACGCTTCTTCGCCTCCAGTTCGCGTCTTTCGGCGCTCCTGTGGCGATCCTGCTCGAACATCTCACGTCGAACGGCGATCAGCTTCTCCTCGCCTTCCTCCTCAGTAAGCTTGCCAGCTTCGATGGCTGTTTTGATCTCTTTCATGTACAGCATGTAGCGTTGTTTCTTTGCTTCGATTTCGCCGAGCTCTCGGTCGTTCTGTAGGCCCGCTTCGAACATCTCACGCCGAACAGCGGCGAGCTTCATTTCAGCTTCTTCTTCAGTAAGCTTGCCTGCTTCGGCGGCTTCCTTAATGTCGTTCATAAACCTTTGATATCGTTCTTTTCTCGCTCCCACCTCGCGGTCCCCAGCGGAAGAGCTCCGCAGTGCCTCCATCATCAGGTTTGCCTGCTCCAGGGAAAGTTCACCAGCCTCGACCGCACCTTCCAGGCGACGCTCGACGGCTTCGAAGTCCTGGGCGTAAACAAATCCCAATGGAAACAAACACATTGCCATGGCCATCACGGCTGTTCGCAGAGCGGCAGGCGCGGTCCAGGTTTTTTCACTCATCATCACTTTTAACCTTCTCTCAAAACTTCCGCCGCTGTTAATTGCACTGGCCATAACCGGCGGACGGATCTCCGGCGAGGTCAACAGTTCTGCCATGTTCAGCAAAGAGTTCGCGTATTGATTCACTTCAGATTTCGAGGTTTGCAGCACGAGCTGGTCGCAAGCCATCTCTTCAGAACTTCTTAGTTGTTGGCGAGCCCACCACATGATCGGATTCCACCAGAATGTGACGAGAGCGAGCCACTCCAGCCAGCGGAACCAGTGGTCGCGCCGCTTAATGTGAGCCATCTCGTGAGTGATGATCAAACGAAGATCTTCCTGATCCAGCTCCTGCGTTGCCCGCGACGAAACGACGATGATGCCGCGCCCCGCCATCCACCAGACAAACGGTGCCACGTTGGCGGAAGTCACAAGGATGTTGGGAGCCTTTCGCAAACCGAATTGACGAGAAACGCTTGATGCCAGTCCCCGACTGAGTTCCGGATGCACACGCGCGGTCGCCACTAGCAACCAATGGAATTGAAGAATACGAACAGCAGAAACAGCAAACAGGATCGCGCTCACCACCATCCAAACGACGAGGCTAAGCCGAGCGGCAGAACGATTCGCACCTGTCGTAGCGGAAGTCGTCAAGTCATTCGGTGACCTGTCGACACTGCCGAAATTCTTGTCGCGTATTGCGCCGGGGCCGACATCGTAATTTGTGACCAGGCCAGCACTGGCCGGGATATTGGAGCCTGCGACGCTTGGGACGATCAGGGCAGGAATGGCCACGATCGGAGGCGTCACCAATTTGATCAGCACGACAGCCCAAAGGAGATTCATTAGCCCGGGCGAAGCAATTTTCCGCTGCACCATCCATGCGATGGCTGCCAGGATCGTGGACACCAGGAGGTTACTGAGCGTCGCTGCGACAAGATAATCAACCACGTTTTTGGGCCTCCTCCAACACCTTTCGCAGGCGCCGAATCTCGGCCTTATCGAGTTTATCGGTCTCCAGCAAATGAGTCAGAAGCGGCGCGATGGAACCACCCGTCAGTTTCTCTGCCAACGATTCCAGTTGCCGTCCACCGTAGGCTTCGCGGCTTAAAGTTGGCGAAAACAACTGCACCCCCAAACTGCGGTCACGACTGACAAAGCCTTTCTCTTCAAGGCTCTGTAAAAGTCGCTGCACCGTCCCATGCTGTGACTTTTCTGAGTCGTCATAGAGCCGTTCACGAATCTGCCGTGCGGTCAGCGGGTTCGTTTCCCAAAGCAACTCCATCAGTGAGATTTCCGCGTTGGTAAGTCGCTGAATTGCCATTAAAACTCCTTTGCAGCCATCGGATACGTCGTCGCACCGTAAATATACGGCATGTTGCCGTATCCTGCAAGGCAGAGGAAATGTCCGCTCAGAGAAGAAAAGGTACGGAGAAGAAAAGGTACGCGGACTCCTTTTTTTGGATTTTGGAGAGTTGTTTTATTGCACCGGTGGCCGACACCGGGTGATCTCGGTTGGCAGTTCAATGGGTTTAGGCACTCTGTACACGCTGGTTCAGCAACGCAATCTCGGAAGCTTGGTTTCTCGTAGCCTTCTCGCAGTGTTGACGATGCGTCATTGGCGCTCGCTGTGACCAATATCGCACGGTCGCTGAGAAAGTCACCGCGAAGTACATCGTCCGCACCGAAGGCCGAGGCCAGACCGTCGACGAACGAAAAGCACGCCCCGAACACTCCGACAACCACTGGCTCGTCGACTCCGCCGTCGTAGCTTCGATGCAGGGGACCTCGTTGTGCGGCACCCATCAACCATCTGCGTCAAAGCGTGAGCGGATCACCATCCAAGATCTTTAATGACGAGAGAAAAATTGACCAAAAGTTTTTGCTTAGTCGTCACGTTTGCGGAATCACGGCATAGGTAACCTGAGAGCGACCAATGCCTTTGAGACCCGAACATGCCAGACAATCTAGTTGACCAAATTCGCGAGAACGCTGAGGGGCCTGCGAAGGCGTCCGGTGATGCGGGGTCGATTGAACAGCACAAGCTGACCGATCAGATCGCGGCCGACAAACATCTCGCTGCAAAGAAGGCCGTTGCGAAACCGCATCGCGGACTCCGCTTCAACATGATTGTGCCGCCTTCGGCTGGCTGATCTTTCACCAAGACCTTGAACCGTATCGGCTGACCGGAATGAGAAGCCTCGATATTGGTCAGCGTGTGGGAAAACGCGAGAAGAGTTTGGGACACCGATGCGACAGATCGCATAACTAAGAAAGGGAGGGCAATCGTTTTTCGGGGTTAAGTGAAATGCCAGAAGACCTTCAAGATCAGATTCGCGAGAACGCCGCTGGACCTGCTAAAGCGTCTGGCGATGCGGGATCGGTGGAGCAGCACAAGCTGACCGATCAAATCGCGGCCGACAAACATCTCGCTGCCAAGAAGGCCGTGGCGAAACCGCATCGCGGTCTTCGCTTCAACAAGATCGTGCCGCCTTCGGCTGGATAGCGATTAGGCGGGAGGCTAGAGGCTAGAGGCTGGAGAGCGGATGAATCCGAACTCGTCTCAAGACTGCAGACTCAGGATTACAGACTTCTTCAAGGGCTGCCGGGGACGGCAACGGGAAATAGCACGGATGTTTTTCCGAGGACGCTTGTCAGGGATTATCGAGCAATTGCGCGGCGGATCGGCAACCTTGCCCGCCGCCTCTGGACGCTCGCCCCGGCAGCCCTTCTTTTCGCGTTTGCGGGCCAAGTACGACGCCGCCAACACGACACTCGATAATTACAAACATTGGTCGCGTGCGGACGGGTTGTCGGCCGCGACCGCGAACTCGCCTGATGTGCGGCGCACGCTACGAAACCGCTCGCGATACGAAGTCGCCAACAACAGCTACGCTCGCGGCATCACGCTAACGCTCGCCAATGATGTGGTCGGCACCGGTCCACGGTTGCAAATGTTGACCGGCGATGATGCAGCCAACCGCTTCGTTGAATATGAATTCTTTGGTTGGTGCGAAGCGATCGGTCTCGCAGAAAAACTGCGAACCATGCGACTTGCTCGCGTTTCCGATGGCGAGGCGTTTGGGTTGCTGACTAGCAACGAACGACTGGATACGCCGGTGAACCTCGACCTGCGTTTGATCGAAGCGGATCAAGTCGCCACGCCAACGTTGGTTCCCGACACGCGCCGTTACTTGGATGGCATCCGGTTTGATGCCGACGGGAATCCGATCGCGTACGACGTGCTGCGGCAACATCCGGGTGATGGGTTCTTCGTAGTTGATGACGAATACGACACAGTGCCGGCCGCTTCAGTGCTGCACTACTTTCGCTGCGATCGGCCGGGACAGATTCGCGGTATCCCCGACATCACGCCGGCACTACCGCTCTTTGCTCAACTTCGCCGATTCACATTAGCTGTTCTCGCCGCCGCCGAAACGGCCGCTGAGTTCGCTGGCATCCTTTACACAGACGCGCCGGCCAATGGCGAAGCCGATGCGGCTGAACCGTTCGAGCCAATCGAACTTGAAAAGCGAATGCTGTTGACGATGCCGGGCGGCTGGAAGATGGCTCAGATGAAGTCGGAGCAACCGTCGACGACATACGCCGAGTTCAAGAAGGAAATCCTCAACGAAATCGCTCGTTGTTTGAACATGCCGTTCAATGTCGCCGCTGGTAATTCGAGCGGATACAACTACGCCAGCGGTCGGCTCGATCACCAAACCTATTTCAAATCAATTCGTGTCGAGCAAACGCAACTCGCCCGCGTGGTGCTCGATCGCATTCTGAAAGCGTGGCTCCGCGAAGCCATCCTCATCGAGGGCTACCTGCCCAACTCGCTTCGCACGCTCGATTCAACCTTCGAGCACCAATGGTTCTGGGACGGGCACGAGCACGTCGATCCGGCCAAGGAAGCCAACGCACAAAAAATCCGTCTCGCCAGTCATACGACAACTCTGGCTATCGAATTTGCGCGGCAGGGGCGTGATTGGGAGACGGAACTTAAACAACGTGCCAAAGAGATCGCACTGATGCGAGACCTCGGTCTAACGATCGAGTCCGACGAAACTGATTCTTCATCCGAACCCGAAGTCACGGAAGACCATGCCGAAGACGCTGAACAACGAACCGCTTGAAGCCGAAGCCGAATCCGTCCCCAGTTCGCTGCGTATCGTTTGCGATGACGCAGCGACGATCACGCTCGCCGCCGCCGATCCACCAGTCGAAGGCGACGACAAGCCGGCGCTTCGCAAATTCTCGATGACCGCGTACACCGGCGGAGCGATGCGACTGGGCGGCTGGCCTTATCCGGTCGTCGTTGACTTGGCCGGCATGCGTGTGACTCGCAAGTCGCGACCGATCCTGAAGGACCATGATCGCGGCAGCATCGTTGGCCACACCGACGACATCACGATCACCGACAAATCGCTGCAGGTCGCCGGCGTCATCAGTGGTGTCGGGGTCACAGCCCAAGAAGTCATCGCGACCAGCGAGAACGGATTCCCCTGGCAGGCGTCTCTCGGTGCGAGTGCCGACAAGGTTGTCTTCATTCCCGAAGGCAAGACCGCGAAGGCAAACGGCCGCGATCATCAAGGTCCGGTCTACATCGCCCGCAAGTCCACCCTCGGCGAAGTCTCCTTCGTCGCTCTCGGTGCCGACGACAACACCGAAGCCCGAGTGGCCGCAGGGATGGTCGACGGCGACGAGACGGATGACGCCGGCGACGACACCGAAACCACGGACGATCTCGAACCTGTCAACGCAAGTCTGAACATGACCACCAAAACGAAAACGGAACCAAAGCAAGCCTCGCCAGTCGAGCAGATGCGAGCCGAAGCCGCTGCGGAATCACGCCGCATCGCCGGCATCCGCAAGCTCTGTGCGGGCAACCATCCAACCATCGAGGCCGACGCCATCGAGCAAGGCTGGTCCATTACCAAAACGGAACTCGCCGTGCTGCGAAGCGAACGTCCCAAAGCTCCCGACCAAACGCATCACTCACCGCGATACAATCGCGAGATCCTCGAAGCCGCTGCGTGTCTGTCGGTTGGCATCGAAGAGAAATCGTTGCTGGCCAGCTATGGTGAAAAGACGCTCAACGCCGCCGATCCGCTTCGACACATCGGCTTGCGTGAGCTCGTCGCCGAATGTGCTCGCAGCGAAGGGATCGACGTTCCCCGAGTCTTCGGCGATGGCACGGCAACGATCCGCGCCGGTTTCAGTTCCATGAGCTTGCCGAGCATCATGGAGAACGTCATGAACAAGACGTTGCTGGCCGCCTATCAAAACACGCCGATCGCCGCGTTCGATCTTTGCAGCGTCGGAACGGTCACCGACTTCAAAGAAGTCGCCCGTTATCGATTGCTCGGTACCGGCGGCTTTGAACAAGTCGCAGCCGACGGCGAACTCAAACACGGCAAGCTGTCGGACCAGAAGTACAGCAACAAGGCCGACACTTACGGTCAAATCCTCACGCTGACTCGTCACGACATCATCAACGATGATTTGTCTGCGTTCATGGACATCCCTCGCCAAATGGGACGCAGTGGTGCCGAGTCGATCGACGACTTGTTCTTCACGCTGCTGCTCAAGAACGCTGGCTTCTTCTCGTCAGCCAATGCGAACTTGCTGCAAGGAGCCGACACCAAGTTCGGCCCCGATGCACTGACCGTTGCAAAGACCACCTTCCGCAAGCAGAAGGCTGGCCCTGGTGGCAAACCCAAGGACCAAAAGCCGATCAACATTCGGCCAGAGTACTTGGTGGTTCCGGTCGAACTCGAAACCGAAGCTGAACTCCTCATGGGCTCGGCCCAGTTGATGATCGACGCTCAAGGTTCGCCGACCAAGATCCCGGTCGATAACCCGCACCGCAACAAGTATCGCATCATCTCGACGCCGCACTTGTCGGATTCATATTACCAGGGTGCAAGTGCTGCGGCTTGGTATCTGTTCGCCAATCCGAACGTTCTCCCCGCGTTCGAGATCGTGTTCCTGAACGGCCGCCGCACGCCAATCATCGAGCGAGTCGAAATGCCGCCGAACACGCTCGGCATGGGTTTCCGATCGTACATCGACTTCGGTGTGAACAGCCAAGACCACCGCGCGGCCGTCAAGGTCGCTGGCGAATAGTCGGGAGTCTGTAGTCCGGAGTCTGTAGCAAAGCCTCCGGACGACGCCCCGATGTATCGCACTCTTCCTCAAGACTCCAGACTCAGGACTCCAGACTCAATCCTATGCAAGCTCAATACGTTCACGACGGCAAGCACGTCGACTTCACTCCCGACGTTGATGTTCCCGTTGGTTCCATCGTCATCCAAGGCGATCTGGTCGGAATCACCAAACGCGATCTCAAGGCCGACGTCCTCGGCTCGATCGCCGTCGAGGGCGTCTTCGACATCCCGAAGGATCCCGCCGATGCAGAAGTCTACACCGCCGGCCAGAAGGTCTACGCGACCAACGACGGCATCGTCACCGAAGTCGACGCCGGCACGTTTTACCTGGGCAAGGTCGTGGCCGATGCCGCCGCCACCGACAACTTCGTTCGCGTTCGCTTGAGCCAGTGATGAACCGCCGTGAGCAATCCAATCATCGCACCCGTCGGGGCGATCTACGTCCACGAGGGCGTGACGGTCCCGATCGTTCCTGAAACCGACATCGCCGCCGGTGACGTAGTTGTCCTCGGCCGGCTCGTCGGTGTCGCCAAGTTCGGCATCGCCGCCGGAGCCCGCGGCAGCATCACCGTTCAAGGCGTCTTTGAAATCGTCAAAGACCCAACCACCAACATCCCCGCCGGCACGATTCTTTACTGGTCCAAGATCAGCCACCACGTGATCAAGAACCAGTACGACCATTCGATGATCGGCATCTCCGTCGAAGACGCACCGCCCAGCACGCCGACCATCCGCGTGCGGTTGCTGCAGTAACGTCTCTCGCTTTCTTTCAAACACTCCCACGCAAGGATGCCAAGTTGCGAAATCTAATCTTCTCGTGCGCCCTCCTCGTCTGCACCGGTTGTTTGCCGGAACGTGATGTTCAAGTCCGACCGCTGCCGGCCCCGCCGCCTGAGCAACCGATCGCGAATCTTCCGCCGCAGCTCCATCAACGCAACTGGACTGGCCGGCTCAATCAAGGAAGTTGCGTTCACGCTTCGCTGGTCAACCACTTCCGTTGGCTCAACGAGTTTGAACTCGGTGAACGTTGGCGAGCGACTTACAGCGACGGTGAATGGGACACGCGATTGCGGGATCGACTTGACGCTGCTGGCATCGACTACAGCTACACGGTCAAAGCCGATCCGCGGTTCCTCGATTGGGCAAACGCAACGCGACGAGGCGCGATCCTGTGGTGGAAGCCAGCCCATTGCTGCACCTTCGTTGGTTGGGTCGAGCGAGATGGCCAGCAATACGCCGCGATCCTCGACAACAACTATCCCGGCCGTTTTGAGCTGACACCACGCGAACAATTCGTGCGTCTCTGGGCCGGCTATGGCGGATTCGCTCTCACCGTCCTCAATGACCCAGCGAGCTCACTGCCTTATCGCAGCTACGAGATCGTCGACGAGTCTCGCTGAACTCTCACAACCCAATCGCCAACAAATGCAATCTTTACTCAACGCATGGAGCAACGTGAAAAATATGAAGGATGAAATTCGGATCCGGCTCAGTGTCGGCCTGATCGTGGTCGCCGTACTCCACGCCGTGATGCTCGGCGCGGTCTTCACCGCATTGCATCGAAACCCCGAGCCGGAGCAAGACACCTCGTGGCAAGTCCCTCCGGCTACGCCCGTTCCCCAAGTCAGCCGATCAATCGAGAAGCTGCCCGAACCGACACAAGTGAATCTTGAGGCCCAAGGCGAACTGAAGCAACAGTACGGCAGCAATTGCCCGCCCTGTCGCCGCGTCACGCGGCCGACGTTTACGCCGTATCGCGTTGTCCCCACGATTCCGATCGTTCAGCCGACTTCGCAACCGATGGCCACACCGGCCCCGGCACGCGTAACCTACCCCACCGAGCCGACACCAGCGCGAGTAACCTATCCCACCGAACCAAAACCGACGGCACCGGCACCAGCGGCAGCTAAACCAACCACACCAACCAAACCCGCAGTCGGCGCACCGGTCGCACCAACCACGCCCGCCGCAACGCCAACACCAACCGCACCCGCCCCCAACGCCTCAGCACGTACATCAATTGCTTGCATATCGAAAACACGCTTATATAGGCGCCAGTAGTCAACCGGACGACGCAGGGATTTGCTCTCACGTTGAGAAACGGATCGAATGAACAAATTGAATGCCGCGATCTCTGGACTTTGAGCAAGACGCCGCAATCGAAGTCGTGCCCGTGCGATTGAATCCTCCGACACGCCCTCAAAGAAATCGTCGGGAAATGTTCCTTGTTCACACAGTTGAAAGAGCGACTCCGCTGAAACGCCGCTGTCAAAAGCTCGGAATACAACACGATCAACCTCACTTGCCTGACATTTGGCCTGCATTCTTAGTTCTGCGACAAGGTCTAATTTTCCATCCCAGACATCGCTCAATCGTCTCGTGTTGCCGCTTCCTCCTTCCACTTCGTCGAATAATACAACTTTCGGGCCACTGCTTGTGAAGAATGATTGCCTGCGGAAAGCAGTTGGCGAAACGTTGATCGTATTTGCTGCGACGCGGCAAAGCGCTGAGCCGAGACTGTCTATAACGCTTCGCTGCCACCCCCGCGTGTTGACCCATTCGCGACATTCGTTGAGAACAATATCTAACTCGTCGAGGTGAGCCTGGCTCCAATCCACGAGTTGCGTATCAATGAAGCCCAAATCTCGGTAAAGAGACAAATCATCACTTAACTGAGCTATGTTGTGACCTAGGGCATATGAATTCTGAGGCTCGCAAAACCGCAGCAGACTAACCAATCCATCAAGAGAGTAGATGCTTGGAAGTAAACCGCGCTCGACTATTAGTCGCTCCAGGGCCAGGTCCCTAAATCGTTGCCAGAAGACTCTCGCTCGGGGAGCTTCCTCGAACGATTCCCCGTCAATTGGGTGGAAATCGAACTCAAGAGCCTGCGTCTTCAGGGGAACTGTGGGAGCAATCGGACTTTCGCTTGTATTGTCCCAAAAGCGTAAGACTATCGGATTTTAAAACCTCCGGGTAGAAAACACTTGAGGGCAAACTCTGCAGGTTCGACATCAAGATGTCGGCCATTCGAATCAACTACATCGACAAAACGTCCGATCGGAACGGGGATCGTCGTCGAGGGCACGTAGACATCATCTACAATGAAATCTTGAGGCAGGAAACTGCAGAAGTCTACGACTTTTGTCTGCGGAAAGCGGGACTCCTCTCTCTTATTGGCGGCCTTCAACGCAGCTTGTAGCCATAAAACTGTGATAGGGTTTGGATCGTTGTCAGAATTCCGCAGACGATCAAGATAACGTGTTAAGTCATCTCGCTGCCAATCGAGAAAGAGTGAAACAGGTTTAATATCCTTCGGCGGTCTTTGGGGTTGCTCCAAAGCGGAGAAGTCAAGCGTTTTATTCCACACATCAAGCACCATCTTCTTTAATTTGTCCAAGAACTCGGTCAGTTCAGTTGTGCCCAAACCAAAACAATCTCGCAGCCACTTGCGAGCTTCTTGGGATGCACAAGCGTCCGCGATCTTCTTTATGTTCTTGATGTCGTACGCCCCAAGAAACTCACTGGGCTTTGACTGTGCGCAGAAATCGAGAAGCCCGCAAAATAGGTGCTGTTCGCGAATACTTGGATTCGATTCATCAAGGACTGATGCGATGTCCCTTGGGTTTTGATTGACGAGTTTTAAGTGATCCTGAAACCTGAAAACGTCGCCAAACGACTTGCCCAGCACAACCATCGTGATCGGGAAGTCTTTAACTCCACGCCCGCCACGCCCCTTTCTCTGAACAAATGACGAGACGCTTGGTGGCGCATGATACTGCCAAGTGGCAATGAGTTCAGGATGATCAAATCCGACCTCTAGCGCAGAAGTAGATACCAGAAGACGCCAGTTTTCTTGGTCTGCCTGATCCAAACGCTGGTCTGGGTTCGCCCACTGGCGACTACCGCTTCTATGTACCTGACTCAAAAGAGGCAACAGGTTTTCGGTGTTCGGCCTCGCCATTGCGTGCCAACATTCTCCATTTTCATATCGGTTACAGCGCTCGAGCAACGGGTGAGGTGGTTGCGTGCAATCCCGACTTTCGGATTTTGGACAATCCAGCAACGGCAAACTAAACCGCTCGTCCGGTCGAACGGTAAAACCACGGCCAGCAGCATGGTCGCGGATTCTGCCACGCTCTGATTCGACCGGAACGATGTAGGCCCGCTCCAATTCAACTAGATCAGTTGGTGCGAGTTCCAATTCGCAAAGCGGACAGCGAATCCGCATCTGATGAATACGCGAGTGTGCTACAGCGACCTTCAGCGGTTCAATGCCGTTGTCGTCTGATTCTTGCTGATGCAACGTTTTCCATTCCGCCGTGATCGCCTCGTTTAAATGCATCACGTATTTCAGCAAACGCTCTGCTTGATTATTGCAAAGGTCCACTCTCGGATAGAGTAGCAATGCAGTAAAGCCTTGGGTGTATTTTGTCTCGCCAATCAGCTTTCTCTCTTCGCGGACAAACAACCTGCAGGTAGCGAAGTACAACAAGGGGAGCAAAAATGCCTCAGTCTTTCCGAATCCCGTGCCTGCGGCAATTACTCGCCCTGATGTCGATTTATACTCGAACGAGTCTCTCAACAATCGACAAAACGACTTCGCTTGAAATAACGAAATTTTACCGTCTTCACCAAATGCGGCATCAAAGAATCGCTTAAAGCAAGACGATGCAAATTCGAGAACGTCATATTCAAAGGAAAGATCCTGGGGAGTGAGAAAACGTTCGTCCAACGCATCGAAGTCTAAATTCTCTATCTCGTCTTCAAGTCGCTTAATCAGCTCGTCAGCCGTGACATTCCGATGGGGACGTTCACGCTGTTCAACTTCTACTTTGAGCATATCCACCAACTCGGGCATGACCCCTTGCCGCTCGCGCGAATGCGTTCTTTGCTTGAGTCGTCGCAAGTAGTGAACAATTTCAAACGCACGACTTCGCGCTCGCTGACGATCTCCTACAAAGACGATGTCTCCTTCGGAATGCATTCGAACCATGAGGGAGTCAAACACTTGAGACCTGAATTGCTCGCTTTCGTATTCTGACAGTCCAAGATCGTTCTTCAGTTCGGGCCAAACATCGTTTTCGAACTTTCGCTTTACGTGCAACACGGAACCTAGAAGGTCACCACGGCCCGAGGCGAGTTTCCCTTGGCATTCAACGTCAAGCGTGTAAATGAGTGCCGAAATACAACCTGGGTAGCAATCCAGAATCAGCTGGACGACCCTTTGGGCGGATCCAAACAACTGCCTCCTGGTCTCCTTATTTTCTAAAGCAGTCATTTAACTATTCCTCCACCTCGAAGCTGCTAATTACTCGCCCTGATTCGAGAATAGCGATGATTTTCGCGACGTCACTCTGATTTGATCCGAATGTTATTCGTTCAAACTTCGGTCCAGGCTCGGTTGAACCGGGACCCTGCTCGGTTGAACCGGGACCCTGCTCGGTTGAACCGGGACCCTGCTCGGTTGAACCGGGACCCTGCTCGGCTGAACCGGGACCCTGCTCGGCTGAACCGGGACCCTGCTCGGTTGAACCGGGACCCTGCTCGGTTGAACCGGGACCCTGCTCGGTTGAACCGGGACCCTGCTCGGTTGAACCGGGACCCTGCTCGGTTGAACCGGGACCCTGCTCGGTTGAACCGGGACCCTGCTCGGTTGAACCGGGACCCTGCTCGGTTGAACCGGGACCCTGCTCGGTTGAACCGGGACCCTGCTCGGTTGAACCGGGACCCTGCTCGGTTGAACCGGGACCCTGCTCGGCTGTACCGGGACCCTGCTCGGCTGTACCGGGACCCTGCTCGGCTGTACCGGGACCCTGCTCCGCCGCGGGCTTCGGAATGCCCCTGAACTCCGCCGACAACCTGCTCTTGAGAGCTTCGATATTTCCAATGGCCGTCGAGACGTTGTCCAGTTCCGATAATAAATCTGACGCTGGTTTCTCTGGAAGTTCCTTTTGCCAATTGCTTAGTTTGTTACGAATCTCATATGCGCCTTCAGAAAGCTCCCTTACGAGGCACGCAATGTCGGGTCTCGCCACAAAGTCCTGCGACCTACTGACCAAATTATCAATCGACTCAACGTCTCCCAACTGCTCTAGGTACAACCCTATCAATTCATTGGCGGTCTCACGTTCACGCGTTACTCTTTCATGGCTCTTAATAAAGAGTGTGAGTCTGCCAATGAATTCGCTCAGCCCTATTTTGGATATCGGGATTTGAGCAGCTAATAGTTTTTCCTTCTCGTCTTCAATTTCGGGCTCGAACGTGTTCGGGAAATCACGTATTTGGTTTCGCAATTCTTCCGCTTTTAACTTAAGTTTTTCCTGCTCTCTTTCGATCCCAGCGACTTTATCACAAAGCCGGTCTGTTTCTGAAACTACCTTCTTCGCGTATTTGCCAAGCTCCTCGACGCAATCGGCGTTTTGCAACGCATCACGACTAGACTTACTAATCGCGACTGACTCTTCAGCGGCGACTTTCTGAAGTTCGGCCAACCTCTCATCAAATTGCGTAACCAAAGCCTGAGCGCGTTTTTGAAGGAAATCGAACCCCTGGTTCACGGAACCTAATTGGCTACCGTCCCATTTGACTAACTCCTCGCCGTAAGACTCATAAACAGCGGTGCCCAATTGCCCCCACGCTTCCTGTCTGAACAAGTAATCTTCCGCGACTTCATCACGACAAACGCTTTGATAAAAGCCGTCTTCAACAGGATTCCAGAACCACTTTCCATCGTTTTCATGAACAACGTGAGCCTTTTCTAGCAGGTTAAGAATTTCTTTCGTCTTGGCCGTTTTTAAATCGCAAAGATCAGCAATCTCTTCCACACTTCGCCCGACATACGCGCGGAGTATCAACTTGGATAGTACGTCCTTTTCGAACATCAAAGCATCAAGCCTCGGATAATTCCGATGGATTCGATTGCTGTGCGTTTTGATCTGGGATCTAAGTGTTTTGCGACTCAATTCTGCATTTCGTGTTGGGTCTCGTGAGAGATACCGAAGATCAACCGCATTGTCGATCGATATGGCGATCGGGCAGAATGTAATAGGTGCCAGTTTCTTCGTTGTTTCCTTTTCCAAGTGTCGAAATTCTGGAAACTCTTCCAAAAGCTTATGTGTAATTTTTTCTCCAATCGCATGGGCCGAAAAATCAGCACGATGAAAAAAATACAAAACGCGATCAAATTGGCTTCCCGGGTTGCATTCAAAAAACCTCACGCGACCTGCTAGGTGCTTCAGAAGTTGGGACTCGTCTTCGCGACCGAGCCAAAGAACACAGTGCATGCCGCTACCGGACAAACCTTCGACCTCAAAGTCAGCATTTGCACTGCTCTCAAAAAACGCGTAGTCGTCCACCACCGTAATTGCAGAGTCACTTTCACCGAAAAGTACAGCAACCCCGCGAGAAACTTCCTCTAATAGCACTTGAGGCTGATATTCAAAGTCTTGAGTTGTCTGTCGCTCTAAAGAGAGAAGTGTCTTAGCTGGTTCAACGCCATATAGGTCGTACAGATCTTCGTTTGCTATATAGAATCCATCTTCGGTCGGAACCAAGTATCGCGCCAGTTGCTCTTGGTCATTCAACACATCAGGGGTTAACCCCTTGTCCCTAAGGATCAATTGAGAGATTACATTCTTGCAAGACTCACTTTCAAAATCGCTGGGTAGACGCGAGATAATCTCTGCGAATTGTTTGCTTCGACCAATGGTTTTCATTTTGCGCACTCCACTTCGATGGTGACCGATCTAAACTTCGGATTAGACGCCAAGAAAGCGATCAATTTAGATCTCGCATCATCTCCCCCCGACAGAATGGATTGGCGGTGCGAAGAAATCTGGCCAAGCAGGGTTTGCCGTCGAACTTTTAACGCTGCTTCCGATATTCCTTTGGTAATTTCTATCTCTCCAGAATAGCTCTCGACAGCGTTCTTTAAGCTGCTCTCAACGTACGGCGGCAACAGAATTGACTGAAGGTATGCCGGTTTTTCTGATTTTACTCTAATCAACTCAGAGAACTTTGTCTTAACGTGTTCAGGCCGTGCAGCAGAAGTCGTTCACCGGACAGAATGAACCGGGGTACCAGATCTGCTTCATCTCAATGACGGCCGCATTGCCAAGCGAGCCATGGAACACGATTGGCGTCCCTGGTTCAAACTCCGGCGGCTCGTGAAGCCACCATTCGTCGCTGGAATCGATGATCCGATGACCAGCGTCCACGATGGCTCTTCGAAGGGCGTCGTGCGAGTTCGGAAAAACATCGGACTCAAGAATCCATGTCACCAGTGCCATGAGAAGTTTCCGCCGTCGGCCGCGTTAAAGAGAGTTCAAGTCGCAACCGAATTGACCGCCGTTCATTCAGTCGGGTTCGCACGATCGGCGTCCGTCCGCAGAGTATCTCTACTTCATAACCCGAACACAGATCACTTTCCCAGGTCCGACGCCCCGGCGAAGGCTGGCTTATTTGATTCCAGAGCACCCTCTCGAAACTGGCCTTGCCGCAACATGTTTCCTGGCAATCACTTACAGCAATGCCGCGAAATTCGTCCGGATCTCCAGAGCGGTTGGATCCAAGTCCGGGTTGCTCAACTTCTCTGTTTGGTTGGAACACTTTCCGACCCACCAGTAAACGAAAAGCCGTCGTGGTTCCCTCGACGGCTTTTTTCGTGTTTTCCCGAGCGTTTGACGCGTTTTCCCGCCAGCCGCCGGTCTCTCAGAAAGCTGTTTTTCTGACGCCGGCCAGAAATTTCGGGTAATGAACTCGGCCCCTTTTCGAGTGATTTTGCAAGTTCTCTCAGACCTCTGAGTCCCTGAGACGTTTCGGGTTATAAGCCGTCGTTCTCGCTCAGACGAGCCGAACCCCCATGGTTCGTCTCGGTGAGACAAACACACAAAACACGGGCGACTCGGGTTATGAACCGCTCGCGGGGGAGTCGCCGCCGCTGGGTTCACTCCGGGCCCGGCTGTTTTTTGCCAGCCTGCTTTCGCCCTTCCGCGAACGCCGCCTCCGCCAACGGCGCAACCTGCTCGTACGTCAGCCCGACGTCGCCCGCGATGTCGGAGATTGTCGAGCTTCGTCGCAGATCATTCATCTGCATCCCACCCATCACTCGCTGCAGAAAAATAAATCCCGAAGCGACTTCCCCGTAACCGAGTTGATCGACGGCTCGATAGCTCTTCGCCTTCATGAGCTCAGAAAAAATCGCCAAGACGCTCGCAAGATGAGAAAAACCTCCGAAAATGGGAGACGACGAGAAGGCTCTGCCCTCAAAAGGTCACTTATCCATTCAGGGTCCTGAATGGTTGGCTCGTTGGCGGATTGCGGGTGACAGGATGCGATTTGGAAACTCTTCCGGATTCTTGTTAACGATTTGCGTTGGCATTCGGCATACAGTTATCTCACGGTTGTAATGCATCGGTTGGGCGTATGGACGAAGGTCAAAAACGAGAAGATTTCACTCATCGCTGGTTGGAGGCCGAGCCTTCCATATCGGCTTACGTGTTCGCGTCGATCAATGGATTTCACGACGCCGAAGACGTCGTGCAGCGGATCGCTCAGGAGTTGGCACGTCGTTTTGACGAGTTCGACTCGGGTCGGCCGTTCGTTGGCTGGGCAATGTGGATCGCCAAATCGAGGGTGATTGACTACTACCGGGCTCAGGGGCGTTCTCGGGTTGTTTTCTCCGACGAGTTGCTCGGCCAACTTGCCGACACGATCGTAAACCAATCTGACGGTCGCAGCCAACGACGCGAGGCACTCGAAGCCTGTCTGGAGGAGCTCCCGTCAAGGTCTCGACGACTGCTTGATTTGCAATACATCGATGAACGATCCGCTGCCGAGATAGCGGAGGAAACTGGGTCCACCAACGGATCGGTGCGAGTACTGCTTTCGCGAGTCCGAACCGCACTGGCCAGTTGTATCGAGCGACGGCTCGGGATGGAGAATGCGTAATGGCGATCAACAATGAATTCATCGATCGCTTTCTTGAAGGTGATGTGTCCGAGGAAGAGGCTGCGGAGTTTCAGCAGTGGCTGAAGGTTCCAGCGAATCTCCAGCGGTTTGCGTTACGTGGTGAGCTGCATTCAGACTTGCGGCGTTCTCTGCGACGCAGAGACATTCAGTCGAGTGTGTTGGGAACCAAGGAAGATGTGTCGTCGCCTCCGGAATACCGAGCGACCGTTGTCGGCTCGCGAAAGATGCTGCTGCTCAGCGTGGCCGCGTTCGTGACCGCAGCCTGCATCCTCATTGCATTGGTTGGTCTGCGGCACGAAGGGAACCGAGCGCCGAATCAAGGTAATCCTGTGGCAGCGACCATCGTCCGTAATGTGGGCGGGTTGCTTACAAGGGGCGATCAGCACTGGGACGACAATTATCTTGCTGTGGGTGTATACGAATTACAGAGAGGATTGCTGCGTTTGCAGTTCGACGGTGGAGTCATGGTTTACGTTGAGGCTCCCGCCCGCTTCGATGCAGTAAGCGATTCGCGTGTGGTGCTGCACAGCGGGCGTCTATCGGCCAGAGTTCCTCCTGAAGGAATCGGGTTCACCGTGGACACTCCTGAGGCAGAAGTTGTTGATTTTGGCACAGAGTTCTCCGTCGATGTCGAAGGCGGCGCGAGTGAAGTACATGTGTTTGATGGGCTGGTGCGAGTGAATCCCGGAGCATCGAGTCAGCGAGATGAATCCAGGTCCGTTGATGTGCAGGCGTCTCACGCCGTGCGAATCACTGACGGATCGACTGATCCCGAGAACATTTCCATCGCGACTGATCGCTTTATTCGCGATTTTGAAGAGCACGCTCGAAAATACGCGCCCGCTGTCAGGAAGATGTCACCACTCGCTTTCTACCGCATGCCGATCCGGGACAGAGGTTTGGTTTCGGAGCCCCCTGAATATTCCGGCCTCGTGTTGACTGGAAAAGGCAAACGTCCGCCACATGCGCGCGGCGTGTTCGTCGGCGGTTCGCTGCGAGTTGGAGCGGATTCGATCGGACGCGGAGGTCGCGTGGACGATCCACCTGCACTGAATGCCGGTAGATTCTCATTGACTCTGTTCGTGTATCGCGAATCGGATGTGCGTGGCGCGACGGCGGTTACCAACATGCAAGATGATCATGGGAACTTTGACTTGTCGCTTAATGAAGATGGGAGGCTGCAAGCGACTGTCAGCAGTCGCGATGGGAGCCAATCAACGGTCGTCGGCGGATCTGTTCTTCCTTTGCACGAGTGGCGGCATGTGGTCTTAACGTTTGATGGTCGCAACATGCACTTCTATGAAGACGGAACGCTTGTCGGGTCGAAGCCTTGTGCGGAATTAGCAACCAGCGAATCGGATCCTGTGTGGTTTGGAACTGACGCAAATGCAACCCAAGTCTGGGATGGACGAATTGACGAAGTGGCGTTTTTTGACAGAGCACTCAACGAAGACGAAGTCTTAACGCTGTACCGACTGGCGCAAGAGGAGATTCTCAGATCAAGATGAAATCATTCAAAGAATTGAGGCACCACATGCGATTGCCCGCAGCGTTTCGGCTCGCTTTGCTTCTCATGGCAATCGGGCATGCGACAAATGCCTGCGCGCAGCAACCTCGTGTTAAAGAACCTGGCAGTGAAGGCAAGACGGCAATTCCCAAGGCAGTGCTGGACAAGTTAGACGAACACCTTGATGTGACCTTTGCACAATACGGCGACCGAACCCTGCAATTGGACCTATTCCGTCCAAAGAATGCGTTAGAGAAACTGCCAGCGATCGTCTGTATCCACGGCGGTGGCTGGCGAAAAGGATCAAAGATCAATCATCGCAAAGTTGCTCAGGCACTTGCAGCCCAGGGTTACGTCACCGCGTCCATTGACTATCGCCTGAGCGAGGAAGCGACCTTTCCGGCTCATATCCAAGACTGCAAAGCGGCGGTTCGCTTTCTTCGCGCGAATGCAGCTAAGTACGGTATCGACCCCGATCATATTGGTGCCATAGGTCACTCGGCGGGCGGTCACTTGGCGGCATTATTGGCGACTTCCGCTGGTGTGACGGAACTGGAAGGTGACGGCGGAAACTCCGAATTCAGCAGTACGATCCAGGCCGTCGTGCCAATGGGCGGTCAGACGGACTTGATGTCAGAACGAAATCATCAGAAGTCTGCGAGCGCAGAAATTTGGCAGCAGTTCATGGGCGGCTCGCAAGACGATGTCCCCGACGCTTACCGCTTGGCATCACCGCTTTCCCATCTGGATAAGAACGATCCACCGGTGTGGCTGATCACCGGCGAGAAGGATGATCCCAGCACGCGTGCCGAGTCTCTTCGCAAGAAGATGGACGAGTTCGGGATTCCAAACGGGTTGACCATCATCAAAGATGCTCCGCATCCCTTCACTGTAAAGCAAGTCTGGTTCGATCAGATGATGAACGCAGCCGTTCCATTTTTCGATCGCACACTGAAAAACTTTCAATGAACGGGACGAAAAAGATGAAGCCTCTGAACCGACGTCGAATGCTACGTGGAACCGGAGCCGTGATCGCCCTGCCGTTTCTCGAATCACTGTCAGCATCCAGCCACCTACATGCGAGTGAAAGCACCGTGGAAACTGGCACTGGCACTGGCACTGGCGCAGCGTGGATGCGCATGGTTTGCATCGGGTTGGAATACGGTCTCTATCCGACCGACTTTTTTCCGCAGCGAACTGGTCGCGATTACGAACTCCCACGTTTGTTGTCGCCGCTCGATGGATTGAGAAGTGACTTTACGGTTTTCTCTGGCCTAGATCATCCGGGGATCTCAGGTGGGCATCAAGCGACGCATACGTTTCTGTCCGGTATTCGGTCCAGTCAGGCAAGCCAGTATCCGGAAGGCAACATCACCGTCGATCAGAAAGCTGCGGAGCATGTCGGTGCACAGACGCGTTATCAATCGATGCAACTGGGGCTGGGCGGTGGTGGTGTTTCCTGGTCGCGAAACGGTGTCGAAATCCCAACCATCGATCGGTTGCAAGCGATGTTCGATGCCTTATTCCAAGAGACACCCCAGTCGAAACGGACTCGGCAGGCCGGAACGTTCGCTGTCAACCGAAGCATTCTGGACGTTGTCGGCGAGGATGCGGCCGCATTGAAACAGCGAGTGAGTGCTGGCGATTCCACGAAACTCGACGAGTACTTTACCTCGATACGCGAAGTCGAAAAGCGATTGGAACAGTCAGCGGCATGGCTGAACAAGCCAAAAGCGAAAACAAACTTCAAGCTGCCAAAGATACCGCCAACCAGCTTTACTGAGGAGGTCGTCCTATTCTACCACCTGATGAAGTTAGCCCTGCAAACTGATTCGACCCGAGTCATTTCCATGTCCATTCATGGCTGGAAAGGTGACTCGGGGCTGACCGGCGTCACCAAGGGTTACCACGATCTTTCCCATCACGGTCGCGATGAATCAAAGTTAAACCAGTTAGGAATCATCGAGCGATTCCATACCGCCCAACTCGCTCGGTTCCTTGGCAGCTTGAAAGAGACGCAAGCCGCCGAGGACGCATCTCTGCTCGATCGGACGATGGTGCTGTTCGGAAGTGGACTTGGAAATGCGAGTTCCCATTCCAATCGCAATCTGCCACTCCTGTTGGCCGGTGGCGGTTTTCAACATGGTGAACACAAAGAGTATTCGGCAACTCGCGGCGGGAAGACTCCAGCGTGCAATCTTTATCTATCGATGTTGCAACGCTTTGGTGTTGAGTCCGATCGGTTCGGAACCTCCACAGGAGCACTCGAGGGGCTTAGCTAATGCACTCTTTCACCCGTTTGTGCGAACGCCCAAGGTTCGCATTCTTCGTGTTTGCCATGAGCTTTGCGTCGCTTGTGCCTGCCTCGATCTTGCGCGCAGACGAACCGGAAACCAAATCGCTCGCTTACGTGCAAACTCACTGCCTTCGCTGCCACGGCGAAGACGAGCAGAATGCAGACCGACGATTTGATTTCGTCGACGATGAAATCTTGGATCACGAATCCGCCGAGCTATGGCAGGAAGTCCTCGACGCCGTGAATCGGGGCGAGATGCCCCCTGAATATGAACCGCAACCATCGACCGAGGAAACGACAGAATTTGTCTCGCGTGTAACTCGGAAGCTAAAATCAACTCGCGATTCTCTTTCGACTGCAAGCCAACAAAGATTCCGGCGTTTGAGCCGCCACGAATATCGCAACACGATCCGCGATTTGCTGGGCGTGAACATGGACTCGTTTGACCCAACTCGGGCATTTCCTGCGGACGATCGAGTCGACGGCTTTGACAACGTTGGCGAACATTTAGTGCTGTCAAACTACTTAATGCAGTGCTATTTGGAAGCAGCATCTAAGGGTATCGAGAAGGCGATTCAATCTCGACAGGTCGTTACCCCGATCCACGAAACATTACGGGCTGAAGATTTCAGCGAACGCAGGTTTTTGTTCCGCCCGGAACAGAATTTCATCGTGAATCCAACCGGTCAGTACGTCAATGTCGCCCACAGTGATCCGGATCTTGCCAGGCTGCACGCAAAGCGATTTCGTGGTGCTCCCGCTGATGGTTACTACACCATTCGTGTCAAAGCTGAGGGCATTCATCGTGAGCACCCCTATCCACGCGGTGCCCTGAATGTCGATCGGGAAGAACCGATCAAAATGCAGATGATTGCGACGGATCCCAAGTTGGCTCGTCCCGGGGCGGGACAGAACTCCTCCGATCGCATTGTCGAGACCGTTCCATTGGCTGATCATGAGCCGCGGGTATTCGAGTTCCGAATCTGGCTGGACAAGGGATTTGTTCCGGTTATTCGCTACGCCAACGGGCCAATCAACCTCAGAGCATCTTTAGTGCGACTGGTGAAGAAGTTTCATCCTGAAACCAAGACAACCAATTGGCTTGACGTCTTCTCCACGGAGCCATCGGAGATCCTCGACGTTTGGATTTCTGACGCATACGAAGGGCCTCGGATGCGAGTTCATCAAATGGAGATTGAAGGACCCGAACCAAGTGATGCGACGAAGCCCGATCTTCTGGCAAACCCAAATCCGCAGTCACTGAAAGAGTTTCTCTATCGTGCGTTTCGTCGCCCGCCATTGAAATCGGAAATCGCTCGATACGAAGCCTTTTACCAATCGCGAATCGAAGGTGGAGAGTCCGAGCAAGCCGCTTTCACCACCGTGTGCAAAGCCATCCTGTGCTCGCCCAATTTTCTGTATGTGGAGACTCCGCCTGAACCTGGGCAAAACGAAGATAAAGGTTACCGACTCGCATCACGATTGTCTTACTTCCTGTGGAGTTCGATGCCAGATGACGAGTTGCTTCGCGTTGCGGCCAGCGGAAAGCTCAGTGAGCCGAAAACGTTGCTCGCCCAAACTCGTCGGATGCTAAAGGATCCACGTGCGGAAGCCCTGGTCGAGAACTTCACGAATAGCTGGCTGCACCTGCACGAACTTGGATCGATGCCACCGGACACGCGAAAGTTTCCGGTCTACTACGATCGACAGCTTGAGCCCCTGATGCGGCGCGAAACTCAGTTGTTCTTTGCGGAAGTCCTGCACGATAACCTAAGTATCGAACACTTCATCGATTCCGATTTTACATTCGTGAATCGTTATCTCGCCGCACACTATGGATTGCCAAACGTCCAAGGAGACGAATTCCGTCGAGTGACATTGCCGGAGGAATCACTTCGCGGAGGGCTACTCGGCCACGCGAGTGTGCTGACGGCAACCTCGAATGGAGTCGAAACGTCTCCCGTCACTCGCGGCATCTGGGTGCTGGAGAACATCTTGGGGTCGCCGCCTCCGCCGCCGCCACGGGATGTCGAGCCGCTTGAACCGGACATCCGCGGAGCCACTACGATTCGCGAGCAGCTTGCCAAACATCGCAATGTGGCCACGTGTGCGGAATGCCACCGCAAGATCGATCCGATTGGTTTTGCTTTGGAAACATTCGATCCGATCGGCTCGTTTCGTCAGCAATACAGTAATGACTCAGGCAAGCCGGTCAGAATCGTGGACACGACTGGGACGCTCCCGAGTGGAGAATCCTTCGCTGACATTGCTGAGTTGAAGACACTACTCCTGATGCAAAAGACACAATTCGCGAAGTGCCTAACCGAAAAGATGTTGACTTACGCACTTGGCCGAGAGGTGGGATTTCAGGAACGCCCCGCCGTTGAGGCCATCGTGGGCGAACTCGCCGAGCGAGGCAACGGACTCCGTGAGCTGGTGGAACTGGTCGTCACCAGCGATGTGTTCAACGAAAACTGACAATAACTGAAGTAGTGGACGAGGTGACGAGTCCAAGATCGCAGGACTCGTCACCTTGTCCACTACAAATAAATTAGCATTTTTTGGAAAACCACTATGAGACTTTCGTTGGTACTCTTCGCGGTCTTTTTGGCATGCCAGTGCGCGCGGGCGGAGCAGGCCGACGCAATGAAGCCGAACATTGTGTTGCTGTTCATCGACGACTGGGCCTGGAATGGGACGCCAGTCGCGATGGATGACGCATTGGCGAATTCTCGGATGCCGGCACTTCAAATGCCTAATATCGAACGATTGGCGAAGGAAGGCATGAAGTTTCGCAATGCGTATGCTTCACCCCAGTGTTCTCCCTCGCGAGTTTGTGTGCAAACGGGCCAGTCGTCGCCGAGGAATGGATATACCGTTTATATGAACTCCCGTGGGCAAGAGTATTACGACGAAGGCGGCCAGTACAAAAACTTTCCCGTCATTCCCTGCATCGCGGACCAGACGATTGATCCGGAGACGATGACGATCCCCGAAGCATTGAAGCCGCTCGGCTACGTCAGTGCTCACGTTGGCAAGTGGCACATGCGAGGTAATCCGAGTGACGAAGGTTACGTGTTCCACGACGGCGATACGGACAACAAGCCCGGCAATACGCTTGCATCATTTGCAAAAGAAGGCGAAGCGAAACCGCGACGATTACCCGACAATCTGACCGACCCGAAGTTGATGTTCAGCACGACGGAGAAGGCGATCGGTTTCATGGAAGAGCAGGTCGCCGCCAGCAGGCCGTTCTATTTGCAGATTTCGCACTACGCGATGCACGCATGGAGTGAGTGTTTGCCAGCTACACGAGAAAAGTATGCCAATCACCCACTCGTCGAGGCTTGGTACAAAGCAAACAACAAACAGAAAGACACCGTCCGTCTCGGCGACGACCCTGCCGTTTGGCTCGGAATGGCCGAAGACCTCGATGGACGGATTGGAGCCGTGCTCGACAAGATCGACGCGTTGGGAATTGCGGACAACACCTACGTCGTCCTCGTATCCGACAATGGATATCGGCACAAAGAGTTGCTTCTCGATCCAAAGTTGACGCAACCTCACCACGGCGCTAAATGGTGGGTCTGGCAAGGTGGCATTCGTGTTCCAATGATCGTGAAAGGCCCGGGGATCGAAATGGGCTCTGTCTTCACCGGCAACGTCGTGAACTACGACTTCCTTCCGACCTTTGTCGATTGGGCGGGGGGCGATCCAAACACGCTGAAAGACATCGATGGCGTAAGTCTGGCCGGGTACATGGCGGGTGAAAAGCCAGACGATGCATTCTTGAACCGCAATCTGTACTTTCATTACCCGCACTATCGATCCGGCATGCCGCACTCGGCCGTCGTTTCCGGCGATTTCAAACTGCTGCATTTTTACGACAGCCCGAATACGCCAATGCTGTTTGATTTGTCCGCTGACATGGGTGAAGTGAATAACATCGCGAAGCAATATCCCGAGCGGCACCAAGAAATGTATACCGAGATGATGAACTACTTTGACGCTGTCGGTGCGCGCATCCCCAAGCTCAATCCTAACTACGACGCAAGCGCCTACAAAGCCGACTCAGAGTTTGCAAAACGCAAAATGTGGGGAGCTTTCGATGGCATGCGACCGTTGGAAGATGATGAGAAATGATTGCCTTGCTGTGAGTCGTTGCCCTTGATGTGACGCCTTCTTTTGCAGCGATTGCGTGATTTCCCAAATCTGGAACCAACCTGAGAACCCGACATGACATTCAGTTTTAATTCCCAAATGCTTTTGGTCGCACTGTGCATTACATTGTTGAGCATGATCCTCGGTGCTGACAATACCAAGCCGAACGTGGTGTTCCTGGCCGTCGACGACATGAACGACTTCGTCGGTCCTCTGGATTCGACGCCCAACGCCATCGCGCCCAACATTGATCGCTTGGCACGACGCGGTGTATGCTTCACGAATGGACATACCGCCGGAGTCTTCTGTGCTCCCAGTCGAGCAGCCATTTTTTCGGGGCAGTACGCATCGACCACAGGTTGCTACAACACACCGAATTATTTTGTGCATCATCCAGAGATTGAGTCGCTTCAAACTAGCTTTGCCAAGGCAGGCTACACGACTCTGGGTGCTGGAAAGTTATATCATCATCCCGCTGGCGCTATTGATCAGCGAGGCTGGAAAGAGTTCTTCCTGCGAAATCAATTTCAGCGGGAAGGCGGCTGGGCTTTGGAATCATGGAGCAGTGATACGCCCGTGCCGCAACCTTTCCCGGCGAGCGTCTATAACCGGGGCAAAACCATCACCGGCGGATTGTTTCTTGAATGGGGTGCGATTCCAAACGACCAGGAAGAGCAGATGGCCGACACGATCCGAGCCAATTGGGCGGTCGAACAACTGGAGCGAAAACACGACAAGCCATTCTTCCTGGCCTGTGGTTTTTATGCTCCGCACTATCCCAACTATTGCCCGCAAAAGTACTTCGATCTATACGACCGAGAAGCGATCGAAACGCCTGCGTTCAAAGAAGATGACTTAGCCGACTTGCCTGACAAGATTCGCAAGCAACGTGAGAATCGCAAGAAACAGCATTACGACAAGTTGGTCGCCATGGGTGCGTGGAAGGACGCGCTGCACGGATACCTGGCTTGTACGAGCTACGCCGACGCGATGATCGGACGCATTCTGGATGCACTTGAATCAAGTCCCTACGCCGACAATACCATCGTCGTGCTGTGGAGCGATCACGGGTATCACCTCGGTGAAAAAGGCCAATGGGGAAAGCACACGCTATGGGAACGAACCTCCAACGTGCCGTTCATCTGGGCTGGTCCCGGCGTAGCAAAAGGGTCCAGGACCGATGTCACCGTCAGCTTGATTGACATTTGTCCGACGCTGGTCGAACAGTGCAACCTCCCGGCACCACATCAAACGCTCGAAGGCACTTCGCTTGCCTCCACGTTAAAGAATCCCGCCGAGGCAAAAGATCGCACTGTCTATCTACCCTATATCAATCCGGGTGAGTACGCCTTGATGAACCGCGACTGGCGATTCATTCACTACGACGACAAGAACCAGGAACTATACGACCTGCAAAAAGATCCGCACGAGTGGAACAACCTCGCTTCCGATCCGCAGTACGCAGCAGTAATCGCAACGCTGCAGCAATCTGCGCCTTCCGAGTTCGCTGCTGAGGAACCCAAACTGAACGAACGTCGTGATCTTGTGGTCGAAGGCGAAACGTTCCGCTGGGAAAAGGGTAAAGGCAACTACGTGCCGCACTCAAAGTATCTGCCCTACACAGATCCAGCAATGAAACCGAATTAACCAAAGAATTGACGTCACAACGCGGGCCACACGCCCATCTTTAACTTTTCAACGCTCTCATACGAATCGCAATAGGCTGTGCAATGAAGAGATTCGCGATACTTGTCTTTCTGCTCGTTTACCTGTTCTGCTTCAATCCGCTGGTCGTCCATTGTGGTGAACTGAACCTGTCTGAAACGGATGACACCATCTCGATCACTCAACGGGGAAAAGCGGTACTCGAATACGTCAAGACCGCGAGGACTGTTCCCGAGGGCGTTGGGCAACACTACAGCCGCAGCGGCTATATTCATCCTGTCTACACGCCGACCGGCCAGGAACTTACTGGAGATTACCCCGCTGATCATGCCCATCAGCACGCACTGTTTTTTGCATGGACTAAGAGCAGCTATGCGGGTCACAATGTCGACTTTTGGAATCAGGCCAAGAACTTGGGTAAGATCGAATTCCGTGAGGTGGTGGCTTTACAGCGAATGCCGCGAGAGGTTTCCTTCACCGTCAAACACGCCTTCATGGTGCAGGTTGAACAAAAGTGGGTCGATGTTCTTCATGAAGTCTGGACAGTCACTGTCTATGAAACGCCGGACGACTACTTCCTATTTGACGTCACCAGCGTACAGCAATGCGTCTCGGACAAACCCTTGGAACTGGCAGAGTATCACTACGGCGGCATGGCGTTTCGCGGGAATTATAAGTGGCTGAAAGAACCGGCCGATCATAGCATCCTCCCGGGCGACTTGCAGTATCTTACCAGCGACGGTAAGAACCGATGGGAGGGCAATCACACACGCCCTGACTGGGTAGCATTCTCAGGACGAATCGACGGTCTAGACGTGTCGGCTGCTATCTTTTGCAACCCAAGAAATTTCCGCGCGCCACAACATGTGCGTATCCATCCTCATAAGCCCTACTTCTGCTTTGCTCCAATGGTCGCAGGCGGATTTCAAATCGCTCCTGGTGACCCTTACGTTTCATCCTATCGCTACCTGGTGACGAGCAACAAGATTGACTCAGAACTGATCAGTGAACACTGGCAACGTTTTGCGGAAGAAAATGAGTGATGGTCTAACATACGCAGGTTGACGTCCGAAGCGAGAGAAAACAATGAATCGACTCCTAGCAACATTTCTCGTTGTGCTAAGTGCTTTCGCGGTACTCGGTGAGCTGATCAAGGAATCACGTTAGACACCTTCTGAGATGAACACTATGAACAAGTTTTACTTCGCACTCCTGCTAATTGTCTTCTCGGTTGGTGTTGCAAAGGCCGATACGGGCGATGTTCCAATGAACGTGCTCTTCCTGGTTGCCGACGATTTGAATAGTTGGATGTTGGAAGATGCGGATCGCTATGCGGGCAAGGTGATCGCACCCAATCTTCGCCGACTGGCTGCCAGTGGAGTCAACTTCACGCGAGCCTACACCGCAGCGCCGGTTTGTTCTCCTTCTCGCACCGCGTTTTTTTCCGGTGTAGCGCCCTGGAAATCAGGTGTCTACAACAACGCACAAACTATCAGTAAGAGTGAGGCACTGAATCAAGATGCGGTGCTGTCACTGGCCGGATTATTCAAGAAGAACGGATACGGCACCTTCGGTTACGGCAAGATCACCCACGGCTGGGACCAGGTAGAAAACTGGGACGTTAAGGTTGGCCACAAGAGAGACCCGGCTCCTCCCGGTGCGCCACTGGCAAAACTCAGCGGCGGTGAAAAGGATTGGGGAATAATCCATCTCACTGAAGAACAAATGAATGACACTGGCGGGGCCAACAAAGCCATCGCTGTTCTGGAGCAACAACACGACAAGCCGTTCTTTCTGGCCTACGGCACGTTCAATCCGCACATGCCCTGGTATGTCCCGCAAAAGTATTTCGACATGTACCCGCTGGACCAGATTGTCCTTCCCGAATTGAAGGATGATGACCTGGATGACCTTCCTCCGCTG
This sequence comes from Kothea flammea, assembly GCF_052161645.1. Taxonomy (GTDB): domain Bacteria; phylum Planctomycetota; class Planctomycetia; order Pirellulales; family Pirellulaceae; genus Laterigemmans. The sequence goes on from NZ_CP197414.1 coordinate 2,806,355, forward strand.
GCCAAAGCGGTGAGCGATGGGATTGGAAGCTTTGCTGACAAGGTGATCGAATCTGGTAAGCATAAAGAGGCCGTTCAGGCTTACCTCGCCACGACCACCTATGCTGATACGCAGTTCGGGCGCGTTCTCGATGCCCTCGAGAACAGCCCCTACAAGGACAACACCATTGTCGTCTTCCTCGCAGACCACGGCTTTCATCTGGGCGAAAAACATCACTGGCAAAAGACGACCCTCTGGGAAGAGGGGACGCACGTCTTGTTGATGTTTCGCGCGCCTCGAGTCACCAAGGCCAAGGGTGTGTCTGAACGGTTCGTTTCCCTGCTGGACATTTATCCCACCCTGGCTGAACTCTGCGAACTGACGCCTCCAGCGACCATCGATGGACGGTCCCTGGTCCCTCTGCTCAAGAATCCGAAAGCTCCGTGGGAAAGCACCGCCATCACCGGATTGTGTGATAAAGGCCAAACGGACTTGGCCTATATCAGCATCCGCCACGAGCTCGGCCGCTATACGCGATACGGGGCCGAAGAAGAGGAGTTCTACGACACCACCAAGGATCCTCGCGAATGGACCAACCAGATCGATAGCCCTAAATACGCAGCGACGATCGAACAACTCCGCGGCCTCGTTCCCGGTTTCGAGGATGCCGCCCAACCCGCCCTGACCAAGGGGCGTAGGGAAACTCAAAAAGAGAAGAAGGAGAACAAGAAGGGTAGGACAAAAACAGAGTGATCAAATGCGCTGCGTTTCTCGACATTCGACGCCCCCGTTCCATAACCAGGTATTGAAATGAACCGTGTCACTTCCTTGCTTTATGCTCTTATGGCCGTCTTGGGTTTATCCTGTACCGCCGTCGCCGCGCAACAGCCCAACATCATCGTCATCTTGGCGGATGATCTGGGTTATGGCGATCTCGGATGCTTCGGCTCGAAGACTATCAAGACGCCGCATCTCGACAAGATGGCTGCAGAAGGGCTGCGATTGACCAGTTTCTATGCGCAGGCGGTGTGCGGACCTTCGCGGGCGGCGCTGATGACGGGCTGCTATCCGATTCGCATCGGCGAACCGAGTAACAAGAAGAACCAGCACACCGTGCTGCACACTAAGGAAGTCACGATGGCCGAAGTTCTCCGCGAGGCGGGCTACGCCACCGCCTGCGTCGGCAAATGGCACCTTGGCGAAGGTGCCAAGGACTCGCTCACCGGGTTTAACCTTGCCACGATGCCCAACGGACAAGGCTTCGACCACTTTTACGGGACACCACTTTACAACGGCGCGACCGTGCAGGTGAGCGACACGAAATTTCGCAGCTCTATATTGCGTAATGAGAAGATCGTCACGCCTGCAGTCGAGTCGTGGGATCACATCACACAGGACTACACCCGCGAGTCGCTCGATTTCATACGCCGGCAGCGTGAGAAGCCATTTTTTCTTTACCTCTCACACAACATGCCGCACATCCCGCTCGGCGCGTCCGAGACGTTCAAAGGCAAGAGCGGTGGCGGGCCGTATGGCGATGCCGTAGAGGAGATAGACTGGAGTTGCGGAGAAATTATCAAAACGCTGCACGAACTGGGCCTCGCGGAGAAGACACTCGTGATCTTCACTTCCGACAACGGCCCGTGGGTCGAGACAACGCGTGGCATGGAGCCGAACGGCAAAGCCTTCATCCCGCGCGATCATTCCGGCAACGCCGATCCCCTGCGCGGTTACAAGATGCTGACCTGGGAAGGCGGTCTACGTGTGCCGTGCGTCATCTGGTGGCCGGGAAAAGTACCCGCAGGTACCCTCAGCAATGCCATTACCTCGACCATCGACCTGTTGCCCACTTTCGCCTCCATTGCAGGAGGAAAGACGCCGCCGGACAGAGTCATTGATGGCCGCAACCTCATGCCGCTTTTGTGTGATCCGGCCACCACCGCATCGCCACACAATGCCTTTTATTACTACTGCTTCACCCACCTCCAGGCTGTGCGCAGCGGGAAATGGAAGTTTGTGCGCAAACGCCCCGCTCACCCACCCTGGGTCGGCTGGAGCGGACGCTTCGCGGACAATGCGGTGGACGAATTCTCTCTTTACGATCTCGACAACGACATCGGCGAAACCAATAACGTCGCCGCCAAGCATCCCGAGGTGCTCGCCCGCCTGCGCGAGCTCGCCCACGAGGCGCGCATGGACCTCGGCGACTACAACCACACCGGCAACGGGGCACGCTTTTTCGATGGACCCGCGCCAGTGAGGAGAGCATCTGGAAAGGGAGAGGCGAAATAAAAACTCCGCGACCGTCATCCATTTATGTTCTTGTCGCTACGGCCGTAGTCGCATGGTCGGCGACCGCCGCAGGCGTAACGATCACGAGCGACCTCCAGGGATTCATACCGACGCGATCAGGCGACTAAGAAACCACCTTTCAAAGATTAAATCGCCCCAGCGGAGTCAAACAAGCCGAAGAACACTAGATTTCCGATAAAAACTATTTCCCTGATTGCTGGTTACTCTGGCAGCATTGCATCCGTTTTCTACGCACGTTCAGGCGGACGAACTCCGTCGAGCAGACGTCATCGTCTACGGTTCAGGTGCTCGAACTACCACAGCGTTCTGAAGATCCTACACGTCAACACGTTCCATAGAGAGGGCATCACCTATGAATCAAAAGAAACCATTTCCGCACTGCACCAATTTGAATCGAACGCGACGTCAATTCATTCAGTGCGCGGCGAGCACCGCGTCAGCGATCGTGGTTCCCACCTACTTTACTTCGTCGGTTTTCGCAGCCGGTTCGGCGGATGCCAATTCGAAAATCCGCGTCGGATTGATCGGCGCAGGAAATCGCGCCAAATGGCTGACGCGTGCGCTGTCGCGCGAATCCCATCGCGCTGAATTGGTCGCGGTGTGCGATTGTTACCTGCCGCAGCTCGATGCCCTCGCGGCTGATAATAAAGACAATCCGAAAGCCGGTGATTCGTGGAAACGGTATCAGAACTACGAGCAGATGTTCGATTCTGAAGATCTCGACGCGGTCATCATCGCGACGCCGGATCACGTGCGCGTGCGTGCGGCAATCATCGCTTGTGTCAAAGGTCTGGATATCTACGCGGAGAAGCCGCTCAGCTTCAGCATTCCCGAAGGCCGCGCGTTGGTCAAAGCAGTGCGAAATCACAAACGCATTCTGCAGGTCGGCACGCAACAACGCAGCACAGCCAACAACCAGTACTCCTGCGAGTTCGTCCGAAACGGCGGCCTCGGCAAAGTGCACACGATTCTCGTTAAGAACTATTCCGGCTCGCGAGGGGCGACTGGTCTCGACAAGCAAGCCGTTCCCGAAGGCATGGATTGGGATCGATTCTGCGACCAGGCACCGTTGCTCGACTACCACGAACAACTTCACCGCAGGTGGCGAAATTTTGATGCCTTCACCGGAGGTCCCATTTGCGATCGCGGTGCGCATGCCTTGGACATGGTTCATTTGGCGATGGGCTGGGACAATGTCGCTCCAACGCGAATCGAGCCAACCACGGATGCTAAGGACGCTCGTGATCGCGGCGTCCGCCTCTATTACCCGAACGGAACAGTTGTTCGGCTTGAAAGCGACAATGGACCAGCTTTTGGAGGCATCTTTATCGGCGAGAACGGCAAGTTGGAAATCAATCGAGGACGCTTTGCCTGCAACCCAGCGACACTGATTGCACCCTTCGAAGGCGAAGAATCCGAGAATCACGTCGGAAACTGGCTCGACTGTATCGAATCACGCGAAGAACCCAACGCTCCCGTTGAAGTCGGACATCTGATTTCCAGCGTAGCGCACCTGATAAATATTTGTCGTATCACGGGTCGCACGCTCAACTGGGACTCCGCGAAAGAGCAAATCATCGGTGATGAAGCGGCCAATACATTACTCAGCAAAGAACGACGTCCGGAATACGCACTCTCCGAAGTCTAGACACAGGACACTCAAATGCCTTCCCTTTCATTTTCTAACCGTGCTAAGCAACGGTGTTTTCCAATCATTGCGTTCGTGGCGATTTCACTTGGCTGTGGCTCCGCCATCGCCGACGAATGGATCAGTCTGTTCGACGGTAAGAACCTCGACGGCTGGAAAGCGTCACGCGACAACACGCAGTTTGCGATTGCCGATGGAGTCATTGTTGGCACGAGTTCGAGCCAGACGCAGTTCGCACACACGGTCGAAACGTATGGTGATTTCGAACTTGAAATGGAAGTTAAGCTTCACGACACCGACCTGAACTCCGGCGTTCAGATCCGCACCATGTTGACTCGGGAAAACGCGAATGGCCAATCGAGGGAATCGATCCATGGCCCTCAGGTCGATATTGGAAAATCACCGGGACGCAGCGGACACATCTTCAATCAGGGAAACGGTGCCTGGATCACACCTCAGAAAGACCTGACCCGCAATGAATTGATGCTCAACGGTCAGTGGAACAAGCTGCGTGTATTGGCCGTTGGGCCGCGCATTCAAACCTGGATCAACGGCAAGCCGGTCGCGGATGTCACAGACAACGAAGCCTTCGCAATCTATCCCTCAGGTGTGATCGCCCTGCAGGTACACGGTGTCAAGAATTCACCGGAGAAAACTCGCCATGTGTCGTTTCGATCGATCCGCGTTCGAAGGCTCGAACCCGCCAGGTAGTCCGCACCATAGCGATGCCGGTCGACCATTAGCGAAAACAGGTTAGAACTACCAGTGCATTGTCCTGCGTTCGATTCGCTTGGTTTCCTTTCTCATGCATATGGAAAATCACGAATTACCGTGTGAGCTTGTTCAACGCGACAACGATGCGAAGCACATAGCAACATTCGATGAATGTTTTCACATCGGCAGGAGCGAAAATCAAAAAAACGACGCCCATGTCACCAAATCTGCAGGCCTTCGATGAGCGAGTGGTGAAGACGCTCAAACACGAAATCCTCAATGGACTTTGCGTTTAGAATGAACAACAATTGGTTCACATGCTTTCCTGCGGCATGGACGGGCACAACTATCGTCGCTGTCATTCTGAACGAGACAATCGTTCGCCAATACGTGACGAAGCAGAGTCGGAAGTTATTGTCCTAGCCACTTGCAAAATCGAGTGTTTCCAGGTGGAACTGGCCGGGCAACTGAGTAAGCGTTCTGTCTGCCCGTGTTGACGGGGGCGGTAGCTTGATGGGTTTCTTTCCACGTTTTGGAGAAGCCTGTGATGCGATTACCAAACCCGCAACTTGTTAGGCAATGGCGAGAGCGATTCGAACGCTTTGATCGATCTGAATTTACTGTCGCTCAGTTCTGTGAACTTGAAGGCTACTCGACAGGTCCCTTCTACCAGTGGCGTCGAAAACTTGATGCCGCGGAGCCTTGCGAAACGCCTTCGTTTATTCCCGTTAGCCTTGGCTCCAATGATCTTGAGGACCGAAGCGATCGAAGGATAGAGATTAAATTGCCCGGCGGAGCGACGGTTAGATTAGCAAGCCAGGCAACTCCGGCTGAACAACGTCAGTTGATCGCTGCCATCGTTCAAGCGACTTCCGCAGGGGGGCAGTCGTGACTGCAATCGCACCCAGTACGCGGATCTTTGTTTACACCGCGAACACCGACATGCGAAAAGGATTTTGTGGCTTGTCAGGCTTGGTCAAAGAACATTTTAAGGTTGATTTGTTCCCTGGACACATCTTTGTGTTCTTCAATGGTTGCCGTGACTACGTCAAGATTCTTGCTTGGGATAATGATGGGCTTTCGATCTGGTCGAAGCGGCTCGAGAGTGGAATGTTTAAGAAGCTGACCCGAACCACTAACGGCGATTTCAAAATCGATTCGGCCGAGCTAGTGATGATGCTTCGCGGCGTACAAATCGAAGGAACGCATCGACAAAAACGCTACTCGATTGACACGCGCAAAGTCGCATAAACTGAAGCGGACATCTTCTGTTGTGGCTGCCAACGGGCCACGCATCATCGAAGCCACCGGATGGGCAGATAGAACGCTTGCGGCGGGCAACTGAAGTCCTATCGGGCCGCGGTGTCCCGCGTTTCTGGAAATTCGTAGATTTTCGTTCGTTCCCTGAGTCCGTGTTCGCCGCATATTGAGCAAGAAAGCGTTATTACGCTTGTTCTCATCATCCCAATGACCTCAGCCGAAACGTCGCCCGAAATCTTTCAAAAAGTATCTAGAGATGAAATTCACCGATTCTCGATGACGCAGACTTTTTGTACCACGTGGCACGCCGAGTCATCGAGATATATTCATATGCGTTGTCGTACCATCCGAGAAGGAATGGCTTTCGATCGCATCTAACTTCGATTTCCAATTTCCAGCCTCGACGGTATCGCCAACCGCTTCAGTCATTTCGATGATCTGCATCATTATACGTCGAAATACACGATCTAGCTTTTCGTCCCTTGCAAAGTATCTATCGCTTGCACCTCTCTTGAAGCCTGGATGCTCAAGGATACGGTAGGCCTCTAAAAGCTGTTCCTTAGCTTGAGCGAATTGTTGCCGAGCCATTGAGATTTCCGCCATTACGGATAGAGTTTTCGGCTTTCTCCAGTCTTCAAAGTGTTGCACTTCCGAAATGGATAACGACAGGCGAAGAACTTCTTCCGCTCGCGTTTCGTCCCCCTGCTCTCGCAAGACGGTGGCGAGTAATTCCAAATTTTCCAAAATTGAAGACATAAAGAATGGCATTCCCTCAAGAGAGTTCAGAGTTTCTTCCAATATTGGGGAAGCCTGCTCATCTCGCCCTAACCCCCGGCACGCGATCGCCAAGGCAAGTTTCGTGTCGAGAAAGTTAATACTCTTCTCACCCAAGTGCTCCCGCAGATCGAATGCTTCCGACAGCAAGTCTTTTGCTTCCTCATAACGTCCAAGCGAAAGACAAAGCTGGCCCAGGTCATTCAACGAATTATCCAGGAATCGATTCTTAACAGTTTGACGCTGCAAGTTAATCGCTCGCAGCAAGCTCTGCTCCGCTTCTTGATGGTTACCGAGTTTACCTAGCGATGCCCCCAGTCGAGAAAGCAAGGGAGCAATAGCGGGACTATTAGCCCCGTGCTTGTGAGCTTGCAACTCAACGCATTGTTCAAAGAGTGGAGCTGCTTCGCAATGATTCCCGAGTAGCCTATTCATAATCGCCAGATTGTTCATCGCAGAAATGGTCTTGGCATGAGAAGGCCCAAAAACAACTTTTCGACCTTTCAACACTTCCCTGTAGAGCGGTTTTGCATCGCGCCAACGACCTTGCTGAACGAAAAGCTGAGCCAGCAAAGCGATCTTATCCAACAAGTCCGGATCATTGACTCCACTCGACGTCTCGAGGTTGTCAATGGTTGCTCTGAGCAGACTAGATGCCTCTTCATACTTCCCGATGCTGCAGAATGAATACATGAGCAACATTTGGATTTGCAGTTTGTGTTCCGGTTGGCCTTCGAATCGTGCGTCGAGTCTGTCTTTAGCACGGTCCAGAAGTGTTCCCAGGGTTAAGTTGGGATCCAGATCGGAAGCTGATTCAACAAGTGTGGTTCCACCGGCCAGGCCTAACAAGTCAGTGCGGAGAAAATCATTCATCGCCTTGACTCGAGCAGCCTCGCTCTCAGCCTGTTGACGCAATGCCTGCGCCACAACTCGCTGGCGGTCCGCAGTCTCACGTTCGGCAATTGCGTCCTTCTCGGCTTGGCTTGCCCGCCATGCCTGCCAAGAAGTGCCGACCAAACCAAGCACCAGCGCTGCCAAAACCAGTCCGGAGGTTAGGATGGCGAACTTATTACGCCTCGCTAGCTTCCTCAACCTATACGCAATCGATGGCGGGCAAGCCGACACGGCATCGCCGGATAGGTAATTTCGTATATCATTCGCCATATCGCCGGGCGTCGCGTATCGTCGTGAGCGGTCTTTCTCGAGAGCAGTCATCACGATCCAGTCGAGCTCTCCGCGCACCAACTTAGATAGTTTATGCGGTTGGATGTCGTGGTGCCCCTTGCCAGGATTTGGAGACCTTGACGCGCTTTCTTTGTGGCTACCAATGGATAGGCGCGTGCTTGGTATGGGTGGTTCTTCCTCGCGGATAATCCTCAGCATTTCTTCCCATGCGGCCGATCTCAGACGCTCTTTGTCGAAAGGCGTGCTGCCGGTGATCAACTCGTAAAGTAGAACGCCGAGGCCGTAGACGTCCGTTCGAGTGTCGACATCGATCTGATTTAGCAGTGATTGTTCGGGACTCATGTACTCGAGGGTGCCAAGGATTTGTCCGAACCCGGTGAACATGGTCATGTTCGTCAGCGGTCCGTTGAGGGCTTTCGCCACTCCAAAATCGATTACTTTGGCGACCGGTCGACCGTCGTACTCTGCCACTAGGACATTTGAGGGCTTTAGGTCCCGGTGAATGATGCCTTTATGATGCGCGTGCTGAACGGCTTGGCAGACGGGAATGAACAGCTCGAGTGTTTGACGCGGCGACAAACCCCGTTCCGCAGAGTATTTGGTGATGGCTTTTCCCTTCACCAACTCCATCACGAAATACGGTCGGCCCGCCTCGGTTGTACCGGCGTCCAGCACTTTTGCGATGTTCGGATGCTCCATCATAGACAACGCTTGCCGCTCAGCGTCAAACCTCGCCAAAACCTGTTTCGTTTCGTTTCCCGGCTTGATCACTTTCACGGCGACGCGGCGACGAACAGGCTCAAGCTGCTCCGCCATATAAACCACACCCATCCCACCTTCGCCGATTTCCTGGAGCAGTTTGTAAGGACCGATTCGCTGACCGACCTGAAACCCAACCCGCTCCGGGTACAAAGAGTTGTCGACAAAGAATTTAGTTGAGGAGTTTACCCGCAATAACTCACCCACTTGTTTTCGAATCTCTTCATTCGGGCACAAATCATCTAACAGCACAGACCGCACCTCCGGAGGCTGATCAACGACGCGGTCGAAGATGCTCTCCAGAAGCCCGATCTGAGCGATTGCGGGCTGTTGCGATTCGTTGGGTTTACTCAATTTTCAGGTCCTTTTACGTGGTCTACCCTCTATACGCGTCGTTGTTCCCAACACCCGTCACCTGTTTCCGGAAATTTTTGTTTGTAGCCAAACGCGTGCAAATCGCCATCGCCTCTCCACGGTCGATGGACTAACGCTGAGCACCTCTGCACATTGCTTGACGGAAAGCCCCGAGAAGTACCTCAATTGAACAACTTCATACAGCTCTGCGGAATGCTTCTCAAGTTCTTCAAGTGCGACGTGCAACTCCAGCATACCTTCTTCCCAATTCTCTTGTTCGAAAATTGGATTCCCTGACAAAGAACGCACCACCGTCCCTCCGCCACGCTTCTCACGCAATCGCATTCGCGCAGCATCAATCAGGATTCGACGCATCGCCTCGGCCGCGACGCCAAAAAAGTGACGGCGGTCTCTCCATTCACACTGCTGCTTGGCCAATCTTAAATACGCCTCATTGACTAACGCAGTTGTATCGATCGCATTCCTTCGATCATCCCAGCGGAGCCTGCTTCGCGCGATCATTTTCAAGTGAGCGTAAACCAAATCGTACAGCTCATCTTGCCTTTCGGGCAATGAGCTGAGCAGCCTAGTCACACTGTCGTCGGGAGATTTTCCGCTAGCCGTCATATTCCGCTCCAAGCAAGCCGCAACCTGTCGATCTGTCACAAGTTTTATCTTTCTGCTGAAAATTATTGCGGACCGTAAAGGCCCTGCGATAGTTTCGACGCGAAGAATGGAAACACACTTAACCAAATCGGTGTCATTTGTTTATTTCCTCGTGACAAGGACTACGAAAATGCCAGCACGACAGACTGATGGAAGGCGATGCGGTTTTACGATTGTCGAATTGATCAGTGTGATCAGCATTATCGTAGTTCTTGCTGGACTCCTATTGCCCGCAGTCCAGCAAACACGCGAAGCGGCACGCCGAACGACTTGTACCAATCGCCTAAAGCAACAAGGTTTGGCGTTGCTCGCGTTCGACTCCACCTTCAAGACATTTCCGGCTGGTGCTGAGGCTGACACGTTGCACGCTTGGTCCTCCCGCATTCTACCGTATCTAGAGCAGTCAAATCTCTATCAACAGCTCAACTTTCGCGTTCCCTGGGACGCGGGAGGCAACGCCGACTGGAGCCGAAGACGACTGGAGATGTTCTCCTGTCCGACCTCGTGGAAAGACTATCCCGGAAGCACCGATTACAGCGGGATCAGCGGCTCCACCCATAAGGCGACAACCAACCTCGCCAGTAACGGCATCTTTTTTCCGGTGGGTAGAAGTGCGAGGCCCGTCAGCATCGCGGAGATTACCGATGGGACAAGCAACACAATCGCCATCGCCGAGGCCGTGGCAGTGGGGGAAAACAACCATGGCTTTTGGGCATGTGGTTTCAATTGCATCGGCCACGATGATGGGCCTATCAATAATAGGTCTGGGGGCCAGAACGAAATTGCCAGCCTGCATCCGGGAGGAGCCAATGCGGCGTTTGCCGACGGCTCTGTACGCTTCCTGAGTGAGACACTGCCTCTAGACATCGTCGGTGCACTTTGTACTCGGAACAATCAGGAGATCGTCTCCGATTTTTAGTATTCGTATTTTGGGTTTTGCGTCATTGTCAATCGTTGCGTGTGTCAATGTTGGCATGCCGCTTTTTTCGCTGAGGACAAGAAAATGAACCGCTTTCTGTCAATCGTATCGGTCGCTTTTATCTGTGCGGGCCTAACCGGCTGCCCATATCCATCAGGAGGAATCCAAACTGACAATCAAAATGAACCAGCTGGATTATTCAGCAACGATGATTTGATTCGTGTCTGGGTCCTTTCAGAGGCTCAGATTGCAAATCCGCCGGCGACAAAATCAGAAGCCGCCGCGATCGAAAACTTTGTTACCCGTCCAAGCGAGGAATTTAGATTCCTGCGTGATCCAGGTAGCTACTTTGTCGTGGCTAGCAATGAAACACAATTTCAGAGCCTTGGAGACGAAGATTCATTTACGCTGGGCGTGGATTTTTCAGTCTTACCGGTCGATGTCGCAGATGAGTTGATTTCAGTCGCGCTGGTAAACGATAACTCCAGCCCCACGCTGTTACCAATTATCACAGAGCTGTAAGTCGGGTCTGCGGCTAGGAGCTGGACAGGAATTGCCCTTGAAACTTTTCAACTTCTCTGTTTGCTTGGAACACTTTCCGACCCTCCAGTAAACGAAAAGCCGTCGTGTCACCCACGACGGCTTTTTTCGTTTTATCCCGAACGTTTGACGCGTTTTCCCGCCAGCCGCCGGTCTCTCAGAAAGCTGTTTTTCTGACGCCGGCCAGAAATCTCGGGTAATGAACTCGGCCTCTTTTCGAGTGATTTTGCCAGTTCTCTCAGACCTCTGAGTCCCTGAGACGTTTCGGGTTATAAGCCGTCGTTCTCGCTTAGACGAGCCGAACCCCCATGGTTCGTCTCGGTGAGACAAACACACAAAACACCGGCGATTCGGGTTATGAACCGCTCGCGGGGGAGTCGCCGCCGTTGGATTCACTCCGGGCCCGGCTGTTTTTTGCCAGCCTGCTTTCGCGCTTCCGCGAACGCCGCCTCCGCAAACGGCGCAACCTGCTCGTACGTCAGCCCTGCCTCTGCCGCAATGTCGGAGATCGTAGAACTTCGTCGGAGACCGTTCATTTGCATCCCACCCATCACGCGTTGCAGAAAAATAATCCCGAGGCGACTTGGCCGTAACCGCGCTGACCGACGGCTGGATAGTCCCTCGCTGTCAGAAGGTCAGAAAAAATCGCCAAGACGTTTAAAAGGCCAAGGCTTCAAAGAGAATAGGCGAGAACCCGACTCGATCCCGCCACCTAAGTGGTATGTGGCTCTGCGGCGGCCCCCCCCGGTCGTCGATCGGCAGCGATAATACGAATGTCTGGCTTGGTAAACGAAGATGGGTAGCCAAGCGTTGCGAACGTTTGTGGCACTTTTCAATATTGGGCGGACCTTTCCGATAACTCCAGTAACAGCAGGCTGGCTAGATGATGTCCGACCATCCCATTCCGCTATCCGATCAAGGACAATCGGACAAGCTGTCTCAATGCCAAGGATTGGAAAACAATGAAAAAGATAAATGGATTATTCGTCGTTGCTGTGATGTGCATCATGTCACACGCAATTGTGGAGCCGTGTCGGGCGCAGACCCCGTCGACGGGTGGATTCGAAGGAGGCACTGAAGTTACGCTTCTGAATCTTTATTCAAACCACGGAGTAGGCAACGCCGGCGGTGGGAATAGTTGGTTCGAAGATGACAGCACCGTCGGAAACGTCCGTTATTGGCTCGGTTACAAGACCGAAGATCGGCTAGGGCTCAGATTGAAGTACTGGGATTTTTATAGCAACGTCGACGGAGTAAACCAATTTTTTGACACCAAAGTTTTTGACATCGAGGGGACCTCGGACTTCAGCCTCGGCGAATGGGCTCTGACAGGAAGCGCTGGTGTTCGTTGGAACGACACCGTATGGTCCGACGAAAATGGTGGTGATGGTTTTAATTTTGAAGGTGTCGGTCCCTCGTTGGGTGTATCGGCGAGACGTAACCTCGTCGGTAACTTGAACTTTGTTGGTGGAGTGATGGGTTCGGTCCTCTATGGTGACATCAAAGAGCTAACTAGTGACGATCAAGCAAATGGTGTCAGCACCAACATTATAGAATCTCGATTGGGATTAGAATATTTCTTCCCCGTCCGCGGAGGTTTCGTCAGCCTGCGGGGTGGTTGGGAAAATCAGTGGTATTCTGGCCTTAGCGGCAATGTTGACAACGACATTGATCCTGAAGATTTGGATGTGAATTTGGGGGGGCCGGTAATCTCTATCAGTTTCGAGCGATAGTTTGCGGTAATTCCCGAGTCTCGCTGAAGCGTTGTTTGTTTCTTGGTACAACTTTGCTAAATCAGATGGCGATGGATAAATCCATTGCAACAACAACTAACTCGCCGCAGGTTACGGCTTGCGGCGATTCCCTGGCCGATGTCGAGACCGGCGTGCGAAGCGAACGAGGTGGGAGCTGGGTCGGTCCGATTGAGCTGTGCCGCCCCAGCTACCGTCGAGGTCGCAACCCCGACGCCCGCGGCCGCTGCTTGGGCTTTCGTTGCGTCGGTGATCGAAAGATTGATTAAGCCCGAATAAGATTCTCTCATGAGCTCTCGAAATTGAGCCAACGGAAAGCGAACGGATGTCTAGATTTGACCTGCAACTCACTTCGGAGCAGCTTGCGATCTTGCTTCACAAATATTATACGCAGACACGCGAAGACCAAAAACGTTACTTGGAGAGTTTAGGAGGAAATGGGTCATCGAAAGAACTGGATTTCACACTTTCCGTCGCTCGCCACGACTCATCAGCCTTGGCTGAAAGCGAACGCTTGACCCAACAGTGGAATGCTGAGCGTTTTCCAGACACACGCTCGGTAGATCGGAATGTATCTCAAGCAGTGAATTTCTTTCTGCATTCATTGATGGCCGGAGATTTTGGTCCAGACGGCAGTCGCGACGGACGCAGCTCAGCTTTCCTCAAAAATCCCAATATCGTAGCCAGAACCACCGAGATTTTCATTGAGCGACTCCGAACCAACCTTCAGGGCGAGGTCATTAATCACGATGAAGCCGAGGCCCATGCGATCGACTACCTTCGAGATTATATCTGGTAAGTGACATCATGCCGAACACCAACGGCAACAAACAATTCTATGGATGATGGGCTGTAACCGCGCAGAGTATTTTTGCGGGAGTAACCTGCCATCTCCAAGTCCTCGCTGAAGCAAGACGCCCCGCCCGCTTCATGCGTTTTACTTTTGGCGGGAATGGCTTCTTTTTCTTTCCCACAACGCTATGCCTTCCACGCTCCGAAGGCGGCGAAGCAGCTGTTTTTGTGCAGCAGTTCGACATGGGCGAATCCAACGCTGCGGAGCAGGTCGAGCTGATACGTGACCGGTCGTGGCGAATCTTCTCGGTTGATGTATTCGAAGACCTTTTGGCGGTACTCGACGCCGCCGAGTCCTTCGAGGTAGTCGCCATATCGCGACCACATCAACTCCTGGACTGGCATGGTTTCTTGAACGACCAGATCGGTGATCCAAAACGATCCGCCGGGGCGCAGCACCGAGATTATCTTTTCAAACGCGGCTCGCCAATCTTCGTCGTCGCGCAAGTGATGTAGCACCGCGGCCGCCAACACGACGTCGTAGCTTTCCTTGGGCAGATTGGCTTCGCGGAGGTCAGCGTGCCACGTCGTGACCATGTCGACGCCGGCATTGCTGACCCGCTGTTTGGCCCGCTCGAGCATCGGGGCGCTCAAATCGAGCAAGTCGCTGGCGAAATGATTGCCGTAAAATTGCCGAAGCTTCAGCGTGTTGTTACCGGCTCCGCAGCCGATGTCCAGCACCCGCGCGATCTTCGGAGTCAGTCGCACGGCCGCTTCGGTGATCAACTGCATCGACAGCGGCGCGTCGATCGTCGCGGACTGGCCGGTATCCAAGTTGCTAAATCGCTCGACATCGGCATCGAATCGCGCGGTGATATCGTCGGTGGTCGACTTCGTTGAAAAGTCCGTCACTTCGTATTTGAACTTGGCGGACCGCCCGTCGTTCGTTTCGTCGTCCATCATCGAAATCCTGCACTTGGCCAAAAAAATTGTTGCTCTTGCGAACCCGATCCTACGACAAAGGTTCGCCGAGCTCGACCGGTCTAGCGTTTGGCGAGACGCTCGGATGCATTCCACAAACGTGGGAAACCAATTTCTTTCCCGCAATGTAACTTGAATTCACGATAATGTGGCCGCCGATGGCATTTAAGGCGCATTAGTCCTCGGTAGCGCAGTCGTCGGAGCGGTGCACGGTACTTGAGGCAATTGCCCTCGGGAACGAAACGAGTTTGCTGTGATTCTATTCCCAGGAGACGGGGAGTAGAATGTTGGTGTTTTAGTTCGCAACTGAATAAAAGATGGCTTCAATGCTCACTCCAGACGAAATTATCGCACAAGCACCTATTACTCGACTCAGATCAGCGGAAGGCGTTTCTGTCTGAGCACTGTAAAGGCGACTCAGCTCTACAGGCAAGGCTGAAGGAGGAGTGCGATCGCAGGTTAGTCAATATAAACACAGAGTTGAATGGTGATAACAATCCGGCAGATATCAAGCTCAATATTGACGAGCGTGAATTGAACGAATCCGTCAACGATATAACCGAGACTCGTGAAGCAAGCGGTGACTCTGGCCCAGCTGAAATGCTCGGGCCGTATCGAATTAAACGTCCGCTCGGTGAAGGAGGCATGGGAACCGTTTGTCTGGCTGAGCAACGACATCCCGTGTATCGGCAGGTCGCATTGAAAGTGATCAAGGGCAGAAGTGATTCTCGGGAGATCCTCGCCCGCTTTTCGGCTGAACGGCAAGCAGCCGCGCAAATGAATCATCCCAACGTCGCACGCTTCATTGACGCTGGAGAAACGAAGGAAGGTGAGCCATACTTTGCAATGGAATTCGTCCAAGGGATGCCGATTACCAATTATTGTGACAAGTATGAAATCGACATTGAGAGCCGACTACGAATATTTATCGAGGTTTGTCGTGGAGTGCAGCACGCTCACCAAAAAGGAATTATTCATCGTGACCTGAAGCCATCGAATATTCTGGTCACAGTCATTGACGGCAAGCCAATTGCAAAGGTAATCGACTTCGGCTTGGTTAAGGCAATTGGTCCAGCTCGTCTGAGCGATGCCAGCCACTATACGCAAGCCGGTCAAGTAATTGGCACCGTCAAGTATATGAGTCCTGAGCAAGCGGGCTTGGACCACAGTAGCGTTGATACTCGGACTGACATCTATGCTTTGGGAATTATCTTATACGAGTTACTTACCAGCACAACTCCATTAGACATGTTTATGTCACGTGAACGCAACCTTATGCAACTGCTTAAGATTATACAGGAAGAAGACCCGGTTAAACCTAGCAGTCAGCTTGGAAGCAGCGACGACGTCGCGCGTTCACAGATTACAACCCGTCGCTAAACTGATTTTCAAAGATTGACTCGGGTCCTTGAAGGAGACTTGGACTGGATTGTCATGAAAGCGTTAGCAATGGAACCCACGCGGCGTTATGAATCGGCGATTGGGTTTGCTGAAGACATCGAGCGATATCTTAACTTCAAGCCGGTGGAGGCGAGACCGCCGTCGGTTAGTTATCGTATGACCAAGTTTGTAAGAAAAAATCGTACTGTCGTGTTCGCTGCATCACTGTTACTGATCGGGGTGCAGGTGGGAATTGCGGGTTTGGTCCTCGGTATAATTAAGGCTTCTAAGGAAGCGGAGAAAGCGAGAATTGCACAAACTAATGCGGAAAGTAGTGCTAATCTTGCCGTCGAGGCAAGGATACAAGCTGAGACAGCCGAGCAATTGAAGGCTGATGCGTTGCTGGCGGAACGTCAGGAGCGACAAAACGCCGAGACACTCCTCGAGTTTGTTACAAGAGATATTTTAGCGATGACCAGTGTGGCCGGCCAGCTTCAATTTGATCGCTCGGGCACGCTCAGCTTGACGAAAGATTCAACGCTTCGTGATGTCTTGGATCGGGCTGCAAGCCGGATGGCAAGTCGCGGCACATTGACAGCAGAAATGCTGGCAGAGCTGAATTGGGTCATCGGATTTAGCTACCGCGGATTAGGTGAGTCTGAAAAAGCAATTAATTTTCTAAACAAGTCTTACGAACAGCGAAAAACGCTACTTGGGGAGTCCCATGTAAAGACCCTCGAGGCGCTGTCAACTCTGGCGACGGCTCACGATTTTGCAGGACAAACCGAACTGTCTCTGCCCATGCACTTGCGAGTGATAGAGCTCGCAGACGCTGCGCTTGATAATGCCGATCCAACACGCCTGCTCGCTATGGATGGAATTTCCCAAGCGTTTCAGTTGGCCGGACGATTTGAAGAGGCCTTGGCCATCAGACAGCAAGTCATAGAGATCCGCCAACATGAGCTAGGAGAATTCGATCGTCAGACCTTTTTAAGTAAGGTCGGATTGGCGTCGCTTCATCGTGAGATTGGAGACCCAGCGAAAGCGGTGCACGAATTAAAGCTCCTCGGTCAGCGGATGACCGAGGAATTTGGAGTTGACGACCCAGACAGGCTATTGGCAATGAGCGAATTGGGTAGATCAATGCTAAGGACTGGCGAGTTTGAAGAAGCACTCTCGCTACTGGAGAAGGTTTCTGTCTTACAGAAACTTCGTCTCGGGGAGGATCATCCTTATTCGTTAATAGCGATCAATGATTTAGCCGGTGCCATGCAAGTAGCGGGCAAGCCCCTTGAAGCGGTTGCTCTCTATCAAAAGACGTTGGAATTAGTCAACGAAAAATTTGGAATTACTCACCAAACCTCATTGATGTTTAAAAGTAACCTGGGACAGTCCCTAATCGAAGCCAAACGCCCGAAGGATGCAATTCCAATTCTTGCCGAGGTGCTCGGTGCGCAGCGTGCCAAACTGGGGAATAACCACCCCGGGACGATCAAAACGCTTATGAATTTGGGAGGAGCTGCCTTAAGCACCGGTGATATTGAGGCGGCGGGCGAGCACTTCCAAATAGCGGTGGAGGCGTTTGAGAATACGCTCGGTAAGGATCACTTCGGGACACTTTCCGCTAAGAATAATCTCACCGCCGTTTATGATGCACAAGAAAGGTATGAACAGGCTGCTGAGCTTTATAATGAGGTTGCACTCGAACTATCGCGGCAACTTGGACCTGAAAATATGAATGTTGCCATGGTCAAAGGGAATTTGGCGATAAGTTACGCTGCTGCGGGTAAAACGCAGATGGCTATTGAGGTGCTTGAGGAAGTTTGCGAGCTGTCAGAAGACATTCCACAAGTTGCTGGTGCGGGGGCGAAGTTGGCGGGCGTCTACATCGCTGCCGAAATGCATGAGCAGGCTCGTGAGTTAGCGGAAGATATGATCAGGCGAGCGATGCCCAAAAAACGCGATATTCCGAGCCTGACTGAAGCCGCGAGAGTCCTTCGCTCACATGGAGCGGGATTGCTGGAGGCCAAGGCATATTTGCCGGCGCAGAGAGTGCTGGAGAAGGCTTGCGAGATTTGTGCGGAGATACAGCCTGAGAATTGGATAATGTACGACACGCAATCTATGTTGGGTGAAGCGTTACTGTATTCGCAGCCACCAAAGTCCAATAATCAAGAGGCAGAAGAATTGGAAGATGTGATTCAAAATTCGTCCTTGCCGGCCCGGGAGGTCGGTGAATATTTGCGAAACAGCTATGATGGATTAATTAGGACTAGCGAAAGCATACCGCAAGCCTACCGTAAACAAATATTGATGGATTCTGCGGATCGTTTGTACGCTTGGGCTACTGCTATGAAAGACAGCGACGAAATGGCCAAATGGCAACGTGTAAGCGAGAGCTTTAAATGATCGCATTTCAACAGCTGATGTGCTGGGTAGGGGACAGCTCTTGCGGAAGGGCGGATTGAATCTCGTATCAGATACCCGTTGTCTGTCCGAGCCGATCCTACGACCAAGGTTCGCCGAACTCGACCGGCCTAGCGTTTGGCGAGTCGCTCGATCGAACGGATTCCCAGCTCCATCTTCGTTCGAGCCGAAATATTCGCCGAGTGGACCCGCATCTCCGGTGGAACGAAGCCGACCGTGACGACCTGTTCCTCGATCCACTTCACAACGTCGTAGCCCGTCCCACGATCGTCGTCGCCCAGATCGTGATCAAGGCTGATGACCTCGACCATCCCCGTTTGAAGTAGCTCGATCGCTTCCTCGGGCCAGTACACACGATGCCAGCCCTCCGGCGTTGCCGGTTCGTCATCCAAGTAGACTTTCACGATCGTTCTTTTGCTTGTTGGTTTGTTGCAATGAAAAAATTATTCATTTAGGATCATTTCGGTTCATCGCCACTGGGTTTTGGGTAACGGGATTCGCAGCGGACGCGGTGTCCGAAGACTGGTTCGCTGGCCCAAGGAGCGATAAGCGGGGGATAATCTTGCGGCGAATAAAGTGATTATAAAGCAACCAGCGGGTACACTTGAGAAACCTGCTTCCGCGTTAGGCCGCAAATTTGCGGATTATAGGTTAAGCAGAAACTTCTTATCGCTAAGTTAAAACGGCAAATAAATTTATGATAGTGGAAACCCACCATCTAACGAAGAAACGATACTTCGTCGTCCTCATCACGCTCGTTTCTCTCGGAGTGCTATGGGTATCCCTTTCAATCGGACGCGTCGTAACGGGGCAAGCACCTTGGGGGCCAAGAGTCGGTGGCAAATTGCCCAATGGCACCGCAGTCTATTTTCAATCACGTCCAGTGGGTTTTGAAACGGATGATCGGTTAACGGTGCTTACTCCGAACATGCCGCCAGAGCACTACTGGGTTGATCAAGTGCATGGAGGGTTCGAGCACGTGGTCCTAAAGTACAATGACACCGGGAGTCAGCTTTGGGTGGAATCTGATGGCAAGGTAGGCGCTTCAATAGATCTGACGACTAACGATTTCCGCCCCGAGTCCGACACACAGCACAATTGGGCTGCATACGGGACCGGCACAACGCTCGACTCAGGGCACACAAGCAGTATCTTTTCGCTTTTGAGCCCGTGGTAGCCAAACACCTTACCAAACACTTGTAAAGCCGTATAGCAAAGCGTCCCACACGCTGGCTCATGCCGCGCGGTTACTTGTTTACTCAATATCGGTCGCCGCAGTCGGGTGAACGCGGTCTCAAACGACGGCGACCTTGTCTTTCAATGCTTTCGGCATGGGTACAGATCCCGGAAACTTTCAAAACTTTTTTCGTGCAGTTCGCGAGGCCTTTTAAGTTCACTCTTATGAGCGTCCCGAATTAGCTCAAATTGCAAGCCTCATCGACCGCCCGTTGCCAACTACCAAACTCTCGCCGGATGGCGAGGGCTTTGTCTCGGTGCTCGAGGCAGACTTCGGTGTAAACCAGTGACTGGCTGGCGGCTTGACGATTGCGGAGCCAAAGTGCCATCGCTTTGCGGTTGAAGTGTTCGGGCCGGCGGCGGGAGACGTTGGCCAGGTTGATGCCAGCGGCGCTGAGGGCCGCTCGCCACGTGCCATGGTGGTGGAGCGCGGCGTCGTAAAGTTCGCGGTTACGTCTTCGGTTCACACTGGCCCCTAGGTCGTAGCCTGTCGTACACAAACGCCGGAGTTGTTGTACGGTACGCTCGGCCGTCAGATCGCGACTGCGGGCAACGTCGCGGGCACGGACGCCCGAGTACTCCAGTGCCGTGTCCCACGAACCGAAATCTTCGTTCGCCGCGGCATGCAGCAACTCGTGCTCGCGACTCACGTCGTCTTCGATCAAACTGTCGCCGGCCACATCCCGCTCGACGATCTTTCGAATAATGGCTTCGCGAATCATGACGCCACCTTCTTTCGCCCGAACTTCACCACGCCGGCAGCAACGAGCCCCCTCCGCCAGCTTCCAAAATGCTGGATCGTCAACATCGCCAAGTTGCGATTGTCCGGATGCCCGCTGCTGAGCGACTCCCCCGCCTCGTGCTTTCGCCGGATCATGTCTCGGATCTCGGCCTTCGTATAGAAGCGTCGTTCCGGTTCGAGGTCCGCTGCGACGATCGTTTGTTCCAACCGCCGAAATGGGTATTCGCCGCATTGAACAGCGCCTTGTACTTGTAACTCACCTCCGCAAGCCGATGCCCCGAATCATGCCACGCTCGAATCTCAGCGATCACGCTTTGCTTGTTCCAGCGACGCAGCGACGGCTTGATCGGAACTTTATCGATCAAGCCGGCCGCTTCCACCGCGGCCGGCCACGAACCGAAGTGCCGGTAACCACATCCTCGGCGGACAACACGATCTTGCCTGGAATCGGGTGCCCCGCCGCGGCGCGAGCGTTCGTCCAAGTACCGAACAGACGTTTGCCGGCCGCGTACAAAGCGGGATCCTCGCGAGCGGTCGATCGCAACGCATGCCCTTCTTCGTGCCGCCGCCGAATCGCAGCGATCGCCGTCTCACGATCCCAATCCAAATGCGGCGAATTGCTGGTCAGGCACGGCACCCGCGCCGCTTTGCAAGCCGCACGCATCGTTCCGAAGTGTCGCACGGCGGCGTTGACTAGCAACCGGCCAGCCGGCATTCCCTGATCGCGCCGAAGCATTTTCCATCGGTTGACTTCTTGATTCACGAATCGATGGAACTCGGCGGGTTGCGGATCTTTGGTTCTCCTTACACACCTGCTTTCTTTGATTGGGCGTACATGAAGAACCGTGAAGAATTGGACGGTTACTGGGCCGAGATCCCCGGCGACACCGACCTGCTGCTCACGCACGGTCCACCCAAGGGCATTCGCGACGTCACGCGAGACTGGCGCACGAAGGAACCGATCCATGTTGGTTCCAAGAAATTGACGCGCCACGTGATCGAGCGGATCCGACCTCGGATTCACGCGTTTGGGCATATTCACGATGAAGCAGGAATCAATAATTTCGGTTGCGAAACTCGCGACGGCATTCAGTTCATTAACGCCGCGTGCTGTGACTTGAAAGGTAATTTGGTCAACCATGGGATGGTGGTTGATGTTGAACCAGAGGAAGAAGACGATGAAGTATGACATTGAGCCTGAGCTAACACCGGCTGAGTTCATCGATGTCTTGCGGCGCTCGACGTTGGCGGAGCGCCGGCCAGTGGACGATGTTGCTCGGATCGCAAAGATGCTTACGGGGGCTGATTTGGTCGTGACGGCACGGGATACGGACGGAAATCTTGTGGGCGTATCGCGAGCGATCACGGATTTCGCTAATTGCACCTATTTGTCGGATCTGGCGGTCGATGAGACGCACCAAGGCCGAGGAATTGGGCGCGAGTTAATTCGTGTGACGCATGAGAAGGCAGGAGTAGAGACTCGGCTGATTCTCTTGGCGGCTCCCGCGGCGGTGAGCTATTACCCACACATCGGGCTGGAGAAGCACGATTCGTGTTGGATGATTCCGCCGCGGGAAGACGCAAGCGTCGGGCCAGCTTGACGAAGTCCGATTTTAGCGACAGTCGTTTTCAGTAAGGACAACAACCCTCGCATCGACGTTGAGTACTTGAGTCCCGCCCGGGAGTTCAGCAAGTGGTTCTGGCCAGTGCGAGTGGCCGCGAACAACAAGGGTCTTTTCAGATTTTCCGAGAACCTCCCGGATCCTTGGTGATCCTCGGAAGCCACTGACCGGAGCGTCAGGTCCATCGTGCATGATTGTGATCGCTGGCTTCTTGCGCAAGAGCATGCCTAACGTCCCGAAATAGTCGTCTTCGGTGCGCCGCCAAGGACGTTTTGGGTTACCCGGAATTCCGCTCAGTCCGGCGATTGAAACGCCGCCGATGGTCACGTGGTCGTTGTCTAGAAAGTGGATCTGGCCAGTGAACCTCGGCCGCTGCGCGTCGCCGGCGAACGTGTCGTGGTTTCCTGCGACTCCGGCAACCCAGTCGAATTCCGCGGCGAATGCGTCCCAGACGGGCCGTACGTCGCCCGTGCCGCCGCGCTTGTCGAGCGCCGGGACGGTATAGAAATCACCGGCTAGCAAAACACCGATGTCTCCCTTCGGCAGGTCGAGACGGGGGAGCACATTGGCTCGCAGCATCGCTGGAACGACTTCACCAAGAAGCCGCAGCGCTTGTCCACCGGCAGACTCGAAGGTCTCGCGGCCTTGCAGGTCGGCTGTGACGACAATCGCCGAAGTGCCTGTAGGCAAACCATTGACGTAACCACGATGTACCGGGACAACATCGCTATAAAAGTCGCCAGGTCCGCGTCCTGCGTTCAGATACCGGATTTCGGCAAGCAGTTTCGGTTCGATGGATGTGATTCTCATAGCTAACTGAGACACTATCGCCACGCATCGGTTCAGTACAGCGTCCTGAGGAGATGGCAGCCAAGGACGGGTCTAGGTGGTCCCCTGCTACGCTGCCATATCCAAATTACAGCAATTCGAGGTCACCAGTCACTTGATCAATTTTCGTTGCGTCGTCTGGTCCAATGGCTAGACAGGTGCGGGTCGGTTGGCCGTGAAATTCGGTGCGGCCGCTGTCGGTGATCAGATGAACTTCGAGTCCGATCTCGATCGCTTTGTCGTGAACGGCCATCAACTCGTCTTCGCTATTGCAGCGGACACATACCTTTGCAAACGATCCCGAAATCCAGGCTCGCTCGTTTGACGAAAAATCATCCATGCAGATTGATGCTTTGCTTTGCAGCCTTCGCGTGAGAAACGCCATCGAAGCGTGGGCTCCCTGGGCGATCTGTTTCCCCCTGCGCATCTTCAAGTCATGACGCATGACGATGACCTGTTTTGTATTTGTTGTCTGTGGCTCTTCCAATTCCCCATTCTCCACTTGGCTTCTGTGTATCAAAAAACAACACCCGCGAGCTGGAAAGCCAACCCGCGGGTGCTCGTATTCGCAACTTAGGCTTTCAGCCTGCAAATGACAAGCTGGAAGCTTACTCCACTTTACAGTTCGACGGACTCCACTTCGCGGACGAAGCGGGATGCGTCGTTTTCTAGGAACGATGAGACGACGTTGAATACGGCGTCACTGAAGCCGCCGATGTTCAGGATGTCGTTTCGCTCCGGTGCCTGGCTGGTTCCGTAGGGTTGAATGTCGATGCAGACCAGCTTTGGATCGGCGATGCCGTGTCCACGCTGGATCTTCTTGAACTTCTCCCACTGCGTTATCACGCCGGTCGAATCGTTTTGGCCGTAGCCGTAGGCGCGTCCGTTTGTGATCCAGCTTTGGTTGTCGCTGATCAGCACGATGCCGGCGAAGGCTTGCTTCGCGTATTGCGTGTTGGCTTCGACAAATGGCAACGAGCAGTCCGTACCGCCACCGCCGCACTGCGACAGCCGCGCCGACAGACTCAGGATCGAATCGCTTGGATCGACCTTGACCTGGTAAGCCTGCGTATCGAATGGGATTACGACGCAGTCTGGATTGCGACGCAGGATCGCTGCTGCGAACAGTGCCGCAACATCGACGCATCGCATCTTTGACGTTCCGCCGCGACCGCGGCTAGCGGTAGCCGGCCATCCCATCGAAGCTGACGTGTCGAGTCCGATGATGACTGGTCCCGGTAGCGCTGGCACGTTTCCGCACGCGATCTCGGCAGCGTCATGCAACGCCGTCTTGATCTTGCTTGGAACCTCGTCCGATGCGTTCATGTAAGCCGCCAGGAACTGGTACGGGAACTGACGGCTGCGGATGATCGCGTCGCGGTCGGCCAGTTGGCCGGCCACGTAGTCGATCATATTGTAGGACGATTGTCTCAATCGTTCCTCTGAACCAGACTGAGCAGTTGAGGACAACTGCTCTACACTGAACACGTCGTGACGCAAAAGCGTGTTGAGGTTCATGCGCAGTGCTTGCGGTCCCATCTGTCGGGCAATCGCCTTCCAAACCATCGGTCCCTTGGCTGCGTCGGCTAGCAAGTCCCAACGGACTTGCAAGTCGCCGGCGATCAGCGTTTGGGCTTCGGCCGTTTCGGCTGCGCGGTACGCGACCAACGACTGCACCGTCAAAGGTAGGTGGTCAGCCGTAGCTGGTGCCCACTTCTCGACTGGCTTGTCGGTCAACCATCCGAACAACGCTCGACGCGCGTCATCCTTTGGCGTTGGACGTGCCATTCGCAAGACGTCTCGCAGGCTCGGATCGTTTCCGATCGAAGCGGAGAGCAACTTGCCAACTGACGCATCGTTCAGCCAACGTTGGAACGCACGCTGCAGCGAAGACGACAAACCCTTGCGACCGAACTGTCCTGAACGAACCATCTGGAACACGGTGCGCAGAACGCGGCCGTTGTCCACGACTCGGTCGAAGACTTGGTGCATGAGCTTGGTGTCTCGCGTCGACAGCACGACCAGCAGCGCCGCCGGCATGTCCTTCATGTAAGCACGCTCACGTGAGTAGACAGCCAGCTTTGCCAAGAACTCGTTGTCGTCGATCTCGTCGATCAGCTTTCGCACCGCGTCGAGCTGGTTCTGCGCAGACGCGTAGTAGACGTTGCCGAACGTGCCGGTCGCCGCCATTTGGGCAATCGCGTGCTTGGCCGACATCTTGTACGCTGGCCCGCCTGCTTCGTTGATTGAATTTGCTCGTGGCAGGACGCTGGTAATGCTTTGGAATAGAGACTTGTTGGCCATGGGAGAAGTTTGAAGAGTGAGGGGTGAAGTGTGAAAGGAAAGGGGCGTGGTAGTGATGCAGATTCGCTATTCTGTTGTGAATGAAGACAGACTTGCCGGAACGGACGTTCGCGTTTGCGAAGCGAATTGTGAAACTCTGCCAGACGTTGCAAGAGCATCAGGGCGTTGCGCAAACATTGAGCCGGCAACTGATTCGTTCGGGCACGTCCATTGGCGCGAATGTGGAAGAAGGACAAGCGAGCCAGAGCCGCAAGGACTTTCGTTTGAAGTACAACATTGCGTGCAAGGAAGCACGGGAAACGCTGTATTGGCTCCGCCTACTGACGGAAACCGAAATCGTCTCTCCAGAGCGACTGAGGCCAATGACGGATGAATGCAACGAGCTAATCGCAATCCTGACTTCCATCGTCAAGAAACTCCGCGACTAACTTTCACCGTTCACCCCTCGCCCTTCAAACTTCGTTCGTGTACTCCGAATCGGCAGTCGATCGTGTGCACTTTCTATTTCGTTTTCTTCTTAGCGGCCTTTCGCATTTCTTTCCAAAGTGAACGGCCAATGTCCCGGTCGAGCCGGACAAGCTGTTGCTGTCGTGTGTCGAAAGCGATCAGGTTTCCCTTGGGTCGCTTTGCGTAAACGAACGGCAAGCAAACGGCGACGACTTTGTGCGGTTCGCCCGCTGCACGGGGCAGGTAGCGAAGTCGAACAAGTTCGTCGATTGGTTGCGAGATGCCTGAGCCGTCCCACAAGTAGGACGGTAGCTCGATGATCTCGCTGAGGATGGTGACGTAGTCATCTTTGGCAATGTCTTCGCCAGCGATCCGAGCCGCGACGGTCGTCACGGTTTGAGATCGAGATTCGGTCGTGGTTTTCATGTTTCCGAAATGGTTGAAAGAACGAATTGTGCATGTGAGTTCTCGGTTTACCGCCAGCTTGGATTACTCGCGGCCAGTCGTAATGGCGAAACAGGAACTTAAAACACGCATAGTTCAGTCTCTCAAGGCGATTTAGGAAAACGCGGCTAACGAAGTGGGTGAATCAGAGTCGTTTCGATGCTCTAACCAATTGAGCTACGGCACCGCTTGGCAATGCCGGCAGGAATCGAACCCGCAACCTCCGAATTAAGATGTACTCCGATACGGCAGTTAGTCGTGTGTTGGTTGTGGGATAAGCTTCCAGCTTGTCGACTGCATAATGACAGGTAGGCAGCCTGTCCCAATGGGTGTTCTGTGCGAAAACGATTGACGAAGTTTGTTAATCAGACGTTTCGATGCTCTCCCAACTGGGCTACAAAGCGGACACAAGGTTCACTCCGGTGGGACTCGAACCCACGGCCGTCGCGTGATGTAGTCCGATTAGGCAGTCAATCATGTGTAGTAAAAGCGGCGACGAAGTTGTGGCCAGACACAAACGTGCGGGAATCGAACCCACCAACCACGCAAGCGTGGCAGCCAGACTCACTGGACGGCACAATGGTTAGCATGTAGTCCGAACCGGCAGTCGCCGTGTTTTAATCTTGAACGAAGTGGTTGCTGAGTCGCTCAGGAGCGTCCGTTTTCGGCTTTCGCCGATCGTTGACTGGCACCATTGTCTGCGAGAGACTCCGGTGACGTTCACTAGCCGGTCGCCCGACATCGCTACCTTAGGCTCCTCGTATGTAGACCCAAACGGCAGTTCAAGTTGCTTTTATTGGTGACGGATCGACGAAGGGACAACTCAGATGTTTCACATAGTACAAGATGTAATCCGAGTCTGCAGTCGATCTGTCAGAAACGCTGGTGGGAGTCGAACCCACTTAAACCGGGTTGCAGCCGGCCGCCTGGCCATCTGGCTCCAGCGTTACGATAGTTTTTAGGGAATAGTCTTTAGTCTTTAGTCTTTAGGAAAGCAGGAAGATAAAATGCGTGATCACCGAAAATTGCGGGCATTTGAGCTCGCAGATGCCTTGGTACTTGAGGTGTACCGTGGAACCAAGACATTCCCCCGTGAAGAAATGTTCGGTCTGACTTCCCAGCTTCGGCGAGCCGCTGTTTCGATTGCATCCAACATCGTCGAAGGCTGCGCCCGCCAATCGCAGGCTGATTTCGTTCGATTCCTCGACATGGCATTTGCCTCGGCACGCGAAGTTGAGTACCAACTCAGCATCGCAGCGAGACTCGGATATCTACCTGCCGAGCTCGCCACGACGCTAAACGACAAAGTCGTCGAGACATCGAAGGTCATCTATGGGCTCCTCAAATCGCTGCGCGGCAGTGCCTGATCCCTACCGACTAAAGACTATGGCCTACAGACTCCCTAGTCTTCTCTAAAAGTAGTCGTCGCGATTGACGCCATCAAAGGCGGCCCGATCGTAGGCAACAACGTTTGAACCGCTGACCGCTGCCGCATGGGCACAGGTCGTTGCGGCCGAGCTTTTCCTGAAGTTGTTTGCCTTGGATGATACGGACTCCGCGTTTGACTTTCGTTTCCGACGGGTAGCCTTTACGACGTTTGCTCATCGGCTCGAAAGCAGTGGTCCTCGTTGTGCTCGTCTTCGTATCGCATTGGTCTTCTCCGGGTTTGAGGTTTCGAATATCAAAAGCAAGTGTTCTCGCCAGGAATCGAACCTGGTCTACGACCTCCGCAAAGTCGCGTGCGAATCCGGCACACCCCGAGAACGCAGTAGTCCTTAGCGAATAGTCGATAGTCCATAGATTTCTAAAGACTAAAGACTGTTTGCTACAGACTATCTCAGTAACCCGCCCAGGAATCGAACCTGGTCCGACAGTTTCGAAGACTGCCATGCTGTCCAGCACACCCGCGAGTCATTTGATTGATTACTTAGTCACAAAAACTGACACCTAGGTTCGCACCAGCCTTGGGCACACCCAAAAGTAATTGCAGTCAAGAGCGGTGCCTTTCTAAATCGAGCCACGTCGGCGGGAAAAGTCGCGTGACTTGAGTCTTGAGCGGTGAGCTAATACTCAGAGCTCATCGCTCACGACTCGCGACTCTAAAAACGGCTCGCCACCGTGGTGGAGAGCCGCGTGTTAATCGATGAATGCGACGTGCCGCATTGCGATCGACTCGTTTTCAGTGTTCATCAGGACTTGGTGCCATCCGTTCAAGATGATCGTCTTGTGATCCGGATGACGCACACGTCCTCGAACGAACACGCTTGGGTTTCGTCGCTGAGCCACCCAATGCAGATGACGAAGTTCAGGTCGACGGCTAATCATTTGCCGACGCTGGAGCTCGGTGACACCGGCGGGGTGTTGGTGGCTAACGTAAACCAATTGTCCTCCCTGCCGAACCAGCTCTTCGCACAGGTGCGGCTTTCCACCGCCTCGTGCGATTGGCTCATTCCGCAGCACTAGTCGCTCGTCGACCAGCGTTGGGTTCTCGACGGGAACGAAGAACCATTCACCTTGGCGGATGAATGCTTCGTTGCGTCGGCGGTTCCGCTTCCGCGGCTTCACGCCGAGACGATTTTCGAGTGCCCGCACTGAAGTCGGTTTGAGCGCGTCGAAGGCGGTCTTGACCGAAGAAACCGAAGCTCGTTCCGGAACGGCCGCGACGAACCAGTGCCGTTCATCGTGTCCGCAAAGGAACTTGTGCTTGCCGTCGTCTTGACGCGACATCAACAGCAGGTGCCGCATCGAAGGCTGAACGTCGATCACTTGCGTTTCAGCGACCAACTTGGGCTGAATCGAAAGATCAAAGAACTCGCCCTCGGCGTCGTTGCCGATGTCGATCGAGACTTCTGGAGGCGTTCCCCAGCGTCTGGCGATCGGAGGGTGGACTTTTGCTCGAGCACCAATCCGCATGAATTGACGCTCGATACTCTGCATGCTCATGACAATGCCTTTCAAAGTGTCAAACAAGCGAAACAATGCCGGCAGCCAACGTGACTGCGAAATTCGGCAGTAGCCCGACCAGGAATCGAACCCGGAACTTCTGGTTAGAAGCCAGAGATGATTTCCGTTTCACCATCGAGCCATTTTCGAACAAGCGGAAGGAGAAGGAGTCCAAGCCTCATCACCCGAAAGGGGCACGCGTATGCGGTGCGGCCCGGCGAACCGTATCCGACTTCCTTCCAAAAATAGTCTGTAGTCGTGAGTCTTTAGTCGCGAGTTGTAGCCCTCAGGACTCATCGCTCAGGACTCAAGCCTCACAAGTGATCGCGGAAGGAATCGAACCTTCGATCTTCTGGATGTCACCCAGACGTCTTCGCCGCTGGACCACGCGATCGGCTAGTCCGCAGCAAATAGCCTTTAGTCTTTAGTATATTGCTCAAGACTAAAGACTATCCTCTATGGACTGTTAAGTAGCGGGTTCGGGGGTCGCACCCGACGGTCCAGGCTTATGAAGCCCGGATGAGCCTGGCTCACCCGCATTGTTGTTCCGTGCTTGATAAGTAGCCAAGGCGAAAGTTGAACTCGCACGCCTCTGTGGGTACGATACTCTCGTGACTGCGTTTTACGCAGTTTCCACCACTTGGCTGTGTCAGTGATTTCTTCGCGTGTATCATGGAGAAACGCGTACCGGAGAATTCTTTTGATGCCACTGTACTTATTGATCTTTCTCGCTGCAGCCGTCGCTCTCATTTGCCTGGGTGTGCCGCTCATTCAACGCCGAGTGCCGCCAAACCATTGGTATGGATTCCGCGTTCCTAGCACGCTGGCGGATGCAAACGTCTGGTACCCTGCCAACGAGTACGCTGCGTGGCAGTTTGTTTGGCTCGGCATCGCGGGGATCGTCGTTGCCATTGCGGCATATCTGATCCCGGGCATTCAAACCGATATGTATGCGTCCATCATCGGTGTGTTCTATCTGGTCGGAGTGCCTTTTACCGTTGTCCGGTCCTTCGTGTTCCTGCATTCGCTGACGGCTGACAAATCAAAGAAACGGTCGCACAAACGTTGATTTTCGAAGCACTGCGGGAGGGAGTCGAACCCTCAAACACGAACGTTTGAAATTCGCCGCTTTTCCGGTTTGCGTACCACAGCAAGTGGAATCAGTACTGAGGGCGGGAGTCGAACCCGCAAGCACTTGTTCCTAAGACAAGCGGCTCGCCGTTGGCCTACCTCAGCGTTTGCAAAAGTGGAGCACCGGGGAATCGAACCCCGATTTTCTGCGTGCAAAACAGACGTCCTCCCGTTGGACGAGCGCCCCGAATGAAGTTAGTAGAAGGGTGAAGGGTAAAATTGGTTCGCGTTTCATTTTCAAAATTCACTCTTCAGCATTCAAACTTCTCAACGCCTCTCGTGTGGAAACGCTCCCAAGTTGGTCAAGCGGATGCCGTGGGACTCGAACCCACAACGGTTTGACCCGCAGCTGTTTTCAAGACAGTGCCCTCATCCGGCCGGGTGACTTCCGAGTGTTGCGAGTGCTCGCAGTGACGTGAGCGGGAATCGAACCCGCGGACTCCTGGATGAAAACCAGACGATTCTGCCAACAGAATCTACCACGCCGAAATAGTCCGTAGCCTTTAGCGAATAGTCTGTAGGGCTTTGCTATGGACTAACGACTATCTGCTAACTGCTATCAAGCGATGGCAACGGGAGTCGAACCCGCAGCGACTTGATAGACAATCAAGCTTCCTTCCCAGAGGAACTTGCCACCGAAAATGTTCGCCAGGGTGACCAACCGGAATTGAACCAGCGACAAACTCATTCACAGTGAGTCTCTGGAAACCAACACCAGATCTGGCCACAGCACCGGAGACTGGAATCGAACCAATGAACTCCTCGTTCAGAGCGAGGTGCAGCGACCAACAACTGCTACTCCGGCATACATCTAACTTGCAAAGCACTCCGTTCGGGAATTGAACCCGACCTGCGAGCTTCAAAGGCTCGCGTCGCGACTACGCGCCGGAGAGAACTAAAACCTTTCAGTTAAAAGCTCCGGCGGAAGGACTCGAACCTTCAATCGTCTCCTTAACAGGGAGCCGCCTTACCATTTGGCCACACCGGATTCGCAAAGCGCCCAGTGGGAGTCGAACCCACACTTCCGCCATGGCAAGGCAGCAGGCTACCGCTACATCATGGGCGCAAAATTGCATCACTACCAAATTGTCAAAGATCAGTAACGCCGAAGCGTTCAAGAGCACCGAGCCGGAATCGAACCCGCATTACCTCGTTACGACGGAGGCGTCTTGCCGTTAGACCATCAGTGCTTGTTTCCAAATGTTTCAGTGGGATCGGTGAGAATCGAACTCACATGAATCGGATTAAGAGTCCGATGCATTACCTTGTCTGCCACAATCCCAAGTTAGGCTATAGTTGTTAGGCTATAGTTGTTAGGCTATGGGCTATAGGCTGTAGGTCAGTGTTGAATCGCTTCGCGATCTATTCCTCTCCTATGGTCTAAAGACTAGGGACTAAAATCTCTCGTCAGTCGGCGTGGCGGGAATTGAACCCGCGACCGTCGCCTTATAAGGACGCCGCTCTCACCCCTGAGCTACACGCCGATGTGTAGCGATGGGGCCGAAGGAAGTTGAACCCTCACCTACACGACGACCAACGCGTTCTGCGTCGGTGCCCGAAGTCCGCCATGCTGCCAGTTACACCACAGCCCCGATATTCAATCGCGGCTATGCGTTTCGAGCGAATTAGCATTTCAAACTTCTCCCTTCACTCTTCAAACTTCCAAAGTGGTAGCCCCGAGGATCGAACTCGGCACAACCTCGTTATCAGCAAGGCCTGGACAACCAGCCCTCAACTACCGTTTTGTTCACATCGAAGTCGGATACCTCGGAGTCGAACCGAGACCCTCCTGGTCCCAAACCAGGCGTGCTTCCATCTGCACCTGTATCCGATTTGTGTTGCCGCTTCCGTCGGCGCATATCTTCCTTGTCAGTGGGCCGGGAGGCGCTCGAATCCTCGTCTGCGGTTCTTCAGACCGCCGCTAGACCGTCTCAGCTACCAGCCCAAATTGGGTTCGTTGTTGGGGTTGTGCGTTCAATGCGGACACGAAAAAAGGCCCGATGTCTGCATGACACCGAGCCTTCACGGAGAAAGCAATTCGCTTGCAGCGAGTGTCACATCAGACGCGGATACGTCATGGCATTACCATTCTTCGACGATTGCTCGCCGAAAGACATGCCTTCATGTATCCTTTCGAATCGATTGAATTGGGTATTCGATAACATCAGAAAGCTCGCTGTTTGCTTATCTTTGAATGTGACTTGTGTCTTCGGAGAGATAGACGCACTCGAGCCCAGCTGGTTCGCAAAAAAATTGACTTCTCAAAAAGAGATGTTCTATTGTTCGCAAAGCAAGCTCGAACCGCGTGAATAACTCGGCGCGAGTTGGTTGCCAAATCAGCTTGTTATGTTAGCCTCTATGCACTGAACATGAACTCCTCAAACGGAATAAGAGACTCATGAAACTTACCGATTTTTACAACGAAGTTGCCAAGCGTGCCGACACGGATAAAACCGCGATCAATGTCGCGGACACAAAGCGAGTCTTATCCGAGGCGTTCCTGCTGCTAGCCCAGATGGATGCCGCAGATCTCTCCGACACCATGGCGAAGGGGCTCGCCCAAGCGAAGAAAAAACTGAACGCTTGAGCGTCTTTATCCATTGCGGCTCCGATGAGCGAGGAACATGCCGACCTCGTGTGTCTGGTTGGGGAACATATGGCTGGCGTGGGTTTATTTCAGCGCGGCCTCCAGGAGGCAACTGCTGGACCGGCAGTGCCACTCGCCTCGGATCCAGCGACTTTGTTCCATATGTCTTAGTCGAATGAGTTGCCGAAGAATCGCGTCATCCACTCGTTTGCGGTCGAGTGGGATGAAATCACTTTGCTGGATGCGAAAGGAGTTAACTCTTTTCGCATCGCTCAGCCACCTTCAATTACGCGGCTGATGATTCGATAACTCATCTTCGAGCGCGTAGCCTACGTAACTTGCGGTGGATGCTAGTTTGTGTCGCCCATCTTCCCGGCTTTGCACACTTTAAATTTTCACGCGAGGGGATTGGTGCGGCTCTGCGTGAATATTCGGAATGTTCAGAGAATGAGATATTGTCAATTGTTGTGTTTTGAGAATTTGAATCAGGCAGCGATTTCCTCCTGGATGATTCCGTCTTTGAAGGAACGTCCTTCGATGACGAGGGTGATCTTTTCGTGGCAGTTGAGTCGTCTCCATTTCCGTGAAGCCGACTGAGCGAGTTTGAACATCATCGCCAGGCTTGCTCGCCTGGTACCGCAGCCTTTGGTCTTTCGGTGACGAAGCCGAATGGTTGCGAACGTCGATTCGATGGGGTTGGTTGTCCGCAGGTGACTCCAGTGTTCGGCCGGAAAGTCGTAGAACGTCAACAGCACGTCGCGGTCCCTCTTGAGGCACTCGCATGCCGGAGCGTACTTCGAACCATACTTTTCCATGAAATTGCCAAACGCTTTATTCGCATCATCCTTTGTTTCAGCCTGCCAGATTTCGTGAAGGTCGGCTTTCGCTTTGGGCTGAACGCTTTTGGGCATCTTGTTCAGTACGTTGGCAGTCTTGTGAACCCAGCAGCGTTGCTCACGAGTCTCGGGGAACACTTTGCGGATCGCCGCCCAGAAGCCCAGAGCACCGTCGCCAACGGCAACCTTCGGTGACAGCTGCAAGCCGCGTTGCTTTAGGTCGACCAGCAACTCGCTCCAGCTCTGCTCGCTTTCGCGATAGCCGTCGAGTACCGCGATCAACTCTTTCTGGCCGTCGTTCGTTGCCCCCATCAGCACTAGCAAACACTGCTTTTTGTTGGCATCGTCCTCCAGTCGCACCTTGGCGTGAATGCCATCGGCCCAGACGTAAACGTACTGCTTGCCCGACAGATCCCGCTTGCTCCAGTCGTCGTACTCGCTGCACCATTGCTCTTTCAGCCGGCAGACCACGTTGGGACTCAAGCCAGCCGCACGCTCGCCAACGAGCGCCTGCAAAGCTTCGCCAAAATCACCGGTTGAGATTCCTTTGAGGTACAGCCACGGGATCAGCTCTTCGATCGCCTTGGTTTTTCGTAGGTAGCTCGGCAAGACGCTCGGGGAGAACGCGACGCGGTTAATTGGATCGGGATCGTTGTCGCGAACTCGCCCCTGCGTGACGGGGATGGCCCCGGCACCGGTGAGGATTTCTCGTTGGGGGAGGCTTCCATTCTTGACGACGAAGCGTCTGCCCTGCGCGTCGGTACGATCGGCGTGCATGGTGATGAATGCCTCGACTTCGGCATCGATCGCGGTCTGCAGCATACGTCGGGCACCTTCTTTGACGATCTCATCCAGGGGGCTGCGCTGGTCGAACTGGGCCCGAAAGGAAATCACTTCGGGATCGACGGGTTGGTCCACTGGCACGTCGGCTCGGTCTGTTTTACTCTTAGTCATGGCGTATTCCTTTGCCCACTTCGGGCCGTTGGAGGGTTCAAGTTCCAACAGGATGCGCCACCTTTTTCAATCTTTCAAGAACACAACTTTCGACAATACCTCTCAGAGAATTAAGTCTAATGACTACCATGCGGAAAACTTACCACCGCAAAGAATCTGGATCGGGAGACAGCAGACGAATTCCACAGATAGGACACCAAGGTGAGCCGCGACACCCATTGTGGTGAATCGCTGGTCATCACAAGAAGTGGCGCCAAAGAGACTAGGTAAAGTGCCCTCGAAAAAGACTTGCCGAGGGATTTATCGTGACCAAAAATATTGAGACAAGCGGGTGAATCGGCGGTGCCACCAACATCCAGGCGAGGATGATATGACTTGTTGACTAAAAGTAACCTAAATAGCATTAGTGAAGAATCTCGGCAGTCCGCTTATGAATTCCACCGGTACGGTTCGCCGCAATTCGCGGCAACTTCGTGTGCTCTCTGACTTGTTCAAAGCAGTACTCTTTCTGACCGTCGCATTGTTATTTGCCGCGGAGCTTACGAGGTCGGTGACGACCTCAACGATGTCAGATGACGCCCGAGTCATCAATCAAGCCGGGCGTCAGCGTACACTGAGTCAGCTGATCGCGATGAAAGCTAGAGCGCTGGCAACGGAATCATCAGAAAGTAACGACATTATTGCGAGTCGATTGCAAGAAGTTACCCACGAATTTCAGCAGAGTCATGACGCGTTAGTTTCTCGCGAACATGGAGTCTATCTTTCGAGGGAGAATTCAGAGCGGTTTCAAGAGCTTTATGACGCGATCGAGCCACACGTTCTTAAAATTGTCGGTGGAGCAAGGGGGTTGGTAGCCCTTACTCAGGAGCACAACGATGTCCCGCAAGTCCAATTTCGGGACACAGTTGAGCAAGTCAACGTCGCGGCGGAAGCGTTTTTGCCGATTATGGAGGAGATTGTCTTAGGCTACGAACTTGGTGCCGAGGCGCGGCTGGCCCGGAATCGAGCGGTCAGCTGGGTTCTTTCCGTGCTCATTGTGTGCTTGTTGACGGGGACCGCTATTTGGCTCGTAAATCCGGTGCTTCGTCAGGCGATGAAAGCGACCGCCCTCATGGAGCAAGCGATCGCAAATGCTGAACTCGCGACAACAGAAGCTTCTCGGCTAGCCGCCTTCGCCAAGCATTCGACGAACGCGATGGTACGGACTGATGAAAATCGAAAAATTGTATGGGTCAACGAAGGTTTTACACGGCTCACAGGATACACATTGGAGGAATGCCTGGGCCAAAATCCTGGCGAGTTACTTCAGTCGGAAGGAACCGACTCAGAAGTAATCGTCTCAATGCGACGAGCCTTAGACCAGGGGAAAGGATTTCAAGGGAGAATCTTGAATCGATCAAAAACTGGACAAAACTACTGGCTCGATCTGGAGATTATCCCCGAGCATAACGCTGAAGGGAGGTTGATCGGATTTATTGCGGTGGAATCTAATGTCACCGAATTGGTCGAAAGTGGCGAACGGGCCATACGTGCAAAGCAGCAGGCCGACATGGCGAACCAAGCGAAGAGCGAATTTCTCGCAAATATGAGTCATGAAATTCGCACCCCCATGACGGCGATCCTCGGATATAGCGATCTTCTTGCGACAGACTTTGTCGATGACCCTCAGCAAACAAAGGAAGCGATTCGCACGATCCAATCGAATGCGAATCACCTACTTACAATCATAAACGATATTTTGGACGTTTCTAAGCTGGAAGCGGGACAATTTACGCTGGAAAAGATTCTGACTAGCCCGGCGAAAATTGTAGAGGAAACAGCTTCCATCTCCCGTCCCCATGCACTGAAAAAGAAAACGGCGATCAACATTCGTTACGACACTCCGATCCCCAGGCACATCTACTCCGATCCAACCCGAATCAGGCAAATTCTTTTAAATCTCGTTAGCAATGCTATCAAATTCACTGAAAAGGGTAGCGTTACCATTCGGGTGTCATACGACTGCGTTGGCCCAAAACTAGTGTTCAGCGTCGTTGACACTGGCATCGGGATGACTCCTCAACAACGCGATGCGATCGCACAATTCGCTGCTTTTCAGCAGGCCGACACCAGCACTTCTCGCAAGTTTGGCGGTACGGGCCTGGGGCTCTATATCTCCAGCGCACTCACTCGAATGCTGGGCGGCTGTTTGGCGGTGGATTCGATCCTGGGCAAGGGGACCACATTCACGGCATCCATATTCGCCGAGCACCCCGCGAACGTCGAAATGTGGGACGTCAATGAAGTTACATCGGTTGTGACTCTTGAAAACAATTCCCGACACGAAAGCGACGCGGCTAGGGCAAATCAAGTACTCACAGGAACTCGCATCTATCTTGCCGAGGATGGAATTGATAACCAACGTCTGCTGCGGCATCACTTGGAAAAAGCGGGGGCCGAGGTTCAACTTTTTGACAATGGTAGAAAAATTGTCGATGCCGTAACGGCATGTCAAGATCAAGAATTTCCACACCTTCTCTTGATGGACATGCAAATGCCAGAACTCGATGGATATCAAGCGACTCGCATCTTGCGGCGTCACGGTTTTTCCCTGCCAATTATTGCTCTCACAGCGCATGCAATGGAAGGGGACCGACAAAAATGCCTAGACGAGGGCTGTGATGATTACGTGAGCAAGCCAATTGACAAAGGCCATCTGATCAAGACATGTGTCAAGTACAGTCTGGAAGCCAAAGACCGACGGCCTTCAGTTCTTCCGAAGGCCGCTTATTGTGATGTCAAGGACATGTTTGCCTCCATTCCAACAGCACAGTAGCTCATGAAGTTTTTGCAAGTCACTTCTCAAGAGCACTATTCGCTGAGACTTATCATAGCTGCTGATAAATTTTTAGATGAATTGAAACCGCAAATGGGGTGGTTGCTGAGGACGCAAACTAGCCATGCGTTTACGAGAACTTCGGCGACAATCTGCTTCTGTGAGCCAGGAATAGCCCGACATGATGCGGTTCGTTAGGGTCGATGTGGCTCGCGTGCGTGGAGGCGAGAGCGGCTTTTAGCAGGCCATTGCTGGATTTACTGTGCCATTCGCCTCGGATCTAGCCGACTTGGTTAAGCAGACCCAGTCGCTGGAGTTCCGGAAGGATCAGGTACTCGGCTCCTTCGCAGTCGAGTTTGAGCAGGTCGACTTGCTGAATGCCGAAGGCAGCGATGGATTTCCAGAGTTCGGCGGTGGTGATCGCGGGGACTTCGACTCCGAAATCCCCGGGCCGCGCTTCTAGGTCAGCCCACAGACTGGGCACGTACTCGCCGACTCGGCTGTGGGAAACAGACGATGATAAGAGCGTGCTCCCGGACGTCTCGGTGACCGCTGCGTTGATGAGCTGAAGCCGGTCGCTGGGGATGTGAGCGGTGTTTTTCTGGCGTAACGCAAAGCTCTCGGGATGCGGTTCCACTGCCACGATCTTTGCGGCTGGCCAGTGCTGATGGCAGAGTACCGTAAAGCTGCCGACGTGGGCTCCAATGTCCACGATCGTGCGGACTTCGTGCTGGCGTAAGGCCGCGATCTGGTACTCGTCTTGGAAGACGGCATTGGCGTGCTGGATACTGGCCGGCTCAATGTGAAAGTCGCGGCCGAACGCCTTGTAACAGACTGCAAACGGCTCCATGGTTTCTTCCTTGATTAGGCGGTGAGAATCGTGAGCTCGATAGGCATGCGCTCGTGCTCCAGCCAATGGCCGCGCCAGATGCCATCAGGGCCGCGGCGCAGGTGACAGGTCGGGCGATCAAGCCTGGAAATCGTGAGCACAGGTTGACCGTCGACCTCGTTCACGTGCCACACACGTTCGCACTCCGCCGCTCCTTCGCTAATCACGCGACTGGATTCGAAGCCAAGCGTTCGCTGGTCATGGCCCACTCGCTCGTACTTTGCCCGCTTGCCGGTTAGCTCTTCGATGACTTGCTGTTCATCGGGTGTCGGCTCGTCGTTTTGCCAC
This sequence comes from Kothea flammea, assembly GCF_052161645.1. Classification (GTDB taxonomy): domain Bacteria; phylum Planctomycetota; class Planctomycetia; order Pirellulales; family Pirellulaceae; genus Laterigemmans. The sequence goes on from NZ_CP197414.1 coordinate 2,844,863, forward strand.
AAAGTGCCTGACCAGCGTCTGGCTAGCTCGGCGACCAAGTCGAAGCACAGTTGTTCGTTCGCCAGCGACTCAGTGAAACGATTGCCACCAAATCGCCATTTGTCTTGGCAGCGATGCTGGAAAATAATCTGACCTCGGAAATCGAACTGCACGATCGTGTGCTGATTCCAGCCCGGGCCGGCGGTGGGCATCGCGTACTGGCTGCCAACTTTACGCCAGCCCAAATGAAAACACTCCTTGTCGCCGTACACATGCTGGAAGGTAAAGTCGGAGTGCTCGGCGTACCAGAGGGCCGTTTGCAGTTCGGCGGCGCAGCGGCGTTTATCGATCAAGTATTGCCCCGACTCGAAGGCTCGCTCATGCATGGCAACTTCCGGCTCGGCCATGTCGGGCATGCCGAAAATCTCCCACACGTCGGCCTTCAGTGTCCAGCAGGCATAGTCGGGCCAGAAAATGGCACCATGCTTTGCCAGTTCAGGAGAGTCGAATAAGTAGCTCGGGTCGGCAACCACGCCGTTGTCAGCATCAAGAAACAACACTTGTGCGAACGGGGAGTGGAGAGTGCTATAAAGCTTCAGCTCCCAGCCACAAAGAATGCGTGCTGGATGTTCCCGCTCCAACTGCCGCGCGTCGACGCACTGGACATCATGACCGGCCAGCAGCCGTCTCATATAAGGATCGATTTCGCCGTCGCCCAAGTACCAAAGCTGGATCGGCAGCGTGCAGCCGAAATGCCGCAACAGCCGCACGTTTACCCAGACGCTGGGAAAGTACTTGAGGCCTCCGCCGGCGATGACGATGCCGAGGTCAATTGGGTAAGTCCGGCGAGATGGTTTTAACTCGGCAATGAAACGGTCCACTAGCCTGCGATGGGCTTCGATCACGTTCTCCCACGTTGCCCAGCCACTGGGCCAAGGTCCCGGCGGACAAGTTTCGATCAGCTCAATCATCTGTTTGACTGGCAATTGAGGAGTGGCTTCCAGGCAGCGATTGATACTCATTGGCCTTCCTTGATGGTCCGAGCTTTGTTGACCGCTCGGCGTAGTGCCCGAGCGATGAGCTGTTCACGAAGCGGCAGCCAGCCAGCTGCTGGCACGGATTGTTCCCAGCGCTGGGCCATTTGCCGGGCGAGTTCGCGGTATTCGCCTCGCACTTGCCTGCCGGTCATTGTGTTGAGCCGTCCGCGGAGCTGAGCACAGGCTTGGCACTGAACGGTGGGAATCAACCAATCTAAATGAAGTCGAGCGAGTCGCCGGCGAGCCCTCTCGATCTCTTCGCCGAGACAATCCCCAATGTGCGAATAGCCGGCGGCCTGCTGGAGCAGCGCGGTCGCTACCGGCAAGCCGGCAGTGCGTCGCGCTTGCACAGCCAGTCCGCAGGTGACGCGATTGCGAGCTTGCGGATCTGGCTGTCGCTGACAGGCACCACATGCTGCCTCATCGACCGAGACGGGAAGCCCGCTGAGGTCACTAGCAATCTCACAAGTTCCATCGCGTTTATAAGGACATGCCACCATCGTCCGCTCCTTCACAACCGGTGTAGATTAGTTCGCCGAAATAACTTCCCGGCGGCAAGTCATAGCGCGGCGCGCATGTACAGAGCGGCACGAAGGGGCCCTCGGCGGTGTCGCAAGGGTCCTCAACCGCAACTGGTTCCCACGAGAATCCGTTCCACTGGTAATAGCAGGGGCAACAACAAGGCTCACTGGGCTGCGAGCTGCCAGAGCTTGAGCCGGCGGACGAGCCGCTACTGCCAGAAAAGCCGCTACTGCCAGAGGCTCCGGAAGATCCGCTGGCCCCCGTACTGCCTGTTGAGCCTGAGCCGGATTGCGAGCCACTGGCAGAACCAACACCCGAGGATCCACCACTGGAGCCGACCGCGCTACCAGGTCCGCTGAGGCCCGAAGACCCTGACAGGCCGGATGAATCGCCGGAGCTTGATTGGCCGCTCGAGCTTGATTGCTCACTAGAACCTGAGTCGCCCGACGAGCCGCTTGAGCTACTCGAACCTGACGAGCCACTCGAACCTGACGAGCCGCTTGAGCCCGACGAGCCGCTTGAGCCCGACGAGCCACTTGAGCCCGATGAGCCACTTGAGCCCGATGAGCCGCTTGAACCTGATGAGCCACTCGAACCTGACGAGCCGCTTGAACCTGACGAGCCGCTTGAACCTGACGAGCCGCTTGAACCTGACGAGCCGCTTGAACCTGACGAGCCACTGGAGCCGCTTGAGCCTGACGAACCGCCTGAGCCTGACGAACCGCTTGAGCCCGACGAGCCCGAGTTTCCCACAACGCCGCTGCTGCCCGCTGTGCCGCTCGAACCCGACTGGCCGCTTGATCCTGAAAAACCACTGCTTCCCGACGAACCACTCAGTCCGCTTGAGCCCGATGAGCCACTGCTACCACTGGAGCCCGAATAGCCGCTCGACCCCGAGTAGCCTGAATAACCACTTGCTGAATGCGGGCAACAGACCAGCGCATAAATTGGCAACTGATCGAAACCAACATAATGTGTAAGATAACGACCAAGCTGGGGAAAGTCACAGCGCGAGATCGCATAGAGCGGCACGCTACCAGCCAACCCTAGAAAGTGCCCCAGCTGACGTGGTGGCAAGACATCGCCGCGCAGCTCGCCACAAGTCGCCGCATAGACTGGCTGCTGATCCCGCTGCCCCATATGCCGGCCCAAGTATCGCTGCGAACGAAGCGTCATGCGTTAGCGTCCAGCACTTTACAAGGATAGCGGTTGCCCCAGCCGCCACTGCTGACATCATAGCGCTGCACGATCCCTGGATAAAAACCATCCTCGTCCGGCTGGTTGCTGGTGATATAAACCACTTCCTCTTGATTGGAATCATCAAACCGGACCATCGCCCAGCGGAGCGGCAAGCCATTCTGCTCAATCCATAACACACGAAACGGACCATGCGGGACACTGCGGAGATGATTTGAGGTCCCGGTCAGCGGCTCGGCACAATCATAAACCGTCCCCGGCACGGCAACCCGAGCGGCGATCACGCCTGCAACCACGGCCGTACCGATTGCGCCGGCAGCCAAAGGCTCGGTGAGAATCCCCACGGCTCCTCCCGCAAGAGGTAGTCCCGCACTGAAAGTGGCTTGTCGCTGGAACTCGGAGAAATTGTCACCCGGCCCGATGAGCGGCGCAAGCAAGCCGACCACGTCAAACTGATTTCTCGCTTGGCCCGTTTGATTGCGGACTTTGGCAAGCGTCGGTTGTCGCAGTCCATCAGTCACGCCCGACTTGCGATCAAACTTCGATTGCTCATGAGCGCGAGCCGCATCGAGCATCGCGTTCCAGGTGGCGGCGGGCAAGCGAAGTGGCTGGCCGGACGTGACGGGCTGAAATTTATCGGACATGCGGCGGCCTTAGATCCCCAGTCCCAACAAACCCAGGTCGCCGTAGGGATAAACCCGCTCGACGTAAAAAGCCACTGGAATCTTGATCAAGGCATTGGAGTCCACTTCATCCTGAAAGCGGACCCAGAGGTATTCCCATCCTTCTTTGCTGACTAGTAGATTGCCGGGACCAATTGGTTGGTCGATGACGTTCGGAGATGCGGCAAACTTAAAGGTGATCGCCCACTGTTCCTTGCCACGCTTCGAGCCGCTAGCGCCGAGGAACAGCACTTCACCCTTGGCAAAACCCTTATATGCACCGCCGTTAACGCGTCCGGTTAGCTGAAAGATTTGATACTTGAATGCGGGTGTGACAAGCAATCCATCGTAATAACGCGTCTCTGAAAACGTGAAGACGGGAACGGTAACATCGGTCCCTTCCACGCGGTTTTCGCTAACGTTGATCGCCCCTTGATAGTCGGGCGCCGCATAACCAGCTAGCGAGGTTCGCTGCAATGTGGCCAAGCTTGTCGCGATCCGCTGAGAGCCACCCGAGGTGTCAAACTCGTAGTCGGCCGGGTTGCCTTTGAGACCATAACGCACCGTGGCGTTCCAGACTCCGCCGCCAAGCGGCTCGGTCTGAATCGATTCGCGGTCCAGCTCCAGATAGACCTCCGGAGAAGTGCCCACGACAAGGTTCACAACCTCAGTGTCAGACTCGGTTCCACGCACTTGATACAACAGCTCGACCGCCGGATCATCACCAGCGGTTGTCGCGCGAGAGTCGAAGCGTTCGGTGATGACGGGTGTCATGGTGACGGAGTGATACGATGCAAGATGTTAGGAATGAGCGTTGAGTTGCGGTTGCGTTTTGCTTCGCAAGAGTTGTGTTGCTGTTGACTTTCGGCGGAGCGAAAGGTGACTTAGGGCTTTCGACGGAGCGAAAGGCGACTTTAGCTGTATTCAATCCCGTTGTTTTCAACCGCCGTGATCAGCTTCTTGGTATTGGCCGCAGTCGCTTCGGCGGCACGCAAGGCACGATCCGAAAGGCTATCGGCTCCCAGGCCCCGGATTGCGAACGCATTGAACGTGCTCTTGGTTTCCACGGCTTGCTGCTCGGCGGCGACCACTTGGGATGACTGGGCCAGCGCTTGCTGTAGTGCTTTTATGCTTGGCCGATTTGCGGATGAAGAGCCAGCTGAATCGGCATCCGCTGACGAGTCTTTGAGTGCTGCAACGGCTTCTTGCCAATCCTTGCGGGTTGCGGCTAGCTCCGCGGCGGTTTGAGCGAGAGCCAGCTGGCCAGCTCGCTGGCGGGCAGTTTGTTCATCAGCTTGGTTCTGCCCCAAGATGTCGGCTCGACCTTGACGCTGGGCCTCGATCTCGGCGCGCCTTTGCCGTCGCTGTCGCTCACGCTCGCTGATCTGACCGTGCATGTTATCGGTCGTTGCTTGCTGCTGGGCTGCCACATCCTTGTTTATCTGCTTGACTTCGGCTTCGACGTTGATGTCGGAATCGAACAGCGACCTCAGCCGTACCCAGGCCTTCTTAATAAAGCCCACGGTGGCGTGCCAAGTCTTGGTAAGCGAACTGGCGAACAACGACCAGGCATCGGAGAGAAACGCCAGCGTTTCAACCCAAGCCACTTCGATTGCCGCCCAGCCATCGCTGATCACCCCGGCCACGCCAAAGATCATGGCATTGGCCGTATTCATGAAGACTTCTTTGAAGGCTAGCCAATAACCTTCCAGGGCCTGGATGCCGCGTTGCCATTCCAGCTTGAGCGTGAGCCACAGAATCCTGCCAGCCGCCGCCATATCACCAGCCGCCAAAGCACGACCGATCGCGCCAAATGCCTCCGTGGCGGTGGACTTGAGGGCATTGAATTTCTCGCCGAGCCAGCTGAGTGCCTGCCCGCCCACGCCCGAAGTGTGCAGCAAGTAAACACCTAGCGAGACCACCGCGGCGATAGCCAATCCTAAAGGCGAAAGCAGCGTCCCCAGGACGATTCCGATTGCCGAAAAGGTTGCACCGACCAAACTGAGCACCGCCAGGAATCCGCCGATGATCGAGCCTGCCGCACCGAAAGCGACGCCCAAGCCCACCAGCGCCGCCCCCACCGCCAGTACGGTCAGCACGACTTTGGCGATCGACTTGGCGGCCTCATGATGGGTCTCAATCCAGCGAATCACTGCCGAGAGCGTGCCCGAGATCGCCTCGGCCGCTCGCTGTAGCGGCTTTTCGATTGCTTCACCAAACGCGATCGCAACTCCCTCGGCTGCGCTCTTGAGAATCCGAAACGCACCACCGATCCCAGCATCCATCTCCTTGGCCGTGTTGGCCGCGGCGCCGCTGGCGTTGACCAGTTGCTCGTAAAGCTCGCGCGTGTTGGTCACCGATTTGCCGATCGCCGACGCTGAAGTGATTCCCAGCAGGCCAAACACTTCTTGAAAGCGGCGAGCCCGTTCCCCGGTTCCCAAATTCGCCGTTGCCTCGGCAACGTCGCCCAGCACATCGACCAGCGGTCGCACGTTACCAGCCGCATCGAGCGTGGCCACACCGAAAACTTGTTGGAACTTCTTTGCCTGGGCACCACTGCGCGTCAGCAGTCGCCGCAGCGAGGTGCCGGCGTCACTTCCTTGGATGCCCATGTTCCCGAGCGAGCCAAGAATCGCCAGCGTGTCTTCCAGTTGCATGTTGGCATCGGCCGCCACCGGGGCAGCATACTTGAGTGCCTCGCCGAGTGACTCCACGCTATTGAATGATTTATTGGCAGCGGCGGTAAGGCTATCGGCAACCCGGGTGGCATCTTCAGCTTGCAAGCCAAACTGGCGAATGGTTGCCGCCATGATGCCCGAAGCCATCGTCGCTTCGGTCCCGGTCGCGCGGGCCAAGTCCATCACGGCGCCGGTCATCTCGACGATCTGCGACGGATTAAAACCGGTTCGTCCCAGCTCGGTCATGAGATTGGCGACCTGTGTTGCTGAGAAACTGGTTGACGCGCCCAGTTCTTTGGCCCGATCTCGCAAGCGTTCAAAATCGCGGCTGCTAGCCTGCGTTACCGCGCGGACCGAGCGAATGGCGTCATCAAAGTTCGCAAAGACGGCGGCACTGATGGCCATCGGGGTAGCTGCCGTCGTTCCCATGCCAAGTAGCTGGCCGCCGATCAAGCGAGCACTATTGCCGAAATCTTGCAAATGCCGCTGGGCTGATCGGAGACCCTGGCGAAGTTTGCCGTTGCGTGTGGTGAGCTCCACGTAAGCGGCACCAGCTTTGACTGCGGACATATCTTACGCTAAGCCTCCACCATCATCGAGAGCGTGGCCGACTCGGCATCGGGAATCAGCCGGCGAATGGTCACTTGATTGGTACTGGAAACTTGCACGGTGAAGTCATAAACTTGCCCACGGGCGGCGACTAGCTGCGCGATGCCGCTGAAGTTTGTGATCACGGGAGACAACGTGTTGACCATCCACTGGTCGTCCAGCACGGCGTATCCCGCGCTCACGCGATGAGTGATTGCGAGATCAGCCAGTGGCAGGCCGGCTTGATCGACGACTTGCAGCGTGACCGCGCAGCTCCCCGGGGCAACGGTCAGCGCTGGCAACTCCCGCTGTACCGCGATGGCGATTGTTTGGTCGCTAGCTGCAATCGTGATTGGTTGTGGCGCGACCGGTGAAAATCCAAACGGAGGTTCGACGAAAAGTTGATAGTCGCCCGGTCCAGCGTAAAGGATAGCTTCGCCGAATTGATCCGTCGTGCGAGCAACTGCGGAGCCGGCCAGCGAAAGGCGGACGAACCGTACGGGCTGGTTGTCTTGATCGTGCACGGTAAGTGACAACTGAAAACTCGCTTCGCCCGGCAACCCCACGGCCGTGGCAATCCGGTTCACCGCAGCGTCCCCACTGGCAGAGACAAAGTAGTCCCAGACCGCTGCGGCCGATAGGCTTGTATCGCCAGTGCTGGTGACTCGCCCGCTAAGGTCAATCTGCATCTGACTGAAGTTAGCAGGGAGCAAATCGCTGGTGACAAGCCCAGAAAGGTCCGCTTGATAGAGCGCGGCCGCTCCCGCGTGCGCAAGATCGAGGTCGAGTTTTGCGGTGCGAAGTTCGGGCAAGCGATCGGCCAGCGCGGCTGCGGCAGCCAGCTGAGCAGCTTCCTCTGCCGTGAGTCCGCTTCCCGAACTGGGCGCTCCGAAGAAATCGTCAAAGAATACGCTGGCGCTCATTTACCTCAGCACCCGGGTTTCAGTAAAGCTAACCGGGTCTTTCCCGGCACGGGTCAATGTGCGTTCTTCACCACTCTTGATTACATCATCGACCGCCAGCGAGGTGGTTTGGATAAAGTCGCTTAGTGACCCCAGCACGTTGTGGTCATGAGCCAAGACCGTATCGAGCACCGCATCGCGGATCACTGCAGCTGATGGAGGAGTTTGCGTGTTGGCGCCATCGGTTCCGCGCATGTCGCTGTTTGCAGTGGTCGTATCGACGAGCGTCACGCGGGAAATGTGACCAGTCGCGTTAATACCGAGGGCAGCGAAGTTTGACGGCAACGCCGCAAGTAGATCGGCTTCATTCAGAAGGCCAGCTAATTGACTATCAAGATTGCCGGATGCAAGGCCGATCGCTGTGCGCACCTCGCTGGCCGACAGCGGAATGACAGTGTTTGCTCCCTCTGTTCCTCGCATGTCGGTATTCGATGTCGTCGTGTCGACTAGCGTCACGCGGGAGATGTGACCGCTGGCGTTAATACCGAGGGCAGCGAAATTGGTGGGCAAAGCGGCAAGAAGATCAGCCTCGCTAAGCAAAGCACCAAGCTGCGAATCAAGATCAGCCGATGCCAACCCAACCGCAGCCCGCACACCACTGGCCGACAGCGGAACAACCGTATTCGCTCCATCAGTCCCCCGCATGTCACTGTTGGTCGTTGTGGTGTCGACAAGTGTCACACGCGAGATATGACCGCTAGCGTTAATACCGAGGGCGGCGAAGTTGGTGGGCAAAGCGGTAAGTAGATCAGCCTCTGTGAGAAGGCTATTTAACTGAGTGTCGAGATTTGCAGTCGCTAAGCCGATTGCAGCTCGCACACCGGCGGCCGACAGCGGAGATACCGTATTCGCTCCATCCGTCCCACGCATGTCGGCATTGGTCGTGGTCGTATCTACCAGCGTCACGCGTCCAACATGACCGCTCGCACTGATACCGAGCGCCGCAAAGTTAGCCGGTAAAGCCGCTTGCAATTGAGTGTTAGTAACTTTGCTTCCAAGCTGCGAATCAAGATTAGCCGACGCCAGCCCAACCGCAGATCGCACACCGGCGGCCGATAGCGGAGCGACCGTATTCGCTCCATTGGTTCCGCGCATATCGCTGGCGTTGGTCTCTTGCTCTTCAGGCTCAGCCCCTTGTTCGTCAGCGTCCGCTTGTCCGGCAGCCACGCGGGCTTCGGTGTTGTCGTCCGCGCCGAGAGCCACAAACGAGACCTCGCCCAGCGTCGACTTGCGGGCCACGTAAACCGGCCCTTTGAATTCGCGACCGTTGGCCTGGGCAGCCTTGCCTTCGGGAATGAAGACCACTTTGTCGGCGCTAGCTCCCAGTGAAGCTTGCCAGGGGAAGCCGTTTTCGCTCGTGGCGATCACTTCCTGAGCGGTGGCGCCCACACCCGAGATCACCCCGGCAACTTCCAGCGACTGGGGGCTGACCTTGATGTCGCTGGTGTGTCCAACGATACTGCCGCGATCGTGATCCTTGAGGATGGGGCGGCTCTTGCGAGTCACTCGCATGCCGGCCAGATCGACGACGACCGGATAAGGCCAGCCGCCCAGCCGCATTGCACCACCGGTGTAGGCAGTCATTGAGAACTTGCGGAGGGCCGGCTTACCTTCCTCGGGCGACTCGGCAGCTTGCAGCGCGATCGATGTGGAATCATCACACACAATCCGCAAGCTACTGGGAACGGACTGAGCATCGTCTTCAAGCGGATTGGGGGACGTCTTCGGCATTATCTTCTGTAACCTCAGGTTCAGATGGAGAATCAGACTCGGACTCGAGCGATAAGCCCAGTTCACGCATCAGCGTTAGTTCTTTGGCTCGCTGTTTTAACTCCGCCTCCCAATCACGCCCCTGCCTTGCAAATTCGTGGGCCAGAGTAGTCGTATGATTGGCGAGGCGGATTTTTTGGGCATTGGCTTCTTTGGCGGGATCGACATGTTCGTGGCCGTCCCAGAACCATTGATGCTCGAATGTGCTGTCGAGCGTGCGAAGCGAATTGGGCAAGTAGCCCTCGATGAGAATGGCTTCGCGGAACCATGCTTTGAGAATGCGATCGAGCACCACGCGAGCAAGTTGCGTCTGCTCAACGCGGATCGATTTATAATAGGTTTGATGATCGAGCCGACCGCTGGCATAATTATAGCCCGATGAATTCCCTGCGGCCACGTTAAACGGCATATTCAAACAACGCGCGATTTCGTTGAGGATCTCTTTCTTGAACTCGGCGTATGTGGTCGATGGCTGCTCGGCTCGCAGACACTTGCGGCGTTTCCCAGCACTACGCTGAATCGACTAAACTGATTCAATTTCCTATCGCCGACCAAAACCATAACACTTACGAGTGACTCGAAATGCCGGACCCCCTCCAGGAAGACAGAGGACTTCTCAAGCTTCATGGTGCATGCATCGATATGAATGCGATTTGGAGACCAACGCCGTGTCACGACGTCGGTGTCGACGGACAAATTGAGTTCCTGGAGAAGAATGACCGCGTTACGAGCACAGGTAAAATCCTAGCTGTTCAAGTTAAGTCTGGCCCAAGCTACTTCAAGCACGAGAGTGATGCGCACTTCAGTTACTACCCGAGCACCAAGCATCGAAACTATTGGGCATCGTTGAATCTTCCGGTGATTCTTGTTCTCCACAATCCCGATACGGACATCACGCTCTTTACGGCCATCAAGGACCAACTGCGTGATACTGCGATAAAAATACCCAAGCATCAGCAACTAACCGCAGGCTCCAGAGATCAGCTACTTGAAATTGCAGTTCTGATGCATGACCCGCTAGCGGTGCTTCAGTCGCTTTGCTCAACAACAGTACGGGTAAGTGGAGTAACTCTATCTGGCGCCGATTTCCTGCTGGCTTGCTTGCATCCTACTAGCGAATACTTCGAGATTCGGATGGCAAGATTCCACGAGCTTTTCTGCTCAATTAGAGGCTCCCAAGCACTAGGTATTGGACAAGACGAGTACGAATTCATTCACCGCTTTTCGATGCTGTGCCTGAGTTTTGAGATAACATCGAACTTTGCTTTGGACTTCGACCAGCAGTGGTACGAACTCAAGATGGTTCCCGATATCGTTGCCTCATTGACTCCCCTCGGACAACGTGTTTCGGAATGCTTACGAAAGTCACCGGAGCGATATCTTGCCGTCGAGGCGTTCTCGAAAACTGAGGAAAGCCCTCATGCGATGCATGACCGACTTCGCAAGCAGTGCCAGAATGCGAGTGATCGAATAGACGCGAAAGACACGCTTTATGCACCGCCTCTATGAGACGTTATCCAGCCTCCTTGATGACCAACTTTCCGAATCAATCCAGCTCTCTCCGCTCGGCGGACGTGGTAGGCGGCGTGACTGGCGTCTTCGGTGCCGATGTGATTGCAGAAGTCTTTTAGGTGCAGTGGCGTTTTGGATTGCCGGACTAGGTCGGCGATCTCTCGCCAGATCTTTCGTCGGCCGATTTCCTCGTCGGGGATGCGTATGGGTTTCTTGGCGAGCGATGAATGCACGGTTAGTTCGCCAAATAACTCAGGATGCTTGATTCCGCCCGTCGTCGCGTTTCGTGTACCGATGGTTAACGAATCAACCGTTAGCCGGATGGCGTGAGCCAGTTGGACTCGACCGGCTGATTTCAGGTTGGCGAAGTTCTCGCCCATGCGTTCGATCACTTCGATCGCTTCGGGTAGCGGGGCAAGCTCGATCGCTCGGTTCTCGATGCGTGTTAGAAGGGCTGATTCCTCGTCTCGCCATTGCGAGAGTAGTTTCGATATCGCTGAGAAGTTCTCGCGGTCGGCCAGAGCTAGGTTCTCTGTCCCGCGTTCGATCTTTTGTCGCACCGATGCGAGCTTCCGTTCATCGCCCGTCGTCTGCTTTGAACGTTTCGTCTTGGCTCGCCGGATCGCATCCTTGATTTGGTCGGCCGCCTTCGTCTTCAATAGGTGGCTACGCAGCGTTCCAATGACAAACGACTCCAATCGGTCTTGGCGGACGGCAGGGTGTGGGCAATTAGGATCGAAACCAGGCGTCAACGGAGCGTTTCCACATTGGTAGAAGACCTGGGGCGTGGGTCGGCCGCGTTCTTTTCGGTGGACTCCGTGCATACGGTTCCCGCAATGAACGCAGCGAACAAGTCCGCTAAGCATGTACTTACCCACGTCGCCACGTTGGTGGCTTCGCTTCCGCGCCGCTAGCGTGACCTGAACAGCGTCAAAGACGTCCGGCGAGACGATAGCCTCGTGGGCGTCTTCGACGATGATCAAACCCTCTTGGTCGAAGCGGCAGAACTTTGCCTTCGACGTTTTGCCGGCGACAAGCCTTCCCGCGTAAGTCGCGTTGCGAATCATGCCGAGCACGGTGTTGTAGCTGAACCGCTTGTCAGCGATCGTCGTCAGTCCTCGTTCGTTCAAACCGCGACAGACATGGCCCACGGAATGCCCCTGGCGAACCGCCTCGAACATCCAACGTATGCTATCGACAACGGTTGCGTCTTCGGAGGGGACCAACTGCGAGGACCACGTCGGCGGCTTACGAAACCGTTCTTTGAAGCCGATGCGTTTTACTAGCTTGCCCTGGTCGTCGTACATCTCACGATCGTAGCCCCAGAGCGTTCCACCGATACGCTTGCCTTGGCTCGCACGCAATCGCTGCCCGCTAACGACGCGGGTCGCGAGCTTGATAGATTCCTCGCGGGCTCCGTGCTGATCAATGATGGCGGTGATTATTCCGCCAAGGTCATCGAACCGAAGACGCCCGCGTTGGCACGTCACTATATCGACGCCCGCTTCGCGAAGCAGACGCCAATGGAACATGACATCGAAAATGTCTTCGCGCGAGAAACGGCTTTGTTCATGCAACAGGATCGCCTCGAACCGGCCGCGTTCCGCATCCCGTAGCAACGCTTGGAATTCAGGACGGTTGGCGGATTCGGTTCCCGTTACCGCCTGCTTGCCGGCGAGATGTTTGTCGGCCGCAATCTGCTCGGTCAGCTTGTGCTGCTCCACCGAGCCGGCATCGCCGGACGCCTTCGCAGGCCCAGCGGCGTTCTCGCGAATTTGTTCTTCGAGGTTTTCAGACATTTTTGATCTTGTAGTGTTTCCGATGTTTCTCACTACCTCTAGACCTTCCAACTTTTGAGCATAAAAGTCGAAACGAGCATCTGCTTTTTTCGAAAATGTTCTTGCTCTATCGATTGCAATCCCAAGGCTTGGATTCAGTGGGCGCAGCGACGTCCTTTACTCACCGGCTGATGAGTCTTTTGCAAAACCGGATGGCCGATCTGTTCCGGACAATAGTGATGCCTGCATCGAGGCGGCCACAGCACATCCGACGAGACGGTCAACCCAGTGGTTGTCGGGTTGTTCGGGGCGGGATTTCCGTTCGTCGACGGTTCGGCCTCGACGGTCGGTAGGGACGAGGCACTCGGCGGTGACTTGCTCGGAGAACAATCGTTGTTGGTAGGCACGTGTTCCGATGCACGGAGTGTCGAAATTCGTTAGATTGCGAGACCCCGGTGTCGGCCACCGGAGCATCGAAAATCACCTCGGTCGCGGGCACCCAAGTCATGTCTAGGAGTCCGGCAATTCAGCGAAGTTTGTCCAGCCGTCGCAGATTGGGAGTGATTCATTGGCAATGCCTAACGATGTTTTGTACGCCGTTCAGGCGTGCCCGATTCGGCGGCGATCCGCTCGAACGAATGTCTGATTCCAATAAACACCAGTTAGCAATGATGGCTAATCATGGGAAAGATCTTCTGGGGCACCCATTCAAGTGCTAACTTGCTTTTGGCTTGTTCTGCCGGTTATGCATGTGGGATCCGACAGGATGATGGTCATGCCGCGTACAGTGTATAATGGGGAATCCAAATAGTGCAGTTACGCCTCAATTAGCAAATTGAACAAGAGTTGCACACGCCAACCCAATGACAATGCCATCAAGGCCAAACGACGTGAGTAGCCATCCATTAACCCAGTCGTTCGACTTCCAATCGTTTCAAAAGCGATTGAAGGCTGGCGATTCCAACGCCGTCAAAAAGCTGTTTGACGATTACTCTCGCAGACTCGTGCGATTGGCGAGCAACAACATTCATCCGGCGTTGTTGAAGCGTTTCGATGGTGATGATGTCGTCCAGTCAGTGTTTCGCACATTCTTTCGGCGACAGCAAGAAGGCAAGTTCCAAATCGAGCACTCGCAGCAATTATGGCAACTTCTCGTTACGCTGACTTTGTGCAAGACCCGTACTCAAGCTCGGCGGCATACCGCCGAGCGAAGAGATGTTGCTGTCGCCCATGCGATGTCGGATCCGGATCAGATCTTCGACCGGCGGCCATCACACGAAGACGCACTCGCGCTTTGGGAAGAAATTGACCTGGTTTTGGAAGGGCTTCCGAATCGCACAGCTGAGATCATTTCCATGCGTCTGGAGGGCAGAAATCGATCAGAGATCGCCAAGGAGGTTGATCTGTCACGGCAATCGATTCATCGGATCCTGAAGCTGGTGCAAGAGCGTCTAACACGGCGTTTTGTACAGATTTCGTCACTGGATGCACCGATTTCGAAAAAAAATGTCGATTCTGGTTGACACTCTTTTCCACCACTGCGATAGGATCTTTAGACCCAGAAACGCACGTTTGGTATAAAATAACTCCAGTCATGGGAATCCTATGTCATTCGCCGATCCATTGGCCGCCCTTGAGGTCAAAGAACGAAATGAGCTGGAAGCACTGCTGTTGGATTTTGACGGGAGCTGGGCGCCGGAATCGTTTGAGGGGATCGCAGGTCGCGTCGCTTCACACCCCAGTCAGCAATATAGCGACCTAGCCCTTTCTGAGTTGGTGAAAATCGATTTACAGCGATGTTGGTCCGCTGGGGACGGTCGCATGCTGGAAGAGTACTTGCAGCAATGTCCTGCGCTTGGAACCACTGAGACGGTCGACGCAGATCTAGTCGTTGCCGAATTTGAAGCCAGAAGCAACGTGCACGCCGACCTGGTTCTCGCTAGCTACGAGTCCCGTTTTCCCAAGCAGTTTCCACTGGTCCAACAGTTGGTCAGCGAATTAACGGAGTCGAGCGTGAAAGAGTCGTCACCGAATCCAACGGAACCTAATTTGGTGCAAGCCTCGATTGATACCAGCCGGATCGACAGCCCGCGGGACACCAAGGACGGAAAGAAACGCGATACCGCCTTGGAGCTGCCTGTTGAGTTTGGACGCTACCGGATCCTCAAAGAGTTGGGGGCCGGAGCAATGGGCAAGGTCTACTTGGCACACGACAGTCAGCTCGAACGCCAAGTCGCACTCAAAACACCTAACTTTAGTGGCTCAGGCGATGACGACATGGTCACCCGCTTTTACCGCGAAGCTCGCGCAGCGGCAAAGATTCATCATCGAAATATTTGTCCGATCTACGATGTCGGTGAAATAGACGGACGTCACTTCATCACGATGGCGTTCATCAAAGGACGCTGCATGTCGGAATTTATCAAGCCCGACAGATTGCCGCCCCAAAGAACGTCGGCGATTTTGGTGCAGCGATTGGCCGTCGCGCTAGCCGAAGCTCATAAGCACAATGTCATTCATCGCGATTTAAAACCAGCAAACATCATGATCGACCTCAAGAAGGAACCGGTCGTGATGGATTTTGGATTGGCGCGACAAATGGATGTCGAAAGCCGCGTCACCCAAAGCGGCATGGCTGTGGGGACTCCGGCTTATATGTCTCCAGAACAAATCCGTGGCGAGTTGCACGAAGTCGGGACTGCGGCCGACATCTACGCGCTGGGAGTGATCTTGTACGAATTGCTCACCGGGCAACTACCATTTCTTGGACCGATTGCCAAAGTGGTCTATGGGATCGTTAACGAGACACCTGCGCCGCCGTCGCAGCTTCGTGAAGACATCGACCGTGAATTGGAGTCGATCTGTGCCAAGATGATGGCGAAAAACCGCCTAGATCGTTATTCATCGATGGGCGAAGTGGCGGCCGAACTGAAGGCCTATCTCAAGGGGCGACGCAAAACCGCACAAGCCAATTCAGCCACACCCGGCAAACCAGCGGCGAGCGTCAGTTCCGGTGAACACCAATTGACTGAAACCGATGCACTCAATGCGTTTTTCGCAGCACAGACAGACTCAAATTCGCGTGGCACGATGGTCGAGCCCGCTGCCCGATCGACGTCCGCTGCCATCACGGCGCCAAAGATGAGGACGAGTCAGTTGAACCGAAACAATGGCGGGCGCAAACCGCTGATTGCATCAGGCTTTGCCGGCGGCGCAGCTGTTTTGTTGGGTGTGGTCATCTACTTCAACGGTGGAAAGGTTGTACTTGATTCCGATTCGAACGCGGTTGTGAAGGTCGACGACGACGGCAGTGTTGCCATCCGCACCGGTCCGGAATTGAAACCCAGCGACAAAAATTCTACGACGTCCGCAGCAAAAGCATCTATTCCAAGCAAAGCTTCGATCCAGGCATTTAATTCGTCGTTCGATCCGAAAGTCGAACTCGTGAATGAGTGGGACCATGGCGCACCGAACGCCTCGAACTGGCATTTGGCAACCCTTTCGCCCGACGGAAAACAGGTTGCGTTTCGATTGCGCGAAGGTCCGCTCATCATCTCCGATTGCGAATCAAAGCAATCATTGGATATCCCCATTGAAATGGAAAACGCAATCTCGCTTGCGTTCTCTTCCGACGGGCGGCTAATCGTTACGGGGCACGAAGACAAAACAATTCGACTTTGGAATGCAGAAACGTTCGAGCAAAAAGGTGAGCCGTTTGAATCGCCAATCGAGCCGAGTGTGCCATGGGTACACCTTTCGGCCGACGGTACAAAGCTGATTGCATTGGCCAATGACCATGCCAAACTCAAGGGAGAGTCAACGTTTCTAACCTGGGAGATTTCAACTCGGAAGCTGATTAGCCGATTCCAAGCCGGAGTGGATGATCAGCGACTTGCCGACAGCATCGATGCATCAGCGGATGGGCGTCTGGTCGCGGTCATCAGCCTCCGCAGCGGCCCAACCCTCTGGGATACTATGACTGGAAAACAGGTCCCGGTTGAATTCGAGTACGACGAACAAATCGCGGGAATGAAACGTATCGCTGGCATGGATCTCTCGGCAGATGGCTCTCGTTTGGCTTACGGAACCGTCTGGGGAGCCGCTTCCTTTGCCGCGATCTTAGACACGTCGACGGGAAAAGAGCTTTGGAATAGCGGGCCACAAAAGGGGCGAGTGCATTGTGTGCAATTTACCAACGACGGCCAATGGTTCGCCAGCACCGCGGGACGTGACGGCGGCCATCAATTGAGTTTGTGGGATGTCCAATCTGGGAGCGAGATTGAGCGTTGGACTTATCAGCACCGTTCGGAAAGCGAGAATGCAGATCGAGTCAAGTTTCTATCTTTCTCCGATAACGGGACACGGTTGTTACTCACCGGAGGATACATGCCGGTCGTTGTATGGAATCTTTTCGAGAAAGCCGCCATCGATTTGAAATCTGAGGCGGAAGCCGCAGCAACGCGGGTGAAAGCGACTCGAATGGCAGAGACTTCGCCCGACGATCGTGAAATCGCCGAGCAGTTCGTGGATTTTGGTGGCGGCGTGCAGTTGGCCGGCAGTGGCAAGTGGATTTGGACGCTGCCCGATGGTGAAATTCGAGTCGAAGGGGTTTCTTTTTTCCGGAAGCAGAAGGAGTTCGACGACGGGCACATCGCACTGCTCGAGCAGCTGCCTGATTTGCAGACGGTCGTCTTTTACCCAAACCAGATGACCAACGAGGGCATCGCCACACTGGCCGAGATGCCAAACGTCGTTGAGAACGTAAAGCATCTGGTATTTAACCGGATTGGGTTGGGCCCCAAGGGACTTGCCGCATTGGCGAAGTTAAAGCGACTTGAGACCCTCACGCTCCATCAGACTGATCTGATCAACGACGATCTGAAGCTGCTTGCAAACTTTCAAGCCCTCAGGGAACTTACGTTGGAGCAAGAAAGCAAGAAGAAGTTCGGCCCCGCGTTCCTGACGGACGACTGCTTGAAGCATTTAATGGCAGCAAGTAGCCTGCGAAAATTGACTCTTAATGGCGAGACGTTCACCGACGAATGCCTTATAATCGTAGCAGATTTGACGATCGAGGAATTGTGGCTGGGGACGCCCAACGTCACGGATCAAGCGGTTGCAAAGTTGAGGGAACAACGCCCCCGCTTGGGCATCACGCGGTTCAAACAGTCCATTACCGAATTGTAAACGATCGACCAGAATTCGATCGACAACAATTGGCGATACCTCATTCGGACAAGAACGCGTTATCGACCCCGTAGCATCTACATCAGCGAAACTTCCTCACTGAGTGACTCAACGAAAACGTTTTGCCAACGTTTAAAGACGAACAAAAAATGAATCAACGTTCCACTCGCGATACCGAAGAAGAACCTGTCATCCAGACAGTTGCGGAGCCGCTGCAGCAATACCTGCAGAAGCAAGCGGCGCATCCGTCAGCGCCGGCGAACAAAGAGACTACTGCGCAATCACCGCAGGTCAGAGTCTTTCGACCGATCCATCGTCAGCCCCTTGCCATGCTGACCATCCTTGACGACGGCAGTCGGGAGGAAGGCGAAGCGATTCGGATTCGCGATTCCAGATTCACCATCGGCCGTGAGAAAGGTGAATTGACCGTCCCGTTTGACAGCGACATTTCCAGCAGCCACGCCGAGCTTCGTTGCCAAAAGCAGAAAGGGCGATATCGCTGGTATTTGATCGATCGCAAAAGTACGAATGGAACGTTTGTTCGCGCCTTCCGTGCCTCCCTCTCCCGCGAAAGTGAGTTAATCCTTGGCGGGCGTCGTTACCTTTTTCAACTTCCAGAACCCGGAAACGAAGCGGTTGAGACCGAAGCTTTGCAAACGCAGGCTTATCGAGCGCCGAGTCGAACGATGCTGGAGCAATTTGTCCCCCGTCTTACAGAGACAGGAGTTCCGGAAGAGAACGCACAAACATTTTCCATCGGCGGTGAAACGTTCCTGGGAGCAGACCAACGCTGTCAGATTACGATTGATAGCGATCCTTTCATTGGCCCCCGACATGCTCGCTTCTATCAAAATGAAACCGAGCGTTGGATGATCGAGGACCAAAAGTCTGTCAATGGTGTCTGGATTCGAGTCAAGAGATTTGCGATGGACAAACAAACCGAATTCCAATTAGGGCAACAGCGATTTCGGTTTCAGCCCGAAGTCGTCAGAACAAACTGAATCAACGCTCGTGGACAATCATGACTCAACATTCGTGGACCATCGGATCCGATTCGTCGTGTGACCTCGTTGTCAAGAACAACACGGTTTCGGGTCAGCACTGTCGCCTGTCGAGCAATGGAAGCTCACTGTCTTTGACGGATCTAGATTCCACGAACGGAACCTATATCAATGGACGACTTTTGCAGGGGACACAAAACATATCAAGGTCGGACAAAATCACTCTGGGGCAAACGCAACTAATGCCCTGGCCAGAGAGTATTAAACCGACGAGTTCTGCAAGCTCAGAGCAGGCCGCGACCGTCGAAGCCGAAATAACGAAAACGGTCATCACCCTTGGGCGTGGCTTGGATAACACTTTGGTGCTCAGTGGCTCGAACGTGTCGACACATCACGCCAGGCTAATTATCGCATCAGGAGAAATCGTTCTCGAAGACTTAGGGTCCACCAACGGTACATCAGTAGGCAAAGTGGAAAACAAAGTCAGTTGCGCCACGGTTCAAAACAGCGATACCATATTTCTTGGGTCAACGGGATATCAAGTCGCCGATTTGATAAAGCGATCCCAACCAACTTCCATTAATTCAGAAATTCGTACAGTAAATCGCAAAGCAAATCGTCCAGCGAACAACAGCATGCTCGCGGTGGCAGCAGTTGGGGCAATTGGAATACTGTTTGCCGTGATTGGCTGGATCGTGACGCGTGATCTGGGCACAGCCGATAAACAGCAATCCAGCCCATCAAGTCCTGTGCCCACGACTCAGCAAACCGCGGTTGCCAAGGATCCAATGGGAGATATGACCTCGGGCAAAGGAACGAATGAACCAACGGCTGATGCGAAACAAACCGTCACGTTGCCGCAAGAAAGACTTTCAAAATCCTTATTCTTGATCGTTTGTACCGATGCCGAACGAGAAACCCCGTTTCGTATCGGTACTGGCTTTGCGATTGATTCACAGCACATCGCGACCACCGCCTCAGTTGTCCATGCCATGCGGAATCTGCAACAGAACGGCTTTTCAGAAGCCTTTTTATTTTCACCTTCGACCGAGAGTGAACTGAACATCACCTCGACTATTATCCATCCACAGTTTGAACTTGCCAACATAGTAGCTCGCGAAGCACAACAAGAGCATGACTCCATTTTTGATCAGCTGGAATCTCAGCCACCGACACCGGAGGCGTTCGAGCAGGTCAAGGATCAATTGATCGTGGCACGCGTCAAGGCATTTGAGGCGATTGATCAAAAAACGACCTACGATGTCGCCATCATCGAAACTACTCAGGCGCTGTCGCATTGGTTACCCGGCGTAGCGGACGAGATTAAATTGCGACCGAACCAAAAACTGCATGTCACAGGGTATGCGTTTGACGTGGAAGATCCCTACTTAGATCGCAATGTTCCGATTGATTTGTCGACGATTTCCAGTCGTTTCGGCCAGCTAGCGAAAGCGACCGAAGGCTCGCAGGATCGCATGGTAGCGAAGGGAACTCTCCAGCAGCACGAGTTTGCTTATCTTGGTAGTCCGGTAATGAATGCCCAGGGCCAAGTCGTGGGCATCTATTCGCGACCAACACCGCCGAATACTGAAACTGATCCAGAAAAAGAACTTACGTTCGATGCCGCACTTTTTCAGCGCGTGCGGGAATGCCGATAACAGTTGAGTCTCTTCGAAACCTATTCGAGCATCCAAATGGCTAAGACCACAATTGCAGTATGCCTTCTCTGTTACTTAACGGCAGAAAATGGCTTGGCACAGAACGTTGTTATTGATCCTGTTTATGTGTATCCCACTCGTCTTCGGTGGGCCGTTTATGACCCTTACTATGCGGTAACCTCGCGGATCTACGCCCAAGCCGATCTGATTCGCGCCCAGGGCGACGCGGCTGTAGACTTTGCGTATGCGCGCAATCTTCATGCGGACGCATATAGCAAGGAACTCGACAATTGGAAGAAGGAATTGCGGATCTACTGGGAGCGTAAAACACTCGCCGAGCAAAAAAAGCTAGAGTTAAATCACGTTCGCCAAATCGCTCGGATGAAATACCTGAATGATCAAAAGTGGCAAAATAGCCGTCTGTGGGATCGCCTTAAGAACCACCCCGAACTGAGCGGCCCAAACATCCGCAACGGCAGCGCGTTGAACTTTGTGTTGGCTCGACTTTCAGCATCATCTCTGCCCTATCAGTTTGATCCCGATAAAAGCCGTTATGGTCTGGAAGCACTCCAGCAGCTTGAATTGAACAAGGACTTGCTAGGACACATCACTTTGAAACAGGGGCCGTTTAAATTTACCGCAAGTCAGACAGTCGATGGTACCATCAGCCTGTGGCCGTATATCCTACGCTGGGATGATTTTAAAGCTTCTCGTACAGCGTTTGAAAACGCACGGGCGGCCGTTGCGAAGGAATCAGAGACTGCGGGACAAGCGTCGGTCGATACCATCGGTCGGATGGAAGGGGCGCTCATGGAATTGACAAAGGAGTTCCACAGTTCGGCCAAAGTGCAGCAATGGGTCAAGCAACACAATCGCTTCACTCATTTCTATGCAGGTGATCGCTTTTTGCAAGAATTAGATCGCGAGATTGTTCAGGTAGAAAAAACCGGAGACATTCGCCCGTTAGGAGGAGGCGGATATGACCCAGAGAATGAAGGCGAGCATGTCGTTAGTCTCCTATGCTTCATGAATCGCAACGGCGTTGAGTTCGCTCCGGCAAGGCCGGGAAGCGAGTTCGCGTATCACAACTTATTCGTTCTGATGCGAGGCTTTTATTTGACCGTCGCGGAAGAAGATGAATCATTGAAACCTGAGGATCTTGGCGAACTTGCCAAGTAGAAACCCGACAGCTTCTCGCCCTACGGGCATTCGATAATCGCCAATGGTTCGCAATCTGCCCTTGCAAGATGCATTGATCAGCTTGCTATATGCGAGCGGTTGCATCGACCGAGTCGTCGAAGCGTCTAGCGAAAATCTCGTCGGTATCATCAGGGAATTCAAACAGACGCCCGACAAGGATGCAACCGAAGACGCTCCGGTTTCATCGACCGGTAGATCATCCGCCCGCGAACGTCCGCCGGCAGCAAGGGCATTCACCCTCGATTCCACGTGGTAGTGCCATGAAAGCTGACGGCTGGGGGATTGTCGTGATTGCTCTGAATGCCAAAGGATCTCGATGAGCGTAATGACGGTAGGTGACTCCGCTCACCGAATGACCGAGAATTTCGATTGATGACTCAGGCATGTGCTCGTCGTAATAGGTCGCGCAAGTCTTGCGAAGATCCTTCAGCAACCAGTCTTTGGCAACGCCGGTTTCAACATCGACCTTGGCTCGAATCCCAGCGATCGTGATCAGCCGTTTGAAGATCGAATTAGGCCTCGCTGAACCACCTACGAAGATCGGCTCATCTGGTACGGGCGTCGGTGGCTGAAGCCGACGTAAGTGTGCGTGTACCGCTCGATTCATCGGCCGATAGAACGATTTGTTCGTCTTAACTCGTCGATAGAACAGCCATCCATAACGAGAGCGAAGTTTTGACTGCCGGTCTGGCGATTCATGGTTCCAGAAAACGTGTCTCCACAACAATGGTTGGTGAGTTGTCTTGGTCTTCCAGATCGTGCCGGTGTCCAGACCATAGTTGAAGAACAGAACAATCGCTGATCGCCAATACTGCCCAACACTGTGCGGCTGCGTCCAAGCACGTGGTCGACGCATCTGATATGTGGCAAAATAGAGTGCATTCAGTTCGGCCTTGCTCAGATACTGACGGCCCGCCACATCTCGTTGCGGACGCGGCTTGGGGAATCGCGGAAGAGATTGAATGATGTCGTTTTCCCATGCCCATGCGGCGACAGCACGAACGTGGTCACGAGCCTTGTTCGAAGTCCGTTCCGGATTCTCTCCTCCATTCTCAACTGCATGGTCGTAAACCCAATCTAGGAAATCACGGATCGTTGATCGAGACAAATGCTCGAGACGAATATCTTTGCCCCAGCTGATCCACTTTTTCACGGTGGCTTGATACTCGTCGCTTGTGCCCTTTGAGTGCTTCTTGGCTTTGCAATATCGTCTGACGGCGGGTGGAAACTTGGTCGACATCGGGAGAATCTCCGTCGTTGCGGTCGACTACTTCCGGTAGGCTCCACTCGACGCGCAGCGGTGCTGAATGCTCCCTGCTCGACTTCCGAATCTTGGGCAAGAAATGAGACTCTCCACAATAGTTCGAATCGTCGCTCGCCGTCCCGGTCGATGAAACCGGAGCACTTTCGGTGAAGGCCATTTCAACGCGTCGGTGCCCGGATTCTGAAGACACCGACGCGAGTTTCACCCCGACCGAACTCCGTTCGGTCGATGCAACCGCCGCGCCGAATCTGAAAACGATTGCTTTCTCGCATAGGTTGGGTCTTTACCTTTGGAACGCATTGAAAAGGAGCAGCGATGGTCCAGCCAATGAACCTAATGGCGGTTGTGGGGACACCATCGGTTGGGGAAATTCTTCCCGGCGCGACCTCACTCTGTCGGGACGATCCCGTGGATGAGCAACGGGTAGGGGCGGGTGTCGTCGGCCAAACGCTCGATTCAGTATTTTGACGATACGAGTTTCAACGATGGTCCCATGTGGAGAAACCGCGGATTATCACTCAAGCTCGCAAAGACTGCGGTAAACGCTGAGGTTCTCTGATTCATAGCCAATGCTCTCTGCGGCGGCGATACTGTGGCGGGCCGCCTTCAAATCTTGCTGTTTTAAGCAGATTGCGGCTCGCGTCTCGTGTGCCAAGCCAGAGCTTGGATCGGTTTTTACAGCCTCCTCAATGAATCGGCGTGCAAGGACAAGCTCTTCGGATTCAGCATGAAGCAAGGATAGATTGATGTACGGCAGAACATACGCTGCGTCTTGTCCCAAGCATGCGCCGTATAGAACCGCGGCCTCGTTCAACTGCCCAAGTTCTTGACAGGCAAGTGCCTCCCAGTACAGGCACCAGTAGCGAGGCTTCGATGTGCGACTCGCTTGCATTCGTGATGCTTGAAAGTGCTCTCTGGCGGCTGAAAAATCCCCGTGATCCATGAGTGCGATTCCAAGCAGATAATTTTCAAAGCCATCAGAACTCGTCTGCATGCTGCCAACATGGAAATCGTTGTCTGCGGATTCAAGGAATCGAAACGCCGAGGCGCTACGGTAACGCAGGGGTAGCCGATTTCTGACCGTTTTCCATTTCTTGCGCTGGGCACCCGTCATTTGCTCGCGCTGAAGCCCTAGCAGTAAAACCAGTTCGGTAAGCTGCTGCGAGGCAACAATGCGTTCCTGGTCATTCAAAGAGGCGAACGGTGGACGGCTCTCCCAATCGTCTCTGAAAAGCAGGTGATACTCGGCGAGGGACTCAGTGGCGATACCAGACGACGTCGACTCTGTAGGAGAAGAGCGAAGGAAGGCAAGCTGGCTTCGACGAAAGGTTTCCAGATCACTTTCCAGGCGAGCCGCTTTGCCAACTCTCAATAGTTGATCCCAACGCTCATGCAGTTGCTCACTGTCGAATGGTCGAAGCAACCGTACGGCGGGAGCCGAAGCGATTAAACCCTTGGCGTCCCCGATCGTATCGTATGCCTCCACGAGGCTTCCCTGTTGCACTTGCCGCTCCGCGGCTTCGGTCATCTCATCGCAACGGTCGATGATTGTCTCGGCCCGCCAGCTACCAACACCTATCAGACCAAGGACAACGGCGAGCAATACGGCTCCCGCACCCAAGAGTTTCGAATTACAACGCAACCATTCGGTGACCAACCCAAGCCCGTTCACGGGGCGAGCGTGAGGCAGGCGTCGGCTTGCCAGCCATGCTTCCAAATCGCGGATCAGTTCGTGAGCGCCCTGGTATCGATCGACAGGCTCTGGCTGAACGCATCTTAATAGAACTGGTATCAGGGTCCGTGGTACCGATGGACCATTCAGCAGACCAAGAAGCTGAGCTTGGTTTGTCCAGTTCTTTTGCCCCGTCAGAAGTTCAATGAACACGACACCGAGAGAGTACATATCGGATCGAGTGTCAACATCTTCCTCGCCAGTCGCCGTTTCAAACGCCCGCATGTGCTCCGGCGACATATAAGAAAGGGTACCGCCGAATGAAGGCTGTCCAGAATCTGGCCGTGCCGAGTCGACTGCCGCCACGTTGAAGTCCATCAACTTGGGTGACCCGTCACCGTCAAGAATCACGTTACTCGGCTTGATGTCTCGGTGCAAAACACCTCGCGAGTGCGCGTGTTGCAACGCCCGCGCGATGCAAAGCACCCATTCGGAAATCAGAACCGCATAGGACGTTGTCTGCTTTGCATCGGATTTTGAACCCGTGCTCCGTCGATCATCGATCGAAGGCTCGCCGTCTGACTTTATTGGATGCTTGTCTTCAACAAATTCGACCACCCAATCGTTCAACTTTTGGGAATTCCATTTTGCAGTGTTCTGATAAGGCTTTTGGTTCAGCAGATCGACGAAAGTTGGGCCTTGGATCAATGGCATGACCAAACACCGGTAGGCGCCACTCATAAACTGCCCGTGAATCTGGACAATATTTGGGTGATCCAAACGAGCGAGAATTCGTCCCTCGATCCCCGAGTCCGGCGAGACCTTGATGGCAACTTTGCGGTTCAATTGGGTGTCGTTCGCGACGAAGACCGTTCCATGCGCGCCTTCGCCAACCTTCGCGCCAATCACGAATTGCCCGATGGTTGATCCGCTCTTCCATTGATGCGGTTTGGACGAAGTTTGTGATGGTTCGTGACTGACACTTGGTGACTCGACCGATTCAGAAACTAGTTGTGCTGAGTCGCGATCCGCAGCACACTGAATCGCCTGGGATAACCAATCGGAATTGATCTCTGGCCAAGCCTTGAGATAGTCCTCCTGGTCGACCCGTTCACCGGTGGTGAATTTGGAGCGGATATCCGCCAAGATGTACGCTTCGAGACACTGCAAACGCTTGACGGGGTCCGCCGGCAACGATGACTCGATCGATTCCACGCTTCCTTGCTGGAGATCGTTCAAAACCCGTTCGACCCACGGCTTTGTGCTGAACTGGGTGGCCTCATCCATAACTCATCACGCCGTCCGTTTCGTCATCGATCGCGTAACTGGCTCAACGCTAAACACCAAAATTTGGCCTCGGGACTCTGCCCTCAATTTTGAGTGTCTCACCCTCTTCGTCAAATTCTTCTTGCTCCTTTGATCCGCGGTTTCGGATTCGAAGCACGTATCCCATCGTCAGGGCGGAGATGAAGGCGGCGAGTCGAACATCGATTCGAGGACGAACTTCATCAACGGTTTCGACTAAGTCGGAAGTGGTCGCATCGAGAGCCGAAAGCAAGTCAAGCGAAGAAACTCCGCCGACAAGATCTCCGAGTTTGAATAACGCCAGTCTGGTTGTTGGGCTGCCATCTTCTACTCGGGATTCATAGAAGAAGAATGCATCCAAGGCACCGCGAAGAGTGTTCCTGGCATCCTCCACGAAAGGAGTCTGTGAACTAGTGGAGACTGAAGGTGCGAGAAGCTGCAACGGGATCACTTTGGCAGGATCCGGAGCATGGGAAACATGATTGATCTCTACATCAGGAATGTCAGTCCCGATCGTGGTTGACGAATCCAGCGGCGTGGTTTCCCCGGTATCGCTGCTCCGTGTCAGTTGATGTGGAGACTCATCCACGATCGATTCAGTTTGAACCGGCCGCCAATCTGAAATCATTCCTTGAAATTCCACGCTTGCTTGAGATTGGAGGCGAGATTCAATGGTGGACTGGATGGCTACCAAGCGGTCGAGAACCAGCGAGCGGATTGCTTCTGCGATTTCGGGTGAAACTTCGGCGTTAGTCGTGGTCGGCTCGTCGAAGACCTCCCCAGCATCGATACGCCCGATCACTTGATCAACGAGTTCATCTGTCAGCTCCAGGAACGCGTGACGAGCGTCTGACGAAGCTGGCGAAACGAGTGCCCCTTGGATCATCGGACGTAACGAATTGAGCCTCTGCGTGACTTCCGAAGTAATTGACGGTAACGCCTCGGCCCTGAAAGCCTCTGCCCTGAACGCTGCCTCCGGTAACACGCCGAGCATGGATTCCGATACCGCGACCGGATCGATGCCATCACGCGACAGGATGATCGCTGGAACATCGCTTTGAACCAAACGCGACTCAGCCTGCGTCCCTACCAATGTTGAGACATCGACGAGGACCGGTTGAGCGGCGAGTAAGCGACGGTCTTCCAAGCTTTGAATCGACAATCGGCGGGCCATTGCGACTTCCGGAAAAAAAACATTTAGTGTTTAGAGCTGACGTGTATGATAACTGAAGCTCGCCATCGAGCGATATCTGAATCTGCCGCGAGCTTTACCGTTTGGTTCCTGCAGATAGTTGGTCTCTATCGGTTGAATCACCTTTTCAGCTTGTTGTACAGTGAAGTTCTCGGAATCTTCAAAATTTCACACGCTCGCGTCTTATTTCCTTGCGTCAATTGCAGCACACGAGCAATGTGTTCCCATTCGACTTCTGCCAGCGACGGAACACGCTCATTCGATGCTTCTAGCTCCGGCTTAGTTCCCGTCCGTAACCCCAACTCATCGGCGGATATTTCTTCCGCAGTACACAGCACCAAAGCTCTTTCGACCGCATTCCGCAGCTCGCGGACATTGCCCGGCCAAGAGTGTGCCAGCATGGCTTGCGAGGCGGCCTCCGAGAATCTGGCATCGACTCCCATTTCTCGGCTGAGCGTGTCCAAAAGGAAATCAGCCAGTATCAGAATGTCGGCACCACGCTCGCGGAGCGGTGGCATTCGAAGCTCGACGACACGTAGGCGAAACCAAAGGTCTTCGCGAAACAGCTTCGTTGCGACCATCGACTCCAGGTCTCGGTTGGTGGCGGCAACGATACGCACGTCGGTTTGAATGGGCGTCGTACCGCCGACCCGTTCATAGGGCTGGCCTTCGAGCAGTCGCAGCACCTTGGCTTGGCAGTTCAGGGACATCTCACCGATTTCATCAAGAAAGATCGTTCCGCCGGTCGCACGTTCGAATTGCCCGATGCGCTGTTTCTCGGCGCCCGTGAAAGCACCTCGCTCATGCCCGAATAATTCGCTTTCGAGCAGAGCTTCGCTGAAGGCAGCGCAGTTGACAGCCACGAATGGTCCGTCACGTCGCTGACTTTGGTTGTGAACGCATCGTGCTGCGATTTCTTTTCCAGTTCCACTTTCTCCAAGAATCAAAGTGGTTGTATTGGTTGTCGCGACCTTTGAAAGTTGATTTCGAAGTGCTTGAATCGCTTCGCACTCGCCGATCATTCGAGGTTGAGCGGTTCGCCCCAACTGTTCCCGCAACCGTTCATTGACCGTTTCAACTCGCTTAAGTCGCTGCAGCCACTCCGTTGCCATACCGAGTTGCTGGGCGACCGCAACCATGAACTCAAGGTCTTCGGAAGTAAACACGTGCTCTCCCTCGGGCTTGATCAGGTGCATCGCACCGCACGCACCAAAACTGCTTGGAATGGGAACCACAATCGAAGCACCACGATCAACGACATCCGACTTCTTGGCGGCAAAAGGTGTATCCGATTGACTGCATAGCAAGAGAGCTTCATCACGCTCGATGACCCAATTCGAAAGTAGATGGCCCGAGTCAAACGTGGCGGCAAGATCGCCCTGAACGATCGACCGTAGCCTGCCACCAACGCTGCGTAGAGCCACTTTGCCTGCCTCGGCGCGGATCACATCCATCGAAGAGCGAAGGGCATAGGTGAAAAGTTGATCGACGTCGGTCGTTTTGAAAGTTTCACGCGACAGCCGGTACAAGAAGCTCAACTTTCGGATGGGTGCCGAGGTCGAATCCGCTCCGATCGGAGAGTCGGCGAAACGCCGCTTCTCCTCACCAGCCAGCCGTCGAACGCGCGTGTTGTCGACAAGCTGCGAAGCATCGATTCCTTCGGAGTCGTCGCTGCAAAAAATCAGCAAGAACTCTCCGATGCGGATGAGATCACCTGCCTGGATGTCGCTCTGCTGGATCGGCTCGCCGTTGACCAACGTTCCGTTCAGACTGCCGTTGTCCTTGATTCGCCAAGCACCACTTGATTGCTCAATGACGGCGTGTAATCGCGAAACGGACGCATCTTTGAGTTGATGAGTCGCCCCCGGGTCCCGGCCCAGGTTGCAGGACGAGCCAGGGTCGAGCGGTAAGACTTCTCCGGGTGAATTGCCCTGCAAGACGACTAATTGCATCGATCGATTTCACCATCAAGGGAGCGCACAGATTTAGACAGCGCCCAAATACGTGCGCCCAAATAACCACACTTAAGCTTAACACGCTCACTGGAAAAAACAAAACAAGTTTCCGTAAGTGATCTACCAGAAAGCACTTACGAAACAAAAGGTGTGTTCGAAATCCAGTTTGGCATTGATGCTGCTTTGATGTCGCAGCGCGAGAGCCCTTCCCCTGGTCCATCGATTCTCGCAGCAAAAGTCCTCGATGGCCGCTTCTCTCGAAATTGGACGCGCTACCGTGAAACGACATCGATCACAAAAAAAACATCGAAGTTCCCGACCGCTCGCACCACGCAGACTTCGAACAGAACGGCTCGAAGCGCGTCAGCTTTTGGCCGCCGATCTCGGTATGGCAAGGACCTTCGAGCCTGCCGACGTGAATCGTGATGGCCACGTGTCAGAGATTGACGCGTTAATGGTGATTGATGCGCTAAGCCGATCGAATCAATCGACCGACGCGGTCGATCTGTCGATGGATGTCAACAGGGATAGTCAACTATCGCCGCTCGATGCGCTGTGGATCATCAACCGCCTGAACAGCATTAGCACAGGCAGCGACAGCAGTTTGGGCGACGACGCTTTAATCGATCAACCGTCGCCGGGCATCACATCGGAAGAGACTTACACGATCGACAACACGGCTCCCACGGTCGCCATCAGTCGACAGACTCCGTCGGCAGAAGTGACCAACGCCGACAGCGTGACATTCCTGCTGAATTTCAGTGAAGACGTGGTCAATGTCACCGCGGACGATTTTGAGGTCACGGCCAGTGGTGTGACGACCGGTGAAATCACGATTGGTGACAACGGTGATAGTGACGAATCGACTTACTCCGTCTCGATAGCTTCGATCAGCGGGGACGGCGTGTTGGATCTCGACTTTGCCAGTACCCAAGACATCACCGACCTGGCGGGCAATCCAGTGAGCCCGCATTCGGAAGATGCGGTCAGCGAAACAGAAGCCGCTCTGCTACTGGCTCACGAAGGCTACTGGGTGGGCCAAGCCACGCTCCCAGGATCGCCGGTCCCGGCCACGTTCGTGAACGACATTCATGTCGATACGGAGACGGGCTACGTCACGGTTTACGCGCAAGTTAAAGTAGGCAACACCATCGTCTCGCCGATTCAGGTCGGTCCTGGTGAAACGGGGACGTTGCCCGACGGCAGCACCCTCGCCGCCCATCCAAACGCCGTCTACTTGAACGGAAGCGGTCAAGAGCTGATGGAGGCCGACGGCACCGGCACGTGGTGGGTGAAGCACGCGGTGATCGCCGAAGAAGGCTACTACAACGTGGAAGTTGAGGCTGAGGAGTATGTCGAGGTCTACGTCGAGGGCGAGCTACAAGCAGACGGCTCGATTCGAGTCGGCGGGGTCGACGAGAACACGGGGGCAGTTGGTTTCAACATCCGTGATGTCAACACGGATACCGATCCAGACACGTACACCATCACGAGGTATCGTCCGGCCAACATCGATCCTTCGGCTGGGCCGATCGACCTGACTCCGGTTCCAGACCTCGCCCGGTCGCACACGATGCAACGGTCTGCCGGCGTGAGTCCGTTCGATGGCACCGTCTACCAGGACACGGAAGACCCGGCCTCATCCAACCGCGGCCAAGCCTACACCGAGCTGATCGCAGTCACCGTCAATCCCGCCGACGGCTCGGTCACCACCGAAGTCTGGGGCACGCAGGGCACGGATACCTCGCCGGAGGCCGCCGCGTTGATCGATCTCGAGGCCGCTGCCCAGCAGCTCGGCGCGACGCAGGTGATCCTCAACGGCCCACGCTACCTGCTCGCCGACGCCGGCACCCTGACCTCGGGCGAGACGACGATCCAGACGTTCGGCGAACTCGAGATGCAACGGATCGGGTCGATCGAGCTCGATCTTGCGTCAGCGCCGACATCGCTGGAGAGCGACCCGTACGTGCCGCAAACGGTCAGCCGAAACACCGATACGATTTACTACGCCGGCTCAGAGATCTACCAGCTCACGAGCCCGGTAGGCGAAATGTATGTGATGCAGTCGACCGGCACGGAAATCGAAAATGCTGATCTCGCCGGGCTTGGCGATCGGTTAACCCTGCCCGAAGGTTGGGTCTTCGAGGTGATCACCCTCGAAGAGCCGCTACGTGTGACGGTGAGCGACGGCAACACCATCGACGTGCTGGTCGACGACCTCGGCAATGCCTATGGATACGTCGGCATCGACCCGCTTC
This sequence comes from Kothea flammea, assembly GCF_052161645.1. GTDB lineage: Bacteria > Planctomycetota > Planctomycetia > Pirellulales > Pirellulaceae > Laterigemmans. The sequence continues at coordinate 2,876,240 of NZ_CP197414.1, forward strand.
GCTACCACGACGGCTACTTTGTTGGCGAACTCAACATTCCCGGCTTCCCCCCGGGTGCCATGGCCCACCAGGACGTGTACGTCGACTACGAGACCGAACGCGTGACGATCTACGCCCAGACTCGCGTGGGTGATCAGATTTTCGCTCCGCCGCAGATCGGCCCAGGCGAGACCACCACCCTGCCCAACGGCCAACCCGTAAGCTTCCACCCCGACGCCGTCTACCTGAACGGCAGCGGTCAGGAACTGATGGAGAGCGACGGCACCGGCCAGTGGTGGGTCAAGCACTCTTGGATCAACGGTGGTGAAGGTTACGACAATACGCCGGTGTTCCCGGCCGCGGAGTATCCGGAGCTCTATGTCGAAGGCGACTACTTCCAGGGAGGCCCGACGATCCGCATCGGCGGCACCACGCCCGAGACCGAATCGTATTACAACCTGCGCGAGCCGCTGGTCGATGGCGATCCGAACGCATTTCGATGGACGCGTTACGAGCCCGCCAACGACGATCCCGCGGTCGGCCCCATCGACCTGACACCCACGCAGCGCTTCTCCTTCGACCTCTATCGCACCGAGGCCGTCAGCGCGTTTGACGGTAGTCAGCGGACGCCCTTCGACAGCTCCAGTGAACCCACCGATCCCACGCCGGTTGCCTCACTGACTGCCAATCCCAACCCGGCACCCACCGGCTCGAACATCACGCTTACCGCGACTCCCGTTGTGACAGCTGCCCAGGTTGTCTTCTTCCGCGAGAGCAACGGCGCGCCCGGCTTGCAGAATACCGATATGCTCGTCGGCACTGACACCAATGGTGCCGACGGCTGGACCGCTTCAGTCAATGTAGGCACCACGCCGGGCACCTTTGCCTACTACGCCGTTCCGGTCAACGCGAACGGCCCGGTCGCCGCCCCAATGGCTACCACCATTGCCGTCCAAGACGGCGTGGAGACGGCGATCCCTAACGAACCGGCCGACCAGGTCTACACGACCGCCGACGGCGTTGAGTTCGTGCGGACCCCCGATGAGCAGTTCGAGAACTTGCCCGATTGGCCCTACGAACCGAAGTATGTCGAGATCGACGGCCTGCGTCAGGCCTACATCGACGAAGGCCCCGAAGACGGCCCGGTGGTGCTCTTGCTGCACGGCCAGCCCTCTTGGTCTTATCTCTACCGCGATATGATCCCCGTGCTCGTCGACGCCGGCTACCGTGTGATCGCGATGGACCACCTCGGCATGGGCCGGTCCGACAAGCCGACCGACGTCGACGACTACACCTACGAAGTCCACATCGATCGGCTCGAGCAGTTCATCGGCGAACTCGGCCTACAAAACATCAACCTCTTCGCCCAGGACTGGGGCAGCCTCATCGGCCTGCACGTCGCTGGCGAAAACCCCGAATGGTTCGCGAGCATTGCGATCGGAAACGGCAATCTGCCCGTCATTCCTGCGGGAACCGAACCCTTCCCGCCGGTACTCGACACCGACGTGATCGTCGATGTCCCCTCGCCGTTCACCGTCATGCCTGCACAACAGATTCCTTTCCGCGATGCGGACGGCGAACTGCTAGGCCAAGGCCCCGCTGGTGCCTTCGGCGACGCCTACTTCGGCAACTGGATGAACTTCGCGATGACCGGAGCATCCTTCAAGCCCTCGGACGTTGTTGAAGCGATGACTTGGTTCGACATCCCGGCCGACGAGCAGGCGGCCTATGACGCGCCGTTCCCCACCCGCGCCTACATGGCTGGCCCACGCTCGTTCCCCTCGGTGATCAACGACCTCCCGGGCGTGAACGACCAAGCCTGGGCGGGACTCGGCGCCTACGACAAGCCGTTCGTCACGATCTGGGGTGGCAACGATCCCGGCAACCTGGGCGGCTCCGAAGTGCAGCAGCGGTTGATCGATCACGTGCCAGGATCAGGCGGCCAACCGCACACGCGGCTTCCCGAAGCGAGCCACTTCCTGCAGGACGATCAAGGTGAAGAGATCGCGACGCAGCTCGTTGCGTTCTATCAAGCGAACGGCATCGAGGGCGTCGACAGCGACGAAACCAATGCCCAAATCCTGTCAGCCTATCTGGGTGCCGTCGACGTTCCGATCCCAGGACCGCTCGAAGCGATCACCGGTGCCGAGCAACAAGCAGGCGACGATGGAATGCCCTTGGTGTTTTCAACGCAAATCGATGGTTCCACCTTGTCGCCGGATGACTTTGAAATCACGACTGCTTCCGGAGCAACCACGACACCGACTGTCGCCACGCTGGCACCGGCTGATGAATCCGATGAGCTGCGAACCGTACTCTTGGCGGGGCCACTCGGTTCGTCCGATGACGTGCCAGTAAGCGTTACCGTCATCGGATCATTGCAATCGATCGATGGTGAAGAGCTTCAAGGACTTACATCCGAAGTGACGACCAACGAAGACGGTGCGGCATTGGTTTCCGCGGTTCTCGACCCCGCTGAAATGGACATGGATGGCAACCAGACGACCCCCGCCCGCGTCCAAACCACTTGGCAAGGCGGCGTGACCGGGATGTTTGGCAGTGAGCTTGGGCCGGAGGAACTGCTTGGAATCAGCCTGATCGACGTCAACGGCGACGCACATTCTCCAGTCGGCTTTGAGGACCTGGGAGACCAAGACAATCATGTGGTCCTGGTTGTCCCGGAAGGCGTCACGCCAGTGCGAGTCGATGTGAAAGCTGGCACGCTCTACGACCCAACAAATCAACCGAACCCGGAAACGTCCATCGAGATCGTTGGGACTACCGACTTAGAGGACGAGCCACAGGATGACACGCTGCGAGACTTGATTCGTGATCGCATCTCGGGGCCTCTTCCGTTGCTCATGTTGGTCGGACAGCGACGCGAACCGAGCCTTGGCAGAATGTTACTCGCTCGGCGCATGCTCACACACGTTCATGAAACCGTCGGTGAGCACGGCCTAGCCAACATGTTAAATATGCGAATGGAGGATGGCATCCGTGGTTCAGCGAATCTTATCGGTCGTGCGACGAGGCTAACGCCCGCGCTCGTGGATGCGGCGCTTCAATCGGATGCGTTTGATGATCCGGCGGAACTCTTGCTTTCGACGTTGGCGACTCAGCGAATACCTGATGGCCTTCGTGCTCGAACTGGTCGATTCTTCTGAGGAGGAAAAAGAAGCAGCAACAGATAGATCCAAGACGATTTAAGGCGAACGGCAGATAAGAATCTATCCGTAGTGGACGAGGTCACGAGTCCCCGGCGCGGACTCTTGGAATGGCGACTCGTAGCCTCGTCCACTACGGTGGGTACCGTCTCATCCGCCGCTTGCCTAAGAGTGTCAAGAAGCGGCTGGAGTAGCCGGATGACGATTCTCGCAACTAAGCAGTAGATGTTGAAATCAGATGTGCTCAACTTGGCAGTCAACACCCTCGGCTTTCACGGCAGTATCCTCAGAAGTCTTCGCCAGTGAGCTACCGTCGGTGGACAGGCTGCGATCTGTGAACGTGGAAGCCAGGGAGCTTTACGATTGTCCGATTTCACACGGAAATAGGTTTTGAGAACACGCAATTTTGGCCTTCAACTAACTTCTAGGCTAGGCTGATAAACATGCCAAGTAATCCTTACTATCCTCCGAATGAAACGACGAACGCAACGGAATGTCGTCCACATTCTAGTCTTCCAAGGAAGCCTGCCGCTGGCCTAAACTTAATACTCATGGCGTTTGGCGTTCTCATCGGAGCCCTTGCCGCGATTCCCTCGGACGCACCCCAGTTCTTCCTTTTTCTTGGTATTCATTTTTTCACGTGTGGTCTTCTGGGCGTGGCAGCACTTTGGTGCAGGGCACCGATCGTATTAGCCTTGACTCTACGCCTTGCTTCATTCATTGCCAATGCGACGCTTGCCAGCCGCATCGCTGCGATGATTCTCTACGGAGCAATTCGCGGCCCACTTGTCGTCGCTGCACTGCTTTTGGTTGGCATTCCCATTGGCGTCAACCTTGTAGCGGCGGTGGTCGTTAGCAGCAAGAAATCTAGCGACGATGCAGTCTAGACAGTCCCGCGAGCGTGTTCGTAAAGCGACCTTCGCGGGATGAATTTGCTGTTCGCGGACTCCAGCTTTCAGCGGTCGATTTCAAACTCGATTACCAGCCGCTTGGGACGATTGATTCCGTAACTTAGCCAGTAGCCTCTAGGTCGTCCTGGGGCGGATCGCGTTGGGCTCCCGGCCGAGAGTGCAAGCCACACTGGCCACCAAAGCCAGAACGACTCCCGACGTTTTACCTTGAAGAACAACCCATCTCAGGGACCGAATCTACCAAAGAGAAGCGCACAAATATCGACGGCGCACAGATCTGGGCGCTCGTATTTAGTCAATGCGAAGTCCAGCATAAGCCCGACAAGAATCAGCGGTTGTCCGCAAGTCCTTTTCGAGCAACCGTTTACGGACTCAAAGCATGGTTCGCCGATCGCTTTGGCACGTCCTGTGCGGAGAGGGAGTGTGGAAGAATCTTGTTCGTAGCCCGCCTCGTGAACGGCTCGGATTCTCCGTCCTTTTCGCATTGTGAAGAAAACTCGATGCAAAGAAAACAAGTTTCGAAACTTCAAAGCCGAAATCGCAGTTCGCGGCGGCTGGGGACGGAGTTCCTCGAAAGCCGGCAACTCATGGCGGCCGACCTTGGCATCTCGCCGGACATTAGGTCAGCCATGCTGTTGCGAATTCAGAGCAGCGGCGTTGATGTTAGCGCCGTCGTCTCGCAAATCCGATCCAGTGGAATGAGCACACAGCAGTTGATGGCGATGCGACAGCAGATCGCTGGCAACCCGGTTGCTCAGGCTGCTATTCAGCAAAGGTTGCAGGAAACGTTCGTGCAAACCGATCCGTCGACGGACTCGGTTGCAAACGAAGTGCCTGCGACGGAACCCATGGCATTGATGCCAACTCCAAGCACGGCTGATGCGTCGGAACCGGTCACGACCGAGCCGTCGCAGCAGGACGATTCGCCGAGTGAAACATCGCTACTTGAGACAGTTCGTGAACGAGTCGAAACCAGAGTTGGCAACCGCTTTGACGGTGAGATTCCTGAGCGGCTTCAGGAACGCGTTGCCGAGCGACGCGAAAGCGGTATCGACGGCCGCCAAGGTGGACCACTGAATCGACTTCGCGCCGTTGCTGATCGTGTTGAAGTCGATCCGAGTGAGTTCGTCGTTCGTGATGAGGACGGCTCGATCGACCGTGAAGCCACTCGCGCTAACGTTCGTGAGCGAGTCGAGAACAGTGAAGTTGCCAACAGCATTCGCGACCGTGTCAGTGAACGTTTTGATGGCGAGATTCCTGAGCGGCTTCAGGAACGTGTTGCCGAGCGACGCGAAAGCGGTATCGACGGCCGCCCAGGTGGGCCACTGAATCGACTTCGTGCTATCGCTGATCGCGTTGAAGTCGATCCGAGTGAGTTCGTGGTCCGTGATGAGGACGGCTCGATCGACCGCGAAGCCACTCGCGCTAACGTTCGTGAGCGAGTCGAAAACAGTGAACTGGCCAACAACATTCGCGACCGTGTCAGTGAACGTTTTGATGGCGAGATTCCTGTGTGGCTTCAAGAAAGCCTATCGCCGAATACGGCTCAACCGACGCTCGGTGCTCCACTCGTCTCATCATTGGGACGTCAGGATGTGAATCGTGATGGTGCCTTTTCCGCAGTGGACGCTCTATTGGTGATCAACGCGATCAACGATCCTGATAAAGGGTACGACGAACTCGTCGATGTCAATCTTGATGGACAAGTGACAGCCATCGACGCACTGCAGGTCATCAACTCGATGAACCGACGGTCAGCACCACCACCTGCGATTGTCGCCCCGATGGGTGCTGCCGCCATCGACGATGTGTTTGCTCGTGGCCTTGATGATGTCGACGACGAGGAAGACGAACTCTTTTTTCTCGTATAGCGCATTGAAACATGGCTTAGCAAAGCGATGCGGTTCAGCTTCCACCTGAAATCCTCTTCGCGAGATACCTACAAGCGAAGCAGTTCTGTAAACAACGGTTCTGCTTTGCATTTCATGACTCACACGGCGTCTCGACAACGAATTGAAATTGCACGCAGTCAAATTAATCGACACCCTGCCAGGGCAAATTTGCGCTGGTCTCACAACATGGAAACTTATTTAGAGCCTATCCGAAAAGGATATTTAAGAATGCAAACGAAGGAACAAGTCCAATATTCAATGGATACAATTCAACGTGCAACGTTATGGGCTGGGAACCGCTGGCCCCGGCCACCGTACGCATTGCTTTCCCTAACAGCGCTGTGTTTCATCTTGTCCCCACTCCAAGACTGCGTTGCGCAAGATGCAACGCTTACCGGAAATTGGAAATATGCATCTGAGAAAAAAAACGAGGACGCACGACTTACGGCAATTGATAAAGCGACTGATGGACTCAACTTTCTGATGCGGGGACGGGCACGTGACTTGTTGCGAGAGAAGACCAAGCCAAAAGCTACGCTCGAGATAACAGATGGCGGACATCAGGTCGCAATTGAGGTAGAAAAACGACGCATTAAATTTCAGACGGACGGTTCACCTATCCAGGTGAAAAATCAAGGGGAGACTGCGACGATCCGGGCCAAGCGAAAAGATGGGAAATTGACAGTCGAGAGCCAAGGACAAAACGGCGTTCAGACCATCGTGTACACGGTGTCAGACGATGGAACGCAACTACTCCTCGAAACGACGCTCATGGTAGCTAAAATCGAGAAAGCGGTGCGCTGGAAGTCAACTTACCTCAGAACGGAGAATCAGTAGCTGATCGGCCCGGTGTCAAGCGAGCCGCAGTCCCAACAGCTTTGTTCGACATGCTGAGAATCCGGGTCCGACTCATGAAGATACAGTGTTCGTCAAGAGGAATCTCCCAGAACACGCTCACCTCGAGTGACATCCGAAACACCATTTGGCTATCCTTAAGGCGCAGGAACCAAGATGTCTTTGAAAAACACTTGGCCCGAACACACAATCACCGACCAAGGAAGCCGAATCAACCAACGGCGTCTTCGAACAATACCTTCACTTCTTGAAAAACTAGGAAACCGAAATGCTTAAATCGCTTTTGATCGCCTCCGTCGCGTTGGTCGCTTCTTGCAACATTGGATTCGCGCAGGGCCCGCTTCGCGGAAAGAAACCAGCGGGACGGATCGTCGTTGCACCGGGGCAACAGACTAGCACCGAGTCGAACGACAAACGACAGGATGTCGAGGGTGCCATCTGGGAGTTCAAGGTCTTCGATCACACGGAGAAGGATCTCGCGAAAGCCGTGCATATGACAGGAAAGATTCGTGTCAAGCAGTCGTCCGTCTTCGCTGTTGGGAAGGTAAAGTTTCACAACCAAGAGAACAAGGAAGAAGACGGAGAGGAAGCTCGCGAGAAAATCGGCAATGAGAATCTCCAAAAAGAAGGTCTACAGTCGCAACTTCGAAACCGCCTTTCCCAGAAGTTGAATCGGAAAGAAGATGAGCAATCTGGTGGTGAGCGAATTGGTGACATCTCAAAAGGTGGATCAAACAAATACAAGTACCAGTTTGACCAAGATGACCAGTATCCGCTTTCTGGGCTCGTGAGCGTGACACCTGATCCGCAAAAGAAGAACGGAGTCTGGTCCGGCAACTACGAAGAGTTTTCCGCTGGCAAAAAAGTCAAACGCTGGCGTTTCGAGATGCGGAAGATAGAAGAATAGGGCCCGTCCGTTGATCATTTCAGGAGTCGATTACGCAATGGTTTCTGCTTTATGAAGATGCGACTCTGGGATGGTCGGGCGAGTGCAAAGAAGCTTCTCATTTTCCCACCAATCGTACTCGGCCTCGTCTTTTACGGTTGGATGGTATGGCGGGGCGAGCCACCTGCCAGGCGTGACTTGTTGGAAGCAAGTCGTGTCCTTCGCGTCATGAGTGTCGCTAAGATGGATACCGTACCGATTGTGATTGGACACGGGACGGTCGAGCCGGAACAGATTTGGCGGGCAATCGCTGAAGTGAAAGGCCGAGTGATCATGGTTCATGATCGACTCGCGTCTGGCGGATTGATTAACGCCGGCGAGGAGTTGCTGCGAATCGATCCCATTGAATACGAACTCGCGGTCGCGCAGCTTGAAGCTGACATTGAGCAGGCCAACGCGCAACTGGCCGAGTTGCAAGCACAAACGGAAAACTACTCGGCTTCATTGGCCATCGAGCAAGCGTCACTTGCTTTAATCGAAAAGGAGCTTGGACGACTTCGCACTTTGAACCGAACCAATGCAACATCGGATTCGGAGGTGGATGCCAAGGAGCGTGAGTATCTGGCACAGCGTCAAAGCGTGCAGAATCTCGAGAACTCAATCAGCCTGATTCCTTCCCAACGTAAGTCGCTTCAGGCAACTGTTGCGGTCAAGGAAACAAAACTGCAACAGGCAAAGATCGATTTGGAGAAGACGAAGATTGTCGCTCCATTCGATTGCCGGCTTGGCGACTTAAGTATCGAGATTGGCCAGTTTCTTGGTGCTGGCGAAGTTCTCTTTGAGGCCCTGAGCACGGCAGCCGTCGAATTGGATGCTCAGGTAGCTCCCCATGATGCACAAAGGTTGGTTGATTTGGAAAACGCAACTTTGATGCCAGGAAGTTTGTCGCCAGAGCAAATCCGTGAGGTGATGGACCTGAGCGTTACGGTTCGACTCCGCAGCGGTGACACGGTCGCCGAATGGGACGGGCGGGTTGGACGGTTACGTGAGCAATTCGATACCCAAACTCGAACGCTGGGAATCGTCGTTGTCGTTGATGAACCCTACGAAAAGATCATTCCTGGCCAACGTCCTGCACTCGTGCGCGGGATGTACTGCGAAGTTGAACTTCGTGCACCGGAGCGCGAGCGACGCATCGTGATCCCGCGTTCGGCGCTCACGCAGGGACATGTTTACATTTTGGATCAGGAAAATCGATTACGACGTCAGGAGGTCGAAGTCGATTTTAGCCAAGCGGGTTTTGTCTGCTTGCGTTCTGGACTTCAAAGCGGAGACATCCTGGTCGTTTCGGACGCAACGCCAGCAATTGAAGGCATGTTGGTGGAGCCGGTTGAGGATGCGGACCTGCTAGGGAGACTCACTCGGGAGGCTTCCGCGAGGAGATCTACCGAGTGATCAGCTTCTTTGCCAGACATCCGACAGCCGCCAACCTCTTGATGCTAATGTTTCTCGCTGCGGGGCTATTCAGCTTCGGCAGTCTTCGTCGCGAAACCTTTCCCGATTTTACGGCGAGTGAACTTGAGATCCGAGTCGTTTATCCGGGGGCGACGGCCCAGGAAGTCGAGGATGGGATCTGTCAAAGAATCGAAGACGCTTTGGACGGCGTCAAATTCATCTTGGAAACACGCTCCGATGCTCGCGAAGGAGTTGGCACGGTCACGGTAGAAATGGACGACGCCGGAGATTTCCCAGCTTTCAAAGACGAAATTGATTCGGCAATCGCATCGATCGACAATTTTCCGACCGACGCCGAAGAAGCGATCATTACGCAACTCAATACAACCGATTTCGTAATCGGTATGCTGGTAACCGGAGCGATGACTCCGCCCGACCTCAAAGCGTATTGCGAGGACCTCAAGCGGCGACTGCAACAGATTGACGAAATCTCGTTGGTTGAAGTGAAGGGATTTTCAGATCATCAGCTTCGTATCGAATTGTCGGCCACTGAGCTGCAGCGATACAATTTAAGCGTTTCCGATGTTGCGAGTATCGTTAGCCGACAAAGCGTCGATTTGCCCTCGGGAGCGATTCAAACGCGCGATCAAGACATTCTTGTGCGTTTCGTTGAACAGCGACGTTCACCGTCAGAACTTGAAGACCTGGTGATTCTGGGTTCGGAGGGTGGAACCGACGTGCGACTCCGCGATGTCGGCCAGGTTGCCGATCTGTTCGAACTCGACGAAGACAAAGTATGGGTGAAGGGCCGTCGCGCGGGCTTGGTCAATGTCAGCAAAACTTCCAATCAAGATGCGATTCGTGTTGCGGATGCGGTGAAACAATTCGTTGCCGATGAACGTCTACGGCAGCCGAACGTCGAACTCCTGGTGACACGCGATGGTTCGACACTGGTACGCGACCGATTGCAAATGCTGGTGAAGAACGGATTGCAAGGCGTATTGCTCGTCTTTCTTGCGATGTGGATGTTCTTCAACGTCCGTCTTTCATTCTGGGTTGTGATGAGCCTGCCGGTCTCGTTTCTTGGGGCTTTCTTTTTCCTCCCGCACCTCGACCTTACCATCAACATGATGACGATGGTCGGCATGCTTCTTGCCCTCGGATTGTTGATGGATGATGGCATTGTCATCGCCGAGAATATCGCAGCTCATCGAGAGCGCGGAAAACCGGCGATGGAAGCGGCTATCGAAGGAGTTTCCGAAGTCGCGGCAGGCGTTTTCTCGTCTTTTGTAACGACCATTTGTGTGCTTGGACCATTGGCGTTTCTGTCGGGTAACATCGGCAAAGTGCTCAAGGTGATTCCAATCATCCTGATTGTTGTCATGGCGGTGAGCCTGATCGAAGCGTTTTGTATTCTTCCCGCCCACCTCGGTCATTCGCTGCATCATGAAAAGCAACCTGGGATCATTCGACGCCGCTTTGAACGCTTCATTGAATTCCTACGAGAAGCCATCGTTGGCCGTGCTGTCGATGCGCTTCTTCGATGGCGTTTCCTGTGGTTGGGCTCCGTCGCGGGAGTCTTTCTCGTTTCGCTAGGGTTGTGGGCCGGTGGCGTGGTACGGTTCCAAGCCTTCCCGGAATTAGATGGAGATGTTGTGGTCGCAAGACTTCTGCTTCCCCAGGGGACGCCACTCTCACGCACAGAAACCATTGTCGGCGACATCACAGGTGCATTAGATCGAGTGAACGATCGATTCGCAGATCGTCAGCCAGACAATCAACAACTCGTTCAAACAACCTACGCCCAGTTCAACCAGAACTCAGACGCATTTGAGAATGGACCGCATGTCGCCACCGTCTATGCCAATTTACTGAGTGCAGAAATTCGAGACGCTCGTATTGACGAGGTGCTTGATGCTTGGCGAACCGAGGTCGGCGAGCAGGCGGATGTCTTGAGTCTGACATACACAGAACCTTCCTTCGGGCCCGCTGGGCGTCCCATCGAAATCCGCATTCAACATACAGATATTGCGACGCTCAAAACTGCCGCAACCGGCGTGATTGCTGAACTATCAACTTATGAAGGCGTCAACAATTTGTCGGATGACCTTCGAGTCGGCAAACCCGAGATGCGACTGCGGATGCGGGATGGAACGGCTGGTCTGAATTTGGATGCAGCAAGCATATCGAGCCAACTGCGTGCCGCCTTGCAAGGTGAGATTGTCGATAAAATTTTGGTTCAAGGCGAGTCCTACGAGATTGATGTACGACTGCGTGAACCTGACCGCGACAGTCTTGAAGAGCTGTCATCCTTTCTAATTGTGTTGCCCGATGGAAAGCAAGTCCCACTCGGATCTATCGTCGATATTGAAGTCGAGCGAGGGTGGTCGCGGGTTTCACGCGTGGATGGCCTACGGACGGTAACGGTTCGTGGCGACGTAGACACGCGTCTGGCAAACACCGCCTCGATCGTTAATCAGTTCGAGGACGGTTTCATGCTGACTTACCTCTTCGAGCATCCGTCGGTCTCGATCTCAATCGAAGGAGAGCATACAGAGTCGGCAAAGACGACCAGCTCGATGGGGCAAGCAATGATCGTTGGGGTCTTGGGCGTCTTCATCCTGTTAAGCTTCCAGTTCAGAAGCTACGTCGAGCCGTTGATTGTGATGGCGGCAATCCCGTTCGCCCTAATCGGCGTGATCATCGGGCACCTTATTCTTGGGATTGATATTTCCATGCCCAGTCTCTTGGGATTCGTATCGCTATCCGGGATCGTGGTCAACGATTCCATCTTACTGGTCCTGTTCATCAAACGCGCCCGTGAACAGGGAAACGACATTCAGCGTGCCGCTGCACTCGCCAGTCGACAGCGATTCCGAGCGATCTTCATCACATCGCTGACCACGATCGCTGGACTACTCCCACTTCTTGCAGAGCAAAGCCTTCAGGCTCAGGTGCTGATTCCACTAGCCGTCAGCATCACAGCGGGGCTAATGGCGTCCACCGTTCTAGTCCTGCTCGTCATCCCATGCCTCTACGTCATTCTCGAGGACCTCGGACTCGCAAGTTCACGCAATCGTTTAGGTCGCCGTGTCGAGCCGCAAGACTAAGTGGACCTCGAAACTTAATGGCTGAATCTTAGCCATCATCAGAATCGGTTGCTGTCCGTATTCAACGCGGCGGTTGGACCAACATACCGCACGAAGGAGTTCCGCAAATTGTCGGCGGTGCGAGACACCGAAGCAGTTTCGAGCCCCGACGATTCCGTCTACCGGCGGCCGACTTCGGAGCGTCGCTTTCGTCGTTCGGGGTAAATTGGCGAGCTGAAAAGTTAGCTTCGCTTTCTGCGTTGAAGTTCTCTGAAACTAACCCGTTCACGCTCCGGTGCAGATGGTCGATCGGTTCCGAACAACAACGCTCCCTGCATCGAGGCGGCGACGGCGGAACCGACGAGGCAGTCGAGCCAGTGGTTGTCGGGTTGTTCGGGGCGGGCTTTCCATTCGTCGACTGTTCGGCTGCGGCCTTCGGTGCGGACGAAGTACTCAGCGGTGACTTGCTCGGCGAACATGCGGTGTTGGTCAAAGCGATCGCCAATGACGCATCGTCGACGCTACAAGAAGGCTACGAAAAACCAAGCATCCACGATCGCGTTGGTTAACCAGTGTGCACGGAGTGTCTAAACCCATTGAACTGCCACCCGCGATCACCCGGCGTCGGAGGCCGGAGCACCGAACAGGATCGTGAAAAGTCGCTTCGGTGTGGGATACCGACAGCATTTTTCCGAAAGTCTCCGAGCTGGCGGCTGGTCCACCCGCCGCGCCGAACGCTCATCGCCATTTGCAGGAGGTCAATTTCACCGACGCAGCGAAATGTTGGGGGCCTCAGGGCCGTTCATGACCTCGCAATCACAGGTCCGAATCCTGTCCCCGCAACTTGAACCCCACGGTAGCGAAAGATCGCCACCGTGGGGTTTCTTGTTGCGCTAGCGGAGAGACGGGGCCTCTTATCCCCATTATTCGCAAGGATTTGCGAGGCTTTGGCGAAGACCTATGTCTCTCTCCCGACTTCGCGCGCAACTGGATCGATGCGCACGCTCAGCCCTCGGCCACCTCAATTCGGGCCCAACCTCTCCGGCGTCTCTCTGTATCAGTTCCGCTGGGTCATCGAGGGATGGCTTCGCTCAATCGGTCCCAACCTCCTGGCTTCGGTGAGGGAAGGCAATGCGAAATCACGCTCCAACGGTGGCTAAATGGCGAATCCCGCGTTTGGCGAATTAATGCAGACGATTTAATTTGACATCCTGACACGGTGTCACTACGATACTGAAACCATGTCAGCATCTTCGAACAAATCTCCTCGTTTATCACCAAAGCAGCGAAAACGTGCGCGCCGCCACTCTCCGGATGAGGCCCGGCGAGAGATTATGGACAGTGCTGTCCGATTCTTATGGGAGCATAACTTCCGTGATTTGACGATCGGCGAACTGATGGCTCATACACCGCTCAGCCGTCCGGCGTTCTACCAGTATTTCAAGGATCTCCATCAATTGATCGAGTCGCTGCTGAGCGAGGTTGAGGCGGTGATGCATCAGACGGCTAATCCCTGGATCAACGGCGAGGGTGAACCGATCGCCGCGCTGAGGAAATCTCTCAAGGGAGTGGTGCAAACTTGTGTCGACCACGGGCCCGTTTTTCGAGCGGTCTCTGAAGCAGCGCCCCTCGACGAACGGCTCGAACAGACATGGTCCGCGTTCATGGGACTCTGGGACGACCAGGTCGAAGCTCGAATCAAATCTCAACAGCGGGAGGGATTGATTTCCAAATCACTCGATGCGAGACGAATTGCCAATGCATTGAATTCACTTGATGCAGCCCTGCTTATCGAGCATTTCGGCCGACGGCCACAAGGCGACCCAAAAGCTGTGCTCAAAACGTTGCACCACATCTGGGTTTCGACTTTGTATGGCGAGCTTCCGCGAAAACTGCATAGTAAACAGTGAACTTGAGAAACACGACAAAGTTGGAAACAACAAAGGACAAATGATGAACATGAAACAAATGAAGAGCATCTTGAACGCCATCGTGAAGGCAACGTTGCTGTCGACTGTCATCTCTGCTCCGGTTTGGGCGCAGACGCCGAAAATGAAGATGACGACAGAGATTCCAGAATCCGTCACCACGCCGGACCGAGTCGAAACGCGAATCGGCACCCTTGAATTCTTCGATGGCATCCCCACGAAGGAGACCTCGCAACTGGTCTACGATCATCTTGACTTCTCACGGGCCAAGGAGGCCTTCCTGAACGGGATCCCCGCTGCCTCGATTGAAGCGCTCCGTCTTGGTGCGGCGTCTCTCGGGCAAACGAAATCGAACCAGGTCCTCTACTTCGACGAGCTGATGGACAGCAAGGCGTTGTTTCTCACCGGCAACACGAGCACGGTTTACGCCATCCCCATTCTCGACCTCAAAAAGGATGGACCAACGGTGGTCGAGATCCCGGCGGGTGCCGGCCCAGGCACGGTGAACGATGCCTTCTTTCGCTTCGTGGTCGACATGGGTGCCCCCGGACCGGACAGGGGCAAAGGTGGCAAGTATCTGATCCTGCCACCCGACTACGAAGGCGACCTGGAGGGTCCCATCGGCGGCAAGGCTCAGGTGGTCGACGGTGAGACTTACTTCGTCGCCAAGTCCAGCAGCTATGCGGCTTGGATTGGCTTGCGTGGATTCCTCGTCGATGGCCAGCCGGATGCCGCCGCGAAGATGTGGCGAGATGGCCTGAAGATCTACCCTCTAGCCATGAAGGACAATCCACCAAAGATGGAATTCATCAGCGGCTCCGGCAAGTCATTCAACACGATTCACGCCAACAATTTCGAGTTCTATGAAGAGCTCCATAACGTCATCGACCGTGAACCCGTCGAGATGCTTGACCCCGAGCTGCGCGGACTCTTCGCATCCATCGGAATCGAAAAAGGTAAGCCTTTCACTCCGGACGCGAGGATGAAGCAGATCATGACCGAAGCGGTGGCGGTGGCCAACGCGACTTCACGCGCCCTCCTTTGGGATGAACGCAACAAGGACGAATTCCTCTACGAAGGCAGCTATTGGAAGCGAGGTTACCCAGGCGATAACTATCAGTTTCTCAAGGACGAGGGCGCAGGCGGGCGCAATCTGGATGCGAGGACCAGCTTCTACTATTTCGCCACGGTGAACACACCGGCGATGGCGATGAAGTTGGTCGGCGCGGGATCGCAATACGCCTGGGGCTATCGAGACTCTGCTGGTAACTATCTCGACGGCAGCATGACCTACAAACTGAACATTCCCAAGGATGCTCCCGCCCTGAAATTCTGGTCGGTTTGTGTTTATGATCCACAGACCCGTTCCATGCTCCAGACGGACCAGACATTCCCAAGCAAGCAAAGCCAGCGCGACAAGTTGATCGCCAACGAGGACGGATCGATCGATCTTTACTTCGGCCCCAAAGCCCCGGCTGGCAAAGAAGCGAACTGGACTCAGACGGTTCCCGGCAAGGGATGGTTTTGTCTCTTGCGTCTCTACAGCCCCACCGAGCCATGGTTCAACAAGACCTGGCGACCTGGCGAAATCGAGTTGGTGAAGTGATTTGGCGTCGACTCAGGTCTGAAGAACGAGGGGAACGCAGCGATGGAATTTCTTGATGTTTTTGCAATCACCATTCTCTTGGTGCTGGGGCTGGCGCTGGTCGGCGCATGGGTTTTGCTGGGAATGATGCCTGGTCGGATCGCTCGCCAGCGCAACCACCCGCAAGCCGATGCTGTCAGCGCTTGTGGATGGTGGGGCGTCATCACCATGGGGCTACTGCTACCGGTGGCGTTCATCTGGGCATACTGCATATCGGCAGACGCTCAGAACGCTGAGGCCAAAGACGCCGCCAATTCGGCGAAAGGGGACGTACTATGATTCTTTTCCTAACCCTGATTTACGTGGCGCTGTTAGCCATTTTGGTCAAGTTGAATGTTGTCCGCTTCAATTTGTTCTGGAAACTCTCGCCGCTGCTTTGGATGGTGATGCTGTTGGTGGTGCTCTTCATTCCGATGCAATGGGGTGCACCGTCAGGTGCAGTTAACGTCTATCGGATGGTGGTCGAAATCGTTCCCAACGTCAGCGGTGAAGTGGTCGAAGTCAACGCCCAAGGCAGTAAGCCAATCAGCAAAGGTGACGTGTTGTTTCGCCTTGATCCACAGCCGTTTCAAATCGAAGTGGATCGACTGTTGGCGGCCGTCAAGGAAGCCGAGCAAACAGCCAAAATGCTCCCCGCTGACTTGGCGGGAGCGGACGCGAACGTCGCCCAGGCCGAAGCGGCCATCGTGGCCGCGAAACAACAAGCCGCCTCCCTTGAATCAGCGCTCGTAGCGACGAAGGCCAGCGTTGCGAAATCTCGGACTCAGCTTGAGTTGGCAAAATCGGAAAACTCGCGTGCCCAAGAGTTGCTTGTCAGAACTGCGACCTCAGAACAAGAAGCCGAAACCAAACAGCGGAACCTTGAATTGGCAATCGCGTCCGTCGACGCAGCCGAGGCTTTGCGCCAACAGGCACAACTTGCGCTGGAGTCTACGATTGATGGCGTCAACACGAGTGTCGTTGAGGCGCAAGAGAGGTTGAAGGCGGCTCAAGCGGCAAAGCAGAAAGCCGAGCTTGCGATTGCATCCACGATCAATGGTGAAAACACACAAGTTGTCCAACTGCGAGCTCAATTGGCGACCGCGCAATTCAACCTTTCACAAACCACCGTCGTTGCTCCGTCGGACGGTTTAGTGATTGGGATGACACTGCTGCCAGGTCAGCGCGTGGCCGCGTTTCCCGGCCGCACGTGGATGGCTTTCGTCGATTCATCTAGCGCCCAGATCGCCGTTGGCATAGATCAGAACAGATTGCGTCATGTGAAGCCGGGACAAAAAGCAGAAGTCGTGTTGAAACTTTACCCGGGTCGCACATTTTCCGCGACGGTGGATCGGATTGCCTATATCACCCCAGAGGGACAGCTTCAGCCGACCGGAACGATAGCCACCGCGCCTTCGCGGAGCCAGAAGACCCTTCCATTCGGAGTTGTTCTGAAACTCGATGAAACAGATATCGACATTAGCGAATTACCAGGCGGTTCGACCGGAACGGCAACGATCTACACCGATCAGGCAATAGCAACTCACTTGATACGCCGTGTGATGATTCGCATGGAGACGTTCATCAACTACATCCTTTGATCCTGAACCTACTCAACAGAGATGGCCAGTGGCCATCAATGCCGTCCGTCCATGCCATACAAGAAAAGCCAATTTGAATGAAGATCGATATAGCAAGATTGTTACTGAGTAGGCCCTGAGCATGGCACAATTTTCCAACATCAAGCCCCGTGGGAAATGCCGGGATTGAAGCGAATGAGTTCACGAATTTAGCAAGTCACAACAATAAAAATTGGACAAAACCAAATGATGAATACAAAAGGGTACGTGCCTACCCTGCTGGCCGCCGTCGCAACCTTGGCTGCCATTTACTCTTCGGCCTCAGCCCAGGAATCTACATACAAGGAGCCCAAATACAAGGCCGATGTGCCGCAGAGCCTGATTACACCCGACAAGGTGCAGACGGAAATGTTGGGTGAACTTGAATTTACCGGCGGCATGCCCAGTGAGGCCACGGTCAAGAAGACCTACGACTTCATCGACCTGTCTCGCTCGGTGGACGCATTTCTCAACGGCATCCCGCCGACCTCCATCTACGCTATGCTGGAAGGTATGAAGCAGGCGGGCGCGAAACCGGGTGATCTGGTGCTGTGGGAAAACTATGGTGACGCCCGCACTCTTGCACTGACCTTCAATACCTCGACGCCCTACGCTTTTGCCGAGATCAACGTAAAGGATGAACCCGTCATCGTCGAAGTCCCTGCGGGACGTCTCGTCGGGGCGGTGGATGATGCTTTTTTCCGGTGGGTGACTGATCTTGGCGTAACCGGTCCGAACCAAGGCAAAGGTGGCAAGTATGTCTTTGTCGGTCCCGACTACCAAGGCGAGCTGCCCGAGGGCCATCGCGTTGTGAAGACCTCCACCTACCGCAATTGGATGTTTCTGCGCGCATTGGTCCAGCAGGGCGATGTCGAAGCAGCCACCCTGGGCTTGAGGACGCAGTTCCGCGTCTATCCGCTATCCAAGTTGAGCAACCCGCCCAAGGGACGAGTGGTCAATGCTTCGGGTGCGAAGATCAACACCATCCATGCCAACGACTATAGCTTCTGGCATGAGCTTGACGCGGTCATTCAATACGAGCCCGCCGATGCCTTCAACCCAGAACTGGTCGGCCAGTTCGCCGCGATCGGTATCAAAAAGGGAAAGCGTTTCGATCCAGATGCCCGGATGAAGAAGATCCTCACTGAGGGCGTGGCCATTGGCAATGCGACCGCGCGGTCGATCACTTTCCGACCGCGTTTGGACAGCGTCTACTTCTATCCGGGCAAGCGCCAGTGGTATTCCTGCTTTACCGGAGGCAGCCACGAGTTCATGAACAACGGGGAACTAGTGCTGGATGACCGCATCATGTTCCACTATTACGCCACCGGCATTACCCCAGCGATGACCAAGCCACAGGTCGGCACCGGCTCCGTCTACTTGATCGGCGCCCAGGATTCGGCGGGCCGCTACCTGGACGGCGGCAGGACCTACACCTGCACCTTGCCTGGCCCGGTTCCCGCCAAGGACTTCTGGTCCTTCGTGGTGTATGACAACCAGACCCGTTCTGTGCTCGAAACGGATCAGAAGTCTGGAGGCCTCGACAGCAATGATTCAGCAGTAAAGCCGAATGCGGACGGTTCCTTCACAATTTGGTTCGGCCCG
Source organism: Kothea flammea (assembly GCF_052161645.1). Classification (GTDB taxonomy): domain Bacteria; phylum Planctomycetota; class Planctomycetia; order Pirellulales; family Pirellulaceae; genus Laterigemmans. The sequence goes on from NZ_CP197414.1 coordinate 2,895,247, forward strand.
ACTCCACCAGCAGGGCACGAGGGCAACTGGGTCCAGACTATGCCTGGCAAGGGCTACAACATGCTGCTGCGCCTCTACGGCCCGCTACAACCCTGGTTTGACAAGACCTGGGTGCCGGGGGATCTCAAGCTGGTTAAGTAATTCAATCAACCATAGTCAGAACGTGGCCACGCAAGTCGTGCAAAATTTGATTTCAAATGGACAACCCAAGAATGATCGGAGAGCTCTCATGAACAGATTGTTGTTATCTTTAACTTTAGGGTGGATGTTTGTCGCCATAGGCGGCCTCGCGAGGGCTCAATCTCCAGCCTCCGCCCCCACGCCGGAACAAGCGATTATCGAAACGATTCGCACCTACGTTGATGCTTACAATCGTCGAGATGCTGTTGCAGTTGCTGACCATTGGGCTGAGAACGCAATGATGCTGGCGGTCGATACGCAAGAAAAGGTCGTCGGGCGTGATGCCATCCGCGAGGACCTCGCGCGGCAGTTTGAGGCAGATCCAAAGTCGCAGTTGGAAGTGAACGTGACTTCAATCCGCCTCGTTACGGACACCGTGGCCGTTGAAGACGGTATCGCTACGGTTCTCAGAGATGGGAGCGCGTATCAATCCACTTACTCCGTGGTGCACGTCAAACAGAAGGATGGGTGGAAGATCGATAGCGTTCGCGAAACGGATGTGCCGGACAAGTCCGGTCCCCAACTGTCACAACTCAGTTGGCTCGTCGGGAGCTGGGCTGATTCCGATGAGGACGCAACGGTCGAATCGCAAGTGAAGTGGGCTCGCAACGAGAAGTTTTTAACGATGAGCTTTCGTGTCGATGTCCCAGATGCGTCACCGCTGGAAGGTACTCAGATCATTGGCGTTGACCCTGCAACGGGTAAGATTCGCTCGTGGCTATTTGATTCCGACGGCGGAATCGGTCAAGGCAGTTGGTCAAGCCATGATGGAAAATGGATTGTTGAATTGAACATGACCCTACCGTCGGGCGAATCGGCTTCGGCTGTTTACGTTTACACGCCCGTTGATGCCAGCAGGTACACCTGGCATTCCCGATCACGGATTGTAGCGGGGCAATTTCTGCCTGACATGGACGAAGTGTTGGTCAATCGCGTAGCCGAGCAGCCTGAGAAGGCTGAAGAAAAAAGCGAAGATGCGCCCCAGCCCAAATAGCTCTCCCCTGCTTGCGGTCACACCCACAAAACTCAACTCTACACCACTGATCATTTAAGGATTAAGGCGATGATGTTAATGAAGGCTCGTGTGCTACTTGCACTACTGTTTTGCGTGCTACTACCCATGTCCGCCTTCGCGCAGCGGGGCCGAGGCGGCGGCGGTATGTCGCGCGGCGGTGGCGGAATGTCACGCGGCGGCGGATTTTCTGGAGGTGGCGGATTCTCTGGAGGTGGTGGATTCTCTGGAGGTGGCGCGTCTTATTCGCGCAGTCCTTCGATGAGCCGGGCCATGCCCGCGCAACCACGCATGGCGACGCCTCAATTCCAGAGCCCTGGTATTCGGCAACCTGCTGGTGGGGCCATTAATCGAGCAGGCTCCCCTGGCGCGGCTGTCAATCGTGCTGGAGCTCCGAGCGTTGGGACTTTGGGAGCCGCTGGGGGAGGCGGATTGCGAACACCCCCCTCTGGCAGCAACGCCTTTCGCTCGCAAAGCTCATTCCAGCAACCGACACGCGGACAACTGGATAGCTTCCTAAATGGTTCTGGTGGTTCAGCCTCCAATCGCGTTGCGAGCTCATCGAGTTCTGGTCCGACTGCGGGTCAAGGGGGCGGCAGCCGAACCTACGAGACGGCTCGAGGCGGAACGGTCACCGTGGGCGGCGGCTCACGCAGTGGCAATACCGAAGGTGGCGCCACGGTCGGCGGTGCAGCCGGTGGAATCAAGATTGAAACCGCTGGCGGCAATACGATTGTTCGCGGAACAGGGGGGATTGGTGCGACCGATGGTCAGAGCAGCGCTTTCGCAGCGGGCAGCCGAACTGGCATTGAAACAGCTGCGGGTGGACAAGCAGTCGGGGGCAGCGGTATACGAGGTGCCACCGACGGGACCAATTCGGCAGTTCGCGCAGGTGGTGCCGTTGGAGCTCGCGATGCAGCCGGCAACAGCGCCGTTGCTGCTCGCGGTGGCTATGCGGACTCTTCAGGCTATCGTCAGGGCGGAGCGGTCAGCGCTCGACAGAATCAATGGGGCTATACCGCCGTCAATGCTCGAGCCGGTTATGGCGTGGGTGGAACGGGACAAGTTGCTTCCAAAACCGCCTTGCGTGGTCCAGCCGGTAACGTCGTCAGTGGTGGTCGCGGCGCGAGCTACGTCAATGGCCAGTTTGTTGGTGGTCGCGCATATACGGCTGTCAACGGGAACTTTACTCGTTGGGGCTATTTCACACCTGCATATTACGGTCGATATCCTGGCGCTTGGTTCCCGGGCAAGTGGGCTGTGGTTGGGAGTGCCTGGGCGGCGACCACTTGGGCCGTAGCCGGCAGCTATTGCGGCTGCGAAGGCGGCGGGACCTATTTCGACTACGAGGAAAACGTAACATATGAGGATGGCACGGTAATGTATGAAGGTGAACCTGTCGCCACCGCAGAAGAATACTACGAACAAGCGGAAACAATTGCCGATGCGGGCGCTCAAACTCAAGATGAGGATTGGCTGCCGTTAGGAGTGTTTGCGTTGATTGCCGAGGATGATCAGACAAACACCGACAAAGTCATTCAACTGGCACTCAACAAAGAAGGAGTGATCCGCGGAAATTTCCAGGATATGTTGACTGAGCAAGTCACACCCATCACCGGCTCAGTGGATAAGAAAAGTGAGCGGGTTGCATTGAAGTTGGAAGGCAACGACTCGTTGGTCATGGAAGTTGGGCTCTACAATTTGACCAACGACGAAGTGCCCGCCCTCGTTCACTTCGACGCAGATCGCCGCGAACCACGAACTTTGATCCGGCTGAAGAATCCCGAAGAACAGTCCAACCAATAGTGGTTCATAACTGCCCTGGAAAAATTTTTCATCCGAGTCGGGAGGTAGATATCGCGAGCTGTCGATTGGTGAAAAGCCGTCTGACACATGCTTCAGTCGGTCGGCTTTCTACCAACGCTTCAAGGATCTGCATGAATTGATCGAGTCGCTGTCGAGCGAGGTTGGCAGAGCGCAACGACGGTTGCTCGTTCGAGTGCCGGCATCAGCAGTTGAATCAACAACGCAGTGAGTCTCATTTGCCTGACATCGGTCGATGTCCGCAGATTACCGCGAATTGGTTCCTGGTCGTAAGGCGATTCTTCAGTTCGAAAGAAATTGCCCTACGCGGGAATCAAGACGCACCAACGCGGAAACAGATGAAATGATTTGCCATGTATTTTTCAAACAGCAACTCCTGGTACTTGCGGTGCTTGTGCTCCCTCTACGCTCTGCAACTGCTCAGCAGGAAGGCACGACCCGACCCGGCGCGGGCTTGGTTGACGCGGCAACACCCTCAGTCATCCTCGAAGAGCCAAAGCCGGAACTGGCACGTCCAACCGCGTGGGGAGAACCAACCGAAGTCGAAGTTGGAATCTACGTAATCGACGTTGATGAAGTCAACTCCGCCGATCAGAGCTTCGCCGCCAGCGTGTATTTCCAGGCTCAGTGGAACAATCCGCTACTCGCGCACGAGGGCCCGGGGCCGAAACTTCGCAGTCTCACCGACGTCTGGAATCCGCGACTGACCATCATGGGGCAGCAAATGATTTGGCGATCCTATCCGGAATATGTCGAAATCCAACCGGACGGGACGGTCGTCTATCGACAGAAGGTCTGGGGGCGATTCTCACAACCGTTGAGTCTGCAAGACTTCCCCTTCGATGAGCAGGAATTGTCAATTCATATTGTCGCCGCAGGACTCCTCGAAAACGACGTCCGTATGGTCCCACTGGTGACCGAAAGCGGGGCGACGTCCGGTACTGCGGAAACGTTCTCTTTGCCGGATTTCGACGTTGTGTCGGATAAGGCGACAGTGCGTCCTTACTCTCTTTATAGTGGTCATCCCGGAACAGCGGGATTCGAATTGCGAATGAAAATCGATCGGCGGCCAATGTACTACATCCTGAAGGTCATTATCCCACTCGGTTTGATCGTCGTCATGTCCTGGTTACCACGCTGGATCGCTCCCAGTGAAACGGGCACGAACATCGGCATCTCCACGTCTGCTTTTCTAACACTGGTAGCCTACCTTTTCGCCATTACGGTTCTCCTCCCGCGTGTGTCCTATGTCACTCGCATGGACAGTTTCATTCTTCTGTCCACCTTGATGGTCTTTGCCGGTTTGATCCAATCCGCATGGAACGCCATCATGATCGGCAAGCAGAAGCAGAAGACGGCTGAAATTGTCGGTCGTTGGTCGCGCATCGCATATCCCTTGCTGCTCATCTTCGTCATTGTCTACTCGTTTGCTATGTGATGATTCGCAACCGACACGATGAACGGAGGGATTTGATGAGTTGGCGCACGATGCTTGGCGTGTTGAATTGACCAGTGGCGATTGCTCGCACAGATGGCCGGGCGATCGTCTTGGCTTGGTCGATTGCGTTGATGAAGTCATCGAGAGCAACGGCGTCCTTGTCGCACTCCATGCAAGATGCTCCCGGCGGCATTCGATCGACGACGATACCTGTCTCGTCATGCCGTACGAACCAAGCGCCGGTCCACACGCCAGCGGTCGGAGAGCCAGTCAGAAGAATTTCCTGTAAAGCCAAGGGGCCGTGTTCGTCGTCCGCCAAGTACGCCCAGGCTCGCGATCGTCGAGCGGCCTCGAAGAGCTCCTCGCGTCGGTAACGGCCGTCATGGATCCGGATGTGGCGAGGAAATGCTTCGGCCAGGTGCTCAAGTAATTGGGGACGGTTTCCCATTCTTGGCGTAGGATCCGCAGCACACACATGTCCGGCAAAGAGGCGTCTGACCAGAGATCAATCGGTTACGGCCACCTGCGACAGACTGCAATCGTGAACACCGTAGCGCGAACCGGCTTCATCGACCGGAGTAGGCTCTTATCGCCACTCTCGGAATGTTGACAAGATGCACCGGTGGCCGATGCCGGAAGCTTTGTCGATAGGGGCCAGAGCAAACTTTCGAGCGGTAGAGCTAGCTTCGCTTCTTGCGTTGGAGTTCTTTGAAACTCACTCGCTCTCGCTTCGGTGCAGATGGTCGGTCGGTTCCGAACAACAACGCTCCCTGCATCGAGGCGGCGACGGCGGTGCCGACGAGGCAGTCGAGCCAGTGGTTGTCGGGTTGTTCGGGGCGGGCTTTCCATTCGTCGACAGTCCGGCCGCGGCCTTCGGTGCGGACGAAGTATTCGGCGGTGACTTGCTCGGCGAACATGCGGTGAAGTGTCTGTTCGATGCGGCTCCGGTGCAGGTGTTTGTTGTGCCGTATGTTCATCGCACTCTGCCCAATTGGCGCCCTCGCGTTTGCGAATCCGCGATAGCCCTCTCGCCAACAGGGTCGCGATCCGCTCGGATCGAGTACTGCTCATGGCTGTGCTCCCACTGTCAGGAATTGAAATGTTAGGCCGGCGTCTCAGAGACGCCGGCAACCACTGACAGAGAGCGATGAAACGCAACGCGGATCAAGCGGGTCGGCCAAAGAGTTGAGAGAATTCTTCAGAACAGGTTGGCTCGTTGATTCAGAATCAACGCAGGTGGCCGGTGTTCCAGCCAATCCGGCGCGCGCTCGCAAAGCCAATTGTGTCGCCCGCCAACGCGCGACACCCCGCGACAGAATTTCGGCGACCGCCCGACGACGCTCCTTTGGCGACATCGTCGCCGGATCCAATTTCATCTTCAAAAATCGCAGCACCTCGACGCAGAGCAGGTTTTCAATTCGGCAAACGGATTCGACATCCGCACCGTAATCACATAACCCGTTTGGCAATTTCGCTACGCATGCCGTCCACCGAACGGCATGGTTTTCAAACACGATGACTGCCCTTTTCTGCCTTCAGTGGGTCCGTAGAAATATTTTCGCTAGAATTTGGCATCCGCTGTAACTTCTTGCGGATGGATTACCACGACCATCACGTAAGCGACCATAATGACGACTGACACAGCATTACATTTTCACATGATCGTATTGTAGCTATCGCAGTGAACCCATCCATCAGCCACTGGATCCAGCAGGTCAAACACGGGGATTCCGTTGCGGCCGATAAAATTTGGAAGCACTACTTCGATCGCTTGGTCTGCTCGGTTCGAGCGCGCTTGCGGGGCGGCAACCGAGCGGTATCCGACGAAGAGGACGTGGTGCTGAGCGTGTTTGACAGTTTTTATCAGGCGGCCGAGGCCGGGCGGTTTCCCGACATGGCCGATCGAGACGACTTGTGGCATCTGCTGCTTCGCATGGCAGCGCGAAAGATCGTCGACAAACGTCGTCGAGACGGCCGGGTGCGTCGCGGTGGCAACGCGCAGATTCAATCGATCCACGCGGGCAACGACGACAATCGCGTCATCGAGATTATCGGCAACGAACCGTCACCAGAGATGGTCGCGACGATACAGGAAACGGCCGAAAAGTTTTTTTCGGTTTTGGGTGTCGGGCAACTTCGCGATTTGGCGGGTGCCAAGTTAGAGGGCTATTCAAACGCGGAATTGGCCCTCCGTTTTGATTGTTCCGAAAGAACGATCGAGCGGCGATTGCATCTGATTCGCGAAAAAATTCAACAACCCATGAAGCTCGCCCATGAACATTCGCCAACCACAACTACCGATCGCGACGCTCGAGCGGATTGACGATCTGTGTGCGGATTTTGAAAAAGCTTGGCAATCAGGCGAGCGTCCGTCGATCGAGAACGCCATTCCTGACGACTTGACCGGGAAGCCACACGACGCCCTATTGGCCGAATTGATCGCGCTGGACATCGACTATCGAAAACGACGCGATGAAACGCCGACCCAGCAGGATTACGCCGAGCGGTTTCCGGATGCGAACACGTTGATCGCCGAACTGTTCGACGCATCCGAACGGTCGGGGCGTCCGTTTCAGCCCGCATCGATCGAGCGGGTCGCGGAGTTGTTTCCGAATTTGCAGATCATCGAAATGCTCGGTGCCGGCGGCATGGGAGCGGTTTACAAGGCGCGTCAAGAAGGACTCGATCGCATCGTCGCGCTGAAAATTCTGCCGAGCGAGTTTGCCCACGACGCCAAATTTTCATTACGGTTCACTCGCGAAGCCCGCACGTTGGCGAAATTAAATCACCCCAGCATCGTGTCGGTTTACGAATTTGGACACGTCGACGAAACGTTTTTCTTTTTGATGGAATACGTCGACGGCCCCACACTTCGCGACGTTGTTACCGCCGGCGAATTGTCGCCCGAGCAATCGCTCGCGATCGTGCCTCAACTGTGCGACGCGTTGCAATACGCCCACGAAAACGGAATCATTCACCGCGACATCAAACCCGAAAACATTCTGCTGACGCGCGACGGATCGGTAAAGATCGTCGACTTTGGATTGTCACGAATATTGGACGGTTCGACGTCAACGAATCACTTGACCGGCACGCATCAAGTCATGGGAACCCCACGGTACATGGCCCCCGAACAATTCGAGGGCACGCACGCGGTCGATCATCGCGCGGACATCTATTCGTTGGGCGTCGTGTTCTACGAATTGCTGACCGGCGAATTGCCGATCGGGCGTTTTGAAGTTCCGTCAAAAAAGGTCGCGATCGATGTGCGACTCGACGACGTCGTCCTGCGAACGCTCGAAAAGGAACCCGAGCGACGCTACCAAGCGGCCAGCGAAATCAAATCGGACTTGCAATCGATTAGCCAAACCGAAGGTGTCGACTTGGCGATCACGGTTGACCAAACTTCAGCGGGTGCACGCCACCGCACCGCTCCATCGGCTATCCGATCATCTGGCATCGCCGATCAAGAACTCGCGGCGCGGATGCTATTGGGGCGACGTGATTTGATGAACCAAGTTCGCCAAACGATGCGACCGCTGGTCGGTTGGCAGATTCTGCAAATCTTCATCGGCATCGCTCTGATAGGACTGGGCGTCTACGGTTGGTCGGGTGCCGGCCAGTCCAACGCACGGTTCGCATCCGGACTACTCATGCACGCCTACGGCGTTCTCTTGATCGCAACCGCCATCGCGGTGATCGTTCGCATCAAGAAGATCGACTATTCCCAGCCGATCTCCACCATTGCCGACGGATTGGGTTCGGCGAGATCGTTGTACTTGCGATTCAGCCCGCTGATCGGTTTTTCGTGGTGGTGGTTGTGGATTCCGGCGGGCGTCGCGGCGGGCTTTCCACAAATGTTGTATCCAACCGCCCTGATCCCATCGCTGGTCGTTGGCATCGTCGGATTTATTGGCTCGCTTGCACTGTTTCGTCGCGGCCGGGTTTCTGGTCGATACGGCAACATGGCTTGGGAAGACAAAGTGGGCGGATCGAGTTTTCGCGAAGCCCTCAAATTGGTCGATCAAATCAAGCAAGCCGAAATCCAATAACTCGAACCAACCCCACCATTCAACCACGCACCGATTTTTTCGCGGGCCGTTTTCTTGCCCTTCATCTTCTTGCCGAATCTTCACAACACCTCATGAAAGCCATCCACGCCGCGAGATACGGTCCACCAAACACGTTGAAAATCGCAGAACTTCTCAAACCCATCCCCCGACAAAACCAAATTCTCGTTTGCGTCCACGCAGCGGCTTTGCACGTTGGAGACTGTTTCACCGTTCGCGGTCTTATCGAAACCATCACCGAATTGATGAACCGAACGGAATGGTTTGGGAAATTCAACCGATTGTGCGCCCACCACCCGCCGATAAGATGCCTTGGAGTTCAGGACTCGGATTGCAAAATAGCGCTGTAACATCTCCATCACGATATTGAGAGGCCCGAAGTGTCAGCCGAACAGCAAATTTTGTCGAACCGAGCAAAGGTTATTGGATCTAATCGTGTTTGGCCAATCTTTGTGCTTTCGCTGCTCGCATTTATCGCGGTGATCATCACACAGGTGGTTTTCGCGATCACTGTGTTGTTGGCGACCAAAGACGCGGAAACCGGGTTTGCCGAAGCGGCAGAAGCGTTGCCGCAAACAATGATGCACGCTCCGTACTTTGTTACTTCACTCGTGATTTCCGGTCTTCCGCTCACCCTCATTGCGATCGTTGGCGGCTACGTCAGTGCGAAGCATCACAAGCAATCCATTGCATTGCGGCTTGGTTTGCACCGTCCATCCTTGCCATGGTCCGCTTGGATCTTGCTTTTGCTCGGATCGGTCTTTGTGTTCCACATCGCCGTCGGGCTTGTCTGGCTGGTCGAGCAAGTCATTCCCGGTGACAATTCGTTTCTTCATCTCTACGAAAACATCTCGACACCTTGGGCGTTCGTGTTGATTGCGGTGGTTGGCGTCGTTCCAGGAATCTCCGAGGAACTGTTCTTTCGCGGTTTTATGCAACGTCGTTTGTTGCATCGGTATTCGCCGGCGACCGCCATTGGGATTACCACCATTCTGTTCGCGTTGCTTCACGTAACGCCGCACGGAATCGCACTGGCAAGTGTCATGGGAGTGTGGCTTGGTGTAGTCGCTTGGCGAATCGGTTCGATTTGGCCATCGGTCGCCTGTCACGCGTTCGTCAATAGCGCATGGAATGTTTACCAAATCGGTCGCTTCCAATGGGGCGTGCCGGATCTGCCACCGATGTGGCTCGGCGTGACCAGTGGAATCGTTCTGCTGGTGGCGTTCGCGTGGGCGTGCAGAAGACTTCAAAGCTTTCACCCCGTCACAATTGTCTCGGCCTAAATCTTCTTCCAAACTTCAATGGGATATTGCGTTATGAGCACACTTCGCCGATTGAAATTCGAAACGCTTGACGAAGCCGCTCAAGAGGCAAGCCGTCTTCTTGAATTCGGCTACGACCGCAGCGGAAACTGGTCGTTGGGTCAGATTTGTCGCCACTTGACATTGGTTCAAAACCCAAGCATTGACGGCTACCCGTTTTGGCTGTCGCTGTTCGCACCGCTCAGGCCAGTGATGCGTTGGTGGCTGTTGCCAAAGTTACTCGATATCGATTCGCAGCCTCGCATCCGTACCATCAAAGCCTTCATGCCGCCGGACGATAGTGACGACGCATTTGAAGTGGATAGGTATCACCGAAGCGTTGACCGAATGATGGATCACACGGCACCCTTCGCACCACATCCGGCGTTCGGTCGTGTCCCTCGGCAGACGATTCTGCAAATTCATGCCGCTCATGCTGCTCATCATCTGAGATTTCTGCAGCCTCAATAACGGCAGATTTTTTGCGGCGTTCTTCCCCGCCATTGCAAGGACGACGAACGGATGCTTCAACCAACGCGCAGGACAACGAAAAGTTTTTTGACGCCAGATAAACTGGCCGATTGGCTTGAGGCCAATCATGCGTCCGAAAGCGAGCTTTGGGTCAAGGTGTTTAAGAAGAAGACTGGCAAGAGGAGTGTGACGTGGAGTGAAATCGTCACGGAAGCACTCTGTTGGGGCTGGATTGATGGAATAAAGAAATCGATCGACGATGAGGCGTATTTGCAGCGAATCACACCGCGGCAGCCCCGCAGCATTTGGTCCAAACGCAATCGCGAGAACGCGTTGCGGCTCATTAGCGAAGGCCGAATGAGGCCATCTGGAATGGCCGAAGTCGAAGCTGCCAAGGCGGACGGACGTTGGGAGAATGCCTATCCCCCGGCGAGCGAGAGTGAAGTACCGGCCGATTTCGTCAAAGCGGTTGAGCGGAATTCGAAAGCCAAGTGTTTCTACAAAACGCTCAGCAGATCCAGCCGCTTTGTGATCACCACCGGATTAACGTCCGCGAAGAAGCAAGAAACTCGCGAGCGTCGTTTTCAAGAGTTCATTGACATGCTGGTCCGTGGCGAAGAGCCTACTTTCGGCTTGAAGAAGGGCAGGCAGCCTTAATGATTGGCACTTTCACGCAATGGACGGGGGAAATCCAATGGAGCCGATCAAAGTAAGTGGACCGCGAATACTTTTTTCGGAAGATCGGTGTCGGGCAACGGAGGGCGATGACGGGTACAAGGTAGAGGAACAACCCCGCCCCTTCCGTCGAGAACAAGCAATGAACAACTTGCAGTCTGTGATTACATCATCCGATAAAAAAGAACCAAGCCCGAAACGAAAGCCCTTGCTTCACTTCTGGCGATGCTTTTGGCTCACATTCCTCGTCGTATCGCTCGGCTACGCATGGCATAGCTTCTATGTTCCCCCGAACGATATCGCTTGGGCGAAAGACTACAGTTCCGCCCAGCGGCAAGCGGCGATTTCTGGCAAACCAATCGTTCTATATTTTACCGCGACGTGGTGTGTTCCCTGCCGGGTCATGAAGCGTCAAGTCTGGGCCGACGAGCAAGTGATGGAGGTGGTGAATGCGAACTTCATTCCCGTGGCGATTGATGTGGGCGACCCAAAGAACGCTGAGGTCATGGACACCTACAAGGTCGAAGGTTCCCCAGTCACGATCGTTTGCCGATCACAGGGAGAAGTCGTGGATTGGCGAGCCGGGGGGATCAGCAAACCTGAATTCCTCGAATTGGTTAATTCGTCTAATCTCCCCAGCGAATAGAACCCGTCATTCCGAACGGGACCGAAGACGCTTGGCCGAAGCCTGGCCAAGTTTCACTCGACCAGATCGTGTTCGAGAACGGATTTTGACTCTCTGACGAGCCATGAATCCGGCCGCAGGCAGTTCCTGTGCCAGAGCAACTTTTGGGCAAAAAATCAAAGAAAACGAGCTCTGAACCGCGCAAAAAATCGGCCACTGGTCACCCCAAACCTCTCAAACCTGCATCACCCAGCCACGCTTTGAAAACCGACCGGCTCACTCAACTTCTCTGAAAGTTCCAAACGCTTTCAGACCCACAAGTGAACGAAAGGTCGGGGTGCTCAGGATGCCGGCCTTTCTTCGTTTTTACCCGGTATTTTGCAGTGTTTTTGATTTCGCGGCGATCAGCGGTGTTCTTCGTTTCTTGGCGGCGAAGATAACCCGAGCAACCTCCGGGTTATGAGTTAGCGGTCTCTTGGCCCGTTTTCTCTGTTTCTTCGTTTCTCTGTCTGTTCGGGTTAAGTGTCGTCCGACTCTCCCAGACGGTCCGGATACGGAAGGGATTCGACAGGCAAATTGCTGGGTTTTCGTGTGACTCTCACTTGAGGGGGTATTCGTCCAGCCATTTTCTCTCGCCTTAATGTCGAGAAACAAAGAAACGCTGGGTAATGCGATTTCTTGAGAAGGCATCGACCAACGCCGATCGGGCTCTCACAGGGCAGGTGTCGCCGGAAGATTTCAATGACTTCGGGTTTGATGGCCGTGGCTATCCAACTCGACGGAAACCGTGACCAAATCACGCGTTGGGGTGGAGCTCGCGCTGTTCAGAGAAAAAGGGCCAAAAGGAGCACAAAAGCTCGCCACGTTGAGGTTGCGTCTGAGCGGATTTGGACCCGCTGAACCGAACCACGAGAAACGGCAGACAGGCATCACTGAGTTTCACCCCAGCAACGCGCCTTAGCAGCTGGGGGAATGAAAAACCCCCAAGCTCATCTCAACCAAGGCATACCCAAGCGAAGGGGCGATCCGTCTATCCCTATGCCTACTCATTCCGATTCAGTGCCGGAAGATAAGTGATCGTGAACTCGTAAATCGTCGAGGCATGGCCTCGGTCAGGCCTTGCCCTACGGCACATCTAATTCGGTCACGACCCCATTCCAATCAATAAAAAACTGCAAGTGTCGACCATCTGAACCTGGGACCCGGTGAATGAAAACCGAACAACCCGCTTCTGACTTGGCTATATCAACAGAAAAATGGTCCCAGCCGGTTTCTTCGCCGATTGATTTTGCCATCTGTGCTATCGTTGGCGGCCCGGCATCGATCAATGCGTCGGGCTCGTGCTTGAGAGCTTCGTTGCAGCCAGTTACAGCGAAAAAAAACAGTAGAAGGGGTAAGAAAAACGGAATCAATGACTTCCCCAACTTGGGCAGTGTAGCGATGGCCCGGTGTGAACATTGAAAGCACTTACTCAAAATACTCTCTCCAGTTCTGCGGATATCTATAGCCGAAGTCATCGCAGTTGTTTGCTCGCAAAAACTCGGTCGTACCAAATGCCCTTCTCTTAAGGTACGACAAACAAAAGCGATCACCCTTGCAATCGTTTGCTTTGGTGAATAGACACTCAAGCTGTCGTGCGTGTGCCTGGCATTCCCTCTGATAGTAATTTTCGCCGTCAGGGATATCTGGCCGCAAAAGGCTGGGGATTTCTTGGGGACAGGGGCGTTGAGGCTGTTCCTTCCGGTGTACATTTTCGTGAACTAGAACGCACTGTGAATAGAGCTCAGCCCCCTTTCGCTCCTCTGGTTTGAATCTATCCGCCCTTATTCGAACACAACTCACGTGTCGTCCGTCGCAGCAGATGACCATACCTGCAGATGGGCGCCCCTTCTTTTTTCGCTTCTTTGTTGGGAATGGAATGTCAGGATCATTCCATGCGGTATCGCAACACTCTTTCCATCCGCGCCGCTTGAGAACGCATTTTCCGCTCGCATCAGTACCCGAGAGAGAGAGCATAGCATGGGTGAGCCCTTTTGAATCAGCGTAGTGAAGTGGATCCCTGCCTAAAAACCTCCCACTCTCCGAATCATACATCCGCGCTCGGAAGTGATAGAGCCCTAAACCTTCATCCCACTCCCTGCCAGTATACGTATAACGATTGTCCTCTGCCGAGTCGGCCAGTACTGTGCCGGTTGCACTTACGAATACTGGTTCGCCGTAGGCGCTATAAGCGTATCTTTCGGCAATTGCCCCGGTGTTATCAGTCAGCGCTATGATGCTGTATTGTTGGTTGCTGTGGTAATAAAGCGTTTCGGTGGCTGAAGGTTCGTAGCGCAGCACCGGTTCGTCAATGTAACTTGCGTAGACGTAGCGATAGCGCGGTGTGCTGGCAGCTATGCCGGCTCCGTAGTCGGCGATCGTTTGCTGGCCTACTTGCACATATACGTAAGCCGAGGTGCCATCGTCGCTGTAAACTCTACGCCCCAGAGCGTCCCACTTGTAGGTCGCATCGATCGTGCTGTCGCTACCGACATCGGCCGTCGTCAGTTTATTCGCGAAGTCCCAGTTGAGCGTCAAGCTGTTGGTGCCGTCGCGCAGGACCGCAGGAATCAGCGTCATGTTTCCTTTGGTGTCGTGCGATAGACTTTGGCCGCCAGCAGAAAGCAGCTCGTTCGTCGGACCATGCGTGCGATTCTGCGTGCTGCTATTCTCGGTAATCGAGTCCCAGTCGCCCACGAGCGACAGGTTCCAAGATTGATCGAGATTCGTGTCACTGCGCTCCCAGTTGACCAATCGATCCTCGGTGTCATACCCACTGCTGCCCACGGTGAACCCGAAGCCAGACATGGTGCCCGTGATCGACTCGCTGGTCTTGTTTTTGTTGTGGTCCCAGCCGTAGCTGCGGCTACGACTCGCGACTCCTGAGAAGGAGATCGAGGCGAGCGTGTTATCGGTGTTGTACGAGCGGGATTCGCTCACACCGTTACCGTAGCTGCTGCCGGTCATCCTCCCCTCGTCATTATGGCTTTGGCAATCGATCCTCTCCGAAAGTTAGTTATTTGGTTGGTTAAGATTGCCGGTTTCGAAGTTGCTGTTGCAAACCGGCTAATAAGCCAGAGAGTGCTGCTGTGTCGAGTTCTTGGAGTTCGGCGTCGGTGGTGCGGGGTTCCCCCAATAGCTCCTGGATCAATTGAATCTGCCCCGCAAGTTTACCTTCTTCCCGGCCTTCTTCCCGGCCCTCTTTCCTAGCCCCCGAAATCGCCCATTCGAAATCTCGCTGGGCTTTTTCACGTTGATCGTACATCTGCTTATCCTCTGTTTTGGCGGAAATGATCTCAATCGTTTCGATTGCCGTTTCAAACTCGATCCCGGGCAGCAAGCGTTTCAGCATCGCAGCTTCGTAATCCTGAGCTCGCAGTAATAAAAATGCCCACCGCTCCAAATTACTGGCCTTGGAAATCGTCCCCTCAGCCAAATTGTACTTGCTTAATTCAACCGTGTGTACTTCGATCGCGTTTTCCAACTTCCGTCCGCTCTCTCGGTCCAGCATTTCAAAGCGATGGTGTGCCTGAGCCGACTGGGGAAAAAGAACGCGGCTGAGTAGGCAGATCGAAACTGACGGCGTAAGCGATGCATAGTTCTCTCCTTTGCTCAGCTGTTCGAGATGCATGCTGCAAGCGTAATAGGCAAGCCGCTGCACCAATCCAGCGTACACGGAAACCTGCATTTCAACGTTGAAATACCGTCCCCGGCAATCTCGGCAGCGAACGTCTAAGACGATTTGTTTGCTTTCGGCAAACTCCTGGAAGTTGAATGGGTTGAGGATTTGGACGGAGACGATTTTATCGCTCAAAGCGAGGATTGCATTCAGCAACCCGATCAGCGCCGTGGCGTTCTCAGGTGACCCAAAGATTTTCTTGAATGCAAAATCGACAGTTGGTTTAATACCGAGAGTCACAAGCAAGCCCCAAGAGATGATGGCCAATAATTGGACACACTATAACCGCTGGTGATGCCGCGCAGAAGGACACCGGCGATCGCATTAAGCCGCGAAATCGGCGATGTGCACTGGAATTTCGCGGTGACTGAATTCAATCATTTTCTGAAAGATATCTGTCATTCATGAAGATGGCAGTGGAAAGATAACGGCTGAGCCGTGGCATTGGACAGCCAGGGGTGCAACCCCGTGGTCCAATCCGCGACACCAGTCAGTAATCGCGGAGCGATGGCATTGTTTCGTCCGCCTCCGCCCTGAACCCGATATTTCGCGTGCATCAGGGTTGGACAGCGCGGTCCATGCCACGGCTCCGCCGTTCACTCCTCGGCGGGTCACCAGCGCTCCAGAGGTTGACACCTCTGGCTATCAAATATCATCGCTCCGCGATTGCAATAGCAGGCAACCTTTCGCATCAAAGACTATCGCAACAAGACGATCGGCAGCAAGCGAATGCGGGGCATCAAGTTTGTGAGGTGTTACGCCGATCACATTCTGCCACCTGGTATTCAGCGGGTGCGATATACCGGGTTCTTCGGGACAAAAAATCGCGAGAAACTGATACAACGTTGTCGCGAGCTGTATGCAAAGTATGTCGAAACCCATGGCCAGACGGCACCCGTACGCCCGCTTGAGGATGCTGCGGACGAGCGGCCTGAGCCGAGTGCTTCGAAGTGCAAGGTATGTCAAACGCGAATGAAGATGGAGCGGCGGATTCAGCCGATTACGATGCAGCGCATCATGTCGATGGCTGGCATGTTGGCGGCCATGCTGCTGGATGAAGCAGCGCTGCATAGACACCCAGATCATTATGACTTGCTAGATGCGTTGATGGAGCGGCATCGCTATGAACCTGGATACTCCTACTTTCGCGGTGACAGCAATCTAGCAGATTGGCAATGCTTGCAATCGCACACCATGGAGTTATTTCAGGAAGCCTATCGGCAGCGCCATGGTAAGGGTGTCACGATCGCACATTGCCAGCAACCACAGCCACCACCTGAAGCTGAAATGGAGTTATTGGATGTTAGCTGAGCCAAATCCATCCCGCCAGAAACCGCAAACGAAACTCGTGTCTAAATCACGCGTTGGGGTGGAGCTCGCAATGGCCAGTGAAAAAGGGCCAAAAGGAGCGCAAAAGCTCGTCACGTTGAGGTTGCGTCTGAGTGGATTTGGACCCGCTGGACCGAACCACGAGAAACGGCAGACGGACAGCTCAGAGTTTCACCCCAGCAACGCGCCTTAGCAGCTGGGGTGTTGAGAAACCCCCAAGCTCATCTCCACCAAGGCAAGCCCAAACGAAGGAGACGATCCGTCTATCCCTATGCCTACTCACTCCGATTCAGTGCCGGAAGATAAGAGATCGTGAACGATGAATAAGACGTCAAAGTAGCCGTCAGCTCTTACCGAGCTTACTTGGCTAAAAGATCTCTTGGAAAGTCGCATTATGCCGTTTGACATATAAGAAAACTCTGGTCTTAGCGCGAGTAAGGATTCCAAGGATCATGCGAGTGCTCGGTGCGCGCGTCGATTGAGTACGAGTATTGCCACGACTGACCGCTGGTATGGTTAATATCATGCGCAATTACTCAGGGCTGCAGGCCGTGAACAGTGAAAAATTCGGAAACTTGGAAAATTGCCCCGAGAGCGTGCGATTGCCCACGTACTGGCACGAACTCGCCGGAGTCATTAACTTTTAGGTACAAAAGATAAATTCCTTTTTTGTTTAATACCTTCTGGCTCATATGCGGCTCTAGCTCAGACTCATTAAAGGAGAAGAAGTCGAAAGACCCGCCTGTGGGCACACCTTTTGGAATCCAAAAATGAGCAACGGCAATTGTCCGTTCGTCAAACTCAAGGCCTTGTTTCTTTTTAAGTACGGATAAGACTTTAAAAATTGTTAACTTCTGCTGAAACACTCCATCAGAGTAATCACTAGTTGGTTCAACGTCGGAAGAACTTTTGTATTGAACTATTGCTATAACGTCGGATTCACTGGCAAGCCTACCAAACGACCATGGAGGCGACGCGAGTGCGATGTTACACTCTAATAACCAAATCATAAACATTAAAAGGAATGTTTTCATGAATAGATTTTCAGTACAGCGGTGAAATAAACATATGAGGTTGGCCATCAATCGACAAATTCACTTCTCGTTGGCCCTTCGGCTTGCAGCAATCGTATGTAAGCTCCGCATCATATCTTTTCATGTCAACTGGATTATTCCAAAACGAAGGGGGAGATGAGCGACTTTCACCGGTTTCGATAGTTATGTCTCCGCATCGAAATTCGTTATCACTCGAACTCCACTGGTCACTATCGTAGGCTGTTCTATGTCCCAAGTTGAACGCACGGACTTCAGCCGTAATTCTGCTGAAGCCTTTTTGCCCGCACATTCGTCCAGAGGCGCCTGGTGCGAAGGGAAACTGAAAGCCCCAGTCATCAATACTGTAATTTACCGGTTCTAAATCGCCATCTCGAAGTACATTTGGAACCAAAAGCTCATAAACGCAGGTCTCAGGGCAACGCGCGGTGCTGCCCTCTTCTCGGCAGCACCCAAAGAACTCGTAGCACTTGGTGTTTTGTGCTTCAAAACAGATTTTCTGCACAAGGATCGTTTCACCTGCATTTCTATCCGCCGTGGGGTTTCTAGTAAGCTGCCAGGAGCCGCATCCAAGAATCCCAACGGGATCAGAATCCGAAACTGGATTGGCAATTGTTCCTTGAGGATCAACGTTCGCGAGGAAAATGCGACATCGGTAAAGCGACTCGCCGTCCAGGTATTTAATAGGGTCTCTTGTGGCAAACCGCCCACTCCCCGCGTCATACATCCGTGCCCGAAAGTGATAGAGCCCTAAGCCTCCATCCCATTCCCGCCCGGTATACGTATAACGATTATCATCCGCCGAGTCCGCCAGCACCGTACCTGTAGCACTTACGAATACTGGTTCTCCGTAGGCGCTATAAGCATATCTTTCGGTAATTGCCCCGGTATTATCGGTCAGCGCTATGATGCTGTATTGTTGGTTGCGATGGTAATAAAGCGTTTCGGTGGCTGAAGGTTCGTAGCGCAGCACCGGTTCGTCAATGTAACTGGCGTAGATGCAAACTGCCTGGAACACGGGAAAAACAGCACGTTTTTGGGGCACGACAACCACAACGACAACCGATTCGGTAAACTGCGGTCCGTTTCGCTAATTACTCGATTCCACAGGACCGACGCAAGATGAATTCCAAACGCCCAAAAGATTGCCCACTAAGCCACCACCGCAACGGTCAATGGTGCAAAAAGGTGAAGGGCAAGTTGCGATACTTTGGCACCGACCTAGATGCTGCGTTGAAACGGTGGGCCGAAGAAAAAGACCACCTGCTTGCTGGGCTGGAACCACCGAGGACCGACAAAAGTGCGACGCTGGCGGAACTCGCCAACTTGCATCATGCATACGTCAAGCAACAGGCCAACGAAGGGAATCTCCGCAGCGACCATCCGAGGCAGTACAAGCGGGTGCTGGGCCGCCTGATCGAATCGCTCGGGGCAAACGCTCGCATCGACAAGTTGACGCCTGCGAGCTGGGCCAAAGTGCGGGCCGACTTGTTGCTGTTCTCGCCATCGGCAAAGGTCGGAAAACGGAAGCAGCGGGCGGCGACCACGATGACGACTGACATTGCGCTGATCAAATCGTTTTTGAACTGGGCGAAGGAGGAAAAACATATTAGCGAAATCAACACGGGCCAACAGTTGAAGCCGCCAGCGGCTCGCGTCGCACTGCTCGCCAAAAAGGCCAAGGGCAAGCAGTTGTGGGACCGTGGCGACCTGCTGAGAGCCATTGAGGCAGCCGACCGCACGTTTAAGCCGGTGCTGCTGTTGGCAATCAACGGAGCGATGGGGGCGAGGGACATATCACTATTGACGCGGAGCCAATGGAAGCGGGGGCAAGAGTTCATGGATTCAGTGCGAAATAAGACGGGCGTTGACCGCCGTATCTGGTTGTGGCCTGAGACTCGCCAGGCCATTGAGGATGCAAAAAACCACAGGCCCGAGCCGTTCCGCCAGGCGTTTAAGAATCGACTGCTGTTGACCAAGACGGGCCGACCGTGGCAGCAAATTATTGACGACACCGCCAGCGACCCTGCACAGCAGGCAATGAAACGACTGGCCGACAAGCTGGGCATTGACCGCAAATTGTACGATTGCCGTCGGACGTTCCGCACGAAAGCAAGCGAGGTTTGCGACTTGGAAGCCATCAACTTATGCATGGGCCATAAGGAACGCGGCGAGGGGGCCACCTATGTGCAAGAAATCAGCGACGAGCGAATCAAAAAGGTTTGCTCGCATGTGCGGGAGTGGCTGTTCAAGGAATAGCGAGCCACCGACCGACCCAACCGATTCACCGACAACCGCCAGCCAACCCGCTGGCGGTTTTTTCGTAGGGAGAGGTGATGCCAATTGTTCAAAACAGGCAGTTATCGACAGCGACCAATTATTAAGAAATCAGAGGGTTAAATGGTCGATGAAAACGACGACTTAGCGTTAAAACCTTGTCAACCCCCAGCAAAACAAGTCCAACCCCCTAGCGGCGGTCTTTTCCTAACTCGTTGAAACCATGGGACTTGGGACTTTCTTTCCTCTGGTATTGCAAAGACTGACCACGGCGGAACAGGTTATAGGTGTTCGGTGGTAATCGTGGGTTATGTGATTGTAAGGAAGTCGTTTGTTAATGTTCTTTGACAAACGAAGTTTACAAGTAACAATCCCCCGCAAGTGATTTCTAACACTCTAAGCAAAGGCAGGAATTTATGATTCGGAATAACAAGTTGATGCTGACGACCCGAGAAGCTGGCGAAATGTTGGGACTCGCAAACAGTAAGATTCTCGCTTTGATCGAATCTCGCAAACTACGAGCCGTCGATATTTCGTGCGGCGACGGCAAGCGGCCACGGTGGGGAATCCCCGCTGATGCAGTCTATGAGCTTTTAAGTGGCGAACAGTCGCCACTCGAACCAAAAGCCAAAAAGTCGACGCGCCGTCAACGCATCGACAACGGTGTACCGAAAGTGTTCGGTTGAGCCGAACGCAACCAAAACCACCGGCTCGGCACTGTGGCCGCCGCGACGGTGTTTCCTATTAGGCCACGTTAAAGGTTCGAGTTTATGAGCAGAGGGAAAAGCTTTTGCGACTGGTGCCAACAGCGGCCACCCCGCAAAACGAAGTTGCTGTCGGTCCGCGTTATCTCGGGCTACGCGCAGGTGTGCAAAACCTGCTGGCAGCGATCCAACCCACCGTCGACCCGCAAAAGCAGTATGGCGAGTCAGACCCAATTAGTGTTTCCGTTTTTAAATGATTCCTGCGGTGCTGCTAACACCGCAGGAATCTAGTCCAGTTCCCTACGAAGAGCGAGAACGAACTATGTCTAAGTCTAAACCAGAACAGCCAGCCAATGCTACCGAAACTTTGGCTGATCCTTTCGACCCAGCGTCGCTGCGGCTCGACCCGAACACCGCAGCGGGTGCCATCGGGGTGAAACGGAAAGTCGTCACGATGAAAGTCGGGAAGCCGGACAAAATGGAATTCGTCCGAGTCCACCCCGATGAGTCGTATCGGCTCGACACTGCTGTCGTCGAGGATAAGGTAAACCGCGAAAGCTACTTGGTGTCGCCATCGCTGTGGGCCGAGCTGCCGGACTTTATCCAGCCGGTCAAGATTTGCTTGGCCGTCAATCGCCACGGCAACCCGTTCCTGTGGCCTGCGAAGTTGCCCGACCCCAACGGTCGCCCGATGGACTGGCACACGTCGATGCTGGAAGCACAAGCACTTGCCGTCAACGCATGGGTGAGGGTGCAAGCCGACATGGGCGCCGGGTCTTATGCGGTGTTCGAGGCGACTGGCAACCTTCCGCAACCCGAGTTCCCCGAGCTGACATTCAGGGAATGCCTACAATTGGCGTTCAAACAGCGATTCATCGACAGCAAAACCCACCCGTTCCTTCTGCAATTGTTCGGTGAAGTTTGATGAATTGGCTGGACCGTTATTCTGCGGTCTGGTCAGTCGACTTTGAGTTTTCCCAACCGCCAGGCGAGCGACCCAGCGTCGCTTGCCTGGTGGCGAGGGAGTTTCACTCAAAAAAGATTGTTCGGGCTAGCATGGAGCAACTATCGGCAATGGGTCGCGCGCCGTTTGATGTGGGCGACGATAGCTTGGTGGTGGCCTATTTTTCTTCTGCTGAGTGGAATTGTTTTCTTGCACTTGGCTGGAAGTTGCCGTCCAGGGTTCTTGACCTGTGGGCCGAGTTTCGAGTGATGTTAAATGGAACCCGACCGCCAGCGGGCTTTGGCCTGTTGGGTTGCTTGTCTTACCACGGACTCGACAGCATCGCGGCCACGGAAAAGACCGAGATGCGAGAGCTGGCGATCAGAGGTGGACCGTACACAGACGACGAAATGGTCGCTCTGTTGGATTATTGCCAGACCGACGTTGATGCATTGGATCGACTGTTGCCGTTGATGGCACCGAAAATTGACATACCAAGGGCACTTCTACGCGACCGCTATATGTGCGCGGTAGCTCGCATGGAAAGCCAAGGCATACCGCTGGACGTTGACACTCTCGACTTGTTTAGAAGATCGTGGGCGCCGATAAAAGCGAAACTGATCACAGCTATCGACGCTGACTTTGGTGTGTTCGATGGTGGGACGTTTAAGCTAGACAGGTTTGAGCGGTATTTGATCAAACATCGCATACCGTGGCCGACAACCGAGTCGGGCCGGTTAGCTTTGGACGACGACACTTTCCGCCAGCAGGCCAGATCCTATCCGCAGATAGCACCGCTGCGGGAGTTGCGTCATTCCTTATCTGAAATGAAGTTAGAAAAACTGTCGGTCGGCGCCGACGGTCGCAACCGTACGATGCTACGTCCATTCGCCAGTCGCTCTGGTAGGAATCAACCGAGCAACAATCAATTTGTATTCGGTCCATCGGTTTGGCTGCGGGGACTTATAAAACCAGAACCAGGGCGGGCTATTGCCTATGTCGACTGGTCGCAGCAGGAATTAGGAGTTGCAGCAGCACTATCGGGCGACCCGGCACTGTGTCAAGCGTACAAAAGCGGCGACCCTTATTTGGAATTCGCTCGCATGGCGGGTGCGGTGCCGGACAACGCGACTAAGAAAAGCCACCCAAGTGAACGAGCGGCTTTTAAGGTTTGCATGTTGGCTGTCCAGTACGGCATGAGCGAAGTAGGACTGGCGGCCAAACTTGACAAGCCGACTGCGTTCGCCCGAAACCTGCTACTTCAGCACAAAGAGACGTTCCCCATATTTTGGAAGTGGTCACAGCAGCAAGTCGATGTTGCGATGTTGACCGGGAAAATCGAGACGGTGTTCGGGTGGCCGATTCACACTTTCGGCGGAGACAACCCGCGTTCGTTGGCAAACTTTCCTTGCCAGGCCAACGGCGCCGAAATGATGCGGTTGGCGTGTTCAATGGCAACCGAGCAGGGTATCAACGTCTGCTGTCCAGTTCACGATGCGCTGCTGGTAGAAGCGAGCGCCGATGACATTGCGGCCACGGTTGAGAAAACCAAGTCGATCATGCGTCAAGCTGGCGAAATCGTTCTGGACGGTTTTCTGATCGAATCGGACGCCAAGGTGGTGGCCTACCCCGACCGCTACTTCGACGAAGATAGGGGCAAGTTGATGTGGGACAGGGTGATGGAATTGGCGTCTGGCCTGGAATCCGAAACTGTACGAGCTGTCCAGTAAAGTGTACGACTTGTCCAAAATTCTGTACGGAATGTCCCCGAAAGTGTACGGAAAGTGCGACCCGTACCCTCTTATTAATAGATTCTTATTAATAGGTTCTCTTTAATAGATTCTCTTTATAAAGGTATACCCCAATGGATTTGGATGCATTCGCGGCCACCAGCGACGACTTGGTCGGCTTCTACCAGGCCACTCCCAAAACGAAGTCGAAATCCTCAAAACGTCCAAAGCTGGACTTGCCGAAACCGCAACCAGGCGAGCGGTTTATCAAAGGGCCAATTCCACTTCACTGGCTCAAGTTGGCTTCCAAGTGCGGCCACCGGTCGGAAGCTGTCGCGATACTGCTTTGGTATCAAGCTGGTTGGCAGCGGTCCAACCCTGTGAAATTGACACCCGAGACGCTGGCTGAATTCCAAATTCATCCAAGGACGGCGAAGCGAGCATTGGAATCTTTTGCCGACGTTGGGTTGGTGTCGGTGGAATTTGGACGGGGCCGGAGTCCAGTTGTGACAATTCTCGCGACACAGTAACTCGCCAACGACTGTTCCCTGTGTTGTTTGACATAATTCTGAAATAGCTTCTAATTTCGCATAACTCGCTAACAGGAATCTAAGTGATGGAAAACGAATCAGAGCCAAAGTTCGCCTTGCCGATTCTTCTACCGACTTTGTCGGATGATGAGCTTAAAGGTTTGATTGCTTGGGTTGTCCGCAAACACACACAGGGACGCTACAAGCCTTTCGTTGATTGGATTGGCCTGATGTTGCAAGGCGAGTGTGCGAGGCGAGACGGACACGCTATCGAGCCTGCTATGTGGGATGTTCCGACTTGGAGTCCAGCGGAAGCTTCACAGGCTTTGATGGCAGCGTATGTGTTCGCCAATATCGGACTTACCGAGAATCAAGCCAAGTTTGTGGACACCGTGTTTCGCTATGTGCTGGTCGATGCGGTTAGCTTGCTCGACACCTTGGAGCATATGTTTAACGACGTTGTTGAGACGCAAGGGAGTGAGACGCTATGAGCGGGGAAACGATTGACGACAAGCAGCGAGCCGCCATTGCGGCTATTGAAGTTCCACTTCTGACGGCACAGGAGATTGCCAAGTTGCTACAAGTCTCTGATCGCACTGTTTGGCAGTGGGTCGAGAAGAACGAGTTTCCCAAGCCTATACGGTTAAGCCAACGAAAGTATCGTTGGTTTCCGCATCAGGTTAAGAGTTTCATAAACGAGCGCCGCACAGGCGAGAAGGAATAAGAGTCATGAGTTTGCAAATTCAGCAAGACGCACAAGACGCAATCCGTTCTGGTGACGTTCGCCAATTGCAAGAAGTTCACAAGCAGATTGTGGCATTTGCCGAGGCGGCGGTCATGGTTGCCGAGGGTGAGAACCGAGAGCTTACCGCCAAGGAATTGAAGGAAGTTGATGCCTTGCTAGGCAAAGGAGACTCCGAAGGCGTTATCGGTGAAGTCTCCGCAGCACTCGACAAGGCAAAGGAACAGGCAGAGACTCGCAAGCGAATCAGTTTAACCCGAGCCGCTAGCAGCGGTCGCACAGGATTAGGATACGACATCATGGACGGAAGCAACGGAAACGGCATGAAGAACGGCAGTGCAACCCGAGGCGTCAGTGCTTACAGTGGTTCGAGTTCCGCTAGGATTTTCTCCCGCAGTGATAAGGTTGATCGCGGGTTACAGAAGGAACTTGCAGACGTTCCCAATGCGTTTGGGCAGTATGTCATCGCCTCTGTGCTGGGCATCAATAGCCATACCGCTGATCCCATCCGTGCTGCTTTGACAACTAACGACAACAGCAAGGGCGGGTCATCAGTTCCTGACCCGCTTTCCGATTATTACGTTGACTTGCAGCGGGCCGCAACCGCACTGATCGGGGCAGGTTCAACCACGGTTATTACCGATTCGTCGAGCTTGCAGATTCCAACCGTTGTCAGCGATCCAAGCGTTGCCGTTAAGGCTGAGAACGCCTTGTTCGTCTCTGGTGAGCCTACCTTCGGTAGCCTGCTTGCACAGCCATACCTTCATATGTCCGAAGTAACGGGCAGCCGTGAATGGTTTGAAGATGCGATCAACGCAGCCGCAATGATTGAAAGCGTATTGGTCCGAGCCAGTGCAACCAAGGTTGATTACTTCGGGTTGCAAGGTACGGGTTCGGCACAACCGCTGGGCTTGTTGAATAAGCCTGGTATTCCTTCCGATGCTGTTAGCGGATCGTTGGATTGGTTTGACTTGGCCGATAGTGCAACCACAATCCGAGAGGCTAATCATGAGCCTACTGGTGTGATTCTGAGTCCGAAGAATCACGGCTTGCTGATGAAGTCCACCACGGGCGACGCTGTGAATTCTGCCCAAAACTGGTTGATGAGCCCGCCCAACCTGGAAGGCAAAAGCCTGTTCCCAACCAGCAACTGCCCTGATGACAAAATTGTCATTGGTGATTTTACCAAGCTGTTCTTCTGCTTGCGTCAAGGTGCTTTGCTGGAGTCCAGCAACGTCGCTGGTGAGGCTTTTGATCGTCACCAAATCAAAGTCAAGTTGACGATGCGGGCAGACTGGGTGCTGAGTGACAAGACTGCTTTCCACGTTATCACTGGGATCTCTTGATTATGAGCCGTGCAGAAATCTCAGTTACGGGCAACGGTGCCACCGATTCAATCACCCTACCGATTGGCGAGTGGGTGGTTGAAGTATCGGCTACCACTTGGGACGGTTGCAGCGTAACGGTTCAAGAGTCAGTGAGTGGTGATGCCTTCGTTAACTCTGACGATCCGTACAACACTGGCAACGCACTAACACGAACAGCAAATGACAAGGTTGTCCACTTTGCTGGCGGTGTTCGGCTTCGATTGAATGTTTCAAGCTTTGGTGCTTCAACCGCTGGTTTGAAATTGATCGCAAATCCAAGCAGCCGATGACGCCTTAAAGGTCGGTTGTGAGGTTTGCGTTTAACCCACACTGTTTGCACTCGTTAGTGAAATGGTGTGGAATATGTGAAGGGTCTGTCGTGTGGACTTTGCACTATCGGTGCCATGGGTTCAATATCTTCCTATGGCTGGGCCTGATAACTCATGGCACCGATGGTTGCAAGGTTTGAGAGGGAACCCCCTACTGGGGGCACCTATAATTCAGGCGTGGCGATTTCAACGATATACACGTGCCCTCGACGTTCCGTTCGGCAAAAAATCAGGTGTTTCAGGATGGCAGGACAGAAGGGACGTTCGGGACGATTGCCGAAACCTACCGAGCAGCATGTGCTAGATGGCACCTACCGCTCTGACCGCCACGCTAGGCGAGCCGATGTGCTTGTGATGGCTGAGCAATTGCAATGTCCCGAAAGTCTCACAGGAGCCGCTAGAGAGGCTTGGGAGCGAATCACGCTAGCATTGCCTGATGACATGTTAAGTCGCCTAGATGTTGACGCATTGTGGCTCTATTGCCAAAGTTGGGCGCAATTGCTCAAAGTTTGGCCGATGTTTGAAGATAATCCGCTCGACAAAGACGCTCGCATAACGGCGATGGCACTTTGCACCGAGGTTGACAAGCTTGGCCGACAATTCGGATGGTCGCCGCTTAGTCGAGCTAGCTTGCGAGTTCCACAGCGAGAAGAAGCGGACGACCCTTTGACCGAGTTGATGCGACGTAAAGCGGAGCGGTCCGCCTGATGGCTTTATGTTTCGATGATGTGTTGACGGCAAGAGCATGGTTGTGTGCCGGCCACAGTCCGCGACAAGTTGCCGATTGGCTGGGCTGTCCAGTCAGTGAGGTGCGAAAGCTTGTCGGTCAAAAGGCAAGACGTTCTTATGAGCCGCCACCGACGCCCAGCGAAATTGTCGAGGCTTGTCGCAGGCTTCGTGCTAGCGAGAGCGACGCGGCTACACTCCGTCGCGATGTGTACCAACCCGATGCTCCGATGCGGGTTCCAGTCATCAAAGTGAGCGAAATAGTGGGTTGAGCTTTTCAAGTTGCTCCCCACCCAAAAACGGGCTTGCCAGGCGCCCGCTGTCGCACGTCCGCCCACCGATGCGACAACTGAGTCGGTTAACCGCCAAAGTGCGTTAGAGAGCCTTCTAGGTGCCCCAGGGTGAGCTAATCAACTGCGGTTGTCGCGACAACCGACAAGTTTATTTTTTACTGTTTTTACGGGTGTTTTCAAGGGTTATTATGGCAATCGCCCTAACCAAGGAATCGTCCACTTTCCCTATAAAGAAAGCATCGGAAAATGGGCTTTTGCGTTTGGGTAACTGGCGTAAACATAACGATATCGAGGTGTGCTGGCAGCTATGCCGGCTCCGTAGTCGGCGATCGTTTGCTGCCCCACTTGGACATATACGTAAGCCGAGGTGCCATCGTCGCTGTAAACTCTACGCCCCAGAGCGTCCCACTTGTAGGTCGCATCGATCGTGCTGTCGCTACCGACATCGGCCGTCGTCAGTTTATTTTCGAAGTCCCAGTTGAGCGTCAAACTGTTGGTGCCGTCACGCAGTACCGCAGGAATCAGCGTCATGTTCCCTTTGGTGTCGTGCGATAGACTCTGGCCGCCAGCAGAAAGCAGCTCGTGCGTCGGACCATGCGTGCGATTCTGCGTGCTGCTGTTCTCGGTAATCGAGTCCCAATCGCCCACGAGCGACAGGTTCCAGGATTGATCGAGATTGGTGTCACTGCGCTCCCAGTTGACCAATCGATCCTCAGTGTCGTATCCACTGCTGCCCACGGTGAACCCGAAGCCAGACATGGTGCCCGTGATCGACTCGCTAGTCTTGTTTTTGTTGTCGTCCCAGCCGTAGCTGTACGTACCGATGGCGGCTCCTGAGAAGGAGATCGAGGCGAGCGTGTTGTCGGTGTTGTACGAGCGGGATTCGCTCACACCGTTACCGTAACTGCTGCCCGTCATCCTCCCCCCGTCATCATAAGTACGCGTGTCGATCGTGCTGCTCGCGTGAGTCAGCTCGTACAGTTGGCCCCGGTCGGTATAGCTGCGGCCCACCGCCGTGCCATCAGGATAAGTATACCCGGTCAACTGCCCCGCGGCATTGTAAGAAATCGTCGTCGTGTAGGTTTGGCCCGAAATTGTCAGCGCCTCGGTCGCTTTTCTCCCAGCGGAATCGTAAGTGTAGGTGACGGTGTTCGCATACCCACCACTTACGGCCGTCAGCATGCGGGAGGCCGAATCGTAGGTGAACGTATCGCTGTAACTTTGGCCAGAAAGGGGCCCGCCTGTAAGGCCCAGATAGGCCCGGCTGGTTAGTCTTCCGGCGAGATCATAGTTGTATGTGCAGGTGTCACCCTGCTGGTCAGTGCGGACGTCGACGCGCCCGGCCGGATCATAAGTGAAGCTGATGATCCCGTAGCCGGTTTGGCCCACGGTGGAGCTGGTGACTTGAACAGATCATGCCGCTGCGAGTGCCTATGGCTTGAACTGCCAATCGATTGGACTAACCGCTGCAACGATAATGCACAAGCCGCAACCTTGCTGGGAGGCCACTTGACTTGTCCGGACACTAACGTGATTCCGTTGTGGATCAAATTTAAACCAATTTAACTCAGCTACCGGAGTACGCGAAATGTCATTGCGACTGATTCCCTCTTTACTTTTTGCCGCAATGATGACGATAGCGAGCCCCACGTGGGCTCAACAGCCCTCGTCTACAGAGCCCATTTCGTCGAAATCAAAGAACATCGTCCAGACGGTCGCCGCGTCGGGCTCGTTTAATTCGTTGGTCGCGGCAGTGAAGGCAGCCGGATTGGTGGATACGCTGAGCGGAACGGGTCCTTTCACTGTTTTCGCTCCAACTGATGAGGCTTTTTCGCGGCTACCGGAAGGCACCGTGGAAACACTGCTCAAACCTGAAAACAAGGACCAGTTGATTGGCATCTTGACGTACCATGTCGTTCCCGGCCGCGTGCCAGCATCGACCGTCGTTGGATTGAAAGGTGCAAAGACTGTTAACGGACAGCGATTGGACGTTTCGTCAAGCGACGCTGGTGTGACTGTGGATTCCTCGAAGGTCGTACAAACAGATATTCTGTGTAGCAACGGTATTATTCACGTGATCGATTCGGTCCTGTTGCCCGAATCGGGTACAATCGTTGAGGTCGCGAGCAATACAGGGTCATTTGGCACTCTTTTGGCTGCGGCTAACGCAGCGGGCCTCGTCTCAACGCTCAATGGTGATGGACCGCTGACGGTTTTCGCACCAACGGAAGAAGCTTTTTTAGCATTACCGAAAGGAACGGTCGCGAGCCTTTTACAGCCGGGTAATAAGAGCAAGCTAGCAGAAATTCTCAAGTACCACGTTGTATCAGGACGGGTTTACAGCGAAGACGCGGTCGCGCTGTCTTCCGCTCCCACTGTCGCCGGTCCATCTATTGCAATCACTGCCACAGAGGGTGGAGCAAACATCAACAATGCGCGGTTACTGCAAACGGACATCGACGCGTCCAATGGCGTAATCCACGTAATTGATCGCGTGCTGTTACCAGCGGATGCATCTGCTGCGGGCGCCGCATCGTCGAAGCCTGCTACCGATCAGCGACGCGTGGCAATGAGGGTGCTAACCGATGCGATTAATCGCGGAGTGCCAATTTTCAACTCAGGTCATCATGGGCAGTGCGCAGACATCTACATGCAAGCTTTGCGAACCGTGTCCGCGATGCCAGGGGTTGCGATGTCCGCCAGCCTTCGAAAACAGGTCAATCACACTCTGAGCGTTTGTCCGCAGATGTCGAGCTTGACCAATCGAGCTTGGGCGGTGCGGCGGCAGATCGATCAAGTTATGCTCGAGCTATAGAGACTACGACCACAGATCGCAGTCGATTTCGCTTTTGAGATGGATAAGTTAGAGCGGCAAGCAGCGGAAGCATCGCCACCCCCACTGGGGGCCGACTTTCTCATGACGCGAAATATCACGAGGCTAAACAACCGAGAAGCTGTCGATGTTCCAATTTCCGAGGCCACAATTAGATGAATATTGCGACGGTTCTTCTGCTCGGCAGTGCTTGTGCAGTGATGCTCGCGTTTTTCGCTGCATGCGTTTCGACAAGTCGCTCCCTCGGCGTCCTATTTTTGGGCTTTGGCTTGACCGTTCTCAGTGGCGGACTGGCGTATTATGCGATCGCGGAATCTCAATCACACCATCCCCCTGGTGGGGGCGTGGTATGGCGGGGTGGCAATCACTTGTGCAGCGGCAACGGCGTTCAATTTGTTTCCGAAACGAAGCGAATCCAAAGATTAGATTTTTGTTGCATGATCGCAGTCTCCCAAATTCGACAATCGGCCAAAACAGAGAGTCTCTGTTTCTGGGAAAATCACATTAGCCGATGGTCACAGAGACAGAGAGTGGCGAGAGTTCGGGCCGAGACAGCGCAGAGGCGGGGGCGGAACGTGAAAACAGAGTGTCTTTGATTGGCCGCCAGCAGTGAGTCGGCCGCAATGGGTTTCACCCTGCAAAATAGGGCGTAATATACGAAAAAAGGCTGGCGACAGTGCAAAGCACCATCGCTTGCCTTCTGATTTACCCGACGGTCGAAAAAGTTTGAACCAAGTCCGGAAAGTTGAGCAACCCGGACTGTAATCCAACCGCTCTGGAGATCCGGACGATTTTCGCGGCTTCGCTGTAAGTGATTGCCAGGAAACATGTTGCGGCAAGGCCCGTTTCGAGAGGGTACTCTGGAATCAAATAAGCCAGCCTTCGTCGGGGCTTCGGACCTGGGAATGCGAGCGGTGTTCGGGTTATGAAGTAGAGGCTTTTCGGTCGTCACGGATTTTCAGTTTCGTATTCCGAACGCTCGAATCCTTGATAGTAGCGTTGTCGGCTTCAGGCCCAACAACTCCGCCGCTCCCCCGCGACCGTAAACCTTGCCGCCCGATACCGCCAACGCGCGACGAATGTTATCGGCTTCCAAGCTTCGCACTTCTTGATCTGTCATGACTTGATCGGGCAAAGCCTGATCGGGTTTAGACTGAGCGGACGGGGGAAGACTTGGGTGTTGAGATTTGTTCCTGTTTTGCGGTCGCGTGTCCTCGGGTAAATCGAACCGCAACTTGCCGTCTGTGGAAATGATGACCGCCCGCTCCAACACATGCTGCAACTCGCGGACGTTGCCTGGCCAATGGTATCGCTGCAATTGTTGGACGTTCGCTAAAGTGAGTTTCAACGTTTTGCGGCCCAATTGGCGAGCGAATCGCTTCAAGAAGTGCTCTGCCAAAAGCGGAATATCTTGGAGCCGCTCGCGCAGTGGTGCGAGCTCGATCGGAAACACACTGAGTCGATAATACAAATCCTGTCGGAACCGTCCCTCGGCGGACTCTTGGCGAAGATTGCGATTCGTCGCGGCGATGATTCGCACATCCAACCGACGCGTTTGCTCTTCGCCGATCCGCTCCAGTTCACCTTCCTGCAAGACTCGCAACAGCTTTGCCTGCAGATCGAGCGGAATCTCTCCAATCTCGTCGAGAAACAACGTGCCGCCATCGGCCAGCTCGAAACGACCGGCTCGATCCCGCAACGCTCCAGTGAACGATCCTTTGGAGTGGCCGAAGAATTCGCTCTCGTACAACTCGCGAGGCACCGCCGCACAGTTCACCTTGATCAGCGGACGATCGGATCGGTTGCTGCGGCGATGAAGCTCTCGAGCGATCAGCTCTTTGCCCGTTCCACTTTCGCCAAGAATCAAAACCGAGGAATTCGTCGGAGCCACCAAGTCGATCTGCTGACTGATCATCTGCAGTGCCGGACTGTTGCCAACGAGTTCACCAAACGATGCGACCTCGAGCTCTTCACGCAGGTACTCGTTCTCTTGTTCCAGCCTCGCTTTGAGCAACTCGATCTCATCGACCGCTCGTGCATTTGCGATCGCGGCGGCCAAATGATCGGTGATCATGCGCAACCATTCGCGGCAGGACGCATCCATCGGCTCACGGGAAAACAACGCCAAGACTCCAAGCGTTTCATCGCGATACCGCAGCGGTAATCCAAAGAACGATCGGATCGCTTCGTCTCGCACCCAATCAGGCCGGGCGATCCAAGGCGAGTTGGCCGTGACGTCATCGATCTGGACCGTCTCGCCCGCTGCCGCGATGTGACCAATCTTGCGAACCGCCATCGGCATGCGACGGAAGTCACCGGCCGTTCGTTCCCAATGTCGATCTTCTCCATGGCGCGCATGGCCGTAACTGGCGACAAGATGCAAACACCGCTCCCGATGATGGCATTCACCGGCCATCGGGCAGCTCAAGCAATCGCCTTCCTCCGGCGGTCGCACGAGCCAAATCCTGACCAACGCAACCTGCTCGTCGGGAGCCAACAATCGAACCGCCAAGGGCAGCAGTTCGGGCAAGTGATGCTTGCCGGAAATCGCCAGCAAAATCTCGGTCGGGTCACCGAAGATTGCGTGTTTCTGCAGGCTCATTAAGCGATCTCTTGTGCAACGACATTTCGTGGAACGAGCACGAAATATTGATTATCAACGAAAAGTCGTTGCGACGCAATCGATCGAAATAAAGACCGCAAGTCGTTCAATAGCAAGCACTTGCGACTATCTGTATCGGTTTGGCACAGAAAATGAAAATGTGGTTCGCTCGTTCCAACTCAAACGCAGTTGGAGCGTTCCTATTTTCTGTTTCTTAAACCCTGTGACTGGAGAACCAAGTCATGTCTCGAATTCATCAAGTCTCGCCCGAAAGTGCCACGGGCAAATCCGCTGAACTGTTCACTGCCATTCAAGGCAAGCTCGGCATGGTCCCCAACATGATGCGGGCAATCGGCAATTCGCCCGCCGCGTTGGGTGCTTACCTGCAGTTCAGTGGCGGCCTCGCCAGCGGCTCACTTTCGAACCAACAGCGCGAGCTAATTGCCTTGGCGGTCGGTGAAGCGAACCAGTGCGACTATTGCTTGGCAGCCCATTCGGCACTCGGAAAGATGGCGGGCCTCAGCCCCGACCAGATCCGCGATGCACGACAAGGTTCGACAGTCGACGCCAAGAGCGATTCGCTGATTCGCTTCACACACAAGTTGGTGGGCGAGCGTGGCCACGTCAGCGGCGAAGACTTGCAAGCGTTGCGTGACCAAGGCTTCAGCGATGGTGACATTACTGAAGTGGTGGCGAATGTCGCCTTGAACATTTTCACCAACTACTTCAATCACGTCGCCGATCCCGAGATCGACTTTCCTCAAGCGGAATGCTTGGCCTGCAAAGTCGCTTGATCGTCATGGGCGGATGCCACCGTCGCGGAGTTATTCCCGGCGGTGGCCCATCCGACGTCAGCATCGCGTGAACAATTACTGACGTAGTGGACGAGGTGACGAGTCCAGAACCGCAGGACTCGTTACCTCGTCCACTACCAAAAACTAGCACTAATTGATCACGCGATGCTTAGCGACCTTCATCCAATCATTCAAGAAACCATGAACCCTAAGATCAATGATGACTACCACATTATCACTCGCACCACCTTTCAATCATGAGTCGGCAATGGCCAAAGTTCGCGCGGCCGAGGACGCTTGGAATTCGCGAGATCCGAGCCGTGTTGCGCAAGCCTATTCGATCGACTCCGAATGGCGCAATCGTGACCAGTTCGTTCGCGGACGCGATCAGATCGTGCAGTTCCTTACGCGGAAGTGGCAACGTGAACTCGACTATCGGCTAGCCAAATCGCTGTGGGCTTTCACCGAGAATCGCATTGCCGTTCGTTTCCAGTATGAGTACCGCGATGCCGACGGCAGCTGGTTTCGTGCCTATGGAAACGAGAACTGGGAGTTCGATGACGACGGACTGATGCGACGCCGTGAGGCCAGCATTAACGACAATGCGATCGAAGATTCCGAACGCAAGTTCTATTGGCCGCTGGGACCTCGCCCCGCAGGCACCCCTGGCTTGGAAGAATACGTCAAGTAGGCACGACGAGCTAGCTGACGCACTTTGTTGATTAAGGTTCAAAATTAATTGGAGTTCAAAATGTCGAGTCTATCGAGGCCAATTCTTTCCCCTGTCGAGATGTTCGGGCGCTGGTTATGCAACCGGCTGGCGGTCGCTCCGATGACCCGCGTGAGTGCCCACGGCGATGGGCTCGCAACCGATCGCATGAAGGATTACTACCGTGATTTTGCTCGCGGTGGCTTTGCGATCGTCATCACGGAGGGGACCTACACGGACAAGGATGCCAGCCAAGGCTACGACCGCCAGCCTGGGATCACGGATCGGCGCGAAGCCAACTCCTGGGTGCCGATCGCCACTGCGATCTCCGATCACGGGAGCTTGGCCATCATGCAACTGATGCACGCGGGCGCGTTGTCGCAAAAGCAGGAACCAGGCCGCATCATCGCACCGTCTGCCGTTCCACCGCTCGGCGAAATGATGCCCGTCTACGGAGGCAGCGGTCCGTATCGGTTGCCTTCGGCCATGGCGACAACCGACCTGGCTGAAGTTCGCAACGGCTTTGTATCGGCGGCAAGACGCGCGCGACGCGCCGGATTCCACGGAGTTGAAGTCCACGCTGCCAACGGTTATCTGCTTGATCAGTTCATTACCGAATACACGAATCGCCGGGATGACGAGTACGGCGGGTCGGTGTCGGCGCGAATCCGGTATCCGGCAGAGATCGTTGCCGCGGTACGCGATGCATCCCCCGCTGACTTCGTGGTTGGAGTCCGCGTTTCGGAGGCTAAAGTCAACGACTTCAACTACCGCTGGGGTGGAAAGTCCGAAGCCGAGACGATTTTCGCAGCACTCGCTGAGGCTGGAGCGAGCTATATCCATGTGGCCGGCGAAGGCCGCGGTTTCTGCGAGTCGAGTTCTGACAAGCGGGAGCCGCTTTCTGCGATAGCTCGCAGGATTACCGGACTGCCAGTGATCGCCAACGGTGGGCTGCATGATCCGGATCTCGCTGATGACGTGATCCTAGGCGAACATGCCGACTTGATTGCGATCGGACGCGCCGCACTGGCGACACCCGATTGGCCTCGAAGGATTGCCAATGGTGAACAGGTCGTCGCATTCGAGAATGAGATGATTTCGCCAAGTGCATCGATCCATAACACCGACGCGTGGTTCGCTCGGAAACTCGCACATGGCGCGCATGGCTGACTTCTCGTTTGAAATGTCCGGCTTTTGGCTATCGACGAGCGGCGAAGATCTGGCCGATCCGAGGAACTCAGTCAAAGCCGAATTGCCGGTTTCAACTTTACGAAAACTATTTCCTACCCGCTACAAGGAGAATCCAATGTCGCTTCAAGAAGAGCTATCCCAACTCAACTCAAAAATCACCGCTGCGTTGCCAAAGGAATCGATTGCCGTCATGCGGGACGAAACGCAGAAACTGCGCAAGTCCCGGATCGTCGAGTCTGCCCCTAAGACCGGCGATGAATTAGCCGATTTCGTTCTTCCCAATC
This sequence comes from Kothea flammea, assembly GCF_052161645.1. Taxonomy (GTDB): domain Bacteria; phylum Planctomycetota; class Planctomycetia; order Pirellulales; family Pirellulaceae; genus Laterigemmans. Next base: position 2,930,996 of record NZ_CP197414.1, read on the forward strand.
ATCTCGGCGAAAAGAGAAGCCTCGCTGCCCTAAGAGAAAGTGGGCCTGTCGTCGTGACGTTTTACCGGGGTGGATGGTGTCCGTACTGCAACCTGGAATTGCGGGCCTACCAGGCGGTTCTTCCCCAGATCAAAGCGGCGGGAGCAACCTTGGTCGCCATCACGCCTGAACTCCCTGACGCATCTCTGTCGACCTCCGAGAAGAACGAGTTGGAGTTTGACGTTCTCACCGATGTCAACGCGGACTACGCAAGCAAACTCGGACTCGTCTTCACGTTACCGGAAACACTTCGCCCTATCTATCAGGGCCTCGGTATCCATGTTGAACAACACAACGGCGAAGGGCAATTCGACCTGCCGCTGGCAGCAACCTTCGTTGTCGACACTGATGGAACGATCGCCAGTGCCTTCGTGGACGCGGACTACACCTCGCGTGCGGAGCCGTCGCATGTCTTAGAAGCACTTCAGTCGCTCGTGAAACAGAACGCTTGAAACTTAGATACTCAACAAATTGACACAACAACCACCAACAAGAAGAGCGAAACGATGTTTACAATAAACCAAAAATTGTTGCTCGTGGCCAGCATCATCGTAGCGGTTGCCGCCGCTGGTTCGTATGTCTCGACCGCTGGAATCACCGCTCAGGAGCCATCCGCAGATCGTACGAAGGTGGCCTCCCGACATAACGACGACGTGACAAAGTTGGCGACCTCCCTGGACCTTGGGCTACCAAAGCCGGGCATGGTTGTCGATCCGACAAACACCGCGATCGTGATCACCGATCCACAAAACGACTTTCTGAGTCCCAAAGGGGTAGCGTGGGGCGTGGTGGGCGAAAGCGTGACCGAGAACGGAACCGTTGAACACTTGGAAGCCTTGTTCCGGGTAGCCGCAGACTACAACGTGCCCGTTTTCATTTCGCCTCACTACTACTTCCCGCATGACCATGATTGGAAGTTTGAAGGCGCGCTCGAACACCTGATGCACGACATCAAAATGTTCGACCGCCCCGGATCACTCGACACGGCGGGCCTGAGCGGTTCCGGTGCCGATTGGCTCGAGCAATACAAGCCCTACATTTCGAAAGGCAACGTGGTCGTCACCAGCCCGCATAAAGTCTACGGTCCGGAGTCAAACGATCTCGTGTTGCAACTTCGCAAACACGGTATCGACAAGATCATCCTTGGAGGCATGTCGGCAAACCTCTGCACCGAGTCGCACATGCGAGAATTGATCGAGCAGGGGTTTGAAGTGACCGTGGTCGAAGATGCGACCGCGGGGGCGAAAACGCCTGCCGGAGATGCCCATAAAGTGGCGGTGGCGAATTTCCACTACATCGCCAACGCGGTCGTGACGACCGACCAAGCAGTAGCCGCGATCCAAGTAGCGTTCGGCAAGAAAGCAGGCCAATAAACCGGCGAAACAGAGTCGCATCTGTATTAATCGCTTACTTGAAGCTGAAAAAATACGTCAAAGCAGCGGTGCATTGCATTGCTGCTTTGAGCCATTCTCAAGTACTAAAATAACAGACGGAATTTCGAAGTTCGTAAACGAACCTTTCAATGAGTTGTTCACCAAACCGAGGTAGAAATAATGCCAAGACCCAGCAAGATCGAACCCGTTTTGATTCGACCCGAAGAGTGGCTAAAAAGGTCGAGCCCGCCGCTGGGGTCCCAGGAGGGACATCACTTCGGCGTCGATTGCGTCATCATCCGCTACAGCACCGATGAGATCGGTGAACAGCATCGATCAAAGATGTTAAATAATTAATTGCAGGCTTCGTCCCAAAACCTAACGGCACAGGTTCGTCCTGAAACTTGTGAGAGTGAATTTCGCTACTCTGGAGCCTGGCCATGATCGTCTAACGAATCAGGCTCGACAATATCACCATGCGTTTCAACGTCGTAGTACCCAAATTTTCTTCCTAGGCACTCATCGTGCTTTGACAACCAGTTGGCTGTCAATCGACCATATATCCGTAAGACATCTGGCAAGTCACAGGGGCATTTGAGATCTGCATCGGTCGCAACCATCAGCACGCCAGAAGCATCCTCAACTGCACACACGAGCGGAATTGGACTAACAGCCAGCGAAATAGACATTTCTTCTGCCAATATCGCTTCGCTATGAAATGCATTGTCATTGAAGGATGCTTGTAAAGCGTTACGTAGCTTCAGCCGAATTCCGGTTGCGTCAATATCGTCAATTGCGTCGTTGCCGTCAGCATCTACATCCAGCTGCGATTTCAAGCCAAGGTCATCTCTAAAAACATAAATCCTTTTCGAGAAACCGATGTCGCCATCTTCTTCGACATAGTGTTCAACACGCACGGCAACGGTGAACTTGTTAGATTGGCAGTTTAGGACATATTGAGGATGTTCAATAATTGGGGCGAGAAGATCTTTCAATCCATCGGCGACAGACTCGTTGCAAACACGCGGTTCGTTGGCGATAGATACGCTGCACGTTTGCTTATTCAGTGAGATTATTGATTGATTTACGTAGCCAAACATTTGATTCTGACGATTCAGATCAGATTGTGTACGCTCGAGCTTCTGTTGCGCCTCCAACTCACCAAAAAGCGATGCGGGAAACAGCGATTGCCCGTACAGTTTTAGTGAGAAAAAAACTAAATACACAAGACAGCTGACAACAGCTGGCAAGGCAGCCCCACCCGACAATGCTGCACCAATTAATCCGCCAGCAACCAAAGCGAGAACTGTCTCAAGCAGGGCGATCACCCAGCCGATTGCGACAAGGTACTGTCTCGCGCGAATTAGCAATTGGGCGAACGAATTGGTTGGATTCATTGACTCACCGGGATCCGAGAGTGTTATTTTAAGAGCGTTTGTTTGGCACCGATTTTTGTTCGGCAAATATCTCACCGCGACCTACACAATCATTTCACCTCGACGTCATCATCGAGCCCGAGTTCCATCAAGCCGGTTTTGGCGTCGTCGGCGGTTTGGTCGGCTTGCTCTTTCTCGGCGGGGAGCTCGAAGGTGACCTTCAAGACTAAGTCCGGGTTCGCTGCCATCTTGCTAAGGATTTTTGTGTAAAAGTTCATCCATTTCTGGGGAGGCACAGTTCCTGACCATCGCACCGTCTTCTTTCCGGGAGGCGGCGGAGGTGGAGTCGGTCCCGCGACCTCCTTTTTGATGTGGACGTCAGCGGTCGCTTCTACATCGCCTGCTTTCGCCGTTACTTCAAACTCGCCTGTGTTCTCACCCGCAGTAAAAAGGCCGGCGGAGTCAATCGTCCCGCCTTGAGCCGACCATTCGATGTCACCAGTTTCGATCGACGATTCGTATTGATCGAATCCTTCGCATTTGAAAGTCGCTTGATCACCCGGTTTCAGATTCACAGACGTGCGATTCATCCGCAGCTCGGTCAGGACCGGAGGCTCACGCAGTTTCTTGGCGTCCTCTTCCTTCAGGATGAAGACGTCGTCGGATATCTCGATGTCGGTGTCGAGCAGGGTTGCGTTCGGCTTACGCAATTCGAGCCTACCGTCCGCGTTTTTTACCGCATAGTCAATGATTCCAGCCGCAATACCATCAGCGATCGCACGCCTGATCGCGTCGGGGCTGATCAACCGAGGCAACAACGGTGACGAGTAAAATGCGTCGCGAACCGCTTTCGTCGACCATTCGACTTTTGACGATGGCCAATAAGTCGGCAACTTGCGGGCGGCGATGGACTTCGACACGATGTCCTTACCTTCGTCAGTGCCAAGTCGCGTCAGGTACGCCTCAACCAAACAGCCGGCGGAACTTGACGTAATATTGCCCAAGTCGATGTGCATCAACGTGTTGTCTTTGCCCAACAAATAAATGTGTCGGTAAGCGCGAAAAACCGCCTCGTCTAACTGCTCGCGTGCACTCTTTAAGCTGCGTTTCAAAACCTCCTTCTGGCTTTCGTCAATCCGCTTCTTGGTTTCTTCGTCGTCGTTGACGTCTTCCCATGCCAACACTTCGGTCGCTTTGTCGCTGAGATTTTCCGACGGATCGGGAGCAGCAAAGATCAGGGCCGACTTCATTGTTCGGCCTTTTGAACCACAGTCGCGTATGATGCTCTCGATCATCTTCAGCGTCTTGCGATCGCCCGCGGGCTGGTCGATACCGAGAACCACTAATGTAAGTTTTGGCACTTCTCGGACGGCCGCCGTCTTATCCGGAAAATACTCTCGCTCGATCATTTTCGTATCGGGAGACGAGTTCTTTCCAAACACTTCCTTCGTTCGCTCGCGAATGCGTTCATCCTTGGCCGGCGGCGTTACACCGCCTCGACGTGTAACCAGAACCTGATTCAAGTTCGGCGATAATCCGCCCCGTTGCAGAATCCACAGATTCCCGCTCAATCGCTCGACATCCAACAGGGGCAGCAGTTGGCCAATCAAAGCAAGCACATCCCCCTTGGACTGTGTTGGCGGTCGAAGAACGATGATTCCGGGATAGTCGCTCGGTGGATAAGTACGGATGTCCGAGAAATCCAGATCAAGGGTCAAGACTGCGCGATCTTCATCACGGCAAACTGCGGCGACACGCGGATCCGGTTCGCCCGACATCCGCTGGTCACCGATGGTCATCGCATCGTGACCGGCGCTGCGCAGCACGCTGGCAACTTCGCACGGTAAATTCTCATCGACCTTGAACCGCATCTACACAGCCCCCGGCAAAAGCGGAATCACCCGCTCTCGTGTCAGTTCCGCTGCATAGGCAATGGATGCATCGATATCTTCACTACGTAATGCCGGGTAACTAGCCAAGATTTCGTCCCGCGACAGCCCACTGGCCAGATTGTCCAGCACGACCGATACCATCACCCGAGTACCAGCGATACAAGCCTTACCGTGACAAACTTGCGGATCGACGCTAATTCGTTCTTGCCATTTCATCGTCCAATTATCTCCTCAGTACTCGAAGTTCATCCATCCGCCCATTCAAAGCCCCAGCCCACGTTTGCGCGACAATACGCCTTCGATCCAGCGACGTTCTTCGGTGCCGGTGGGGTAGAGCTTGTTGAGATTGTCGGCCAGTTTCCAGAAGCGAGCTTCTTTTCCGACGCCGTCGTCAACAAGAAACCGCTTCAGCAGCTCGCCTCTGGCCATTGCCAGCGATTGGCGAGGTGCGAAAAGCGATCCCCACGTATTGTGACCATAAATTGGTGCGTTAAAGACTCCACTCATTAGTGGGAGAGGCTCATCTGGAATTAGCGAGTGACCACCAATCCCAATCTTTGCAAGACTGTTTAACTTGGTGGCAACACGTTTCATGTCTTGTTCATCGCGTTGAGTCGCAATTCGAAAGAACCTACCTTGTTTTCCTTTGAACGACCGAACTACTGCCGCGAGACGAGCATCAGCAGCCCCACCATCCCTGCCTCTAAGCTGTTCTCGGACCGACGACACCGGTGTTGTATAGCCACAAGCCGGACAAGTTACGGATCCACGCCGAACCGTCCCATCGAAGTTTGGCGAGTTGTAAATGCGATTCTTATTATCCAGTTCGACCCACTGCCCCTTGTGTTTGACGATTATCACGAAACGGACTAATCGCTCCGTCGTGTCAAACCTCAGCTGCAATGCTGCGGGCCGATTCTTGTTTTTCGATAGCCACAAAGATCGCAACATCGGAACCTCAACACCGCAACTTGGGCCCTCGCACTTGATCACTCGTGACCACAGATATGCGATGGGCTTCCCTCCATCATCATCCAAAGGGTAATAGTCACCTATTAGATTTTTCGCTTCCTGATATACCTGGTTACCAAATTTCTCCACACCTTTGCGAAGTTCATCTCCGTATTGAGGCGAATATTGGAGAAGTACTTTATTTAACAAAACTGGTATTGGGTTAATGTCGCTGGCATAGGCGAGAGCTCCTACTCGAAGAGACTCGACGGGTATGCTTGCGCCTCCCGCGAAAGGGTCGACCACAAGCGGTCTGTTGTTTGGAAGCGTCCCAAGTCCGATATGAGAGCCGTGTGTAATTCCCTGAGCGCATTCGAGATACGCATCAAGCTTACAGTTCTCCCAATCAGCAAAGTCAGCGATAAAGTCAAGTAAGCAAAATCGCAACATACCCATATCGTTGGGTTCATTGGAATCGAGCGTGAGCGTGCCTTTGGCGATCGCTTCCCAGCGTGATTGACTTTCCGCTGACAGGCCGCGCTCAAGCTGAGCCCGCTCTTCGGTAAGTTTGGGACGTTCGCCATCGGGGAGCGAGCCAGACGCAGCGCGGGCGGCGAACGCTTTGATGTGCTTCACCGCCGCGTCACGAAACGCCTGAGGACAGAGAGGATCAGCCGGATCAGGCCAAAGCGACGCGCAGATCACAGCGCGGCAGGCAGCCAATGGACGCCTTGCCCACCAGATATGTAGTGTCGAAATATGCCCATGCCGAATCGACTTCTCCCGCCTCGCATGCGCCGAAATCCGTGCGATCGGCAAATCGACCTCGATCAACCGTTTTGGGTATTTGAGTGAGTTTGGATCACTGCCCACGTACGATTCCCATGCTTCCTTCACACGCGTCGTTTTCTTTGGCAATTCAGGCTCCAGTTCCTGGTGTGCGGTCGTTCGCTTTGTCATTACTTTACCACTAATGATGCGAAGATTACTTCGCGGATGGTTGAAGCGTCGGCACTCTTGTCTTTGAGTCGCTCCAAATTGCGGCGGTTGGATAGCTCAACTCGGCGATAGACATCATCGAGCTTGTTGACTTGGTCATGGTTGTTAAGCGAATTGAGCGCAAACAAAATCATTTGTTTCAAGTAGTACTCAAGGTTCGCGGTGAATAGGGGTAATTGAAACTTCACGGGTGAACCGTGGACGATGCAGCATCGAATGCGGTATAGTCGCGCAAGATGCCATTGAAGACGCAGATGATGGGATTCCAGTTGTTGGTAGAGCTTTTTTGGATCCTGCAACCACTCCGACAATAGTCTTGAGAATCGCTGTGCGTTCGGGTGCGTCGAAAGGGAATCTTGAACCTCCGCCGCTTTCGCTTGATCTTGAAGTAGTGTTAGCAGGCCGCTTACCGAAAGATGCCGAAGCCTATCGCAGCCCGTTGCTTGGGCGAAGTGTGCAGGCCACTCAATCCGGCAATATTTGATTGTCGTCAAGAGGTCCCGGCAAAGACGAAAAGGGTAGCCATGAAGCATGCAATTGCTCGAATGCCTCGCCACGGTCTTTCCAATGTCTCCATGAGCATGAGACAACGCCTCGAGTCCCATCCACCAGTTTACGAACTTGTCTTTGTACGAGGCGCTATCACATCCGAAGCGGTACTGTCGAGTAGCAGCTTGGATCAAGCGACGTGACGTAGATTCGATGCGATCGTTATTGATAACCGCATTGAATTGCTTGACGAACGAAGCGAAATCACCCTCTTGCAAGGACTCAACCGGATTCGGAACGCGATCTTCGAGTTTGACGATCTGCCTTTTCTTGTCGTCAAGACGATGTACAAGACAGTCTTCATCAATGGCGACAAGCTTGCGCTCGTACTCGAAACGCAGGAGGTCAAGCAATTGCTCAAACGATGTCCGGGCTTTCGTTGCTGCATCGGCAAAATGAATCGCTTTGACTTCATAGCTCGCAAAGGTGACATTCGCATTTGCCGTACAAATCGCCAGCTCTTCGTTTTTTTCGGCCTCAAGCGGGCATTCGTGCGAGACGAGGAAAGTGCCCTCGCCAGCAAGCTCACGCGTCCGTGAAGAACCTGAAACACGAAGAACAACTTGAAACGATTGGCGTTGGCGACGAAATTGCCTGAGCATAAACGTCAAGTTGGAATCAAACCCGCGATCTTTCTGAATGAGAAAATTACGATGCCAAGTAAAGAGTGTTTCGAGAGTCCAGCCTCGATCCACAAGATCGGATGCGATCGCGCTGGCTAACCAGTACGTCGCTTCTGAGTCGTTCGCTCTAATGGACAGGGGCAATTGCTCGCAAAGCGAGGTGAAGTAGTGCTTCTTGAAGATTTGGTTCGCGTCCTCGATGTCGAACTGCAATTCCTGCTTGTTGTGCTTGCCAGCCTTAATCGCAAAGTGCTTGCTCAAGCTGGCCTTTTGTGGTTGAAAATTGGTGCTGACAACTGGATCACGATCAAGAGTTGCCTCAACTTCGGAAAGCAAGTTGCCCAGATCGTCGTCCTTGATTCGTCCGATGCGCAGTTCTCGGAGTGTTTCGCCGATGACGGTTCGAGAATTGAGACAACGGACACGGAATGAGTCAAGTGAGCGAAAATGAGTCAAGCTGTACCAAACTTCGACGAAAAACCGCTCGCAATCTGCGAGTTTTGCCTCGTTTAGCAGCTTTTCATCGATGACTTGCATTTGAGTTCTGGTTCAGACTTGACTTTGGCGAGAGTGTGGCCGATACTTCTTAGAGCGATACATTTAAGGGGTTAAGGGCATCCGGGTAGAAACTTCGGTTCCCCGCGCCAAACACCCCTAGTTCTACCGGAGAGCCACTTCTGCAAAGAGGTGGCTTTCTTTTTGCGTGTACGCGTCATGGGCTTGCCTCTCCCCGGATCGTGGCGGGGCTTAAGCGGTAATGTTCAACGGAACTAACCGGTTCCCATCCGAGACGCGCCGGGTCTTGGATTGCGTTCAATTCAGGTGATGAAGCGCAGTTGAATACCGCATACAGCCAATAATCCTCGCGAAGGCGTTCGGCAGTGCGGTATTCATTCTCGCTTAGCGCAACAATTCCGACGCCAGCTCGGCCTTTAACTTCGATAAAGCGAACTTCACTGAATGTCTTCGGATCATTGGGATTTGGTTTCTTGGAAATTAGGTCGAAACCTCGGTTCTCGGATTCAACGCTTTCGACAACGCACCCACGGGCTTCTTCGAAACGAATCACTTCTTCGATTGCGATGCGTTCGATCTCGTCGTCGCGAACCATCGGGGCGAATTGCGGATTGGTGCGATCTGGGTGCGGCGCGACCCAAGCGCGTCCGAGGTGTGTGATGTCGGAAATTGATGTGTGCCGTTCGAGCTCAAGTTCTCGCTGGCGGTTCTCGAGTCGGTTGGTTAGATCGTCGAGGTGCTGTTCGGATTGAGCGATCAATCCATCAAGCCCGGTTACCGTTTCACCTTCGATTTTTCGGCTTAGGTATTCCGCCTGCTGCAATTGAGCACGGTTGATCAGTGCGTTGAGGCTGATTTCTACGTGCCTTCGTATTCGAGCGATTTCTTGGGTTTGCTCGACGGCAATTGAAGCGATCCAGGGCTGCAATCCATTTTGATAAAGGTGCTGCTCGACGGACTGGCGGCTTGGTAGCGAGATAGACTCTGAAGGTCCTGACGCACCTGCCGGGGCTGCTGCAACATCGAGCAGCACGGTGGGCTCGTGAATTTTCATTTCGCCCGACAACAAGGTTTCAACGCCCCAAATCGACGGCCGTCTCGAAGCTGACCTACGGACGTGTATTCGGGACAATAAATCACCGGTAAAGTACCAGCCAGAATGGATCGAGTCGATTTACAACGTGTTGATTCGCAAACGATCGAACATTCAGTGTGGCGTCGAAGCTCGATTCCCCTATGCTTGCCCAATCGTTCAATCACCTGAAGCCGTCGACCTTTTTGCCGAGACCTGGAAGGCCGTCGAACCATTGATTTCATTCGCCTTGGCAGATGCCTAAAGTTTCCTAAGGTTAGATGATTGCTTACCAAGCAAAACTTTATCTTTAGGCCACTTGATCTTTAGGCCACTTGCACTGCTAATCAGTGCCACCACTGACCACCAAGCATGCTTTCAGCCATGCGAATTCTGATTGGTTCAACACCCATTCGGTTGATGGGCCGTTGGTGACATCAATGGCGGTGTTCCAGCCGATGTCGTCGCCTCGGAGGGTGGCGAGGCCGGTTTTGCGGTCGCGGGTGAAGATCCATTGCTCGCCGTGCTCGTTCTCGAAGTAGCCGATGTAGACGTGCGACTCTTCGCCGTTGACGATCGGTGGGTCGCCGCAGGTCGCGGCGTGATGGTTTGGGATCTTTAATAGTGGTTCGGACATCGGTTTGTTCGCCCCATGATTTCGTTGTGTTGGTTTTTGATCGTGGATTGGTGAGCTTGCCTCGCCTTGGTCCGAACCTATCGCGACGCGTTGGTTTCAGCAAGCTGGATGTTGGTTGTGTCCAAAAACGAAAAAAGCCGGCGGTGAAGCCGGCTTGGGTGGATGGGTTTCGTTATGGAGCCTGATCAGTCGATTGACTGGTCTATCGAGACTTAGGTTGACCCTCCGTCATTGGACGATTCTTCGTCGGGTTGGACTGGATGCACTACAGGATAGGGCGGCATATTGGGGTAGTATTCGCCGGGATGGCCGGGTGGGAGATGGTGCGGGGCTTCGTAGCCGGGCGGGACGTGGTAGGGGTGGTCGGGCGGTAGACGGGGCCAGACGTGGATCGGTGGGTAGGCTTCCAGCACGACGGGCTCTTCGGGTTCGGGCGGCCAGGGCCAATCCTCGGGCCACCAGTCGGGGCGCGGGCCGAGGTCGTCGCTGGAACTGGCGATGGTTGATTCGTCGCTGTCGTCGTCGGTGGAACTGCCTTCGGGAATGTAGGGCGTTTGGCTGCCGGGTGGATCGAATGGCGGGACGAATGGTGGCGGCGGCAGCTCGGGGCGGTAAGGATCGTGCGGTTTCATCGTAGGGCACTCCGTTGCAGCGGGTTGGGGTGAACGAACTTGGTGCGGCGTGAGGGACAAAGACCGCACTGCGGGATGGATTTGGTTTGCAAGAACTGGCGGACTTCGTCGTCGCTGGCGGCCGGCGGGCAGGCTTGGTAGTCGCGGAAGAGTTGCCACTGGGGCAAGTCGTGGAGCTTGAGCTTCGATTCGAGCTGTGCGAAGTAGGCCAAGGCGGGGCATTTCCACAGCATGCCGCGATCGAGCTGCGTGCATGTCTTTTGCAGACAGACTCGGTAGGCGGCGTTGGGTTTGGAATCGAACGGCATGGGTTTGCCGTCGACGACTTTGTATTGCCGCATCCAACCTCGGTGCGATTGGCGGATCTGGATTTGGATGCCGGGGTGTTGTTCTCGCCATTGCCAAACGAGCTGCTTCACTTCGCGGAATCGCTTGACGTATTCGTCGTGCGTTCCGTGCTGGCTTACCTCGAGTTGGCAATTAGTTTCGATTAGGACTTCGGGCAGGCTGGGGAAGCGATGCAGGAAGAAGCCGTTGGTGACAAGCATCAGGTTGCTGTCGGGCCAGTGTTGTCGCGCGAGTAATAGATGCTGGATGACGTCCGGGTTCAGCAATGGTTCGCCACCGAGGAGGGCGAAACGTGTGGGCCGCAGGCGATGGGACCAGAGCGAATAGTCGGCGTCAGCTTGCTCGACGGTTGGCATCGCGCCGGCGAGATGATGATTCGAATAGTGGCTGCATTGCTGGCACGAGAGATTGCAGCCGTGGGCCAAGTGGTATTCCAGCGCGGGTAGTTCGATCATCGATCGGTTGCCGTTTGGATCAGGATTGCTAGGCGAACTCATCGGTGAATCGGCGATCCGTGAAGAAGACGGTCGGGGGTGTGCCATGATCTTGCGGGAAGTCGGATTCCGGCTGACGTGAGGGCTCCGTGGACGAATTGGCTGCAGTAGATTCGTCCGTCGGGATGCGCGTTGGGATTGAAGAATTGCTTCAATCCATAGCATGGGTTCGAGTCATTCTTGACACGAACGTGCGGAGCAATTAACTTTGCATCGTAAAGTTGCCTTTTGTGGTCAAGAAAGGATGTTATCGATGGACCTGCGCGAAGCACTTTCGCAAATTTCTGAGATTCGTCAGCAGATGGCGAGAAGTGAGATCTTTCGCGGCTATCGGTCGATTCCGGTGGCGATGACTGGTGTCCTTGGCATTGTCGCGGCTTGCCTGCAGACAACCTTTGTTTCCGAGCCGGCCCTGCACCTTGATCGCTATCTCTTATTCTGGACCGCTATTGCTGCGGTTGGAATTGCGTTGCCTGCCGTTCAATTGGTCAGGCGAGTCTGCCTGGCAGGGCCAGGTGTATCTCGTGAATTGGCCCGCCTTGCGGTTGAGCAGTTCGCGCCGTGCATTTTGGTCGGTGCTCTTGTGACCCTTTGCCTCTACCTCGGTGCAGATGAAGCACTGTGGATATTGCCGGGCCTATGGGCGTTCTTCTTCGCGATGGGCATCTTCAGTTCTTGCAAGTTGCTTCCCCCACAAGTTGTCTGGGTCGGTTTGTATTATCTGCTTTGTGGTAGTTATTGCCTGATTCACGGGCATAACGAGCAAGCGTTCGCGCCATGGCAGATGGGTATTAGTTTTGGCGGAGGTCATCTACTGGCTGCCGCGATCCTCTACTGGACCTTGGAGCGTCAACATGACACGTCAATCCAATAATGTGGAATCGACAAAGCCCAACGGCAGGTATTCTTATGAGGGTCTCGACCGCGTCCTGCACGAGAAAGCTCGGTTGGGAATCCTCGCGTCTCTCGCCGCGAACGCAAAGGGGCTCTTGTTTAACGATCTCAAACAATTGTGCTCATTGACCGACGGTAATTTGAGCCGTCATTTGGGAGTCTTGAGTGATGCTGGATTGGTTGAGGTTTGGAAAGGGCAAAGCGGCTCCCGTCCGCAAACCATGTATCGCCTCACGAAGATCGGACAAGCGAGATTCTCGGAGTACTTGCAGGTACTGGAACGCATTGTTTCCGACGCTCACGAAAGCCAACAAGCGTCAAGTGAGCAACAGAGAACGGCGATCGGTGGCGTATCGCTGACGTAGTTTTTATTTATGAACACACTTTGCAATGCAAAGCCGAGAGTCTGGGGAGAAGCCATCATGTAGATCACGCGAGCCGCAGTAGTCAACACGCCGCAAAAGTGCTCGGTGCCGTACTTTTTGCTTTGTTTTTACTTGTACGTAAGACGCCGTTGGCATTGGCAGGCGTCTTTCACACTTTATAACTTCAAGGACATTGAAAATGAAAAAAAAGCTGAGGAAGAACGATGTGTTTCCCAAGATCATTGCGATCGTGATGTGTACGGTTGCTCATTTTTTCCCATCGGGGCACGTGGCCGCTCAAGCACCACCGCAAGAAGCTGGAACCACGTGGCAGGATTTGGGACTCAATCTTCCCAAAGACTATCCGACTAATGACATGCCTCTATTCGAAGGGCTCAACAAAGCTCGTGGCTCTTGGACTTTCGTTGGAGAAAGCATGGATGGCGAGGTTTCGGCATCCCTGGATGGTAGCCTTACGATCACCGGAGGTGCTCAAGGCTTCATGTTGCCGATGTGGCGGCTGGTTTGGAGATGGCCGCAGGACGGGACCGAGCGCGCATTGTTGGATATCATTATGGCAGAGCCCCGCAAAGACGGATTCAATTTGTCGCTAACAAGAATCGGACCAGTTGAAAACCTCGATCCAGATAAGCCCCGACCAGGAGTTGCCCCTGCGTTCTTTCAAGGAAGCTGGGATTCCGAAACCAGAACACTTACTTGGATCCAGGGTGGCACTCCCCGGGGTTTGCCAATACAGGCTGTCGAGACGGAGTCTTCAAAACTGAAACAGTCATTTGAGTTGGTTGTAGCCGCCGACGGGAAAGTAACGATCCAGAACAGCAAACATTTACCAGGTGGGCATGTCGTTACGGCTAAGGGCACCGACCGAACGGCCGAGGCACCTGAAGAACCTCGGTTCCTTACGGGAAAACACAAATTTCAAAGCGTGGATGAAATTGCGGATCTCCGGATTAAGCCTTGGTTGCCACAGCAAGCGACCGAGATCTCGCTATTCAGCGAAACTGCCGGTCACTTTGCCCGCTACAAGGTGGCGAAAAAGGACTTTGAGGAATTTATGGACAAACTTTGGAAGGAACAGGGAGACAACTCTGCCCACCAGCGCGACTCGATGTCAGGTGAAGGAGGGCCAGCCAAGCGGGAAAACATGGTTCGTCGCTTCGAGTCACTCGGATGGGAACCGCTCGAAAATGCCATTATCTTCTACAGTCCCTCAGAACCCAATGGCGCCATGACAACCTACTATTTCGATTCGGAAGCTGGGAGCGTCTATCATGACCGCGGCTACTGGTAGTGGATGACTTTGTTGATTGGCTCTAACGCCAGATGACTCTTTCGATTCCGTGCTTGCGGAGGGCGGCTTTCTGGAACTCGGGACGCCGGCGTCGATAGCCTGGTGGGTCGATGTGTTCATGCTTGAACGAATGGGAGACGTCACAGGCGACATTGACGCCGGCGATCTTGCATCGCCAGAAGAAGTCCCAGTGCTCTTCGATCTTGAGCGACTCGTCCCAGCGGATCGCTTGCAGGATGTCGCGATAGGCGACGAAGCAATTGCCGACGTAATGACACCAGCGAATCGAGCCTTGCCGCCGATAGTGACCGTGGGGAATCCGTAGGCGTTTGCCGTCGGCCTTCATCAACTTTGGCCGCTCTTGATGATTCGATAGTGCGGCGAGAAGATCCAAGTCGTGCCGTGCGTTGAGCTTTTGAACAAGTTCGGGCAGGCGTGTTTGCTCGGTGACTAAATGATCGTCGTCGGCGAAGACAACGATCGGCGTGTCGCCGGCATCGAGCAAGCGGTTGCGGCCGGCGGAGAGTCCGATGTCGTATTCGGTCTCGATGAGCCGGTCGACCATCGCGGCTTCGGTGGGGCAATTGGCCGAGAAGCGTAGCTCGGATTGGCCATCGTCGAGGACGTGGATCAACGGGCGATCGCGACCGTAGTGTGCGTGGATGCTGCGAACGAGCGCGGCGCAGCACTGCGGCCGATGAATGGTCTTGATACAAAAGGTAACTTGGTCACGCATGGACGACTCTACCTCCTGGAGTTCGCATCGAATGGAATCCGTGTTTGCGAAGTCCCATTGAGCGAAACTTGGATCGCTGGCGAAGGACTCGATAGTCGGCGGATTCGACGTGAGCGTGTTTGACGAAACAGTCGCCGGCGACAGCGACTTTCAACTGGGCGAGCTTGGCTCGGTAGAAGAACTCCCAGTGCTCGAAGGTTTTCAGCTCCTCATCCCAGCGGAGGTTGCGGATCGTTTCGGTGCGGGCGAGGAATGCGTTGGATGACATGTGGCACCAGGCGACGTAGCCGTTGCGTATGATCTCGCCGCGATGCATCCAGATCCGCTTGCCGTTCATCAGCGGCGAAAGCATGGTCGGCCGGCCGCCGGCTCCTTGCCGGACACCGAGAATGTCGATGTCGAGTTTTCTGAACCGATCGATGAGCTTGTCGAGGTTGAGGTTCGGTGTGACGACGTGATCATCGTCGAGCAAGAACATGAACTCGGTGTTAACCGCATCGACCGCAATGTTGCGACCGACTCCGACACCGACGTCAACGTTTGCTGGGTGGATGACTTGGCACTTCGCGGCGGTTTCGGGATACGCGGGAAGGAATCGGCGTTCGGGCTGTCCATCATCGACGACGATGATGTTGGGTTCGGCGATGTGTTTGCACAACGACTCGACCAAACGGTGGCACGACCAAGGGCGATGAATGGTCTTGATGCAGAATGTGATATCAGACAGTTGGATTGTCATGACTGGTTTTGTCCATCTGGTTTGTTGACACAGCCTTCCCACCATTGCTTGAGCAACTCGTCCGAGACCGATCCGTCAGGTTGAACCAATCGCAAAACGGGGCGATGGTGCGTGATGCGGATGGCGGAGTAATGACGAACTTGCTCGCGGTTTCTGCAGTTCCATTCGGCCGGCAAGACGTAGCTGGGGACCGCGTGATGCAGCAGCGCCTTCGTCAGCAAGACTTCGTCATTGCCGCCACGGTAGATGCGTCTCCAATAGGCCAAGGCATCGAGAACGCGTTGGCACTTGCGAAGCATGACGACACCCGAGTTCATCGATGGGACACCGCAGATCCCGACCTGGTCGCAGCGTCTCGAGACGCCGTGAACATAGATCGCTTCGTAGCCGAATCGTTCCGTAAGTAAACCGGCCGGTGCGATTGCCGAGGGTTTGAGCACGACGGTATCGGCATCGAGGTAGATTGTGCGATCAAACGGTAGCCATGGAATGAAACGAGGTTTGACTTGATAGCCGCCAGTCGCTTTGACATCGAAGCGATATTCAACGTCCGGGCACGTGTCGGCCGGTTGGTCGGTAAACAACGCGACGGGGACGTTTGGGCAATGATGCCGCAGCGATAACAGTGAGCGGCGAAGCTGCCACAACGATCGACCACCGATCGCGATGTACATCACACCGAGATTTTCCGTTGGCTTGGGGTAACGGCTCATCCGTGCTTACGAAGTTGGGGATTGACGTGGTCGATTGCAGCGACGATCTCTTCGGCGGTGGGCTCGATGCCGAGGTACTCGATTAGGTTGTTGATCACTTCCTCGGGGTACGTGGTCAGCTCGCTGAAGTCGATGTGGAAAACGGGGACTTCCGGGTGCGAGGCAATGAAGGCGTCGCGGTGTTCGAGGAGACAGCGTTGCAATCGCTCGCAATCTTCGTCGGTGGCTGCAAACCATTGGCCTCGATGCTTTTCGGAGCGCGACTTGAGGCTGCGGATCGACGCTTCGATGTCGCGGTTGACCAACCGGAATTGAACCGGCGACAAACTCATTCACAGTGAGTCTCTGGAAACCAACACCAGATCTGGCCACAGCACCGGAGACTGGAATCGAACCAATGAACTCCTCGTTCAGAGCGAGGTGCAGCGACCAACAACTGCTACTCCGGCGTTTGGTCTTCAAATTACAACAGCACTCCGTCCGGGAATTGAACCCGACCTGCGAGCTTCAAAGGCTCACGTCGCGACTACGCGCCGGAGAGAGAGTTTTTCAAAACAAAAGAGTGTCCTGTGGGAGTCGAACCCACCTAGCCGGATTGGAAGTCCGGAACCTTTGCCGCTCGGCCAAGGACACGGGATGAAGTTTGAAGTGAGAAGGGTGAAGTGTGAAGTGTGAAAGGTTGTGGTTCGGGTCCGTTGTTTCAAACTTCACCCTTCACCATTCAAACTTCTTATGCTCTTCAAACTTCGCGAAGCTCCGGCGGATGGACTCGAACCATCACTCGTCTCCTTAACAGGGAGCCGCCTTACCATTGGGCCACACCGGATTCTGCAAAGCGCCCAGTGGGAGTCGAACCCACACTTCCGCCATGGCAAGGCAGCAGGCTACCGCTACATCATGGGCGCAAAATGCATCACTACCAAATTGTCAAAGATCAATAACGCCGAAGCGTCTAAAGAGCACCGAGCCGGAATCGAACCCGCATCACCTCGTTACGACGGAGGAGTCTTGCCGTTAGACCATCAGTGCTTGTACTTCAGTGGGATCGGTGAGAATCGAACTCACATCGCTCGGATTAAGAGTCCGATGCATTACCTTGTCTGCCACAATCCCAAGTGTTGTCGTTGTCGTTGTCGCCGTCGTCGTTGTTTCGTTTCAGTCGGCGTGGCGGGAATTGAACCCGCGACCGTCGCCTTATAAGGACGCCGCTCTCACCCCTGAGCTACACGCCGATGTGTAGCGATGGGGCCGAAGGGAGTTGAACCCTCACCGAACGGATTAAAAGTCCGTCATGCTGCCAGTTACACCACAGCCCCGCTTTTTCAGTCGCGGCTATGCGTTTCAATCGCAGTGCAGGCAGCATGTTGGTTTCCTTTAGAGTCGTTGTCGTAAGTGGTAGCCCCGAGGATCGAACTCAGCGCGACCCGCGTATCAGGCGGATTTGGGCGACCAGCCCTCGACTACCATGTTGTCGTTTCAAAAAGTCGGACACCTCGGAGTCGAACCGAGACCCTTCCGCTCCCAAAGCGGACGTGCTTCCATCTGCACCTGTATCCGATGTTGTTCGTCGTCTTCGCCGCGGATGACTCCGTCGGCGCATATCTTCCTTGTCAGTGGGCCGGGAGGCGCTCGAATCCTCGTCTGCGGTTCTTCAGACCGCCGCTAGACCGTCTCAGCTACCAGCCCAAATTGGGTTCGTTGTTGGGGTTGCCCACTGCGATGCGGACACGAAAAAAGGCTCGATGTCTTGGTGACACCGAGCCTTCATGTAGAAGTCGTTCGCTAATGAAAGCGAGTGTCACATCAGACGCGCATACGCCGGGGCATTATCGAACGACGGTGTCCCGCCGAAGAACGTGCCTTCGTGTATCTGTTCGAGTCGACTGGATTGATTTTTTGATAACATCAGAAAGCTCTTTACTCGCTCGTCTGTTGAATGTGACTTGAGTGTTCGGAGAGATAGACTCTCACGCGGCCAGATGGTTCGCCAAAAATGTCAGCTTCAGCAAAAAACATTCTCGGCCGACGATGCCTTACACGAACATGAAACACAGCTCAGGCTCGAGAGTACTCATTGGGCGGGAAAAAAGAATCAGTCGTGGGGTGCAATGAATCGCAGGTGGTGAGTGGTGTCACTTGCCCCTGAGTTCTTCAAACCATTTGTCGGTTGGCTCTTGAAACGAGTGGTGGTGCGCGATGCGATGGATCGAGCGAGCGACTATCGCATTCGCTCGCCGATCGCAACGTACAGGATCCCCTTATCGCTTCCACTCATGTTAGACCCAGATACCTCCCGAGGAACTTTCGGAGCCGCCGGGTTCGACATCTTCGGGGTCGGGAGTGCCGGGGTGTCCTGGCGGCATGTTGTCAGGCCACCAGAAGCCGGGCGGCAAATGGTAGGGATGATGGGGCGGGAGTCGCGGCCAGACGTGACGTGGCGGCGGCACGAGCACTTCGATCGAACCTTCGGGTTCTGGCGGCCAGTCCCAGTCCGCGGGCCACCACGGGGGGCGAGGTTCGCTTGAGGATGTGTCGTCATCGGTGCTTGAACCTGCAGGCGGATCGGGTGACGGCGGCATCGGTGGCGACGAACTGCCGGGCGGGTCGAACGGTGGGACGAACGGATGCCAGGGAGGCGGGATGTCGTCGTTACCGGAACTAAGCGGATATGTCATCGAATCTCACTTCTTTGAGTTGGGTCGGGATGCTTGAACGGAACACGATTGCTCGGGCACAGTCCGCACTGTCGGATGACTTTGGTTTCGATGAATGTGCGAAGTTCATCGTCGGTCGCGCCGGGCGGGCAGGCTTGGTAGTCGCGGAAAAGTTGCCACTGGGGTAGGTCGTGAAGCTTCAGTTTGGATTCGAGCCTGGCAAAGTAGGCCAAGGCGGGGCACTTGAACAAGAAACCGTTTTCGCCGAGCTGAGTGCAGGTCTTTTGCATGCAGACTTTGAACGCCTCGCGTGGTTTAGAATCGAACGGCATCGGCTTGCCGTCGACCACGTTGTATTGACGCATCCAACCTTGGTGCGAACTGCGGATCTTGATTTGGATACCGGCGTGTTGCTCACGCCATCGCCAAATGAGGCGTTTTACGTCGCGAAATCGCTTGACGTATTCGTCGTGCGTTCCGTGTTGACTGACTTCAAGTCGGCAGTTGGTCTCCATCAGGACTTCGGGCAAACAGGGAAAGCGGTTCAGAAAGAACCCGTTAGTGACGAGCATCAGATCGCTTTCGGGCCAATGTTGTCGCGCGAGCAACAAGTGCTGGATGATATTTGGATTCAGCAGTGGCTCGCCGCCGAGGAGGGCGAAACGTTTGGGACGCAAACGATGGGACCAACGCGAATAGTCTGCACCGGCTTGCTGGACGGTCGGCATTGCTCTGGCGAGATGATGATTCGAGTAGTGGCTGCATTGTTGGCACGAGAGATTGCAGCCGTGGGCCAGGTGGTATTCCAAGGCGGACGAGGGCAAACGGACATTCATTCGTCGGTGCCTTTTCTCATTTGGCTCAATCGGCAAAAATTCGGATCACACAGTCCCAAAGAGGCAACGATGAGCGTTCCAAAGCGAAAACTTGATTTCCAGACGGCCGGCGACGTGATCGGTGAGATCGAGAGATTGAGACGCGACGGCTATACCAAGTTGAAGCGTTGGAACCTCACTCAGATGTGTGAGCATCTGACCAGGACGATGGAAGGCGAGATGAAGGGGTTAGGCTTTCGCATCCCCTGGATCCTTCGTCGAACGGTTGGAATTTGGATGACTCGCCGTGTTTTGAACAATCGATCAATGCCCGGTGTCCCGACTTTGCCTAGTTTGCGACCAACGGTTAGCGAAGCGAGTGAGGATCCGGCAGTGATCGAACAGTGCATCGCAACAATCAGAAAAACCGAGCTTTTTGACGGCAGCCTGGATGACTATCCATTCGTCGATGGATTGTCCCACGAGGAGTGGCGACAATTCATGTGGATCCACGCCGCCCATCATTTGGGATTTCTTATTCCTGGCGAGATAAAAGTTAGCGCCAGGTAACTCGTTCGATGCCGTGTTTGCGGAGGGCGGCTTTTTGGAACTCGGGACGCCGACGTCGGTAGCCTGGAGGGTCGATGTGTTCGTGCTTGAACGAATGAGAGACGTCACAGGCGACGTTGACGCCGGCGATCCTGCATCGCCAGAAGAAGTCCCAGTGCTCTTCGACTTTGAGTGATTCGTCCCAGCGGATTGCTTGCAGGATGTCACGATAGGCGACGAAGCAATTGCCAACGTAGTGACACCAGCGGATCGAGCCTTGGCGGTGATAGTGTCCGTGTGGAATCCGCAGTCGTTTGCCGTCGACCTTCATGAGCTTAGGCCGCTCTTGATGATTCGATAGCGCGGCGAGAAGATCGAGGTCGTAACGCGAATTGAGCTTGCGGACCAGTTCGGGCAGTTGCGTGCGTTCGGTAACCATGTGATCGTCGTCGGCGAAGACGA
Source organism: Kothea flammea (assembly GCF_052161645.1). Taxonomy (GTDB): domain Bacteria; phylum Planctomycetota; class Planctomycetia; order Pirellulales; family Pirellulaceae; genus Laterigemmans. Next base: position 2,951,736 of record NZ_CP197414.1, read on the forward strand.
CGATCGGCGTTTCGCCGGCATCGAGCAAGCGGTTGCGGCCGGCGGAAAGTCCGATGTCGTATTCGGTCTCGATGATTTGGTCGACCATCGCGGCTTCGGCGTGGCAGTTTGCCGAGAAACGTAGCTCAGGCTGGCCATCGTCGAGGACGTGGATCAACGGGCGGTCGCTACCGTAATGTTCGTGAATGCTGCGAACGAGCGAGGCGCAGCACTGCGGCCGATGGATCGTTTTGATACAAAAGGTGACTGATTCACGCATCTTCATTTTTTCGACAAAGCGACTTTATGGACGAAACGACCGCTCGTCTGCGAATGCATCAGCACCGTCAATGGACGAATGCGAAGCTGTTGTCTGCCGCCGAGAAACTCAGCGAAGAACAACTCCATCAATCGTTCGCGATCGGCCAAGGGTCGGTTTGGCGAACGCTGTCGCACTTGATGGGGGCCGAATACATCTGGCTCGAAATATTGCTCGGCAACGAAAGTCCCTCGATGCCAGGGGACCTGCCGAACGAGCTGGTGGGCAATCAATTGGCAGAGGACGGAATGCGTACGATGCAAGAATTGATTCAGCGGTGGACCATTCTTGAGAGTCGATGGAGCGAATACTTGGCAGCCTTGAATGTCAATGAATTGCAACGCTCGTTCGTGAAGGCCAGCTCGAGTTCGAGTCCTGGTCAGCGTCCGGCGACGTCCGTGATGGATGTCTTACTTCATGTCTGCACTCACGCTCATTACACGTCAGCTCAGTTGATCAACATTTTTCGGCAACTTGGCATGACGGAACTTCCGGACCTGATGCTGATCTCGATGGCCCGCGAGGAATCAACGGCTAAGCTTTAACCACGCCACCACCGGGATACCGCATTGAGTGAAAACCGTGCTTGCGGAGGCCCATGGATCGGTATTGGGATCGCTTGCGTAGGTCGCGATAACCTTTGGACGCGACGTGGGCGTGGCGAATGAAACAGTCGCCGGCGACTGCGACTTTCAATTCGGCGAGTTTGGCTCGGTAGAAGAACTCCCAGTGCTCGAACGTTTTAAGCTCTTCGTCCCAGCGGAGGTTGCGGATCGTTTCGGTGCGGGCGAGGAACGCGTTGGATGACATGTGGCACCAAGCGACGTAGCCGTTGCGTTTGATCTCGCCGCGGTGCATCCAGATCCGCCTGCCGTTCATCAGCGGCGAAAGCATCGTCGGCCGGCCGCCGGAGCCTTGGCGGACACCGAGGAGGTCGACGTCGAGTTTGCTGAACCGATCGATGAGTTTGTCGAGGTTGAGATTCGGTGTGACAACATGGTCATCGTCGAGCAAGAACATGAACTCGGTGCTGACCGCATCCACGGCAATATTGCGTCCGACTCCGACGCCAACGTCGACTTGGGCAGGGTGGATGACTTGGCACTTCGCGGCGGTTTCGGGATACGCGGGAAGAAATCGACGTTCGGGCTGTCCGTCATCGACGACGATGACGTTGGGTTCGGCGATGTGTTTGCACAGCGACTCGACCAAGCGGTGGCAGGACCACGGGCGATGGATGGTCTTGATGCAGAATGTGATATCACTCAGTTTCATTGGCCGACTCCGGGGGAAGGATTCTGGCGAGCGAACCGGCAGCAGGTGGATGCATTCGACCGGATTCGGGCCGTAACCAACGATGTCCCCCAAACACACGATCCGTTGAACGCCGATTGATTCAATGTAGCCCAACACGGAAACCAAAGCTTCGAGATTTCCGTGAATATCGCTGATGATCGCTAGAGCGTCCGATCCTGGACTGGGGTTGGGAATGGAATTGCGACTCACGGGAGTTTCTCCAAAACAGACCTTTGCTCTCGATTCAATTCGACGCCTGGTCGGACCGAATTCACCATCGCGATGGCGTCAGCCGCAGTTTTTGCTTCTCCCGATACAAGCAGAACCGCAGCCGCAACAAGCCCTGTCCGACCGTGGCCTTGGGCGCAGTGGATCAAGACAGGTTTCGGCATATCATCGATTTCGGCCGCCAAACCACGAAGTTCACCTGCCGTTACTCCTGAACCGTCCAGCATTGGAAAACAAGTGTAAGACCGAAGCTTCCAGCGATGGTTGGGTTCGGTGAATTCGCACGTCAAGTCAACCACCGAAGCGATATTCTCCGGTAACTCGTGATGAAGTAGGCGACGAGAAAGCACGAGATCGCCGCCAAGCCAGTTCAATTTTGGTTCGCGTGACAGCAATCGAATCAAATGCCACACCGCGGTCGCGTACAACACGTACGGCAACACAAGCAACGTTCCGAGCTTGGAACGCCGCCCATCAAAACGCTTGCCGAACACCCCTGGTGCAGAGAATAAGTAGGCTGCCGAAACGACTCCGAACGAGAACGCTGGGTAGAAGAGCAGCAATGCCCAAGCACCACCACGAACTGCAGCAACCAGGGGATGATGTTTCGATTCCAAGCGTTAACGATAACGTCGACGTCTTGGTCCAATAGATCGCCTTCAACGACGTCCAGTTTGCTCATTCGACGCTCACGTGGGGAAGGTCAGATATTGCGGTGGCACAGCGTCGACCAACCAAACACCGTTGGCTGAAAGATAGAAGATGTTTCCTTGTTGATGCATCGCCCCAGCGTCGACCTGGAGAACGATTGGCTTGCCTCGTCGTGAACCTACTTTGGTTGCCGTCGCTGCATCGGATGAAAGGTGGACGTGGTTTCGGGATCGCTTTTGTAGCCCAGTCGCCCGAATGCTCTCCAAAAATGCTGCAACGGTTCCGTGATAGAGCGTTTGTGGTGGCTTTGCAGCGTCAAGTTTCAAATCAACGTTGGCCAATGAGTGCCCTTGGTTGGCACGAATGCGCAGCCCGTCGTCGCTTAACGCGAATCGCTTCTTGTCACTTGTTGCGACGACTTCGTGGAGTAATTCAAGGGACAAGTCCTTGCCTCGTTCATTGGCATTGGAAATTAACCGATTGATGTCCAGCCACCCTTCATCATCCAGTTGCATTCCTACGACTTCAGGTTGATGCCTGAGAACAAGGCTCAGGAATTTACTGGTGGCCGTGAGATTCTTCTCGTTGTTCATTAAGTTCAAAACCCATTTTCGATAGTGACACTAGCCAACGGCAGTTGCCCAGGCTTCGGCCAGGCGTCCTTGGTCCCTTTGCCAATCGCGACCATCGGTCCCATGACGTGATCGTCGGGCAAGTTGATGAGCTTGGCGACGGCTTCGATGTCGAAGCCGATCATCGGGCACGACTGATACCCCATGCCTTGCGCTGCGAGCATCATCGTTTGCATCGCCATCCCGATGCTGCGTTGCGCCTCGTCTCGCTGCAGCCACTCGCGGCCCTCGTGGAACGGCCCCATCCATCCGACCAACATCTCAGCGACTTCCTTCGGAGCGTTCGCAAAGTAACGCGCCGGCTCTTTCTGCCATGCCTTAATGTCGGCGGTGAACAGAACGAGCAGCGAGGCGTCGGTCATCTGTGCTTGGTCGTTGCCAAACTCCTTGCGAATCTTCGCTCGCAGATCCGGATCGCGAAGGATGACGAACCGCCAGTGCTGGATATTGAAACTGGTCGGGGCTTGGATGGTGGCTTCGAACAGCTCCTTTTCTTCAGCCGCAGTCATCCGGTGGTCGGCGTCGAATTGCTTGATCGCGCGGCGGTTGTAGATCGCTTCTTTGACTTGCATGATGGATCCTTGTAATTGGCATGGATTGTTTTTGGAAAGTTGAACCATGAGTAGCATTATGCTACCATGGCAATGTAAGGAGAAAAACCATGGGACAACCAGTCAAGCTTTCTGATGAATTGGTTTGCGAAGCGCGAGCGTCGGCGGAGATAACGCAGCGAAGCATTGCCGGCCAAATCGAATTCTGGGCGGCGCTGGGCAAGTCGCTCGAACCGATCTTGCGTGGCGATCGAGCGATGGCACTTCGCCAATCGGGGGCGGCGCGGCCATTAACCGAAGCGATTTCGGAGGTGGATTCGCAGGCGGGTCGACAGCGGGTCAGCGATTATCTCAAGACGCGACCGTTCCCGCACTTTGAACCAATTGCTGATCGCCCAGGTTTACTTCGAAAGACCGACGAGGATGGCACTGAAACGATTGGACGGTTTGTCAATCGAGTCTTCGAACCGGCCGACGAGTGATGCTGGGATTTGAGTTTCTCGACAAACGACCAATCATCATCGCGATCGCCGGATCCAACGGTGCCGGCAAGTCGACGTTCTTTGCGTCGCATTTGGCCGACTGCGGACTTCGCTTCGTCAACGCGGATGACATCGCACTTGAATTGGACATCGGCCCGTACGAAGCGGCCGAGGCAGCAGCGGCGATCCGAGAGTCTCTCGTCGAGCGTGGCGAGAGTTTTATTTTTGAAACGGTCTTGTCGGACCCAGTCGGTGAGAAGGTCGATCTGCTGGCAGGATACGTGTCGCGCGGTTACGAAGTTGTGATGATCTTCATTCGCATCAAAGACGCGGCAACATCGATCCAGCGAGTATCGATGCGGGCCAGCCAAGGCGGGCACGATGTGCCGGACGCCAAACTGCGTGCAAGGTTCAAACGCACGCGAGCTAATCTCGCACGGGCGATCGAACGACTGCCAAACGTCTTGGTCTTCGACAATTCCGACCTGAGCCAGCCATACCGCCTCGTCGAACGTTACCGAGATGGCAACCTTGTCGATGAACGATGACGGCCAATCAGAAAGGGAATCAATTTTCGTGAAAAAGCGAGTTTTCCCGCTTGGGAAAACTCCAAGAAACTCGAAAATCGATTGCTCTAAGCACTCTCGCAACGGGGCTCTGAAAACACCCTGCCAGCCCACATAACCCGGCCAAAACAGTGAGTCTCTGTTTCTCGGAAAATCACATTAGCCGAAGGTCACAGAGACAGAGAGTGGCGAGAGTTCGGTCCGAGAGAGCGCAGAGGCGGGGGCGGATCGTGAAAACAGAGTGTCTCTGTTTGGCCGCCGGCAGAGACGCCAGAGAGTCGGCAGGAACGCGTTTCACCCAGCAAAAAAGGGCGTAAAACACGAAAAAAGGCCGGCGACAGTGCAAAGCACCATCGCCGGCCTTCTGATTTACCCGGCGGTCAAAAAATTTTGAACCAAGTCCGGAAAGTTGAGCAACCCGGACTGTAATCCAACCGCTCTGGAGATCCGGACGATTTTCGCGGCTTCGCTGTAAGTGATTGCCAGGAAACATGTTGCGGCAAGGCCCGTTTCGAGAGGGTACTCTGGAATCAAATAAGCCAGCTGTCATTAAGGCTCGATGAGCAGGCTTCGGGGCGATATGCCGGTCATGAGACAGAGATGCTCGGCCCATCAACGCTGATCGTGCGAACCCGACTGAACGAACGGCGATCGTTAGGCTTGCGAATGGAATTCCTCCAAATAGTAAGCGGCGATAACCCCTCGCGGTATCGAATACCTTCACGTTTATCTTCAGTACGTCACACCATGGCGCTGACGCGATACGAAAGTCCGATGCGACCACTACATCATGTATCGCAGCTTATCGTAAGCTGCCTTCTCCCTCGTATCGTCCTCGACTGCTGCAGCTAGTTCGCCAAAGCCGAACATGGTTTTTACGCGATGGGTCAGAAGTGCGCGATCGTAGGGTACTTCGCCTGAGGTCCAGTATGCTGGGCTATGCGGTGTGAACTTTGAAACCTTCAACGGCCCCATTTCGTCGGCGACGTTGGGGAGAGTCTGCCAGAGTCGCAGGTGCTGGTAGTGGGATTGGACCGCTCGCGAAGCCAAGTCGGGGTAGCCGAAGTCCGCAAGGTCGGTAATGGCGGCAGCGTGGTTAATGATGTGAACGAGCCCGCCGTAACCGCTACGATGAATCTTTGGATCCTGGCCGATCGTCTCATCAAGCACCGCGAGAACCATTCCTTCAATGTCATCATATTGCGGCTTGCCTACGTCATCAGGAAGCGGGATTTTGTGACCCTGAATTCGGCCCTTTGCCTTGCCGTAATAGCCGCTTCCAGGGTGTTCGTTTTTGAATAGGGCAAGTAGCTTGCGGATTCCGTCGACCACTGCGGGCGTTGCGTATTCGGGATGTTCTTTCAAAGCACGGATTGCCAGCGAAGCGAAGATTACGTTGTGTCCGGATTGGCGAGGCTGGTCAACGCTCTGCTCCAGACTCTCGGCAATGCCGTCGATCAAAGTCTCATCTGCTCTCTGCTTCGGAAACGCTTCAAACAACTCCGAATCATCGAGTGCCGATTTTCTCGACATCTTCTTTCCGAACACCGACTCGCCGCCAATAACACGCTCGAGGTCGCTTTGGATACCCCTGCAAACCTCGGCATCCAATTTGGGACGCTGTAAGCCAACGTAATAACCAGCGATCAGAGACGCTCCAAGATGCCCAGCCATGGAACTCATGTGATGGGCACGAGCCAACGCGTTGAGCCCTTTTTCAAGGTAGGTAATATTCAATGAAGACGCCGTTTCAGTCGCCGCTTCATCCGCACCCGACGACTTGAGCAGGACGCAAGAGATACCCAGCCCTGCAACAAGACTTGTTGAACATTTGGCGAAATCCCTTCGGAGCATTCGAATCGGTTCGTTCATGGACTTCGTTGGGTCTGTTGGGTGAATCGGATCGGCCAAGCTGACGCGGATCTACGGACGCGTCTGAAAGCCGCCACACACGGGTGTTTCTTCGACTTATTGTAGTGGCATTTCCACTCACTGCCTGCCAGCTGACGCGCTCGTAACTTTCAGTGGCACCGAGTGAGCATGGGAAATCGTTTTCGTTTTTTACATCGGCCGACACTTGATCGCATGTTCTACAACAAGTAGTATTACACACTGTAAAAACACATCCAGCAAAAGCGAGGCATTAAGGTGAAGCTTGCGGGACGACAATTGGCGGTCATGCGGGTGCTTTGGCAGCGGCGCGAAGCGACTGTGGCCGAAGTGCAAAACGCGCTGGAAGCAGATCCCCCACTTGCGTACTCGACCGTCGCGACCGTGTTGTCGCGAATGGAATCCAAGGGGCTGATTACGCATCGCGTGGAGGATCGACAGTACTATTACCGAGCTGTCGTTTCGAAAGTTGGTGCGAACCAATCGGTTGTCGGCGAACTGGTTGACCGAGTCTTCGGAGGCAGTCCAGCGGAATTGGTTAGCCAACTCTTGGCCAGCGATCAAGTCGACAAGGATGAACTGGAGCGAATCAAACAGCTCGTCAACGAACATGCCAAGCGATCCAAGAGGAAATCATGAGCATTCCACTTTGGTTCGCGATGGCGATCTTTAGCTTTCTGATCACCTACCTGATTCACTCGACGTTGATCATCGGCGGAATTGCCCTGTGTGTTCGCAGGATACAAGGATTGCGAGCGCCCGCCTTGCAAGTTTTAAGTTGGAAGCTGGCGATCGTGCTGCCGCTATTGACAATGACGGTCGTGACTCTGTTTCCGTCTCTGCATCTGGGTTACCAATACGCACTGGATTACCAACACAAACTGGGCGACTTGCCCATGTCGAGCGTGGCTAGCGAAGTGCGACCTTCGTTCCCTGAAAAGCTAGGCTACTCTGCGACGGATTCGACGTTGCCGAATGCGTTGCCTGCTATCCCATTGAGTGACCACGCAGAACGGTTCCGCCCCGGGATGGATAACCGAAAAGCAATAGCCGTTCCTCAATTCAACTGGCGAACGCTGTTTCTAGCAATCACCGGGTTTTGGGTGGTAGCGGTAGTGATCAGCCTGATACGCCTGTGCATCCAAATCAAGCGAGTGCGTCGGCTGCGAATGACTTCTGTCCCGATCGAGTCAGCGGAGATCCAACACAGCCTCAAGCGACTCGCTCAAAAGATGCGAGTTCGACAACAAGTTGACTTACTGGAAGCGACGCATGTCGAGGGAGCCTTGACTGCTGGGATTTGGCGACCCTTCATAGTGGTTCAAGCAAGCGACGTGGGCGATCCAAATGGCAGGCTACTGGACTCGCAGTGGAACGCCCTGCTTGCGCATGAATTAGCCCACATTGCTCACCGCGATGCGAAATGGAATCTACTGGCGCGACTCATTCAGTGCCTGTTTCCCTTTCAGTTACTGAATCATTTTGCCGGTCGGCAGATGCAAATTGCCATGGACTTCGCCGCGGATGAGGCGGCTTGGCGAGTTCTTGGTGAGCAACAGGGACTGATCCATTGTTTGATCCGGATGGGAGATCAAATCATTGATCGACAAATGCTTCGCTTGAAGCGATCGGGACTCGTTGCGGGAGTCGCGGCGTTGCGATCAACGCTCGGGCAACGCGTCGAAAGGCTGCTCATCCAAGACACGTTCAGCAACGAAGTCGCGACGGCCACTCGGTTCAAATTGCTGACGTGTTTGACCTTACTCTCCTTAATCGTCGCAGCGCTGGTTCCTCAGGCTGTCGCCAAGCAAAAACTTATGAACTCACGAAATCAAACTCTTTCAATTCAAGGAAACACGATGAAATCACAGCTTTCCGCATTGGCCGTTCTGATCGGTTTGTCCGCACCGCTTGTTGCGGACGAGCCACAGAGCCAAAACCCCGCCCAGCAGTTGGCAGAACTCAAGTCAACGCCCGACGAATTGCCAGCAGGAATCAAACGATTCAATGGCATGTTGGTCGGTCGCCTTGCGGCCAAGGATGTCGAGAAGGGGTCCTTTGTCGTCGTGGTGGATGCCATCCCGCGTGTTTGGGAAAATAGCCGGGCAGAAAACCCCAAATCGATTGTAGGTAAGTCCATCGAGATCGAAGGCGTCTTTGGGAAGTTTCTTGATGTACTGGTAACCACACGTCCCGGCGAGACGATCGAGTTCGAGTGCAAGCACGATGGGGATGCGTTGGTCTTTCCCGGCGAACTGCTCCGCAAAGTGGCTCCTTATAAGGCGGAGGACTATCCCGTCTTGCCGGAAGCGTTTCGTGGCTTCCGAGGAGCGGTCGTCGCCGAAGTGAAAAAGAAGGATCCGGAAACGTTTGAACTGATCATCGCAGTGAAGAAAGTCGCTGATGTTTGGAAGGAGAACCAAGCCAAGCAGCCCGAAAGCATTGTCGGCAAGGAAATGATGCTAGCCGGTTTCTGGAACCGCAAAGAGGCTTACCATAAGTTAAAAGTCGGTGATCAGATCGAAATCGGCATGCAGCATATCGGACGCCAAAGCGACCATCTGACGGTTGCAGAGTTTGTGCGCCCCAGTGGTCCGGTTCGGCAGGAGAGCATGCGTGAAGACGCCGCCGTCATGGAGCGATCGGATAATCCAGCGGTGGGTTTTCGCGGTATGATCGTCGGGCGATTGGTGGCGAAGGATGTTGAGCGGGGAACGTTCACGGTCACTGTGGATGCCGTCCCGCGTGTGTGGCAAAACAATCAGTCACGATCACCGAAATCGTTGCTCGGAAACACCGTGAACGCCGAAGGTGTTCCTCCGGGCCTCCTGGACGCTCTGGTCGTGACACGCATTGGTGAGACGATCCAATTCGGGGCGCTGCACGATGGTGGAGAGCGTTTGCGAGTCGGCGAAGTGCTTCGCAAAGTTGCTCCCGTCGAAAAGGGCGATTACCCCGAACTGCCCGACGATTTCCGTGGCTTCAGCGGAATCTTGCAAGTGAAGATTATCAAGAAAGACGAGCAGCTTTGGGACCTGATTGCTGAAGTGACTGACGTCGTCAAAACCTTCGATAAAGATCGCTCGCGAAACGCCGAAAGTATTGTCGGCAAACAAGTCATGCTCACTGGTTTTTGGAATAAGAAAGACGCTTATCACGGCATCGCGGTGGGCGACCAAATTGAGCTAGGCGTCGAGCATCCTCAACGACTCGGTGATCAGTTGAACGTCATTGAAGGTGTGCGCAAGCTCGACAAGTGAGTTCAACAAGAGTTTGATTTTTTAAGCTGAGAACGGTTTTAGGAGAGTGTGCATGCTTCGATCCGTCGCCCGATCGCGAACGTTCTGCTGGCGTTTTCAGCTCTTCGCATGGTTCGTTATCGCACTCGGCTCTTTCCCATTGGGTGGGACATGTTGCTGGGGCGGCGAGACTAGGCCGCCCGCTGATCAGCGGTATCAAACCAACGAGACATCCGAAGTTCCCGACTTTCAGCGTCATGTTGTTCCACTGCTGGGACGACTGGGATGCAATGGTCGTAACTGCCATGGATCATTCCAGGGGCGCGGCGACTTTCGTCTCTCCCTGTTCGGCTACGACTTCGCCATGGACCACAAGGGGCTGGTCGGTGAAGCCGCTTCCACGGCAGGCCAGCGTATTGATGGTAGTGATCCGACGAATAGTCTGATCCTGAAAAAACCGACGCTTGAGATCGATCATGAAGGGGGCGAGCGATTCACCGCTGACTCGTGGGAATACGAGTTACTACGTCGCTGGATCCAAGCGGGTGCAAGGAAGCCGGTTGTGTCGCAGGAACTCGAGCGGCTTGAATTGCTCCCGAGCGAAATACTGTTCCAAAACGAGAATGACACCACGGGCTTGCAAGTGATCGCGGTTTGGAAAAACGGTGATCAAGAAGACGTTACGCCGCTCTGCCGCTTTCGTACGAATGACGATTCGGTTGCGACCGTCTCGCAGGATGGAATCGTGAGCTCCACCGGCTCGGGCGATACGCACATCATCGCGTTTTACGACAACGGAATCGCTTCGGTACCGGTGATTCGTCCGCTGTCGTCCCCAAAACATCAACCGATCACGATCGATTCGGAGATGTTACCCATCGATCGATTGATCGCGACCAAGCTGAACAAGCTGCAGATTACACCTTCAGCACAATGCAGTGACACGGAGTTCCTTCGTCGCGTCAGCATCGATCTGACCGGAACGCTTCCTCCGCCCCAAGAAGTTCGAGAGTTTTTAAGCGATCCGCGCCAGGACAAGCGGTCTCGCAAAATCGATGAACTGTTGAGTCGTCCTGCCTATGCAGCTTGGTGGACGAACAAGCTTTGCGACTACACCGGCTGTAACCCGCAACAACAAGCGGAACTGGGGCAGGAGCTTTCCGTTCAGTGGTACATGTGGATCTTCGCTCGGCTGAAAGAGAATGTTCCTTATGACGAATTGGTAAGCAAGATTGTGTTGGCACAAGGCCGGCGTCCCGAGCAATCTTATGAAGATTACGCCAACGAAACATCTGCTTATTTCCAGAATGATTCGAAATCAGACTTTGCCGATCGGCAGACGATGCCCCATTACTGGACCCGCCGAAGCATGCAGGAACCCGAGCGAGCCGCCGAAGCGTTCGCTCACAACTTTTTGGGTGTTCGGCTCCAGTGTGCCCAATGCCACAAGCACCCGTTCGCCCAGTGGACGCAGGAGGATTACCGGGACTTCAGTCGGTTTTTTGAAACGGTGAAATTCGGTGTCCGTTCGAGCGATCTAGAGAGCTATCGCCAGTTGGCGCAGCGTGTCGGCTTGAACGTCCGTGGTGATGCCGGATCCTCGATTGGCAACGATGCGTTGCGAAGACTTGCCAGTGGCACGGTCTATCCATGGCGAGAACTCTATATCCAGCAGCGCGACCGAGTTGAGCAAGTCAACCTCTTACGAAGTGGCCATGTCACTCTAGAAGGCCCGGCAGATCCTCGGCAGCCGATCATGGCATGGATGAGCCAGCCCGATAATCCATGGTTTGCAAAGGCATTCGTCAATCGCGTGTGGGCATCGTATTTTCACAAAGGAATCGTCGACCCGCCCGATGATCTCAACCCTGCCAACCCGCCTTCGCATCCTCAGTTACTCGATTGGCTGTCGTCAAGTTTTGTTGAAAACGGATACGACATGAAATGGTTGCACCGGGAGATCACTTCTAGCCAGGCGTATCAACGAAGTTGCAAACCGATAGACAGCGCTCACAGCGACACCAAGAACTTTAGCCGAGCCGTTCCGAGACGAATGCCTGCGGAGGTGGTTTACGACAGTGTGAAACAAGTTGTCGCTGGCAGCGATCAAGCTGATGAGGTGCGTACCGACCTCACGCGACGGGCTTCCGGACATCTGTCGATGCGATTGGCTGGCACCTACGCGATGCAGATTTTCGGGAAGCCGGAGCGCGCCGTGAACTGTGACTGTGAACGGAACGATCATCCCACCTTACTTCAATCGGTCTTCCTGCAGAACGACCCGATCATCGAACAACGACTCGAAACCAGCGGCTGGTTGGCAGAGCTCGCAGCCGCCGAATCTAATAATGCATTGCCGCCACTTGCCAAACTAATCGAAGAAGCTTGGTTGCGATCACTTTGCCGCTTGCCCAGTCAGGTCGAGCTAGAGCGAAGTCTTCTCCATTTCAGCGAAGCGGACTCGACGAGCAGTGGGATGCAAGATTTGTTGTGGGCGTTATTGAATACTAAAGAGTTTCTGTTGATCAAATAACACTCACGAAACCAAACGCACAAGGACTTCATGATGTTTGTTACACGCCGCCATTTTTTGCAAGTGGGTGCGATCGGAACGAGCTTGACGCTCAGCGATTACCTTCGCTTCGCCAACGCTCAAGATCAAGTCGATCAAGGCCGTTCGGCCGTGTTGGTATTTTTGGGCGGCGGACCATCGCATCAAGACACGTTCGATATGAAGCCCGGCGCTCCGGTCGAATATCGCGGGCAATTTCAACCGATTCGCACATCGGTCCCCGGAGTCGAGATTTGTGAACATCTCCCCCAACTCGCTCGCCGCGCCGATCGCTACGCAGTCATTCGAGGAATTTCGCACAGCCTTGCCGACCATGGCCTGGGAACGCGATACCTGATGACGGGCAACTTACCAACACCGGTTGTTGACTACCCGATGTACGGCTCGGTGGTCAGCAAAGAGTTTCCTGCTGCGGCCGATCTCCCTTCATTCGTTTCCATCGAACGTCCCGTCGAAGGGCCGGGGTATTTGGGTGCCGAGTATGGTCCGCTTTCCACTGGCGAGAAACCTCGATTCGGCCAGCCGTTTCGAGTTCGAGGAATCACACTCGATGGAACGATGACCTTGGATCGATATCGCAAGCGGCGAAAGCTGGTCGATGATATTGATACGGCGTTTGCAGGTTTTGAAAACCTTGACGATTCCGTCCGCAGTCTCGATCGCTTTTCACAGCAGGCCTATCAGATCATTAGCTCATCAAAATCCCGCTCCGCTTTTGATTTGACGCTCGAGAACGAGCGCGAAGTAGATCGATTTGGTCGTCATGAGTTTGGGCAAAGTCTATTGCTGACGACTCGCCTGATTGAAGCCGGAGTTCGTTTCGTTACCGTTCTCTTGGAAGGTTGGGATACGCATCAGGACAACTTCAATCAATTAGGACGTCAGCTACTACCCAACCTGGACCAGGCGCTCTCGGCGATGCTCGATCGCTTCGGCGAACAAGGCAGGCTCGATTCGACAGCGATCTTGGTCACCGGCGAATTCGGCAGAACGCCCAAAGTGAATAACAACGCGGGACGCGATCACTGGTCGAGGGCGATGTGCTCTTTGATGGCCGGCGGCGATGTTCGCACAGGCCAGTTCATTGGTGAAACCGACGACAAGGCGGCCGGTCCCAAAGGCAACGGTTTTACACCGGACGACCTAGCCGCCTCGTTCTTCCGAAACATCGGGATCGACCCCAAAACAGAATACAACGCAAACGTCGGACGGCCGATCACGCTGATCCGCGATGGATCGACGATTCCAGGACTGTTCACTTAGAATGCACGATGTTGAGTTCACCATGACAAAGATTTACGCAGCGATTGGATTCGCTTGTTTGACTTGCTTCTCGGCGCGAGCAGTTGCTCAACCACCGCAGGTTCCGCGAATTGACAGCGTTGTGATGGCCGACAATCAGCCTCACCAAGATGATCCGGCTGTGATCTGGTATGACGATTTCGATCTTCCACAGCGTCAGGAGCAATATCCTGAGAAGAGTGGCAAGCTGTCACAAGAGGTTCGTTTTGGGAACACCGGAACATCGCTAGAGATGGCTTACCCGCGTGGCTCTCAGGGAATCGGCGGAAGAAAAGTTTTCTTCGGAGATTCTCCGACCAATCGCCGCCAAACGTTGCGAGGCGATGAATCGTTCGACGACATCTACTGGCGGATCTATGTCAAGCATCCTGCCGACTGGAAAGGTGGTGGCCCGGCCAAACTGTCACGAGCGACGAGTCTTGTTCCACCGGGTTGGCGACAGGCGATGATTGCGCATGTGTGGAGCAGTGGCGAAGCATTGACGTTGGATCCGGCCAGTGGTGTCAAAAATGGCAGCGTGGTCACGACTGGCTACAACGACTTTCCCAACCTGAAATGGCTGGGGAACAAGCCGACATCGCAATTCAAGCTTCATGGCGACGATGGACTCGGCTGGTGGGTTTGCGTCGAAGCGCGAGCCAAGCTGAATACACCCGGCAAAAATGATGGCGTGAACCAACTCTGGATCGACGGAAGGCTTGAGGCGGAGCGGCGCAACCTCGATTGGAGAGGGACGTTCGACGAGCGAGGTATCAATGCGATCTTCCTTGAAGCCTATTGGAATGAAGGTTCGCCCGTTGATCAGGCCCGGTGGATTGACAATTTTGTGATTTCTACCAAGCCCATCGGTCCGGTGGTCTGCTCCACCAATCCCACGATTTTGAAAACAAGCTACATCGGCCCCGGGTACCAGCATTCATGGCAGGCCGAGATTGCGGAGAGAGATTCAATGGGGGCCGCGGTTGGGAATCCGGTCTGGAGATCCTTGATGCAGGCTGATTCAAACCAAGTCACCATCAACTTGGAAAATGGTGAATTTCTTGGCCGTTTATCACAATCATCGTCACTCGCTAACGACACCTCCTATCTCATTCGAGTGCGGCAACGAAGTAGCAATGGCCAATGGTCTCTATGGAGTGACTGGCATCAGCCCTTCCAAACGAAAACGGCGAATGAGGAATCTTCAGAGTAGCGTTTTCAACAGCAACTGACTTGCTGAAATGGTTGGTTTTACCGGGCGAGTTTCCTTCCCAGGGCTAACATAGGCGGTCGAATTCATTGAATAATTCTTTACTCGATATTTGAGTCTCACTGATCGATTCCCGACCGTTTCGGCAATCATTTTGGAAGTCCTGCACGCAGAATAAATCATTGCTTTTGGGATTCCGATCCTATGACAAAGGTGCGCCGAGTTTGACCGGCTTAGCGCTTGGCCAGTCGCTCGATCGAACGGATCCCCAGTTCCATCTTTGTTCGAGCCGACACATTCGCCGAGTGAACATGGATGACCGGCGGAACAAAGCCGGCTGTGACAACCTGTTCCTCGATCGGCGTGGATTATCGTCACGATGGGGGCCGAATGTCAGCGGTAACTCTCGTTCGTGAAGGTCGACGATCGCAAGCCGCACTTCATCTGGCGAATAAAATCCGCTCGTCCGTTGAAGGGCCAACGTATCCGAAACCGCGCGTCTTTTTCACTTCACTTACCCAGCTACGCCGCGTGGCGTCTTGCGTCTCGATGAAGGGTCGGTAGGCGTCATTCAGCAAAGCGCTACCGCGTTTTCAACTCTTTTGGGTACGAAACGCGAGGGATACCAGCGATTGCTGCAATTCCGGAACCCAAATCGAAAGAATGTTCCGCAGCGTGATACTTCGACTGGACACTGCGCTACAATGCTCACGTTGCAGTTCGGGCATCGTTGGCTTGCTGCGAAAATGCGTAGTTGTCTACGTTTAAACGTTTGCTTTAGGAAGTTTGAAATGAAGAATTTTTTTGGTCTAACCGCGCATGTGCTTCTAGCCTCTGTTTTTGTCGTTGGCTGTTCAGGTGAAACAGAAACGACAGGCGATGTGACGACTTCAGGGACAAGTGACACTGAAGTCACGAGCATCGATTCGCCTGACGAAATGGCCGATATCGTTGATACAGCGGCAGGAGCTGGCGATTTTGGGACACTTGTGGCTGCTGTCAAAGCCGCTGGCCTAGTTGAGACGCTCAAGGGCGATGGACCGTTTACAGTGTTTGCACCAACCGACGCCGCCTTCGAAGATCTGCCTGAAGGTACAGTTGCTGACCTCCTCAAGCCAGAAAACAAAGACAAACTCGTTGCGATTTTGACCTACCACGTCGTGCCTGGAAAGGTGATGGCCGCGGACGTCGTCAAACTTGACTCGGCTACAACGGTTCAGGGCAAAGATGTAGCAGTGACCGTTGAAGGTGAAACCGTCATGATCAACGGTGCCAAGGTCGTTGCAGCAGACATCGAGTGCAGTAACGGCGTAGTGCACGCGATCGATGCAGTAATTATGCCACCCAGCGAGTGAAACCGGGGTTGCCCGAAGTGGGCTTAAGTACTGAATTTTGGATGGGAACTTTAGACTACTGATATGTAGTAGCCAGAACTTGATCTGGCATATGTTACCCAGATTACGCACTGGGCTGTAAGGGCTGGTCGAGCATTTTCTGTTCGGCCAGTCTCTTCGAGTCATCGAATGTCGTTCTCGGAGTCTTCCCGAAACAGAATCTTCTGTTGTGTGGTCTTTCTTCGTTGTAGCTCCTCATCCATACATCGACATCCGCTTGGAGCTGCGCGATGGATTCATAGAGCGTTTTGCGAAACGCGATCTGGTGAAACTCCTGAAGCGTCGTCTTGTGAAACCGTTCGCAGATTCCGTTGGTTCGAGGGCTTCTAGCTTTGGTTTAGGTAGATCTGCTTGGTTTCTCATCCGTGACCTCATGGTTGGGCAACTTATGCTCCGCAGAGCCAAAGCCGCTCGTCGCGATAGGCTAGCAAATTAAAGTCGCTCAAACACGAGAAAAACGGAGCCTCAGGTGCTCACCGGGAATCGCTGCTCTTGAGGCAAGACAAGTCGTCTTCGCGGGCTTTATCAATAACCAACTAGTTGCCTGGAACCCGTTGATCAGCGAGTTTTTCCTAAAGAGTAACTTGACTCACTGCCGTTCCTCGTATCGAAACGCTTGGCTCAGTGCTCGCTGAATAGCGATGAACGACCAAGGATTATCCGCGTTTTTTGAATGAACCCGCGCGCATATTACGCGGGAACTCCAGTGGCCAAATCATTGGAGATAAGACTATGGGAAACGAGCTAACAGGCTCCACCGTGTTAGAAGGTGAATTGGACGCGGAACGCGAGTAAATCCGCTTCGGTTGCACCGATGGCGGTATTGCCCACAGTGGCCTCCGCGCTGGTCCACGGCTGAGTCCATTCGAGCATCACTTGAGCATGCTCGGTCCAGTGCCAATTCATGCCCACAGTCATCTCGTTGTATCGGCCCCGGTTTAGCGCGCCGAAGTCCAGATAGGACCAGCGGGCCTTAGCTTCCCATGCACCCCAGCCAGCACCTCCGGGGACAAGAAAGAAGTTCGTCAAGGGCCTTACCCGGCCGAAGTGGGCCAGATGACGTCCATCGCGATTATATCTCCGATTCTCACCGGTTAAAAAATAGCTGGCTTGAACATATGCGCCGTAAAGCATCACATCGGTGGCACTAATGCGATCGACAGCGGTTGCGTACAACTCACTTTGAAACGAAAGCGGACCGGTAACGGTGGCCAACTCAAGATTTGCCACCGAATAGGAGTTGGCGGCAATGTTACCCGAGTCGATGAGTCGTTGCGTCTCCCGATATTCACCCCCCCTTGCTCGAAAGCGTATCAAGTCATCGCGAGGATCGGTGTGTACGAACCCTAACCCCGAGTGTATCAGGTAGCGTCCATTGGATGGCTCGTCGTAATACGGAAGCCACGTAGCACGAGCACTCAACCGCAGCCCCTGGTTGTCATCGATGACTTCCTTAGTCGATTCGGGAATGTCGTCGAAAAAGACTCCCAGTGCAAGTGTCTTGTTGAGGTCATCTGAGATGTGGTAGGAAGCCATGCCCACCTCGCGCGATGGCGAGAAGATATCGGAGGTGGGAATCGCTCTTTCCATGAAAGTCGTGTTTGGCAGCGGCGTTACCTGGTCAAGACTGAATGGCACAAAGAAGTTACCAAAACGCAAACGCCCGTTTAAAGGCAACTCGTTGATGCTAAGGTAGACGTCTTTCATTGCGACATACGGCTCCGACACGCCGTTGGAATTATCGTTGTCGGGTTCGAAATCGAGTTGGACCCGAAAGTCGTAGACGCCATAGCCATTGCCGTCAACGTTCAGCCGAATTCGCCGCCAGTTGGCAACATCTTGAGCGTTGCGTCTGATTGCTGGTGACGCGTCGGCCCAGTTGAAGTAATCGAACATCACCTGGCCACCAATTTTTGTCGTCCACTTTTGATGGGAGACGTCGGTCAAGTCCGACTTTTGCCGCTCTGTCTCCGCCTTTTCTTTGGTGGCTTTTGCTTTGGCCTCGGCTTCCTGTTTGGCTCGTTCTTCCTTTTCCCGGTTTACTTCCTCGAGCGCTTTTTCGAGTGCTTCGACACGTTTGCCAAGGTGTTGGTCGCTGCCGTCACGCTCCCTGCCTGAATCGTCCACGATCGGCGAGGTGTAAATCACCCGAAATGGCAACTGGTCAGGATGCGTGGTGTTTTCCGTTGGCGAGACAGATTTTGTCACCACTTGGGGATACGCAGGCGTCGGAATCTCTTGAGCCCGTAGATTGCACGCGCCGCAAACGAGCGTGACATAAGCCAGGAGATAAGAGGCCCAAGGTCGCGGTGCCAGGCCGCAAGGAGCCAAGGCTCGAGATGAACATCGCTCGATTAGGGAAGTTTGCATGAGAACCTCGGCGTATCGTCTATCCGACCTGCAGTTCTCCGGTCAGCCAATTGCTGGCTTCACTTCCGCCAAATCGACTTGATTCGTAAGTTGGGAAAGAGAGCGCGCATGTGTACCCTCACGTATGGTCTCCATCGGATCGACGGCATAACCGTCTTTATTGGAATAATTGGAAACCTTGAATAATTTCGAAAGTTCCCCAGCCCGTTGCAGATCGCGGCAGCGTTGGCTCGCTGGATCGTGAGCGTACGCCCCAAATGCTCTAATGATGCAGCATTTTTCCCATTCGCAAGGAATGCATTGGAGGTCGGCGATGACTGCTCGGACGGTAAAGGCGCGTGCGAACAACGCGACAGGCGAAGCGAGTGTGCCCAAAACAAAGGTCAATCGTTTCCATCAACGTTTAGGGATTTTGACCTACGTCCAAGCCTGCCGCTTGCTGGGGGAAGAAGGGGGCAAGCTGATTCAGCTGGGAGGTCGAGCATTTGAACTCCAATCGGATCGGGATGTATTTTTGGGTGGAGACCTGTTGCGACTTCGAGTGGAAGACAACACCGCTGCGACTCGCCTTGTTTGCATCTTGGCGCGGCCTTGGAATATTTGCTGGACGCAAAGACTGTTCTCGGACTGGCGATGCCACCCGATGAGGTCGTTCCGCTGGAGTATTTGATTCCCGAGGAGCTTCGCTATCGCATGCTAGCGGGGTCATTCGCCAATCCCGATACAAACTTTCTTGCGATTTGGAAATCTCGTGAGCTCTATCAGCAAGCATCGCCGCTGATTGAGACGTTAGCGGATTTGGGACCCGATCGCGCGCTGCCAATCATGAATGACGCCGGAGATGCCAACGAGTGGCGATTCACGTTGGCCAGGATCGGGGTCGCGATTGAGGAATTACCAGTTTTGCCAACTCAATCACCTCAGTCTGTTGAGCGGAACGCTCGCAAAGTCGCAAACAAGCTGCAAAGGTATAACCAGGACAAGGCGTCGCAAGAAGAAATTTAACACGCAGCTTGCTCTGCGTTTTGGCTTAAACGGCAAAACGGCGTTTGGTCAGCGGCGGGTTGCTGTGCACGATTTCCCCCGAATCTGACACTTTCAGGTAGTAAGAAGCCCCAATGTGAATCGCGGCCGAAAGGGCGCAATCCTCCAAAGGTTCCCTTTGCTCCCAGACATTGACCCGATAGTTGCCGTTGTGGTGCTGACAAACCTCGATGTGGTCCAAACGTGGGGGGCGGCCAGTTTGCTCAAGAATCTGCGTCTTGATCTTCAGAGCGTGGTCTGATTTCTCCTCGAATTCGCTTTTCTGTGGGGCACCTTGATCGACTTTTGCCATAATTTCTTCGCCCGCGTGAGTGATAAAAGTTAATTCTAAACTATACCCGAAGAGGTCCAAACTCGATACGGGTTCGGCCTGAGCCAGACCTCCACGCCGGCGCGGAGGTTTGCGAATCGATTCGGTGTCCAGACTTTTCTTCCATGGCGTAGTGCATGCCACCAACACCTTCCCCGGGGGGGATGTTTTTCTGACGAGCGGAGATATGCGGGCGCACAAGAAAACCAAGTCTACGGGGAGGCAACTGGACTGTTGCAACCTCGGATAACTGGCATTAATCGAGGGGCCGGCATGGATTACTGCTTTCAAATCCACGCCAGTGTCCTGTAATTAATGACGGATTTCTTTCAGAAAATGACAGATTTCAGTCAATGGGTGATTGATATCTCTCACTGCCTTCTTTTGCTGGCCTGAGTGGTGTTCATTGATTGGACGAATTCGACGGCCAAGCATTGCTCGCATTTGATTAAGGGCCCCGCTTTTACCAACCGGAGACCGCCGCAATTTGAGGGAAAACCGCGACACGGTTGTCCACGTGCAGCGGTGCTGTGTGAATGAAGGGAAGGCACCGCTTTTAACAGGCGGTTTAGCGGAGCTAACTTGTAGGTCTAGACTGGTTTCAGTTTAGCTTGCTATCTCATCATTCCTATTCAGGTTCAGTGGCTTGGATGGCGTCACCCAGTTGTGTCATGAAGTAGCTAGATCATGGGGATGTTGTTGGCGTCGCGCGGTAGTGCAAGACAGTTGCCTGTGCGGTCGGTTCCAGCGAGCCCAATTCGATCCCGGTGGTGATAAGTTCCGCACCGCTGCGGATCGTCACCGTCCCTGGTTGGTCCCAGTCAAAACACTCGAAGCGTTGATCGGGCTGCAGACCTCTCAGGCGAAGCTTAATCGGCCGTGCGTCGTCCGTGCTGGCACGAAAAGCTTGCACCACCCCTTCACCACGCTGAGGATCATGGAATTGAAACGCTAGCCAGGCAGCAGCGTCATCACTCCATGGGGTCAAAGGGTAGAAATCTGCTGCAAACAAAGGTCGCACGGTAAGATATCGTTCAAGGTGGCGGCGTAGTGCGGAAACGCTATCCTGATTGCGAAAATCAATCGCAAAACTCGCGCAAGCACCCATTCCACTTCGCAAGGCAATCTCGTCTGTCGCATTTGAGCCCAGGCCATGTAGTGGTAGCCAATGCGAGAGCCCCATTGTCATCGCTTGTATGTTGCGAGGAAATGTGGATGCTCCCCAGGTGCTGTCGCTGCGCCACAGCACGACAGAACGCCTTAACGTTTCAAAATCGAGCCGTCGGCCACCGCTGGCGCAATTATCGATGATTAACTGGGGGTGACGGCTGGCAAGTTCGTCAAGAAATGCGTAGAGCCCATTGATGTAACGAATTTCCCGCAACCCGACTTCATCTGCTGCCTCTTGCGTGTGCCAGAAGTAGGCGGGGTACAGGTTGCAATCTAAGCGATAGATGCTGATGTTTGCGTCAGTGATATACCTGGAAGTGGATTCAACTGCCCAGGCTCTGGCGTCGGGATTGCCGAGATCCAGCAAGGCAAACCCATCCTGTTCCATGTATCGCAGCGATGCTGGTGTATCGCTCGGCCAAAGTAGCCAAGCGGCATGTTCGCGTTCCAACCACGATCCACGCATGACTCTTTCCGGTTCAAACCACACCAAGAAACGCAGGTCCATTGCATCAACGGCTTGGCTCACGGGAGTCAAGCCGTGGGGGAAACGATCGGGATCGGGGTCAGGATTGCCCTGCATTGAAGGAAAGCCTCCCGCATTCCAACCTGCGTCAAGCCAGAACGTATCGATCGGTAGGTCCAACTCTGCTATGTCAGCAGCGAGTGAGGTTAAGTTGGCCGCGGTTGTATCATTGAAAGCAATCATACCGTGCACGCTTGCCGCGACGGGCATCAAGTCCATCGGTTGGTGGTTGTTCGGCGTAAAGTGGTGCTTCATTAGTTGTCGAAATTGGTTCTGTCCTTGCAGCCAATCACCTTGATAGGCCATTACCAGCACGGCGGGCAGCTTGAGCAGCTCGGCAGGCTGCAAGCGAAATCGTGACCGCTTCAAGCCGGCCTTGATATGAACTTCGCCATTCTCCGTTACCGTAAAACTTGTTTTCCAGTCACCAGCCCAGCCCACCGCGACTACGAGCCCGCCTCCTTGGGTAGCCAAGTTGAAGTATGGCATTGCGCCATCGGACGAGCGACCGCCGTAAGACTCCAGCACGCGTGGCTGATTCAGCTCAAGCGTTTCCATGTAAGGTCGGAAATCACTGGGGTTGCTGTGGCTACCTTCGCTCCAATGAAGATTCACTTCGTGGGCGGCGGGGAATTGAGCAATGAAGTTTGCCGAGTCAACGTCGATGTAAAGTGTTGCACCATCGCTGCCCGCATCCCTCAGATTGATTTGCCATTCCACAGCCTCGTATTCCTGATAGTCGTGACGCGTCGCTTCCCAGCCTGGTTGCGGCGACGCACAAGGCACCCAGGTCGTATCATGGTCGAGGCGAAACTGGTCGCTAATAATTAAACGCGCCGGAACCTCGTCGGCCAAACTGAGAGTTGCAAACGTCCCCCACACTAGAGCAGCCCCAAGGTACACGATCATGCTTCGCAGCATCGCACAGCCTCCTCGATTCATGGTGAGCGGCAACCGCGCGGAAATGCGTTCGCCCAAGCGATTTGATTAGTCCACGTGAATGGTAAATCTTATCCGACGGGCCTGCCGCCCGCCATCTGCGGTGAAAGTCGCCTTTTGCTCCGCGAAAGTCCGCGCGCTGTTTTCGCCACGCGAAAAACGACACTTATTCTCCGATCGTTCCTAAGTCCCGCAGCTAAACACCTCCGCATCAGGCATTCAACCAAACGCAATCAGCCGGAACGCGCAAGCGTCCGGTTGCTCGGTACTGTGAGCTAGCGCTCAACGGCTGATATAATCGAAAGACTTATGTCGAAGTGCTTTGCAGTGGTGGTTCATTTCCCGATAATCACTGAACAAGCTTGCTTATTTTGATACTGTTTGAGTTACCGTTGCCAATCGTTTTGGATCGAGAGACGATCGATGGATGCCGCTTTAATTGCCTTGACCAGCCGCGGAGTTCGTTTCACCTTTCGTGGGGAACCTTTTCGCAGTCGTCGGGATATTCCGAATGAGGACATTCTGGACATCAACTTCAGCCAAGTGGAGATAACTGACGGCGATATTGAACCGCTGTTGCCGCTGGTGAATCTTGAGGGAATCAGCTTCTGGAAGACCGGCGTTTCGGATCGCGCAATCGAACTAATTTCAAAACTTCCTCGCATCACTCGACTCAATCTGTGCGGGACGCAGGTTACAGATGCATCGATTTCGACCCTCGTCGGTATGGAATTAAGTTATATTGATGTGGCAGACACGCAGATCACCACCCACGGATTAGAAACCCTCCGCCGGGGGCTTCCGACTGCGGAGCTGCTGGTCTAGCTCAAGTGATTCCATCGGTGAAAGTGCCTGTCTTCGGGCTCGGTTTGTCATGTCAACCTGGTTTTGAAAACATCGTAGGGCAATGTTTGTCGAAGCTGCTTTCGCTAAACCGCGAACCATGTGTCATGGGGCACGGTCTAGGAAGCATTCACGGTTAACAACGTAACAGGAGAATAATCATGGGTGCTTCGCAGGGTAACTTTGTCAAATACCCGCGGACACCTCACCTGTTTGGCTCGCGGGGCACATCGGATGATAAACATCTCGGAGAACGGGATTCGTTGCGGTTCTTAGCCGATGATTCATTGATCGCGGAAGAGAAAATCGATGGCACTAACGTCGGGATTCATTTTTCCGGCGGGGAATTGTTGCTGCAATGTCGCGGGCACCAAATTACCAACGGCATGCATCCCCAATATGATTTGTTTAAACAGTGGGCAATGGTCAAGCGGGGCGTGCTGGAAGAACGGCTCGGCGAACGATTTATCATGTACGGCGAGTGGCTTTATGCCAAACACTCAATTTTCTACGGAGAGCTGCCGCACTTTTTCTTCGAGTTTGATATTTTCGACAAATCAACCGCTGCCTTCCTAACGCTGGAGAAGCGATTGGAATTGCTGACGGAATCGGGTATCGAAACGGTGCCGATCGTGCATCACGGTTCGCTGGAGCGGGCGGGGGTGCCAGACCTGATTGGTCCGTCCGCGTTTGGCAGCGTGTTCGAGCATCCAGTGTCTGGCCAGAAGGACAACTTGATGGAAGGTCTTTACTTCCGCACTGAAGATGAGAGTGGCGTCACCGGGCGGGCCAAGTTCGTTCGCCCCGAATTTGTTGAAAAGATTAAGCAGAGCACGCATTGGCAACAACAGGTGATGGTTCCTAATGAATTGGCCGACGGCGTCGACATTTGGAAATGAAGATGGATTGGGAGCGTATTCGAAGAGCTGAACACGGCGAGATCGTCGCTTGGGCTGAAACGCAGGCTTGGGCGAAGGCGATGGCGGCTTGCGCCCAGGACTCTCAGTGGCACGCCGAAGGTGACGTCTGGACGCATACCAAAATGGTTTGCAAGCAACTGCCGGAAGTCGAAGGCTGGGAGGAGCTGTCGGGCGATTGCAGGCTCGCCTTGCTATTTACTGGTTTGCTGCACGATTCCGCTAAGCCGCTGACTTCGCTCGTTGATCCCGAATCGGGACACATCCGCTCACCGAATCATGCGGTCAAGGGTGAACATCTTGCGCGTTCTTTGCTGCGTGACTTGGGATGTGACCTCAGGACTCGCGAGCGAATCTGTTCGCTGGTACGTTATCACGGACGGCCGGCGTTCCTGCTGGAGCGAGAGCATCCGGAACGCGAAGTCGTCCGACTTTCTTGGTTGACTGATAATCACTTGCTGTACTTGTTCGCTATTGCCGACACGCGGGGACGCGACACTGATTCAATGCAGCGTCCCGAGGATAATTTGCATTACTGGAAATTGCTTTCGCAAGAGCTCGGCTGCTTTGACGTGGTGTTCCCATTTGCGACTGACCATGCGCGGCTGATCTACTTTCGCAGCGACGAACCCAATTTGCATTATGTTCCGCACGAAGATTTTTCAGCTCGCGTGACGATGATGAGTGGCTTGCCCGGCAGCGGTAAAGACACGTGGCTTGTCAAACATCGTGGCGAACTGCCCGTCATTTCATTGGACGACATCCGAACAGAGCTGGGGGTAGACCCGACTGACGATCAAGGACGGGTGATTCAACTCGCCAGCGAACGTTGTCGCGAAAAGCTCCGAGTGGGCGAGTCGTTCGCTTTCAACGCAACGAATTTGTTGCGCCAGACTCGCGGCCGTTGGCTGTCATTGTTCGCTGATTATAACGCCTGGGTTGAGCTAGTTTACGTCGAGCCGTTGATGAAGTGTATTCTCAAACAGAATCGCGAGCGGAGAGAGACTGTTCCCGAAAGCGTTATTCTCAAACTTGCTGCCAAAGTTGAACCGCCCAGCTGGCTGGAGGCTCATCAGGTATTACTGATCGATAGAGGCTGACTGGCGGGTGCAGTACTGGCCTGGTCATATTTCCAATTGCTGCAGCACTTGGCACACGCGATCAATTCGTGTCTGTAAGTCGCCTGATAGTATTGTGAACTGAATTCCTCGAGAGTTTAAATCCGCTTTGATTCGTTGTTGAAAGATATCCCGATGCACCTCGCCGCTGCGATCCCATGTGTTGTCGTAGGGGATATCGGTATTACACAAAAAGTAAATTTGGTACCGCTCTTGACACTCCGCAGCCAGTTTAGCAACGGTGGGATGCACTTCACCGTGGTAGTCAAGCGAGAATTGAAACGTTGTCGTGGCATCTGTGTCAACGAATAAATATCGATCTGCCTCTGGCAAAATCTGTTCTTCTCGCTGGCGATGCCCTACCGCAATTTCGGCCAGTTGAGAAAGTGTGAGACGACGGTTGACTTGATTTGCCTCCCAATACTCGCGACCATACTCGGGCACCCATTGTGTCGCGAACCGTTCAGCGAGATGCCTCGCGAGGGTAGTCTTGCCTGTTGATGGCGCGCCAAGAAATACGACTTTAGTGATGAGGTCACGATAGACGATTGGGGCCAGATATTTGCGGTAGCGAAAGGGAGCCGAGCGAATCTTTGTCGCGGAAATGGGGACGCGGCTGCGGGCTTCGTCGACGCGGCAATCGATTGCCCCTAGCGCGCGAGCGACATGTTCCCCGTAAAATTCGCTGCTATAGAAGTGCGTAATGGCTCGTCCTTTAAGTATTCGTTGCAGGTAGGCATCATGCCGTTGAGTGATCTCCGGAGCCGCGCCCACTTCTGTTGGGCCGTCTTTTGCTAAAATCACTTCGACGTTGGGGTATAGTTCCGTGATCCAGCCGGCACGTTTTTCCAAAGCAATGGGAGTGACTTCTGGCGCATCGTAAATCACGACAATAACTAGTTCATTTTCGGCGATTGCCCGCTCGATAAGCAATTGATGCCCCCGATGCAGCGGCGCGAATTTTCCCAGTGTCAAACCCGTCGTCATACCAGCTTTCCGATTGGTGGTTGATTTAGCAGTCGTTTATGCCAAATGACGAGGCCGATGCTCGCCATGATCAAAAACGCGAGGTATAAGACAGCGGTTGCATTGAGTTCTTTCGTGAAGTAAACCCAGATGGCGACAACATCAACACAGACCCAAAAAAGCCAGTTTTGAACGTAGCGTCGGGCAAGTAAAACCTGGGCAACGAGGCTAGCCGTTGTCGTGAACGCGTCAGGATACGGAAGCGATGCGTCCGTCCAATGTGCCATCGCCCAGCCAAGTGCGGTTGTTCCAGCGATCGTAATCACCACCCACCCTCCAAGCACTCGTCGTGGTAGTGACAGCACAATGAGTGAATCATCGTTGGCGGCTTTACGGGTCCAGCAATGCCAGCCATATAATTGAAGAAACACGTAAATTACGTGTAACAGAAGATCTGAATATAGCTTTGCGTCGTAAAACACGACAATGAAAAGCAAGACTTGAATCAGCCCCGTCGGCCAGCACCACATGCTGCGACGAATCGTGAACAAGACGCACAAAAATCCAAACACGGTCGCGGTCAGCTCGATCCAACTCATCATGACATTCCTCGACTGTTCTAGCAATTTTTCTAGCCACGCTGGGAGAGCGGGCTTCTTCATCGCGATTCGCGGGTGAATGCGTTATCTCACTCGATCTAACACTGCTGATGGTCTAATGCCTCAAGATTCACGAGGCCTCAGTCGGTTGCTGTTCCGCGGTACCGTATTCTCGGTCTAACGGCGTGATCAGTTTACTCGATTTTGCGTTTCCGGATAACGTGCTGCCTTGCAGGATCATGTTCGCGTTCTGATTCGCTGAGGCGAGAGTTGGAAACCTCGATTTCATTTGTTAAGATTGGCAACTCGTAACTGCCGCGCACCTTCCGATCAACTTGGCTTTGGAGTGAGCCAAATGGGTAAACGAAAGAAAAAAGCTTTACCACCGAGAGTAAAACGCATGAAGCGTGCCGGTCGTTTGATTGCGGCTAGGTCATGGCTGTCTGCCTACACTGGCAAGAATATCGTGCGAGGCTATTGCAAGCACTTTGCCGTTGACTGGCGATGTGCCGCCATTGAACTGCAAATGCTGGGAGTCAAAATCGATCCAGACTATTTGGCTTGCCGCGAGCGCGCAGATCAAGAGGTTGCTCGACTCAAAGAGAAACGCAGGCGAGAGCTTGCGGCGGAGCAGCTGGCGCGAGAGCAGGCACATTGGCATTCCTACACCGATTCATTCACCGCCTACCTGGCTGGCGATATCGAAGCCGCGCACGATCTTTGGCTTCGAGAACAAGCCATTGCTGGAGAAGAGTCAGCCATCTTTGGGGATGAGTCTGGGCGTATGGACATCTGTTATTGATTGAGATTGTCGACCCACAAATATTTGTTGGCGCTGAGCCTGCGCTCGCCATCCCAGCGGTACGCCACCAACTTTCCCCCTTTGGCAACACTGTAGTCGGTGCAAGCCACGTTGTCTGCTAACGGCTTGGGCGTTCCGGTCAGCCAGTAATGGCCGACGAATACAGGAGCATGCTCAGCCGGATATGCTTCAAACTCTGACAAAGCGTCCGCGGAGATTTTCAACTCAGGTACTTCATCACTTCCCAGATGATGTTGACGGTACGTTCGGCCAGTACCCTCTTCGTACCATTTGATCCGCACGGTCCCCCGCCGCTCTCCAGACTTGTCGATGATCCAGTGTCCCGCCGGCATCTGTAGTTCGGGGCCTTTCAGTACGTGATTGATCGCCTTGTTTAGTTCAATGCCAGACTGTTCGGAGAACACAAGGAACTCAGGCGTAAAATTTCCAGCACCGGTCAGCGCTCGTCTGATGCAGTCGATGTCTCGTGTTTGCCATGACGCGTGAGCCACGCGGATCCCGTCGATCTCGAGTGCTACCGGAAGTGTTTTGAACCAGGCAATCGCTTCGCCAAGTTCTTGCGACGAGAGTTGCTCGAGCGTCGCTTGGTGCTGTTTTAAATTCTTGTCGGAGTGCGGCCGAAACCACTTTCCAGCTTTACCCGGCTCAGGCGTATGAAATGCGATCGCGTTGTATTCATGGTTGCCCATCACCGCGAACGCATTCCCAGCGTCCACCATCGTTCGCGCGATTTTGACGACTTCACCAATTGCTGGTCCACGATCGATGAAGTCCCCGACGAATACGACTCGACGTTCTGAATGCCGATAGCCTTCTCCATGCCGCTCGTAGCCCAGCTTAGCCAGCAGGCTTTTGAGTGCGTCCGAGTGGCCGTGGATGTCGCCGATGATGTCGTAGCCGGTCAAACTTAAACTCCGTCGGGATTTTTCTTTGGTCTTTTTGTTGTTTGCTTTGATTCAGTAGATCGTAAGGTTTTGTCGGTGTGAGAGGAAGTCATGGTTGTTTTGAGTGCCGCGGGGTTGCAGGCTGGTGTGGCACGCGGGAGCCTGCTTTGCAGTGCGTTCCCAGGCAGGAGCCTGGGAACGAGAGGAGGTAGGTTTAGCAGTTTACTGTGCGGGTGCCTGTGAACGTGGGATTGAGTCTTCAAGTAGGGGTAGGACGATGACGGCTGCACCGTGAGTGCTGAGGTGGCCCGCATCGCGATACAGCGCAGTGCCTCCGTCTGCAGCTCGGTAGTATGTACCGTCTTCGCTGAGACAATAGGGACGTGGATCGAGGATGGTGCCGCCGGCCGCTCGCAATTGCTCAAGGAGACCAGGTGCGTTGACGAGGGAATAGCTCTCGGGGGCAGGTTTGGCGCACAGCGGCTCAATCGGTTTACCAGCCATCGCATATTGCGCGAGCACCTTGGGCACATCAAATCCTTGTGATGGTATCTCCAGCATGATCCAGGGCCGTGCCCCCGCATCGTGAATCGCTTGGACCGTCGCAACCAGTGCTGACTCGAACGAGTCGCTGCTGGGATGCTCCCTGGTCTCGTGCTCGTAACCGCTCCAAGCACCGACTAGCACCACGTTGCTTATCTTACGCCGCTTTATATGCTCGAAGACCGCTTGATTGAACTCAAGTGAGTCGAGCCCCATGCCAAAATCTAACCCTTTAAAATAGCCCAGCAACGGAGCGGTCCAAGAATGCGTGGCTGCCTGGCCAGCGATCCCACGCGCCTTCAAGTATTGGTCGAATGCTGGTGCTACCGCCATCGCGTGGCTGTCGCCCCAGACCAACCAGTCGAGCGGAGCTGCGGGGTCCGGAGCACCGAGCCGCGTTAGTCGACCCGTCACCGCGTCTGAAATCTGCAACTCATGCAGGAACGCTGCATCGCCTTGCCCCTTGGCGTAAGCAAGTGCTTCGGGTGTGAAGCGTTGCGGTAGCACGTGACTGGATTGAACCGTCAATCCACCGATGATCACAAACCCCGTTGCCACAGCCCCCATGGCATAGGTCGAGCGGCGTGTCTGACAATGTCGCCTGAGCCGAAAAGGCTGCTCCACAAATCGCCACGATAGGACTGCCAGCACAAAGCCCGCCAAGACCAAAAACCAGCGGTAGCCAAACGATAGTGGTTCCGTCGAAAGATAGTTACTAAACGAGAACATTGGCCAATGCCAAAGGTAAAACGAATAGGAGATCAGGCCGACGAACACTATCGGGCGGGCCGATAGGACTCTGGCCGCAATCGGCAACTGTGTCTTCGCATGTCGCTGGCTGGTTACCCAAATAAAAAGTCCGGTGGCTCCGCAAGGCAACACCGCAGCGAGCCCCGGAAACGGAGTGGCTGAAGTATAAAACCAACAGGGACCCAAAATTCCCAACAGCGATACCGCCGCCAAGGCCTCGCGTAATCCATTGAGAACTGTCAAGCGACCAGTAGCACTCGCACCAGCATTGGCGCTCGCATCAGCAGTGACGCCCGCCTCAGTACGTGGTGCCGGTAGCAGAGCAATCAACCCGCCGAGCAGTAGTTCCCAAGCGCGCGTGGGGAGTAAATAAAATGCGGCGACTGGTCGATTAATTACTCCCCAAATACTGACGGCCAGGCTGAGCAGAATGCAGAGAGCAAACAACGAAACCAGCGGTCCTCGCCCGCGAAACATTGGCAGCGCCACCAGGCCGACCATCAACAATGGAAAGACAAAGTAAAACTGTTCCTCGACCGCCAGTGACCAGGTGTGCAGCAGCGGTTTTTCCTCCGCGGCCCCGTCAAAGTAGCCAGAGCTCCGCCAGAAATAAACGTTGGCGGTAAACAGCCCCTGGAAAAAGGCCGACCGGCCCAACTCCGCATAGTCGGCTGGCAGCAGCACGATCCAACCGGCCACCAGCGTTGCCAACACGAGACATGTCAGAGCGGGCACAATGCGACGAATGCGACGTTCCCAGAATCCCGCCAGGGTGAACGTGCCAGCCGCGAGGTCCTTCAGGATCAATGACGTGATCAAGAAACCTGAAATGACAAAAAATACATCGACACCAACGAAGCCGCCGGTAAACCCCAAGCCAGCGTGGTAGAGCACAACGGCTAACACTGCGATCGCCCGTAGTCCATCAATCTCCGGACGGTAGCGAAAGTCTTGGATCAGCGATTGCATTGTTCGTAGGCTCTTCGGCCATGTATTGCCAAGCAGGAAATCTTGTGGAGAGTGATCTCAGAAGTGGGCAGCTACGGCTTGGTGCCTGATGGACCAATATATTCTTTGGCGATCACGACGTTGTCGAAGTACACAATGTTCTCAGCTTGTTTTGTCCAACGATCGGTCACGTAGCTTTCCAGTGTAAATGCATTCGCGAAAAGCGTGGGGCTGGTCCGCCAATTAAATCCCGTCCAGTGTCCCCACAGCACGCCGTCAATCCAATACGCCTGCTCGCCATCGTCCATGCCCGGCGTGTTGTGCTTAATCATGAACTCTACACATATCCACTCACCACGCTCAATGTTGGGTTGCAAGGTGGGACGAATTCCGTTGCCCCAATACTTGCCATCGGGGCTCGCCTTCATCGTGTGCCAATAGCTGTAGAAATTCCAACGACCAGGCGGATTCCATTTGCCCCAATTTCCCCAAGGTTCAATTGCCGTCGAAAAGCGTTCATCACCCGCGGGGCGCTCCCCCGCTCCGCCGAATCCACTCCAACGCTCTCCGCCATGGAGTGATTTGTTGGCTCGCAGGGTACAGAAATGGTGGACGTAATCACAGTTTTCATCAAACTTGGTGTAAAAGCGGATGAACAGACGATCGGCAGATTCAAACCACTTCGTAAATCCGCCGCCGGTGTTCTTGCCTAAGTTCGCGGTCACCCTCAGCGAACGGTTGCCGAGCACAGTCCGTGAACGTGAAGTTGGGTTTGCTGATTCGTCGACATATGCCAAGGCTCCGCCTCGGTTGCTGATGTCATCCCACTTCGCACCCAACGCTCCAGATTCGAAATCGTCGGCAAAGATGACTGCCGGGTGATTAGAAATGGCTTGATCGCTCGCGAACTTCGCTGCGATCCCCTGCCCGGTTGGCAAGGGGCTCTCGCTGATTAACCTGATGGGTGTTTCGGTCTGAGCGTCCGCTGCAGTTGGCACACCGAAGGTCAACGCAATGCTAGCTGCGGTCAGCAGGAGTTGGTTGAGTTGAAAATAATTCTGCATGGAAGTGATCCCAGGAGCAATTTGCGGGGTGGGGTGTCATTGCTAGCAAGCGAGCGGCTGATTGAGTTCATTCATCGTCGTAACCCGCTTGCAGATAGAGACGAGCTGCTTCTTTGTGGGGCGGCTCCCAGCCGAGCTCGAGCAGCAGATCGCGTCTCTTCTTAAGATACCATTTCGGCTCAATCCATATTTGATTGGCTTCCAGCAATTCTAATGCTCGCCCCTTCTTCCCCGCTCGTCGCAACATGCGATCCTCCAGCAAAATGAACTCGGGTCGAACGGTTTTTGTCTGATGGAGTAATCGTTGGTAAGCCGCTGAGAGTTGTGCTTCATAGCTCGCCCGAATTGAGATTGGCCACCGCTGGCGGACCGCTGGTAGCTCACGGTAGGCCAAGGCCCGGCCGAGTCGGTAACGCGTGTGGGCAAGAACCCAGGCTGTCGGCGCTGGCAGTTGCTGCAACTCGGGAGTAAGTTGGTCGGAGAGCAACGCTTCGAGCTGTTTCGCGGCATCGATGATCGCTCGTAAATTTTCCTTGCGATCATCGTCGGTATCGATCGCTAGTAATTCCGATTGAGCTGAAGTCAGCTGTTGCCAAGCATCAGGAGTAAGCTCTGCTGGTCTGCTTAATTCGCTCAGCAATGGTTCTTCGACTAGCTTCGCTGGCGATGTTGAGCGTGCGGGCCCGGGCGGCATACGGCCTGGTTCCCAGCGACGAAGCCAAGCCTGTCTGGCAAGGTACTCCAGTCGCTCGTCTTCCGACTCGGCATCCTGGATCTTCTCAGCGACTTGCTGCAACTGTTCGCGCCGCCAGCTTTCCGCGACTCCTTCGTCGGCAGAAATGTCGGTCGAATTAATCGCCAAAGCCATTAGAATTACGACCGGCAGCGACGCTCCTCTAGATCGCTTCTCGATGAATCCTTGAGTTGGGTAAACAGACATGGAGATTGAGGTGGGGGTATAGATACCAGGCAATGAGTTTTCCAACATGTTGCTTTTTTCAACGCGAGCATGCGAACATGTTCGGTTTGATTATCGGCAATTGGGTGGCCCCGTCGCGGTCAGCGCAAAAGATCGGAAAGCGATCTCCGTGCCGGTCAAGCTGAGTCGTCATGGCAACTGCGGGCGAATTGTTTTCCGCAGACAAATGCCCCAGGCAAGCCCATTGAAGTCGACTTCGGTCGCTCCACTCCAACAGGTTCGCGGCGTCATCGTTAGAGATGTGTCCACGCTTTCCAGAGATGCGATCTTTCAAGCGTTGTGGGTATGGCCCCGATCGCAGCATCTCCTGATCGTAATTGCTCTCGATTAAGACGGCATCCAAGGTGCCGATGACTTCTTGCAACCCATTGAACACGTGCCCCAAATCGGTGAGCAAGCCAAATCGTTGATTGGATTCGGTATCTTCGACGACGAAGCAGACCCCATCGACGGCATCATGGGGCGTTGCTAATGTCTCGATTCGCAGCGTGCCAATTTGAAACGGTTTTCCCGACTCGAAATGGTTTGGACCACCGATGCGACCGGTTGACGGCTTGGCTCGTGTCGCGTTCCAGGTGCGCAAATTCGCGTGAATTGGCAAACCAAATTTGCGATGAAACACCCCCGCTCCGCTGACGTGATCGCTGTGTTCATGCGAGAGCACCAGCGCGTGACAGTCGCGAATGTCGTAACCAAAACTAGCCAATCGCGACTCGGCTTTGATACCGCTGATTCCCGCGTCGAAAAGCAGGCACGTATGGCCGCTACGCACGAACACGCAGTTGCCGGAACTTCCGGATTGCAGGGTGATGATTTCCATTGCGATAGTTTATCGCTCTGGATTGCCGCCGGAAAGTCGCTGGGGGTATTTTTCAAACGACCACCAAAGTGCCGGTAAGTTACGTGGTTTACTCGCTTTGCACCCCCATGCCGCAGGGTGAAGGATGGCAGCCGCCACCGCGTTGGCGTATAAATCAACAGTCGGTATCGTCTTCGACTCTCTCCAGGAAGTGTTGTTGGCAAAGGCAAAACGCCTTGAAGCAGAGTTTTCGCTGTTGCAAGAACGGAATGTGATGGTTGAGCATTGACAAAGTATGGTCAAAGTATGGTGGGCCCCGCCCCGTCACGATGATTCGGTCGGTTCGGGGTTAGACTATTGCCAGCGCGAGCATCCCATGGTGGAGAGAGACAAAAACCCCTACGCGGCACCCGCTCCTGTGGGCGGCCAAGTAGTTCCGATGTCGTCGCGTCCGGTTGCGTCGCGTTGGCTTACGGTGGGCCTTGCGTTAGCTTTTTTCGGCTATGCGGGTATTTCGATGCTGCTAATTTCTTCGACCCCGATGGATCGCTTTTACGGTTATTTTTATCTCCCCGTGCTGTTTATGCTCGCAATTCTCTACTTGGCGGTTCACTTTCACTGGGCCTACTTGCGGTCAATCGCCATTTTGACGGCTTTGATGCAGTGTTGTCTCGCCTCTTGGTTGCTATGGCTCCATCCCATGCATATGCCAGCGTTTTTCCTGGCGATTCTCCCCACAATTGTGATCATCGTGCTCTCGTTTCTATCAGCAAGATGGATTCTCAAAGAGCCAGGAAATGTGTAGTCCATGAAGAGCAAGCGAGAAAAGGTACTTGGATCTTGGGGAGTTCCTGCGGCGAAAGAGCGAATGGAGAACTTGCTGTTGCTGGCGGCTCGGCAGAAGGTTGCCGAGCATGCGCTGCAAGCGTTGGATAGCGGTATATTCATGGATGGCCGCGGACACAGCGAACCGCTGGGCCTAGTCCGTAATCCAGTTGAGCAGGTGGCGCTGATTGCTTGGCTTGCTGCGGGCTGCCAGACAACGTTGTCGCTTGAGGTTGGGTTTGGCATGGGGATAACCGCGGCAATTATTTTAGCGTCCCGCTTGGAAAAGCAGACTCCGTTTGAACATCGGATCTTCGACCCTTATGGTCTGCCGGATGGCGCGGGTTTCATAGCACAACGTTTTTTGCAAGATGAATGCGGAGAGCATTTTCGACGCTTGGAAATGCGCTCGCAATTTGGTATGGCAGCGATTGCAAGTGCCAAGGCTCCCGAGCAAACTGGCTTTGTCATGATTGATGGTGATCATCGCGTCGATGCCGTGTTTGCCGACTTTTATCTGGCTGATGCCATAATGGCGATCGGTGGTTACATGGTGCTCGACGATGCACGTTATGCTCCAGTTGAGACCGTGGTTCAGTTTGTAATGAATAATCGATCTGATTATGAGGTTTCATATTTGGAGATTCCCAACACAGCGGTATTTCGCAAAGTTGGTGAGGATGAACGCCAGTGGAATCATTTTCGGACATTCTCGGTTCCAAAGAAAAACAATTGGGAACCCTCTGGAGGGGGTGTTTTCAGGCCAAGATAAAACGGCACTGATCGGGCGCGGTCAAACCCCAATGATTTTGTTACTCTGAGGGCCTTGGGGTTGCCAGCGTTTTACATCTAGGGAAGGATCATCGTTTAATGCATACTGATTTGTGCCCAGACCAAGCGAGACCAGCTGACATAGGTGGTCAGACATGTTTGCTTGGAAAAGAGCAACGTAAGCTTGAGTCGCCGATCGCGATTGTCGGCGTGGGGTTGCGAATGCCGGGGGGAATCAATGACCTTGATTCACTTTGGCGAATGTTGCTGGAGGGCCGCAGTGCAGTTGGAGGGGTGCCCCCGGATCGCTGGAACCAAGAGCGGTTTTATCACACAGACGCTTCTGCAAGCGGACGACTTGCCAGTCGTTGGGGTGGTTTTGTTCGGCGTGCGAAGGAGTTTGACGCGGCGTTTTGGGGTATCTCGCCCCGCGAAGCGGCACGCATGGATCCGCAGCAGCGGTGGTTGCTGGAAATCGCTTGGGAGGCAATTGAAGACGCCGGAGTGCGGCCGAACGACTTGCGAGGTCAACGGGTTGGTGTTTACGTCGGTGCCTCCAGCCACGATTACGGCACTGCTCAACTCGAAGATCTCCTGCGGCTTGATGTGCATTCCAATACCGGGGGTGCCAGCAGTATTCTGGCCAATCGTTTATCCTATCTGTTAGACCTTCGAGGCCCTAGCTTAGTGGTCGACACGGCATGTTCCTCTGCTTTGGTTGCAATCGCCATGGCGGTGGATGCGATCCGATCCGGTGTTTGCCGCGCGGCCCTTACCGGTGGCGTCAATTCGTTATTTTTGCCCAACAGTGGCGTCGGCTTTAGCAAGGCGGGCATGTTGTCGCCGACCGGTCAGTGCTTGGCGTTCGACGCGCGGGCCAACGGCTATGTCCGCAGCGAAGGGGCGGGGTTGTTGTTGTTGAAGCCGTTGGCCGATGCGGTTGCCGACGGAGATTCTATTTACGCGGTAATTCGTGGAGCGGCGATTAACTCCGATGGGCGTACCTCGTCGTTAACAGTACCCTCCGCTGCGGGCCAAGCGGATATGCTGCGGGAGGCTTATCGCAACGCGGGGGTAAATCCCCTTGACGTGAGTTACGTGGAAGCTCACGGCACGGGAACTCCCGTCGGAGATCCGATTGAAGCCAACGCGCTAAGTCAAGTTCTATCGCAGCATCGTGGTCAAGATCATCCGCTGCTGATTGGATCAATCAAAGCGAACCTCGGACATTTGGAATCGGCTTCGGGGATCGCTGGTATGCTTAAGGCTGTGTTAGTGCTGCAACGGGGAGTGATACCAGGCCAAGCAAATTTTGAATCGCTTAACAAACACATTGATGGCAACGAGCTGCGGCTGCGAGTGGTCCGCCAAAACTCGCCGCTCAGCGTTCCCGCCGGGACACCACCGATCGTTGGGGTTAACTCCTTCGGTTTTGGCGGCACCAATGCGCACGTTGTCTTGGCTGCTGCTCCCGTAGCGGAGAGGCCGAGCGTCGCTGCTGGGCAATTTGCTGCGCAATCGCAATCTACCAGTCAGACGCAATCTACCAGTCAGGCGCAGAACGCACCGCGAGTTTTGGCTGATCGCCCCCATGTGCTTCCCATCTCTGCCCATGACGCTGCTGCCCTTCGTTTGACCGCCCAGTCCTACCTGCGCACCTTATCAGAGCTCAGTGGGGCGTTACCTGACTTCTGTAGTTCCGCTGGTGATCGTCGCCAACATCAATCGCATCGGCTGGTGGTAGTGGGTTTGGATGCCGAGCAGCTGAGTGCTGGTTTGCAGGATTGGCTGGCAGCAACTGCGATTTCTAATAACCAACTCACAGCAGGCAAGCAATGGGTTTATGGAGAAGCCGTTCAAGGAGCGACAAGTCAAGCAATAAACTCTCGCAAAACGACTGCCGAGACGACGGAGCCCTCGGAGGCGTGCGGTCCCACGATGGTGTTCACCGGACAAGGTTGCCAGTGGACAGGTATGGGCAGGACGTTATTTGAGCGTGAGCCGAGCTTTCGCGAAACACTGTTTGAAATCGATGAAATCTTTGCTTCGTATGCAGGTTGGTCACTTATTGAGGCAATGCAAGACGATGCACCCGAACGCATCAATCTCACCATCGTTGCGCAACCGGCGATCTTTGCGATCCAAGTCGGACTTGTCCGCTTGTGGCGATCCTGGGGTGTTGAGCCGGCTTGCGTCATTGGGCATAGCGTCGGCGAAGTCGCGGCTGCCTGGACGGCAGGGGCACTGTCCCTCGCTGATGCGGTCAAACTGGTTTATCACCGCAGTCGATTGCAGGGCAGAACGGGGGGCTTTGGTCGCATGGCCGCTGTCGGGTTGACGGCACAGCAGGGCGAGTCACTGTTGAGCGGGTATGAGGGCCAGCTTGCTGTCACGGCAATTAACAGCCCATCACTGATCACGATTGGTGGTAACCGAGATGCCATGGAGAATGTCGTCGCCGAGTTGGAGCGTCGAGACGTCTTTGTCCGTTGGTTAAAGTTGGACTACGCTTTTCACACTCATCAAATGGATCCAATCGAGGAGGAATTAAAGGCTGCCTTGGCTGATCTGCGTCCTGCTGCCGCAAACATCCCCTTTATATCCAGCGTGACTGGAGAGTTATTCGACACGCAGCAGCTTGATGGAGCATACTGGTGGCGAAACGTTCGTGAACCGGTCCGGTTTAGCGCCGCAATTGAGGCGGCCACCGCCCGCCACGCGAGTGTGTTTTTGGAGATCGGACCCCATCCGTCGATGCGCACCTCCATCGAATCGGTCGTTGAAGACCGTCCCCAAACGCTTGCCTTGCCTTCGCTTTCACGCCATCAAGACGCTTCCACATCATTAATCACGAGTCTCGCAAGACTACACATTCATGGTGGATTGGTAAGCGG
Source organism: Kothea flammea (assembly GCF_052161645.1). GTDB lineage: Bacteria > Planctomycetota > Planctomycetia > Pirellulales > Pirellulaceae > Laterigemmans. The sequence continues at coordinate 2,990,108 of NZ_CP197414.1, forward strand.
CAAACCATTTGGGCTGAATTGGGAAGCAATTAATCAAGCTAGTGGAGAGTTTGTTCGCCAGCCCGCGTACGCCTGGAATCGTCAGACATTTTGGTTAAGCACGATCAGCGAATCCTCGCGGCTAGCACCACCTGACCATCCCCTGTTGCAAACTCGCATAAGGGTCGCTCAGCCAACTTGGCAAACGGTGCTTGATCCCGCCGTGTTGACCTATCTGAAAGATCACCAGATTTGGGATGCGATTGTTTTTCCCGCCGCGGCCTACATTGAAATTGGCTTGGCAGTTGCCAAGGTGCTTTTTCCAGATCAAAAGCACCAGGTTGAAGATCTGCAACTGCACGCTGCACTTTTTGTGTCGGCTGAGGCGGATACTCGATTGCAGGTGGTTTATAACTCCGATGATCTTACCATCCAAGTCCACAGTTCCAATGACGGTATCAATTGGGACTTTAACGGACAGTGCCGATTGGTGCCGAACCTCAGTCGGCAAGTTCCTGCGAAGCCGTTGGCTGTTTCCCAATCAACCATCGTTGATATCGATGATTTGGTGCTCGATCACGATCAGTTATATGAGCAGCTCCGACAAGCCGGTTACGGTTTTGGCGAGATGTTTTCCTTGATCGAAAGACTGCAATTTAAAAGAGATGAAACGATTGCGGAAATAAAAGTTCCTGAAACTTTGCATCGATTTGGGGCGGAGCTTAACAGCGGCAAGAATGTTTTTCATCCTGCTATCTTGGATGCTTGTTTTCAGGCTTCCTTGCGTGTGACTTCTGAGTCTTCGGAGAATGCATCCCTGTTTCTACCGACGTCGATTGGTCGTGTCCGTCTGTGCCGAGAGATCGATTCGGAAACGCTAATCGCTGTGGCACATAATTTTTCCACCGAGCGGGATTAACGCAGCTGTGATATCGATGTGTTTAACGCTGACGGTAAGCGTCTGGTTGAAATTCGGCAGTTTCGCGTCACAAAGGCGATGGGTGCCAGCAGATTGACATCAAGGGCGGACGGGTTGGTCAGCCTCGAACAAGATATTTTCTATCGCGTTGGTTGGAGGCAACAGCGTTTGCCCGGAACTCGCATCGATGGCTCTTGCCAATTTCCCGATTCGAGTACTTTGCTAGCCGAACTTACAGACTCTCGAAAGACCATCGTTGAGAAACTGGGGCTCGATCACTACTTCAAGGTAGCTTCACCGCGAATCAATGAGCTCACGGTCGCCTCCATCCAAAACGCTTATGTGCGATTGGGGTGGGGCAGTCGTTTTGGTTGGACGATTGGCCAGACATTCACGACAGCTGAACTATTGGCCAATGAAGTTTTTATTCCGCAATATCATGAGTTGCTTGCCACGCAACTGCACTGGTTGGCAGAGTTTGGCTGGTTGAAACGCGTGTCCGATAATTCCTCAGCTGCTACTCGGGAGACTCGCTGGGAGGTGCTCAGAGAGTTCTACGCCTTTGACGTTGGCGAGCAGTTGCGGTTGGTAGAAATTGAATGTCCTGAATTGTGCCATGATGTTAAACTTGGGCAGGCGTTTTTACCATGTATGGCTGATATTCTAAGCGGCGATGTGAAGGCCCTGGACCGGGGGTTCGCGAATGGTTCGAGCCATTTGTTAGAGAATTTCTACACTCGTAATCCAGACTGTGCGAGCTATCGAGAATTGCTGGCAACGGCGATCGAGCGACTTTCACAGAATTTGCCCGCCCGCAGGACATTACGGGTATTGGAGGTTGGTGCCGGAACGGGCGCGATGACGAGTGCGATGCTGGACGGGTTAACGGTGATGGCATCAGAAAAGTCGCTCAAATTTGAGTATCACTTTACCGATGTCAGCCCAAGTTTCTTGTCCGCTGCTCGGTCTCGTTTTGCTGCGCACGCGAACGTTACATTTGGCATTCTCGATTTGGAACGTCCACCGCTGCAGCAGGGTATCGAAGCGGGCTGTTTTGATGTCGTGATTGCCGCCAACGTGCTCCATGCTACTCAGGATCTACGGCGGTCGCTCACACACCTACGCGATTGCCTTGCTGATGACGGCGCGTTGTTGTTGAATGAGATCACGGGACGTCTGCCGTTTATTGACAACACTTTCGGCCTGCTGCCTGGATGGTGGAGTTTTAGGGATCGCGAGTTGCGGAGTTGGAGCCCGTTGATCGATCGTCAGCAATGGGGCGAACTGCTGGGTGAAGCCGGTTGGAAAGACGTATCGGTGATCGCAACCGATACCGCTGACCGCATTTCCAGCATGGCATTGATCATGGCTCGGCCCGCCTGGGATCCCGCTGAGAATAGCGAGATCGCACCGGAGAGTCTCTCCGAGCAAGCCGTCAGCAGGCCCCATCTACTGGTTTTTGTCGACCAAGCTGGTAGGCTCGAGCAGCTTGCCAAACGCTATCGTGAAATTGGCGGGGAGGTCACTCTCATTCGGTATGGCGATAATTGGCGGGAAAGGTTTGCCATGGTTCCATGGCAGTCTGGTGGTGACTGGTTGGTTGTGCATGGTTGGAGTCTTGATGATGTGAACCCGGTTGCTAACACCGCTGAACTCTTGAGGTCGATCGACGCGGGTGTGCACTGTGGAATGCGTCTCGCACAGGTGATCGATGCCGAAGATTTGATGGATCGCGTGAGGATTTGTTTGCTGACACAAGATTCCCAGCTTGTCAGTGATGAGGACCAGGTGGGCGGTTTTGCTGGGTCACTGGTCACTGGGTTTGCTGGGGTTTTAAAAAATGAATCCCCGTCCCTTGGTGTGACAACCATTGATTTGCCATCCGGGGAAAGAGGGCACGATGCGCTCTGGCTAAGTGATTTCTGGCTTGATGATTTGCTCGCCGAAATCATGACTGACGTTGGGGAACGGAATGTTGCTTTTCGAGATGGTGTTCGTTTCGTTTCTCGCCTGCAACGCGAGCAACTTTCCAAATGGAAGCCGCGCCGCAAATCGCTGGCGGTCAACGCGTCGTACTATCGATTGGAGATGCGGCGAGCGGGACGATTGGAGGATCTGTCTTGGAACGCCACCTCTGCTAAAGTGCTTGCTGAAAACGAGTTGGAAATACGAGTTGAGGCGGGGGGGATCAATTTTCGTGACGTGATGAAGGCGTTGGCGATGTATCCGGGAGATCCTCCCGACCGACTCTGGTTTGGCGATGATGTGGCTGGGGTCGTCGAACGGGTGGGCGCAGCGGTCAACAACCTGCGGGTGGGTGATCGAGTGGTGGGGGTCGCTCCATGGGCATTTCGGTCCCACGCGGTGACTGATCATCGTTTGGTGATACGTTGCCCAGAGTCTATCTCAATGACAGCGGCTGCAACCATACCCACTGTGTTTTTGACCGCTCGATTTGCCATCGACCAAGTAGCGCGAATGCGGAGGGGCGAATCGATCTTGATACACGCTGCCGCGGGTGGCGTGGGTCAGGCCGCAATTCAGGTCGCACAGGCAATGGGATTGGAGATCTTTGCCACCGCGGGGTCACCAGCCAAGCGTGAGTTGTTGCGTGACCTCGGTGTGCAACATGTGATGGATTCGCGAACGTTTGAATTTGCCGATGAAGTGATGGAAATCACGGACAATTACGGTGTGGATGTGGTGCTTAATTCATTGGCTGGTGAGTATTTAACCAAGAGTCTAGCCGTGATTGCGCCGTTTGGACGTTTCTTGGAGATTGGCAAAGCGGATGTTTATGGTGATCGAGCCTTAAGATTAGCCGCCCTGAAGAATAACGTTTCGTATCACGTGATCGATTTAGCACAGTGGATTGTGGAACGCCCCGCATCAGTTGCCGGTCTGCTGGATCAATTGCGAACATCGTTTGAACAGGGGATTTATCGTCCGTTAACGCATCGGATTTATTCAGCTTCGCAAGTTATTTCTGCGTTCCGGGCGATGGCCAAAGGGGAGCACGTAGGCAAGAACGTGTTAGACTTTGCCGCGATTCCCAGGGACGAACCGATCATCGGGCCCAGCACAGAGTTAGCGACTCGGTTCCCCGCTGAAGGCACTTTTTTGGTGACTGGAGGATGTCGGGGTTTTGGCTGGGAGGTGGCGAAATGGTTGACCACACGTGGAGTCCGTTCGTTGGTGTTGATGAGTCGCAGCGGGCCTGATGAACTCGTAGCGAGGGAGATCGCACAGCTACGCGAGGCGGGGATTGCGATTACCGAGACACGAGGCGATGTGACCATTCGCGAGGATGTCGATGCTGTTGTTCAGGCAATAAATGCCGGCGACTATCCATTGATCGGAGTCGTTCACGCGGCAATGGTCATTGACGATGATTTCGTCACGCATCTGGACACTGAGCGGTTTGATCGCGTCCTACATCCCAAAGCGTTGGGTGCGTGGCACCTTCATGATACGACAAAGGGAATGGCGATCGAGCACTTTATCATGTTCTCATCCATCTCCAGTGTGCTGGGAGCGCCCCGGCAGGCTCATTATAACGCGGGAAACGAGTTTTTGTCCGCGTTGGCTCGGCATCGTCGTGCGATGGGATTGAATGCGCTGTCAATCAATTGGAGTGCCATCGAGGGGGCCGGTTTTGTTCATCGCAATACTGCCACGGCGGAATACCTAAAAGGCACGGGTCTGGCGATGTTGCCGCTAGCCCAGGCGATGGCGGTGTTAGATGAATTGACGTTATTGGAAACCGATGTACTGGCAGTGGCACCAATTGATTGGGAACGTGTCGCTCAGACGGGAATGTATAAATTACAAAGTCCGTTTTACGAGGGTATTCGCAATTTACAACCGTCACAAAGCAGTGGTTCATTAAGGAAGCTGCTGAAATCGGCGCCGCGGCAGCAGCATCCGATGCTGTTGCGTCAATTCTTAATCGAGCAGGTGGCGGGAGTGTTCGGGATTGGCACCGCTGAAATCGATCCCGACCTATCATTGACGCGGTTGGGTTTGGATTCGTTGATGGCGGTTGAGTTGGTCAACCGCATCGAGAGCGAATTGGTTACGAATTTGCCGATGAGCCGGCTCCTGACGGGGCCGAGCATTAACTCGCTGGTGGAGTTATTGCTGCCATCAATGGTACCCGAAGGAGAAGCCGGGGGCGATGCGGCGAGCAATGTCCAGGGGGCTACGTTTTTAGCGGACGCATGCTGGGATGAACAAATTACATTGGCACCGCAGCGGGCGATCGTGGATGAGAAATCAAATCGCTTTCTGACCGGTGTGACCGGCTTTTTGGGAGCTCATTTGTTGGGCGATTTATTGAAGGCTGCCGAGGGGCGAGTTACCTGCTTGGTAAGGGCATCAGACATCCAGTCAGCTCGGCAGAGGATCGCATCAAATCTCGAGCGCTATGGAATCGATCACTCAGAGCTATTGGAACGCGTCGACGTGTTGTTGGGAGATCTCGCGCTGCCAAGGTTTGGGCTATCCGAACAGGAGTTTGACGATCTGGCCGCTAGCGTTGACGTGATTTTTCACAATGGGGCCGACGTGAATTTAGCAAAATCTTATGATTCGCTGCGGGATGTTAACGTCGGCGGGACGCGGGAGATTTTACGTCTCGCATGTCGCGAGAAATTAAAGCCGATTCATTACGTCTCGACCTATACCGTCCATGCCACATCTGAGGGTCGGGGCAAAATCGTTGCGGAGGATGCTAGCTTACCGCCTTGTGAGCAGCTGTTGTACGGCTACTCGCAAACCAAGTGGGTTGGTGAGATGTTAATGCGTGAGGCTCGGCAACGAGGCTTAGACGTAAGGATTTATCGTCCTGGGCACATCACCGGTGACAGTACAACGGGCATTGGAAACGAAGATGACTTATTGCATACATTGATTTTGACATGCATTAAAGTTGGATCGGTTCCCCTGAGCGAACTGGAACTGGATGCCACACCGGTTGATTACGTGAGTCGGGGCATCGTGCACCTGTCCTCGCAAGTGTCCGGAGACGGTGAGGCAATTTATCATCTAACGAACCCGGTTCCCTTGAGGGGGGAGGCTTTAAGGGAATGGCTTGAAAAGTCTGATGTTGGCATCGAAGTCGTTTCGCCGAAACGTTGGCACGAACAGTTACTTGCCTATGGGAAGTCATCAACATCCAATGAGCATTTAATTCAGCTGATGGCCGATATGTTGAGGCTACGAGAGTCGTTGGAAGACGACGTTGACATCGCTTTTATGCCTCGCTTGTCTTGCCAATCGACGGCACGAACATTGCAATCCGCCGGAATTGATTGTCCGCCGGTGGACGTCCGGTTATTAGAAACTGGTGCCGGTTACCTGCAACGTATTGGGTCGCTAGCTTCGCTTGGAGCAGGACCGTTATCTTGCTCATAACTGCTAGCTTTTTCGCGCTCGCGTTGTTGGCGGTGTGGCAGCTAGTCCTGGCGTTGATCGCCGTGCGAGCCATTTTTGGTGAGGTGATCTTTGGTAGCCAAGCGACTAGGAATCGCGAGCCTGCTGAGTCGTGGGGACGCGCTTTGGTGGTCTTGTGTCTGCGAGGTAATGATCCGTTGTTAGTCGACGCATTACGAGGCTTGATGAGGCAAGACTACGGCGATTTCTACTTGCGGATTGTGGTCGATAGTGAAGAAGATCCAGCTTGGCAAGCCATTCAAGCTTCGGGTGTCCAGCAAGACAAACGCGTACGGCTGGAAGTACTTCGTGATCCGCCGTCAACGTGTGGTTTGAAGAACGCGGCGCTCATGCAAGTACTCGACGATCTGGAGCCGGACTTTAAATTTCTTGCACTGACTGATGCCGACGTGATCACGCACCCAAGTTGGTTGCGTGAGTTGATCGCGCCGCTGCGTGATTCGGCAGTGGGACTAACCACGGGAATTCGATGGTATCATCCTCAGTGTTGCTCGCTTGCCGCGCTGACTCGATTAGTCTGGAATGCGGCAGCGACGACACAGATGATTGGTTTTCAAATTCCTTGGGGCGGGTCTTTGGCCATCTCGCTCAGTTCGGTGGTTCCCGCGAGTTTGCAGCGGCTTTGGCAACGAGGGCTCTGCGAAGATACGATGCTGACAAGTCATTTGGAGTCGTTTGGTTACCGGCAGGTTTTCGCTCCCTCCGTGATTATGATTAATCGGGAGGATTGTCGAATGGGTGACTTGCTGCGATGGATAAAACGCCAGTTAATCGTGGCTCGCCTGTACCACCCGAGTTGGAAATGGACGGTCTGTCACGGGGTCGCCAGCGGCTTAATTCCATTTGCGGTGCTGACAATCAGCGTTTGGCAAACAGCATGCGGTCATCATGCTACCGCTGGACAACTCGCCGTGGGATTGCTGGTGTATCTGATTGTCATGGTAGTGGCATTGCTCTTCGGCTTAATGCTGATGCAGCTAAGACTGAAATCACTTGGGCGTGACGCTAATTGGTTATCGACTACGGCTTTGCTGCGACTGCCGCTGGCAGTCGCGCTGCTGCAGTTTCTATACCCCGTACTGCTGCTGCAAGCCATGTTAGCCAAAACGGTTGACTGGAGGGCGATGACTTATCGAATTCAGCTCGACAACTCGGTCGTTCATGATGGGCATCATCCGTACCAGACGCAAGCTACAATGAGTCCGCTGCATTCGCTTTGAGCGGCGATGATTCGAGAAACCTGTGTGGGAAACCAGGGCGTCGCATCTGGGGGGCGGCAATTGCGAGGATTGAGCGGGTTTGGCTGGCGCGCCGGGTCGCAATGATCCGATTGACAAGGAGAGTCATTCGATTTTTGGGCCGTCTTCACGATGAAAAGATTCACGTTTTTGTCACGATTCAAGCTGCGACGACCAGCTGCGAAGCGGAGCCGTGGTTGGCTTGTCGTACGCGCCGGTTGGGTTGCTTTAATGCCACCCTTGTGCGGCGGCTGTCACCTGATGGGCCCTGCTGCGGACGCGGCGAACCAAGGCGTTCGTGAAACATTGCCAGCCCCCACGATACAAGCGGACGCACGGCCTGCGGCGGCAATTCGGCAGCCTGCGGCAGCAATACAGCAACCTACCGCGAGGTTCGAGGCTGGATCCTCTTACTTCGCAACGGAGCGAGATGCCGATTTCCCTCCCCCTCGCATCGAAGATTATGCTCAGTTGCCGCGGGTCGAGATGTCCCTTGACGACGCTGTTCGTTTAGCACTGCAAAACAACTCGGTAATTGGCGACTTGGGAGGGCAGGTTTTGAGCATGCCCGACACGTTACCAAGCACGTTCGATGCGAGCCTGATTGGTAGTCATCCCTCGATCGGACCTCAGGCTGCTTTGGCTGCTTTTGACACGCAATTTGAGAGCGGAGTGACTTACAATGGCGGCGGCCGCGGCGTCGGTTCCGCATTTTCTTCCGGCCAATTTGGTGTTTTTGCTCAGCCGCAGACCCTGACGAAGCTCGGCTTTGCCAAAGTTTTGCCGAGTGGCACTGCGGTTAGCGTAGGGGGCGTTGCTGGGTACGATGAGGAGTTGGCCGGTGGAGCCTATGCTGCATTGGGAGGCGAACTAAGGCATCCGCTAATGCGTGGGGCTGGTCGCCAAATTCAGCAAATCACTGGCCCCTTTCAGCGGCCCGGTTTTTATGGCGGGATCCTAATTGCCCGGTCGAAGCAGCAGCAAGCCAGCCTGGCCCTTGAACAAGCTGTAAATAAACTTGTGATGGACGTGGCGGCGGCCTACTGGGAGTTGCATTTTGCTTACCAAAATACCCACACCAAGCAGGTGGCTTTGGAATACGCAGCCCAGACTTGGCAACGTGAACAACAGCGTGTCGCAGCGGCGACTTCGCCGGCAGATCGAGCGGCGCAAGCACATCATCGGTATTGCGTGGCCAAAGCCGAAGTGTCTAACGCAATTGCTGGTACCGGATCAATTGGGAGCGGAGTCTATTCAATGGAGTTGCGTTTGCGAACGTTACTCGGCCTGCCGTCGGTCGACGGCAGGCTGATCGTTCCTGACGCGGCGCCGATGAGCGCGGAAATTCGATTCGATTGGCAAGAATCCGTGGCAATGGCACATGCGAACCGCGTGGAACTACGTCGGCAAGAAGAAATTCTTCGCGTTGCAAAGATGGAGTCGATCGCCGCGCATAATCTGCAGTTACCTCAGGTAGACCTGTTGGGAGCTTACCGAAAGTTAGGGGATGACCCGATTCAAGATTCGCCCATTTTCAATCAGCCGCTTGACGGTTGGCAAGTTGGTATTGAAATTCGCAGAGCAGTCAGTAACCGACTGGAAAACGCAGCTGTTCGGCATGCTCGCTTGCGACTTAGCCGAGAGTTGGCTGTGTTGCAATCACAACGACAATTCATCAACGCGGAACTTCAGGCCGCATTGACTCAGCTCGATCGAGCCTACCAAGTTGTGCAAGTAATGACAGATGCTGAACAGGCGGCGGCGATTCGTTTGGCTGCTGAAGCTGAGCGGCACGAGGCGGGAGATCATTTAATCGAACAGGTGCTTGATGCTCAATTACGATTGACTGAGTCGAGTACGATGCGTCAGCGAGCGATCGTCGATTACAATTTAGCGTTTGTGAGTTTTCATCATGCCAGAGGGACCCTATTGGACACGATTGGTGTTGTGATCGCAGATTCTACTAGGGATGAAACACGATTTGCTCAATTGTCCCCGTCGTCGTATCTTCAAGCCAAGTGACGAGCGGAGCTGAACAGGTTGGTAAGCTGGCAGCGGGTACGATGGAGACCTCGTGTGGGTGCTATCAAAGCGACGCGTCCGCGATCGTGCAGGTTGGAGTCGCGATGCTGTCCTTGACGAGACGTACATCCCAGGGGCCACGGATTTCATAGGTGACGCCACGCCAAACAATTCGACGGGCGAATGTGGCAATAAAGGCCGCGATTAATCCGAACGATGCCGCCAAGGCGATTGCTAAGGGGACGTAAAATGATCGCAGACCAAACGATGTCTCGACGGTCTCACCTTGCTTGCGGATTACTCTGCAAGCCTCGCTATCGATGATCAGCGTCTGTCCATAAGCAATCATCCAGGAAGCGAAATTGGCAAAAATTGCCCATGTCGCGGTATCATAACGCTGTGTGCATACACCGACGACGGCAAGTAGGATACCAAGGGAAGCTAAGCATAACGATAGCAGGTGATACCCGACCATCAATGGCCAAAGCGACGAGACATAGGTGCGTGTCCATGTCAATTGTCGGCGTAAGAATTGGTACGCGAACGGCAGGTCGCACACTTCATGGTTCGCCATAATTAGAGTTGGCACGAAAGCAAGTTTCAGTCCCAGTTCTTTGGCTGCTTCACGAATTGGACCATCATCAACGATTGACTTGCTCCATTTTTCACGCACATTTCCCTTTTCGATCAGGTCGCGTCGCATCGCCATCGAGCCCGCCCAGGGAATCTTGAAGGCAGCCATCACAATTAACCCCGGTGCGTTCCACGTTTGTCGCACCAGCGATCCCAAGTTCTTGCGTTTGGGCAAGAACCAACGATTACCAAACGTCGCTCCCACTTTGGAATCCTCCAGCGGTGCCACCAATTGACGCAACCAGGTCGCGTGAGGCTGAACGTCGGCATCGGCCAACACAACGATCTCGTGGTTTTCTTCGAGTTGATCAAGCAGTTGCACTAATGAGCTGTTCTTTAATCCACAGGTCAAGCGACGCTCGGCCAAAGACCACGCGCGGAGACGATGCGACCCAAATTCTTGGATAGCTTCTTTGACGATAGACCACGCGGGGTCTTCCGGTGAATCGACCACCACCATCACTTCGTAATGCGGATGGTCTTGCGACATCAAGCGACGTAAACAAGTGGCCAAGTGAGGATCCGCACCACGCAGACATAGAAATACGGCAGTCTTCCGCGATGGTGATATGGTTTCTCGGGGGGGCGGTGGAGTGCTGCGACGAAGTATCACGACCAGGTAGACTATCCAGCCCGTATTGAAAAGACCCAATAGCAGCAGGGCCCAAAACAAGATTTTCGCGATCAGCAGCAGCATGTCAAATCACTCATAACGTAGCGCGTCAATTGGATTTAGCTGGGAAGCTTTGCGAGCTGGGTAGTACCCAAATAAGATGCCGACACACGCGGCGACGGTGACGGCAACGAAGGGTGCCGACAGCGACCAAACGACTGGCCAGCCAATCACCTTGGCAACCACCACCGACCACCCGTGCCCGGCAAAGATTCCAACGATACCGCCGATCATGCAGAGCACGGTGGCCTCGATTAAGAACTGGCGAAGGATTGCCGCACGATCGGCACCCACAGCCATGCGGAGGCCAATTTCGCGGGTCCTTTCCGTAACCGAGACCAGCATAATATTCATGATGCCCACCCCACCGACCATCAAGGAAACGCCAGCGATGACCAGGCCGAGTGCTGACAAGCCCGCGACGACTTGATTGACCACTCTCGAAACCTCAGTGATATCATTCATGCGGTAGGCACCTTTGGGATCGACGTTGTGGCGACGCGACAGAACTGCCGTGATTTGTTCCCGTGCGCGCTCGACGTCTGACGGTGACTTGGCCTGCACATAGATTTGATGAACTTCCTCGCGGTGGACATTCGTGCCGAGCGAAGCCAATTGCATTTGCGGCATTAGATCGGAGAATGTGGTCACCCGCTGGGAGTTGCTAAATTGTTCGTTCACTCTGAACTTCAGCGTCGTCCAGGGGGCAATTAAGATATCATCTTGATCATTACCGATTACATCCCCACCCTTGGCCGTCAGCACACCGACAACCTGCAGCGGTACTCCGTTAACGCGGATTTCTTCGCCAATAGGGTACGAATCGTCAAATAAAGCTTTAATTACGGTCTGTCCTAACAAACAAACTTTGGCGGAGTCGAACACCTGTGAGTCTGTAAATCCCCGCCCCATCTCCAGCTGGTCCCAATTGCGTGCCTTAAGATAACCTGGCGTTGTACCGAGACATAGCGTGGGACGCCAGCGTCGGTTGCCGCGAACGATTTGCACGTGGGAATAAATTAGCGGAGCAGCAACGCGAACTGCATCGCACTGTTGGGCAACTGCGAGCACGTCATCGGGAACGATCTGAATGGGGCGTTGGCGGGTCCCATCGGATGCTCCTTTGCTGGGGCTGACCGTTAACATGCTCGCCCCCATGCTGGCAATCGTGTCTTCGATTGCCGCTGACGCGCCAGAACTCAGTTCCATCGTCGAAATGACTGAGGCGACGCCAATGATCACGCCGAGCATTGTCAGCGTAGTTCGCAAGAGGTTGCGCCGCAGCGCCGCCGTGGCAATGGAAATGGCATTCACAGTTGCCGCAATGGTCCAACCGTGGGTGCACAACTCAGCTGGTTCGCTTGCCCTTTCCGCTGCTTTGGGAGCCGGCTTCCCGAATGGAGGTTTGAGAAAATGTCCCCCGACTTCGCTATCCTCGACCACCAGACCGTCGCGCATGTGAATCACGCGATTCGCCTGTGCCGCCACCTCACTATCATGGGTAACGACCACGAGGGTGATCCCATGGTTTTCGTTGAGTTCGCGAAAAACGGCGAGAATTTCTTGCTCTGTACGAGAGTCCAAGTTTCCTGTCGGCTCGTCAGCCAACAATAACTGCGGCCGATTCACGAGTGCCCTGGCAATCGCCACTCGCTGTCGTTCACCACCGGAGAGTTGGTTGGGCATGTGATCAAAACGTCCCGACAGCCCCACTGAGTCGAGCAGCATGCGAGCATAGGCAAGGCGTTCGCTGCTAGTGCGGCCATCTTTTGCATAGATCGTCGGCAGCAGCACGTTGTCGATCGCTGTGGTGCGGGGCAGCAGATTGAAGTTTTGAAAAACAAAGCCAATCTTCTGACTGCGAAACGCTGCGAGCTCCGCAGCATCGAGCGTTGATAAATCTACTCCAGCGAGCTTGTAAGTACCTTGCGAGAGCGTATCCAAACTGCCCATTAGGTTCATCAGCGTCGTTTTCCCCGACCCTGAAGAGCCCATTAGGGCAACGTAGTCTCCAGCATCGATGTCCAGCGTGATGCCTTTCAGAACCGCGAGTTCCAAATCGCCAACGCGGTAGTCTTTTGTTAGTCCTTCCAGTTCGATCATAGTCATGGTAGCAATGGAGCTCTTGTTATCGCAGCGTTTTGACACTGGGAATGATTCGGGCGAGTGTCGTTTCGCGGATCGTCCCCACCACAACCGGCAGCGCTTCTTGGAGTCCTTCTGCGGAGACCGCCGTTTTTGTTCCGTCATCGACGCCGACATCCACCGGGATTGCCCGGACTTGACCATTCTCCGTGGCGACGTAGATACGCGCCGACCGCTTCGAATCATGTTCCGCGTCAAGGTGGAGGGCTTTTCCGTCGATACGGAAGGCTGCCGCTTGTCGCGTAGAGTCGGGTTGCCAATCTAGTGATTCGCTCGGTACCAACCAGACGTTGGTGAGATTGACTGTTTCCAACTGCACATCAGCGGTCATGTGTGGCAATAAATTTACCGCATGGGAGTCAATCTTCACGAGGACATCATAGGTGACAAAGTTTCCTTGAATTCTCGCATTCATCAATACCTGTTCAACGCTGCCTGTCAAAGTTGAATCACGATAGCCATCGACCGTAAAGACAACTGGCTGTCCTGGGAAAACCTTGCCGATATCCGTTTCACTAACTGAGGTGCGGACGCGCATTTGTTTGAGATCGGCGGAAATGAGAAACATTCCAGGGCTCGTAGGTCCAGCTTGCTGGCCAAGGTTTACGCGATGATCGATGACCACGCCGTCGATCGGCGAGCGAATTGTCGTCCGCGCTAAATTAATTTCAGCATATTGAATGTGTGATGCGGTTTGTTCGGTACGCGCTTTTGCCATTTGTAAGTCGGCTTGTGCGATGGCAAATTCCGTGGCGATACGGTCGTATTGACTTTCGGAGTTGGTGGAACGTAAACGCTCCGCTCGCTCTAGTTCTCGACTCGACTGATCCAGCCGTGTTTGTAGCCTGGCAGCTTCCGCCAAGGCTAGACGATGAGCAACGCGTGCTTGTTGCAATTCAATCTCATACAGCTGAGGATCGATTTGAGCCAGTATACCTCCTTGGTTGACTCGGGTTCCAACTGGGATGGGCGACTGAGACGACTGGTCAACCGCATGGCGGCTATTCCCATCGCCAAATGCAATTAATTTCCCGGATACTAAAGCTCCTACTTCGACAACTGACTTCGGTTCAATGGTGCCCGTGGCGGCGATAAACATCCGCAAATCACCACGCTTAATCGGTACTGTCCGCAGTGGTGGCAACGCGGCCAAGCTGCGGTGGACGTGCCATACTCCGGCAGCCAATAAAGTCGAGGTCACCGCTATGACCGCCGCCCAACTGGTGCGGCTACGAAATCTGCTAATCCATTTCATGTTGCCACTCAGGCTGCTGTTGAACCACGATGATTTCTTTTTATTGAAGATGAATCCTCGATGATCGTCTCAAGATGGGGGTGTGTTTGCAGACTCCCATCCACTAGCTTCACCACGCGATCTGCGGCAGCAAAGAAGCGATCATCATGAGTGATAGCGACGACTGTTTTTCCACGCCGCTTCAACTCGGGCACAATTTGCTGATAAAAGACTTGTTTGAAGCCCGGGTCTTGTTCGGCTGCCCATTCGTCAAAAACAAAAATGGGTCGATCATCAAGTGCCGCGACGAGCAGTGCCAATCGCTTGTGCTGGCCACGAGAGAGCTTGTCCTGTGAAATTTTGCCGGTTGGTAAGTCGACTTTGTCTTCCACACCGAGCAAGGTTAACCAACGTGTGACCTCTGCAGGGTCGACATCGATTCCGAGCAAGCGATCGAATAAATGGCCTTCGACGAAAATCGTGGAGAAAAGTTGCCTAAAATCTGCTCGATTATGATCGTCAACGATTTGATTATTCCAGCGAACTTCGCCTTGGGCTGGTAGATACAATCCCGTCAAACACTTGACGAGCGTTGTCTTACCGCTACCATTGCCGCCAGCAATGAATACCACTTCACCAGCGTTAAGGTTGAAATCGATTGGGCCTAGCTGGTAAGTAGGTTCGCCATGACTCTGATAGTTATATTGGATCGCCTGCAACTCAATATTGCGAAAGTGTGGTTTGTGTGCGCCGCTGGATTGATTTTCAGGTTGGTCAATTAGCAAGCCGAGCGTTTCGATTTTGGTCACAGCAATCCCGGCCGCGTTGAATGCGGGCAGCCAGCCAAGAATTCCATCAAGCGGGAAAGTCAGGTACAGAATCGTTAGAACATAACCAGTCAGTGTTGCACCGCTAACCGGCCACAGTTGCGGCCACACGAATAGCAGCAGACCGATGCCAATGAACAAGAATATTCGGCCCCAGCTGTGTGCAAATCCCTGAATGCTTTCGCCGCGAATCAGCGAATGCCGCATCCTTGAATCGGCTGGTAAGAGTACCTCGTAGACAAAGTCGAGGCAACGAGATGAATTGCTTTTCAGCTCCTTGATGCCAACGATCATCGCTCGTAACTGTTTAACGACCTCATCTTGATCCTCACGAGCTTGGCAGAGCGAGCGATTACCCAGGCGAATCCCACCCAAAAACATACCCACTCCGACGCCAGCCATGAGCACGGTCGCCGCCGCGAGCAGCGGTGAAAGAAATGCCAAATAGAGTAGGCCGCAGAAGAGCACCATCGCATTTGCGCAGACCGCCGGAAAGGACGACAACGCGTACGTGATCGCGCCCACGTCATCGATCAAAGTTGCCAGCAAGCGATGTTGGCCCACAGACTCAAGGGTAGACAATGGAGCAGAAATGATTTTTGAACAGAGCTCGTATCGCAAACGAGCAGCGGTTGCCTGAGAGAGACGCACCAGCATGAATTTAGCGGTCACTTGGGTAGCAAGTACGAACAAGCATGCTGCGGCAAACGCGAAGGGTAGCTCATTTGTCAATCGTGAGGATGTCGTGCTTTGGCTGGACGCTGTGAGTGCGTGATGAATCAAGGTGATCAGCGTTAAACTGGCCACGCCGCTCAGTGCACCCAGCATTGCGGACACCGAGCCGACACCCCAGGACGATCTGGCGAGCGATAACAACAGTTTCATGAGTGATGGCTGTATGTTTAGCTTCTCGTATTTCGGTTTCCTACTTGTTCGTTTTCGTCATGCTTGTGACCACAGGCGACAAAAAGATCGCTAAACCCGGATAAATCGCTGAATACGCAAAAATCCACCTAATCGCACTTTTTCAGGCAAAGTACGTCCCAGGTTATGAACGTGAGATCCGCGCCGGTACTTGCGGATGTTATCTACGGGGCATGCAGCAAGTTGCAGAGGAAGCCGTGATTTAAAGGACGATCGGGCTTCCAGCGGTTTTGGCGGCATGCCGTCCCATTTGTCCGGGAGGAATAAGTGTTGTGGGGAGCAGCAACATGCTGCTTGGCTGAGTAGACTGATGCAACTTGGCAAGTAACGTTGTGCCAGTCGGTACCATGCGAATAGCTTTAAGGAGTGTCTGAGGTGAATCCGCACCGAGTATCTTTTGATCAGGATCGGCGAGAATTACTCCGAGCTTCAGCTTGTGGGGCTGTCGGTGCCGCAGCCCTCATGGTGGGTGGTCCTCGTCTACTGTCGGCTAAGCACGCCGAGCTCATCGCGCAAGATGTTGAAGGTCCCCATCGGCTTCCATCCCGTCCCGCAGGCATCAAAGTGTTAATGCCGCGGAATCGTGTGCCCCTATCATTCATCATTGATGATTCGACCTGCCTGGTGAACATGGGGCATTTTTGCAACCCGCAATTCGCGGCCGCTTGGCCCAACCGCACCGAGTATCAAAAACCTTGGAGGACTTGGCCTCGCGAGATCCCGGATGCGTTTGTCCGTCTGTTTGGCGAGTGGTGTGCCGACCAGGGAGTGAAAGGCAAATACAGCATCGTCCCCAATCCCGCTTGCGTCGGTTGGCTCGACCGCGAACTGCCGGGGTGGTCGCGAGCGGAATTACAGTCCAGTCTAAAGCTTGTTCGCGAATTGATGGTTCCCAACTGGGACATTCATCCCGAGATGATCACGCACACGCGGGTGATCGATTTAAAGACCGGCAGACCGTTCAGCGAGATTAGCTCGGCAACCATGGAGAACTCTTATCCGCAAGAGAAGAAGAGCGTGGATGAATTGGCCGCCTATCTTGCCTATGCACTCCGCATCTTGAAAAACTGTGATCTACCCTGTGAAGGCGTCACGACTCCGGGAGGATTTGGGAATGCGGTGAAAAGCGAATTACCGCTGGCTGTCGATCAGGCGGTTCGCGACGTTTATGGCGTTGAACTGCCGCACTATTTCAAGTACGTCATCTCTGGCGACCAGAGCACCGAGCCGCAGCTGGAATGTCTACGCGGGCTGGGCACCGAGGATGTGCGAGTGACGGTAAATGTTCCGGCGGGTACGGGTGATTGGTTTGGCGGTTGGCAAGGCGATTCGCTCTCCGAACCTGATCGCTATTGCCATGTCCAGGCAACTAGCGGCCGCATGGTTGAACTGATCGATCGACGACAACCGGCAGTGATGCTTTGTCACTGGCCGGGCATGTATAGCAACGGTAGTGAAGAAGGTTTTAAAGCTTTCCAGCGAGTCGTTACCTCTTTGGCAAGCCGCTTTGCCAACGACACGATCTGGATGAAGGTCAGTGAGATTGCTCGGTACTGGGCTGCTAAAGAACTGACCGAGATTAAATACGAGGGCAACCGGCTGACGTTGACAGCGCCCTTTGCGACAGACCGATTTACGCTGCAGATCGACGGCGGAACGGGACCGGTCCACATTGAGCAGGGGAACGATCGCAGACCGTTGCGTGAAGTGCTCCAGCCGGCGACTTTGGATGCGGGCACGTGGATTGCCGATGGTGGAAAAATCGTCGCTTGTTTTGACTTGCCGAAAGGCACCAGTCAAATTGTGCTGGGAACAAATTCTTAGTCTTTCGGTTATATCAGCTGTTGAGCGTTAGCTCACGGTTTCGCGGAACCGCACGCTAGCGTGCTGAGGCTGATTCCGTTTTGCTTAATCACTTATCGGGAGGTGCTTAGCACGCACGTGCTGAGCGAGCAGGATTAACGCAGCAACAGTTGCAGTCCAGCGGACGGTACCGGTTTCAAACAGGATTGTGCCGCAAGCGACGATGAATGCTAGGAACAGGTATATTGCCGTATCAAACCATCCGCGGCAACGTTTTCCGGTCAAGCATGCTAGGCTGTAGCTCAGCCAGATTGCTGCGAATGCAAAGTTTACATAAACTCCCCAACTGGCCCGCACCCCAGTCATGCGGAACGAATCCTCCGCGGTGGCAGCCAGCGCCGCGTGATGATTCCAGTGATAGACGAAAGCGTAACTTGCCACGATATGAATCGACAGGAGCGCGGCCCCGATCAACCAAGACCAAGCAAATGCGGCTTGGAATTTCGTTAAACTAGGAGAGGATGCTGGCAAGTCGTTCTGCAATCGTGGCGGTGAGAGTCGACAAAGTGCTCCGATGAACCAAGCGACGCAGGCCAGCCAGACGGAGACGCGAACAAGCAGAAACTCAGCCATGGCAATTACGGACCACCGATTATTAATGAGTAGCAATATTATGAAGCGATTCGCACGACTATGCCTTTTTATCGTAAGTTGTTTGCCGCTGCATTCCGCGATTTCCGCCGAGGACAATGCTACGTTGTTTGAGTTCACCGAAGCTTCCGCGGTGAGCAAATGGCAGATTGTGAACGATGGAGTCATGGGGGGCCGGTCGACCAGCCAAGCTCGCATTGTCCCGCTCGAGTCGGGTGGTGCGATGATGCAGTTTTCCGGCAACCTATCCTTGGAAAATAACGGTGGTTTTGCTTCGGTTCGTTCTCGCCCCAGCGGATCGCTCGGTTTGGAGGCTGGTGATACGATCGTGCTACGAGTTAAAGGAGACGGGCGTCGTTATACGTTTAACCTTTACACTCCCGATCGACGCACCGCATTTTCGTATCAAACCGATTTTGATACGAAGCAGGGGGAATGGATCGAAATCAAACTGCCGGTTGATAAATTCGTAGCCCACTCCTTCGGTCGCCCGATGGCAAACATGCAGTTGGCGCCGGCCCGGGTGCAAGCCGTGGGGATTCTATTGGGCGACAAAAAACCGGGAGCGTTCGAGATCGCCATCGACTGGATTAAGATCGCCAAGTAGACCGCAAGTGAGGAATTGGTTTTTCAAGCTTCCTCGGCTCGCTCAAGTCGTTTGTTGCGAAACCCCCGATGCAACAGCAGGGCGGCTAGTCCGAATAACAGGGGCACGGTGATGAACGCTATTTGGTGTGCCGTAGCTGCTGGGACGGAGTTGTTGAACAAGTAAACTTCTTCGTCATAGGTGGCGTATCGCCTGGGCATCCCCGCCCGCATTGAGTTGGCGAGCAAGTAAATGAGGCTGGGCGCGGCGACAACTAGGCCGCCCAACACCAGCAGCACGGCACTCACATAGTAGCGTATCGTCGGTGGTGATTTGGCCGCAGGAGTCGTTGACGCTTTGTAGGGATTTACCATGGGGCCTGTCGCGGAAGTTAGAGCGATAAATTTCTCAGAACCCACCTTTGGATGCTGGGGGGCTCAATTCGGTCTACAATCCGGGGCACCGTTTTGCTATGCAAAGGGCTGATCTGCGACACGAGGTGGCAGGTCCGGTGAAATTTCCCTGGAAAAATCGATTGGTTCCGTGAACTGATTGAACAGCAGTGTCGAGGGCGAAGCATGCTTTATGCTAATAATTATCGCGGCTTAATTCCATTGGAACTGTACATAAAGCTACAAAATACATTTCCCCAATCTGAAGGCGAGAGCGATAGTTTTTGGCTGCAGAGGGTCAAAAGAGATCCGATGCTGGCTCGCAAGATGTTCGGTACCCGGGAGTTTAACACCGAGTTGGTTCAAGCCGTGCATCGTCGATCGATGGCGATGGCCGGAGCGCGGCGGGCCGGGCATGACACGGCGGGGCCGACGTTGATCAAGCTCACGAAACCGGGCAGCGTGAATGCCAAAGTAACGATCGCCGAACGCTACGCCAGCGATTTCATGGTGCCCGACTCGAACACGTACAGATATGCCAACGAAGCCTACGAACTGTTGTTGGAGCAGTTTGATGCCTTCACACCTGCTGGTGGCAGTATCTTTTGGAACGGCGTCAACGAACTAGCGTTAGCGAAACTGGTCGACCGGTGGAACACGGAACTGGGGGGAGAAATCTTCGGCCAGCTGGAAGCTACCACGGCGGCACGTTACGTCAACAAGCAGTTTGAGTGGGATGAGGGCGGCGTTTTCCAACGATACTTTACCGACGTATCGGACCAACTCGGCCGCTCGGCGAGGGGCCATGTGACCTCGGTCGTACGCTGCGGTCTGCGACACGACTCGATCTTCACCGTGACCGAATTGCCGCGGATGCTGCGGCAGATGGAAGATCAGATCAAGTTGAAGCAAACGCCGGTGGTTACCGATCTGACGATCGTCGTCATTGAGCCCAAGCATCTGGAGAATCGGCCGGTGATGGCGTTTACCAATAATGACATCACCATGATTCCGATCGTTCGTCCTGTCGAACGTCGTATCAACGGGCGAGATGATTGCACGATCGATAGTCATCTCCCTCTCAATGCTCGCGTGCGGGAGTTTTGGGCACAGCGAGGTCGCCAGCCCGAGAGCGCCGCCGCAACCAGGATTCAAAAAGAGTTTGAGAGTTTGGTCAGGTGGCCCTGATGATTAGGAAGTCACACGATAGGATGTGGCAAATCCAGTGCCGAGCTCGACTCAGTGGGCTTTTTTCTTATTGCAGCGCCGGGTTGGTACGGCAATTCAGATTTGCAGTAACCGACGAGACCGGAATGTTGCGCAGCGAAACTCGCTTTAATCGTGCTTTCCCATCAGGTGTCTTGCCGCGCGATAAATCATCAGGAATATCCCGCTGGTGAGCACCCCAATCACGAGTCCGCCGAAGGAGCCGACTAGCGCTCCGCCATACCAGGGCAAGTCCCAACGCGGATACAGCAACGCCAGGATCGCGCCGATTGCGGCTACCAAAAGCACCGCTGCGAAAATGAAAATTGCCTGAAACTTGTTGTCACTCCAACGCACGTTTACACCCGTCACCGTATCGGTGACCACGTTGTACGCAGCTTTCATATCGCTTGCGGAGTGCGTTCCCCCTATGCCGTCACTTGGTTCACCCGTAGTCGGTTGAAATGGATTGTCGGACATGCGTTTTTCTCGTTGGTGGCTACGGTAGGACGGGGCTCCAGGCCCGTCTGCTGACAAACCCGGCTGTCGGTTTGGAAACGATCGGCAAATGAGTCATGCTTCGTTACTCGGATGCAGCGTTGCTCAGTGCTTTCGCAGGGCGAAAGTTAGTTTAATTTATACGCCAGATTCTTGTTCGCATGTAAATCGTCCTCTCACTAAGGCCGATTGGGGTGATCCGAGCGAATCGCAAGTAGCTGAGGTCTCCAGCCCGCACCGGTCTGAAAAAATGCGATCACGCTCAGCTGCGCATCAAAATCGCCGGCAATTAATCCGCGTTACCCTCAGGGTATTTTAATTGAATCGATGGCTTGCATTTACATTAGATTGCTGTAGTATTGTCTTAGCGGTAATTTATTTTACGTTTGGAGCAGTTTGATGTCAATTCAAAAGCGGGTGCGGCAGGTGATCGAATTCGATGATTACAAATCAAACGCGTTGGCTGACAAGTTGGAGATCCCGCGACCGACGCTAAGTCGTTTTGTCAACGAAGTGCGGGGGATTCAATTCGATTATTTGCAGCGAATTTGCAATTTCCTGCAACTTGAATTGGTGCGGATCATTGATGATCCAGAGGTTTATTGCGAGGAAGTGTGGAAGAACGGAGGTCTTGAGCGGGCCAAGCTCGAATTTGAATTAAGAAAAGACGAAGCGTGGGATGCCTACCTGGAGGAAAACTTCGAGCCGGATCCGCAGGAGTTGAACGCCTTTGCCGAGGAACAGTGGAGGGCGTACGCGTTAAGAGAGTGGCCAGCCTATGCGGAGATGAACGCATTGGACGTTACCGATGTGGATGAGGTGGCCTGTTGGCGGGAGCATGAGTATTCGGATTGGCTGGAAGCGCTGACTGAGCAATGGGAGGAGCAAGCGAAGGAAGCTTGGATTGACCAGGAATATGAAGAGTGGTCGCAAGAGTATGATGACAAATTAGAAGATGAGGAATTTTTGTTTGAGTTTTTTCGTGAGTGGCTGATGGAAAGTATGGCGGAGCAGCCTTGGATTTACTTACGGGGGTCCGCAGGAAAACTGGCGGTTGGGGGCTGATCAATGACGATCGTCTAGGCCGATTTTGTTCAGCCACATTTGTTGCTGGAAATGCAGCGCCGCAGATTGCAGGTAAAGGTGGGTCGCCAAGTACACTTGCTCGAATTGTTGTGGCAATTTCTCTTTACCGGCTCCACGCGTCGGCATTTCCAGCTCGCGTTCTTTGGCCGTCAGCGCGAGCAGATCTAACAGTTCGGCGGCGGTGTGTTGGTGATGTCGCAGCAGCAAGGAACGATCTCTGAGATGTGTTTCGGAGGTTACTTCGGCGACCCCTTGGCGCCCTCCCAGCGCGATCGCAATTTGCCGACGTCGCAGTGGCTCCAGGCCGTCCAGGGGTGAACCCTCGAAGGCTCCTCTCGAGTGCTCCGCTTTTGTTTCCAAATGGACTTCTTCACTCCACCGCTGAATTCCAATTACGTGATGACGTTCTAAGAGATCGCAACCAACATTACAGATTTCTTTCCACTCGTCAGGAAGTTTGAGCGTGGGCCGGGGCGTCAGCTGCATTGATTCCCTACCCGCTTCCTCCCCCTGCCCCGCAGCGATCGCCAGCAGGTCGACTTCTCCAGCTGCGTTCAGTCTCAAGCGGCCGAGGCAACGCAGCATGAGTCCCGGGCAGCGAGATAGCAGGGTTAGATTTTCCCGGAACGGTACGTGGGGATGGTCGATAGCGATTCTCATTTTCCAGGGAGCCATGCTTTCGCCAACGCGCACCACCAACGCGGAGCCTTGTGCACCGACGACTTGGCCAGTGAACGCAATTAAATTCCAGCCAGCGATTCGATCGTTTACGGGGAGGGCCGCGTTGGCGAAGATTGTTTGGATCTGTGCTGCCAGTGCTGTTCCAAAAAGGCCGCGCGAAAAGGGTGCTTGCTCGAGCGGGCGTTTCGTGATCGCCCAGCGGGTGTTTTTTCCTTTGCCCAGGCGACCATCTTGAGAAACGGTGAGATTTTGCACTAAGATTTGACCACGGCACATTTCGGCGGCTTGGAGCGTCTGGCTCCCCACATCAATCCCGCCTCGGTAGGCTTGCGAGATCCATTGGCGATCTCCGGGACGCAGATGGTTGACCGAAAACAACTCCGTTGCTTTCGTTGCTTCGCCGGCATCCGCGCCTTGCACATGGACGACCACTCCGGCGTAACCACTCAGCGTGAGCACTGGCTCGGCGCAGAGTCCTGTTAGCTTCTTTAGATCGCAGGCGGCGAATTGGCGGCGGGACTGTCCGATCAGCGCTGACGTGACATGCTGGTTTCGCAGCAGTTGGTCACAGTGATATAAGCCCACGCCGATTCCGTCGGCCAGCGAATGTGTATCCGCCGTATCGAGGGCCTCCCGTTGGCGACGTACACTTTCAACGACACGCAGCAGCAGGTTACCCAAGTTGATGAGCCCAGCGGCCCGGCAGCTGTGTGCCGCTCGCAACAGCCCGGATTGTCTTAACAAGTCAGCACGTCGTCCGCCGCTGCGAGTCAGCAGTCTTAATTCCTCGCGGGCAGTTTGGCCGGCGGTTCGCATCGCTGGTGCCACCTCGATAAATGTCGCTTGCCCTAGGCTTTCCAGCGTCCCGATAGTAGACACCGCGGGGTGAGACGCGTTCGGCTCGATAACATCTTGAGGCTCAGCAGTATCTTGAGGTTCTTGGCCATCCTGAGATTCGGCGGGTGCCAGCGTGTTGAGGCAGGCCAAGATATGAAAGCAACGTGGCGAGAGTAGGCAAGTGCAAGCGGCGGCGGAGGTTGTGGCTAGCACCCCCTGCTCTACCTTCAAAGTAACCTGTTCTTCCCCACTGTTGATTAACCAACCTTCGGCGCTGGCTAGCCATTCCCATTGCTGAGCCGCATCGGGAGTTTTGTCTAGCCGTTTTCTCACGCGCCCCGGAGCGGCATCGATGAACTGAGCGAGAGTCAGCGGCACGATCAGCGGTCGCCGTGGTTGCTCGGTCATACGGCACCATTCGGTTGTGGCTGCGAAGCGCCGCTGGCATGTCCGCGAATTTGGTCGCCGACCCAACGTGCCAGTTGTTCGGGAGCAACGGCGGCGACCGACATGCCAGCTGACGCGGCCAGATTCGCGTAGCCTTGATGAAAGCGAGCGACTCCGGCGTCATCCAAAGCAGCCAAGCCCAGGCAGCGTACGCCACTCTCGGCGAGCTGCCTGATTTCCCCCATCATCTCACCGACGCTGACACCTTCCTCAAAGTCGGAGACCAAGACCAGCAGCGTACGTTGGGGAACTGAGATCTTTGCGCGGGCGGCTGCGAGGCCCAAACCAATTCGGGTGCCACCTCCGACCTGAACTTCTAACAGCAGCGACAAGGGGTCGACAACCTTATCGCTCAAGTCAATCACTTCGGTGCTGAACGCCAGAAAGCTGACTGACAGGGCGGGCAGTTCTGCGAAGACCGCCGCGCAGATGGCGCTGTAGATTACGGAGGCTGTCATGGAGCCTGAGACGTCGACCACGAAGGTGAGGTGCCAATCCATTTCGCGGCGCGCGGTGGAATGGAATACCAACCGTTTGGCAATGACGCTCGGTTTGCCATTTTGTCGGCGATAAACATTCGCCAGATTTTCGTGAATGGTTCGACGCAGATAGAGTTTGCGACTTCGGCGACGGGTGGGCCGCGTGGAGGCGAGGCCATTGAGGGCAGGCTGCAACCGTACCGCCAATTGTTCGGCCAGCGCCGCTGTGATGCGTTTGGCCAATTTGCGCAGCTTCTCCGCGCGTTGTTCCGGCAGTCCACCCGCCAGCGAGAGTACTTGTCGCAATAGATCAATGCTTGGTGTCACTCGGTTCGGATCCAATAGGTTGACTGCCGCCACGTTCCCGCGTTCAATCGCTTCCGCTACGACTTCCTGGCAGACATCAGAGCCAAACAGCTTTTCTAAATCATCCGACCATTCTAGCAGCGTGGGTTGAGGTGCTTGATCACCGCCGCCGCGAGGGCTAGAGTCACGATTGCCAATTGCATCGCGTGCGCCTTCGCCTTTGCCATGGCCGTACAATTCGTCCAAGCGACTCGCGGCGCACGTGGCTGGGGATTTTTTCTCCGGGGGCACGCCGAGTATCATTCGCCATCGATCGGCAATTGGGATCTGATGGTCGGCTCGCTTGTCGAGCAGGTTTATCGTGGTTGCGGGTAAATCTGTGGCCAGATTCGTTGGTACTTGCTGGGGAATGGCAAAATTAAAATCGGGCATGACTTCATGGATTCTGGCTCTACCCCGCAGATCAGCGTCTCGCAAGGTAGCCGCCCATAAGCCGGCATCGGCAACGACCTGAGCATCAGCGATATCCATTCGCAGGGCAAGACCTCGGTCTGAGTGCAGTTCCAAACGTACGCGGAGCAGCCTTTGGCGATCGGCTGGGGAGAATTCCTGAAATGCGCCGCGGAGTGCGGGAAGTCGCTGAATAAACCCGTCATCGCCGATTGCTAGCAGGCGATTTTCCAAACCGGCCAACCAACTGGGGTCACAGACCATGTGGGGAAACAAGACTTGAGTAAGCCCCAGCAGACGCCCACGCAGTTGTTGGCGTCCCTGTTTGCTAGTGGCTGCATCGAACCAGCCACCGATCAGTTCGGCGAGTTGCGGGCGATCGAATTTTTCAAATAACGCGAGCACGCCAGCTGACAATCCCCGCATACCGTCGCTGCCTCGCTGCAGCGTTTGGTCACACCAGCGAATCAACCGTTGGGCATTACGTGTTCGGTTATCATAAAACCAATGTGTTAGATCACTGACGCCATGGATATCTTGTTTATCTTTGGACCCTGCTATTCCCTCCAGTCGCTGCAAGGTAGCTTCTAACAATTGCGGGGCAAGATTGGCAAAGGGAGCCGTATCAAAGCGGGGGATGTAAGGTGGTAAGGCATTTGCGTCGTCGATAGGAAGTGCCGCGACGTGCCCCGCTTCGATTCGTCCCCAGAGGGTTAGCGCTTTGGTTAGTTCCGATAACCCGGCTGTTTTCAAGTACATGCCAGTTAGCGAAGCTAAGTCGTTAACCAACAACTCGTTGAGGCCACATTCGGCTGCCAATTCCAAGCGTTCCAACAGTTGGACTGGATGCAGCGGTTCGCCACTTGGTTCACCGAGGCGAGCTTGAGCTTGTTGATAACGATGGCTGAGAGCTCCAGCGACCGCTTGCGGCAACGTGACGCCAAAGCGGGAGACCGATTCAATCGTCGCGGAGGTACCTTGTTTCCAGCCAACCTGCCAGCGTTCGGTTAGATTTTCACGCTCGCCCGTGGCAATGGTATCCACGCGTTCGGCATAGGGAATGCCGACCACGCAGAGCCGTCGTAAGTTGACCGCTTTGACGCGATCGCGAGGCGAACGAAGAATATCGAGTCGGATTTCGCGGGGTGATCCCTTGGCTTCGGCCGACGTGGGCAAAGCAAAGCTACCTAGCAACTCATCAATCGCTAGGGCTAAACCGCAACGCGGAGTTCGTGGTGAGACGCTACCCCGCCGTCGGCCGATCAACACCGGTTCGGCCGCTTTAGCGATTTCGCGAGCCCGTCCGTTCAGCTCTCCATGGGCGAGACACGTTTCGATAGCCTCGATTAATTCGCTCCGCCCGGCCGCTGGCAAACGACGCAGGTTAGCGAGGTCTCGCATCATCCGAATGACTTCGGTGGCATCGGGCGTTCCGGCAACATGTCCGCGTTTACGCATCGAACGACAGATATCGACAACCAATTCGACTGACGCTGCGTCCATGGCTGGGGAGTTTTCGGCAGCAAACATGCGTTGATGCCAGACGGGGTCGCGGATGCCAGCGGGGTAGCCACTGCGTTCGTCTAATTGTTCGAAGCCATAGGGTACTAGGCTAACTCCGACTGTTTCGGGGGCCCATTCCATTGCTTGTAAAACTTGTGCGTCCGCAGCCGCATGCGTTTCAATCGCAGTTGCCGTTAGCACTGGAGCATGGAATGCACCAACGATGGCGACGCAGCGGTTTGAGGCGTCGCGAATTGCTTGTCGCATGACCGCCTCACGCAACAAATCACGCGAATCGATCTTGGCGTGACTGGAACGTATTGCCCAACCAAAGGTCAGACCCGCTTTGCGGACATCCTCTGCGTCGGTGGTCATCGCGGGCGATTCGACCAGACGTTCCCACAGCTGGCCGGTATCGTTCGCTTGAGTCCGCCGCATCAGGGCCGCCAGCAAATTTTGAAACTCGGTGTTAGTGTCTGACTGTGACGTTGTTTCCGCCGGCTCGTTTTGTGTTAGGCGAGCGCTAACCGAGAGGTCGCAGGGGATGACGGGAACCCCATGCTTGATCGCCCAGCGCACGGCGACGAATTCCGGCGAAAAATCAGCTAACGGATAAAAACCGAGCGATCCGTTTGCGTCCACCGCGGAGATCGCGACGGGAGCTTTGGTTTCAGGGTCCGCCAGATACTCGAGCCAAGGAGCAAAGTCGCTCGGTAGTTCGACCAGCACAGTCGTCGGCGCGAAACGTTCGAGCAGCGTGTTGATGACGCGGGCGATCGCCGCGGAGTGATGACGCACACCAATGAGCAGCGGGGTTTGACAAGCGGCCAGCGAATCGATGACAGCCTGTGGATTGTGCTCAGCCGCTGTTTCCGACACGGTCGTTTCCTTACTTTTGGAATGAAGCTTAGCGATCGATGGTTTCACGCAATTCATGCAAGCGTTTCCACAACACTCCTCCCAGTTCCGCTCTACGTCGCACGGGGCCATCCCAATAGTTCAGTAGCCTTTCACGGTCTTTGGAATCATCTTTCATCACCACGCCCAGTAGGTGTCCGGGAAGGCGAGTCACCGGGTCAAACCCGGAGGGGAAAAATGCCGCTTCACGCATTACGGCTGCCGTCACGGCAACTGCTTCCGCAGTACTCATCACGGTCCCCGGCCGTTCGACTTGCCAACCTTCCTCGGTCCGTCCCGACCGCAAGTCCCGGAACACAGTCACCAATAGTTCGACCAACGAAGCATCGACGGTCTGCGGACGGCGGCCCATCGCCAACAATGCCGTCGCCCGCCCCATCACCAAACGCACTTCGCTCTCAGCATCTGAGATCGGAGCGATCGTCTCAAAGTTAAATCGTCGTTTCAGCGCGGCGGACATTTCCGAAACTCCCCGGTCACGCAAATTGGCAGTCGCGATTAGGTTAAATCCGGGAGCGGCAAACAGGCTGCCCTCTTCATCCATTAACTCGGGAATCGCCAATCGCCGTTCGCTCAATAATGAAATTAAGCCATCCTGTACTTCCGGTAGGCAGCGGGTGACTTCTTCAAAGCGAACAATTTTCCCTCGTTTCATTCCTTGCATCACGGGGGAAGGCACTAATGCTTCCGGGGTAGGACCGCGATCAAGCAACAACGCGTAATTCCAGCCGTAACGAATCTGGTCTTCGGTCGTGCCGGCGGTTCCTTGGACCGTCAGCGCGCTGGTGCCGCTGATCGCGACGGCTAATAACTCTCCCAACATCGACTTGGCGGTGCCAGGTTCGCCCACCAACATCAGACCGCGCTCACCGGCTAATGTTACCACGCATCTCTGAATGATATCCCGAGGGCCAACGAACTTAGCGTCAATGACGCGAGCCGTTTGTTTTGATTTGCCGATTTTCTCGCCATCCGTTCCGCAAATAAAGTCAACGACGCTCTGCGGAGATAGCAGCCAATTCTCCGGTCGATCGGTCGCCTCGGCTGCGGACAGCTGTTGCAGGTCACTGGCATAACGAACCTCAGCCGGTGGCAGCTGCTGATTCACCGACGGGTTCGCGGGGGAGGGTTTGTTATCCCCAACATCGATGCCTTGATTCGGAGGGGCACTTTTCTTTTTTGCCATGTTATTTCTTGCGTCCCTTCAGCACTTGGGCCTCTTCGTAACGGGGCGGATCACCGCTGGAAACTCGCTCCCAGGCTCGCTGGTACAAGGACCGTAAGGTCTCCTCACAAACAATGTACTCTGCATAGTATCCGCGAAACGCTTCGATCGATTCGTAGCCGAACAGGGGCAACTTCCAACTTTCAATTGGCAGATTGGGAAGAGCCAGCGTCTCCCAGCCGCCAGGCAAAAAGATATCGCGACCGGCGCGAGACCGTTTCGCTTGAACCACCAATTCTTTTGCGAGCAACTCCCCGGTGGCGGCTGTCAGTTCCTTAGCCGTCCAGTCGTTCCACTGACGGAGATTCTTTGAGCTCGGATCGGGCAACGCTAACACTTGTAAGTAGAGGGCTGCAGCCGCGGTGCTGATCTTAAATTTCTTGGCAATCACTGCCACCAAATCGGGAGCCGAGGCTCGTGGATCTTGATCCCAACTGCCAGCGGGAACGGGGGGATTCTCATTCCAAGCCAACAGCTCGTCAAAGTCAGGCCCGCGCAGTTTCAGCACACCCACCGCGGCATGTATCATCGATTCGCAAGCGGTTTGGTATTCAAACGTGTTCGCTGCCACGCTCTGTATGCGGAGTAGGTCGGCTTCATTCTTCAAATTGGCCGTCCGCATCAGGCAGACGACGCGAGGGGGCAAGAGTCCTAAGACAATTAATCCGTCATCGCCGCGATGGACACCGTCAGCACCTTTCGTCAGTTCGCCAACGAGTGCTGAAAAAGTGGCCAAGGGGGTATTTACGTCGATATTGGAATAATGGTCGAACTGAGAATAGTTGCCGCCGAAAGGCAGCATCGTTTTAGGATTGTCAATAAACTCCCGAGCCGCGTTAATCAACTCGGGAATCTTGCGACGCAACTCATGCCCCGATGGTAGCGCATAATTGGTGGTGGCAATGGCACGCGTCAGGTAAAAAAGAAAATGAGAAGCGTCCGCGCCCCAGGATGGTTCATAACGAGTCTCCAACAACTTATCGTCATTGCGTCGCTTGGAGATTTCAATCGTCGCTTTGCGTTCGCGGAGGTAGTCGGCTGTTTCCGGGGTTGAGATGAGTTCGGCGTATTTATTGGTGGATAATGAGCGATAGCCTTTGTTAGCTTTTTCAATTACGTTGGCCAATTCGGCCGGGATTGTAACTCTTTCTTCTCGCGAGGCCTTCCAAGCCATCACCATGCGCCGCACGGCTAACGATAATTTCTCTCCGAGGGCATCTGAAGGGTTGTGGCGGGCGAACTCAGAGCCCACGTTATCGGGAGCCGGTTCGGCCTCAAGTTGAGCGATCGCAACTTGAATGTCCTTGACTTTCCATTTGTAGAAATCGCGAATTTCCTTGGTCAACTTTTCTTGACCGTACTTGTTGGTTCTCAAATCTCCCATGAATGTCATCCCGACAGCGATGGGGTGCATGCCCAATTCATTAGCCGCCTCGTCAATATCATTGGGATCGGGCAGCGGTAGTTTGTCGATTTTTTCAACCGCCGCGATGAAGGCTTTGATGAATGCTGGGCTCCAAGTTTTGGGAATGGAGATGGTTTGATCGACCATCATCCCTTGGGGAGGTTTGGGTTTGTTTTTTATCGTTCGTTCCAGAACCACAATGTTGGCACTTCTGAAGTAGTCAGAGAACTGATAGGCCACATAACGACTATTGCCCTCGGTGAAGGCAATCGGTTTGTTGGTGTGAACTTTGGCGGCGAGCCCCTTGGACTTTGCTTTGCCAGTCTTGCTGGCAGGTTGGGCGGCTATGGATTGCGAATAGAGCGTCAGCTCTGTGTTTAGTTTTGATAATCCACTATCCGCGTACATTCGCAACGCATCTAGCCAGGGAGTTTGAATTCGCTGGGCAATGCCATCGCCGAGTTCAACTTTGGTGGCGGTTCTCCAAAAGCAGTTGTAAGCGACGGCAACCGAATTTTGCAGGAGAGGAAACCAGAAGAGACTGCATGGTGGCAGCGCGTCCGTATCCTCACCCGCGAGGAATCTAGCGACTGCGCGAATATGCTCGGCGTGATCATACTTTTCTTCGCTGGACCTGTAGCTATGGATCGAAGCGAAAGCTGGTAGTTCTAATTGCAGCAGTCCCTCGTTAGCTCTTTCGATGCTGGCTTGTTTGGCTTTGAGTTCCGCTTGGGAATCGTCGTCGATCGTCGTCACCTCCTGGCAGCGGGCAATCAATTTATCAAGCGAGATTTGCTCGGCGGCGGCGACTTTTGCGATCTTGGAAATCCCGGCGACTAACCGTGGAGGGGCACTGGTCAGCCACTGCTCCACGGCGGATCGGCTGGCATGTCGATTCGGGTCGGGGGAGTCGGGCGTTTCTTTTGACTTGCTCGCTTCGTGTTCCACCGCGCCGGCTTGCAATAGTTTGTTTGCGATCTTCAGGTTGGTCCCCCGCAGTTTTTTGGAACTTGGTAGATGGCGGATCCGCATCAAGTGGAAAAATATGGGCGCTAACTTGATTGGTTGTCCGGAACAGTATTTATTGCTGTTGTTGGTTAGATCGAGGATTTCAAGCTGCGATTTTTGATCAATGATCGGGCCTTGACTGGTTAACACCCAGTGTCCATCGGTAGCCGGTTTATCCATCAAACCGACGGGAGTTACAAAGCCTTCGGCCAGCTGCGCGTCTGCCGGAAGTAGTACCGAGCGGCCGTCGATGCCAGTGCCTTCGATCGAGCCGTCGCGTTTGCGTACCACTCGCCAACCGATCAGCCCATCTTGCGATCCCAGCGGAGATTGCCCCTGCATTTTTGGAGAGGGGAGCAAGGAGCATTGAAACCATTCAAGTTGCGAACCCGGGGGCAGACTCGTTTCAAAGAACGGGGGTAGGCTCTCCCGGATTGGCTGGCCTGATTGTGGGTCGATTTCATGGCAACGCGGCGGTGTCTGAGACGCGTCGTCATCGCGGAAGTGGTAATCATACGGTACGCGTTCAAGTTTCCAAACGCGGCTGCCATCTGAGAACCAATTGCCATCAAATGATGGGAGCGTCTTATCGCCCTCTCGTGTCACTCTGGTGCCGGTAAACCAACTGCCGTCGGCTAATTGAGCCATTTCAAAGCTACTGCGATACCCAAACCAAACGTCACACGACATGCTCGATTCGGGGCGTTGGCTGAGCCACCTCCAGTAGTTGTTATAACTGGCATCCCGATAGACCATTATCACGTCGTCGCCAATGGGAAACAGATGCTTTAAGGTTTCTCCCTTTTGCAACACGATTGGTTGGGGTGAGCGAACCGAGTCGGGACCAACAATCTGTGCTTCGCCTTGGCTTGGGTAACAGAACCAAGGAAAGACCGCGTCGTTGTTGCTGTCATAGGAGTTGCGGGATGGAGCAAGCGGGTGTTGTTCAACATGGCGATCGAGTGCATCCCAACCATACTCATCAAAGACTCCGGCGATTAATGCCCTTTGCAAGTTCTCGGCGATGTTAACAGCAGCCAGTCGTTGGGTAAGTTCCGGGAATTGGGAGATGGTCTCCACGCCAACGCATTTTGTTAATTGGGAGAGAGCCTCCTCCAGCTCAATGACTCCGCCCCGTTCTATCGCATTGAGTTGGTGGTCTAAGTAGCCCCACCAAAATTTTCTGACCGTGGGATGATCCACAACGGCCGTCTCGAAGGAACGGCGATTCGCCAGGTTGCGTCCGTAGCTGCGGCGATTTTGCGCACTTTCGCCTTTGAAATTCACCAACTCCTCCATGGCCTCGCTCAGTCGCATGGTAAAGCGAGGATCCTTCGCCACCGCAGTCAATTGAGAATTGCGGCGGGGGTGATCGACATATTCCCTCAGCCAACCCGAAAAATCGAGCTTGCATTTGCTGGTATCGTCGCTGACGGGGATCCCCAGTTGAAGGCACGCTTCCAGCACGTCGACATCGACCCAATTGCTCCAACGCTGCGTTGGCTTTAGATTGACGGTCCCCCCCTCGGCTATCAGCACAGCGGCCATTTTCTCCACGAGTTCGAAGGCACGCTTGTCGGGAGAGACTTCGACGGTCAGCAGGCGCGAGAGCCAGCCTGCACGTCCGCCCGGAATTTCAACCTCTGTGGGCAAATCTTCCAACGGTTTCCAAAGTAGCGGGAGAACGTTCCAAGCTTCCAACAAATCGAGCCAATCCCAGACGATGCTATCACCACTGTAGCGTGACTCGGGGTTGGTGTGGACGAGTAACCAGATGCCGAATAGGTCGCTGCGTTTAACGATCGTGCCAACTTGTTTTTTAACAGACTTCCAAAATTGCATCGGCGCTCGCACCATGGCTGGCGAACCGATGATCATCTCAAGAAACGACTCGACTTCGTTGTCGACATTCAGATTCGCCGCCTTTGCTAAACGGATAAGATCGGTCCCCGCGTTGGCGGTGGGAGCCATTCCGCCGAGCGTCCGTCGGACTAAGAGATCGCGATAAGTATCATAAGCTTCTTGCGGCGCGAATTGAGAGGCGAGGTCTTTGGAGTATTCCGATAGTGCTTTTCCCGAGAGGCAGCCGCTGAGTGAGAACTCGAGCACCGCATCACGTCGATGTTCGCGATCAACCTCCAACGCGTGCACTCGTTCCGCCTCGAGTGCTTTATTTAGGGCTCGCCCCGCGTACGTCATGTTCCCCAAAGTCTTGTAGGATCTGGCGGCCTGTTCCCAAAACGATGGCAGAAAGTGTCGCACGGACTTATTGAGTTCCGCGGCCATTTCGGCATACATATCCCAAGCGTGTCCTGGCTTGGCGGCAGCCCGCCGCTCGGCGGCTTTCATTCGCTTTACCAGTTCGAGGGCAAAGCCGGCTTGTTTGGGCTGATGAATCAGTGCCCAATGGGCAAAATCGAGCGCAGTGCGATGTTGTCTGGCTAGAGGCGGGCTCAAAGCTTGCGGTTGCAGGCCCAAGTATTCCATGGCTAGGTCCTCGGCCGCTACCAGCCGATCGGAGCTAAGCTTGACGACAACACGGGTGCGCAGCGCGGGCGTGGCGTAAGTCCTCGCGACAATTGCTTCGGTGGCGGCGGAGTCGCATTTTGCCTTTGCCTGCACTAAACCGCCGGCATCTAACTGACGTTGTATTTTTGCCGCTTTCATTCTGCCTGCTCCTCAACTTTCCGTTTGGCGTAAACTGCCGCAGCCATCCGCATGCCTTCGCTGAAAGTGACGGGGCCGACGTGACTGAGGGCCACTGCGCGCTGGTCCGAACCGACAAATATTAACTCGCCCGTTTCCGTCTCTGCTTCGGGGTATTCACCGCCAACGTAGTACCTGGCTTCCAACGGCGCGTCCCCTTCCCAAACTCGACACGTCGCGTAACCGCCGCGCACCGGATAGCCGAGGCGACGACAGACTCCCAAGGCAAAATTCAATTGCTCAAACTTTCCGCTGGCATAATCCCCCACCGCTCGTAGTTCGCGCCGCTGATCGCTTAATTGAAATACGGGCCGATAAAGTTGTTCGATGGGTTGCTGCAAATCCAAGTCATTTGCCAGCTCGCGAAGGTCGTCTAAGTCGCCAATAAGGATGGGATGTGGGAATGCGACCAGCGGTTGTTTTAACCATTGGCTTTCGCCATCCAAGTCGATGATCCCCAGCCCTTTTTTGGGATCGATATCCTTTAACAAACCCATTTTCTCCAGATCAGGCTCTCCGTTGCTATTGGCAGGGGCAATCACCACATTCTCAACCGCCTTTCGCCAATCGGGATCGGGCCAAACCTCATGCAGGACTTGGCAAGGCACAACTAAGGATCGCAGCATCCAACGTTCGACGGTGTGTAAGCATTCAAGTGTATGTTCGTCCAGCCAGTCGGACATGGCGGCTAACTGCTGTGCCAGCTCGGTTTCTTTCAACCAGGAAGGCATGGACGCCAAGATTTTGCCTTTCGGATTTCGACAAATCAATTTTCCTTGGCGGAGCGCGATCGCGTAGTCGCGTTCGGCCGGCAGCCAACTGAGTTCATCGCCATCACTCGGCGACGATGGCGAGGGTTTGACTTTGGCACTGGGAGCCACAGCTAATCTCCGGGGCGAAGGTTGGGGTGCAGCAGGCGAAGCCAAAATTATAGCGTCTTGCCCCCCGGTAGTCCCGCTACGGAATACCTGGCCGGGGCGAAAAAAAATGGCGTCGGTCGCCCTGGGAGTGAGTGAACGTTGCCGCCTACTTTTTCTCCTGCTCGATACCGTCCATCATCGCCGCGACGCACTGCTGTCCAAAGACGCACCATCACGTGTCGTGCGCCAGAGCCGTGGTCTGAACACATCAGGGGGGCAAACTGTTAAGAGATAACGATTCTCAGGATTCGTCGCTCATTTTTCGACAAGAATCCTCCTGGCGGTGCTGACGAAGTACAGGTTTGCAGCGATCAAACCGATTCTAACCAACTAGGCATTCACGACGATTATTACGCAGATTGGACGACGACGAGCACGATACGCCTCCAGCTGCCCTGGCTATCTTTAACACTCAGCAGGAATGCCATGAAACGGATTTCAGCTTGCTCGATTCTTTTCACCGTGTTGGCTTCCCCAGGATGTGGGCTCGTTGGATCACAGGTGCGTGAAGTTGCGCCAGCACCCGTTAGCAGTGAAATTCTCAAAGAGGCGAGTGCGGAAACGAGCGAGGTGAGCGCCGCAAGAGTTGTCTCGCCGCAGGTAGAAACAAGCGGTGTGAAGCCTGTCAACTTTACCGTCGCTCAACGCGGCAACGATCACGCTCGCCCTAAATCTGTTGAGCCTCCCGCCGGTGGTGATTCGGGAGTTGAGCTGGTAACTGTCTCCGATCCGCTCGCTGGAGATGTAACCGAAGTTGCTGCCCGCCAAGTGTCTCCGGTCGTTGCTGCGGCAAGCCCGAATATCGTGATGGTGCCGAGTTACACCTTGGCCGAGCTGGAACAGATTGCCTTGAGCAACAACCCAGCGCTAGCGGCAGCCGATGCCACCGCGAGTAAAGCGGCCGGTTTGTGGCAACAAGTGGGTGAACGGCCCAATCCCACGATGGGCTATTTTGGTCAACAGCTAGCCAATGAAAACACCGACCAGCAAGGTCTGTTCGTCGAACAGGAATTCGTTCGCGGCGACAAGTTGAAGCTCAATCAAGCCGTGCTATCACATACTACGCATGCTCAGCGCTGGGAGGTTGAGACCCAACGTCAGCGAGTGTTAACCGATGTCCGGGTCAGGTTTTTCGAGGCGGTAGCGATCCAGCAGCAACTGGATGCAACGCGACAGTTTGAGCAAATTGCCCGCCGCGGTGTGGAAGTTGCTTTGGAGCGAAAAAACGCTGAGGAAGGGACGATGATTGAAGTCCTGCAGTCAGAAACTTTGTTGAGCGAAACCACGTTAGCGATTGCGCAGGCTGAGGCTGCCTACCGAGGAGCTTGGAGCGATCTCGCCGCAATCGCCGGTTTGCCTAACTCATTCCCTGCTAGGTTGGATGCCGAGTTGGTTGTCCCGCAGCAAGCTCCCGATTGGGAAGTCGCCTATCTTGAGATCGTCGCGCAGAGCCCTGAGATGTCGGTGGCAAACGCTTTGGTTTGCGAGAAGTCGGCGCTTCTAAAACGCCAGCAAGTACAGATGGTGCCTAACTTGACTGGTCAATTCGGCGCGGGCTACGACAACGCAACGGACTCGGGCATGATCAACCTGGAGCTGTCGGCGCCCATTCCTGTCTGGAATCAAAACCGCGGCAATATCTCGGCTGCCTATTCAGACTACGCGCGGGCTGTGCAAAATGTGGAACGCATCGAGCAGGCGATTAAGTCTCGTCTCGCCCGCGCGGCTCAAGACTTTGAAGCTTCGTTTGCCGCGGTGAAGAAATATGAGGAAGAAATCATCCCACAAGCGAGCCAGAGCTTGGAGTTGTCCGAAGGGGCGTATCGAGCTGGTGAACTAGACTTCCTGCAGGTGCTGGTTGTGCGCCGCAGTTTTTATGAATCGATGATCCGCTTAATCGAAGCCAAAGGCAGTTTAGCGCAAGCCAACGCTCGGGTGGAAGGCTTGTTGTTAACCGGTGGCCTCGTCGCACCGCAAGACTACACTGACGGCGACGGTATTCGTGGTGCATCTTTCGGCGGGCAATAGCTTGCCAGCTCCATCGAGATACTCGCGGGCCGCGCAGAGTTCCCAGCACGGTGTTATAGTGATCGGAGACGAAGGCTCTAAGTCGAGAGCCGGCCGTTCTCTACTGACCGACTGCTTGCTCATGTCACATCGCATCTCTGCATTAACCAGCATTTTACGCTCACCCATGCGAATATTGGGTGTGGTGTTGCTGCTGGTTTTTACCGTCGAGTTGGCGGTCATGTTCGTGTTGCCACATGTCATACCGGACAGCTTGGGAGATGCCGGCAGCGCGTTTGTCGACGCGCTGTTGCTGACGCTCGTTTGCGCACCCGTTCTCTGGATGGTGATTATCGGCCCCCTGCGACGAATTGCAATCCAAGAGTATCAACGGAGTCAAACCATTGTCGCTAATGCCAGCGAAAGTATTTTGACTTTCGATCTGGAAGGCAAGTTGTTGTCATGTAATCGAGCAGCCACAGAGTTGTTCGGCGTGGACATGGATTCGTTGTTGAGGCAATCCATCCAGTCTTTACTGCCTGGGCTTCCTGAAATTCCCGCTCAGTTACCGGCTGAGTTCCGGGTAACGGCGACAACGCCAACAGGCGGGAGGTTCCCGATTCAACTTTCGATCAGTGACTATCCCTCAGACTCGGCGCAAATGAGAATTGGCATCGTGCGTGATCTGACGCAAGCTGAAAAAGCCGAACAGGAGCGGGTCCGTATGGCGCGGGAGACTGAAGCGCTTCGTGCACAGCAGATGGCAACTCTTGCGCAACTGGCGACCGGCGTTGCTCATGAAATTCGCAACCCGCTGACCTCCATCAAAATGTTGATTCAGGTCAACCGAACAAAGTTTGCCGACGAGGGACTGCCGACCGATGATCTGGAATTGGTGGAACAGGAGATTCGCCGGATGGAACGTTCGGTGAATAGCCTTTTGGATTATGCCCGCCCTGAGACATCTGAGTTCCGGGAATTTCCAATACAGAATGCGATTCGCAGCACGGCTCAACTGATTGAAGGTCGTTGTCAAGCTCAACACGTGAACTTGGACGTGAGCACTCTTGAGGACCCGATGCTAATTTATGGCGATGCTGCCCAGATTCAGCAGTTGCTATTGAATCTTGCCTTGAACGGCTTGGATGCGATGCCGAACGGGGGGGTGCTGACGCTCTGCGTTACTACGGAAGAAGATTGCCTGCGGTTGTCAGTATGCGACACCGGCAGTGGTATCGACGAAAGTGTGGTTGATAAATTATTTACTCCGTTTGTGACGACTAAGGCCAATGGTGTTGGCTTGGGCCTGGGGATTTGCCGCAGAATCGCCGAGGCACATGGTGGTACGCTAGTGGGAATGAACCGGGCGTCGGGTGGTGCAAAATTTGAATTGTCGCTGCCAACCCCGGGCGCGAACGCGTACGCAGATGCGCGGGAAGTGAAGCCCAATTTACTGGGGCACTCAGATGAAACTCATTGCGAATTTTCTTGATTTTTGATGATAATTCCAGTGACGCACCCATGGTGCTGAATTCCAACTGGACGATCGATACGAGGTAATGGGCGGGGGCTTTCGCCCACAAAGTTGCTGGATATGGCATTCACGAGCAACGATGCCGATCGGACGAAATTCGCCGATTGCCGCCCACCTTGAGAATGTTCGTGAGGTGACTATCTCATTGATAAGTCGTTTCTGTTTGGTCGTGATGTGGCAGTCGTACATGGGTTAGCCCGCGAGCAAACCAAGGATAAACACAGGGCACAAACAGCGACGTCAACAAGGTGGAAGTGATCAGCCCGCCAATCACAACGGTGGCAAGTGGACGTTGCATCTCCGCACCATCGCTCGTGGATAAGGCCATCGGCAAGAAACCGAGGCTGGCCACGAGGGCTGTCATCAGCACGGGACGCAGACGAACGAGAGCGGTTTCCTGTGCCACAGCGCGCAGCGGCATGCCTGATTCACGCAGATTCTCGGCCGCGCTGACCCAGACTAAACCATTTAACACCGCCACCCCAAACAAGGCGATAAAGCCCACTCCCGCGGAAATGCTAAACGGCATTTCACGCAGGTAGAGCGCGATCACGCCGCCGGACGCGGCCATCGGGACGGCCAGAAAAATCAAGCAGGCCAGTCGCAGGGAACCAAGACTGGTGTGAAGCAACAGCATGATGATCACCAGCACAATCGGCGTGATGATAGCCAGACGACGACTGGCAGATTGGAGATTTTCAAAGTCACCACCCCAGCGAATTTCATAACCAGGTGGGAGTTCCACCTGAGCGGGAATGACCCGTTGGGCTTCGGTAACAAACGTGCCCACGTCACGGCCACGAACGTTGGCTGAGATAAAGGTGCGGCGACGATTGCCTTCGTGCTCGATCGTGGGAGGTGTTTCTTCCAAGTTGATTTCAGCCAATTCTTTGAGCGGAATCACCTTTCCTTGCGAGTCGGTAACGGGAACCTGTTCGAGTAGCGATTGACTCTCACGCCATGTTTGCGGCATCCGAACCATGATCGGATACCTTGCTCGCCCCTCGTAGATTTGGCCGACTTGGAAACCACCAAGCGAAGAGACGACATCTAAGACGACTTGAGCGTCAATCCCATACTGGGCGAGTGCTTGCGGGTCGATTTTGATGGTCAGCGTGGAAAGGTTTGCTTGGTAATCGGCTTTGACATCGACCGCACCGGGGATTGAACGCAGGGCGGCTTCGATTTCTTTGCCCTTGCTGCCCAGCACTTCCATATCGTCACCGTAGAGCAGGACGGCCACATCAGCTTTGACGCCGGCCACCAACTCATCGACGCGCATTTCAATTGGCTGTGTGAATCCAAAGGCGACTCCGGGAACGTTGGCGTTCAGTTCTGCTGACATTTCTTCGATTAACTGATTGCGGCTTTTCGGGGTGGGCCATTCTTGCAGCGGATGCAGAAGCACCCAGACATCAGTTTGATGAACGCCCATTACATCGTTAGCGATCTCGGGACGGCCTGTTTTGGAAAAGACTGTTTTGACTTCAGGATACTTTATAAGAATCTTTTCGATCTGCGTCGACATCTCGATGGAGCCTTCTAGTGTCGCGCTCGGTAAACGCAATGCTTCGACTAACAGATCTCCCTCTTCCAATCGAGGCATAAATTCGGCACCCAGGTTGGCTGCCATCGGTAAACTAATTGCGAACAGCGTTAGCGTGGTGGCGATGGTGGCCAGTGGGTAGCGGATCGCACGCAGCATCACGGGACGGTAAAACCATTTGACGATGCGGACGACAAACACATCCTCTTCTTTCATCTTCTTGGGCAAGAAGATCGATGCCATTGCGGGCATGAAGGATAAGGAGAGGAGCATCGAACCCGCTAAGGCAAATAACACAGTCAGGGCCATGGGCCGAAACAGTTTACCTTCAGTGCCTTCGAGCAGCAAAATAGGCAAGAAGACAACGGCGATAATCAACTCACCGAACATCGTCGGCTTGCGAACCTCCACCGCGGCGTCACGAATGACCTCTTCATGCGTAGCGCTGCCGTTATCATGTGAGAGTTTGCGAATGCAGTTTTCGACCATGATCACGCTGCTGTCGACGATTAAGCCAAAGTCGATTGCCCCCAAACTCATTAAGCTGGCAGTCACCCCACTGGCCAACATGACGTTGGTTGCGAACAGCATTGAGAGGGGAATCGCTAGCGCCACGATAATGCCGGCTCGCAGGTTGCCCAGCATGAACAGCAGCACGACAATGACCAGCATGCCTCCCTCAGTAAGATTGGTAAGCACTGTTTTCAACGTGCGACCAATCAGGGACGCTCGGTCGTAGGTAACTTCCAGGCGAACGCCAGCGGGCAACGTGGCTTCGATCTCGCGGAGGCGTTCTTTTGCTGCGATGACGACTTCGCGAGAATTCTCTCCGATCAGCATCATGACTAGTCCGGTAACCGCTTCGCCACGACCGTCACGTGTCACTGCCCCTTGTCGCGTCATTGGTTGGATGCTGACTTGGGCAATGTCTCCCACCAGGATCGGATTGCCATCCGCGTCTCGGCGAATCACAACGGCTTCGATGTCGGCGGCTGAGCTGAGCAGCGAGACACCGCGGATGAAACGCTGTTCTCCGTGATGAATGACATAGCCGCCTCCGGCCGTGTTGTTATTGTTTTGCAATCTGGCAAACAATAAATCCATCGGTATGCCGTAACTGGCCATGCGGTCGGGGTCGGGTTGAACCTCAAATGTTTTGTAGAATCCGCCGTGCGTGTTAATCTCCGTGACGCCGCTTACCTCGCGTAACCTGGGCGAGATGTCCCATTCCAGCAGCGTACGCAGCTCCATTGGAGAATGCTGATCACTGCGAACTTCGAACTGCAAGATTTCTCC
The DNA here is from genome assembly GCF_052161645.1 of Kothea flammea. Classification (GTDB taxonomy): domain Bacteria; phylum Planctomycetota; class Planctomycetia; order Pirellulales; family Pirellulaceae; genus Laterigemmans. Next base: position 3,031,646 of record NZ_CP197414.1, read on the forward strand.
CAACGCCGTGGTCAGTGGGCCAACGGCGGGCGTTCCATACCCGGGTGGGATTACCGCGGCAGCATCGGGCAAGCGTTCAGCAACAAGTTGCCGAGCGCGATAGATGTCGGTGCCTTCTTCAAAAACAATCGTGACGACCGAGATGCCAAATTTGGACACGCTGCGGAGCTCTTCCACATCGGGCAAGCCGCCCATTGTGTTCTCGACCGGATACGTCACGTAGCGTTCGACTTCGACCGGCGATAGGGAACCGGCGTCAGTGACGACCTGGACCTGCACGTTGGTCATGTCGGGCACCGCATCAATGGGCAGCGCGAGCGCCGAGTAGACACCAGCGGCCGCCATCAACAAAGTCAGAATGATGACCAGGCCACGATTGATGACGGAAAATTCAATGAGTTTTGTGAGCATGTTGTTGTTTCAATCACCATTGCGAAACTCGCCGAGAGATGTGGCAAGCAGGAGGGCCCCGGGCTTATTCACTCTCGCCCTGCAGTAGCAATTCTGATTTCAACAAAAAAGCTCCGTTGGTCACGACTAATTGTCCCGACTGAAGGCCAGCGGTGATTTCCACCCAATCATCGGATACTTGGCCAGTGGATACGTCAACACGTTTGTATTGACCAGCGCTTTCATCGAGAAAGACAAACGACTTGTTTTCGTGCTGCACGACCGCTTCGGACCTCACTGAAAGTGCTGCTCGAGCTTCACCGATGGGGATCGTGACTCGCACGAACATTCCCGGTCGCAGCAGACCCTCACTGTTTTCCAGGGTCGCCACCAACGGTACTGAGTTCGTTTCGGCTTGCACTTCTCGCCCCACGTAGCGAATCTGCGCGGTAAAGGTTCGGTCATTAAGGGCTGGGACCGATACGGAAATCGCTGTGCCGGATTTCAGGGAGACAGCCGCCCAATCGCTATCTCGGATACTTGCCGCCACGTACAGCGAGTCGGTATTTGCCAAGGTGAGCAATGAATCGTTCCGCTGGACACGCTCGTTGCTGGCGAACTTTCGCGACTCTACGGAGCCGGCAAACGGGGCGCGGACTTCAAGGCGTGACAGCGTCTCTTGGCTGGTTAACTCCGACAACGTTCTCTCGGGTTGGTATCCGAGCAACGTCTCGATCGCTTGCCATGCCAAATTGAGTTGGCGATCGGCGGCTGCTAGGTTTGCTTCCGCCCGCAGCTTTGCTTGATTGGCTGCAAACGTGGCTTGATCGCGAGCGGTGTGGAAATCGGCTTCCGCCATTTGCCGGTTGGCTTGACGCTCGCGAATCGTGCGACCCGCGACCGAGCCGGAATCGGCCAGCGGCAATACCTTGTTGTGGAGCTCCGTGGCCAGTTGTAGTTTGGCGAAAGCAGCCAAGACGCTTTGTCGATACAGCCCCAAAGATCGGTCGCGAAAGTTGGTCTCGATGGATTCGATCGACAGGCCATCATCCAACATCGAGATCATCTCGCTTAGATTTTCCGCCAGGGTTGCCTCTCGCCGGAACACTTGCTCAGCGATCTCACGCTCTTGTTGATGTTTGAGAATTTGTGCTCGCGCCTGACCAATCTCTGGACTGCGGACAACGGCCAACAGCTGTCCTGCTGCGACCTTTTCGCCAGGGTTCACCAAAACCTCGGTGAGAATGCCATCCATTGGCGTTTTCACTTCGATATGCTTGGTCTCATCGTAACGCAGACGCCCCGGAATGGTATGCACATGATTTACTTGTTGGACCCGCGCAGGAACCGACTTGAATTTTGCCGCGGCCAGTTTGCCGGCTGGTAAGGTCAACGTATCCGGCAGGGCAGCTTCGGCGATAGATTCTGCCTCCTCTTCGCGCTGGCCGCTAACGTTAATTTCATGAACGACAAACCAACCCCCCGCCATTACGGCCAAGACGAACAGGGTTGGTCCGAACTTGGCTAAGCTGCTAAGGAAGCCGATGTTTGCCGGTGATTTGTGTTGATCATTTTTATCCTGGTCTTGCATGTTATTTCGGCATCAAAGGGGAAGCAAACTCGTGTTCGCTTCTTTCTTAAGCAGGAATCGTGCCGAAGCCCGAAAAAAGGTCGTTTTGCCTGTGTTTTGCCGTACGAGGCCGAAACAGGGCGAGTCCGAAGATAAGATTTTTACCATCACTGTGGAAAGAATCTGTCCAGGGCTGGCCGGTCGGCGGGGTCGCGGAGCCACTCGTAGGCTCGCTCGCGCACGGCGGGCGGGAAATCGTGGTCACAATCGGGATGAACCAGTTGTAAGTTGTCACTGGCTGCATACAGCTGATAGATGGGCTTGGCCGCTCGCACCACGCGGGCGACGCTTTGTGCACGAAAATTGTCGTCGCCAAGCGGCGCGCTGATCAACACCTTGCGTGGTGCCAAGCTGGCTAGGAGTTCGTGGAAGTCAAAAGGGATTTCCTCGAGTCGCCCCTGGTAGCGAGCTAATCGAGGCATATACCGGGTTTGTGTCCAACCTCGCTCTGGCTCCCAGATGCTTGGATCCCCGTCGTAGTAATCTAAAAATGAATCGAGCCCACAGCTGGAAACGATGGGGTCGACGCGTGGATCATGGAACGCTGTGTAAACCGCGTTGTGGCCACCCAAGGAATGGCCGATCGCCGCCACGTTATCTCCGCGAACAAACGGCAACGAGAGCAGCAAATCGATGCCGCGAATATTGTCCCAGACAGCCTTCAGCGTGCCACTTTCCCAGCCCAAAGCATGTAGGTCGGGCTGATAATTGGCCAGCAATGGATAACTGGGGGCTAAGGTAACCCAGCCTCGCTCGGCCAACTCGCTGGCGTAGCTGCGATTGGCACGTTCGCTCAATCCGACCACGATCCCGTGACCCACAATGTTATCGGTGCTATGCAGGCACAACGCGGCAGGAGCAGTCACTGATTCGGTCGTAGATAGCAGCGATTTTGGAATGCAAAGATAGGCCGGCACATGCGAGCCCGGTTCGGATTGATAAGTGATTAACCTGCGCACAAACGTGCCGCAATCGACCTCTTCAATGATCTGTGTGTCGAGCTCACAGCGTTTTTCTTGGCCTGGCAGGCGTCCCATAATCGCCGCCACGCCCCGCCCGATTTCTTCGTTGCGACGCTCCCATGCGGCTAATCCAGTTCCCTGTCGAGATTTATTTGAGGCATCGCGATAGACCAGCAACGTTTCTCGCGGCAGCCGCGGCGCTGGCGGCATTGGATGCTCGCGTGAGGCGACGAGCAGGAGTTGGTTGCCGCGATCAATTCCCACAAAGGTATGTAACGCTTGCGGATCAACGGCAATGCCTTGACCGCTGAACGGAGCCGCTTCGGTATCGATCCATTGCAGTTTTTTGCCATCGCTGGGAGCACGTAGACGATAGATCTTCTTCGCGTCATGCCCTGTTACGTGCAGCAGCTGGTTCCACCACACACCGCCCGACAGACTATAGGATCCCAGTTCGCCAATGAGTTCTGGGGGTAAACTCCAGCGTTGTATCTCTCGCCAATCTTCGGTCAATTTGACCAAGAACGAGCGATTATTTTCGCTTCCGTATTGGGCGAAATGGCACCACCAATGCGCATCATGATGGACAGCCCATGTCAGGCTGCCTCCGTAGTCGCCAAAGTCGTGGAAGCATTCCAGTTGCATGCTTTCAACATCCAGCTGATAGATCTGACTCTGCTCAGGCTCGGCTGGATAGTTGGAGTGCGCTGCCAGCAGGGTGCCTTGCCAAAAAAAGCCGCTATTCAAGTGACTGGCCTCGCCCGTGCTGACGGCTACGCGGCGTCCCGTAAGGCGATCATATTTGCCAATTCGGGAATTGGTGATCGCGAACAGATGTGACTCGTTGGCGGCCGCAGCTTGGACCGCTTCATCCGCCGGCCAGGCCTGCACCGTTTGCCATGCGGAGCCCGTGTGCGGAAATTCCGCCGCGTGTCCAGTCGCTGTCGTGAACAGGCCAAGTAGCAAGACAACGTGAAGGGGAAGCGATTTCAGCATCACGGGCACCGAATAACAAAGTTGACATCGAGAAAATGAAACTCGCCTACTGCTTGCGATATTTCGCTTTTTCCGGCTCCGGCAGTTCGCTCACATCCGAATCGTCGTCGTACTCTTCACGGAGCTCGGAGAGACGCGCTTTCAGGTTTGCAATCTCTGCCGCATATTGTTGATTGCCATATTGGTTGGTGAGTTCGTCTGGATCTTCTTGCAGATCATAAAATTCCCACTCATCCAATTGATAAAAGTACATCAATTTGTAGCGTTCCGATCGCACGCCATAATGCCGTGAGACCATATGGACGCTGGGAAATTCATAGTAGTGGTAATAGATCGCGTCTCGCCAGTCCTTGGGTTGCTCGCCTTTGAGCAGTGGGACCAAAGAAACGCCCTGCATGTCGCTGGGAATCTCCACGTTGGCCATTTCTAGGAATGTTTCGGCATAGTCGAGATTCTGCACCATCAGATCGCTCGTTGCGCCCGGCTGAGTGACTCCCGGCCACTTTACAATCAAGGGCATTTTGAGAGATTCTTCATACATCCAACGCTTGTCGTACCAGCCGTGATCGCCCAGGTAAAACCCTTGGTCTGAGGAATAAATCACGACGGTGTTTTCGTCTAAGCCTGTCTCCTCCAGGTAACGCATTAAAGACGCAACGCTGTCGTCGACCGATTTTACGCAAGCCAAATAGTGCTGCATGTAACGTTGATATTTCCAACGAACCAGTTCCTTGCCGGTCAGCTGCGAGTTTTTGAACTCTTCATTTTTGGGATCGAGCGCTCGGTGCCAGGCTGCGATTTGCGCATCGGTCATGTTGCGGAAATTGCGATGGCCGGAGCGATCGGTCGCTTTTTGTTCGCCGGCACTCGCCTGAGGATCGAGATCTGTGAAAAGGTCAAACACCAAATTCATGTGGCGATCGATCTCCATCTCTTGGTTACGAGCCGGGCTGGCGTTGTCTTCGTATTGGTCGAAAAGTGTCGCTGGTTCGGGGATTTCAACGTCGTCGTAGAGGTTGAGATAACGAATCGGTGGCATCCAATTTCGGTGCGGCGCTTTGTGTTGGCACATTAACATGAACGGTTTGTCTTGATCCCGGCCAGACTTTAACCAGTCCAGCGCCAGTTCGGTGACCACGTCAGTGCAGTAGCCCTCGATTCGCTTCCGACCATCGGGACCGATCATCATCGGGTTGTAGTATTCACCTTGGCCGGGCAGCACGCGCCAGCTGTCAAATCCCTGTGGAGTGTCCTTTAAGTGCCATTTCCCATAAATAGCGGTTTGATAGCCGGCCGCTTGCAGCAGCTTTGGAAAGGTCTGTTGGGAACCGTCAAATCGATTGCCGTTATTCATGAAGCCATTTTTGTGGCTATGTTTACCCGTCAAGATAACCGCCCGGCTGGGACCGCAGATGCTATTGGTGCAGAAGCTGTTGCGGAACAGCATTCCTTGTTTGGCTAGTTGATCGATGTTGGGCGTCGGGTCGAGGTCGTTGTAAATGCCCCCGTAAGCGCCGATGGCGTGCGGCGCATGGTCATCGCTGAAGATGAAAATGATGTTTGGTCGGGTTTCGGCAGCCCAACTGGGGCTGGGCGAGCTGTTGCTTGTCAAGGCGATCGAAAGTAACGGTAAAGCAATCTGAAGAAGTGCCCTGCTGTGTGGCAGTCGCATCGATTTCTCCATGGCGGGGAGGGATAGGTGTGGGGAGGTACGTGGGCTCAAGTGACCCCATTCTAAACGAAATCGTTCAGCGAGATGGATGGCGCGTTGGCTGCTTGAATTTTAAGGAGATCAGGGGACTGAAAAACATCAGCAGCAAGCCGACCGGCATTAAGCCACCTTCCAGCAAGTTGTAACTTGCGGCCAATTGACGCCATGATAACTGCATCACGAAGATGCCGAAAAGAATCTCGAAGGCGACGGTCATCACCAGCCAGAGTGCACCAATTAGGAGTGCCTGGCTGCGGGTTTTGGCCCCAACCCAGTTCACCGTCAAGTAAGCGATGCAGAGAATGATCGCCGAACCGGTGAAGACTCCGATTTGGTTAGCCCGAAATTGGCCAACCAACGGCTGTATGAAGATGCCGCGGACGACTCCGTGGACAATTTCCGCTGCGATCAACAACAGCCAAGCGACCGTGCCACGTGCGACTAGCCGTGAAAGGGGAGCAGACATGTTCGGCAGCCTGATTGCTTGCAGTGGAGTTATGCCTCAGAGGGGGCTGTGAAAAAGCCGCGGATGTCCTCCAAGATAAGGTACAAACAGGGAACGAGCACCAAGATAATTGCCGTGGCAAACAGAATACCAAAGCCGAGTGAAATCGCCATGGGAATAATATATTGAGCCTGCAGCGAGTCCTCGAAAATCAATGGAACCAGGCCGCCAAAGGTGGTTACGGTGGTGAGCATGATGGGACGAAAACGACGGAGTCCAGCTTGCGATATCGCCTCGAAATCGGAGAATTCGCCTCGGCGTCGATTGGCGTAATCGATCATGATTAGGGAGTCATTAATCACCACGCCGGAAAGCGCGATCACCCCCATCAAGCTGACCAGGGACAAGTCATAGCCCAGCAAGATATGTCCCAGTACGGCACCGACAATGCCAAACGGAATCGCGACCAAGACGATTAAGGGTTGAACGTAGCCGCGGAATGCAATTGCCAACAGCGAATAGATGACGGCCAACGCCAAACCAAAAGAGCCCCACAGCGAAGCAGTGGCCTGTCGCATCTCGGCGTTGCTGCCTTCAAAGCTCCATGTAACACCGGGGAAATCTTTCCGCAATTGAGGCAGCTCTTCCGCTTGCAGGGCCTTGATTACTTGCGTAACCGCCCGTTTGGGTTCAATGTCCATGGAGACGTTAATGACGCGGCGTCCATCTCGTCGGTTGATTCCGGTGAAAGCGACGTTCTCCTGGACTTCGGCGACATCCAGCAAAGGGACTTCACCGCCGCTGGGGGTGCGGATGATTAAGTCTTCTAAATTATGAATATCCTCGCGTTGTTCGTCGGGTAGTTTTACTCGTACTTCGATTTCATTGGTGCCACGTAGCATTCGTAGGGCCAGTGATCCGAAAAAAGCACCGCGCAGCTGATCGCCCAGTTCCTCGTCGGTCAATCCCAACGCGCGGCCTTCGGGACGTAGCCGGAAATCGTATTGAGCTTTGCCCTTGTTGTAGTTGTCACTGACATCACGCACGTTGGCGAACAGTTCGACGCGAGCGAGAAATGCCTCGGCCGCTTTCTCTAACACTTTGATATCGCTGTGACTGAGGTCGATGCTGATATCCTTGCGATAGCCACCGGGACCACTTTCGGCTTCAAAAGTCACTTGGTTGACACCGGGCAAATCACCGATGGAATCCCGCCATAGCTCAATGACTTGATTGGCGTTCATGTCGCGTTCATCGGGTGGCTTCAGCACAATTTCGACGTCGATAAAGTCTTGCCCACGTACGTTTGTCTTGATGCCCTCGGCGACTTCATATAGATTGTGTTCCTCAAACATTCGCATGCTGGCCGCAGTCACGGTGTCGGCGATCTCGGCCGCTTGATCAGGTGTTGTGCCCACCGGCATGCGAACACCAGCTTCGATTTCATCGGCGGAAACCTCCGGCATCAAAATCATGCCCATGTGCGCGCTGGTTGCGTAGCCACCGACGATCAGGAACAACGCGATGGCGAGGCTGGTGGTGATGTAACGAAATTTTAAGCAGAGCGTTAGCACCGGGCGAAAAGCAAAATTGACGAAGCGGTTGAATGCCTGACTGAAGGCTTGTTGACCGCGATGTAGCCAACCCCGCACGCCACCAGCTTGTTGCTTTACGGCGCGAGTATGTGCCAAGTGGGCGGGTAAAATGAACAGCGACTCGACCAGCGACAACGAGAGTACGATAATCACTACGACTGGCAGCGGCGCCCAGAATTTACCCGTCTCCCCGGGAATAAACATCAGCGGAACAAAGGCGACAATGTTCGTCAAGATGCTGAAGGTAACTGGGCCGGCCACTTCGCGAGTGCCATCGATGGCAGCGTTCAAGTCATTACCTTCGGATTGCCGTTTCTCATACACGTTCTCGCCGACCACCACGGCATCGTCGACAACGATCCCCAGAACCACTAAAAACCCGAACAGGGAAATCATGTTGATGCTCACGTCCACGGCCGGCAACAATAGGATGCCACCGATGAACGAGACCGCCATTCCCATCATCACCCAGAATGCCAAACGGAATTCGAGAAAGACGGCCAGGATCAGCAACACAATCCCAACCGCCATCCCAGCGTTTTCCATGACTAGAAATAGTCGCCGGCGAAACTCTTCCGCGTCATTGCTATCGATCCGCCATTTAACCCCCGGCGGTAGCACGGTTTCAAATTCGGCCATCGTTTTTTCGACCGCTTGAGCGACTTCAATCGGTGACTGGGATCCGACTCGGTAGACGTTTAGTTCGACCGAGGGAGTCTGGCTGAATTGTGAATGGAAGCCGACATCATCAAATCCGTCGCGGATCGTGGCGATGTCACCGAGAGTGACGGAAGGGCCATCACGCCCAGCGATCACTTCAATGGCGGCAAACTCTTCCGCCCATTGTTTTTGGGCTTTGACACGAAGCAAAACCTCCCCCGAACTGGTTCGCACTGAGCCCGCGGCAACGTCGCGCGAGGAGGTGCGAATGATATTAGCCACGTCCGATAACGTGAGACCATATTCACGAAGTCGTTGACGGGGGATATCAACGTGCGTGACGTATTCGGGGACTCGGTTCAGTTCGACCTGGGTAATGTTCTCATCGGATTGAAGTTGGTCGCGCAGTTGTTCGGCCAATTTCCGCAGCGCCCAAATATCAATCGGGCCATAAATCGCCACTTGCATCACTTCTTGCTGACGCGATTGCAAGCGAACTTCGGGCTGATCAATCTGTTCAGGAAACGTTTGAATGCGGCTAATGGCTTGATCGATGTCTTGAAACGCTTTCATCCGCTGTTCGCCGGCGACCAATTCAATTAGGACTTCGCCACGTCCCTCCCGCGCCCTACTGGATATTTCGCGGATCCCCTCCACGTTACGGATCGCTTCTTCGATTGGCCGTAGAATCCCCTGCTCGACTTCCTCGGGGGCGGCGCCCGGGTAGCCGACTCGGACCTCCACGATGTCGAGTTGGAACTGAGGAAACACCTCCTTCTGCATCGTCAGCGCGGTCCACACCCCGCCGCCAAGCAGCAGGAACATCAGCAGGTTTGCGGCGATTGAATTGCGAGCCATCCAAGCGATGGGGCCGCGCCTTACGTCAAGATTTTCAGGGAGCTGGCTCAATCCACCAACTCCCCTGCGGAGGAATCGCTGGCTTCAGCAAGAGCCTCTATTTTCCTCAAGCCTACGCCCGCGGCCACCGTGGCAAGCGTCGTGGTGACGACTTCATCCCCACTCTCCAAGCCTTCGCGGATGTAAGCAAAATCGGCATCGCGAAAGACAACGTTGGTTTCACGAATTTCCAACTTTTCGTCCTGCATCACCCAGACCGTGTCTTGATCGCGAACATAATTACGTTCGAGCCGGACAACGTTTTCAATGGCGCGTCCTTCTATTTCTGTTTCAATTAACGTGCCGAGAATTAGCGGCGGTTCGCCAGATTCGCGTCCCAAGGGATCGGGGACCGTGATTAACACGCGCGCCAAACGTGTTTGCTGATCTAATGAACCAATCATCCTTGCCACGCGAGCGCAACGTTCGGTATCGGGCGGCCAAGCATCGGGGTTACGCAAGGTCACCATTGAGCCTTCCTCGTCAGCATCGGGGAATTGAATCCAACGTAACGTTCGGACTGGGACCGCCGCAAAAATCCAATACTCATCGATACCGACGAGACGGGCCAGTTGATCGCCGGGGGCAACTTGCGAACCAACGTTAACAGTGCGGCTGAGGATCTGAGCATCGAAGGGAGCGAAAATGCTGGTTCGCTCGAGGTCTAGCTTTGCCCTGTCGACCGCCGATTCGGCCACGCTGACCTCGGCTCGAATCGACGCGATTTGAGGTTCACGAAGAACGAGCGAGCGATTCATCTGCCCAATGGAATCTTCCAGCAACGCCAACTCTTTTTTTGCCAAACTTTGACGGCCTTCTTCGATGCTTAGCGAAGCTACCGCCTGTTCCAGCTCACTCTCGCTAATCGAAAGTGCGTTGTTAAAGTCGGCGGGATCGAGCTTCAGCAGCAATCCCCCTTTGGGAACCATTCCGCCGGGGACGAAGGTGGGCGACAATTCGATGACTTGTCCCCTAACCTGAGGGCTGAGCATTAGGTCTTGTGCGGGCTCGACGGTACCCAACACAACCAACCGGGGCGCATAGGTGGCACGCTCAACGGTTAATGTTTCGACGAGAGCGGCCGATTTTCGGGTGGCGTTGATCTGTTGCGCGGTGGGTTCGGTTTGATTGATCACCACTATCGCCGCCGCCGACCCAGCGAGAATGGCCAGACAGACGACCGCGGTACCAAAAATACGAAGCCAGCGCCATTTTTGCTGCGTTTGCGGTGCGTCATTCATCAGCGTCATTCATCGATGATAATCTCAGGAGATAGCTCCACGGTAAAAGGTGCAATCCCGGCCGCTTGTTGAGTCGGCTCGAAATCGCCGGCCAAGGCAAGATAAAGGCTAATACGAATGTTAATCAATTCTAGTCGAGCGGAAAGGGTTTCGCGTTGCAAACGTTGCTCGGCCGTGATTGCCGTTAGCACCGAAAGATAGTCAGTGTCTCCGCTGCTGTACTGTTCCAGCAGTTGAGCCGAGGCTTGGCGAGCCAGTTCGACTTGAGTATCGAGGCGTTTCAGGCGTTCAAGTTGATATTTTTCGCGAATCAAACTGTCTTCGACTTCTTGAAAAGCAACCAGCATGGTCTGACCATATTCGGCGAACCGTTGCCGGACCACGGCTGCCGTGCGAGCAACTTCGGCACGACGCTGGCCACCATCGATGAGGGGGGCAATGAGCTGACCTCCGAGCGAGACAAACCAGTCGCGAAAGAGATTTTCTGGCTGTTCGGCGGCGTTCAGCACGGAGCCCGTCAGATTAATGCGTGGATACTGGGTGCTGATGGCAGATGCCAAGTCGCTGTCAGCAGCGAGAAACGCCAAGTAGTCGCGACGTACATCGGGTCGACGCTGCAGCAATTCCGAAGGCAGTCCAGCGTTGGGCAGCGGAGGGGGCGTGGGCAATTCCGCACCCGTCTCAAATGTGGTCGACTGCGGCATCTGACCAAGCAACACCGCCAGACGGTGTTCCAAAACCTCGATTTGAGACTGCACAACCACCTCTTGCTCGAGCGTCGATTCAACGAGTTGTCGTTGACGCAGCACGTCGGCTCCGCGAGTCTCTCCCACCAAGCCGAATCGCGCTTCGGTCAATTTCAGTCCCGTGAGGTTCGTCTCCAGTTGCACGGCGAGCAATTCTAATTGAGCGCGGGCTTCGATTAACGAAAACCAAGTGCGGGCGATGTCGCCTGATAACGTCAAAGCGATCGCGTGATAGTCGGCATCCGTCGCAGCGGTCCGCAATCGTTCCGCTTCAACTCGCGACTGTATTTCACCCCACAAGTCGACCTGATACGAAGCCTCTAAACCCCAGGTGAGTCGACTCGTGTCCTCGCCAGGCCGGAATTCTGTCTGCGTTCTACTCACCCCATCCAGGTCGGGGAATAGGTCGGATGCTTCGCGACGGGTCACGGCGCGGGCTGCTCGTAAACGTTCAAGGGCCACGGCTAACTGAAAATTTCCACCGAATGCCTGTTCGATTTGTGAATTGAGGCCGCGATCCTCGAAAGTTGTCCACCAGCGATCAGGTACTTTTGCTTCTCCGCTGGCTGAAAATGGCGACGGTGGCGGTACGGAAAGAGGCCCCACAACTTCGCGACCCACGCAGCCGGTGAATAGGATCAGCAGCAGCGGTAGTAACAACCACTGTTCACCGCGCGGGCGAGGAGGACCGTCGATAACCATGAGCCGGAGTCAAAATTCCTAATGGATGCAACTTAGAACCAATCCGCAAGCTGTCAGCTGTTAGCTACGCGCAACTGGGATGATGCCACTATCACTCAATATCGGTGCATCCCGCACGATAATCCTTCGGAAACAGCACTGCAGCATGAGAAAGTCGTCAGGGGCCCCACCCATGCTCGGATCTCATGCAGCATCAAGGCAGGGGGCAGTGTTTGCATCCAGCGTTCCCTCACGAATGACTCTCCGCGTTGTAACGAACAGATAAATTTTGCGGCCCGTTTCATTGTCGTTGGCGACGTCCCGGCTCTTCGTAATCGCAAGTGTGTGATGCAAAAAGGCAAACTCAATACTGCACCACATTGCGAACTGCGATGTGCGTAAAATATAAGGGTTACGCAAAACTGAACGCGATTGTCTGATTTCGTTGTGCCCTACCCTGGAGCAAAAAAGTGGTTGACTTGTTACGAGTTAAGCGAGCGGTTGCCCACCGCCACATGTTGGTTGTTTATTTGCTGAGCTCCGCGATCGCCGTGTTCGCTGCTCCGGGGTGGTCATCCGTGGAGGCTGCCGAGGTGCCGCAGTACGTCGTCGAGGAGGGGGCGGTTCGACTGGTCGGGGTCGGGCCGGAGAACCCGATTATCTATGACAATGATTGGTGGTTTGATGTGTTTGATAATAACTATTTATGGTCGCTGGCGAGCATGGGCAAAGCCGACTTGCGAGGCAATGTCGTCTCGCGAGATATGTGGGAATGGGATCAGGGGTATCTCTATTCGTTACAGCAAAGTGTGGAAGACGCTGAAAAGGCGCTCAAGCTGGCTCTTGATTCGGGTTTGAAAAATATCCCCGAGCTGACCATTGGTGCCGAGCACGTGTTGGCACGGCCAGCGAGTGGTAAAATCGATGACACGGTCCCCAAGCCAACGGCGGGCAGCAGACTGATTGTGGCCGAGGCGCTGCGGGCCACGCCTGAAAAACCGCTGCTCGTGATCGCCGGCGGTCCGCTGACAACCGTTGCAAACGCCTTGCTGACCAATCCGGAGATCGCTGCCAACTTAGTGGTCTTCAATTTGATGGTTAGCAGCAATAACTACAACGGCAAGGATGGCTGGTCGGCTTACATTGTTGCCAAGCGGACACGCTATGTGGATTGGGGGGGCGGACAATTCTGGGAACGCGATTCGGTGTTCAAGTCGAATCATTTTGACGTGTTGCCCGATAATCCCTTTACGTTAGATATGAAGCGATTCATCAATACCGAACTTGGTCGCGCCAACCAGTTGGGAGATGGTGCACCATTGGTCTGGCTGAACCGCAACCATTGTTGGCGGAACGCTGAACTGCGTCGCGCAGACTTTGTCGGGAATGCATTAACCTTATCGCCCGTTACAGACCCAGCCCAGGGAGATGTGTTGGTGATCCCCAGGTCGGCAACCGATTTGAACGCTTGCCGACAAGAATTTTTCCGCGTTCTCACCACCGCCGAATTGTTTCCGCGGGATTAAGCTAACGGGCCACCGATTCTTACACGCCGGCCGAGACCACGCTGCTGCTGCGTCCGACATCGCCCAGCGTTTGCTTTGCCAAACGACGGCGGAAGCGTAGATGTCGGCGTCGGGTCAGCTCCACCAGCGGCCACCAGACGCGAGCGGTGAGTTGGTATTTAATTAACAAGTGCCAAAAGCGATTCGAGCGTTTGTATAAATAAGACATCGCCAGATAAGCTGGAACCGCTCGCCAGTCGCGAGGACGGCGTCGCCAGATCGACGCGGTCGAGAACAAGCGGCGGTAACAGGTTTGATAGCCTTCCGCTAATTGCTCGGGGGTCAAGTGACGTGGACGGAAAACGACGTGGGCCGTGTCGTAGCGACTCCAGTCCTGATGCAGCAGTCTGCCTTCCGCCTCCATCTGGCGAAACAACGGGGTGCCCGGGTAGGGTGTCATGATATGGAAGGTAGCACATTCCAAACGGTTCTCTTCAATCCACTGGACCGTTCTCGCAAAGACATCTTCACGGTCATGGTCGAACCCGAGCACGAAGCTGCCGTTGACTTGAATGCCATTGCGGTGCAGTAACTCGACACGTCGGGCGTAATCTTCCGTTCGCGGACTCTTCTTTTTGGCGTCATCAATGTTGTCGTTCTGCAGCGATTCAAAACCGATGAATACGCCCGTGCAGCCAGCCAACGCCATTTCTCGAACAAGTGATGGATCGTCCGTGACATCGATGCTGACTGCCGCACTCCAAATTTTTTCAAGCGGCCGCAGCGCTTGACAAAGCTCTCTTAGGTACTCAGGCTTCGAGCCCAAGTTGTTATCGGTAAACACGGCGTAAGGTTGGCCATCTCGTTGAAATTCATCGGCAATTTGTTGCACATCGCGCATCAAGTAGGGCATGTGGAGGTTTTTGGTGGAAAGATAACAAAAACCACATCGGTTGTGGCAGCCGCGAGTGGCGATCAAACTTGTGGTTGTAAGATAACCGTTGCGTTTCAATAGATCGCGTCTTGGCGGTGGGTCATCGCGATAGGGGCGTTTGAAATCGGCGTGGTATGTTCCTTGCAGCCGACCGGCGTCAATATCTTCCAAAATCTGTCCCCATAGTTGAACGCCATCGCCAATCGCCAAGACGTCTGCGTGGGCGGCAACTTCGTCGGGACAGGAGATCGCGTGAAGGCCGCCGAGAACGACAATCACTCCGCGGTCGCGGTACCATTTTGCTAATTCATAGGCACGATTGGCAAAAGTTAAATGCACGGTAATACCAACCACAGCCGGCAGCGGATCGCTGGGAGGTGGTCCTTGCAGTAGATTCTCATCCCAATAGGCGACTTGCCAGTGTGGCGGCGTGCTGGCCGCAATACTGGTCAAAGCCAGCGAGGGCGTTAACACATGTTTGCCAAAACTGGCGTGGGGATCTTTGGGATAGAATGGATTAATTAGTAACGCATGTTGGAGTTGAACCGGACCAACGGTGCTGTTCGCATCAAGTCGCGGAGCGACTCGCATGTCGCGCGGTAGCCAATATTTTCCCATAATCGCACTTTTGAGGTTGAGGGTAATGCAATGGAAATGGTGGCGAGAGGCTACGGCCATGATGCCTGAAACCTGACGTCTGAAATACCTAAGTTCGGTAGGCCCAATGTTGAGCTTGCGGTTTGATGCTGTGTTTCGCCCGGGCAATTTTTTTCAGTTCCGTATGCACGCTGTTGATCGTCTCGTCGAGCGTCGAAGTGCCGGCTGTCAAACCCACCGTGGCGAAATCGGCGAACCAGTCTGATTGCAGTTCAGCGGCCGAAGCGACTTGCACCGCCGGGACGTTGTGCTGTTGGCAGAGTTCCGTTAGGCGGCGGGTGTTGTTCGAGTTATGTCCGCCGACAACGACCACCGCGTCGACTTGTGGAAGCAGTTCGAGCATTGCTTGTTGGCGGCGTTTTGTCGGGTGACAGACCGTGTCGACGAAGCGAATATCAGAATCTGGGTTGTGTTGGCGAATGCTGGCGCAGATTGCTGCGACCGTCTCGCTGGGCATGGTGGTTTGGCAAATAATCCCCAGACGAGCTCGCTGATAAGACCGCACGTCGGCGGCGCTGGGGACCACGTCGCAATGCTGAAGATCCTCGGTAATGCCGAGGACTTCGACATGACCGGGCTTGCCAATCAACAACACGTGACGCCCCTCAGCCGCCAGCGTCAGGGCCGCATCGTGGACGCGGCGGACCAGAGGGCACGTCGTGTCAATGAACTGTTTACCAGCGGATTGCAGGCGAGACCGTTCCGCATTGCTGATGCCATGCGCCGTGATCAGCACCAGCGGAGTTGTCGGCAGTGCTTCACGTTGGTGTTCGGCAACTTGTGCAAATCCGGCGTCGCTCAACTGCTCGATTACTTTAGGGTTGTGAACCAGTTCGCCGTGAATCGTCACTGCTGTGGGGTTGGAAACTTCGCTGGCAAGCTGCAACGCGTCGCGAACGCCGAAGCACATGCCCATCTCGGTGGCTCGAATGATCTTCATGTTTTTCCTCGACTGGCGTGTCGTTTTCTGTTGAAATTAACTTTGCGATGCAAAGTAAAAGGATAAAAAAAGAGCCCGTTTAGGCTGGCGACCAACCACCGGAGAGTTTTGCTTGGTTGGTTTGCGAGCTCTGTTGCACTTTAGAGTGCGTATCGGCCACGACCTTCTCCAACACGCTGATGTACTCTGCAAAACGTTCGCGCCCGATCGCGGTGAGGCGGACCATAGTTTGCGGGCGAGAGCTATTAGTCGCTTTCCATATTTCGATCAGGCCGGCTTCGCTGAGCACGCCCAAGTGTCGGCTGAGGTTGCCATCGGTGAGGCTGCAGAGTTGTTTGAGATCATTAAACAGAACACCATCAGCGTTCGCTGACAGCGACGCCAAAATTCCCAAGCGGGCTTTTTCGTGGATGACTCGATCGAGCCCATGGTAGGAGAATCTGCCGGCCGGATTTGAGCTGCCAGCTGGTGGTGGGGATTGATTGGGTTTCGCCCTACGTGGCATGTCGTCTCTCCAAAGTCCAATATAGGATTGCGGCGCACAGCAGTTGTCCACCTCCGAAGGTGATCGCCATTTGCCAAGCGGAAAAGGCGTAATCGCCCTGCCCCCATCGCAAGCATCCGCAGCCGCAGGCCACGTAGTAGAGCCCTGCCCAAATCACCAGCGATGGTAGCAAGCGATAGGAAGCAAAGATTCCCAGACCAAACATGAGTGCCCATAGGCCGGGCAGCATCCAAGCGACATGTGGCGCGAATCTGGCGATGCAGATGGTCAGCAGCCCGCCGACAATCAAACAGGGAGCGAATTGTTCAACCGCTAAGCGGGTCATGTCGCGGGCCAGTCCGGAGCCAGCGTTTCTAGCTCGTAAATATAATTCGGTACCGCACACCAAGGTGCTGATCGCGGCCACGCCGATCCATAGCACTAAATAGCGATTGAGATCGGTTGCTGGTGCTGGCACCCAGAGCGACTGCAGGGAAGCAGCCAGCAGCCCTAAGGCTCCGGAAAAACCGACGGTCAGCGACCGATAGCCGCGAAAGACTTCGCTGCGAGCCATCTGCTGTCGAATTTCGGAAATCTGCTGGAGCGCGTCGCGAAGCTCCATTGTTTACTCTCCGGGGAAAATGCCTCACGCTTTCACTTTGTCATGCAAAGTAAACGAGTGTGAAACAAAAGTCAAGCGATAAGCGAATCGATGGAAGAAAAAAGACCAGGCGGTCGCAAGCAATGTTTACAGCTCGAATGCCTTTACCACGCGCCGAGTTGGCTAGGCCGCCAGTTTGTTTTTTCGTTTCAGGCGGCGAATACCGCGCCGCGAGCTGACGTCGAAGAACTTTACGAATCGCTTACCCGCGGCGGTGTGGGATAATTCGTGCGCGAGTTCGATGGATCGCTCGAAGGAAATTCCTGAGCGATAGATAACTTTCAGCAAGGCTTTTAGTTCTTCTCGCTCTTGGCTGGAGACGCCCGCCCGCATCAAGCCCACGGTGTTTAGACCGGCGATCTCTCCCACGTGATTCGTCATGGCAAAGGGTGGGATATCCTGTGCGATCATGGCCACGGCGCCGACCATTGCCAGTTCGCCGACGCGAACGAATTGATGAATGGCCGTGTTGCCGGAGATGATCGCCTTTTCACCCACTTGCACGTGTCCACCGAGCAGCGCGCCGCTGATCAAGGTGACTTCAGCGGCGAGGTGGCAATCATGGGCGACGTGGGAATTGGTCATCAGGTAACAGTCGTCACCAATCACGGTCGCTTCGCCAGCCAAGCAGGCGCGGTGCACCGTTGCTCCCTCGCGTACGACGCAGCGATCGCCAATTTGGCAATACGAAACTTCACCGGTGAACTTGTGGTCTTGAGGAGTGTCACCAATCACGGCGTGGGCGTGAATGGTGCAGTCTTCCCCAACGGTGGTGTGTCCCAGGACGACAGCTGAGGGGCCGATGCGGGTATTTGCACCAATTCGTACTGGACCATCAATTGTGGCATGTGGTCCGACTTGGCAGCTCGCATCAACTTGGGCGTCGGGCGAGATATATGCCGTGGGGTGAATTGTCACAATAAATTGCTCGGGACGAAAAAACAGCGTTTTAGAACAACGTTTGACACGGGGTCTCGCCCAAGCCGATTGCTTTGTTACGAGCTGAGGACCCACTTTGTCGAATCATCAACGGTGGGTCAAGATCGATTGCCGCTGACAAAACAGGGCTCCCCGGCAAGCAACGAATTAGAAAAAGTCGAGATTTGAGGAGTTGACGCCAATTTAGCTCAGGCACGGTGCCAGCACGGTGCTAGTTCACTGCATTCGTCGTGATGGTCTAGTCGTATGTTTGATGTCGGTGCAGAACGTCAGTGCTTGGAGAACGCTCAGCCATTGAGATTGGTGGTTGGCGAAAGCGGTGACAAAACGGCTTTTGGTGTTTTCCGCAGCGGGGACGAGGTGAGCGGCACGTTCCGCTAGCTCGGTGTTGGGCGGAACTTGTTCGCCGTCACTGTACCTGAGGTAATACTTGGTATCTTCTAGCATTTGCATACTGGCGTGCCACAGTCGGTTGGTGGCCTCAGAGCCGGCGCCTTTGTTACCACCCTGGAGCTCTTCGATCGCTTTGAATGCGGAGGCAACCTCCAAGCAGAAGCGGAGAATGGTGGGCATGGAGTAGCGTGGTTCGTTGAAGCGGAAATAATAGAGCACTGGATAGAAATGATGGGACTCTAGTAGTTCAGCCATCTGCTCGGCAAGCTTATTGAGATCTTGGCTGACTAGAGATCGGTCCTGTTCGGCCAGATAGGCTTCTAAGTAAAGCAGGCTATCGCCTGTGCGAGATGTCCGGTAGTAGATATTGTCGGCAAATTGGTTACGTCTTGAAAGCGTCGAGTAGACCGACATCACGTAGGTTAGCACCAACGTAAAGAAGCTGAATCCCAAACCGGAAGCGGAAATGGTCAGCAGCCGAATTATTTGGGTTTGTGGGACCAGATCCCCCATACCCAAAGTAGTCAGCGTAAAGCCGGCGTAGTAGACGGCATCCCAAAAGCCAGTCGGTGTGGGCAGGTCTCCGGAACTCTTAATACCAACGCCCAGTTCGGGCCAGACAATCAAACTGACCCCCGTCAACAACAAGGTTGCCCATCCCAAGACTTGAGTAACGACCGTCACGGGGCCGATGAAAACGGACACACGCTGCAAGTCCAATGGCCATGAGTGGCTAAGATGGTAAAAACCGCGATTGATCATCGCCGTTACGGGCCCGCGAACCGCTCGCGGATGCAGCACTGCCATGAATGTTTCCCAGACCCCGAGGCCGAGCAGCAGCATGCCGAGAATAGTCATCAACCAAGTTTCCACGATCTCTCCAGTTGCATGCCCGCATTGCCTTCAAGCTTCCAAGAATGATAGTCAGAAGTGGAGCGTGATCACACCCCCGCCGGCAAACGCTGGCCAGCGACCAGGAAAGATTTCGTAAGTCCATTGCAAGAATCGCACATTGGCTGTCTGAGTCGGCTGTGAATTGGTGATCGGATTGCCGATAACACGAGCGACTAGAGCTTTGAGGAGTTTCTCAATTTCTTCTGAATATGAGCCTGGCGACGCGATTTAAATGCCAATCCACGTATCGCCCCAACATGCTGGTGAATGCGTATTCGGCTGCCCACGATGAGTGTCAGTGGCTGTTTGATTTGAAGGTTCCCGCGGACGCGGATCGGTATGTCCTCGATAACTTGGACGACGAAGACCTTCCGCCCGACCTTGAAGAAGTTGACTCATTTCAGCGTTCAGTGATTGCTCCTCTTTTTTATCTCCCTTGTTGCAACCAAAACCTAACCCCACAAAAAGACTCGCTCCCTTCGCTCCCGGGGCTGGTCTTGGAAAAATCACATTCCGCACCCAAAACCTCATTAAGGTCAGTTTGGGGGGGAAGGGCTGGGGATGCATGGCCCGCAATGTGCCGCCCTGAGTTGCCCGCGAATGAGCGCGAATTGGAATCTCTGTGGTGGCCACGGTTTTTGTTTTCAGCCGAACGCGTGGTGTGCAAGGGAACGGTGGCTAGCGCCGAAGCCGCTAACGGGATGATCCGTTTCGTAAGTCTGCGACCAGCGTAACGACGCTGCGAGGCGGCAGTGAGCACTCAGCTTGTACGAAGGATTCGGCGAGCGAGCCGACAGCATCAGTCGTGTAGCTTGCGAAACCGCTGATTTTGCTGGTGCCCGGCAAGTTGTGGATGTTGGGTTTGACTGCTATTGCTGCTTCGCTGGCATTGATCATTACCACCACCAAACGCTTGCCGTCGGGACTTTTGTAAGCGGATGCCATCAAGCCTTCGAGGTCGTCGGCGTCTGCTGTGTGAAGGCGATGGTAGCCGGGGCGAATAAAGCGGCTGAAATTTCCGAAAGCCCAGAACAGTTTTGAGGGTTGAATGCTGTCGGGGTCTAGCGTTGGATTGATTTTTATCAAGCCATCTTTGTAGTCGTAGGGAGTTAAAGCGAGCCACCAGTGCCAAGCCGATGCGTTCAGCCGAACAAGGTCCCGATGGATGACTGTGGCAACGTGTAACGCCAGATCCATGTCATCGACGTCAAAGCCGTTTCCCGTAAACGAACGCGCGTTCCCCGCGTCGCCTAGAATGCAGAATTCACTCATCCAGACTTTTGCCCCCGGCGAGGCAGCTTGGATATTTTCCCAGGTTAGATCACGCAGCGCACCCAAGCGGTCTTTCCAGGCGTCAGAGAAATAACCATGCAGCGAAATCTTATTGTGTAAGATTTCTTGCATCTCGGGGTCGCTAAGAAACTGATCAATATAGTTTCGGTAGAGCCCCAAAGCTCTATCATTCATGCCGCCTTTGTAGATGGTTTCATTGAATCGATCCATGTACGGATCTCCGAGGGCCGCGGTGTACTCGACCGCTTCCGTTCCATCGACGTGGACGTGGTCAGCCAGCTTGGCACGGCGGAGCGCGGCTTGCAGCTGGCGATAGACCGTTTTGATATCTTGATTGTTGTAGGGTGAGCCCTCTTGCGTTTGGCCTTGCCAGTCCCAGGTGGGTTCGTTGAGAGGACTGATATAATTGACTGGGACGCCAACCCGGGGGCCGCGCAAATACTCGATTACGGCGACGAGAAATTCGGCGAAATCGTTGCGGCTCTCCGGTTTAAGGTTGCTGGAACCCACTCCTGATCCGTCGCCCGGATGAGTTAAACCATTCTTTGTCGCCCAGGCGGGCGGGCTGTTCACAAAGGCAACCAGATCGGCGACTCCGCGTTGATGAGCCGCTTGCAGAAAGCGAATTTGGCCCCACTGCTTCGTGGGATCGATCGCTGCTCCGGCGGTCGGCATCAATAGTTCCGCACGACGCAGCGGGTCGGGAATGCGGCTGGCTGTCCCCTGTTCCGCGCTGCCGGCTCCGATGTTAAATCGCCAAGCCGAAAGTCCGATCCCTCTTTCTGTGGAGAAAAGATAGTCGGCAAGTCGCTCAATGGCCGCCTCGTTCCCCTGATTGCTCCAGCGGGTGATTGTGGGATTAATCGACCAGGCGTCCGAGGCTCCGAAGTTATCGATCTGTTGATGTTCGACCGCGTAATCGATGATCAGTTGCTGCTGAGCTGGGACCATTTCGGCTGACATCAGGCAGCAGCTCAGGGCAACCCAAACGGTTGGGCAGCGGAGCGAACGCGTCGCCGGGAATATCGATCGAAAAGTCATGAGAGCTGTGCCTGGGGAGCGTAAAAGGGTGAAAGCTACTCCTTATTCTAACTGGACGGTGGAAAATAAACCTCGCCCAGGTTACCTGCTGGTGACGGCCCGACAATTTCGGGTTGCCGAGCTTTGGTGTGGTAGATATCACTCAAGAAATGATTGAATTCGCTCATTTAATGAAAGATATCTCCCAGCGAGGTGCGGTTTCTGCCTTGGCGGGAGATTCGGTGAGTGAAAGAATTTACAGTTGCCAAAGCGAAGGGTTCTAGAACTCTTAATTGGCAGAGGTTGCCTAACTGTTACAGTGTAAGGACTACAGCAGCGTTGGCTGTTGGAACTGGTTTTGTGGAATTCTGGGCGAAGTAGTTTTGGCTCGCCGGAGTTTCGCACGGCACACACCTCAACTCTCTCGATTGATTAGGTTTTTCACCATGAATTGGACTGCTCGTTGTTGTTTGGCTTTACTGTGCGCTGCCATGACTTTGCCCGCCAAAGCGGCTGATGACATTGTTGACACCGCCGTAGGTGCGGGTAGCTTTGGGACTTTGGCTGCTGCTTTAGAAGCAGGTGGCTTGATTGAGACGCTGAAGGGCGAAGGGCCATTCACCGTGTTTGCACCCACCGACGAGGCGTTCGCCAAGTTGCCCGAGGGGACTGTCGCAGACTTGCTCAAGCCAGAGAACAAGGCGAAGCTTGTTGAAATTCTGACCTACCACGTAGTACCTGGCAAAGTGATGGCCAGTGACGTCGTCACTTTGGAATCGGCCGACACGGTCGCTGGCAAGCCAGTGAAGATCTCGGTCAACGAAGGCACCGTATCGATCAATGACTCGACCGTCGTGAAGACGGACATTGAAGCATCCAACGGCGTGATCCACGTGATCGATTCCGTTTTGTTGCCACCGAGTGATGCACCCGCGGCCGCCGGGAGCGTGATTGAGCCGATCGCTGCGGCACCCGTGATGAGTGCGCCGATGGTTGTCGGCAGCGGATGCGTTGGATGTGGCGAATCGATCAGCTATCCTATGGGCGGCAGCGTCGTCATCGGCGGCATCGTCAACGGCGGCATCGTCAGTGGTGGCGGTTGCTGTGGTACTCCCGTGATTACCGAGAGTTGCTGTGCACCCGTGGTCGAGTGTGCTCAGCCGCGCCGCCGCATCTTCGGTTTTTTCCGTCGCGGTTGCCGCTAGGTTAGCAGGTAAAAGTCAAATCGGTTTATCAGCCGCAGTGGGTTAGTAGACGGTCTCAAAGAGCCGGTTGCTAACTCGTTGCGGCTTTTTTTGTTGCGCAACGAACCTGCTTGCTGTGGCAAGGTGGTCAGCGGGCAAATCGCTGGCGATGGGGCGGCTCGCATGCCAGGCTAGTTGTTAACTGGAACGAGCAAAGGTTCCCAGCGTTTGATGCGGCTGAGCATGAAATCGACTGATCTGATGAGCTCGAAGCGGCTGAATCGTTTGACGAAAAAGTCACTGGCGCCGGCGGCGCACGATTCACGCAGCGCATCGGGGCTTTCATTTCCGGTGATCACCAAGACTTGGATTAATGGTTCCCAATTCTTCAGCCAATTGAGCAATCGGATGCCGTCAATTTCGCCCATGTATAAATCGGTAATCACCACATCGATCAGTTCGCTGCGGATAACTTCTTCGGCAGCGATCGCGTTGCTGGCGTGAAAGCGCAACACTGACTCGCCGTAATGTGATTCGATAAGTTGGTCGATCAGCCGAATGATGGCGGGATCGTCATCTACGATCAATACGCTGCCGATGGTCGCCGCTGAGTTGGGATCGAGTTGATTCATGATGTGCTCCACGGACCATCAATTTCATTGCACAACTATGCAACCATTTTGATGACTAAATTATCATTGGGCGACCGCCGTCACCTGCTGATGAAGCTTAGCTTATGGTGTTCCGCGAGGAGGCTGTTTGTCAATTTGGTAAGCTGCTTTTTACCGTCTGGGCTACGTCGCTTCATCATCTGGGTGGGGATTGTGGCGAACAACATTTACGTTGGTCGCCAGATCATCTCTCAACCGTTGGGAGACCGGATCGATCTTTGCTTTGCGAGTGCCCGTGAGCGACTCCATCATGGCGGGGTCGATTCTGCCCAGATGGCAGACTGGTTCGCCGGGGCTGACCGCTGGTAGGGTGGTCATGCCGATGACTACGCCGTCGAAGGGTGAAATGATCACGTTTCGCTCGGCACCCAGCAGGCTGGTGCAGGTTGCCAGGGGTTCTCCGCGGGCCACGATGTGCCCCGGCGAGGTGTGGAACTGGAGAAAGCCGCCACGATCAGCGCGGGTCCATTTTGTGCGCTCGATGATCACTTGCAGCGGTGGACGCTCCGGCACGGCATCGAGCATTCCGAGATCGGCGAGCACATTCTTGACGCCGCGATGGGCGACGCTGATCACCCCTGGTTCGACCTTCCAGACTTCGCCCGCTTCGAGAATGATGGTGGGGATGGAATTGCGAGTTGCTTCGCGGCGGAGCGAACCGCGGGGCCCTTTGGCTGAGATGATCCATTGGCAACCGAAGCTTTTCGCTAAGCGTGCCACACCTTCGTTTGATAAATCTCCCCGCACGTTGGGATAATTTGTGCGACGCACCGCTGCGGTATGCAGGTCGATACCGAAATCACAGCGGCGGACAATCTCATCAAAGACGGTGCGCGCCATGCGACTGGAGAGGCTGCCGGTGCGGGAACCTGGGAAGCAACGATTGAGATCGCGGCGGTCGGGCAGATAGCGGCTGTGTCGATCAAAACCGAGCACATTGATGACGGGAACCAGCAGCATCAGCCCCGCTTTCAGTTGCATGCTGGGATCGGTGATAAGATCGCGAATGGCACCGGTACCATTGATTTCGTTACCATGCAACGCGGCGGTGAGAAATAATCTCGGCCCCGCGTCGTGTCCGCGTTTGACGGCGATTGGAATTCGCACCGGCGTGCCGCTGAAGCTTTCCGAGCCGAGCAAGCGGAAATGGCGAGTTTCGCCCGGTGGGACACGATCGGCAATGCCTTCTAATGAACTTAGGGTCTCAACCGCACCGACCATGGTGACGATGCTCCTTAAACAATAAAGGGTGATGCCACGAGGGCAAGTATCAGGAAATGTTTGCCAGCAGGTTTATGTGTTATCGCAACGATATTCAAAGCGTTCGATTGCGGTTGCCGAGCCGCTGGCGGGGTCGACGGTAATGAGCGCTCCGCATAATCGCACATCCTCGGTGGCGACATAGAAATGGGTGGGTTCGAATGAGATTGTGGTTTGCAAAACGCGGTCGAAGTTGCGGCCAATCACCGAATGATAAGGTCCAGACATGCCGACATCAGTTTGAAAGGCCGTGCCGCCGGGAAGGATGCAAGCATCCGCCGTGGGCACGTGGGTGTGGGTTCCCAGCACGGCTGAAACGCGGCCATCGAGATAGCGTCCGATCAGTTGTTTGTCGCTGGTCGCTTCGGCATGAATATCACACAATATGACCCGAATCTCCGCGGGCATTTCCGCCAAAACCCGATCGGCCGCCGCGAAGGGGCAATCTACCGGACGCATGTAGACGCGGCCCAACAAACTGATGACGGCTACTTCGACTCCGTTAGCCGCGGTGAATGAAGTCCAGTCGTGGCCGGCCGCAGTGGCTGGATAATTGGCCGGTTTAACGATCCTGCGATCCTGCCGCAGGATGTCTTTGATTTCATCACGACGGTAAATGTGGTCTCCCATGGTTAAACAATCGACACCAGCATCCATCAGTTTGCCGAATTGACGTTTGGTCAAACCGGAGCCGTCAGCGGCGTTTTCCGCGTTAACCACGACGGCTTGCAGATTCAGTTCACCGCGGAGGCGAGGCAGGTGCTCGGCAATCGCTTGCAATCCAGGTTTCCCCACGCAGTCTCCCAGGAATAGCAGGTTCACAAGCGTCCTTTATCGAGTCGATCCACAAACACAAATTAGCGGAGAAGGAAAGGTTGTCCTAGCGAGCTGTTTCGACATAGCGACTTTCGCGCACCACCGTGACTTTGATTTCCCCGGGGTAAGTTAATTGTTGCTCAAACGCTTTGGCGATTTCCCGACAGATTTTCGCCGCTTTGGCATCATCGGTTTGTTTGGCGTTCGCGATTACGCGAAGCTCCCGGCCAGCTTGAATTGCGAACGCTTGTTCGACACCATCAAATCCATTGGCGATTGATTCGAGCTCTTCCATCCGTTTGATATAACGCTCGAGCGATTCGCGACGAGCTCCCGGACGGCTGGCGCTGACCGCATCGGCGGTGGCAACCAACATCGTGTAAGGGTACTCCGTGACGATCTCGTCATGATGCCCCAGGGCCGCGTGGATTACCTCGGGGGGAGCACCGCTGCGTCGCAACAAGTCGGCGCCGATTTTGGGGTGGCCTCCTTCGAGTTCGTGATCGGCTGCTTTGCCAATGTCATGTAGCAATCCGCACTGCCGAGCCAAATCACCATCCAGGCCGATCATCTCGGCCAACATGCCCGAGATGAATGCCACTTCGACGCTGTGCCGCAGCACGTTTTGGCTGTAGCTGGTGCGAAAATGCAGTCGACCAAGCATTTGCACAACCCGGTCGTGCAGCCCGCCCACGTTGACTTCCTCGGCCGCTTCCTGGCCTTTGTGTTTGAGAAAGCCCTCGATCTCTTTGCCGGTTTGCGCGACGACTTCTTCGATCCGCGAGGGATGAATGCGACCGTCACTGATCAGCGAATCGAGTGCTTGGCGTGCGATCTCGCGGCGGACTGGATCAAATCCACTGACGATCACCACGCCGGGGGTATCATCGATAATCACATCGACACCGGTCGCTTTCTCGAAAGTGCGAATGTTACGACCTTCGCGGCCAATGATCCGGCCTTTCATGTCGTCGTTGGGAATGTCGACCGTGCTGGTCGTCGACTCGGCCGTGTGAGCCGCGGCGTAGCGTTGGATCGCGGTCAGCAAGATCTCGCGAGCTTTGGCGTCAGCCGTTTCACTCATTTGTCGCTGACGACGGAGAATGACCGTCCCCATTTCTTGCTCCAGCTCCGACTCCAGGGAGCGCATCAAGCGGTTGGCAGCTTCATCGCTGCTAAGTCCGCTGAGTTGTTGCAAGGTTTGTTTTTGTTGTTCGATCAGAGCCGTCATCTCGGTCGAGCGACTGTTGTAGGTCTCGATCTGAGCGGCCAACCGGCGTTGCGTGTTCTCCACGCCCCGCTCTTGCTTGCGGAGATCTTCCGCCTGCTGTCGCAGCGTGTCCTCGGTACGTTCCAGCTTCAGCTCGCGTTTTTGCAAAGCGGCCTTCGTCGCGTGGACCTCCTGTTCCATTTCGGTTCGTTGTTTGAGCAAATCCTCTTTGGCTTTGATCGAAGCGTTTCGTAATTCGCTGTCAGCTTTTTCTTTGGCTTGCGCGATCAGCTCTTCAACTCGCGTTTTGGCATCCCGGCCCCGCAGGACGTCGACCCATTTGAGAATTCCGAACATGCCCCCGGCACCCACCAACAGGGATACCAGGGCCACGATCAGTGTTTGTGCGGTAATCATGGTGCGATCCAAGCATCAAGGGGATCAGCATCACGCCATGGGCCTTGCGTCGTCGTTTCGCCACCATCGTGACGAACGGTTGTCCCGACAGACTTAGTTTTCCGGTGCTTCCAACGACCGACGAGAACGACCTGGCGTTTCGCCTGACACCGACCGATGGCACGCAGGCAATGGCTGCGAACATCAGTAAACACCAATAGATGACGGTCAAAGTCAGCATGCGCCTTGGGTCCAAGCCAAAGGTCAGTCACAAGAAAACTACATCCGCCTGGATGTTCGGATTTTCACCGCAACACGTTCACGACGGCGCTCGGCAGCCCGGGTGGTGTCTGTTACTTTTAAAATTCAGAACGGAAAAAATCACCGCTGCTCTTGCCCGACCAACGTAAAACTAGCCAACAAGTAGACCGGCGGTGAGGGTTGTGCCGGAAAGAGATGAGATCTTTTTAAGAATCTAAGCCGCTACCCGGCCTTTGCAGCCTAAATGTAGCAAACACGCCACGCTGGGGAAAGCGGGACCCGGGTAAACGTCGACTGCAACAAGCCTCTTATTCCCCGTTCACTCACCCCATTTCATGATGCCAAACCCCACTCCGCAGCCCCACAAGTTGTTGGTGCAGATCGCCAATCAGGTTGGTCAAAACTGGGCGCCGGCCAATTTTTTGCCGCTAACCACGCTGGTCGCAGTCAGCGGCGGGGCCGACAGCATCGCTCTGCTGAGACTGCTGCATTACTTTTATCGCCCGCAATATTTTTCTCACCGAGAAGAATTTCCGCCCAGCAATAGCAGCGTTTCTGAGGCGAATCGGGCGGCCGAGCGATCAGTTGGTGATTTGCGCAGGCTGGGCGATTTGCGGGGTGATTTCAAGGGCGAGTTGGTGGTGGCTCACTGGAATCATCGGCTCCGCGGGTACGCTTCGGAGCTCGATCAACAGTTCATCGAAGCGACTTGCCAGCGCCTCGGGCTCCGCTGCGTTGTCGGGCAGGCGGCGGGCGTCGGGCAGGCAGCCGGTGTCGGGCAGGCAGTGGGCGCTGGTGGTCAAGTATCCGAAGAGTCGCTGCGGCACCAGCGATATGATTTTTTGGAGCAAACAGCCCATGCCCTGGGGGCTCGTTACGTGGCTGTGGCCCACACTGCTGACGATACGATTGAGACCGTGTTGCACCAGCTTTTTCGCGGCACCGGACCGGCGGGCTTGGCCGGGATCCCAATGTTCCGCGGTCTCGGAGCTGAGGCTGTGATCGCACGACCGCTGCTGGGGGTGCGGCGAGCCGAGCTGCGCAAGCTGCTAGAAGCGATCGGCCAGCCTTGGCGTCACGACCAGAGCAACGACATTTCGCACTGGAGTCGCAATTGGATTCGCAACGAATTGTTGCCCACGATCACCAGTCGTTATCCGCACGCGGAAGCGGCAATTTTGCGAGCCGTGACTGCCCAAGCGGCTGTGGTCGATGATTTGAAGCAGCGGGGTGCGGAATTGGCTGAGGTGTTGTTTTTGCCGACCGCGGATGACCAGCGGCTGGAGATTCGCTGGCCAGCCGACAGCCAGCCGACATCGAGCGTGTTGGTGATTGCGTTGGCGAATGCCTGGGATCAACGTGGCTGGGCTCGTGGCGGAATGACCCAGCAGCACTGGGATAAGTTGGTGCGGATGATCACGCCTGCGAGCTCGCCGCGGTCCCCAGCGTCGCCACTAGAGACGCCACTCGAGTCGTTGAATTTGCCTGGAAATTTGCGAGCGAAGCGGCGGGGTGAGGGGTTGGTGGTAGTCGAACGCTTACGTCGCGATTAAGCTAATGGAGTTGAGCGATTCTGGTCGCTGCAACTCCCCCCTCTTTACCCACCTTTCCACTATCCCACAGCATTTTGATCATGACTTGCCGATTTATTATCGCCTCGCTGCTGTCGATTTGCTTTCTCTTGTTGCCAGTTTCACTTGGTCAAAGTGGCTCTCTCGGGTTCGCTCAAGAGCCGCCGGCTGAGGAGGCCAAGCCGGCTGAAGAACCGGCGCCAGAACCGGCGCCAGAACCGGCGCCAGAACCGGCCAAACTGGTTCCCGATCCGGCCCTGGAGGCGGCTTTGCGAGCCGAGGTGTACGCCAAGCGAAACAATACGGAACCGCTGACGATCGACGATTTGAAAGATATTTCACGGGTCGAAGCGATTGGCAAAGGGATTGAAGATTTGACCGGACTGGAGCATTGTGTGTCGTTGCGTCTGATCCGCCTCTCTGACAACAAGATCAGCGACTTGACGCCGATCGCCGGCTTGGAGCGGCTGATGAGCATTGAATTTGAGAACAACCAGATCCAAGACATTGCCCCGTTGGCCAAATTGGCTGGAATTCAGCTGCTGAACTTGGGGGGGAACCAAGTGAAGAGCTTGGCTGCCTTGGAGCAGATGACCAACATGCGTTCATTGTGGTTAGCCAACAACCAGCTGGAGAGTTTGGCACCGATCGCCGGGTTGAGCAAAATCGGCTCGCTCGATGTGGCTGGCAATTCGCTGGAGGATGGCCAGTTGGAACCGATCGGCAGGCTGGGCTGGTTGACCCATTTGGATCTCGATCGCAATCAAATTACTTCGCTCGAAGCACTGCGACCGCTGAAAAAGCTGAGCATGATCTTGGCGCGTGAAAATAAGATTCAGGATCTCACGCCGCTGGTGGAAATGTGCCGTGCGGACGTGGAGGGTGAAAAGCGATTTGCGCCATATCTTGAGTTGTATTTGCGAGGTAATCCGCTCAGTCAAGAAGCGTTAGGTGCGCAGCTCGACCAACTCCGCTCCTGCGGCGTCGATGTTTTGCTGAAGTAAGCGTTCTGCCCAATTGGTTGTTCTGCCCCGCGGTGGCCTGCTGGCCTGCAGTTGGGCTGGGCGGCTCATTTTGGCGAAAAAGTCGCACTCAGGCTGTCCACAGCGGCGTGGCGTCATTGACGCTGTGCCGTAGGCATTCTACATTCGCCGCTTTCGAGGCTACTGTAATTGCGTGCGCGCGAAGATTTTGCGCGCCAACCGACTCGCTTCGATGTGAAGTTTGCTGTGAGAGCCGCTCGTAACCGCAGGGGTTGGGCGGGCAAGACGATTGTTCAGCTCCGATTGTTCAGCCACCTTTGTTCAGCGACGTTCGCGTCGCGGGCCGGGTCTTTGCTGACGAATCTTTGCTGGGGCATGCGTCGCCGCACGGCAGCCACCCACTAACCGCACATTTAATTGGATACCGAGGGAAGATTTATGGCAAAGACAGCCCGTCGCAAGACTGCCGCCGGACAAGCGGCCGCCAAGACTGACAAGATGGTTTATTATTTCGGCCAGACGAAGACCGAAGGCCGTGGGCTTGGCAAACCGTTGTTGGGCGGCAAGGGAATCAATTTGGCCGAGATGACCTCGATTGGTCTGCCGGTCCCTCCTGGTTTCACGATTACCACCGAGGTTTGTGACAAGTATTATAAGGCCGGCAAGAAATTGCCTCAGGGCTTGATGAACGAAGTCCACGTGGCGGTTGCCATGTTGGAAAAGGAGCTGGGCAAAAAGTTTGGTGACGATACCAATCCTTTGCTGTTCTCCGTTCGCTCCGGGGCGGCCGTCAGCATGCCCGGGATGATGAACACGATTCTTAACTTGGGGCTAACTGACGTCTCCACTGAGGGTTTGGCAAAAGCGACCTCCAATCCACGCTTTGCCTATGACGCTTATCGTCGTTTGATCAACATGTTTGGCGACGTGGTGATGGGCATGGATCACCATCAATTTGAGGCAGCTTTCGACAAGATCAAGAAGAAGTACAACGTCGAATTAGACACCGACGTACCTGCCGAAGGTCTGATCGAGCTTTGCGCCGCTTACAAGGAAGTCTATCGCAAGCACACTGGCGAGGAGTTTCCTCAGGACCCGACCAAGCAGCTGCAGCTTTCGATCGAAGCGGTCTTCCAGTCGTGGAACACGCATCGTGCGGTTCGCTATCGCGAGATCGAAGGTATCCGTGGATTGCTCGGCACGGCCGTCAACGTCCAGAGCATGGTCTATGGCAACATGGGCGATGACTCGGGAACTGGCGTGGCCTTCACGCGGAACCCGAACACGGGCGAGAATAAGTTTTTCGGCGAGTTCCTCATCAACGCTCAGGGCGAAGACGTGGTAGCCGGAATCCGCACGCCCCTGCCGGTCGCCGAAATGCCCAAGTGGAACAAGGCAGTTCATAAAGAACTGTTGGCGATCAAGGACAAGCTGGAAACTCACTTCAAGGAAATGCAGGACATCGAGTTCACGATTGAGCGTGGCAAGTTGTTCATGCTGCAAACGCGAACTGGCAAGCGAACGGGAGTCGCGGCGGTCAAGATTGCCGTTGAGATGGTCAAAGAGAAGTTGATTGACGAGAAGACAGCAGTGCTTCGCGTACCGGCTAACGATTTGACTCAACTGTTGTTGCCGAGCTTTAAGACGACCGCTCGCAACGCTGCGGAAACGCTGGCCACCGGCTTGCCCGCCTCCCCCGGAGCGGCTGTTGGTAAGTTGGCGTTTACCGCCGAAGAGGCCAAAGAGCGTGCCGAAGCTGGCGAAAAAGTTTTGTTGGTGCGGAAGGAAACCAGTCCTGAAGATGTTGACGGCATGCACGCCGCGGCTGGGATTTTGACCAGCACCGGTGGGATGACCAGTCACGCCGCGGTTGTCGCGCGGGGTTGGGGCAAGTGCTGCGTGGCGGGTGCTGGCGAAGTTCAGATCAACGCTAAGGCAAAAAAGATTACCGTCGGTGGCAAGACGTATGGTGTCAAAGACACGATCAGTCTCGATGGCACGACCGGTGAAGTCATGCTCGGCGCCGTGGAAACTCAAGAACCTGCATTGGCTGGCGATTTCCGTCAATTGATGCTGTGGGCTGACAAGTTCCGCACGTTGCGAGTTCGCACCAACGCTGACACGCCGGCCGACAGCAAGCGGGCGCGTGAGTTTGGTGCCGAAGGTATCGGGCTTTGCCGCACCGAGCACATGTTCTTCGATGCAGATCGCATTGGGTTCATGCGAGCAATGATTCTGGCGACCACCGAAGAGGATCGCCGCGCAGCGCTGAAGCACTTGCTGCCTTTCCAACGCAAGGACTTTGAAGGCATCTTCCGGGCGATGAAGGGCCTGCCCGTGACCATCCGCTTGCTCGATCCTCCGTTGCACGAATTCCTTCCCAACGATGCGAAGTCGCAGAAAGAAATGGCTGACCAGTTGGGGCTTAAGCCCGCTGAGGTCAAGGCGCGTGCTGAGCAACTGCACGAGTCCAACCCGATGCTTGGTCACCGTGGTTGCCGGCTCAGCGTGACGTATCCAGAAATCTTGGAAATGCAGGTTCAGGCGATTGTCGAAGCGGCCATCTCTTGCACCAAGAAGGGCATCGGCGCGGAGCCCGAGATCATGATTCCGCTGGTCGGCACGGCTGCCGAATTGAAAATGCTGCGGGCCAAGGTCGAAGAGAAGATTGCTTCGGTCAAGGAAGCCAAGAAGTTTACCGACAAGTTGCCGATCTCGATCGGGACGATGATCGAAATTCCCCGCGCGGCATTGACGGCCGATCAAGTCGCCGAATTCGCCGACTTCTTCAGCTTCGGGACCAACGACCTCACGCAAATGACTTTTGGTTACAGCCGTGATGACGTCAACACCTTCCTACCGGACTACCTCAAGCACGACGTGCTCGAGGTCGACCCATTCCAGTCGATTGACGTTACCGGCGTCGGGCAATTGGTCGAGATGGCCGTTGCCAAGGGACGTAGCGTCAAGCAGAAATTGAAGTGCGGCATTTGCGGCGAGCATGGCGGTGATCCCAAATCGATCATGTTCTGCCACACCGTTGGTTTGGACTACGTCAGCTGCAGCCCCTTCCGGGTGCCGATCGCCCGCTTGGCGGCCGCTCAAGCTGCCTTGACCAAGTAATCCGCCACGGTAAAAATTGTTTCAGTCGGCTGGCTATACTCCCCTGGTGAGTACTTTGGCTGGCCGGCTCCACAGTCAAAATATCAGGGGACGATATCGATGATGTCGTCCCCTGTTCGTTTTTAATCCACCACTTGCTCGGAACTGAACATGAATGACCCGCATGCAGCCTACAACGAAGCTGAAAAATTCATCGACGCAGAGCAGAACGAAGAAGCGCTCGATGCGTTGCTGAAAATCGTCGCAGAAGACGACAGTTTCGTGCTGGGGCATCTCGCTTTGGCCCGCGTCTACACCAAGCTTGGCGAACATCTCAAGGCGGTCGAGCATAGCAAGCGGGCCTGCGAACTTGAGCCCGAAGAATCTTTTAACTACACGGCGATGAGCGTCACTTGCCAAAAAGCATGGGCTGGGACCCAGGATAAGATGTATATTCAAATGGCTGAGGATGCGATGGCCCAAGCGCACGCGTTGCAAGGCCGGTAAGCCGGTTCAAGTCACCGAAAATACGTCTACCATTTTGGGGCCGCCCGACAATTTCGCCGTCCCGGGTTCGCTTCCCAACCAACCCGCCAGCGTTATGAACGATAGCGACGGTCGGAGATTATACCCCGTATCAGACGCAATCGTTGCCTGACGTCACCGTTTGCTAAAAAGGACCGCCCGCTGATGGGCTTTTTAGGCCAGCGGGTTTTTAGGCCGGCGGGCGGCGGAGTAACAAATTCATTAGTGGCGGGGCTAGGCGATCTCCGTAGACCAATGCTTTACCGCCCCAGCTGAGGATCACCTCGGCTCGCCTGGCCAAGATTGCCGCCAACGCTGCGCGGGCCACGCGACGCGCTGACCAACTGCCGAAGGCTCTCGAGTTGAATCCATCGTCGGTATCGATCACAGCCTCCAGAAATTCGCTCTGCGTGGTGCTGGGGCTGACCAGGGTTACTTGAATCCCATCTGTGACCAACTCTGCCCGCAGCGCATCGGACCAACCATGCAAGGCGAACTTGCTGGCGCAGTACTCACTTTTGTTGGGTACGGCACGGTGTCCCAGCACGCTGCCCACGTTACACAACACGGCGTCACGTCCTTGGCGAAGCAGCGGAATCGCCAGTCGCGTTAATTCAGCCGGGGCAAAAAAATTGACCTCCATGACACGTCGCAGGCGTTCCGGGGTGGCTTCGGCGAATGGTCCCAACGCGCCGACCCCCGCGTTGTTGACGAGGAGATCAAGTTTGCTCTCGCCCAAGTCTCTAGCGCAGGCAATGACCCCGCAGCGGATTTCATGGTCTGTAATATCGCCGGCAAAACTGACGATACGCCCGGGACTGTCTCGCGATTTTTCCAGCAAACCTTGGAGTCTCGATTCGCGACGGGCGACGGCGACCACGTTCGCACCCCGTTGAGCCAGCATCAATGCCAACTCATATCCAATCCCACTCGATGCTCCCGTGACGATAGCAGTGGCACCATTCGGTTCCCAACGCGTCATATCGTTTGCCCGTAACGTTTGCTGTGCGTGAAATTAGGAGCGAGCTTCTCAGCCAGCTTTCAAGGTGGTCCAAGCAGCTAAGCGACTTCGCTGCTCAGGGAGCCATCGTCGTTGGGTAGCACGTCTTCATCGATTTGTCGCGCAGCGGCCGGTGGTTCGTCCAGCGTGAGTTGCTGCGGGGCTTGCGCGGGCTGAATCGATTTTGCTCGCCGTTGCACTTCGCCCATCGCGCTGGCTGGCATGCGAACGTGCACACGGATCCGTTCTTCGCTGACATCTTGGCTAATGACTTCGCCTTTGGCGGCGAGGTAAGCCAGTAGTTTGCCGTCGGATGGATCGACATCGACCTCTAAATCGAAAAACTCGGCAGCCAAAGCGGCCGCCACATCGGCAGCTAACTGGGCAAAGCCCTGTCCCGTCGCCGCGCTAACCGGTATCGCATTCGGGTACCGCTCGAGCACGCGACCGATCAGCTCTTTGGAAGCAGCGATGTCGACTTTGTTGAGCACTAGCACGGCGTCTTTTTCTTCGATGCCAATTTCTTGCAGCACCGCGTAGACGGCGGAAATTTGATCGAGCACAGCCGGGTTGCTGACGTCGGCCACGTGCAGCAACAAATCGGCTTGCCTGGCTTCTTCCAGCGTCGCCTTGAAGCTGGCGATCAACTTGTGTGGCAAGTCGCGGATGAAACCGACGGTGTCACTGAGCAGGACGTTACCCCAGTTGGTCAGATTCCAGCGTCGCGTGCGGGTATCGAGTGTGGCGAACAGTTTGTCGGCCGCTTCCACCTGCGAGCCAGTTAACGCATTCATCAATGTGCTTTTGCCCGCGTTGGTATAGCCCACCAACGAGACGGTGGGAATGTCTTTGCGACTTTGAACTTGACGTTCCCGGCGCTCCTCCACTTTGGAAAGCTCGCTACGTAAATCGTGGATGCGTTTCACAACTAAACGGCGGTCGACTTCCAATTGCTTTTCACCCGGCCCCCGCATGCCGACGCCCATCGATTGGCGTGAGAGGTGCGTCCACATCCGCTTTAACCGCGGCAGCGAATATTCTAGCTGGGCTAACTCGACCGCTAACTTTGCTTCGTACGTTCTCGCGTTCGATGCGAAGATGTCGAGAATCAACTCGGTGCGATCGATAACTTTCGTATGAATCGCTTTTTCTAAATTCCGAGTTTGCGCGGGTGACAGATCATTATCAAAAATGACCACATCGCCATCGTTCTCTTCAATCAATTCGCGCAGCTCACCGACCTTGCCCTTGCCGAGAAAAGTGGTTTGATCGGGGGTGTCACGACGCTGAGTCATTGCGCCCACGACACTGGTGCCGGCCGTTCGAGCCAAGCCTTCCAGCTCACGCAATGGATGTTCTTCCAGCGGACGATCGGAGGTTAGTAAGCGAACAAGCACGCTACGTTCGCTGGCCACGCCTTGGACACGTTGTTCATCTCGCACGATAAGGGCATTCCTCCCTGGGAGAATCGCAAATAATTGCCTGGGAAATCTAACAAAACGAAAAAGCTGTGGGTGGAGGCACCAGCGAATTGTGTGGCGCCTCACCTCCCATTATAAGGTCGAGACAGCGCGTTGGGGTACCGAGTTCACGACGTTTCGTCAAAAGTCGACTTGCCCCTCAGGATGTGGTGGTAATGCTGGGCAAAGCGGTGGGCTTCATCGCGAACGTACTGCAGCAAGCGGAGGGCGAAGGCGTGCCGGGAGAGTCGCAGCGGTTCGGATTGCCCAACGCGAAAGACTTCTTCTTCGCGTTTCGCTAGCGAAATTAAGTTGGGCGGCTCAATTTGTTGATCGTGGAAAGCCGTTAAGGCAGCTGCGAGTTGCCCTTTTCCGCCATCAATCAGCAGCAAATCTGGGAATGTTTCATGGTTATCGCTGAGCCGGCGAAAGCGGCGAGAAACGACTTCGTGAATACTTCGATAGTCGTCGACACCTTGGACATCGCGTATCCGATAACGTCGGTAACCAGGCTTGAAGGGCAAGCCATCGATGAACTGGACGACGCTGGCCACAGTCTCGCCGCCTCCCAAATGAGCAATG
The DNA here is from genome assembly GCF_052161645.1 of Kothea flammea. Lineage (GTDB taxonomy): Bacteria > Planctomycetota > Planctomycetia > Pirellulales > Pirellulaceae > Laterigemmans. The sequence continues at coordinate 3,068,341 of NZ_CP197414.1, forward strand.
TCGACGCCCTCGATGACGCGAGGAATTTCCGCTAAACCCAATACTTTCTTTAGTCCTGTTAAACCTTTTTTAGGGTCGATGTAAAAGACTTCGGGCTGGGCGTGCGATTCTAAGTCGCCACGTTCGTCAAGTCGTTCGAGCATGCGAATTTCATCGCGCACGCGGGCTGCTTTCTCGAATTCCAAAGCCTTACTGGCAGCTTGCATTTCTCGCTTTAGTTCACCGAGCAGGCGGGTTTTGCCACCTTCCAGGAAAGTTCGCAAGCGTTTGATATCGCGGCGGTAGTCTTCTTTGCTGATCCGCAGGTTGCAAGGTGCGGTGCACTGGTTAATGCTCGCTAGCAGGCAGGGCCGAAACCACCGCCAACGCTCGTCGTCGGATTGAATATCCAGGCTGCAAGTGCGGAATTTGAAAATCTTCTGCATCACTTGGATGGCACCTCGCAGCGCGCCGGCGCTGGGGAAGGGGCCATAGAGTTTGACGCCCCGGTCGCGCGGCGTGCGGGTCACTTCGACACGTGGAAATTCCTCGTGCGTGGTGATCATCAGATAAGGAAAACTTTTGTCGTCTTTAAGATCCTTGTTGAACTTTGGCTGCACATCCTTAACCAGCCTCGCTTCCATCAAGAGGGCATCGACTTCGCTATCGCAGGGGACAAAATCGATATCAGCAATTTCGCCAATCCATTCGGCGGTCCGCGCGTCTGTGGCTGCCGCCTTGAGAAAGTAACTGCCCGCCCGGCTTCTTAAATTTTTTGCTTTGCCGACGTAGATCACGCGACCCGCCGTATCCTTCATCAGGTAGATGCCTGGCGTCTGCGGAAACTCTCGCACCTTGGCCGCCGCCCGTTTAAAGCCAAACTGCGGATCAAAATTGTGCTCGCTGTCTCTGCCCAGGTCATCCTGTTCGCCTCGGCCAACCTGCTCGCCCTGTGCGTCCTTGTCGAGCGTCTCCGCTACGTCTGAAGGCGTCTCCGGGGGGCTACCATCCGTGCTCATAGGCTCTGCGGTCATTAAATGGGGGGGCCAGGTTGACGATTTTGAACACTCAGCTCGGTTTCCGAGTCGGAGTCTTCATATTCCAATACGCTGCGGATGCTGTAGGGGTTTAACCTCGCGTGGCCACCCAGGGTGACTAGGTGAATTAAAAACGAGCAGCCAACCACTTCGGCGCCGGAGCGTTCCAGCAGCCGACAGCAAGCTTCCACAGTTCCACCCGTCGCCAGCAAGTCGTCGACAACGAGCACGCGTTGGCCTTTTTCGACGCCATCGATGTGGACTTCCAAAGTGTCGCTGCCATATTCCAAGTCATAGTGGAATGAATGGCGATCAAAGGGCAGCTTTCCTGGCTTGCGAATAGGCACAAAGCCGGCGCCGAGGGCCATTGCGACAGGGGCTGCAAAAATGAAGCCTCTGGCTTCGGCCGCGGCAACGACATCGATATTTAAGTCGCGAAAAGGCTCGGCCATTGCTTCGCAGGCTAAACGCAGAGCGTCGACGTTGGCCAGCAGAGGGGTGATGTCTCGAAAGAGGATTCCAGGTGAGGGAAAGTCTGGGATGTCGCGAATAAATTTCCGCAGGTCAATTGCTTGCTTTCCAGTCATCAAAATTCCCGATTGTGGAGCGCGTGATGTACGAGACGCACGATTATCGTCAGGCAGCACGAAAGGCCTATCCCAAGTTTTACAGGAAAATTGCTTACTCCCCCAGTGGGAATGCCTGGCGTATCTCGCCTTCCGCGTTGGCAGGGCATTACGGAATGAAGCTGCGGATCGCTCCGATCACTTCGGTAACGAAGCGTCGAATCTTCGAGGCCGTTCCAAACGTGTCCCCCATGCCAGGGCTGCTGAGGGCGATGATGATGATGAGAATCACACCGACAAACAAAATCTCTGGCGAACTGTGCTTACTCTGGCGTCTTGATAAAAACCGTGGCAGCCAACTGCCACGCGGTTGGGCGATTGGTGTGATGTCTTGAATGCGTCTCAGACCCAACTGCAACGCTCCCTCAGGGGACATGAAAATCCATTCACCGTGAACGATGTTTCGCTCTGATTTGGTGATCAATGTCCAAGCGGAGCCAACTCGCAGCTGGCCCGCGTAGCGCGCGGCGACCACGACTGTGAAACCATCGATTGAGGTTTCGCGGAGCGTCACGGGGATGCGGCGTAGGCCACACTTGATCGTCGCAGTTGCCTGCTCCGCTTGCACCGGACAGCGAAAGAAATCGCGATTCGCAGTATCTTCACTCACGGCTACAGACTCCGGTTTTAGATTAGACGGAACTCTGCAGCAAACTCTAAGTCGTGATTGAGGGGTGCGTGGGGGAAGTCTTCAACTCGGTTGATTTTTTTGTCAACCGTGTCGATACCGCTGGGCGACTTTTCCGGTTGTGATGTTTGCAATACGTTGCCGCGGCGCGGGCCGCGGCAAGCTGTGCCGATTAATACGGTCCTGTTGATTTCCTTAATGAGACTGGCAATCCAGTGTGTGACTGTCGATCCATTAGTGAGGGTAGTAACTGGTCATCCCGAACCTCCAGCGAAAAGCTTTAGCCATGCCAGCTTCAATCTGTCGATTGCAATTGCTGACCACGGTCTTGCTTGGTTCCTTGTTGATTGTCACCCTGACAGCTGTTCCGTCTGCCGCCCAGTCTCCGCGACCGCCGGCTTGGTTCTCCGAGCGAGCTGACTCGCCGCGGGCGCAAAGCACTGGCATGCCGGAGGCAGCGATCAAAGCATATGCCAACAGCTCGTTTGGACGCCCCGCCGACGCCCAGCAGATTCCGAACATACCGGCTGCGGCTCAAGCGATGCTGCCACCCGGTTGCCTTGATACTTGGCAAGCCCCACAGGCTGTCCAAGCCGCTGATGTTGGCCCAGCCCGGTTGAATGGCGGCTTGCCTTCACAACATGCAGCTTCACAACACCCCACTTCGCCATATCCAACGTCGCCACATATATCTTCACCGCACCTTAATTCGCCGCACACTGCTGCAACCCAGATGGTTGGCCACCGGAGTTATCCGGCAGCAACAACGGCAGCATCGACTGGTGGGGCAGACGGCGCGGAAGCGGAGGATCCCCATCGGGCGATTTTCTTGGAGTCTGAATATCCCTCGGCGATGACTTGTGCAAAATGTCACCCGCGTCATTTTGAGGATTGGCGAGTCAGTGCGCATGCCTATGCCACGATCTCGCCGATGTTCCAGCGATTTGAGCAAACGTTGACGGTGCTTTCTCAAGGTACCGTGGGCGCCTTCTGTATGCGTTGTCACGCGCCGGTGGCAACGCAAGCATCGATCCCCCGCTTTGAATCGGTACTCGACGCGCCGGCCGTGGTCCGCGAGGGCATCACGTGTGTGGCTTGTCATCGCGTCGTAGAATCTTATGGCAAAACGCACGGGCATCGCCGCATTGAACCGGGCGATATTCATCAACCGATTGTTGGCGGTGGTGACGGCTCGGGGGTTCGCGAGGCAATCGCTCAGAAGGACAAGCTGAAACTAAAATTGGATGCGAGCGATACCGGGCCTGGCCAAGCGATGCATAACGGTTCGATCCAATTTGCGACCATCTCGCGGAGCGATTTCTGTTTGTCGTGTCATCAAGTCGCCGTGCATCCTGGGATTTGGTTGGAGGTGGTGTATTCACAGTACAACGCCAGTCCGGCCCGCAAACGAGGCATTACTTGTCAGCAGTGTCATTTCGGAGCGGTGCCGGGTAAAGCGGATGGGTATGAGTGTTTCCCGATTGCGGAAATCAATGGTAAACCATTTGGCGAGCCGAAGAAGTATTCAAATCATATGGCCTGGGGGCCAGGTTATTCGATCGCTCATCCCGGCTTATTTCCGGTCGACGAAAAAGGAGAGCGTTGGAGTCCGCGAGAATGGTTGCGTTTCGATTGGCAAGCGGGCTGGGGAACCGAAGCCTTCGAGAGGGCGGTCTACGATCTGGAGGGGGCACAACCGGGCGCGGCCCCTCGCTTTCCATCTCCTTGGGACAACGCCGATGAACGCCGCGATGCTCGCGGAGTGATTGATAAACGTCTCGAGTCGCTAGCTCGAGCTCGCGCTGGCTCGATCGCGGCAATGGAAGCTGGCGCTGATATTACAGGGCCATTTATCACGCAAGCCAGCGTCGGCAAACCGTTGGCATTCCACTATGTGGTTCATAATCGCAGCGATGGCCACAATTTGCCCACCGGGTCGCTGGGGGCCCAACCACAGGTCTGGTTGAACGTAGCTTTGGTGAATCCATTGGGGCAAACTGTTTGGGAAACTGGTTACCTCGATACTCAGGGTGACTTGGCGGATATGAATTCCGAGGATGTTGCCAACGGCATCGTGCCGCGTGATTCGCAGCTGTTTAATCTGCAAACCAAATTTCTGATTACTAACGTCAAAGGCACTGATCGCGAGTTGCCACTGCCCGTCAATGTCGACGTTGATCAAATTCCCTTTTTTCGCCCAGCCAATGTTCCCGTCAGCGTACTGAACCACCCGCAGCTGATTCGCATGGAAGCTCATTCGATTCCTGCGCTTGATCATCGCCAAGCAAAGTATCGAGTGCCCGCGGGATTGATCACTATGCGTGGTCAATATCGTCTGGATGTGAGACTGCGCAGTCGCGTCGAACCCTCATACTTTATGCGGTTTGTCGGTTCCACTGCGGAGATGATCAATCGCATGAACCATCAAATACTAGATATTCACCCAAAATCATATCATTTCATCGTCCAGTAGAGTCCGTTAGCGGTTTTGGCGCTAGCCACCGTTTTGTTGCAGGGATTAGTTCAGTTCAGCGCGAGAACCGCGGCTAGCGCCAAAAGGCGGCTAACGAGAACCGCGGCTAACGCCATCGTGGGTAACAAAAACATGCGAAGGATTATCGCTTAAGGCAGCCATTAAGAACCATGTCTGAACATCAGCCGTCTACCGATTTCTCCGCTGCAAGCGCGTTGGCATTGTCCAAACGTGCGCCGGTGATCGTGCGCGACGGTGACGAGGGGCAGCCCGCGGGAAGATTGCGGCCAAAGCGGGCCACACGTCAGAAACAAAGGCGGCTGTGGCGACTGGGGATGTTGCTGGGGATTGGCTCTTGTTGCTTGTGGCGGGGTGGACAGCCGACCAACGCCCAGCAGCCACCAGCATGGTTCGTCGAGCAATACCCTGATGCGAAGACTTCCTCGGACCCCCGTCGGCAGCCCGCCACACCGGTCCATCCAAACTCGCCCGCTCAGCCCGGCATGCCCGCTCAGTTCGGCATGCCCGCTCAGTTCGGCATGCCCGCTCAGTTCGGCATGCCCGCTCAGTTCGGCATGCCCGCTCAGTCCGGCATGCCCGCTCAGTCCGGCATGCCCGCTCAGCCCGGCATGCCCGCTCAGCCCGGCATGCCCGCTCAGTTCGGCATGCCCGCTCAGTTCGGCATGCCCGCTCAGTCCGGCATGCCCGCTCAGCCGCGTCAGTTGCCCTCGATCCGAACGCTTCCGCCCAGTCAAGTGCTTCCGAAAGTCAGGCCGCTGCCCCCTGTCAAGCCGCTGGATACCGTTCAGTTTGATAGCGTGTTGCCGATGAGCAGGGCGATGGGGTTCGCCCCCACGACCACCATCTTGGAGGCTGATTGGAAATCGGTTGCTAACGCGGAAGAAGTGTATGACGATCGCTATCCGGTACCTGTGCAACGTCCTTGGATTGAATGGGGGCGGCCTTTTTATGGCAACGGTATGTTGCCGCCGGGTGGAACCATTTTCAGCGAGTTCAACCTTACGCATCCTTCATTCTATCTTTACGGTGACTACCGAATGGGAGTCGGTTCCGGAAGAAACGAATTGGGAAGAGCCGACAATTTGGCAGCTCGACTGAATCTAGAAATGGATTTGGCGATAACCTCGACCGAGCGTTTCCACGCTTTTGTGGGACCACTCAATAACGTTGGCCAGTTTTCTCAAGTTGGGTTGCAAGATGGAAGGTTAGAGTTTGAACCGGTATTCAATCCCAACCTGGTGACTGGTTTTTTTGAAGGGGACTTGGGATACATGCTGGGAGGGATCTCGGACGTTCCCGCAGAGTTTGATATGCCGATCGCCGCCGGCTTAATTCCGCTGTTCTACCAAAATGGCATATGGATGGACGATGCGGTCACCGGTATCGCCGTCGCTCAGAATGCCAAGCACAGCAGGCTGTTGAAGTGGTCGAACTTTGATGCGACGGCATTTGCGATTTTTGACGAATTGAACAGCCCAGCCTTTGGACAGGACAATCACGCCGGTCAAGCGTTGGGTACCGCTTGGTTTATCGAAGCCTACGGCGGCTACATTGAGACTGGTTACGCTTATGTTTACGATCGCATAGGGCTGGGCCGCACCTATCATAACGCCACTGTTTCTTTCACTCGCCGCTATTTTGATCGCATCGGCAACAGCGTGCGGTTGATTGTGAATGCTGGCCAGCAACTGGAGAAACCGGATCGCACGGCAGATGGTGGTGTGTTGCTGGTCGAAAGCAACTGGATCACTGCTTCTCCGTTGACCTTTGTTCCCTATTGCAATTTATTTTACGGCTGGGGCCGCCCGCAATCGCTGGCTCGCAACGGGCTGGCGGGGGGCATTTTGCGAAATGTGGGGATCAATTTTGAGACCGATGGTCTGAATGGATTTCCCACGCTCGACCCGACCGCGATTAACACTTTTGGCGGCGCTATCGGGGTGAATTTGATCGGCGCTTCGCTGGAACGGCAACTGGTTTTGGAGGCGGCGATCGTCCAAGCCTATGGTGCTGCTGCCAACCGAGTCACGTTAGGGAATCAGTACGGTCTCGGTGCGCGATATCAAATGCCATTGTCGCACCGCACGATATTGAGGTTTGATACCATGATGGGCTGGCGCGAACACGATCGTAACGTTTATGGTGGTCGTGTTGAATTTCGCTACAAATTTTAACTGCCTGTCCACGCGATGTCGCCTGCCGTTTCGGTCTTTCGGGGCGTTCGCCGGAGGTTCTTGTACCTGTTCATCCTGCGGAATCCCGTGAAAAGCCATCTTTTGCACACCAGCGACATTTTCCTCGTGCTAACGTTTTTTTGAATGACGCCATGTAAGTTATTTCCCGACGGAGTCTTACCTGACGTTTACTAGGATGGCTAAGAGTTTACGTAGCTGGCATGGCTGCCCCGCTTGCCTGTTATGAATTTTCGAGCGGAAATGATTGCGTATGATTAGTCTGCATATTTCCCGTTTAACGGTTATGCGGATGTTGTGTGTGATCATTGCCCTCACCAATTACCAAATTTAATAGTCCAAACCCCTAGGGGCAAAATCGGTGGATATTTCCAAGCATTCCGAGAAACGAATTCTCGTTGTTGATGACGATCGTGCCATTCGCCGCGTTGCCAGCAAAATCCTAGGTGAGCATTTTCAGCTCTCGGAGCTTTCCGACGGGATCGATCTTTTCGAGCGGTTCATGGAATTTCGTCCGGACATTGTTTTGCTCGATATTGAGATGCCTGGACCTGATGGGTTTTCACTCTGTCGCAGGTTAAAGACGATTCCCGCCGCTCAGCAGTCACAGGTCATCATTATCTCGGGACGCGACACCACCAATGATCTGCGGTTGGCTTACGAGCAAGGTGCCGACGATTATCTGCTCAAGCCTGTTTCCGCTGCCGTTCTGCTGGCCCGTGTGCAACTCCATTGCAATTTACTCGATGCTCGCAAAGCGGCTAACAGTTTCTCGAATGAGTTGGCGGAGACCGATTCATTAGTCGCGGAGATCATGGCGAACCGTCGTGATGAGCAACGTTCGATTCAAGATGCCTCGATCTTTCTGCTCGCCAAAGTTGCCGAAACACGCGATACCGATACCGGCAACCATTTGATGCGAATCAGTCAGTACTGCACCGTGCTGGCCGCCGCCTTGGTTGATCATGCTGATAAGCATTATCGCATTACTTATGAGGAGAGCCTGGCGATCGGTCGGTTGAGTATTTTGCACGATATTGGCAAAGTGGGAATTCCTGATGCCGTGTTGTTGAAGCCTGGTAAATTGACGGCTGAGGAATGGACATGCATGAAACGTCATACCGAAATTGGATCGCAAATTTTAGGTGAGGCGGTGAGGCATTTTCCGCTGACCCATTTTCTGCGTTGCGGCGCGGTGATTGCCAAATATCATCATGAGCGTTGGGATGGGACTGGCTATCCGACTGGACTGGCTGGCCATGCGATTCCGTTGCCAGCTCGAATTGTCGCGGTCGCTGACGTGTTCGATGCGTTGACCAGTGACCGACCCTATCGTACCGCTTGGACTTCGGACCAAGCCAGAGATGAAATCATCAATGGGCGCGGCTCCCATTTTGATCCTGTGATCGCCGATGTGTTCCTCGATCACTATGAGGAATTCTGTCGGATTCAAAAAGCGTTTGCCGAGCCTTGTGTGTCGGGTAAATCATTCTTTCCAACGTTCCAGGAACCATTGTTGGCGAGTTGCCTAACGCCCGCCATGCAGTGAGTCTGGCTGGGGATACTGAGTCCAATTGGGGATAGCGTTTGATAGCTAACCGTCCAGGTTGGCACTTGTTCCCCATTCGCCAGCGAACACCAGCTCGCTGAGCGGCAAGCGGACTCTGGTTTGGTTATCGCGCGCGGCAAGTGGATCGTCACTGGCCGCGGGACGTTCGTCGGGGTAACCGATGGCGATCGCAGTTTGCGGCTCGAATCCTGTGGGGATTTTGTAAGCCGAGCGGACTTGGCTGAGATTGATTCCTGCCATTTGGTGGGCTTGCAATCCCTCAGCTGTTGCTTGCAGAGCGAGGCTGGTGGTGGCCCCCCCCAAGTCATGAAGGGCCACGCGGTTGGGTTTGCCGTTCTGGCGAAAGGTGGTTCGCGTCACCGTCAGCAGTATCACACCCGCGTTTGCCGCCCAAACTCGATTGGCATCCAAGAGGCAGGCCAACGCTTGCTGGAATTCCCCAAGATTCTCGCGTTTGGCCAGTAGAAATGACCAGGGTTGGTCGTTGTAGCTGCTGGCCGCCCAGCGTGCCGCCTCGAGGCACCGCGTCAATTTCTCCTGTTCCACGATTTGCGGGAGGAAACGATAGGGACTCCAACGCTGGCCGATTGTCGGCAAGATGTTAGCCGACGCGTCGCCGGGGGGCAAAGAGGATGCTTGATTAGCCATCAGTTGTTCAGGTCCGATGTGTGTGATGTGAGCTATTGGACTGTGCCGGCAGGCTTCGCCCAGCCGTGATTATGGGACAGCTCAGTGGGCGGCTAGGGCAAATGATTGAAAACGAATCGCTTAGCATCGTTTACACTGGGGCCCAGGGACAACTATACTCCCACTGCAAGTACTTTAACGGCAACCCCAGCACCGTATCGGGATTGGCCGCTCCGTTCGCAATCACTTAATGACTTTTTGGTGGAGTTCAAAATGGACGTTCCATTCGCCCGCACTAGGCTGATGTGGGCCAGCTTCCTGACGCTGGTCGCGTCGGGCGTCGGTTTCGCCACTCGAACCGCAGCGGGCGGGGCTTGGGAAAGCGAATTTGGTCTTGAGGGTGGTCAATTTGGCCAGATTCTCGGGGCTGGCTTTCTCGGTTTCGGCTTGATGATCTTTTTCGGCGGCATTTTAGTCGAGAGGTTTGGCTATAAGCGTCTGTTGGTGTTGGCTTTTTTGTTGCACTTGTTCAGCGGTCTGATGTTATTCGCCGCCAGCCCAATGTTTGCGATTTGGCGAGAGTCGAACCCCGAGACTGCCACGGCAAACGTCTTCAGTTTGTTGTTTTGGAGTGCCTTTGTTTTCTCCATCTGCCAGGGGCTATACGAGGCGGTCATTAACCCCTTGATCGCCCAGCTTTATCCTGATGCGAAAACGCATTACTTGAATATTTTGCACGCCGGCTGGCCCGCCGGGATGATTATTGGCGGCGTTTTCGCAGCTGGTTTTCTGGGGGATGACGCCTGGTTTGTGCCCTTGGCTTGGCAAGTATCGCTGGCCTTCTTTGTGGTCTTCGTATTGATTTACGGCATCATGGCGTTGCCTGTGAAATTTCCGCCAACGATGGGCGAATCAAGCAAAGAGGGTTTCTCGGTTGTCTTTTCTTGCTTTGCGTCCATTCCCTTCTTGGTCTTGATCGTCCTGCACGCTTTGATCGGCTACATGGAATTAGGGGTCGATTCTTGGATGGCAAAATTGATGGAAAACTTTTTGCCGAACGCTATCTTGGTGTTGGTCTACACCTCGGCCCTGATGTTTATCTTGCGGTTTTTTGCGGGGCCAATCGTGCACCGCTTGAATCCGATCGGACTGTTGTTGGCCAGCTCGGTGATCGCTTGCCTGGGATTGATTTGGTTGAGTTCACCGATTCAAACCGTATTCATGATTTTCGTGGCAGCTACCTTCTATAGCCTGGGCAAAGCTTTCCTGTGGCCGACCATGTTGGGAGTTGCCGGCGAACGCTATCCGAAAAGTGGCTCGGTCGCGATGGGCGCGCTTGGTGCCGCTGGGATGTTGACGGTTGGCCAAATTGCGGGGCCTCGCATTGGTACTCAGCAAGGTTACGCGATGTCGGAGCGGCTGAAAACAGAAGCTCCGGAAACGTTTGAGCGTTACGCGAAGGATGCTCCCGAAGTGGCTTGGGGTTACGAGTACCAGCCAATTATCCCAGAACGCCTATCGGCCGCAAACTCGATCGATGTGTTGCCAGGTGGAGAACTGTCCAGCCTGAAGCCGATCGAGGAAGCAAAGCTGATTGACCCCGAAGTCAAAACAGTATTGCTCGCTTCGGCCGCTGAGGATGTGCCCAAGGTTCAAGAGGCCAATATCTATGGCGGCCGTCAGGCCCTCTGGTGGACGGCCATTATCCCGGCTGCAATGTCGGTCGGCTTTTTGGGGCTATTCATTTATTACGCGCTGATTGGCGGCTACAAACCAGTTGACATTTACGACTCGGCCGCTCACGCAGGTCCCTCGCCGCCCGATTCTGGCGAGGATCACCCCGAGGAAGTCGAGGCTACCGCGTACTAGTTTCCCGTTTGCCACACGACCGCCTCGCGGTCGGTTGGATGGTTGGTTTCGTGTCGCCGCGGTGTAAACACTCCGCGGCCCATTGCTCGCTCGCTATAATCGATCGATCGTGATGCCCCTCACTGTTGTCGGTGAGGGGTATTCAAGAACTTACGCGAAAGTCGCAGTCGAAAACTCCAGAGCATTGCCTCCGGCGGTAAGACGACTGCTGATTTTCGTCAGGTTCAAAATGAAACACCCTTTCCCAAGATTTGAGGTTACTACGATGAAATTGGCCGTTTACTTATTGGTTGGGGCTTTGGCGATGACAGCAGCGTCGAGCTATGCGGCGGACTCGGATGATCACGAGTGCGCGCTGAATTTCAAAATGAACACGATTGACGGCAAGGAAGTCGATCTGGAACAGTACGAAGGCAAAGTGGTGCTGATCGTCAATGTTGCCAGCAAGTGCGGGCTGACCCGGCAATACGAAGGTTTGCAAGAGTTGTACACGACCTACAAGGACAAAGATTTTGTCATTCTTGCTTTCCCTTGCAACCAATTTGGTGGACAAGAGCCGGGCACCGAAGAGGAAATTAAGGAGTTTTGCACCTCCAAGTATTCCGTGACATTCCCGATGTTCGCGAAGATCGACGTGAATGGCGATACGGCAACTCCGCTGTACAAGTATCTCACTTCAAAGGACGCGAAGCCCGCCGGGCAAGGCAAAATCACTTGGAATTTTGAGAAATTTTTGATCGATCGCGACGGCCAATTGGTTGGGCGTTTCAGCCCCAGGACTGCGCCCTCTGACGCTACTTTGATTAAAGCTATCGAGGCTGAACTCTAGGCACTCGCTCTTCCCGTGCTGCTTCTTTGACGCCTGTTTCTCGGTTTCCATATCGTGAAACAGGCCCAGGTGCGACGCTCGTTTTTCGGAATCGCTGATCATGAACCACGCTTCGTTATCCCTGCCCGCTTGGACTTTGTTGTTTGGTATGGCACTGGGCTTGGGAACATCCTCGCTCCACGCTGCCGAGCCGTTGCTTAAGCAGGGAGATCGTTTGGCCTTGATCGGCGGTACCTTGGTGGAGTCATTACAATTTCAGGGCGATTGCGAAGCCTCGCTCGCGCTTGCGCGCCCCGAATTGCGAGTCCCTTTTCGGAACTTAGGATGGTCGGGTGACGATGCCAGCGGTACCGCACGGCGTGTGTTTGGCTCGACCGCTGACGGCTACGCCAGGTTATTTGCTGATGTGAGCAAAGCGGATCCGACGGTGGCCTTGATTGGTTATGGTTGGGCGGAAGCGAGCCAAGGTGAGGGCGGCGTGGCGGCTTTCAAACCGGCCCTGTTGCGGCTCGGCAAGGATTTGCAAGAGAGGCAAATTCGTTTGGTCTTCTTGCAACCCTTTGAGCTGCCCGGTGTGCGCACCCCAGGTTACGCGGATCACATGCGAAGCTGTCGGCAAATCGTTGCTGAAGTGGCAGCCGAATTGAAGGCTGCGGTACTCGATTCAGGCCGCTCACTGACTGAGGATGCCTTTGATCAGGCCGGTTTGAGGCTGAGTGTGGCGGGCAAACGTAAGTTCGGTCAAACATTGGCCGCCGATTTGTTGGGGCAACCGGTTATTGTGATCCAAGCGGCTGCCGAGCAACCTGGCTATCTGGCTTTGTCCGAGCAAGTGGCCGCCAAGAATGCCTTGTTTTTTCATCGACACCGGCCCATGAATGAGACTTACTTGTTCCTCTTCCGCAAGCACGAACAAGGAAATAACGCACCTGAGGTCGCTAGTTTTGAGCCACTGGTGGAATCGGCCGAGCAAGCGATTTGGAACAGCGCCCAGCAAGCCAGCAAACGCTAGTCGGCCAGCCTAATGTTTACGTGGTGATCGTGTTTTGGGTGTGTGGTGTTTTTGAATAAGCTAAAGCAGGTCGTTGAGTCGTCAGAGACCAAAGCGGGACGCACGTTCGACTTGGTCATACAGTCGTTCATCGTACTGTCCTTGTTGGCTTATTCTTTGGAGACGCTGCCCAATCTCACCGCGGGCACAGTGAAGCTGCTTAACGCGTTGGAGGTGATTTTCGTAATCGCTTTCTCACTGGAATACGGTTTGAGATTCCTGGTCGCCGATCGCAAATTGGCATTCGCCACCAGTTTTTTTGGCGTGATCGATCTGCTGGCAATTCTGCCCTTTTTTCTCTCCTTTGGGTTTGATCTCTACTCGATTCGTGCGTTGCGGCTGCTGCGGCTATTCCGGGTATTAAAGCTGGCCCGGTACAGCACGGCGATTCAGCGTTTCCATAACGCGCTGGTTATTGCCCGCGAGGAAATCGTGCTGTTTCTGTGCGTGACGGGGATTCTCATGTACCTCTCGGCGGTCGGTATCTACCAGTTTGAAAACGAAGCTCAGCCGGAAGCGTTCTCGTCAGTCTTCCACAGCTTGTGGTGGTCGGTCGCGACGTTGACCACGGTGGGATATGGAGATGTCTATCCAGTTACCGTGGGAGGCCGGTTGTTTACTTTTGCGATTCTGTTGATCGGTCTGGGGGTCGTCTCTGTGCCCGCGGGCTTAGTCGCCTCGGCGCTCTCGCGAGCACGTCAGCAAGAGGAAGCGGATAAAGCGGAGCATGAGGGAAGTATGGCCGACGGCGAAGGGATCTGATGATTGTTCAGGAAAGTTGATCCGTTCAGCGAACTTTTGTAAGCCGTTGGTCAAGCTTGATTCTCATCTTTCCGTCCAATGACTTGCCGTATTGCTCAGCCTGCTCATAGACGGCGAGTAAGTTTTGTTCACCGATAAGATTGGCGCGGGTGGTCGCAATTGCTTGGTTTAATGTGTCAACTTGAGCTTTCGCCGCGTTACGGGCTGCCAGTTTTTTGGCAACTTTAGCTTTCAGCCAGTTCACCAATTGGTTTTGTTCCGCAGTGAGGCCTGCTAATTGTGCGGCTAGTTTTGATACCGCTTTCCGCTGGGCGAGAATTGCTTCGGCTGCATTGCGACTGCGAAATAGGATGTCGCCCCCGCGTGCGTTCTGGGCGTACACCCGCATCACCACTCTCGCAGGTGTTGTTGCCGTCGCTTCGGAAAGCACTAAACGAACATCTAATTGCGATTCCGCGAGCTGAAGCGTGGTGGTTCCCACTTTCAACTGCGGCAGTGTGCTGTCTGTTAACTCGCAGCCAACGACGTCGACAACCGCAAGGGAATCTAAATCGGCTTCCGGCTCGATTTCGATGGTCGACACGCCAGTTTCAAAGTCGAACACCAATTCCCAGCGTGCTTCGACCGGAGCGTCAGAGTCAGATCCCGCATTAGATTGGTTTTCTTGGAGCAACGACCGGAAGATGCCAATGTCGTTGTCGGACTCCTCGTCAGCCCGACGAATGTCCTCACCATAGGCATTCTCGTTGTCAGCTGCAGTGTTGTCGCCGTCCGCAGTCCTTCGCCGATTGGCAGGCGTGGAGGTACCGCGTGAACGGTCGTCTTGGGGAGGCGAACTCAAGCGGGATCCCGGATTGGGCTGCTGCGGATCGCTGCTGGCCTGCTGATCGTTTCTGGCCGGGGCTTCAGCTAGCGACGGCAATGGTTCAGACGTTGCGGTCGAGGCGATCAGTCCCTCCGCAGAAATCTGCCAATTCCCCTCAAGCAATCGTCCCAGCAAGCCGGTTTTCCAGAGTACGAATAGCAGGCAACAGGAGACGGCGATTGATTGTACGCAGCCCCACAGCACCTTTCGCCGCAATTGCTGGGCTCGCCGTTTTCTTCGTTTCAAATCGTATATTGACATCACAACCGTCGCTCGCGGAATGGCGCGCTCCCAAAATAAGCATCCTTGCCAAGCTGCAACACTTTAGGCCACAAGATTATCGACATTTGGGGCATGTTGACAATGGGCGCCCGTAGAGGGGGGGCGGACGTTAGCACATCCAGCCGACGTTGCTGCTTCCAGTCGATTACACTAGTGGGCACGAGATTTTTGTTGACGTGTTCTCACCAGAGTGAAATTGCCCGATGTTCCAACGCCTTCTCCTTGGCAGCACTCCCCGCCGGCCTGCTTCATTTGTCGCTTTGCTGGTCTGTTTTCTCGGCTTGCCAGTTGCCGCTCAAGATGCCCCGGAGCCTGTTTTTGGCAGTCGTTTTCCCCAGTTGGAATCATTGGCCACTGGTGAATGGTGGAAAGTTGCCCCGCGTCGCAGGAAGTCGCTGGACCTGAACGTGCCACGCGATCAAGTTGTGGCGTTCGCCGTCTATACCCACGATCACGGCACATTGAAGTTGACTGCTCAGCTGTTTCCGTTATTGCCGGATGAAGCTCGGGTGGTCAGGTTGGAGTTCCGGCAAAGTGACGGGGAGTGGCGAGAGGTTGCCCAACAGCCAGTGATCGAGCTCGGCTGGAGCGCGCACTTTCGCATTGAGGATTGGGATAACACGAAAGATGTCGCATATCGACTTCGCCACGCAGATCAAGCAGAGTTCAGCGGCATAATACGCCGGGATCCGATTGAAAAAGATGTGATTGTGGTTGGCTCACTTTCATGCAATAGTTCGCGTACTCCTGGGCCGCGGCCAAAGATGATCGATAATTTGCTGAAGCTTGATCCTGATTTGCTGTTTTTTGCCGGCGACCAATCTTATCATCACACTGAGCACACATATGGCTGGTTGGAGTTTGGGTACCAATTTCGCGATGTCTTGAAAGATCGACCGGTCGTTACGATCCCCGATGATCATGATGTCGGTCAAGCCAATATTTGGGGCGAAAATGGCAAGCAGGCAACCACATCCGCGGGCCCCAGCGGTGGTTATTTTTATCCTGCCAAGTATGTCAACATGGTGCAACGCTGCCAGACCTGGCACCTTCCCGATCCTTATGACTCCACGCCGATCGAACAAGGCATTGGAGTTTACTACACCGACCTGACCGTGGGCGGGATTAGCTTTGCCATTCTTGAGGATCGTAAGTTCAAGAGTGGTCCGGAGGGCAAGATTCCGCAAATGGGGCCCCGTCCTGATCACATCAACGACCCTGGCTACGACAGGGCGGCAGTGGACCTGCCCGGGCTTAAATTGTTGGGTGAGCGACAGTTGGCATTTCTTGATGATTGGGCGCAGGACTGGACCGACGCCGATATGAAGTGTGTGCTTTCGCAAACCGCTTTCTGTGGTGCGGTGCACCTGCATGGCAGTAAGGAGAATCGTTTGCTGGCCGACCTTGACAGTAATGCCTGGCCGCAGACAGGTCGAAACTTAGCTTTGCGAGCCATGCGGCGGGCTTGGGCATTGCATCTTTGCGGAGACCAGCATTTGGCAGTGGTGGTAAAGCATGGCATTGAAAATCATGCTGACGGACCGTATGGCTTTACCAGCCCGGCGATCGTTAACACGATTTATGGCCGTTGGTGGTGGCCCGCTGACGAGCAGCCTGGCGCTGAACCTCCGGCCAATACCGTGTTGCCTTGGACTGGCAACTATCTGGACGGCTTGGGAAACCGCATTCGCATGCTGGCTTACGCGAATCCCGCCGACACGAGCGATGAACGTCAGCGGGGGGATGGTTTCGGCATCGCGAGGTTTAAGAAATCAACGCGGCAGATTACCTTTGAATGCTGGCCCCGCTTCGCCTCGGTCGATCAAGGGGATGCCGCACAGTACCCTGGTTGGCCACTTACGATTGCATATCAAGATAACGATGGTCGCCAACCTGTCGGATATTTGCCTGAATTGATTATCAGTGGTAGCGAACGGCCGGTGGTCCAGGTCATTGATCAGTCAAAAGGTGAAATTGTTTACACGGTTCGCGCGGCTAGCAACCGCTTTGCCCCACCTGTCTACCGCGAGGGAAGGTACGAAGTGCGAGTCGGGAAAGAAAAGGCCGATCTGAAGACGCTTCGTAATTTAAGTCCCGCACCCGCGGGTGCGGCGACTGCCATTTCACTCCAGCTTTAGTCGCCGGATTACCGCCGCAGCGAATGGGCGGGAGTACGTCGGTGGGATCGCTGTTGGATGGTCTTATGAGGATGGCCAAGGGCATCGGGGGCCGACTCGTGGTGAATCATGGTTACCCCCGGCAGCGGTTTTGGTGCTTGGTTTTATCGCTAAAAAATACGTCCAATAGTTGTTTATCGCAGTCTTGTTTGGGTACGATGTCTTTACGTTTACCCAATGAGCATTCTGCAACGAGTTTGGCCCACTCCGAAAACCGTGAGATTTGTGCCCAGCGGCGATGCGGCTAACGGGGTTCCGAGCGGTGGCTGAGCTCATTTTGGATGTCGACAGTTTCTGCGATCACAACGATTGGAGCTTATCACTGCGTGCCAAAGGAGCGACGGTCACCATGTGTGCGGTACTCGCAAAAGCCTAGTCACCATTCCGAGGCAGTGAGACTTGACGTTGTTTCAAGGGGACCACGAAGAGCGTCGTCCAACGCAGATTATTGACACGCTGTTGGACATTACCGGGTAACGCATTCGCTTGTTGGCAGAAAAACTGCTTCAAAAACTAGGTGTGACCATGGAAGCTGCCGAAGATGGGTTGCAGGCTGTGGCAAAGGTCAGCGGAGCCCTAACCCACGGTCAAGTCTTTCATCTCGTGCTGCTCGACACGCAGATGCCGAAACTCGATGGGTATCAAACTGCCGAAGAGTTGCGAGAGTTGGGGTATGCGAATCCAAGTCTTGCCCTCACCGCAGATGCGATGCAAGGGGATATGAATCGCTGCATCGCCTGTGGCTGTAATGATTACTTGAGCAAACCGATTGATGCTAGACTGCTGGCGCAGAAAGTCTATCAGTTGACCAAAACGTTAGAAGATTAACCATTGAGCAACGAGGGTTTTTCGTTGCCTCGTTTAATGCTGTGCCGCACGCCAAGCGATCGCTGCGGATGAATCATGCGCGATCACCGGGTTGGACAGCCGCCCCAAAGATTCAATTTCCACGCAGCATTGATCGCCAGGCTTGAGGAATCGCTGGGGGTCTCGGGCAACGCCCACGCCGGAGGGCGTGCCGGTGAAGATCAGGTCGCCTGGTTTGAAGGTGAAAATGTGGCTCAGGTAACTAATTAGGTAGGGGATGGAGAAAATGAGATCCGAGGTGCTGGAATCTTGCATCGTTTGATCATTAAGATGCATTTGAATCCGCAAGGCCTCGGGGTTGGGCACACTCTCGCGGGCAACCACGTAGGGCCCCACGGGGGCAAACGTATCAAATGATTTTCCCAGCAACCACTGGCCGCCGGAGTGATGGTATTGCCAATCGCGTGAGGATACGTCGTGTCCACAGCAGTAACCGAAAACATGCTCGAGGGCGTCTGCCTCGTTGACTTGGCAGCATGTCTTGCCAATCACCACCACCAACTCCGCCTCGTAGTCAACTTGTTCACTCAACTTTGGCAGGATGATGGGATCGCCAGGGCCGATTAAGGCAGAGGGCAATTTGCCAAAAATGACAGGTTCGCTGGGAGGTTGCTTGCCTGTTTCCAACGCGTGGGCACGATAATTCAGCCCCACGCAGACAATCTTTTCGGGCTGGTCGACTGGAGCCAGCAGTTCCCATGCGCCAAGAAACGCGGGTTGGTCGTTGACCGTCGTTAACCAATAACGCAAAACCTCTTCGTGCTGCATGACATCGCGAAGGGTGGTGATCGGCGGCAGTTCCGGAGCAGACACCGGTACTAGCTGGTCATCGCGGAGCACTCCCACACCGACGTGACCATCGGACGATCGGTAGCGAACCCATTGGACCGTCATGATATGTTCCTAAACTACTGTGAATCGGGATGGTGGGAACTGTGTGGATGTGAGTGGTCGCCACGCAGCATCTTTGGATTTGGTGGTGAGTTAACTTGATCGGGTGGCTTCAGTTGTGGTGATTTCTGCCCGGCGGCGGATGCGGGTGCTTCTGCCATCAGGTCGGCAGGTAATTGAGTTTGCTGGGAAGACGATGGGGTCGGTTTATCCTGCGGATCGGCCGAGTGGGCGTGGGGGCGGGGGCGGAACAATTTTCCCAACGGCCCGGCCAACAGGGCAGGCAAGAAAATCAGGTCACCGACCAGGGCGGCGGCTAACAGCACCAACATCAAGGTGCCAAAACGTTGAGTGGGTGTGAATGTCGAAAGAGCGAACACAAAGAGTCCCAGGCCGCCGACCAAGGTTGTCTGAGTCATAGCCGGGCCGACGCGGCGGTAGGTTTGAATTAGCGCTTCGTGACGCTCAAGTCCGCTATCGAGTCCGCGACGGAGCCAGGATAAGAAGTGAATGGTATCGTCGACTGCAACTCCCATCGCCACGCTGGCCGTCATCATGGTGCCGATATCGACCAGGGTGCCGAGATGGCCCATGCTGCCGAAAATCATGACAACGGGAAACACATTCGGGATCATGGCAACCGCCCCCGCGCCCACTCCGAAGAGCAAAGCTTGAGGACGCAGCATACCCCATAGCGGTCGCCCGGGATTGAGCAGCACGATCATTACGCCGCCGATCAAAACAAAGGCCCAAGCGATGCTGTCGACCAAACTGCTGAGCAACGTGTTTTGAGCTTTGTAGACAACTGGGATCACCCCCGTGTAGATGACTTGCAGCGGGCCGCTCTCGTTGACCACGGGCACATGATCGACGATTTCGGTCGTGGAGCGGTCAAATTGAACATCGCGGGCATCGACGACGACCGCCACTTTGGAGCGGAGGAATGCCAAATCCTCGTCGCTCGTGCCGGGAAGCGCGATGACCGCTGCTAGCGAGTCCAAGAATTTGGCAAACTTGGGTGATTGCAGAGCGGCGGCAAATTGTTCGGCTTGAGGATTCCCCCATTGCACTTGATGAAAACGTTCGTTGGCCAGCAGTTCCCGCAAGGTTGCTGCGAAGATTGCTTGTTGGTCGAGGCGTCGGCCCAGGACTTCGCTGGCGGCCGCAAAGGGAGTTGCCCCCTCGAGTTCTGGCAGCACCAACTCCTGCTGCCCCAGTCGCTTGGGGTTTTGCTCAGATAGCACCAAAACGCTCTGGTTTTGCTTGTCGGACCCTTTTTCGTGGTGCGCATCGAGCAATAGATCGCGGTACTTGTACGCTGCCAACACCGGCTCAACCGCTTGTCGAAGTTGGTCGACGAAATGACCATAATTGACATCGCTGAGCGCTCCCACTCGCAGGCTGATGCGCCACAGTTCGCTCCCTTCGAGCGGCCCGCCAGCCTCGATCGCTAGCAGGTCGGCGTCGATCAGATCTTGCAGTTGAGTCGATAGCTTCTGATTAAAACCGCTCCGCACCGGATCGGGGCCGTTAGCTGGCGGTGGCGTGGGGGGCGCCATCGACGAGGCACTCATCGTGTTGCCGGTGACTTGCAGTCCTTGCTCGCCAAAGGCTCGCTGCAAAGTGCGTTCAATGCGTCCCACCGCCTCCAGGCGTTCCAGCAGAGTCAATGGATGATGGAGTGAATCGCTTTCGGTTGAAGCGATGTTATTTGACGGTTGGTTTGTCGTTTCGCCAACCGCTGCCAGTCTTTCCGCCTGCATCTCGGGTGGGACGCGCAGCACCAGTTCCATCGGAACCAATTTGGCAAAATTTTCTTCGAGCCAAGCGTAGTCGCGAATAATTCTTGAATCGGGGCCAAACAGTTTTAGGAGTTGGACAGATGTTTTGATTTTGGGCAGCCCGAGAGCGGCCAGCACGAAGAACACCAAGCAGCAAACGGTCACCAAACGATGGTGGTTAACCACCCAGCGGCCAAACATTTCCCAGTGGTCGGCCAAAGCCTTGCTGGTGCCGAGATTGGCAGTCGCATCACCGGCTTGCGAGGTACTCTTGGCGGCAGCTTTTGCCTCACGTGCGGCTTTTCGTTTTTGCGCGAATGAGGGGACGAAGATTTCTAACGCTGCGGGCAAGTAGGCGAACAGCAAAGCGAGCGTGGCCAACACGCCGATTGCCGAGTAGAGTCCAAACTTGCGAATGGGAATGATGTTGCTGGTGTAGAGCGACATCAAACCGATGGCCGTGGTGACGCTGGCCAAGGTGCAAGGACCCCAGCCATGAGCGAGCGCTCGACCGGGAGCGCCCACAACGCCGCCGGTCTGAACTTCCTCTCGGTAATAGTTAACGATATGAATTGCCGACGAGAGCCCCAGCACATAAACAAGCGACGGCATGCTCATCAGAATCGCATCGATGCCAGCTCCGCTCCACCACACGAAACTTAAACTCGTGGCGGCGGCAAAGACGCCCACGAAGAAGATCATGATGGTGATTTTGATGCTGCGGAAACAGGCATAGCTGAGAAACAACCCGAGGGCGCCGCAGTAGCCGACGAGTCGCACCAGGGTGATCGTGCCTTCTTCGTCGATCGAAACGTTATCGATCGGCGGGCCGCCAACGTGAAGCGATGGGCCCGGAGCCGGTGACTCGGAGACAAGTCGATTTAGCGGTGGCGGCAGCATCACTGGAGTGGGAGGGGGCGAGAGCCCGGCTTGCGCGGCCAATTGATACAAACGTCCTTGGGGTCCACCCAAGATGCCGCGTCCGGCAACGAAGGGGAGGTTGTCTTGTCCGACCTCGGTTAACGTGACCAGCAAAGCCGTTTGTCGCGGTGGCGGCGAAATCCCCACTCGATCAAATAGCTCATACCACACGTCTGTCTGTTCAGCTGCGCTGGCATCCTGCAGGTTTTGCAGCGAGCCGGCATGTCGCAAGTCAATGATGCTTGCCAATGCTGTGGCAATTTCAGGCTTGATCTCAGCGGGCAAGGCAGCCCGTTGATCAGTCGGGTAAGCCCGCACAAACGCTTCGGGGGACCAATCAAAGTCGCTGGGGATCGCTGAGGCAAAGAGCGAGCCGGTGAGCTGGTTCATCGCTCGCCGACGCGCTATCTTCGGCTTTAATTCTGACGCGGTCAGGTCGACTGGATAGAATGGCCCGCCCTCTTGGCTGAGCTTCTCCACGACATCCGGGCCCGACTGGACGGTGGCAAACAGCGGCACCGTCAGCATGGCCGGGTCGTTGTAATATTCATTCACTGCTCCCGGGTCATCGTCATCGTCATCGTCAACGCCGGGACGCACGTTGCCCACCGCTGTGATGAATTTCCCCTCGACGTGCGGTCCATAAACCAGTCTTTGCACGGAACGCACCAAGCCGCCGACCGAGTCGTCACGGCCATTCCAGCGATACAGGCTGCCATCGGGTGTGAGGTAATACCAGCCACCAGAAAAACTGGTAAACCAGATTTCTCGCATTCCTCCCCAGTCGTAGTGCTGATTTGAAGGGAGTAGCAGCCCTAACTCGCCGGCTAATTTTTGCACACGTTCGTAGTCACCGAAGCGGCGTTTTAATTGCTCTTCTTGCTCCAACCGCCCGCGGGCCGATTCACGATTCAGCTTAGCAGTTAGCGTGCTCAGACGCTGCGAATCTTCAGAGCAGCCATCCCAGGTCACAAGAATGAAACGCTCGCCATAAAAATATTGGCTGAACCAGGCGAGCTCTTTGGTCTCCCGGAAGTCGTCTGGTAACCAGTCTTTCACGCTATTTTCATTCGTTCCCAAACTCATCCTGGCACCGCGGAAGGCGAAGGGAACCAGAAAGAAAACTGCTAATAAAATCAGCAGCGCGTTGGGGGCACGAAAATAGGTGCGTCGAGATAGAAAGGGAGTCGTCATCTGCGCTGTCTTGCCGCTAGGGCAAAGTGGCATCGGGAAAGGGCTCGCCTCCATTCCAGCGGCAGCCGGAAATCGCGGCGCGGCAGATTCTCCAAGTCGCCAGGCTGCCAAGCTACGCCTGCCAAAAAGACCACCGCCGATTGGCAGATAGCCTAACGAGCGGGAAGGCGAGCGTCCACGCCGTTGGCGAGCGAAAACCGACTCACCGCCTGATTTACTCCACTTGCTTGTCACTGTTGCAGCGACTGCGTGATTTAGGCAATTCGGGCGAATTTGGTGCCAATCAGCCCAAACTGGCCCGGGTGCCGGTCAATCAGGCAAGCAATAATCATGGTAAGCTGTTAGCGGCCAGGAGCTCAGCGAAATGTGCCGCCGAGCGGGGGAATGAATGGTCAGGCTGGCATGCGATTTTCAGCTTCTGGGTGTTTCCAGCAAGCACTATTACACTAATGCGCGCAGTCGTTCCCCACTAATTTTTTGGTCTCAACCTCAGCTAGCTTTCGGGAAGGAACTAACATGTCGGCGATTCAATCTTTGATCGACGCGGGAACCAAGCTTTATCTTGACTCGGTCGATCCAGAAGAGATCACCAAAAACCTCGCCTGGGGGGCGGTCGGAGCCACATCGAATCCGGCAATCATTAGCGAAATCATCGCTCGCGGAGCACTCGATTCGCGGATTGAGTCGCTGCTTGACGAGGGAAAGACAGACGAGGAAATTGCCTGGGCGTTGACCGATCATTTGGTTTCCGAGGCGGAACGGAGATTCTTGAGCGGCTGGATGGAAACCAATGGCAATGCGGGCTGGGTCAGTTTCGAGCTCGATCCGCTGCTGGAGGATCCCGCGATGGGGTTTTCCGATGCCGAGCGAACTGCACGGTACATTGAACTGGGCAAATTTTGGAGTGATGGGCACTCGAATCGGATGATCAAGGTGCCGGCGACACCCGCAGGGATTGCCGCGCTGGAAGGTTTGGCCGCCGCCGGCGTGCCTCTGAACGTGACCCTGATTTTTACATCAGATCAATATCGGCAAGCACGGGAAGCGATTTGGCGGGGCGCCCAGCAGCTTGACTTGATGACCGACTTTAAAAGCGTTTACAGTATTTTTGTCTCGCGGATCGACGTCTACACGGCTGCCGAAGTGCCTCAACTGTCGGCCGCGGCCCAGGGCCAAGTCGGGATTGTGAATGCCAAGCAAATCTGGGCCGAAAACACGGAATTCTGGGCCGACAAACCAACCCGTTTGCAGCAAGAAATTATCTTCGCCAGCACGGGCACCAAGGATCCCAACGAGCCGCCTTGGAAATATGTGGCCGCGCTGGCTGGGGCCGATATTCAAACCAATCCGCCGCAGACAAATCAGGCAGTCGCCGATAGCGATTTGCAATTCGACAAGCAGGTTGATCGATTGCCGCCAGCGGAAGTGCTGGCGGAGATTCACGAGAAAGTCGACGTCGCCGCCATGCACGAACAGTTGATGGCGGAGGGAGTTGACAAGTTTGTCAAACCGCAAAGAGCGCTGCTCGACTCGATCAAAGAAAAACGCCGCGTCTTGGCATCGTCCTGAGAGGTCAAAGTTGTGGGGAAATGATCCTCAAACCGGCTGCCTGATAGCGGGCGTTAAAGTCGGCGATGAACGCCAGCGGGTCATCCAGCGGCAGTTGAATCGGCCCCGTCGCGCGTCCTTGGCAAACCACCAGCGCTGACCTCGGCAGGGGACGTGGCGGACTGCTCGAAACCGTCTCGGGAGCGGGCATCTCGGGAGCGGGCATCTCGGGAGCGGGCATCTCGGGAGCGGGCATCTCGGGAGCGGGCATCTCGGTGTTGGTGGGATCAATCAACAGGGCCGGTCTCTCCCGGGGGCAGGTCTCTTTCCAGCGGGCCGTTAGCAAGTGGTTTCTGGGGACGGGGGTTAGGTGGCCCAGTCTAAACCGGTCACGCTGTGTAAACGTTTTTCGTAATTGCCGATCAAGCCACCGACCAAGTCCCAGCCGTGTTGCTTGCGGAGCTCAATTTCGCCGTGTCGATTGACCCGTAAGATAGAGTCTCCATTTACACCAGCTCGGTGTAGTTCGGCAACGTCAATTTCCCCATCGTTAATCAAGTCCAGCAAGGACCTGCCGGTGAGTTCGATAAATCCCAAGTTATCCATTAGCTCATGGCTCCGCGAATGATGTGTGGGAATACCCCGTGGCCCTCATTCTAACTCCCCGACGCTAATTTGCGCTGCCTCGCATCTTGGCGATCAGCTGTTTAACCAATGGGGGGGCGATTTCACCGTTACGTCCGCCAACGCAAACGCAACCGCGCACGCCCACCTGCTTTACCCCCAACTCAACAAGCTTGGAGATGTCTTCAGCCGCCAATGACCCAGCCAGCACCAAGTTTAATTTCAAGGCTTGGCATTGAGCTAACAACTTGGTCAATCGCTGCTGGCCAAGGATCTCGACTGAGGAGCGACCCGTTTTGCTGAAGGTATCGAGTAAGACTGTGTTGGCGGAAAACTGGCCGGCAGCCGTTAGAATCGTCTCCGGCGAAAGGCAATCGGCTTGTTTCCAGTCGGCGTAAGCGACGGGAACCAGTTCGGTATTTTGCTTTAGAATGCCAGCTAACGTATGCCATAAGTCAATCAATTGGGCGGTTTGGCAAATACCTGCGGGCCCCGCTTTGGCAAAGCGAAATTGCGGGGGCACATGGGATGCCAAAGGTATCGCCGCAGTCGCCTCGCCCAAAGCGGCTGACCACCGGCCGCGGAAGGGAACGTTTGCCAAGCAGCTTTGCCAAATCTCGGGTTGGCAGGCCCCCAAGGCACCGGCGGCTGGTTCTTTCAGGTCAATCACATCGACCCCTGATTCCGCCGCAATGCGGGCCTCTTGCACGGAGCGTACACTGACAAGTAGACCCAGCACACGTTGATCGTTCCCCCACAGCGGGCGAAGCGAGTCGACTTGTCCATCAGTGGTGCAGTCAGTAGTGCCAGTGTTGCCGCCGGTATTGGTAACGTTGTGACTCGAGCGAGCCTCCTGATCGGAACCAGCTGGGGGCATGATGTTTTTTTCTTTCTCGATGGGGCATCCTCAATGGCCGTAATCTGCGATCATGCACGTTGGCAAGGAGGTTATCGCGTGCTCAACTTGGTTTGAAAACCGGGCAGAGAACCTTACCGCATCCTGATTTCGCAATAATTTTAAAAACGCAATAAATTTTGAACCGTGCAATACGAAACCATTCGAACACCTGCCGAGTTAGCTCAATTTCTTGATTCGATTGCCGCTGCTCCTCGCGTCGCCTTCGACACTGAATTTGTCTCCGAAGACCGTTTTCGTCCCGAACTGTGCTTGATCCAGGTTGCCAGCGGTGGCCAATTGGCCGTGATTGACCCCTACGAAGTGGGCGATACGACTCCGTTCTGGGATTTCATTGCCACACCGGGACGCGTGGTTTTGGCGCATGCGGCGCGGGAAGAAACGCGGTTTTGCTATCGCTTTACTGAACGTCCGATCGCCGGATTGTTTGACGTCCAGTTGGCGGCTGGGTTTGTTGGTTGGGAATATCCCATTTCGCTGGGGAACCTTGTCAACCGAGCCTTAGGCAAAACCTTACCCAAGGGGGAAACCCGCACGAATTGGCGCACGCGACCGCTTACCCCGCAGCAATTACAGTACGCGCTGCATGATGTGACGGAGCTCGAGGAGATTCACACTTTGTTGGAACAGGAAGTCGTGAACCTGGGGCGCGAGCAGTGGCTTTCTGAGGAAGTTGCGGCAATGCAAAGCAGCGTCATTGATTTGGAGTCAGCCCAGCGTTGGCGTCGCGTCAGCGGGGCCAACGGATTGCCGGCCAGGCAGTTGGAGATTGTGCGACGTTTATGGTTATGGAGGGAATCGCGGGCTCGCGAACTCGATCAACCTCCGCGACGCATCTTACGAGATGATTTGATCGTGGAATTGGCAAAGCGACAATCCTCACAAATCGAACGGATCAAAGGGTTGCGGGGAATGGAGCGCCGAGGCTTGATCTCGCAGTACCCGGCCATCGGTCAAGCGATTGAACATGCTTTGCGGACGCCCGAAGACGAACTTCCCCAACGTCCCTTCGGAAGTCGCAAGCAGGTGTCACCGATGCTCAGTCAATTCCTTTCGACAGCGATGGCCTGCATGTCGCGTCAGCATCGTGTCGCCCCTTCGATTGTGGGCAATAGCGATGACGTGCGAGAGTTGTTGATTTACGAACTCGAACAGCAACCCGACGATGTCGAGCGGCATGATGCTGATCTGCCCACGTTGCTTCGCGGTTGGCGGGGCGATGTCGTCGGTCGCTCGTTCCGTGATCTGTTGGCTGGTCGAACCGCGATCCGGATTAATGATCGCCGCGCTGAACAGCCATTGGAGTTTGTCGCCGCGGGTGAACCGGCGACGACAAACAAGGATGCGAGCGGCTCTGCGGTCGCCGAATAGCGATCGCAGTTAGTCACCTGCGATCGCAGGTGCCCGCTGCTAGCGATCGCAGGTGCCCGCTGCCAGCGATCGCAGGTGCCCGCTGCCAGCGATCGCAATTGCCCGCTGCTAGCGATCGTTTACGGGGTCGTCACTGCGACGGCTTACCCGCTGGCTGCCCAGCTCCAAATACCGCGTCGCCTCTTCGGCAACCAGCAGCGTATCGCCGCAAGTGACCTCTGCGCGGAAGCGGTGGTGGCCTGGTTTCTCGGCTTTGGCGAACACTTTCAACCGCAGCGATTTACCCGCCTCCAGCGTAGCGACCTCATTAAATTTCACTTGCCCGGGTTCGATAGTTCCCGTGGCACCTTCGATGCGAATCGGTTCGATATCGTGGCTGAATTGGGCCAGCAAGCTGACTTGGTCGGCCGCCTTGCTGCCGCGGTTGAGAATGGTAATTTCATACACCACTTCCTCGCCCACCGGTGCTGGTGCGACGGGATCATCGATCGTCAGCACCAGGTCCGCGAGGGCTTCGACGCGGGTGTCAAATTCAACGGTGGTCACGCCGGCGGCCGAACCACGGCAGCTGAACTGGAGACGATGCTGGCCCGTCTGTTGCATTTGACAGCGGAAGACAAAATCAACAGTTTGACCAGGCTCCAGGCTGGCGATCTGCCACTGGATTTGATTCCTCGCTACCGTGGCCGTTTCGAGTCCAGAGAGATACTTCAGGCCGCTCGGTAACTCCAGCAACGCCTGGGCGTTCGTGCAGACCGCGTTCCCGGTGTTGCTGATCTGTAAGCGATATTCGGCCATTGCATCTTGATATTTGACCGGCGGGCCAGTTAGCACCGCTTGCAGTTTTGCCGACACCACTTTGATCAGTTTGATTTCTTCTTGCTTGAGATTGAGGTCAGCGGTTGCCAGCCCATGAATCTGCAAGTCTTCCAAATCTCGCGCGGTTAACTCGACTTCGAACTTGGCTTCTTTGCCCGGCTCAATTTCGGTTACGCGTTGAGTTTGCGGAGTTGCCGAATTCGGGCTGAGGGTAAAGACAACGTTGCTAGCTGGTCCATTGCCCGGATTCAGCACTCGCACCGTGTATGTTTCCGAAGTACCGTAGGTGATTTGTTCGGGACCATCGATGATCAATTGTAACGCTGGCTCTCGCACGCTGATGCGAGCTTTATTCGACTGGGGCACTACGGCCCATTCGACATCAACATCAAACTGTTTGGCTTCCTGAGCGACCAGCTGCAGCGATAGCTTTTCCACTTGTCCGGCAGCTAAGCCTTCCACGACCCATAGCAATTGCCGTTCTTTGGCGTCATCTTGGCGAACGATTTCACCCCGTGATGGCACAATGTTCTGCAGCTGAATCCAAGTCGGCAACTTGACTTGAATCGCAGCGCCGGGGGCCGCCATCGAGCCCAGGTTTTCAACGCTGATCTCGTAGCCGCTCGCGTGACGAACCGGAATATCCGCTGGCCCTCGAGTGACGACTCGCAAGCCGGGAATTTCTGAGCTGACGTTGACCGGTGAGGAATTTACCGCGGTGTCGGTTTTGGCTGTCCCTCGGCTTTCAAGGCTGGGGGTGACGCCTAAATCATTGACCACGGCCGGCCCGCTTAAGGGTTGGTCGTTGGTTGGCAGTTGCCTCGCTGTGGCAGAGCCAAGTGGATTGTTTTCGACGAGCGGGGTGTCTTCGACGAGCGGGTTATTTTCGGCGGGGGGGGGATTTCCGACGGGGGGAGCCGCTGCGGTAGTGGTTGCTGCGGTTGCCGCCGGAGTTCCAAACTGGGGCGCCGACAAGTTTGGCAGGGTCGGTTGTTGCGCGACGCTCCGCCGACTGCTGCCGGGGCTGTTCTGGGCCACACTGTCAGTGCTCGCTGGGTTTGCTGGTCGCCACTCAATCGGTGCTGAATCGACGCGATTTGCCGTGGTGTTTGGATTAGCGGCTGGCTTGGCGGTTGACTTGATGGGAGCTTGTGGGGTTGCCGAGGCAACGCGTGCTTCCGGATTGCTTTCGGCGACTTCATTTGCAGCCAGTTCTTCTTCGGCTGGTTGCTGAGCTGGCGCCTGCTGAGCTATTTCCCGTTTAGATTCTGCGGGAGGAAGTTGGCCGGAAGTGGGCGGGAGGGAACGCCGCGTGACACTCGGTTCGGGAGTGGCTGTCGCAATGTTTGCTTCGCGTGGGCGACGTGAGCTGGATGCCTCTCCATACATATTGTCTGCGCCGTCGAGAGCTGGCATGTTGTCGATGTCGATATCGAGCGGCTCGACGCTGCGTCGACGACTGCGCCGGCTGCTTTCGGTTTCGCTGAGCGGTTGGAACGTTGACGTGTTCAGTTCGCTAACTGGGCGCGCTGTCGGTACCTCGCTGGTTCCCGGCGCTGTCCTGCGGCTGGCCCTCGCTTCGGCTTGCGAGCGGGGGACTGGAATTGGCGAGGCGGTCGGTGGCGCCGTCGAACGCTGTGTTACTGGTGTGCGCCGAGTGACTGGTGGACGCTGAGTGACTCTCGCGGAACCACTGCCGGGGTCATTCAGTGGGCTGGCATCGCGGGCCGCGGTGGCCGGGCTGGGACTATGATAGGGAACGCCGGTCCAGTCGGCTGGCTCGCTGGGACCGACCGCTTCGATGACTCGGCGACCGTCATCTTTTTTGGCAGGTCGCGTTCGACTTGAGCTTGGCCCGGAATTGAATATCCTGCCTAAAATTCCACGTCCCGGCGAATTATCGACGACTTGTCGAATCTGCCCCGCGGATCGCTCACTGTCGGCTGGTCCGCGGGCAACTGCCCGGGTAACCTCGTCACCATGCTGTTGCCGAGCTGCTTGCTGCCGAGCCGCATTAGGCGAGCTGGACCGTTGGGCACAGACGGGGAGAGGCAGCGAAACTGCCGTGGAAATTAAGATTAACAGTCCGAATCTGACCGCGTTCATCGCTGGCCTCGTTTTGTGTGAACACTATGCTACGATCGAGAGTATCGGAAGTTCCGGCTGGGTAAATTGAAACAATTCATGCGATTAATTGGCTTGCGCCGATTATTCATAAATCGCTAGCAATTTTTGAACGAGAAAGAGATACATGAACAAGCGAATGGAACAGATTCAAGCGATGTTGGTGGACGATCCGAGCGACACCTTTCTCCGCTACAGTCTGGCGATGGAACAGGGCAAAATGGGTGCCCATGAGGAGAGCTTGCAAGGGCTGGCCGGATTGACGCGTGACACTCCTCCCTACGTGCCGGCTTTTTTCATGGCCGCTCAACAATTGGTTGATTTGGATCGCGTCAACGAAGCCCGCGGGTTTCTTCGCGAGGGAATCGAAGAGGCTCGTCAGCAGAATGACCATCACGCCGCAGCGGAGATGAGCGAGTACTTGGCGATGTTGGGTGAGCATGGCGAGTGAGAAAACTGAGGCGTTGGTCCTGCGAGTCATTGAATTCAGTGAAACCAGTTTGATCGTGACGCTGATGACGCGGGACTTTGGCAAAACTTCCGCGGTGGCCAAAGGGGCACGGCGGCCGAAAAGTGCTTTTGAAGGCGCACTTGACTTGCTGGCAGTTTGTCGCGTACTGATCATTCAAAAATCGGGCGACATGCTCGACCTGTTGACCGAGGCAAAACTGGAACGCCGTTTTCGCGCTGGCCAACGTGACCTGCGACGGTTGTATGCGGGTTATTATTTGGCGGAACTACTGCGAGAACTGACCGACCAACATGATCCCTCGCCCGCTCTGTACGATCTGGCGACTGAAACCCTAATAGCACTTGATGGCGACACGGAAGTCGACGCATGCTTACTGCGATTCGAATTGCAAATGCTTCGCATTATCGGCCACCTGCCGGTGATCGACTCCTGCGCCGTTTGTGGAGAGGCATCGGCCGGGCTGTTGCCCGATTTATCGGTGCGAAACAGCCGGGTTCCGTTCGGTTGGCAAGCGGGCGGGGTGGTCTGCGCGGCTTGCCGCCCATCCACGCGGGGCATTGTGATGATGCGCAGCCAGGCTTTCGAGTGGCTGCGCGACGCGATCGCGGAGCCTGCTGGGGAGGCGAGTTCGCTCGAGCTGCCCAGCGAAATTCGAGGCGAAATGCGTGGTGTCATGAATCAATACTTAACGCACCTGATCGGCTCACCGCTGAAGCTGAAACCTTATATTTCAGCCACCAACACCTAAGCGGGCAAGCTGCCCCGCTATCGATTCAGGTCATTCCACGGAATAGGAATTTGAAGATGGCCCTCCGCTGTAGCATGCTTCTCACTTTGGTCTTGGCGGCAGGTTGCCAGAGTTGGTCACCCAGCAGCAATGCGGGAGATCCGCTCACCCCAACCCTGCCGGGCGAGACAGCCTTGCGAACCGGGTTTGCCAAGACGGGACGCTTTCTGACTGGTAAGGAACAACTCGATCAAGATCGAGCCAAGCAATTGTATCGCGAGGCCGATCAGCTGTTTCGCACAGCCTCGGATCTCCCTCGTAACGATGCCAGGGGCACGTTTGTCAAAGCTGCGAAGCGATTCCTCAAAGCTGCCGAGGCTGCTCCCGGCCCCGCCCTGCAGCAAGACGCCCTCTACATGGCTGGCGAAAGTTACTTCTTTGCCGACGAATTACAGGATGCGGAAAACGCATATAAAACGTTGCAAAATGAACATCCTCGTTCGCGCCACTCCGAGAGTGTTTCCAAGCGTGTCTTTGCCATCGGTAAGTACTGGATTGACGCCGGGATTGCCCGCGAGGGAAGCGTGATCCCCGTCAATTTTTCCGACGCCAGCCGTCCCTGGATCGATACCGGTGGGCACGGGATTCGGGTGCTCGACCAGCTGCGATACGACGACCCCACCGGTACGTTGGCTGATGACGCAACCATGGCTACCGCCGTAGAATACATGCGCCAAGAAAACTGGTTCGAGGCTGATCAACTGTTTAATGACTTGCGTGACGTATTTTCGGATAGCGATCACCAATTCAACGCTCATAAATTCGGAGTGCGTTGCAAGTTGGAAATGTATGCCGGCCCCAATTATAGCGGGCTGGCGCTCGATGAGGCTGAGAAATTAATTGAGCGGACGCGACGACTGTTCCCGCAAGAGTTGGCGAAGCCAGAAAACCAAGAGTTTTTTGATAATGCGGAAAACATCGTCGTATTCAAGCAGGCTGAAAAACTTTGGACCCGAGCGTTGTATCGAGAGAAGCAAGGATATTACGGCGGCGCCCAGGAATATCTGCAGCAGATCTTAGACAAATATCCCACTACCCCGTTTGCCAGCGACGCTCGCGAGCACTTACAACGTAACGCGGAAAAGCCACCCACACCGCCGCAACGTTTGGCGTTTTTGGCCAAGCTGTTTCCGAATGGTCAGCCGCAAAAACCGCTGGTCGGTGCCGATGGCAGCATGTTGCGGTAACTTGGTGATACTACAAGTTGTTTCCAGCTAGTTCTTTAGCCCAATTAGGTACTTGCAATGGAGTGTGCCCTGCCGCCCAAGCCCGTTGCTGCTGGCTCAGCGGTCGGCTCCTTCCATAAACCTAGCAGCTCCCGATATCCGCATTCACCAAGCTTGGCAGTGCTGGCTAGCTGGGGCTGTCTGCTCGTCGCATTATTGGTGACTGGTTGTGCCGGGTACCAGTTTGGGCCGCGAGCAATGTTTCGTCCTGATATTCGCACGGTGCACGTGCCGATCGTTCGGAATGAAACATTTCGGCATGATTTGGGAGTGCGGATGAGCGAGGCAATCGTCCGCCGCATTCAAGATCGAACGCCTTACATTGTGACGGGTGATCCGAATGCCGACAGCGTGCTGACCTGCCGCTTCGTCAGCGCTGGAAAACAAGGTTTGACCGAGACTGAGACCGACGAATTACGGGCCTTTGACGTGACGATATCTGTCGATGCCAGCTGGGTTGGGCGCAACGGTGCGGTGTTGATGGAGAATCGGTTTCTACCGACTGGAAACCTAGCGTTAACTTTTGGCCAACAAACGCGGGTGGTGCCCGAAGCGGGGCAGTCCTTCGAAGTCGAAGTGCAAGCTGCGATCGATGATCTGGCCGACCGCATCGTGGCGCAAATGGAAGCCCGCTGGTAGCCGCGAAGCCTGAGGCCGTTAACCCTTCCGCTGTTTGGCCACGCGGGCCACCGCCTGCTCGTAATGATGCCGGGCCGCTCGACCACTGATCGTTCTTCGGCTCAATAAATCTGCCGCGATCAATTCCACTGCCAGCCAAGTATCAGCCACATCCAACAACGACTCGACCTTATCGAGCCAACGTTTTTCCAACCGTTCGGCTTGCTTGACGCTGGCCGCTCGCGAGCAGATCAGGGCCCGCACCTGACGTAAATCAGCCGCCGCACCTGCCCAGCAATACCGACCCGAAATTCGACCTTCGGCGGCCGCCCCCGCCAATAGAATCAGCCCCTCGGACTCCAGCCAATCCTTTGGCGGTTTGTTGGAACCCTTCTTCAATTCACACTGTCCCAATCGCGTCAGCTTGGGCAAAATGCTGACCCGTTGGACCAGACGCCCCATCAACAAGGCGACGACGGCGTGCCCCGCTTCATGGTAGGCCGTTAAGGTGTCAGCAACGCTGGGGCTATCAGTCTGCGGGCCGTCAGTCTGCGGGCCGTCAGTCTGCGGGCCGTGCGCATCCATCTGATGAATCCACGTGGATGGTCGAATACCAAGCAACTACTTTTCGCCTTCCGATGGCTCTACGGCCGTCGGTTCCGCGGGCTGAGCGGCGGGCGCATTAGCGGGGGCGGGGCTTTCCGCTTCTGCTTCAACGCCTGCGTCACCTGTTGGCTCCACTGCTTTCTCATCCTCTGGCGTTACGGGTGCGACAGCGGTTTCCAGCACCGGAAATTCGCTGGTTGTCATTAAGCCACGGTCGACAACCCAAACGTTACGAAAACGTACCGGGTCGGAATGGTTTTGCAAGAACGTGGGCAACAAATTAGGCTCTTCAGCTTTTCCTGCTCCGGTTGGTCCGGGAATACTGACGTTGTCGTGGACTTTGACGCCATTCAGCCAGGAGGTCACATGAGCATCCCGCAATTTGGAACCATCGGCAGCCCAGCGAGGCGCCGTGAACTGGACATCATAAGTCTGCCAAACCAATGGTGGTAAGCACATGTTAATGTCTGGTGCTTTAAAGCGATACAACGCGCCACAGCCGTTGAAAACTATATCTTGCGCGAACGAGTCCAAAATTTGGCACTCATAGCGGCTCATTAAATAGATACCACTATTTCCCCGGGATTGGCCCGCCGACAAGGGCATGTAAGGCAAGCGAAATTCGACGTGCAAGTTAAAGTCTTGCAGCATTGGCTTAAGCGTGGAGCCTTGTGTTAGCAACCCATCTTCAGTCATCTCGCCACTGGTGAATTGCTCGGTACCGCTGCCATCGAAGAGCACGATTGCGCCGTCCGGAGAGGCGGCTCCCAAGGTGGGGCTGACGCGCTCGACGCGTTCCAGCCTTCCCAGTCGCTCACCGTTGCGGGCAATAATCTGGCAACCATTTTGTTCGACAATGATTGCCCAGGGGCCACCGGAGAGGACCAGGAAATCGCCCGCTCGCCGCCCCAGCAGCTTAGTCGGTCCCGGCTGATGATTTGCTTGCCCGGGTAACCCGCCCATGAAGGTTACCGCTTCGAAGTTTTCACCACCAACGCAGCGCAGCTGTAGGGCCAACGGCACATACTGATTCTCGCCCTCGGCCGATTTGATTGGACCCACAAACTCGCCTTGCAGGGCGTAGCTGGGGTCATTTTCTGGCGGTTCAGTCAGCGCGATTTTGGCCGGTGGGTCTTGGCCGTGGGCCGACGCGGCCCCAACCAGTGCGACACCAAAACAAAAACTTCGGAACATCAGTACAGCGGCACGCATTCGACAATACCTTGCGGGGGTAACTGCCGCATTCAGTGGCAGCCGCCAATTCGCGTGGTGCCGGATACTGCCTGCGGCCGGAATCATCTCGGGAGTGTGACTTTGATTACCAGGCTTAGCTTAGTTCGAGCGTAGGGTAACCGCAATCTCGCCAAGATGATTCGCGCTTATCGGCGTTCGAAGCCCGCTGGCTATTCCACTCGTCGCTCAAAATCGTCGGCTAGTAGGCCATCGCTGAGGAGTTTGTCGATTGCCGGTTGATTCTGCTCCGCTTCGTCGTTGGGATGGTCGATCCACTGTTGGCAGTCAGTGAGCCCAGTACTGAGTTGGTCGCTGTTCACGGAAGAGTAAGCGAGTTGGCTAAAAAACTGATCACGATAAGAGTTCCTGGAGGGTTGCTCCGCGATTGAAAACTCTGAGGCCTGACCAGCATTCAAGACGTTAGTGCGGTCATTGGGTAACGCTAGCATGGCACCAGTTGGTCCACCCAAATTGGAAAATCCACCTCCGCTGCCGCCAGTACCAAGCCCGTCTCCGGCGTTCCCACCAGGAATTGCTGCAGCACTTCCCGAGACGAAGTTATCACTGATAACATCCAACCAGCCAATGCTGGCCCAAGTGGTCCATTTCTCACTGAAGAAACCTGTTCCCGTCGAACTCGATACGTAGACCGAACCGTTCGGGTGTCGCATCGAGAGGTCATCGCTGCCGTCGCCGTTAAAATCCCCCGCGGAAATATCGGCCCAGGCAACATCCGCCCAGACGGCCCATTTTTCATTCACAAAATTAGTGCCACTGGAGCGAGCAACGTAAACACTTCCGTTGGGATGCCGCATCGTTAGATCGGCTATTCCATCCCCGTTAAAGTCAGCGGATTTGACATCAAGCCAACCAATGTCAGCCCATACAGTCCAAACTTCATTCACAAAGCCCGTTCCCGTGGAACGAGCGACATAGACGGTTCCGTTTGGATGTCGCAGGGCGAGATCGGTTCGGCCGTCTCCGGTAAAGTCAGCAGCCTGAACGTCGTTCCAAGCTACCGTCCCCGAACTAAGCCATTTTTCGTTAACAAAGCCGGAACCGGTGGACCGCGCAACGTAAATCGAACCATTGGGGTGTCGCATTGTCAAATCATCTAAACCGTCTCCATCAAAATCGCCAACTTTGACATCAACCCAAGCAACATCTGCCCAAGTGGACCATTTGGACGTGGAAAAGGCGTTCCCATCCGCAATGGCAACGTAAATGCGCCCATCCGGATGACGCGTCACCACGTCGTCCACGCCATCCCCGTTAAAGTCACCAGCGAGCACGTCTGTCCAAGCGACGTCAGCCCAAGTAGACCATTTTTCCGTGTTAAAACTATTGCCGCTGGAGCGGGCAACATAGACGCTTCCGTTCGGATGGCGAGCGAGTAGATCGGCTCGATTATCTCCAGTGAAATCGCCACTTTGCACATCGTTCCAGGCAACGTCGGCCCAAGTCGTCCATTTCTCATTGGTAAAGCTGCTGCCCGTTGAGCGGGAAACATAGATTGTTCCGTTGGGATGGCGCATCGTCAGGTCGGTCAGCGGAATACCGGCATTAATGACCCAAGGTTCGTTCCCTGTGCCATCTGACGCGCTGAAAAACAGACTTCCGTTGGCAACCGCTAGGCCGTCAATGTTTGCGTTCGCGCCAGCGGCAGATTGATTAATGTCGCTGACTAGAACAGTTCCAGCACTTGTACCATCACTTTTCCATAGTTCTTCCCCAACAGTACCATCGTTGGCAGTGAAATAGACCTCGCCGTTGAAACCAGTCATGTAATATGGGTAACTGCCATAGTTGCCTCCTGTCGAAGCAGGCTTGATATCCTTCACCAGCATCGTCCCCGCCTCGGTTCCGTCCGATTTCCAGAGTTCAAATCCAGTGCTCCCGTCGCTGGCTGAAAAATACAAGGTGCCGTTGACGTCGGTCAAGTTACTGGGGTACGACCCGAGCTCGTTATCGGGAGTATCAGTGTTGGGGTTAATGTTTTTAACCAGCAGGGTTCCTGCCGCTGTGCCGTCGCTTTTCCAAAGCTCACTCCCAAATTCGTCCGTGGAAACGCTGCCAAAGATAAGGTTTCCAGAGCGAACGATTTCCGAGGGTGTGATATAGCCAAATGGCACTGTCCCAAAGTCTTTGAGGAGAACCGTTCCCGCAGTCGTACCATCGCTGCTCCAAAATTGTGGAGTGTCGTCAGCGTTAAATGGAGTGCCGTCGCTGCCACTGCCGAGTGCGCCAAAGTAGATCTTTCCGTTCAGTTCCGCGAAGTCTTGGTAGTACCCTGCCGAAGGGTAGGAACCAGCGGGGCCCGGTTCAATATCTTTGACCAATACCGTGCCCGCAGTCGTACCATCGCTGGACCAAAGCTCTTTGCCGTTCGCGCCATTGTTGGCCGCAAATAGCACATTCGAGCCGAAGGCGTACAGTCCGCCCG
Organism: Kothea flammea; assembly: GCF_052161645.1. GTDB lineage: Bacteria > Planctomycetota > Planctomycetia > Pirellulales > Pirellulaceae > Laterigemmans. Next base: position 3,105,770 of record NZ_CP197414.1, read on the forward strand.
GGTATGAGCTGTCATCGCCGGGGTTGATATCCTTCACCATCGTCGGCGTGCCGAAGTTTTCCGACTTCCATAATTCAACCCCGGAGGTCGCGTTGCCCATCGGAAAGAATAGCGTGTTGCCAACTGCGGCATAGGAAAAGGCTGTCGAGTCGTACAAACTCTCGGGAGATGAGCCGACCCCGAAATCATGGACCATGATCGTCCCCCCCGTGGTCCCGTCGCTCTTCCAAAACTCCGATCGATCATCTGAGGCGGCTACGGTGGGGCCCCGGTCGAGGAACGCAATCGCAATCGTATTATTAGCGATATCCAAGCCCAAAATCTCACCGTTCACACTGCCGTTGGCAAGATCCTTTACTAGTTCCGTCCCCCCCGTAGTTCCATCGGTTTTCCAAAGCTCAGTTTGCTGCGCGACGAAATAGGTATCTCCGTTATAAGCTAAGAAACTCGCCGGATCGGATCCGCCCGGATCGTCGGCAATGTTGAGTAATAACTGAGGTGAGGCAGCTAATAATTGACGATTTTCCAATAGCTCTATCCTTAGCCCACGGCGACTTATTTTCATCCGTCCAGCACGGGGGAAAGATCGAGAAATAGGTTGGCGTCGTGAGGAACGGTGGGGCAGCATTGGTGGGAGCTCGCTGGCAATGGGACGGGGCAAATACAAAGCTTCGCGATAATCGTTATAATCGAATCTACCGCTCCTTCAAGGCAAGTTCGGTACCAATTTTGAGCGTTTTTAGCAAAATAAGTACTTAGCCACGAACTGCATGCCTGCTGTCGGGTGTGATGCAGCTAAGCACGTAGCGGGGTTATGTTCTGTCGAGGCGACCCTTAGTAGGAAAAAGACAAAGCTGGCAAAATCGATTTTCAAGTACGTGATGTTTCAAAGCGCCCCCCTAGTTCTTGTTTGCAAACATTCGGAGATTACCAATAGTGAATGCTAATGATAGGCAGCCAACGGATGCTTCGCTCCGAGAGGTGCGTTTCGAACATTCAAGCGAATTTATTGGGTTGTTAAAACAAGCGGGAGTCAGCCTGTTGGTGACAACTTATCAGGCAAACAAACTCGTGGTCATCGGGCAACATGCTGGGGAGTTGCAATTGTCTTTCCATAATTTTGAGCGGGCGATGGGACTCGCAGTCCAGCAGGATAAGATCGCGATCGGTGGGAGGGCTGAGGTTTGGTATTTGAATTCCACACCGGATGTTGTCGCGCAATGGGGACCAAATGCGTCGCATGATGCTTGTTTCTTGACGAGGACTGCTTTCTTTACCGAGGAAATCCATGGCCATGAGTTGGCTTGGTGTAATGATCAATTATGGATAGTAAATACTAGGTTTTCATGCCTCTGTACTCTTGAGTCGCCTTATAGTTTTGTGCCTCGCTGGCGTCCCAGCTTTATTACAAAACTAGCCGCCGAGGATCGCTGTCACTTGAACGGGTTAGCCGTGGTGGATAATCGACCGAAGTATGTCACCGCCATGGCTGAGTCAGATACTGCTGCCGGTTGGCGCTCTTCGAAAGCGACTACTGGCTGCCTGTTGGACGTCGAGACTGGCGAAACTGTGGCGAGGGGGTTCGCGATGCCACATTCTCCTCGAGTTCATCAGGCACAGCTCTGGGTACTCGATTCTGGTCGGGGAGCATTGACGAATCTGGAACCAAATTCAGGGAAAGCAACAATTGTTAGTAGGCAGCCGGGATACACGAGAGGCTTGGACTTCTGCGGGCCTTTCGCTTTTATCGGCTTATCTCGAATTCGCGAAACCTCTACATTTGATGGAATTCCGATCGCTGAGAACCGAGAGAACTTAAAGTGTGGCGTGGCAATTGTGGACTGGCGAACGGGCCAACATCTCGCTCATTTTGAATTTCTCAGCGGGGTTGAAGAGATTTTTGATGTTCGCGTTGTCGCGACGGCTGCCAATCCCTACATCGCTGGGCCGAAAGCTATGGAGGAAGGGGGTAAGTCAATTTGGTTTGCTCCCGCTTCACCCGTGCCGACGCGCATTGGCGATGAGCCCTTTGTTGCGGCACAGCCACCAGCCCTTTGAGAAATTTTTTTGCCAAGTATAAATAGACGTTTGGATGGTTATTGCCTATGAAATCGGAATTGCAACGCATGATCGCCGGCGAACCGTATGATGCGATGGATGCGGAACTGGTTGAGGCGCGAGCCGTGGCACGTGACCTGTGTCAAGACCTCAACGCCACCCGCGAGCGCGACCAAGCCGCACGGCGAAACATTCTCACCCAACTGTTTGCCAAGGGGGGTGAGACTGTCTGGTTGCAGCCCCCGTTCTATTGTGACTACGGCAGTAACATCTATCTGGGGGAACGCGTTTACTTCAATTTCAATTGCGTTGTGCTCGACGTTTGTGAGGTCCACGTCGGTAGCTTTACCTTCTTTGGTCCTGCTGTGCAAATTTACGCTGCCTCCCATCCCTTAAATGCACAGCTTCGCCGCACCCATGAATTCGGCAAGCCGATTTCTATTGGCTCCGACGTTTGGGTCGGTGGTGGCGCGATCATTTGCCCGGGAGTTTCGATTGGGAACAAATCCGTCATCGGGGCCGGCAGCGTCGTTACTCGGGCCATTCCATCAGGGGTTTTGGCGGTCGGCAACCCCTGCCGCGTGATCCGCGATTTATCAGCAGATGAGTTCCCTGCCGCTGATTTTCCCACAACCGATGGCACACGATGATAGAACCTGATAACGATGCAATCTGGTAGCACGAATAATCTCCTCGCCGACCTGCCCACGTCGATTCCAGCAGAACTGGTAACGGTGCTCGCCGAAAACGCCCATGTTCGCATCGAACGGATTGTTTCCACGGCCCACTGTAGCCCGCCTGGCTTTTGGTACGACTGTGACGAGCACGAGTGGGTTGTCGTGCTCAAAGGCGAAGGTTTATTACATTTCGAGAATGGCCCGACCGTGCGGTTGGGAGTTGGCGATCACTATTTGATCGAAGCGCACCAGCGACATCGGGTTGAGTGGACATCAGAAACTGAACCAACCGCCTGGCTGGCTGTTTATTTCTCCGCACAATCTTGATGGGTCACGATCACGCTCGTTTCGTCCCCGCCAGGTAAACCCTCGTGCTTCGCCTGATCAAGCGATCAATGAAGCTTTGACGATCCGCAGTTCCCGCGCGGCAAAAGGGAGGGTTGCAAAGCTTGAAGTCGTACGGTTTGCTTGGCTCGAAATCCAACCAATCATGACTACCTGGGACACCTCAGATATCGGTGTAGCCTTGTCGCTGCAATCAATTGGCCTGCGATGGTCCGCTGGGTATCCGATACCGGGTGGGGGCACGGGCTGAAATACAATGGCCATTGCCGATTTCCTGTTCGCTGCAGCGCAGTAGGGTTCGGTAATCTGAACCGAATGGGATGTCAGCGAGGCAAGCATTTGACCAACCAGAGAGCAGCTTGCGAGCCGAGAGACTGGCGAGCGGTGGGGCCGGGACATAAAAAAACCGTCACTGGGGTGTGACGGTTTTTAAAGAAGCGACGCTGACGGGGCTCGAACCCGCAACCACTGGATCGACAGTCCAGTACTCTAACCAATTGAGCTACAGCGCCTTCAGGAATCAGCGAACTGACCTTTTCAACTATCGGCAAGCCGCTGAGTTTAATCGAACAACTTTACCTTGCGAGCGTCGAATTATAGCTTCCGGAAAGCATCCCGCAAGTGCCTTTCGGAAACCATTTCTTCGGCTTGCCCGAGGAGCAAAATACAACAAATCTGCCACATTCCGTCAACCCGTGTTTCTGCTTTGAGCTAGGTTCCAGAGGACAATTTCTTCGACGACTCGAGCCGATCGCGGTACGGACCTGCTCATCCAGCAAGGGTTTACGCTATGCAGAACGCTAATTTACTGGCTTTTTCTCTGCGACAGTGGTGGGGCGATGCGACCGCTGAATTGATGCGGTACTTTAACTCGATGGACGTCACACAGTGGATGATTATCTCCGCTTGCGGGGTGCTGTTTGGCTTTCTCTGCCTTCGCGGAACCAGTCCTCGCTGATTTGGTTTTGACGATCAAGCCGTTTTTTACGGGTGATTGCGACGCGCGGCTAAATTTTGTCCGAGTTGCGAGTTGCTGAATTCGGGCTGTTTGGTAAGACTGTAGCTTAGTTGAGGTACATCAGATGCCGCCATGCCGGGTTACTCGCCGAGCGTAGATTCCCATGCCGTTGTTCGAGATCGAAACGTCAGGACACATTCTCATTACGTGGGCCGACAGCGAAGAGTCGGCCCGCCAAGTGGTTACCGATGCGTTCCCATCGGACGAAGTCATTCGCATGACCAAGCGTCCTCGTGATACTTGGGTCATTTCCAAAGGCGCGCTTGGTTTAACCTCTACTTGGCTGGATCCTTGCAGTATCGCTCGCGAATGTCTCTCCAAGTCGTCGGGTGACAAAATCCACGCTATTCGCCTGTACATGCACGAGACAGGCTCGGATTTGGAACGGGCGCGAAAAGTAATTGAGTCGAATATGGTCATGGGCTGGTAGCATCCAGCCCTCCGCGCGGCCACAATCTTTCTCTTGGCCGCGGTGGGAGTTGTTTTCTGCTGGGCTCTCGACGTTTGTGGATGCGAGGCAAAGTTGACTACGATTCCCACCAACCGCTCCACGAACAGACGGTCTCATCGGGTTCGTGTCGAATTGGTCCTGCTGATCTGTCTCTCCCCGCTTGTGATTGGTTGCCAGGGGTGTCGTGAACAGACTCCCGAGGGGGAAGTATCGCAAAAAGAAGTCACGGCCAAAGACTTGGGGTCTTTCCCGGGAGGCTCACCCACTGATCAGGAGTTCGTCAAACCAGGACACTGGACGACGATTAGTCAGACTTGGCAAGCCAACACCGACGACTATCGAGGGACCTTCGAAGCCGTCGTGACACCTCTCAGCAGTGGGGGTGGTGCTGCCGAGAGCAGTCGGAGTGTCAGCCCGCGAGCGATCCGGCCTGCCGTGCTGCCGAAGGGGCAGAGCAAGAAGTTAGAGATCCGCACCTTGGTTCCCGTGGCCGATTCGTCAGCAACGATGAGTCGCCAAGATGTTAACACGCGGTTTATTGCCAGCAATCTTAATCTGCCTGTCGACGGCAGTAACCGAGGATTCATGAGCATGCGGCCTCATGAATATTTTTTCGTGGTGCTAACTGGACGTCCCGAGCAATTTTCTGCCATCCAGATCCATGATTGGATTCGCCCTCCGCAAGCGGAGCTCGGTGTCTCTGGGGAAACGTTTTACCGGCTGATGTTCCCGCGGGGTGACGGTTCGTTGCCGTTACCGGATACATTCTTTGAGTGGACTTCGACCGCTTACGTGCTGTGGGACGATCTGCGGCCTGAGCAGTTGACCTTCGATCAGCGTCAGGCGTTGCGCGATTGGTTGCACTGGGGCGGGCAGATTATTGTCAACGGCCCTGCGTGCGCACAGGCTTTGGCTGGTTCTGAATTTGCCGACTTGTTGCCGTTGACCCAAGTCCGCAGCGTGGGCTTAGAGGCGCAGCCTTTGGTCGACTTAGTCGAGCACTGGAGTGTGCCGACGGATCCCACGCGGGGCACCGTCGTTGGGCTGCTTACCAATGGTGCGGAGCGGGTCAGCGTCGACGGTGTGCTGGCGACTGATGCTTGGGCCATTGAGGGAACTGACGATCTCATTTTTGAGCGTTCCCTGGGGCGCGGCCGGGTCTGTTTCAGCCGGTTTGATTTGACGGCCGGCTGGATGGCGAAATGGAATTCGTCGCAAAGTTTCTTCAATGGGGTGCTGTTGCGGCGGCCGCCTCGTCAATACAAAGCTGTCAACGGTGCTTTGGAATTGCGGCATTTCGGCGAGGGGCTCGTGGGTCGCGAACGCGATGCTCGGCTGAACACAAGAGTGCGCATCTTTTCGCGTGACGGTGTGTTGGGAGACGCTGGGGGGGCGGCGACTGTATCACCTGCGACTGTACCAGCCGCGACGGCATCGCCACAGCAAAGTTGGCAAGATATGAGCACTCCTTATACCCCTGGGCGGAGTGTTGCCGGTTGGTCAGATGACAGCGAGCTTGCCAGCTTGGCCTCCACGCTGTTGCGGGAACAAGCCGGTATCACGATCCCCAGCAGCGGCTTTGTTGCCAAAGCCCTATTGGTATATTTGATCATTCTCATACCGCTGAATTATTTGGTGTTTGCGTTATTCGGCAAACTGGAGTGGGCTTGGGTTGCCGTCCCGTTGATCGGATTGGGGGGGGCTGCTTGGATCGCCCGCTCCGCCCAGCTCGATATTGGTTTTGCCCGCAGTCGCACTGAGATTAATTTGTTAGAAATCCAACCCGGTTATCAGCGTGGGCACCTCACTCGTTATTTGGCGTTATATAACTCGCTTAGCACTCGTTACGACTTTAATTTTAGTATTCGCGAGGCGGTTGCGGTGCCAGTTGGAGCGCCAAGCCAGGGAACGATTGATTGTCAGTTTTCGCAAAGCTTTGGTGAGGGGGTTTCACTCAGCGGGATACAGATCCCCTCCAATCAAACGTCTGCGATTCACGCCGAGCAGTTGCTGGATTTAGGCGGCAGCCTAAGTTGGAGCCTTGACGCGGTCAACGATCCGACCACGGGGCAATTGGTCAATGAGACGAAGTTAACGCTCTATGACGGCATGTTGGTCATGCGCGGCATGGATGGTCAATTGCGGCATGATTTTGTGGGCCTGGTGGAAGCGGGTGGGAGCTATAAATTTCGGCTCAAAATGGGCCCCGGCGAGTATCTTGAAGCGTTGCCACTGACCGTCGAGCGAATGTTGGGACCTTTATCGGCTGGTGGTGATTTGCTGCCCGGTCAGGCGCGGCTGGTGGGCAGGATCGAAGAGCAGCCCGCGGGCTTGGAGATCGCCCCGGCGGTTTCTCAATCGCAATCGCAGACGGTTTGCGTGGCCCATTTAACCCACGCCGATTTGCCTGCACCGCAGGCCGACCTCAATTTGAGAACTGATATTAAGGAAGCCGAGCTCGACGACTTTGAGTTACTTGACGTCCCACTGGGTGAAATTGAATGATTGAGCTGCATGGATTTGGCAAGGACTATGGTGATTTTACCGCCGTCGATTGCTTGGATTTAAAGATTGAGGAAGGCGAGATGTTCGGCTTCATTGGTCCCAATGGCGCTGGAAAAAGCACCTCCATACGTTACTTGGCCACGTTGTTGAAACCGACCCGTGGGTATGGTGAAGTGGCGGGTCATAATGTGACCAATGACCCGCTGTCTGTTCGCCAAGCGGTTGGTTATATGCCTGATAACTTTGGCGTTTACGACGGCATGCGAGTTTGGGAGTTTCTGGACTTTTTCGCGGTCGCTTATCGGATTACTCGAGATAAGCGCAAGCAAATCATTCGCGAAGTGTTGGAGCTATTGGACCTTAGTCATAAACGCAATGACTATGTCAATGGATTATCACGGGGCATGAAGCAGCGGCTCTGCTTGGCGAAAACGTTGGTGCATGATCCGCCCGTGTTGATCTTGGACGAACCGGCCAGCGGTTTGGACCCTCGCGCCCGCGTGGAGGTCAAGGCGTTGCTGAAAGAGCTGCGCCGCATGGGCAAGACAATTTTAATCAGCAGTCATATCTTGACGGAACTGGCCGATTGTTGCACTTCAATCGGGATTATCGAGCGCGGGAAATTGTTGATGCACGGTTCCATCGACGAGGTCTATCGGCAGATACGTCGAAATCGAATCGTTGAAATCAGCTTCTTCTCGGGTGAGGACGCTGGCCTTTCGATCCTCCGCAGTCAAGATAGCCTGCGTTCCCTGGATGTCGATCGGGGACGGGTGGTGGCCGAATTGGAGACGGATGACGAGGGGCTGGCCCAACTCCTGGAGTTAATGGTTGCCGAAGGGGTGAGGGTGCGGAGTTTCAACGACAAGGATCCCACCTTGGAGGATGTCTTTATGACCGTCACCAAAGGACTCGTCAGTTGAACGACTTGCTCAATGGCGACTTGCTTTGAGGCGACTTGCTTTGAGGCGACTTGCTTTGAGGCGACTTGCTTTGAGGCGACTTGCTCTGAAGCGGTCGGCCTAGCTGGTGCGGAGTGCGGGTTGGAAAAACTGCGAGTGGGCTTAGGTCCGCGGGGCTGTTTTGGTGTGCAAAAAAACAGTTTTTTCGGAGCTTTTCGCGGAGAAGGGGCGAGAAAAAAGAGTTTTTTGGGTTACAATGGGGTGGACTGGGTATTCACGTACCGCTCGCACTCAGCGTCAATTTGCAAATCGTCAATCGGTTTGGCAGTTACTGCCCTTTGCTGCGATTTTCAACTTGTGTCTGTTGGATTGGCTTCTCATCTCATTTTGTTTTCGAGGATACGCATGCCGCGTCAGCAATGGAACACCGCGATTCAACTGGGCTCAGTGGCAATGGCCTCCGGGTCAGGGCGCGTCTGGACGCTAAGCATTGCCGTATTGGCCGTCTCTGTGTTGAACTTGGGCTGGTCCTCGGTCGCTCATGGGCGAGGTCACGAGACGCTGACCCCCAGTGAAGCGGCGCAGATTGGCATGGTGGATGCTTGGCACCGCCAGCTATCGATATCGGGTGGCTTGAACGGTCTCGTCGACGCGGAAATTTTCGTCGATTACGAAGAGAAAAAGACCTTTGCCGAAGTGTTGGCTGACGGTCGCGTGTTGTTGCGAATCAGTGGCGACCGCGTGAATCGGTTTGGTATTCCGATCGGCATCGAAGAAGCCCAGCGGTTAGCCAACCTTGAAGTTTACAAGCTCAAGCGACGTGGTATCTCGGCGTCGGTTCAATTGAAAGAAGTGCCGCAAGTACTTTTGTTTGCCTTGGGAGCCGATGGGACGATCGAGTGCCGTGACGCGGAAGATGGTCGAATCATTTGGTTGCAGCGTTACGGTGATCCGCGGATTCCTTGCCTTCCCATGGCGGTCAGTCACCACTTTGTGACTTTTGTGAATGCCGACCAACTGTACGTGCTGGAAACGAGCACTGGTAAATTGGTCGTCCAAAAGCACCTCAAAGCGGTGCCACTGCATGGTCCGGCGATCGTCGGTGACTATATCATGTGCGTTTGCACGGGCGGACGGATCGAGGGTTATGATGTCAAGGACTTTGACCGCGAGGCTTTTGTGGCTCGCGTCGCCGGTTTGCCGATGGCTGGTCCGGTGACGTCGCAAGCCATTGCCCGCACGATGTGGCCCACCGACGCCGGATATTTGTTTGCTCTCGATGGCTCTGGGCGTGCCCAGTTGTCCTTTCGTTTTCCAGCTAGCGGACTGGTGTCGTCCAAAGTTGGCTCGGGACCCTCTGGCAATTTCTACGCTGCTACCGAGAAAGGGCAAGTTTACGGAATCTCCCCAGCTCGCGACGGACGCATCCTGTGGCGGCAAAGTTTGGGTGGCCCCGTGTATCAGTCCCCCGCGGTGATCGCTGATCAACTGTACGTTCGCACTGTTTACGGACAGCTTTATGGGCTCAAAGCCAGCAATGGCGAGTACGCTTGGCCGAGTGCTGTGGGGCGAGTTCAAAAAGTTTTAGGGGGCACCAGTGACAAAGTATTGGTCCGTACTTTCTCGGCAAATTTGGCCGCGATTGACTCCAGGTCGGGTAATGTGATCGCTCAACTTCCGGCCACGACTATTGCTGATTCGATCCATAATCCGTGGACCGACCGCCTGTACCTGTTGACCAACTCGGGTATGATTCAGTGCCTGCGTCCGCTCGCGGCGGAACTGCCGACCATCTACGAAGTCAAGCAATTGACATCCGAAGAAGGTGCAGAAAGCGAAGCTACTCCCCAACCAGACGCACCGGCTCCGAGCAATCCCTTCGGTTTTGGTGATGATGCCGGTGGTGGGGCCTTCGGGGGCGATAACGGTGGCGGAAATCCGTTTGGCACCGGCAACGATGCGGGCAATCCCTTCGGTGGTGATAATCCCTTCGGCGGTTAATCGTTGCCCAGCCTATCGGCATTTAAGGGGCGAAGTTCCCAATCCGTGGAGCACGCCCGGTTGACCCTGTGGCGGGGATGTCGTACACACAAACCTCTGCCGCGTACGGAGTCGTTCTCATCATAGCCGCCACCGAAAAAGCGGCTAAACAACAACGGAAGTAAACCCTGTGAGTGATCTTGTTCCCATACGTACGGCTCTGATCAGCGTCAGTGACAAGCTCGGTTTGACCGATTTTGCACTCGGCCTGCACCGTGCGGGCGTCCGCATCCTCAGCACCGGGGGCACCGCCGAGAGTTTGCGGGGAGCGGATATACCCGTCGAGGAAGTTTCCGATTACACCGGTTTTCCGGAAATGATGGGCGGTCGATTGAAGACCTTGCATCCCAAGATTTTCGGCGGCATCTTGGCTCGCCGTGAACTGTCGGATGACGTTCAAGTAGCTGACGATTATGGGATTGAGATGATTGACTTGGTGGTCGTTAATCTCTACCCCTTTGCCGCCACGGTGTCGCGGCCCGGAGTGGAGATGTCGGCAGCCATTGAGCAGATCGACATCGGTGGCCCCAGCTTGGTCCGCGCGGCGGCCAAAAACCACGCCGATGTCGCGGTTGCGACCAGCCCCGCCCAGTACAGCGAGATTTTACAGCAGGTGGAAAGCGACGGCGGCACCACCCACGAACTCCGGGCCCAACTGGCTTGCGATGCTTTTGAGCATACCGCCAACTACGACCGGGCGATCGCCAACTATTTGCGGGGCGAAACGATGGTTTCTGAATTCCCCGCCACGACTCACCTCTCACTGCGTCGCAAATCGCTGCTCCGCTACGGCGAAAACCCCCATCAGAAGGCTGCTGTTTACGCCGATCCAAACGAGCGGACCGCGAACTTAGTTAGCGCGCGTCAGATCAGCGGCAAAGAGCTGTCCTACAATAACCTACTCGATCTCGATGCTGCTTTGGCGATCGTGCGCGGCTTTTCGGAGCCGGCAGCCTCGGTGGTAAAGCACAACAATCCCTGCGGTGCTGCCACGGCCGAACGGCTGGCACGCGCTTGTCAAAAAGCGATGGATGGAGATCCGCTGAGCGCCTTTGGCTCTGTTTTGGGTTTTAACCGCACGGTCGACTTGGCAACCGCCGAGATGCTGTGCCAACCTGGGCTCTTTGTCGAAGCGATCGTCGCCCCTGATTTCGAAGCCAGCGCAGTCGGCTTGCTGACAACCAAACCACGCTGGCGAGAAAACGTGCGGTTGATGCAAGTCGGACGGCTGGATGAACAGCCTGCGGCACTCAATCGACGCTTCATCAGCGGCGGCATGTTAGTGCAAGAAGCTGACCGTTTGCCCGCGGCGCCGTTGCAGTGGAAGACGGTCACGCAAGCCGAAGTTGCCGACGCGCTCTGGGATGACGTCGCCTTCGCATGGGAGATGGTGCGGCACGTGAAGAGTAACGCCATCGTGTTGGGCAAGGATTGTGCCCTGATCGGTGTCGGTGCCGGCCAGATGAGTCGCGTGGACAGCGTCGAGATTGCGATTGAAAAAGCGGGCGATCGCAGCACCGGCAGCGTGCTGGCTTCCGATGCCTTTTTTCCCTTCCCCGATAGCATCGAAGCGGCCGCCGAGGCGGGAGTCGTCGCCATCATTCAGCCCGGCGGCTCGCGTCGCGACACCGAGGTGATTGATGCCTGTAACGCCCATCGGATTCCGATGATCCTCACCGGACGACGTCACTTTAAACACTGATGACGACGATCCTAGCTAACATCCTGGCGACGAAGCGCGAAGAAATTGCCGAAGCAAAACGCCTTCGCCCGCTGGTCGAACTCGAGCAACAACTACCGCACTCGCCTCCGGTGCGAGACTTTACCGGGGCACTCCGCAGTGACGTGGGCACCGTGCGGTTGATCGCGGAAATTAAGCGGGCCAGCCCTTCGGCCGGCTTGATTCGTCCCGATTTCGATCCCGTGCTCATCGCCCAAGCGTATCGAGATGGCGGCGCGGCTTGCCTCAGTGTGTTAACTGATACGCATTACTTTCAGGGCAAACTTGAGTACTTGCGAAGTGTGCGGGCGATTTGCGAATTGCCCCTGCTGAGAAAAGACTTCATCATCGATCCCTATCAATTGGTGGAAGCCCGGGTGGCTGGTGCCGATTGCGTACTGCTGATCGCCGAGTGTCTTGACGGCAGCCAACTGCTGGACCTCTATCAGGCTGCTACTGACTTGGGCATGCACACTCTGATCGAACTTTACGATCGTGAAAATCTACCTGCCGTGTTGGCAACAAACTGTCCCCTTATCGGTGTCAACAACCGCGATTTACGCACGTTCAAAACGGATCTCCATCACACCATTGCCCTGCGGTCAGAGATTCCAGCTGAACGGGTGTTGGTGGCCGAAAGTGGTATCCGCAGCAATCAGGATGTTCAGCGGTTGGCGGAGGCGGGTGTCCAGGCCATGCTGGTAGGTGAGTCATTGATGCGTCAACCCGATCTGGTGGGGGCCGTCAAGGAACTGCTACAATAGAGTTTTCCCCCGCAATCTTGAGGCCAGCTCATCGTGGGACGCGTCAACGATACGATCTCGACGGTTAACAGTAGTATCCGCACCATCTTGGCCTTGGCGATCTGCTTGGTGTTGGCCGTGACCAGTTACCTGATTTACGACCGCATCTCGGCTGCCGATCGTGAACTGGCCGACGCTCGCGAGCAGTTCGCGGCGACGCAGGATAAGTTAGTTGCCGCTGAGGAGACGATTGTCGATCTTCGTAGCGATTTGGTTGAAAAACAGCGGCAAGTCGATCGCTTGGAAGCGGCCATGAAATTGCTCAAGATGGACCAGCGTTTGGCCCAGCTCACCGTCGTTGAGCAGCAAGTCGACGAGCAAACCGAACGTCTGTTAACAACCTTGGAGTTCACGGAGCTGTCGCCGGAAGGCAATCCCATCGGCCCACCCAAACGCTTTGAGATCGAGGGCGATGTTGTCTACCTGGATAACTGGGTTGTCAAATTTGACGATGCTTACGTCGAACAGGCCGACCTACAGCGTGGCACTTCGCTGGCCCTGTTCCGCCGTATTTTCGGTGAGTTTCAATCTCCCTCCGAAGGTTTTTTGATTGACGAAGTCGGCGCCATGCCGCAAGCTTACGCGCGTGGCGGCGAGCCGACTGAGTTCGAGCAGGAGATCTGGGACGATTTTTGGACCTTTGCCAACGACCAATCTTTAGCCCAAGAAAAAGGCATTCGCGCGGCCCACGGAGAAGCATTATCGATGAAAGTCGAAAAGGGTCGCAGTTATCGCGTTGAGTTGCGAGCCAGCGACGGACTTTCCATCGTGCCAGAACCGGCTAGCCCGGCCAAACAATCGGATTGAGAGACAAGTCGATTAAGATCGCTCGCCCCCGCGAGCACTCCCGCCTACCTGCCCCACCTGCCACTCATGACCATCAAAGCATCGCGACGCGCGCGGCATCATAACGCCTGCGACGATTTTCGACGCAGCTTGCGACTCTCCCGGCGGCATGTCTTGCAAGCCGGTGTCTTGTCATCCCTGGGGCTCGGCATTGGTGATTTAAGTGCCCGGCTAGCGGCGGCACAAGCTCAGGCCGGAGCGAACGCACCCCCGCCGCGTGCCAAAGCTTGCATTTTCTTGTTCATGTGGGGCGGCCCCAGCCAGCTGGAAACATTTGACCTCAAACCTGATGCGCCAGCGGAAATTCGCGGGGAGTTTAAGCCGATCTCGACAAAAGTCCCCGGCATGCAAATCTCAGAGCATTTCCAGCGGTTGGCCAAACTGACCGATAAGATTTCCATTATTCGCTCGCTCACTCATGATGACCCGGCGCATCTTTCCAGCGGCCACGCGACTTTGACGGGCCAACTCGCACCGGTGATTAAGAGCGACGCGACGCCTCCCAGTTCAAAAGATTCACCCCACCTTGGTGCGTTGGTATCGAAGCTGCGGCCGGCAACCAACGGAGTTCCCTCGTTCGTAACTTTACCCTGGAAAGCGCTCCACCCGGCGGCTCCCGGCGGCGAAGCTCCGGGACAACACGGTGGTTGGTTGGGGCCCGCCTATGATGGCATGTTGATGACGGGTGACCCCAATCATCCCGATTGGAGTCCTCGTGGGCTTACGCTCCCCGCTGATATCGATGCGGCCAGGTTGGAGTCCCGGGTGGAATTACTGCGTATGCTGGGTTCGCAACGAAAGCGATTGGAGCAAGCCGAGGCTACCAACCGCTTTCACGATCACCAGCAACAAGCGATTAAAATGTTGGGTTCGCAGTCAGTCCAGTCGGCTTTTGATGTCTCCCGCGAGAGCCAAGCAACACGAGATCGTTATGGACGTAACATCCACGGCCAGTGCGTGCTGATGGCGCGGCGCTTGGTCGAGCATGGCGTACCGTTGGTTTCCATCAATTGGCATAATGATGGGCAGAACTTTTGGGATACCCACGGGAATAATTTCAACCGTTTGAAGAATGATCTTATCCCGCCCGCTGATCAAGCGCTTTCCGCCCTGCTGGAAGACCTTGAGGAACGCGGTATGCTCGAGGAGACCATTGTGGCCTGGGTGGGGGAATTTGGCAGGACACCAAAAATTTCTCCCGCCAACGCGGGACGCGAGCATTGGCCAGCCTGTTACAGCGGCATTCTGGCCGGTGGGGGCATCCGTGGCGGTTACGTGCATGGAGCCAGCGATCGCCACGCCGCCTATCCCAGCTCCGACCCAGTCACCCCGCAAGACTACGCAACGACCATCTTGCACGCACTCGGATTGCCGACTGATATCGCCCTCTTAGATCGGGAGCAGCGGCCCCACCCAATCGCTTCCGGCAAAATCATCAAAGAGTTGTATGCCTAAATCAACGCTTGTCTTGCTGCATGGTTTTCCTTTCGACAGCCGCATGTGGCAGTCTGTTGAAAAGGAGTTGGCGTGCGACTACGACTTGTTACTACCTGACTTTCCCGGTTTCGGCGGCACACCGTTGTTGTCGGAAAACAGCATCCCACACTGGGCTCGTCATCTTGATAGCCTGTTGAATAATGCGAGGGTGAGTGGTGAGATTCAGCTATGTGGATTGTCGATGGGCGGTTATGTCGCATTGGAGTTTGCGGCGCTCTTTCCTGGGCGACTGCAGCGTTTAATTCTCTGTGACACCAAGGCGACCGCGGACACCGAGCCGGCTCGTCAGCAGCGATTGCAGATGGCCCAGCGGATGCGAGCGGCAACGGGCGAACAGCTCACGGCAGGTTTGCAAGAGTTAGTCGCCGGGATGTTGCCAAAATTGCTGGCACCGGCAACGTTTGAGTTGCAAGCGGAGATTCCTCAGCAGTTGGAAAGCTGGATCTTACAAGCGGAGCCGCTTTCGGTGGCGGTGGCCCAAGAAGCGATGGCCCATCGCCGGGAGCATAGCGAGTTGCTCAAGTCACTCACTTGCCCCGTGTTGGGCATCGTCGGTGCAGACGATCAATTGACCCCACCGCAGGTGCTCGGCGCTAGCATCAATTCGGCTCGGCAAGGCAAATTGGTGGTGATCCCGCAAGCTGGCCACATGCCCCCGTTGGAACAGCCGAGAGCGTTCGTGGAAGCCATCTCCAGCGGTTAATTGCCTAATCGACAAGTAGCTGCCCAAATCGCAATTCTCCCGCACTAACGTTCGCTCAACTCCGCCTCCGGCATCACGGCACCCAGTTCTTCCAGCAATTCGAGTCCCCGTTGCTTGCTGGCGGCCAAGTCGGGAAAGGCAATCCCTTGATCAATTAGCGTCCTCGCTTTTTCGTACTTGGCACCGAGCTCTTCTGCTTCATCGAGTGCACGCGCGAATACCCGACGTGCCTTCTCAATGCGGCCGGTGGCGAACAGGTAGCGTCCTTCGGCACGGTACGCATGGGGTCGAACGTTGGGATAAGAATTCCGAAAGAACTTAGTGCCGAAAAGGTACCTTTTGGCGAGCTTTAAGTCGCCACCCTGGTTTCCGTCGAGCCGCGCCCAACTCGGCCCCAAGGCGGCTTCCACCATCCGCGGAAACAGTGGCATGCAGATTTCAAAGAAGAACCAGTTTTTCCGCATCGACTGAAAGCTGTTTCGGAACGCTTCAACTGCTTCTTGATATTGAGACTGCTGCAGATAGACGAAGCCTGCTTCCATGAGAGAGATAGCGACAAAGTTTGAGCCATTCTCCTTCAGCAGGCGTATCGATTCGTTCGCGGCGTGATGGGCGGCAGCGAAATCACCCGCCATCGCGTGACCATGGGTTAGGCCGTAGTTTGCCCAGCCCATTAATTCCCGGTCATTCGACGAGGCTGCCACTTCAAGTTCTAGCTCGCCATTCCGGATTATTTTTGCCGTATCGCCGGTGACTGAGTAAAGATGGAGATATTGTCAATTGTTGTGTTTTGAGAATTTGAATCAGGCAGCGATTTCCTCCTGGATGATTCCGTCTTTGAAGGAACGTCCTTCGATGACGAGGGTGATCTTTTCGTGGCAGTTGAGTCGTCTCCATTTCCGTGAAGCCGACTGAGCGAGTTTGAACATCATCGCCAGGCTTGCTCGCCTGGTACCGCAGCCTTTGGTCTTTCGGTGACGAAGCCGAATGGTTGCGAACGTCGATTCGATGGGGTTGGTTGTCCGCAGGTGACTCCAGTGTTCGGCCGGAAAGTCGTAGAACGTCAACAGCACGTCGCGGTCCCTCTTGAGGCACTCGCATGCCGGAGCGTACTTCGAACCATACTTTTCCATGAAATTGCCAAACGCTTTATTCGCATCATCCTTTGTTTCAGCCTGCCAGATTTCGTGAAGGTCGGCTTTCGCTTTGGGCTGAACGCTTTTGGGCATCTTGTTCAGTACGTTGGCAGTCTTGTGAACCCAGCAGCGTTGCTCACGAGTCTCGGGGAACACTTTGCGGATCGCCGCCCAGAAGCCCAGAGCACCGTCGCCAACGGCAACCTTCGGTGACAGCTGCAAGCCGCGTTGCTTTAGGTCGACCAGCAACTCGCTCCAGCTCTGCTCGCTTTCGCGATAGCCGTCGAGTACCGCGATCAACTCTTTCTGGCCGTCGTTCGTTGCCCCCATCAGCACTAGCAAACACTGCTTTTTGTTGGCATCGTCCTCCAGTCGCACCTTGGCGTGAATGCCATCGGCCCAGACGTAAACGTACTGCTTGCCCGACAGATCCCGCTTGCTCCAGTCGTCGTACTCGCTGCACCATTGCTCTTTCAGCCGGCAGACCACGTTGGGACTCAAGCCAGCCGCACGCTCGCCAACGAGCGCCTGCAAAGCTTCGCCAAAATCACCGGTTGAGATTCCTTTGAGGTACAGCCACGGGATCAGCTCTTCGATCGCCTTGGTTTTTCGTAGGTAGCTCGGCAAGACGCTCGGGGAGAACGCGACGCGGTTAATTGGATCGGGATCGTTGTCGCGAACTCGCCCCTGCGTGACGGGGATGGCCCCGGCACCGGTGAGGATTTCTCGTTGGGGGAGGCTTCCATTCTTGACGACGAAGCGTCTGCCCTGCGCGTCGGTACGATCGGCGTGCATGGTGATGAATGCCTCGACTTCGGCATCGATCGCGGTCTGCAGCATACGTCGGGCACCTTCTTTGACGATCTCATCCAGGGGGCTGCGCTGGTCGAACTGGGCCCGAAAGGAAATCACTTCGGGATCGACGGGTTGGTCCACTGGCACGTCGGCTCGGTCTGTTTTACTCTTAGTCATGGCGTATTCCTTTGCCCACTTCGGGCCGTTGGAGGGTTCAAGTTCCAACAGGATGCGCCACCTTTTTCAATCTTTCAAGAACACAACTTTCGACAATACCTCGTAAAGATGTCTGAGATAATGATAGGCATACGAGGTATGTAAGTCCCGACAGCGACGCAGAACTACTTCAGCTTCTAGCAATTCTTGCTCTGCTGCTTTTAATTGACCTGCGCAGTGGAGGCAAAACGCGTAGGAGGTTTGCGCCGATGCGATCACGTCCAAGCGATTCGTGCGGCGAGCATGCTCAATTCCCAGTTCGCCATATCTGATAGATAAGGTCCTGGTTTTCTTGGACGCAATTCCAAAACGTGCGTTTACTCCGCTGAACCCAAGATTCAAACCGTACTTTGCGTACGCGAGTGCTCGCGCGGCGTCATTGTCACCACATTTTGCCAAACGCACGTTATAGGTGCAAACGTCGGTATACCCAATGAGGTCATCACATGCTATCGAATGAGACAGGTCATAGAGAATCTCGCTGGCGAAATTCTTGGATTGCGACGATACCCAAGGTCGAGTCAGGAGTCGCAGGATGGGGCGAGGTATGAAGTGGTAACCAAATATGTTTACATTAATAGAAAGTACTTGCAGTATCCGGTTTTGAACTCTCGGTACTCCCAATGCCTTAATCGCGCTGTCGAACCATTTTCGACCCTCACGCTGGTCTCCGCTAAAGGATCGATATACCCCCATCATTCGCATGACTGAAGCACGTTCAAGGCTATCTTCGCTGTGCGATAACGCGGCTTTAGCATGTTCCATGGCAAGTGGTAGTTGACCTTTACGCCCCAAAGCTTCCGACAACAGGCTTTGCAGGCGAAAATGATCTTGGGAGGTCGCCTTGTTCGGGATAATCGCCTGGGCTTGCTGGAGATGTTGTTCAGCATCATCAAACAAGTAAGCTTCACACGCTTCTTGGGCTGCAGCGAGGTAGTGCTGAAACGCTTCATTCGTTAAATCTGCGTGCAGGCAGTGGAATGCCAACAGTGGCTCAGCCGCCGATTTTCCGGTCATTGCTGATTCAGACTTTAACACGTCAACAATCCGGCGATGATGCGCACGCCGCCGGCTGGAACTCAGCTCCGCCAATATTAACTCCCGCAACAGATCGTGGGTAAACGCCATGCGACTGGCCGATTTAGTCTCCACCAGGATCCGTTTGGATAATAGTTCGTCAACGGCGTCCAGCAATTGCGTCTCTGACACTTCCGCGACGACCTTACTTAATAAATCAAGATCGACGATGCGACCGATCACCGCCGCGGCGGGGAGCAGCAGTTGGGAGGTCGGGCTTAGCTCGGCTAAACGCGTGCGAAGAGCGCTGCGCACCGTGCTGGGTAGGGACGAGTCTTCATCGAGCGATTTGTGAACGCGTTGCCAGCCGTCGTGCGTCCGCACCACCATCCCACGCGAATACCATTCACGGATCGTCTCGGAAATAAAGAATGGATTTCCTTGACACAGCTTGTCAATGCCATCCACCAGCTCAGCCGAGATCGAAGAGCAGAGTGCTCCTAGCCGCAGCGCCAACAACTGAGCAGTTTCCTCGCGACTAAACAGTTCAAGCCCCACCGTTTCAATCAGTGATTGAGACTCCATTCGCTCGCAAAATGCTCTCAGCGATTCATAGCCGCTGCGACCGGTCGCCAACAACGCGACGGGCGGCTGGCGGGCGTCGTCCGCCAGACCTCGCGCGCCCGCTTTGCCAAAGTTTCCGTTAGCCCCGACCGCACCATGGCTGGCCGTAACCGCTCCGGACAAGTGTCTCAGGAACACCAACGTCGATTGATCCGCCCATTGAATATCGTCCACACACAAGCACAGCGGACTGCATGCGCTCAGCTCGACGAACATCGTTGCCAAAGCTCGAAATATGTACTCCGAGTCATTTCTTAGCGCCGGCGTGGTCTGTTCTCCGGCTAGCCACCTTCGCAGCTCGGGTGCGATCAACAGCAGCTCGGATTTGTAGTCCTGCACGATCTCTCGCATCCGCTGCAGGTTGCTGACAGTCGTCTCGTATTCGGCCAGCAGCGTACTTTCTTCCGAGCTTTGTTCGACTCGTGAGATCTTTGTCAGTAGCTGACGGATGATCTCAATGATTGGTTGAAAGGATGTGGTGCTGCCGTCAAAGCAGCGACCCTCGAAGACCATAAATCCGTTACCCACCGCCCGCCGCACCGCCTCCTGCATGGTGCTGCTTTTGCCCGTCCCCGGCTCCCCGGAGAACAGCAGCAACGGCGCCCCATCGCTGCTGCTGACGTCGCTCTGCCCCGCTAACCGCCGGTGCAGGAATTGGTCCACACGCTGAAGTTCGCGGTCACGACAAACAAATCCGACCGCGTTCAGTTTGACTTCCGAAGGGCTGCTGAGCTGGGCTAACCGTGCCTCCACTTCGATCTCGAACGCTTGACAGAGCACATTCCGCAGCGGCAGTGCCGAGCTGGGCCTCAGCTCGGGCTCTTTCGCCAGGTAGCTGCCGACCACATCGCTCAGCTCGGCACTGATGTTCGGATTCACGTCGCACAGCCGCGGAGGCTGGCGAGTGAGGTGCGCGTTGAGCACCGCCTGGGCTCCTTGCGCTTTTTGCTCGGCAAACGGATGGCGACCTCCGGAAAGCAGCTCGAATGCCAAGATGCCAATCGCGTATAGATCAACGCGATGATCGATGTTGGTGCCGTCGATCTGTTCGGTGGCGCTGTAGGCGGCTGTCCCGACAAATCCTCGTTCCGCAGTTAATGAGGAATCGAGCTGATAGAATTTTGCCAGTCCAAAGTCGGCCAGTTTTCCGGTCAACCGCCCGTTGTCACGGTCTCCAGTCCGCTGGACCAACAAGTTAGAAGGTTTAATATCACGATGGACGATTCCTTGTGAGTGGATATAGTCGACTGCCAGGGTGAGATCGACCAACAAGGGCGCGACGGTGGCGGGCGGCTCACCCATGATTTTGTCGCACGACTGACCGGCGTGCAGTTCCATGGTAAAGAACGGCCCATCATTGGTCTCGCCGATTTCAAAGACTCGCAGACAGCACGGGTGCTCAATGCCGGCGATGGTATTAAATTCACGAAAGAATCTTCGCCTCGCGGTACCGCCCAAGTCTGTTTTCATGAACTTGACGGCCACCTCACTGGCGTTCTTGTGATCGAAGGCCAGGAAGACGGTAGACATCCCACCGGCACCCAGTTTTTGCCGAATTTCATACCGCCCCGCCAGCCGCTCGGGGCTTTTTTCATGCACATATTGGCCGGTTTCACTAAGGCTATTGGTTTCGCGAGTTGGTATGGACATGTTGGATTCTTGTTTATGCGTTGAATCGTCGCCTTTCGCTCCGCGAAAGTCTAAAAAAATATTACCTTCGCGGAGCGAAAGGCGACTCCGCTGAGCGAGAGAGAACACGTAACTGCCAATTCGTTGTTTCGACACCCCGGGCTAACCATAACGCGATTAGCCAATGCCCGCAGATTCCAATTCGGCTTCAGGCATGATGGCGCCTAGGCTGTCCAATAAATCCAGCCCCTGCTGTATGCACTCGGCACGATAGGGAAATGCCACTCCCAAATCGATTAAAGTCCTCGCTTTTTCATATTTGGCACCGATTCTGTCGGCTTCAGTAATAGCTCGCTCAAACAACTTGAATGCACGTGTTTTATTATCCTTGACGATATGGAAACGACCTTCTACCCGGAAACGGTGCGGGCCTATATTGGGGTAAGAATAGCTCATGATCTTTGCTAGTCGAAGATACTTTCGTGCTGTACGCAAATCGATTTCGTCAGAGTTCTTCGCGTTGTGCCATTCGGCACTGAGGCAGGCCTCTACCATCCTCGGAAACGTAGCAGCATTGACCTCTAGGAAGGCGAATCGACGCTTCATGAATGCGAAGTTCTCCGCGAAACAGTCCTTCGCCTCTCTGTGTCGCGATTGCTGCATCAGTGCAAAGCCCTTTTCCATCAGTGCAACGCTTTGGAAATTAGATTCGGTGGAACGCATATGCTTGCTGGACTCTTCCGCACTCTTCAATGAATCTTCAAAATCGCCCCGCAAGGCTAAACCATGTGTCAAGCCAAATAAAGCCCACCCTATTCGTTCCGTATCTTTTAAAGTTTCCGCCACTCTCAATTCCTTTTCGGCGTAATCAACGATTTGTGCTACCGTACCTCGCACTGAATGTATATGACGCAAGAAGTGATAACAAAATGCTAAATTCGCATTTCGACTTTTAATATAAAACGGCTCACTCTTGATTATTAAAAATTCGGCCTCGTCCAGCAAAGCCGCGCAATATAATGCAATTCCGGACAAGTACGTTGTGCACCATTTGATCTCCGGCGTCTTGCAATCCTCGATTTCCTTGATTGCTTTCTTTGCAAACCTCACCGATGGTGACAGACTGCTAAAGGAAAGGGGAGAGAGCTTCCTGTTGAAGCCTAAAAAGGCGAGATTACATGCATATTTGGACATTCCAAACGCATTGAGGCCTTCGTAAGCCGCAAAACGAGAGTGTTTAGCCTCCAGGGAGCCGACATGCAAATAGTCGAGTGAGGATCGAGTATTAGTAGCGTGATTTAGCTCCATAAGAGTAAGGCATGTAAGGGTGCGCTGCTCGTCCGATATCCCTGGCCTTGCGATTTTGCGAGCTAGTTTTCTTGGGACCGCGTGAAAGACAATGGCCCCAGCGCTAATATCGAACAGTTTCCCTAGCAAGCTTTGACTGCGAGGGAATCCTAGATACGTTAATGCTTTATCGAGATGTTTGCGAGCGTTCACATCATCGCCGCTACCGCAAGCGTATCGGCCAGCGAGTCGATGCATCTGAGCTTTTTCAATGTGATCATCGGTGTGCTGGAGCGCACGGCTTACCTGCTCGATTCCCCCTGAGGTGTCTCCAATTCCATACTGCGATATGGCCAGCAACGAGTACAGTTTGTAGAGTTCACCCGCGCCCAGGTCTTCTGGTTGATGACGCTGAGCTAGTTGTAGAAATTCAATCGCATTTTCGAAGAGGTATGACTGGCATGCGCGTTCAGCCGTTTCCAGCAATAGCTGGAAGCCTTTCTCAAATAAATCTGCGGCAATACAATGTCTTGCCAGGAGATCGGTTTTAATCGCCGCAGGTTTGTCTTTTCTGATCTCTTCCATTACCGTGACTATCAGACGGTGGTAACTTCGCTGTCGACTGGCACTCAGTTCGGCCAGGATTAGTTCCCGCAATAGATCGTGAGTAAAGGCCATGCGGCTAGCTGATGCGGTCTCCACAAAAATCCGTTTTTCCAATAGTTCATCGGCTGCGTCTAATAATTGGGTTTCGGTTACGTCGGGGACAACCTTGCTGAGCAGATCAAGGTTTACCTCTCGGCCGAGCACGGCCGCCGCAGGTACTAGCAATTGCGATGGCTCGCTCAATTCTGTCAGTCTTGTCCTCAACGCTGTCCGAACGGTGCTGGGCACTGATGAATCGTCGTCGAGCGATTTATGGACGCGCTGCCAACCATCCTGCGTTCTGACAACCAGTCCTCGCGAATACCATTCGCGAATCGTTTCGGAGATAAAAAACGGATTTCCTTGACATAAGTTATCGATTGAATCGACTAGTTCGTTTGAGATCGACGGGGCCAAGGCGCCCAATCGCAAAGCAAGTAATTGAGTCGTTTCGTCACGGCTGAATAGTTCCAGGTTGACAGTCTCGATCAATGACTGCGTCTCCATCCGCTCACAAAAGGTCTTCAAAGAGGTGTAGCCACTGCGACCGGTGCCTAGTAGCGCGATGGGCGGGCAGCCTGATTCAGGGGCCAAACTTTTGGAGTGGGTTCCCGGAGCAAAGGAGCTTTGTGAATCAGTAATCGCGGCAGCAAAATGCCTCCAGAATACTAAAGTCGATTGGTCGGCCCACTGTAAATCATCGATACAAAAACATAAGGGATGATAAGCACTCAGTTCAACAAACATCGTTGCCAATGCTCGGAATATATATTCCGAATCGCTCGCTAACGTTGAAGTCGTCTTTTCTCCCGCCAACCAGCGTCGTAACTCGGGTGCGATCAATAACAGCTCGGATTTGTAACTCTGCACGATCTCCCGCATCCGCTGCAAATTGCTGAGCGTTTCCTCGTGCTCGACCAGCAGCGTACTTTCTTCCGAGCTTTGTTCGACTCGCGAGGTTTTTGTGAGCAGCTGGCGGATGATCTCAATGATTGGTTGAAAGGATGTGGTGCTGCCGTCAAAGCAGCGACCCTCGAAGACCATAAATCCGTTACCCACCGCCCGCCGCACCGCCTCCTGCATGGTGCTGCTCTTGCCCGTCCCAGGCTCCCCCGAAAATAACAATAGTGGAGCCGAATCGCTGCTGCTGACGTCATTCTGCACCGCTAACCGCCGGTGCAGGAATTGGTCCACACGCTGAAGTTCGCGGTCACGACAAACAAATCCGACGGCGTTGAGCTTGACTTCCGAAGGGCTGCTGAGCTGGGCTAACCGTGCCTCCACTTCGATCTCGAACGCTTGACAGAGCACATTCCGCAGCGGCAGTGCCGAGCTGGGCCTCAGTTCGGGCTCTTTCGCCAGGTAGCTGCCGACCACATCGCTCAGCTCGGCACTGATGTTCGGATTCACGTCGCACAGCCGCGGAGGCTGGCGAGTGAGGTGCGCGTTGAGCACCGCTTGGGCTCCTTGCGCTTTTTGCTCGGCAAACGGATGGCGACCTCCGGAGAGCAGCTCGAATGCCAAGATGCCAATCGCGTATAGATCAACGCGATGATCGATGTTGGTGCCGTCGATCTGTTCGGTGGCGCTGTAGGCGGCCGTCCCGACAAATCCACGTTCCGCGGTCAATGAGGAATCAAGCTGATAGAATTTTGCCAGTCCAAAGTCAGCCAACTTGCCGGTCAACCTGCCGTGATCAAGGTCTCCGGTCCGTTGGACTAACAAATTGGATGGTTTAATATCACGATGGACGATTCCTTGTGAGTGGATATAGTCGACCGCCAATGTGAGATCGACCAACAGGGGCGCGACGGCAGCGGGCGGTTCACCCATGATTTTGTCGCACGACTGTCCGGCGTGCAGTTCCATGGTAAAGAACGGCCCATCATTGGTCTCGCCGATTTCAAAGACTCGCAGACAGCACGGGTGCTCAATGCCGGCGATGGTATTAAATTCACGAAAGAATCTTCGCCTCGCGGTACCGCCCAAGTCTGTTTTCATGAACTTGACGGCCACCTCACTGGCGTTCTTGTGATCGAACGCCAGGAAGACGGTAGACATCCCACCGGCACCCAGTTTTTGCCGAATTTCATACCGCCCCGCCAGCCGCTCGGGCGATTTTTCCTGGACGTATTGTCCAGTTTCACTCAGGCTGTTGGTCTCCCGCGTTGGTATGGACATGTCGGATTCTTGTTTATGAGTTGAGTCGTCGCCTTGCACTCCGCGAACGCAACGTTTCTTGTGACTTTCGTGGAGTGAAAGGTGAATCTGCGGAGCGAAGAGCGACACGTAACCGCCAGTGTGTTGTGCCGCGCGGGGGCTACGGCAGGGACGCGACTTCGCCACCTTGAATGGTCGACAGGCTGCGGTACACGGCCATGTCGATGGTGTCAGCCATAAATTGGACGCTGCCATCGAGGAAGCCAAAATTCCCGCCGCCGGGATGGAAGCTGCGGAAGTTGGAGGTTCGATGTGGTCCCCCTTGCCAGCTGGGGGTAAAGTTATGGCGATCCGCTTCACTGTGAAATGAGTCGGTTACTGGCAATTTATTGAGACGTTCAACGGTGCTGCCAAGAGAGCCGGAATAGCGGAAACCGCCGGCGAAAAACGAACTCTTGTTGGCGCCACCTACCAGCCAACCAAAAACCGAGGTGTTCTCGCCAACCGCGCTGTCTAACGGTACATCGCAGCCCAGCCCGCTACACATCGGTTGTCCAGACGCGGCGTCCCCCACAAAGAATGTGTTGCTGGTGCCGTCCCGGACCGCTGAGAGCGGCGGCCAAAAGTTGTACGCTGCGTAGCCCGATTCGGGGCGAACGGGACGGGCACGATAATCGGGTGTGTATCCGATGCCGTCATGCCAACCAATGCTGTGCGCATAGGAAGCGGTCGCATAGCGATCTCCCGCAGGAATCCCGAAGGGAGTGATAAAAGGGTACTGATGAATCGCATCCGCCGTGTCGGAGGGACAAAAGTACGTTGGTTCAATGGTCGTTACGGCAGTCGCAGATTGCATGTACCAAGGTATTTGGTCGTTGATCAACCGAGCAGTATTGCTGGCTTCCAAGAACGGTAGGATGGCAATGAAGCCGGTGCCGAATGAGTCTGTGGGACCGCCCCCTTCGATCCAGGTGTACGCAGACGGGAGACGCCGCAGCGCGCTTTCGTAGTTCAGGGTGGCGAGCCCAATTTGCTTGAGGTTGTTCGTACACGACATCCTCCGCGCGGCCTCTCGGGCTGCTTGCACGGCTGGTAGCAACAAGCCCACAAGGATTCCGATGATGGCAATGACAACTAGCAACTCCACCAGGGTAAAACCATTCCGCCTCGGTCGTCGCGTGATCTGCATGATTCGCTCTGCTGGTAAATGCAAGAAAGCTGGCTACAAGCGGAGTTGACGTCTCCGCCCCGTATTGAGCTAAGCGCAAAGCGTTCTTCCCTTTCAGGAAATTGAGAAAATTTTTGGCAGAAATTTTCCGGATCACACTAAACGCGGTCCGAATTTGCCTTGAACCATGCCTCGATAAACTCCCAAGTCTGATAAGAATCCCAGCGAGACAGGCTCAGTTCCCGTCCAGCCCCGAGAACTGATTGCCCAGCATAAACTCGCAGCCTGGCAAATTCTGCAGCCTGCGGATCTTGTTGTTCGAGCACGTCTACCAATTTGTCGAACACTTCCAGCGTCTGGATTTGGTCCGCATCGCTATTGGAACAACCAATTGTTTCCAACGGGACGTACTGCCGAATGGCACTGCGTTTCGCTGCTCCCTTGCGGCGGGCGTGATCGATTAGGATATTTCGCATCGCACGCATCGCCATCCGCCGCAGTCGCTGATTGTCACCGCATGGCTGCCGCGAATTGGAGTCAAAAATCCGCACAAAGGCTTCGTTGACCAACGCCGTCGCGCCCAGGTTGTGGTCGTTCCGCTCGCGCAACATCAAGTCAGCCGCGATCCGACGCAACTCGTCGTACGCTTGTTGAAAAAGCCCCGTGGCCAATTCTGTGTCACCAGCCGGGGGGCGTTGCGTCTCGCTCGTGCTGGGAGGCATCAAAACACTCTAACAGGTGGACAACCCCTCGCCAACTTCCCGGTGCGAAAAAACTCAATCCGTCGGTGGAAATGGCAACCTGGGCACGTTTCCGATTGCGGTCAAGCCAACGTAGGCTTCAAGGTTGAAATTGACTGGAAGTAACCGGTCACCCAGATGAACCGCTGTCAGGCTCTTTCGTCTTGAATTCGGTAAATCACGAAAGTCGAGGTATCCCAAGTTTTGACGGGTGGGCACATGGAACACTGCCAGGCTCTCGATGCCCACCGAGACGAGCAGTCGCGAGCCGTCCATGAAACAGTTCATGATATTGATAGGAGGAGCGTCGAAAGGAATTCGTTCGCCGGTTTTGCGGTCCAAAAGTTGGTTTTTTGCGGAACTGATAGCGATATATCGAGCATCTTGGCTGAACGAGAACCTCACCCAATCATCACCGGTCCACACGACTTCGAAGTTATCGGGAGCCCCTGTGGCATCAATAGCCTCCTGGTAAATTCGAAGCTCTTTTTTCCCGGATTCATTTTCCGCGCAAACCGCTAAAGCGTTCGATTCACCAACGAATCTGGCGTCATGCGTGCACTTTTGCAGTTTCCAGTGCTGTCGCACTGACGAAGTGACCCGTGGCTTGCCTGGCTCCAGCCGTACCAGATACAAATGATTTGTTGTATTTTGTCGAGTGAATTGTGCTTTGTCGCTAAGCATTAGGACGCAATGGGATGCGTCGAATGACCAGCTAACACTCCTGAGTTTCGTATTAGTCAAATCCAATTCAGGTTCCATCTCCGTAAGCGTATCGAGACTTAGGCTGTCGACTAATTTTCCACTTGAGGTATCGTGAAAATCGATGCGTTCCTGGTTGACAAGCGTGAAATACTTTGAGGCACCGTGGTTCGGTTGAGCTTGTTCATATAAAAACTGGCAATCCCGCAATTTTACCGGAACCGTAGTCAAAGGCTTATGCAAGCCATTTCCGCCATTAATACTGGATACTGGGTGCAGTTTCACATTGCAAGGAGTGTCCATGTCCATAGGTACCGCTGTTATGTCAACTACACCTAATATTCCAGGCGAAATCGAACACACGTGCGATGCAGATGTGTTATATCGTTGCAAGGCACGCAGTCGATCAATTGTCCAGTGTCTTACGTTGCCATCACTTGATGCCGTAATCAGCGACTCATTCGAGAGCCAGGCAACATCGGTTACATGCTCTGAATCACTCTCCAATGCCCAAGTTTCTGCATTGATTTGAGACCAATCATTGTTGGTTGCCTGACACAACGTTAGGCCTCCATTTCTACTTGCCACGGCCACGTGCATGCCGTCAGGTGAACGAGCCATCGAGACCGGGAATCCATTTAATTTGACGTTTGTGAGAATCGAGGCCATACCGGTGGTGGAAATGACTTCGAGTTGATTCCGCTCAGGCGCGCCCACTAGCCAGCGTTGTTCTGCTTCGTCTAATGCCACGAAAGCATGCATCATGGCTGGATTTTCTCGATAAAACTCCTGTTTTGCCTGGTAGCTTTCCAAGTCCCAACTGGTAATACAGCCTTTGGCATTTGCAGCGTGTAAGGTTTTCGAATCCGAGCTGAATCGAATTGTTTCATGCCGCGGCGCATCTGAGCCAGAGAGGAAGAGCTTTGTAAGCGGCTGCCCGTTGGGTGTCATTAGCGACACAAACTGGTAACGAATCCCAGCAGCTAACTTAATGCCGTCCGGAGCCCAAGCCAGCGATTCGACACCTCCATTCGAGTCTGCCGTGCGAGCGACTTGCTCGTCAGTGTTTGTATTCCAAATGGTAACATGCCCATCGCGATCGCCCACGGCCAATAGTGGCTCCGTGGGCGAATAGGAAACGGCGGTCGCTTCCCAGGCAAGTGGTCCGTACCGCTTAATTTCAGTCCCTGTTTTCAAATCCCAAACACGCACCCAGCGGTCTGCACTGGCCGTAGCCAAACGCTCGCGGTCGGGCGAGATTGCAGTTCGCCAGACCGTACCCGGGTGTTTGAAATTTCGCAGTGGTTCTGGGTGTGCTAGCCCTCTTAGAAAGCGACGAAAGCTGTCTTGATGGCTTTTGCGAAGGGGGGCACGCAACGAAGATGCGACTGTTTCGGCCGCCAGCGATGTGGGCAATTCATAACGCCGCAATTGGTCAAAACGGCCTTTTTCAATGCTGGCAAGCATCTGTGTAATCACGGCTGCTTCCATTAGGTTAGCCGCTTGGGAGTTTCCTTCTTGCGGAGCTGGCATCTCGCTAGCTATCACTCCGTCTCTAAGGGCACCTTTTGCCGCAATTGCCGCCGGTGTAAGATTCCAGCTTGAGGTAAGTCCGACAATTAGTCCTACGATGCTTCCCAACACCAACAATGCCAAGGCGGCGGACAATTGTCGGTGTTTGAGCAACCATTTGCGCGTCCGATAGGCGACTGACGGCGGGTGTGCCAAAGTTTCTCTACCGGCCAATAGATGCTCTAGGTCGACCGCCAAGTCGTTGGCCGTTTTGTACCTCTACTCCAATTCAAACGCGAAACATTTTTGCAGTATCCAATCAAGCTCGCGGGGCAATCGCCAAGCGGTTCGTTGCTTGCTCGGCATCCGCGTTGGAGGGTCACGAAGAAACGCACGTAATTCGTCGAGTGCTAAATTTTGTTGCTGGTCGCGGGCTACTTGATATGCAGGATGATTCTCCAACGGCGTGGTGTTACACAAGAGTTTAAATAGCAACACGCCCAATGAGTAAATATCAGTGCGAGGGCCTAGTTGCGAGGAGTTAAATGCCAATTGCTCGGGACTGACATAATGGGGTGTGCCCACGAAATGGGCGATCAGTGAGAGTTGCGTGTTGCTGGAAGTCTCCGCGGAGAGTGCTTTCGCGATCCCAAAATCGATGACGCGAATCATAGGCTTGTCATCCACCATGGTGACCATCACGTTCGACGGTTTGAGATCGCGGTGGATGATACCTTTGGCGTGAGCATGCTGGATGGCTCGACAGGTGTCAGCAATTAGTTGCACGCGCTCGCGCCAGTCGCACTCGTGGGCTTGGCAAAACACATCGATCGGTTGACCGTCGATCAACTCCATTGCGAAAAACGGATGCCCCGACTGCGTCAGGCCCGCCTCCAGCACAGCAGCGATCGACGGGTGCTTCATCGCAGCCAGAGCAGCCTGCTCGATGCGAAAGCGGCGGAGGAATTGAACGGAATCCAGGCCGGGCTTCAATACTTTGACGGCAACCTGTCGCGGCAGCGGATCGTGCTGCTGGGCTCGGTAAACAATTCCCATCCCGCCTTCGCCGACCA
Source organism: Kothea flammea (assembly GCF_052161645.1). Lineage (GTDB taxonomy): Bacteria > Planctomycetota > Planctomycetia > Pirellulales > Pirellulaceae > Laterigemmans. Next base: position 3,136,039 of record NZ_CP197414.1, read on the forward strand.
CCTCTTCCAAGCTGAAATTCTTGATAATCGGCAGCGATTGCGAATCGAGGGTTGCCGATTTCCAGGTCTCTCGCATCGCTTGTTGCAGTTCATGTTCGTCCACCTCCTGCCGCACCCTACGAGCGTCGAGCATGGCTTCGGAAAGCACGTTTCGGCCTGGGCCCGCATGGTCGAGCAGCTTGCACAGTTGATCATGGAGTTGCGGATCGTCGCCGCAACGGTGCTGTAAAAATTCACCACGCTGCCCGGGCGGCAGTTGAATTGCTTGAGAGTAGAGATTTCGTAATCTACCAGGGTGTTTGTTAGCCATTACCGGGGACTCGCGGGTTCGTCTCAGGTAGAAATAAGGACCATCTGTTTGGCCAACTCGGGGGCCGAATTGCCCGCGGGTTTGCTACCGTCGTGTGCGCAGCCGGTTACCTGTAATTCAGTAAACTAGAAAGATTTTCCGCTTTTTCTCAAAATGTTTTTCTCTCGAGAGTGGGTTGCCTCCCTCCAGGAGGCCCGTCTAGTTTTGCTGCGTCATCAGAATTTATTGCTGCGGGAAAAGCCTTGCCGAATCTGCCACGCGGAAAAGCGTTACACTGTTGGCTTTCCAATAAACCAACGTTCCTGCTCTGAGGCGGCATCCAATGAAGCGACTTGCTAACTGTTCCATGGTGACGATCTTACTGGGCTTCTGCGCCGCGGCGCTGCTGGGTAACTCGGCTGAGGCGGTAGCTGAGTCGTGGTTAACTTATCCGGGAGGTGACGGACCCGGGCAAGGAAAACACATAGTTTTCATTGCCGCCGAGGAATCGTATCGGTCGGAATTATCGATGCCGCTGATGGCCGAGATACTCGCGCGTCATGGTTTTCGGTGTACCGTCTTATTTGCGATCGATTCAGACACAGGGACGATCGACCCCCGAGTCAAGGATAACATTCCTGGCCTCGAACAGCTTGAATCGGCGGACTTGATGGTCGCCTTCATGCGTTGGCGAGAGTTGCCCGATGAACAAATGAAACGAATCGTCGAGTATACCGAATCGGGGCGGCCAATGATCGGCATTCGCAATGCCACGCATCCTTTCCGTTACTCCTTGCAGGGTGACAGTCCATATGCAAAGTATGATTGGGCCAGTAAAGATCCAGCCGGTGGCTGGGGACGCCAGGTGCTGGGGGAAACATGGGTCTCTCACTATGGAAAGAATCTTGTCGAAAGCACTCGTTGCCAGGTGCTGAATTTTGCCGCCAGCCATCCCATTTTTCGTGGTGTGCACCGCAGCTTTTGGCTTCCTGATGATGTTTACGGAATCAGTGAAAAACTGGAGGGTGACAGTGAGCCGATGTTATTGGGCCAGCCGCTGGTTGGATGGTCAGCCGATGATCAGCCGGTCGCTGATAAGCCTCCCGTTCCAATCGCCTGGACGAAAAGTTACACCGGGGCGAGTGGCAAGACATCGCGAGTGTTCACGACAACCATGGGGCATGGCGATGCCTTCAAGATAGAAGATTTTCGCCGCATGCTGACCAACGCATGTTACTGGTGTTTGCAGTTGGAAGACCGCATCGACGCGCGATCCGATGTCGCCATTGTCGGCAATTACGAACCGGGGCCAGCCGGAGTGGCGGGTTTAAAAACAGGCGTAAAGCCCAGTGATCCCGCTTTTCAGCTGACGACTGCCGCGGCGGTTCGGGACGTGGCCTCAGATGTCTTGCTCACGCGGGCAATGATTGACGACTTGCAACCAGGTTGGCGATCGCTCACCGCCGAGGACTTTGTTAAGGTGAACAGTGCCGACGATACGTGGAGTTGGCAAGACGGCATTTTGTATTGCACGGGACGACCAGTCAGCGTCTTGCGGACAGAAAAACGGTATCGCAACTTTGAGCTGGTCGTGGAGTGGATGCATGAAAGGCCAGCGGGAAACAGCGGCGTATTTGTTTGGACCACGCCTCAGTCGATTGAAAAGTTAACTCAAGCCGGAAAGCCGGGGTTGCCAGCGGGGATCGAAGTGCAAGTGCTCGACCATGGCTATACCACGATGATGAAAGACCGTGGGCAAAACACCGATTGGTTTGGCACCAACGGGGACGTGTTTCCGGTGGGTGTTAAAATGACTCCGTTTCCACCTTTATCGCCCGACGGCAGTCGCAGCTATCCACGTCGCCACATGGCCAATGGACATGGGAAGTGGAATCAATATTACATTCGTGCAATCAATGGCGAACTGAGACTGTGGGTCAACGGCGAGGAGGTTTCGGGAGGCACCGGCTGTGATCCGGCTGAGGGTTTTCTGTGTTTGGAGAGCGAAGGTTCACCGATTCAATTTCGCAAACTGCGGATCCGAGAGTTACCTTAAGGACGAGCGGAAGAACAAGGAACTCATCCGGACACATCAATAATGCCCGCGGCAAATACTGTTAGCTCTTGATTGTCGGATAGGTTTTTCGTGTCGTCTCGCGCCGCAAAGGCAGCCGTTGCTGCGACTGTTGCGGCGCAAGGAATGACCTTGACGCACGGCGGTTTGCCCCTTTGTGCAGATGGGGATTTACCAGCTTGCTTTCACAGTCGGGGAGCCCGCTGGCGATGCAAGTGATCGACGGAAATCCCATTGCCCAATCAAAAGCCTCGTCTCATCTTATAAAGTTAATGACTTGCCTCGGTGGAGGTGTTTTCTTGGGCTGAAGGAGCATTATTAGGTTTCTTTTTGGAGCCACCTCCCATTTTCGCGAGCAACCCTCGCAACCCTTTCGGCGCCTCGAGTTTGGCTAACCGTTCTTCGATGATTGCCTGTCGCGATTTAAGTTGCAGGTTTTCCTCCAACTGCGTTTGGGCCTGCTGCCGAACGTTCGCAAGTTCGGCTTGCAAAGCAGCATTTTCTACTTGCAAGTTTCGTTGAGAATTATTCAGACCTTCCAATTCCTCTTTGATTTTACTCCAAGTTCGGCGGCCTTTCTGTTGAATCTCCTCTAGTTTTTGCTCGGACGACTCTTGATGCTGAGACGCCATCGCCTGTGTTTCACTGATCGTTTTTCGAACTTGTGAAATGATCTGGTCAACATGCATCCGCGAGCGATCTATCGCGGAGGATTCGACCGTCTGGATTCTGGCTACGATTTCTTCCCGTTGCTTCTCCGATTTCTCGCTCCAATCTTTGGCGACCGAATTGATAATTCGTTTCGCGGTCGATTCGGCAACCTCATCGGCAGCTTCAGCAATTGCCGGCATTTGCCTCGCCACGGCCTGCTCGACTTGCTCTTCCGCGAACAGACCGAGGGACTTGCCAATATCGCTAACGCCAGATTTTAGCGAGCGACGAATCAGCTCGCTCAACATGGCTCCCATTCCGCTGGAGGTTTCCCCGATTGCGGAATCGAGCCGATCGCCCAAGGCATCAGGTTCTCGCCGGTTTGCATCGGGTTCCTCGAGATCAGATAAAATCTTGCTATTCGTTTGCATTGATTCTCTCATGATTTGATGGAGGCCGCCAAAATGCGTTTATTTCGCGACGGGGGGTAAGCAAACTACAAAGCGTTGCCAACTACGAGTGCCTGGAGCTTAGCGTAGTTTGCGGCACGTTTCAAACGAAAAGAGCAAGCGTCAATCCCATGAGCCAGGCTTATCTCGCCATTATTTGCCGCGATGTTTTTTTCTTTAGCCATTTCAAGGGGAGAGAGGCTGCGCCGGGGTCAGGCCTTGTGTTCGGTGTTGAGGGAGGTTCGACTTGGCTGTTTGCTGGTCTCCCTTTGGCGTTAATGGGCCGTTTGATGCGTTGACTACCACGCATTCAGTTCCCGGAGCTAATTACCAAAGTGTCACACTGGCTATGGACGACGCAAACCGTTCCATCCCCCCAGGCACTACGAGCGGTTTACGCAGGGACTCTAAGATAGATGTCCAACGCAAAGGCGGGACGTGACACTGCGACCGGGCTATGCCACAGTTCGACATAACCGCAGACCTGAACACCGAAAACAATGCCTGACCCTGGCGAAGCCTCCCCGCAAATCGTTCTGATCACCGAATAGGTAAGGCTGCAAGGCTTCCAACGCATCGGCAAGAATCGGGACTGCCTTTTGCTTTCCGCGGTGGGCTGTTTTGTGGGCGTCGGGACGATACATCCAAACTTCACCGCTGCGGTCAATCATTGCGGGCGTCATCCTGAATAGCTCGCTGGGACGCATCGCCGTGGCGAGTTGCAACTTCACCATCGCTTGCAGTACGGGCGTTAGGTGGGGCAAGGTGGCGTTGACGGTGGCCGCGTCAACGTTGCTTGGCTTCACTGTCTCCCGTGCTTCACCTGGGCGGAGCGGCTCGAGTGTTTCAAGTGCAACGATCCGCTGAGCGGAGACCAATTCCCTGCTGACTCCGTGCTTGATAATCCGCACGACGTTGCGGGCCTGATTGTTGGCGTACTTGCGGCTGTTCCCTGACTCAACGAAGTGATCACGCAAGCTTTCCAGCTTCAACGGGCCGAACTCCTCGGGTGATTCATCGCCGTGGCGTTCATCAAGCAACTTGCAAAGGTTGGTAAACCGATTGTGCTGGGCGTTATTGAACTCGTACCTGGGCAGTACTCGCTTGCGGAAGTCGGCGGTGATGTCCCGAATCCGAATCTTCACCTCGGCCAAGTGCGTCGGCTGTTCGGGTGCCCGCTTGCCGTTGCTGTTGTACTCGGCCAGCAAAGCGTAGTAGCGGGCGTAGCTCTCGGGTGTGCCGTGCTTGCCCAGATAGAAGTCTTGTTAGTCAAGCCTGACGACGGCTTGCCCAGAGACGTGGAATTGGTAGGCGGGCGGCGTGTATTTCGGGCGTGGCATAGGTAGCTCCAATCGTTTCGCAGTAAGTGACTACTGCGAAAGTCATTCAGAAGTGACCCACACGCCGAAAGTGGCGGTGACGCTAAGTAGCTTCTCGGTAGGAACTAAGGTAAAAGTGGAGCCGAAGGGAGTCGAACCCTCGACCTCTGCATTGCGAACGCAGCGCTCTCCCAACTGAGCTACGGCCCCTTTCCTCTCACGAGCAACATAAAATAGCCATTGAGGTTTGTCTAGCCGCAAACTTGTGCTGATTTCAGCGGCCTCGCATGCCTTGCGATTGACGCCAAGCGCTGAGTTGTTTTTGGCGACCGAACTGCTCGGTCAATGCTTCCCAGCGCTCCGTCGTTCTAGTCAACGCGGCGGCCGGGTCCAGCGTGCCTGCTAGGACTTCTCGGATCGCGGCATCGAGCTCCGCATAATAAGCTTCCGCTCCCGGTAATCGCAGGCTGGGGAGTACTTCTCCCGCTGTTAACGTGTTGACCAGCCACAGATCGTAGCGTTCACGCCAAGGATCCACGCGTGTTAGCAGCCCGGCCTCCGCTTCCTCGCTCTGTGTCGAGCCCTCGCGGATCGCGGCGAAGAGATCGCTGTTTGCCGACAATTGGGCATGCGTCTCCCGGCTAATCAACCAAGCCAAAAAGCTGCGGGCGATCGACGTTTGCCGGCAAGAACTGGCAATCAAACCCATGCTGCCGTGGTGGGATAGCACTGGACGAATCGGGGCGGTACCGAGCGGTTGCCAGCCATCAACAAACACCTCCGCTCCCTGGGGCAGCGGCCGCATTTGAAGTTTGGAGAGTTGGGCCGCACTCTCCGCGGTCCGCGCTTCCAGTTGGGTCGGCCAACCAATACCCAATCGCAATTGACCAGTGGCCAGAGCTTGCCAGACTTCGCTGGGAGTCATCAGCTGTTCAGGATAAGCAGCTCGATCGGCTGCGAGTTGCTGGAGTGCTCGTAAATAGGGTGGCGCCGTGAGGGTCGGCTGTAGTGACTGTCGGTCGAACAGCCAAGCGCCCGAGGTTTGCGAAGCGGCACGCGACAAAAAGGCAAGAGCAGCCCAGCCCGGTGCTAATGGCTCGGCCGCTTGTCCCGCCGGTAAAGCGGCCACCGCGGTCCCGTACGCTTCCCAGCTGGAAAGCGTTTCGAGCGGAAAATCGGCGTCTCCCCATAGGACCGGGAGCACGGTTCCCATTGGTACGGAATAAAATTCGCTGCCCCAAAGCATGCCATCGGTTTTGAGAGCCGACAGCAGTGAGTCTTGCCTGACAGCCGGTGAGTCGAGGAAAACGCTGGGCAATGAGCTGACCGCTTTGGCAGCATGCAAGTCTCCCATCCGCGACGTTCGGCAGATGATGACGTCAGACGCAGCCGCACTCGAGAGCAGTGCGTCGCTGGGCACAGAGCTGATCTCCAGTGGTTGCTCCGATACGGCCGCCCAAGAGGTTTGCAGCAGCGGGACCAAATCCGACCCATCCTCGACAATGACCCGCAGCGGAACCGAGCTGATCGCTTCACTATCGATCCCCGGCGCAGCCAGTTCCTCACCGCCAGACGATTCAGCATCATCGGGTTGTCCAGCCAAATCGGGCGTATTGCCTCCACACCCCAAGAATGTGACCAGAACTAGCGGACAAAATAGCAGTGGCCTGCCCAACAGCAGTGGCCTAAACGCTAAAGCGGGGAACATGCGGACGCGGCGAGCCGCTGTGGAAAACAACATATGCGAAGCAAACAGCTGTAGGAAAAAAAGCGGCTGGGAATCAGCAGTCAGCGAGATGCTGACGTTATTAACCTGGGCCTAGTTGCCGGTCAGTATAACGTGTCGTTCAAGCCTTAACGTGCCGTTCAACCGACGTGCGGTACGCACTATAGTATCGCTCGGTTCATTTGTATCCCCAAGGCCACAAAGGCGGGTCAGGCAGTCATGACACATTATCTCGGAATCGATATTGGCACGAGTGGCACCAAAACGTTGTTGATCGATGCGGCGGGAGCCGTGATCAGCGAAGCCTCTGCAGAGTACCCCGTACTCACGCCGCGACCGGGATGGACCGAGCAGAATCCGGAGGATTGGTGGCAAGCGACGGTGACCACCGTGCGGGAAGTGATGCAAAAATCGGGTTTAAAACCAAGTTCGGTGCGGGCTATTGGTTTAAGTGGCCAAATGCACGGATCGGTGTTTTTGGATAGTAATGATCAAGTCATCAGGCCGGCGTTGCTCTGGAACGACCAGCGCACGATGGCTGAATGTGATGAAATTACCCAGCGGGCGGGGGGGCGAAAGAAACTGATCAAGCTCGTCGCCAACCCGGCTCTGACAGGTTTTCAGGCCCCCAAAATTTTGTGGCTGCGAAACAACGAGCCCAAAGCGTTCAATCGGTTGGCCAAGGTCTTGTTACCCAAGGACGATGTTCGGCGGCGGTTGACTGGTGGATACGCGACGGAAGTCAGCGACGCAAGTGGCACGCTGCTGTTGGATGTGGTGAAGCGAAAGTGGAGCAAGAAGTTGTTGGCGGCTCTCGATTTGCCGGCCGACTTGCTGCCTGAAGTTTTTGAAAGCGAGGACGTGACCGGGACATTAACCAGTGAAGCAGCCGCTGAGTTGGGTTTGACGACTGAATGCAAGGTTGTCGGCGGGGCTGGCGATTGCGCCGCCGGGGCGATTGGTAACGGCATCGTTAAGGCTGGTTTGTTAAGCACCTCGATTGGCACTTCTGGCGTGGTGTTTGTGCACAGCGATGAGCCGCAATACGATCGCTTGGGCAGGTTGCATACCTTTTGCCATGCTGTCCGCGGCAAATGGCACATGATGGGTGTCAGCCTCAGCAGTGGCGGCTCGCTGCAGTGGTGGGTCGAGTCGGTGTTGCGAGGCATTGCCGAACAGCACGGAGATGCCTACGCGGAACTGACCGCCGAAGCGGCGAAGGTCGCGGCGGGTTCCCAGGGGCTGATGTTCCTGCCTTACTTGACTGGTGAAAGGACGCCGCACGCTGATCCTTTGGCCCGTGGGAGTTTTGTCGGGTTAGGTCTGAATCACGATCGCGCGGCAATGACACGCAGCGTTATGGAAGGAATCGTGTTCGCCCTCCGCGACAGCTTTGAGATCATTCGCGCAATGGAGGTGCCGATTCGTCAAGTTCGCGTCTCGGGTGGCGGCAGCAAAAACCCGTTGTTCCGTCAATTGCAGGCTGATATCTTTGGGCAGAAAGTGTCTTCTATCAAAGTTGAACAAGGCCCCGCTTTCGGTGTGGCCCTGCTGGCTGCCGTTGGTGATGGCGCTTACCCAAATATTGAAACGGCTTGCAAGAAAACGATCGAGCTAGCTGACCATACTACCGTCAATCGTCAGAATGCCAAACTTTACGATCGCATGTTCCCAGTATTTCAAGATCTTTATAAGCAATTGAAGCCGGAGTTTGCGAGATTGGCAGAATTCACAAACGCCTGACAAAATAAAGAGGGCAGCCCAATGTCACAAAGGGTTGACATTGACTCGCGAATCCATCAAACTTTCCGACGCTGATGGTGGCCCGAGCGGCTTTGTGAGTTCGCTCGGCTAACAGGGAACTCCGGTGGAAATCCGGGACGGTCCGGCCGCTGTAAGCCGCGAGTGATTCGTTAAATCACAAACCACGGCTCCTTCTTTTTCGAAGAGCAACTGCTTGCTGATTCGCCATTGTCCGCATCTTGCGGGTGAGAAGGCATCGAGGCGTGGTCGCGGTGAGTCAGAAGACCTACCAGCAGCGTGCAACGACATGGAGCCCTCCGGTTTGGGGCGGTTGTTGTCTGAGTGTTTGCTTGGCGACATACATCGGTCTTGATTTGCGCCGCACCCATCCGCAAGTCTGCTCTGAGCGTACGTGCGGCCAAGTAGGGTGCTCAAGCGTTCTCACGGTCTCCTGCTTAATTAGGCATCTCCATGCGCAAACGGAGCGGTTTCACGCTTGTTGAACTCTTGGTCGTCATTGCCATTATCGGTATCTTGATCGCGATCCTGCTGCCAGCCGTGCAAACGGCTCGCGAAGCGGCTCGCAAGACAAATTGTAAGAATAACCTTAAGCAAATCGGCTTGGCGCTGCAGCACTATCATGACGTGCACAAGAGCCTACCGACCGGTTGCATTGAGTGGCGGAGTTGGCAAGCTCCTCCTACCCACAGGCAGTTCGCTTGGTCAGCGTTTTTGCTGCCATTTCTAGAACAACAAGCGGTGCATCAGCAAATCGATTTCCGGGTGCCATTCGATCATCCCGCCAACGCGGCCGCCGCAGCGGTAACGCTGGATGTTTATCTGTGCCCCAGCACATCGCGTGAAGTGAGCGTGGCTGCTTCCAACGTCGCGGCGCGAGGCCCCACAGATTACGGCGGATTGTTTGGTGAAACTTTAGTTGATCGTCGGCAAGATGATGGCGTCTTTTTGTATGGACGTAGCATCGCCTTTCGTGACGTTGTCGACGGATTGTCGTACACGCTGGCCGTTTCGGAAGATGTGGGCGGTCCCGATAGCGAATGGATAAACGGTCGCAATGTATTCGTGCAGTCGGGTGGCATTAATGATCCTGACGTTTGGATTGGCGACAACGAAATTCGCAGCGACCATCCCGCCGGTGCGATGGGATTGTTTCTCGACGCGCACGTGCAATTTTTGGCTGATTCAATTGATCATAGGGTGTTAGCAGCAATCATCACGCGGGCCGGACGTGAAGTCTACTAATCAGCTCCATGAATTTCTGACCTCGATCTGACAACAAGCATAATGCGTTTTCAATAGCAAAGATATTTCACATGAATGATCCAATAAATAGTTGTAATGCCGTTGAAAAGGTTGCTAGCTCGTTCGTCCATTTTGGCAGGCTGTTTCGCTGCTCGATTTTGAACGGCTGTTTGGTGGCCTTCTGCAGCTTAGTACTACCCGCTTCGCTCCAGGCGGAGGTGATTGTTGACTTTGAAGAGTTGACTCTGTTTACGGGAACTAGCGGAGCCACAGACGGGCAAGCTGGCGGACAATTTTATAATGGCAATGATGGCTCCAATGCATCAAACTCCGACGGTTGGTCCAGCAACACGGCACATTTCTCTAATAGCTTAGCGTTCGATCCAGACTTTGGTGGTTTCTGGTCAGGTTGGGCTTATTCCAACGTGGTAAACTCGGTTTCACCTGGCTTTATGAACCAGTATGCAGCTTTTCCCGGCGGTGGCTCTGATGGTCTAGGCGGAGTCGATGTGGGTGGGACTTACGCGGTGGCCTATACGGGAAGTCAACTGAACACCACCAGTTCCGTTATTCAGTTTTCAAAAGCGACCGCCGTCTCGTCGCTGGATTTAGTCAACACTACCTACTTGGCTCGCTATGTGATGGACAACGCGCCCGCTGCCTATCCCGATCGAGATAACCTGCTCGACGGCGAATTCGTAAGGTTGCGGATCGAGGCGCTGGATGCTGGCGGGCAAGTCATCGGTAGCCATCTGGAAACGTTGGCTGATTTTGGGGCGGCCGGCACCGAGGATGACTTTGTGCTGGTGGACTGGACAAGAGTAGACTTGAGTGGCTTGGGCCTTATGCACGGACTGCAGTTTGTCGTCGATTCGAACGTGACTTCCACTTTCGATGGCATTACCTATGTCGATCCGCCCGCCTATTTTGCCATCGACAACATGGCGATTACGGCCGTCCCGGAGCCTGGTACGTTTGCTGCTTTGGGAGTAGCCTCCTTAGTGGTCTATGTCGGTCGCCGAAGAGGTCGTCAAAAGTGTGATTTGCGAGCCTCATAGGTGTACAAAAGCGTTTGGCGTGTACCAATTCGTTGGCATCATTTAGCATAAGCCGGAGCAGCCTGATTTGTCGAAAAATAAACCCGCCGAGGAGACCCCGGTCGAATCTCCATGTATCAACGTTTGCGAATTAAGTCAGCAGCAAGTGTGCATTGGCTGCGGCCGGCATGTCAGCGAAGTCGCCCTGTGGGGTTCGTTAAGCAACCAGGTTAAATCAGAAGTGTTGCGGAAAGCTAGGACGCGTCTCGGCGAGCGTGCCGAGCGAAAGAGTTAACAACCGAACTGCGAGGCGGGTGGCGCGGCTTGGCGATAGCCGCTGTGTTTCGTCGCTTTTTGTGAAGTTTGACAGAGTTCAGTGAATTTAAGATTTAGTGTATTTTGGTATTTACCCATTGAGTGAGTAAAAAGATGCGAGTGCGAATGATGGATCTGAGAATGTCCGCAATGTCGAGCTACCTGATGGTGGTCGGCTTGGTACTGCTGTGCGCCGTCTCGAGGTTGCTACCGCATCCACCTAATTTTACTCCTGTCGCTGCGATCGCTCTGTTTGCTGGAGCAACATTGGCCAGCACTCGTATCGCTTTGTTGGTACCTTTGCTGGGGATGATATTGAGCGACTTGGTGATTGGTATGCATGGATTGGCGATGGTAGTCTACGGAGCGTTGGCGCTGAACGTCTTGCTCGGTCGCTGGTTGCAAGGAAAGCCTAGCGTGTTTGGGATCGCCGGTGCCACCTTGGCCGGTGCGACCGCTTTCTTTTTGATCACAAATTTTGCCTGCTGGGTGCAAGCGGGCAATTTAACGCTCGCGGCCCTGGTGAAATGTTACGTAGCGGCAATTCCATTTTTTGGCAACACGCTGGCCGGTGATGTAACCTTTACGGCGATTATTTTCGGCACCGCGACGGCGGCAAACTGGCTAGCCGCGGGGCGGCATCGCCAGTGTTCGCTAAGTAGTCCCAACGGCAACGCTGCCTGAGCGGAGTCTCTCCGGGTGGCGGCAGTTAGCGTTACGGCAACCGGCTGATTCGCGATTGGTTGCGGGCCCGTTCGATTGCCGCGGTGAGAATGGCGTCGTCTTGCGTGGTCGCCAAGTGTCCGTCGTCGGTGGGGCGAGCCATGATGTGCGTGGGCATTACCGGCACATGAGGCTCGACACCTTGTTCACTGATGGCGACGTTCTTTGGCGAAAAGAATTTGGCCGTCGTCAAGCACAGTCCAGCGCGAGCCTTTTCCATCCTGAATATGCCTTGCACGCTGCCCTTTCCATAAGTGCGTTGGCCGATCAGCACGCCTCGCTCTGAATCGCGAATCGCTCCGGCGAAGATCTCACTGGCACTGGCGCTATCCCCGTCGATCAGCACGTACAGCGGCACATTCCAGGTCTTGGGGCGGTGGGCAAAGTATTCAAAGTTTTCTCGCACGTTGCGACCGCGAGTCGAGACAATGCGACCCTGTTCGACGAAGCGATCAGCCACTTCCACTGCCGTCGACAACAGCCCACCGGGGTTGCCTCGCAGGTCCATGATCAGTTGACGCATCCCTTGGCGGTGAAGCGACCAGAGGGCGTTTTCGATATCCCGCGTGGTTGTCATTTGAAAGTTGGTGAGGCGAAAATATCCGGTACCCGAATCGACATCGATGATCTGAACATTCTCGACGCTGGGCACTTCGACGCGACGACGAGGAACTTGCAGGCTAATCGTTTCCCCAGTCTGCTTGACCAGGTCGATAGCCACCAGTGAATCCTCCGGGCCACGCAGCATATCGGCGACATCGTCGGGATCGTTGTCCTTGGTTTTCATGCCGGCGACGGAGACAATCGCGTCTCCAGCTAGCAGACCGAACTCTTCCGCTGGGCCACCGGGGATCACATTGATGATCTTTAAACGATCGCCCTCTGATTTGAGCTCTACACCTAGCCCGACAAAGTTTCCTTCGATGTTTGAGAAGGTATCGTCGAGTTGACTCGAGGTGAGAAAACGCGAGTAGGGGTCTAGCGTGCTAATTGCTCCACAGACATATTCCATCAACACCGCGGTGCTGGATAATCCCAGTTCACGACGCGCTACACCGGCCACATGCGAGGCGTGAGCGCGGAGATCGAACCGCGTGTTCGCCGGGCGACCAACGATTTGGCGATGAACGTTTTGGCGAAAGCTCTCCACTTTCCGCGGATCGACACCTGCCAAGTGCGTGGCGACGAAGGTCGGTTCGGAAAGGGCGACTTCTAAAGAGGCGGTCCCGTAGCGAAGGATCTGTGACCACTGCGGCGACTCTACGTAGTGCGTCTCCAGATTAGCCAGGACCTCGGCGTAGAGGTCGAGCGTCTGCGAGGCTGGCAACTCGCCAATCGACTGCAGAAAAGAATGATCTTCATAACGACGGTTAACATCGAAATGTAATCGGCAGATCAGCAATCGACGCTGTAAATTTTGGTCTTGCTTCCATTGTCGCGTGGCCGCTTCGTAGTGACGAATGGCGTCACCCCAGAGTCCCGCATCTTCCAGTGAACGACCATCTTCGATGGCGGCTTGTGGAGAAGCCCAGCGTTTTTCTGAAGCAGCACTTGAGGAGTCGGGGGCAGAGTCGCCTGCCGGCAAAGGGACTACTTGCGAGTCATGGGGAGCTGCCGGATCGTGGGCAGCTGGTGCAACGAAATTATTTTGGGAGTAGACAGCAGATTGCGGAATCGAGGAAATCAACGCGGCAGCGGCCGCGAAGCGAAATACAAACCTGCGAATGGAGCAATTCATGCGCGATATCCAACGGGCTCAAGTGGGAGGTCCGACCAACAAGGGGAGGCGGTCGGCATGGCCGCGACAGCACGCGAGGCCATAGCAATCTAGCTCACAGAATGTGCCCGGTCAAAAAAACAGAGTGACCCGTTGGTGGGCCTATTCCGCATGATCCCTAGAAGCTGAATTTGGGCGGTCGGATTATTCCGATCGATTCCGTTTTCACTAGGAAAAAATCTGATGATCTGTGCGAAAAAAGTCTCTGCTTTTGGCGATTCCCGTCGCATCTCACAATTACCGGCGGCCGCATCAAGGGGCGCGGACTCGGCTCGTAAAGGGCTTCATAAGAACGATATGCATGTCCCCGTCGCGGGTCAATCTTTGCGCGGGAAAAGCGCGTTGACTTTGCGCGGGAAAAGCGCGTTGAAAGATGGTCAAGGCGGTACCGGTCAGCTTGCTTGTGGACTGCTCAGGGACGAAGTTGCTTGCTACGGTGCCGCCGGTCGGGTAGGTTGCGTTATTGATATTGGTGCGGATACACCCACTTGCCTTCGTTTGGTCAGCAAGGCGGATTTCTGCTGTTTACCGGGCATTGAAATTTTTACATCGGGACCGCGACAATGAATGGTAACAACCCAGGTCCAATGCGCGCTCGGCTGCTGTGGGGACTTTTGTTCGCGGCTATCTGCACGTTGATGATTGGCTTGCTTTGTAAAGACGAAGTGAGCCAATATCTAGCGACTTTAAAGCAGCAAGCGGCCGTCGAAGCCATTCGGCAACGCGGAGGTGTCGTCTTATCGCAGCCCTCCGAACCATTTAACGTGATCAGCGTCGACCTCAGGAATGTAACGCCGGACGCTGAGTTATTTCGCTCGCTTACTCAGTTTTCCGGGCTTGAACGATTGACGCTTGATGGCTGGAATTTGCAGCCCGACGAATGCCAGCTGCTTGCCGACCAACAACAACTGCAGGCCCTTTCCTTGGACAATACAAATTTCGGCGATGCCCAAGTGGGATGTCTGCCGCCAGAGCTCAGTCGATTGTCGCTCTCGGGAACGGCCGTCACGAACGAGAGCCTCAAACATCTCGGGCAAATGATTGGTTTAACTAGCTTGGACATTACGAACACCAACGTCACATCCGAGGGACTTCAGCAGCTGGAGTCACTCACCTACTTGCGGACGCTCTTAGTTGATGAACAGTGCATCACAAGGGACACGGCCCAATTACTGCAAAGCATGAAGCTGGAAAGTGTGGATATTTTGGTGACGGACAACGCGGGTAAAACAACCCATGCTCTGCTGGCCGAATTAGCCATTCCCAATCTCAGGGGACGTGATGCCAACGATTTTATTCTGTGGGACGCGGAGAAGGACTGGTGTTACACGCTGGCGGGTGTTGTCGAAGCGTTGACCGCTGAATGTAAACTGGATGCCGCAGAGAGTGCTCAATTACTGGAATCGCTCTCCTCGGCCGCTGACTTGGGCGGGCGACGCGAGCAGGAACTCACGTCCATGTTTTTATACTATGTCTTGGGTTATTTAGTTTTCTCACGGGAGATGATTGAAATCCAGTCGCTCGATGATTTCTTTCAAGAGCTAGACAAGCCGCCGAATGCTGCCAACAGCTTGGGAATTTATCGCTTCGGGAGAGAAAAGTTCACCGATGCAGATGTTCCTCGCCTGCTCGAAGCCATGCGTTCTCCGCCGGGGGCCAGTGCAAAATGTTTATACTTTTTGGGAACCCACCTGGTGATTCATCATGGAATCGCGTTGCTGGAAGTTCAGCAGGAGCTCGAACGTTTGTTGGCACATCAAGAAAAGCATGTCCGCTACGCCACGATCTGTGCTTTCAGCTATGGTGGTGCCAATGCTTCATTGCCCGATGAGCAGTGGGGGCCAAATGAAGCGGCAGATACTTTCGCTTTCCCCTTGTTGCGGAAGATCGGTGCAGATGAAAGCGAAGCCGCGGATATTCGCTCGGCCGCGTGTCGCGTGCTGGTGGAGATCGCCCAGCGACGTCCGCAGTTGGCCGCCGAAGTCGTCCCTTTAATTGCCGACTCGCTGGCCAGCGAGGATCTCTCGGTTCGCGAGTCCGGACGCTATCTTGGCCGGATCGTTGCCTCGGCACCCGCGGCGGCTGTGGCGTCGATGCCACAGTTGTTGAGCACACTGAGTGAGCTTGATTGCCACACGGCCCCCGTCTCTTACGCAGCCGCCTCGGCTCCTGTGACAGCGGAGCAGATTCACGCGCGGGATGTGTTGGCAGCCCTCTCGGTGATCGCGGCGGTAGACCCGGACGCATCACGGCAGCTTGCATTTGAATACTTTGAACGGCTCCGTGAAAAAAAAATGATTGGACCATTCTCCCCACTGTTGTCCAAAAATACTCCTGATTTAAGTCGCTCGATCGTGCTGGAATTGCTGCAAGCACCGCAGCGGCCCGCTGGTGAATTGGCAGCTGTGGCCCGGACCATTCGGGACCTGAACAAGGAACTCTGAAGCCGCTTGATATTGACGCAGCGAGGGGTGGCGTTCTACAGTCCGCGCCCCTTGACGCGTTAAAATCCCCATCAGAGGACGCTGGGCTTCGTGCGGCGATCTAGAACAGGACCAGCTGAGCTTGTTGTCTGCTGCCCGCTCGGGCTTGCCGACCAGCGGACGCGTGCGCTGCTCGTATTGCTGTTGGCGATGCTTGTCAGCCTCAGTTCGGGCTGTGGGACAACGCGCTACATCACCAAGCGGCCCACGCGAGAAAATTCGCTAGCCAACACGCTGAATTTGCTCAGCCGCAAGGGTCCGCAGCTACAAGAACGGACGTCATTAGTCCTGCGACGCTACAGTCTTGCTGATGAATACGAACAATCACCAGCGCTAACGTTGCAAAAATTGCACGCGATGGCCAGCGATGCGGCCGATACCGAACGGCAGTTTGCCGTGGCCGAGTTAGCTTACATCGAAGGCAAAAAAGCGGAGCGAGCCAAGCAGATTGCTGTGGCGCTGGATTATTATTCCTCGGCTCTGATCTCAAGTTACGAGTATTTATTCGCGCGTCAATTCGAGACAACGCGTAGCGCATATGACCCTCAGTTCCGGGGGGCTTGCGATCTTTACAATGAAGCGCTCGAAGATAGCCTGCGGTTGCTTTGCCAAGATCATCGCTTAAAGCCAGGGCAAACTTACACAATCTCGGCGGGCGACCGTCAGTTCACAATTGAAACCGTGATGCGCGGTGGTTGGGATGCGGATGAGTTCGATCACTTCGAGTTCGTCAGCGATTATCAGATCGAAGTGCTGAACAATCGGCACCGCACTTTCGGCATCGGAGTTCCGCTGGTGGCGGTCCGCAAACCACCGGCAGAAAACACGCGAAAAGAATCGTTCTATCCGGAAGGTCTGAGTTTTCCCGTTACGGCACTCCTTCGCGCAGTGCCAAATGAAGCCGCGCCAAATGAACATGCGAATGCCACGAATGCATTAATGGCTCTCCAGCCAACAAACCAATTTGGGTCGCCGCTGAACGCGATGATGGAAACTCAGGGCGAGGGTGGACAGCCGCTCCCTCGTTTACCGCGGAACCCCCGCTGTGTGTTGGAGTTCTTTGATCCGCTCAGCCAGAACGAGATCTACCTGGCTAACCAATGGGTGCCTCTTCAGACCGACTTGACCACGCCGCTGGCTTTTTTCCTCGATACGCCACAGTTCCGAGAGCGGAATTCGGCGACTCGAAACTTGCTCTATACGAATCAGGTGCAAGACGAAAAAGGCTTGTTCATGCTCGAGCCTTACGACCCGGAGCGGATTCCGGTGGTGATGGTGCACGGTTTGTGGTCCAGCCCGCTGACCTGGATGGACATGTTTAATGATCTGCGCAGTTTCCCGGAGATTCGCGAGCGCTATCAGTTCTGGTTTTACCTTTATCCAACGGGGCAACCATTCTGGATCAGCGCCACGCAGATGCGGCAGGACCTAGCGAAGACTCGTGAGAGCTTTGATCCCGGGCACGAACACTCGGCGATGGATCAGATGGTATTGGTCGGGCACAGCATGGGCGGCTTGGTCAGTCGGATGCAAGCGATTGAAAGTGGGGATGATTTTTGGCGAATTGTCAGTGACAAACCGGTCGATCAGTTACAGGGCGATCCCGACGACATCCACAAATTAGTCAGCACGCTGACTTTCAAGCCGAACGCAGCTGTTTCTCGAGTGATTACAATCGCCACGCCCCACCGGGGCAGCGAGTTTGCGAACCCATATACTCAGTGGTTGGCAAAGAAATTCATTGAGCTGCCGCGAATGGTGATTGGCACGGGCAGTCGATTGGTGCGGAACAACCCGGGGGTCTTTAAGGACACCGAGTTATTGACCACCGACACATCAATTGATTCACTTTCACCCGACTCTGAGATTTTTCCAGTGATGTTGCGAGCGAAGTCTTCGCCACGGGTGCGATATCACAACATCATCGGGATCAGCGACAAGGCCCGTGGAATCATGGGAAGTAGTAACGGAGCATCCGATGGTGTGGTCTCATTGACCAGCGCCGAATTTGAGGACGCGGTCAGCGAATTGCGAGTGAACGCCGACCATGTTTCAATCCACACCAAGCCCGAATCGATTCTCGAAGTACGTCGCATTCTGATGCAGCACTTGCGAGAGATCGATCGAAATGACCGCGTCGCCCAGGCCTCAGATTCCGCAGCCGGGGAGCAACCGCAGGGTGCGGGCGGTGAGCGTTAAACTGCGTAGCCAGGAGTCGATTCTTGGACTGCCGGCGGGATCGGAGGCAGGAAGCGAGACAGCGGTGCTGGGCGACTGGCCGTGTTCCGATCAGCACTATTGCGACCATGTGGCTGTCGCGACTTGGCGGGCTGACTCGGTTGGCTGATCTTGTCTGTCGTGCTATGCGTGGTTCGCATTTGGTAAATCCGAGCTGGTTCCGTTCCTGCTTCGCTGGTCTCAAGCAGACTTTGCAGAGCTGCTGCTTCGTGTTGATCTAAATTAATCTCCAAACGCTGACCAGTTTCAGCGGCCTGAGTTGCAGTAGCTTGAAGTTCTGCGGTACCCTCGGCAACCGCCTGGTCTGCTGCCTGGGGTTTTCCCTCGCGAACGGGATGGGGGTCGATCTCGCTGCGAAGAATGCGAACGTGGCGAGGCGCATCGATGCCAATGCGAATCGACCCGTTGTTGATCCTCAAGATCGTGATCGTGATGTCGTCACCCAAGCTGACTTGTTCGTTGGTTTTGCGGGTCAACACAAGCATGGCAATCTCCTTACGCCGTATGGACAAATGATCAAAACTGTTAACTCTGAACGTGTCTCTGCAACCTTCCTGGCATCGCGGATTAGCCGGGGTGCCAGCTAACTCGCTGCTTGTGTGTCAAAGCAGCTGCTGTGCCAAAACCATTTTTGGCCCCGCGGTATTGATCGTAAACCCTTTGTAAAGAACAACTTATAAATCTAGCCGCTAGTTTCACCTCAGGCCGTTTGCAAGTTGGCTTCGTAGCATTTGCAAGTTCTTTGTAAGGGCTGCCGGTCTTTCGGCGGGGTCGGTATCGCCTGTCAACTGTGAACAAATATATGCATCGATGAACTATTGTCAAGCGTTTATCTGTGCAAGCATTGAAAAATATACCAGGTGTACTTAGGTGCATATCCGCTTTTAGGAGGTCTTCCCCTTGGCTACGCTCGATCCGGCGGAATACGTCGAACAGGCCCACTTCTTTAAAACCCTCAGCGATCGGCTCAGCGAGCAGATGCCGCTGCAAGACCTGTTGGCCGCCCTCAAGTTGGAGTTGCTGGTCAGTACGCAGTTGCCGATGGCGGTCGATTTTTTGCTAACTGAATTGAAGCACAGCGGCCTGATGTCGGCTGCCATGCAGCGTCTGAGCCATTACTTTACGCCTTACCAAAGTTACTTGATCGGCGAGGCGGAGGCGGAACGCGGCCAGTTCGACATGCGGGTGGCGGTCAAGATTTTGCAAGCCGACGCGGAGTATCGTGCGGCTGGGATTGCCCAACCAGGCTTGTTCCTGTTTCAGTTCGAGTCGATTTCCCGCAACCGCCTGCGTTACAATCAAGGCTTACTGGCGATCAGCCAAGATCCGTTGTTCGATGCCGCTTGGGCTGCGTTTATTCTTGAAGTTCGCAATCAGATAGGGTTGGTCGATTTGGCCGATTTGATCTTCATGCGTTCCGAGGACTATCGCCGTCGCCGCAGCCAAGGCGGGCTCGACAATAGCCAGCAACCGGCCGTCTTGTTTGGCGATAAAGAGGGGCGGATTGCTTTTGCCAACCGTCGCAAGGATCTCAATTTCTTGTTCTCGGCCATGCAGCGGCACTTGAACTATCCCACCGTGCCGCGGCCGTTGCCGCCCGATCGCGACAAGGAACTGGTGCCGCTGCTGCTGCGTCGCGTCGAGCGGCTGGAGAGTCGTTTGAAATTAATCGAAGAGGAGAATCGGCAGGGAATTGATTTGACGAAATTCTACGGGCAACCGCCAACGAACCCTTAGGATCTACGCGAATCCGCGTGAACCGCCGGTGCTCACCGCTCAGCTTTGCGAAAAATAGAAACGCGTCAAATGGTAGAAGACAGGGGCGGCAAAACAGACGTTGTCGATGCGATCGAGCAGGCCGGCGTGGCCTTGCACGAGCGTGCCTGTGTCGGTCACGCCACGGTCGCGTTTAATCGCACTCAAGCTCATTCCACCGGCGAAGGCCATGATCGCCACCACCATCGACATCACTCCTGATTCCCACCAAGAGAACGGCGTCGCCCAAGACAGAGCCATACCGCACAGGCCGGTGGTAATCATCGAACCCATGACTCCTTCCCAAGTCCGGCTGGCGTTGATTTCCGGCGCGATTACATTGCGGCCGGCCAAACGACTCCAGGCCTCTTGTAAGACGTCGGCGATCTGGGCGATGAGGACAAAGAACAGCAGCAGTGTGACGTTGCTGCCTTTCCAAGCTTGGCCATCACTGCCGCGGAGGCTAAGGTCGAGCATGGCCGGCGCGTAACTGAGCGAGTACACGCAAATCAGCAGGCCCGCTTGGATCTTGGCGCTGCGTTCTAAAAAGCGTTTGGAATCTCCCGAGATAGCAATCCGCGCCGGTATGAACAGGCTGGCGTAAACCGGGATCATAATGCTGTAAAAACCATAGAAATCGATCTGCCGCCCTTGGGTCAACCAAGCCGGCGCGCTATTGCCCAGGCCGATCAAGATGTATTGTAAAGGTGTGAATATAAAAAACACCCAAAAGAGCGTGCGATGATCGCCCCGCCGCGTTGGTGTCATGGTGATGAATTCACGCAGCGCCCAAAAGGAAATCAATCCAAATAGGATCACAACACCCAAGCGATGCAGTAGAAACCCGATCGCCAAGATGGCGAACATCATCCACCAAACTCGCAGACGATGATTAAAGCGGCGCAGCACGGCCGGTTCAATCGAAAGCTGTTCCCGCCGACGCAAGATTTGGCCGACCAAGGTGGCCGCGCCCAATGATAAGAAAATCACCAGCAGCAAAATGTAAGTTTGCGGCGTTAGCGTGGTGGCCGAAATTTGAGCCAAGGGCTGCCAAGCAGCCAACAAGGGCAATGCGATATCCATGCTCTTTACTCCTCGTCGCCCTTGAGTGCTCGCACCGCGTTTCTAGCTCGGTCTAGAAATTCGGTCTTAGGCTCGCCAGCTTCCAAAAAGATTGGCGCGCCGATCGAGATACAACTGAGCAACGGAACTGGTAGAAACTCGCCCCTGGGCAGCACGCGGTTGACGTTGTCAATGTAGACCGGGACCAGTTCCAGGTCGGGGCGTTTTTTGCCAAGATAATATAATCCACTTTTAAATTGCCCCATCTCTTCGCCGCTGGTTCGGCCCCCTTCGGGAAACACGATCAGCGAGTAGACATCACCAATTTCCCGAATCATCAAATCGACCGGACTGTGGTGGACTTTGATTTCTTTGCGGTCGATCAGCAGAGCGTTGAATGCTTTGGCCAACTTGGGTTTGAATTTACCGGTCGACCAATAATCGGCAGCCGCCACGGGGCGGGTGATCGCCCGCAGGTGACGCGGCAAGGCGGACCAGAGCACCACCGCATCGAGGTGGCTGGTATGATTGGCAAAATAAACACGTTGGCAGGTATCGGGCTGGCAATCTACCCAGCGGACCGTGAATCCGCTGAGCAGTCTGGCTAACACCACGATCGTATGCCCGGTGATCTTCATCGGGTCGAAGACGTCGCTTAGTTTCATGTAGTCATTGCCCGTCTCTGGACCGCGTTAAGCCAGCGCAGGTTTGCGTCCCACGCGTCGACGATCCGCTTCTCGCAGCAAGCCCTTTCGCAAGCGAATATTCAGCGGCGTGACCTCGACGAGTTCATCATCCTCGATGAACTCTAGGGCGGCTTCGAGGGAGAGTTCGCGAGGCGGTTTGAGGATCACGTTTTCGTCGCTGCCGCTGGCTCGCATGTTCGTCAGTTTCTTTTCCCGGCAGGGGTTCACGACCATGTCATTATCGCGGGCATTTTCGCCGACGATCTGGCCTTCGTAAATTTCTTGCCCAGGATGAACCATCAATTCCGCCCGGTCTTGCAGGCCGAACAATGCGAATGGGACCGCTTTGCCCGCTGCCATTGAAATCAGCACACCGTTAGCGCGGCGGGGGACTTCGCCTTCGACAGGCTGGTAGCCGGCGAAGCGGTGGTGAATGATCGCGGTACCCTTGGTGGCGTTGAGCAGCCGAGTTCGCAGGCCGATCAAGCCTCTCGCCGGAATGCTGAATCGCAGCAAGCTGTAATCGCCTCGCTGTTGCATTTGATCGAGTTGACCGCGGCGGAGGCCGACCAATTCCATCACCGGGCCCATGTTGTCGGTTGGCACTTCGATCGAAAGGGTCTCGTATGGCTCGTGCTTCCGGCCATCGAT
Source organism: Kothea flammea (assembly GCF_052161645.1). Classification (GTDB taxonomy): domain Bacteria; phylum Planctomycetota; class Planctomycetia; order Pirellulales; family Pirellulaceae; genus Laterigemmans. Next base: position 3,158,280 of record NZ_CP197414.1, read on the forward strand.
GTCTTTAAAGATCACGCGTGGCTTGCCGACGCTCAATTCAAACCCTTCGCGACGCATTGTCTCGATCAAGACCGCCAAGTGCAACACGCCCCGTCCGCGGACCGCGTAAGCCTCCGTGCCCTCGATCGTCTCGACACGTAACGCCACGTTGCGTTCCAGCTCTTTTTCCAGCCGGCCCTTCAACTGGCGAGTGGTGACGTACTTGCCTTCGCGTCCCACCATCGGTGAGGAATTGATGGCAAAGACCATTTCCAACGTCGGCTCGTCGACTCGCAAGCGAGGCAAGGGATGGGATTGGTCGACGTCGCAGATCGTGTCACCAATTTCAACTTTTTCCAAACCGACGATCGCCACGATATCACCGGCGGAGGCTTCTGCGGTTTCGATCCGTCCCAATTTGTCAAACACAAAGAGGTTGGCGATTTTGGCTCGCATCGGCCCGCCACTTTGGTGCAAATCGATGCTTTGCCCGTTGCGAATGGTGCCCGCGGAAATTCGTCCAATGGCAATCCGGCCAACATACTCCGACCAATCCAGCGTGGTGACCAGCATCTGCAAAGGAGCGTCCGCATCCACTTCGGGGCCTGGCAGGCGATCAACGATCAGGTCGAGCAGCGGTCGCATGTCGGTCCCCGGCTTGGCGGGATCGAGCGTCGCGTAACCTTCTTTGGCCGATGTGAACACGTAAGCCGCGTCATCCAACTGGGATTCGCCCCCCAAGTCGGCGAGCAGTTCGAGCGCTTCGTCGAGCGCTTCAAGAGGGCGGCCGTCGGGGCGGTCGACCTTGTTCACGATCACAATCGGTCGCACGCCAGCTTCGAGCGCTTTTTCCAGCACGAAACGGGTCTGCGGCATCGGCCCTTCGGCGGCGTCGACCAACACCAGGCAACCGTCAGCCATGCGGACGACGCGTTCGACTTCGCCGCCAAAGTCAGCGTGACCGGGGGTATCAATCAAGTTGATTTTGATATCCCGATAATGGATGGCAATGTTCTTGGAGAGAATCGTAATTCCCCGCTCACGTTCCAAGTCATTCGAATCGAGGATCCGTTCTCCTTGGAGTTGCGAATCTCGATATTGCCCACTTTGCCGCAGCAAGCAGTCCACCAAAGTGGTTTTGCCATGGTCAACGTGAGCAATAATAACGACGTTTCGGATTTCGTTGCGACGCATGTATCAGGCCGCAAAGAGCTACGAGCGGCCACCCAATCAAGGACTAAAGTAAGTGAATATGACGGTTCCTATTGTCCTTCGCCGCATCCATTTCACAAAGGGGGCAAACGAACAATTCACCCCTATTAATCGATGAATTCCCCGAGTGCCATCCCGATTATTCATTCCTCACGCCCGATACGCCGCGAGCCGCCGAGCCGCTTGTCAGGCGGGAAACGACGTAAACAATCGCCCCGACCGGCAACACAATCAACGCCAGCAGCAGGCCGCGTGGTTCGGTTTGCCAGCGAAACTGCAAGGCCAGCATGGCGATGACTAGCGAGATCAGCACGAACAGGGCTGGCGTGAAGGGCCATCCCCACACCTGTTGTCTAATCGCAGCGGGGGTATTTTGCCCGTTAGCTAGTTTCGCCTGTCCGTCGGTCTCAGGCTGATGACGCCACAGCCGGTGCGGGACCAACAGAATCGAGACGGTGGCGGCTGAGCTGAGCATCAACAGAAAAGCCAAGTAATCGAGTAACGCTTGGAGGTCGGCAAAGACCGTCAAGGCGACCGCCAAGCCGATCTGCAGCACCGTTGCCGCACGCGGTAATTCTCGCGGCCCAACCGATAAAAAACTTGGCAGCAGACCGTCGCGAGCCATTTGCGCGTAGACGTGGGGCCCCACTTGGAGCATCGCCGAGACCGAAGTCGCTAGGGAAAGCAGGACAACGACCGTGATCGCCGAAGATAACCAATCGCCTCCTAAGACCTTCGCGGCGATTTGGAAAACGTTCGGTTGGCCCGTCAGGGCGGCCGGGGGCGAGCCAAACAGAATCACTCCGTTCAGACAAATGTAAAGAATCGTTACCACGGCGGTGGCTAGCCACATCGAACGGGCGACGGTGACTCCGTTGCGTGCTGCTCCTGCGACGTAAACAGCCGCGTTGTAGCCCGCGTAGCTGAACGAAATCCACATTAAACTCGTGGCAAACGCGGCCAAACTGAAACCGCTGATTGCCGCGCCGGTCGCTGCTTCCGTGGTGCCTGCTTCGGTACCAACAACTTCAGCAGCAATCGTTGCAGCGCCAACAGTTTCAACAGCTTCCGTTGGGCCTTGCTGGGCGATGATCGCCATGCCGTAGATCACGAAGGCCAGCAAGCAGAGGACTTTGATGGCCACCAGACCGTTCTGCACGCGAGCCCCAAACGACATTCCGGCCAAATGGCAACCCCCAAAAAATAAAATCAACCCCACAGCGATCCAACTGCCGATCAGTGGATTCTCTCCGGTCCAAGCGGTTGGACAATAAGCAGCGAAGGTGACCGCGGAAAAGGCGATCGCTCCGCTGAATCCGGCTGTCAATGAAATCCAGCCCGCCATAAAGCCGGCAAAGGGGTGAACGGCCCGCGCGAGAAACAAGTATTCTCCGCCCGATGCCGTAATCTGTTTGGCGAGGCCTCCGTAACACAACGCGCCGAGCATCGCGAACAGTCCAGCCAACAACCAAACGGCCAGCACTAACCAGCGAGACTGCAGGTCGGCTAACGCGAAGCCACTGCTTGTGTAGACTCCCGCGCCAATCATGTTGGCCACAACCAAACAAGTCAGCGTGAGCAGACCCAATCCAGGCTGATTGGTCGCTGTTGCCGGGGGAACTGACGCTGAATCGCCGTTTACAATGGCTTTTGCGTTGGGTGCGGGTGCGGGTGCGGGTGCGGGGGGGGATGGGTTCACGATAAGTACTCGCCGCCGGGTAAGATGGTGGCTACTAAATCGGTAACCGCGATGGGACGGGTCGCCACGAAGACTTCGCCAGCGGCAACCCCGGCAGCTTGTCCCGCCACGACGGCGGCCGCTTTGACTCGGTCCAGCACATAGGGTTTGTGGCCAAACTGAGTCTCATAGCAAGCGATCGAAGCTAGCTTGGCCTCCAGCGTGGCGCCGATATCGACCGTCAAATGACTTGGTTGTCCCGGCATGATCTCTGGCTCGAGGGCCAGTCGAAAATAGAGCTGACGGGAGATCGCATGGACGGGCAGCCCCGGAAAGTGCTCGTCCCATTTCGTCAGCCGGCTGTAAAAGACCGCCGCGTCGGTGATCTGCATCGCTTGCCAGTGGTCGGGCGAAGCTAGCGGGGTGCGATCGCCAAAGCCGAGCACGATCCGGGGGCGATAGCGGCGAAACTGAGTCGCGAGCGCCACTCGTGCCTCGAAGCAGTCGAACAGCCGCCTGTTGGGGAGATCCAAGATTTTCCGCACCGCGATTCCCAACGCCTCCGCCGCCCGTTGTGCCTCGGCGAGCCGGACTTCGGGGCCGCTGGAACGGGGTGTCGGTTCGCCGTTGGTCAAATCGATGATGCCAACCCGGTACCCTTGTTGGCTGAGCCGCGCCAATGTGCCGCCGCAAGCAATCTCGACATCGTCGGGATGAGCTCCCACGGCGATCACATCGAGCCGTTCCGGCAACTCGTCAGGCTGGGACTCGTCATGCTGGGACTCGTCAGGCTGGGACTCGTCAGGCTGGGACATGGGGCGAACCTCAGGCGAAGTTATTGGATGGTGGCAGCAAATGCACGCACGTCGGTCTCCAAGTTCCCCAACCGTTGCTGCAGCGTTCGCCGAGCACCGGCTAGATCTTGCGAAGCTTCTGCAGGCAGCCGCGTGAACAAATAGAATTTGACTTTCGGTTCCGTGCCCGAGGGCCGAACGGCCAAGTAGTTTCCTTCTTCGGCCAGGTCTAACATCACCAAATCGCCGGTGGGCCCGCTCAGCGGACTTTTGTTTCCACTGGCGAGATCAATGGTTTGACCACACGAGTAATCGCGGACTTGCGCCACCGTCATTCCGCCCAGCACGGTTGGTGGCGAGGTGCGAAATTGGCTCATCAATTTCTTCATCAGGGCCATCCCCTCGCTGCCCTCCATTTGCACGTTAATCAGATGCTCGGCATGATAGCCGTGCTGTAGAAACAGCTGGTCCAGACGTTGATGTACGGTCAGACCGTCGGCTTTCAAGTGCGCAGCCAACTCGCTCATGATCATGCAGGCCACTGGTCCATCCTTGTCCCGGCAGTACTGTCCGATCAAGTAACCATGGGACTCTTCGGTGCCGAACACAAATCGTTCTGGGCCGAGCTGGTCGATCAAGCCGGCGATCCATTTAAAGCCAACCAGTAGTTCCCCTTCGCAGCGGACCCCGTAAGCACTGGCGATCCGTCGCGTCAGCTCGGTGGTCACCAGAGTTTTGATCACGTAATGATCTGCCGACAGGGTGCCGGCTGCTTGTCGCTGCGCCAGAACGAAATCGGTCAACAACGCGCCGATTTGGTTTCCGTTGAGCGTCTGCCAATCCGAAGTGGGATCGGTCGTCAGCGGCGCGGCGACTCCCAAGCGGTCGGCGTCGGGGTCGGTGGCTAGGATGATATCGAATCCGTTAGCCTTCGCGTACTCGATAGGCTGTTCAAATACGCGGGGGATTTCTGGATTGGAAACATGCCCGGGAACATTGGGAAAATCGGGACTTGGCTCGGCGTGAGGTCCGTACAGTTCCACTTGTTGAAAACCGTCACGCTGCAGCAGGGCGATCGTGGGCGGTCCCCCCACGCCGTGCAATGGCGAATACAGCACCTTTACGTCACGTGGTCCGGTAAAGCCCGTTTCGATGGCTGCGTCCAGATAGGCGGCATCAATTTCCGCGGTGCAGATTTCAACTTTTCCAGCTGCCAAAGCGGAGGCGAAATCCTCGACGCGAATTTCCTCCGTGTTCATCACCCGCTCAATGATTGCCGCGTCATGAGGCGGTAAGACTTGACCGCCGGTATTCCAATAAACTTTTACGGCGTTATCGGATGGAGGATTGTGGCTGGCGGTGACCATGATCCCGCAAGCACAATTTTTTAGCCTGACGGCGAACGATAGTTGCGGTGTGGCTCGATAGTCGTCTAGAAAATAAACCTGAAACCCAGCGGCAACCATGATTCCGGCACACAGTTCGGCAAAGTCGCGGGAGCGATGACGCGTGTCGTAAGCGATCGCGCAGGCCAGGGGCGAGCTGTCACCAGCTTCGGCTCGGTATCGCAGCACGTAGTCGGCCAAGCCCTGCGCACTTTCGCCAATCGTGCGATCATTGATGGCGTTGGAGCCAAATGGATACATCCGTCCCCGCCGACCGCCGGTGCCGAAAGGGATGACGGTCCAAAACACGTCGTCCAACTGTTGCCACTTCTGCTCGACAATGTGCTCGATGATCGCCCCGCGGTATTGGCGGTAACGTTCCTCACGCAGCCAAACACCAAGGTTGTCTACCGCACCCTGGCTGATCTTGCCAGCTGCCGCCGCGGCGTTTACCTGTTCTACCGCTTGTTCGATCGAGAGGTTTGTCGAAGGTTCGCTCATCTTACTTGTCTGGCAATCAGAGGTTGAAACGAATTGAATTGGGGACAATCTATGGGCCACAGTCTACGCCCTGGAGCACTCGCCTGAAAACCGGCGGTCCCCTCGCTTTTCAACAACCGCCCCCCTGGGTTACGATTCGCCTGAGATATCCAGCAACCGTCCCAAAACCGACGCGAATTGCGGCCGGTGATAAAGCGGCTGGCGGTTTTCGGGTAGGCTGGAAGCAGACGCGGGTTCGATAAATTTTTCGCGGATAAATTTTCGGGAAGGGGACAAGATGTCAGAGCTAATCATCAGCGTCAGTGGCTTGCGAGGGATCATTGGGGAGAATTTGACTCCCGATGTGGCAGTCCGTTACGTGGCCGCCTTTGCCGGTTCGCTCCAACCCGGTCCCATCGTCGTCGCTCGCGACGGTCGCACCACTGGGGCGATGATTCGTGACGCCGTAATCAGCTCGCTGGTGGCTTGCGGCCGTGAAGTGATCGATGTTGGCATCGCGGCCACCCCCAGCGTCGGCGTTTTCGTGCGGGCCAGCCAAGCCGCCGGGGCTGTGCAGATTTCCGCCAGCCACAACCCTCCTGAGTACAACGGCATCAAGCTGTTCAGCGCGGGAGGCCGCGTGATCGGTGCCGCCGAGGGGGCAGCGGTGAAAGAACGCTACCTAGCGAACCAACCAGCCTGGCAGACCTTTGACAAATTGGGATCTGTCTCCCGGATTGCCGATCCACACATCGATCACTTGGAAACGGTTTTGCAAACGGTCGACGTGGCTGCGATCCGGGCGAAAGGTTTTCGCGTGTTGCTCGATAGCAACCATGGTGCAGGCGGCTTGCTGGGCTTGCGTTTGCTGGAAGAACTGGGTTGCACCGTCATGCTCTGCGGCACCGTTCCTGATGGCCTGTTTGCCCATCCGCCCGAACCGACTGCCGAAAACTTGACTCCAATTGCCGCCCAAGTGGCGGCGCAGAACTGCGACGTTGGTTTTTGCCAAGACCCTGATGCCGATCGCTTGGCCCTGATCGATGCTCAAGGCCGTTACATCGGGGAAGAATACACCGTCGCCTTGTGCGTCCAGCGGCGGTTGATGCAAGCTGTCGCAGCGAACGAATCCTCGGGGCCGATTGTGATTAATTGCGCAACGAGCAGCATGAGTGACTGGTTGGCTCAGCAGGCCGGCGTCCCCTGTCTTCGCAGCGCCGTTGGTGAGGCGAACGTCGCCGACACGATGCTGGCAAGTCAAGCCATTTACGGCGGCGAGGGCAACGGCGGACCGATCGATCCCCGCGTTGGATACGTTCGTGATAGCTTCGTGGCCATGGCGCAAGTCCTGGACTTGATGGCGGCCAGCGGGAAATCAATCTCGGAACTTGTTACCGCAATCCCCAGCTTTGCGATTCATAAGACCAAAGTTGAAATCGAGACCAGCTTGTTGCCCCAAATTTTCGATAAACTACAACACCAGTTTGCCGACGCTAAGGCCGATCGATTGGATGGTTTAAGGCTAACTTGGGAAGACTCTTGGCTGTTGGTCCGGGGCAGCAATACCGAACCGATTGTACGCTTGATCGCCGAAGCGCCCAGTGAGTCGGCCGCCGCCACGCTCTGCGATCAAGCCGCCAAAGTGATCGCTTCATGTTAGCCGTTTGGGCGCTAGCCCGCGGTTCTTTGTTTTCAGCTGAACTAATCCCGTGCAACACAACGGTGGCTAGCGACAAAACCGCTATCGGTGCGTTAGGAACTACCGTTGGCAAGGCCGACCACTTCATTTCCGCTCGGCAAACTGCTTCCCTGCAACAAACTCGCTTCCTCTTCTTCTTCGTAACCTGGTGGAGCTTGCAGGGTAGAGTAGTAAATCAGGCATGAGACCGCAATTCCGGCGGAGATCAGCGTCCAGCCGATACCATAGCCAGTCGATTCTCCCGATGTTTCAAAAAAGAACCGTTGCCACTCTTGGTTGATTTCTCCGAGACGACCGAGCGAAACGGACAAGGCATTATTGATGACATGGATGATCATCGCGGGGAACAGGCTGCCACACCTCAGCGTAATCCAGCCCAACATTAATCCCATGACTGTCGCTGCCAGACTCTGCTGCAGCACTCCGTGAGACAGTCCAAACAAGACAGCAGTCACCAGCACGGCCCGCAAGCCCGCTTGGTTTTGACGTAAGCCAGTAAAGATAAATCCTCGGTAAGCGATTTCTTCACAGATCGCTGGAATCAAAGCTAGCACCAACACCACGTTCCAGAACGGCGCTTCGTTGACCAGTTGTTCAAACGGGCCGAGCGCCTCAACCGTTTGCGGGCTGAGCGGATAGACTGCTTGGATTAAACTGGCCAGCATGGCGTAGGCGGGGTGAATACAGCAGCCCAAAATGATCGCCACCGGCCAAGCCATTGTAGGAGGTTTGTTCATATTCAAGCTGCGCCGCAGCGAGCGAGTTAGCACGCAAGCCATCAGCAACGCAGGTGCTAAGATTAAACCCAACTGCGGCGCAATGATCAGGCATGCGATCTCAGCAAAGTTTGTGGGACTACTGCTGACGACCAATTTGGCGAAGAACAAGCCTACCAAGATGATCGCCGCGCACCCGTAAGCTTGACCGACCGACGCTTCTCCCTGGCGGTCTCGCCACAAGTGTCGTACCCAAGTGCCTACGCTCCACTGATCGCCACCACGGAATAGTGCTGACTCATCCTCGAATTGACGACGAGCCCAGCGAGTTGCCAAGTAGAGACAGACTCCAGTGACCACGGTGACCAATGGTAAATGCGTGATAGCCAACCAGTACTGTCCGTCCATCAGAGCCCGGGTTAGCAAGAACATGCCGCTGACGGGGATAAGGCTGTTTCCAGCGTTTAACTCGATGCCCGGTAGCATTGGCAACATCACTAGGGGCAAGGCTAGCATCATCAAAGGCATAAGATAATACTGACCTTCTTTGCTGCTTCGCGCCAGCGACGCGACGGCCAAAGCCAACGCGCTGAACAATGCCGAGAGTGGCAGCAGAGCTAGAAACAGCCACAAAATTTGACTGGGGTCGGGTGCTCCCATGGCACCACCGAAACCGCCGGCGGCAAATACTTGACGGGAGACAAATAGACTAGTGAACAACATGCTGACCACGTTCAAGACTGCCGTGATCACGCTGAAGCTGGTAACCGCCGCCATCTTGCCCATGACAATTTCGCTGCGGAGCGCTGGGCTGCAAAGCAGTGTCTCCAGGGTGCCACGCTCTTTTTCTCCGGCGACCAAATCGATGGCCGGATAGAAAGCACCCGTCAAGGCCCACACCAACATCACGAAAGGTAGCAGTTTGGACCAGAAGTTAGAATCGCCAGCTGCCGAGGGAGCCACATCAATCGACGCGACGCTGACTGGTTTCAAGATGGTTTCATTGAGTCCGGCCGCGTCGAGTCGGGCCAAGATGCAATCGTCTCGCCATTTCGCCAGGACTTGTAAGACTTGTCGATAAGCGGCGCTGGATGTATCCGAAGAGACGTTATGCACCACATTCAAGGCAACAGCTTGATCTTCCGCGGTGGCTTCAGAAACTTGAATTGCCACATGAAATAGGCCACTCTGGACCCATGATTCCACTTTGGCGTTCAACTCCGCTGTTGGGAGGTCTGTCTGAGTCGGTTGCAGCACCACGTCGAGAGCCGAGCCAGGCTCCAGGTATGCCTCTTGGAAATGTCCACCCGAAGTAAATAAGGCAGGAGCTGCCGGTAGGTGATGAGCACCCACCACGCAGATCGATGCTTGTTGCTTGGAGGAGAATTGGGCAACTTGCAGCATCAATGATCCCAACAAGGGATACAATACTAACGGTAGAATCACGATCGTAAAGATCGTCCGTCGGTCTCGAAGCTGGTCGCGCATTTCGCGGAAGTAGACCAGCGAAACGATGGAAAAACGTGCTCGGAGCGGTCCTGAATCGTTCACAGCGGATCCTTACAGGCCGGAGCAAGCGTTAGTTCGGATAGTTCGTCATGACCGCGCTGGTCGTGACGCGATAACAAGCCAAAGAATAACTCTTCAAAATCAAATTCTTCGTGGCGATCACGCAGTTCATCGAGCGAACCGATATCCAGGATCCGACCTTGATGCATGATTGCGATTGCGTCGCACAGGCGTTCCACTTCGCGCATGATATGCGTGGAAAAAATAATGCACTTGCCCAGCTCGCGAAGCTGCCGAATGACATCCAGCAGGTTTCTCGCCACCAGGACATCGAGCCCCAGCGTCGGTTCGTCAAATACCAGCACCGGCGGGTCATGCACGAGCGACCGCGCAATTGAGACTTTTTGCTTCATCCCGGTGGACAGCTTGGCACAGGGTACATCGCGAAAATGGTCCATCCGCAGCTGCGTGAATAACGCTTCCAGGCGGTCGCGCAACAGCGGTTTCGGCATGCTGTGCAGCAGTCCAAAATACTCGACCATTTCCCAGGCCGTCATGCGGTCATAAATGGCTGTGTTATTGCTAACAAAACCAATCACCTGACGGACTTCGGCGGGGGACAGCACGACGTCGTGGCCGCGCACGCGAGCCCAACCGGCTGTCGGCTTGAGAACGGTGCTGAGGATGCGCAAGACGGTCGTTTTGCCGGCACCATTGGGTCCCAGCAATCCGAAAATCTCTCCTGGCGCAACTTGAAACGACACGTGATCGACGGCGATGAACCGGCCACGTTGGATGTCGTCATACGTCTTTGTAAGGTTGTTTACTTCAATCATGGGCGCAACGGTCTCCGACGAAACCTAGCTCACCCAGATCAACGCATAAAGAAATCGGAGCGAATTCTTACTCTGCGTCTTTCACGCGGAGTCGCAATACCGTGCCGATTATCGATTCCAACGCTTGGATCTTTTCTGCCGCCGCGTGGGCAGAGCCTTCCGCAGCTTCGTGAGTCATCACGACCAACGGCACGTGGCGTTGTCCAGCAGCCCCCGTCGCGGCATGTTGAATGACCGAAGCAATCGATACTCCGTGTGCCCCCAAAGCGCCTGTTACGCTGGCCAAGACTCCCGGATCGTCCTTGACCTGCATCCGCAAGTAGTAACGACCAGGCAGCTGATCGTACGATCGTGGTTCAACTCGCGGTGGCTCGGCCACGGAGAAGAGTTCTAACGTCTGGAAAGTCAACCGCGTGCGTCCCACGGCTGTGTCGATCATGTCGGCAACGACGGCTGAGGCAGTCGGCATTTGTCCAGCTCCCAGTCCGTGGTAAAAGACTGGTCCCACGGCGTCGCCGACCACGCGAATCGCATTGTAAGCGTCCTGCACTTCTGCCAGCGGAGTCCCCAGTCTGACCAGGGTGGGCGATACGTGCAGTTCCAGCCCCGCCTCGCTCAGCTGGGCAGTTGCCAGCAATTTGATGCGATATCCCAGTTCCCGAGCAAATCCCAAATCCATCGCGTCCAGGGCGTCGACTCCCATTCGCGGAATGTCGCTCCAGTGCACGCGAGCACCGAAAGCCAAGTGGGCCAGGATTGCTAACTTTTGCGCCGCATCGGTTCCGTCAACGTCCATGGTGGGATCGGCTTCGGCGAACCCCCGTTCTTGAGCGAGCTTTAACGCTTGGGAAAAATCGAGCCCATGGCGGTCCATTTGCGAGACGATGAAGTTGCTGGTGCCATTGAGAATGCCTTCCAGCGAAGTGACTTGATTGGCTGAGAGGCACTGGCCAATATTGGTGATGATCGGAATTCCACCTGCCACCGAGGCTTCGAAAGCGATGCTTCGCCCCAGCCTGCGGGCCGTATCGAATAGTTCGGGACCATGCTCGGCCAACAGCGCCTTATTAGCAGTGACAATATCTTTGCCGCTTGCCAACAACTGCAGCATGATCGTGCGAGCTGGTTCCAAACCACCGATCAATTGAGCGACGACTTTGATTTCTTGATCGTCGATGACTTGCTGTAGATCGTCGGTCAACACGTCCCGGGGAATGGATTCATCGCGTTGTTTACTTAAATCTCGCACCACCGCTCGTTCCAGCCAGAGCGTCCGTCCTGCGTGGCGAGCTGTGCGATCACCATGGTCGAGCAGGAGTTTGGCAACTCCCGTCCCCACGGTTCCCATCCCGACCACGGCGACTTTGGTTTTTTCCATCTAAATTGTTGCTCCGCCTCAGACGTACGTTTGATCCCCACCGACCTTCAAGCTTCACAACTTATCGAAAGTCGAACGTTTCGCCAGCACCCCGAATGTTGCATTTCACTTGCACGACCCCAACCAGCTGGCCTCGTTCGGTGAAGGAGTTATACAGGCTAGAACGTCGCCACATCTCCAGCGATCGGATCCCCGACCTGCCGCCTGCTCGCCGCCCGCGGCCCGCCCGTCTGCCACAGGGAAAAGGCGGGGCAAACGCGGCGGGCGATTATTGCTAGCTGACAAACTTGTTCACCGAACGAGGCGAGCTCGTTGGGGTCCACCTTTATTGTGCTCGTGCTCGTGCTAGACACGCGCGGCGCGGGGAATCGAGTACGAGCACCGTCTCACGTAGTACGAGTACGATTTCATTCGCATAAAAATGCATGGCAATGACAGGCAAGGATGCCTATTCCACGTTCAATGACAGGCAAGGATGCCTATTCCACGTTCAATGACAGGCAAGGATGCCTATTCCACGTTCAATGACAGGCAAGGATGCCTTTTTATACCCCAGAACTTTTTCTTGCCTATTTTGGAGCCTAAGAGAATAATCGGACACGATGGAGGTTCAATTTTTTCACGGAAGGCAACCAGATGGTATCAGATTGGGTAGTTAGCGAGTTTGAAACTTTAGATCTTGGTCACTTGCAGCGAGAAAAGCGTGTCCGAGCGTTTGTAACCCAGGCAGCAAAGATCGGCGAATCGACGCCCGATCGCACTCGTTCGAACGCCGAACTCAAAGGAATCTACCGCTTGACCGACAACTCAAACGTGGATGTCAACGAAATCTTCGACGCCCATCATCAGGCCACAAGAAAACGCTGCTCCGAGCATTCACATGTCTTTCTTTCCCAGGACACTAGCGAATTTGACCTGACTAAGCCCAAACAGCAAGTCGCCGGGGCCGGGCCGTTGGGAACTGACAAACGGGTCGGTTTTTTCTATCATCCGCTCTATGCCGTCAATCGGGACGGCCTTCCCCTGGGGGTCGTCGATCAGGTCTTGTGGACACGGGATCCGGCTTCACTGGAAGTGACCGCCAAGGAACGAAAAGCCAACCAAAAACGGCGATGTTTTGAAGAAAAGGAGAGCTGCCGGTGGCTTGAGATGATGCAAAGTGGTGAGCAAATCGCTCGATTAATGCCGCAAACTCAATTTACACTTTTGGCAGACAGCGAAGCCGATATCGGTGAATTGCTTACTCAAGCTAACGAGTTTCCCGATAACTTTGATTTTATCATTCGCCACTGCCGCACCGAGAAAATCATTGAAGCCAGAAACGCGTTGACCGGCGAGCCGATCGCGGGCGTCGAGACGATTGACGAAGCCCTTTCGAAGGTGTCCTGGCGAGGGGAAAAGACTGTTTGCATCGGCGGTCGCGACGCTCCGGTGCTTCCTGATGATACAAAGCGTGTTCGTAAGCAAGCTCGCATGTCCCGCGAGGCCTTGGTGCAGTATCGCTCTGTCCGCCTGAAGGTAGCCGGTGGTCGCCGCGTCGGTGGTGGGACATTGCCCAACGTGTGGATCAATGTGGTTGAATCGCTCGAGATCGCTCCGCCTGCTAGCGACTCGCCGATCCGCTGGGTTTTGTTGACGACGTTGCCGATCGGTACAGCCCAAGAGATTAACGCGGTTCTCGAAGGTTACTGCGTCCGTTGGAGTGTCGAATTGTATTTCAAAACGCTCAAGAGTGGTTTGAATGTGGAGGACATGAAGTACGAAACGCTGGAGCGATATCTTCGGGCGTTCTCGATGTTGACGGTAGTTGCTTGGCGAGTGGAATACCTCAAGGGGGCGACGCGGAGCGATCCGGATGCCCCATGCACGGAATACTTTACTGATCAAGAGTGGATGGCGGTGATGCTCTTTTTGCATCGTCGACCGGTGAAGCCGAACGAGCCACCGACGATGGAGATATTTATGAAATCGATCGCTATGCTCGGTGGCTACATCAACAAGAAAGCACAAGGTCCTCCAGGCTCCAAAACAATTTGGCGAGGAATGAGCCGTTTCTCAACGATCGTCGAAGCCTACGCTGTGTTCTCTCAAATGAGTTCTGGGGTATAAAAAGGCAAGGATGCCTATTCCACTTGTTCTGGGCCGATGGCTTTGGGGGCCAGTCATCTGGGGTTGAGTTTGTTAAACTGGGAGCTAATCGTGGATCTATTAATTCTTTTTCAATCGCACCCTCTGTTTTTGAGTCGCAATGCTTCCCGCCGCCCTCGATTTTTTTCTATCAGCTCTTCGTACTCCCAGTCCGTCCGGCTATGAGGAACGCATCCAGCAGCTGACGGCTGGCTATCTGCGTCCCCACGCGGACGCAATCAAGATCGACATTCATGGCAATTTGATTGCAACAAAACAAGCGGGCGAGCAGGCACCCCGTTTGATGTTCGCTGGTCACTGTGACCAAATCGGCATGCTGGTTAGCCACATCGATGAGCAGGGGTTTGTTTACGCGCAGACCATTGGCGGCTGGGATCCCCAACAATTGATTGGGCAAGCGATGACGATCTGGACTCGCCAAGGCCCGATTCACGCCGCTATCAGCCGCAAGCCGATCCATTTGCTGAATTCAAAAGAACGTGAACAGGTGGTTCAGCTCGAGCAAATGTGGCTCGACATTGGCGCAAATGATCACGATCAGGCAGCCAGCTTGATCGAAATTGGTGACCCGATCACTCTGCGGTTGGAACATCGCGATTTGCAGAATGAGTTGATCTGCGGTCCTGGTTTGGATAACAAGACTGGCATGTGGACTGTCGTCGAAGCCTTTCGCCGGGCCGCGACCGAGAAGCTCGATTGTTCGCTGCACTGTGTGTCGACGGTGCAAGAAGAGATCGGCCTGCGGGGTGCCAAAACGGCTGCCGAGTCGATTGCTCCGCACGTTGCCATCGCTGTCGATGTGACCCACGCCTCCGATTGCCCCACGATCGACAAGTCGCAGCAGGGTGTGATTCGTTTGGGCGGCGGTCCAGTCTTATACCGCGGTCCCAACGTGAACCCGGTGGTTTTCAAACGGCTGGTCGAGCTGGCCAAGTCGCATCAAATTCCTTATCAAATTGCCGCCATCGGACGAGCCGCCTCGAATGATGCCAATGTTTTGCAGTTGAGCAGCGGTGGTGTGGCGACAGGTCTGGTGGCAATCCCCAACCGTTATATGCACAGCGCCGTGGAAGTCTGCTCGAAGGAGGACATCGACCACGCTGCGGAGCTGTTGGCCAAGTTTGCCATCTCACTCTCCGCACGCGATGATTTTACACCACGTTCAATAGTGGAATAGGCTACCAGCCTGTAGGTAGTGTTCAGCAGTGGAATAGGCTTCCAGCCTGTAAATAGTACCGTCCGGCCTCTTACAGGCTGGAAGCCTATTCCACTTGGCAAACAGTGTATAGCTTCAACGCTTGGACGGTTTCTGCTACGTCGTGCACTCTTAATACTTGCACGCCGCTGGATGCCAACGCTAAAGATACGCCAAGTGTTCCAGCTAGCCGATTGGTCGTCTTGTCGGCCAACACGTGGGCAATAAAACCCTTGCGTGAATGACCTACTAACAATGGTTGGCCAATCGCCAGAAAGTGCTCCATTCCTCGCAACAACTCGATGTTCTGCGCATGCGTTTTCCCAAAGCCGATGCCCGGGTCAAGGCAGATCTTTGCGGTGGCAATGCCTGCCACTTGACATGCATGTAAACGCTCGCGGAGATAACTGGCAATCTCCGCAACCACGTCCTGATAAGTCGGTTGATTTTGCATTGTCTGCGGGGTGCCTTGCATGTGCATTGCACATATTCCCACCCCTGAATCGACTGCGACGGCGAGCATCTGCGGATCACCGCTCAAACCAGTCACATCGTTGATGATTTCAGCACCTGCCGACACCGCTGCTGCGGCAACCGCCGCCTTGGATGTATCGATCGACAACGGAATCGATAGTCGCTGGGTAAGCGCTTCAACCACAGGCATCACCCGCTCAAGCTCTTCGGATTCCGCGACGGGATCACTGTAGGGGCGGGTGCTCTCACCACCGACGTCGATGATCCCAGCCCCCGCGTCTTCCATTCGCAAGGCTTCATCGACTGCTTGCTTAGTACCTGCGTAACGTCCCCCGTCAGAAAAACTGTCGGGCGTAACGTTCAGAATCCCCATCACCACCGGTTGCGAACCGAACTGCATTGTCCGCGTCCGCAATTGCCAATGGTCTGCGTAGGTAGGCGTCCGCATCAGCGTTCGAAAAACTTCTTAACTAACTGCACCGTGGTGGCTCGACCCGCTCGCGCGATGGATGTGGTCAGCGGAATCTCCTTAGGACAGACGGCCACGCAGTTTTGCGCGTTGCCACAATTGGTCACCCCACCTGGGCCGCTGAGTGCATCGAGCCGCTCGGACGCAAGATTTTTGCCGGTGGGGTTGTTGTTGAACAACATCGCTTGACTGATGGCGTGGGCACCAATGAAAGCCTGGTCGTAAGCTTGATTCTGACGAGCGGCGAATTCTTCGTCCGACTCACCTTCAAGCCGTTCCAACTCAATCTTGGTGTATTGTGGGCAAGCCTCCAAACAGCACCCGCAGCTCATGCATTGGCTGAGTGGATAGTTACGCTCCTGCTCCTTGCGGCTTTGGCGAGGTCCAGCGCCCATGTCGTAATAATTGTCGACTGGCACCCAACCTTTGATCCGCTGCAGACCACGGAACAATCGCTTGCGGTCAACCATCAAGTCCCGCACGACCGGAAACTTGCTCATCGGTTCCAGCACGATTTCGTCCGGATTGTCTTCGAGCAAACGGTCGACCAGGGCGCTGCAGCTTTGCCGCACGCGACCGTTGATTACCATCGTGCAGGAGCCGCAAACTTCTTCCAAACAGCCGCAATCCCAAGCGACAGGCGTGACTCTTCTACCATCGATCGTGGAAGCTTGGGCCGCAATCCGCTGCAGCACGCTGATCACGTTCATCTCAGCTTCGTATTTGACGCGATGCAACTCCCAGTAAGGCTCAGCACCGGGGGCGTCTTGACGGCGGACGCGGACATTAATGAAGTCGGGCCGCTTGGGGTGATGGACTGGAGCAATCATATGGCGACTCGGAACAAAAAAAGGAAACTGTTTCAGACAAATGTAGGTTACGAACAAATCAGCAGCGAAGATCGACTCGCTAGGATGCCGGTTGAGGTTCGGCTTGGGGACGCTTGGCCCGCTCCTTCCAGACCTGTTCGATCACCTCGGCACCCACCAAACCATAGAGACGCGGCCGGGGTGGAATCAGCGACGTGTCCACGTCTTCATACGTCAACTCGGGATCAGTGCCATTCCAACTTGCAATGGTGCTCTTTAAATACTTGCGATTGTTCTCCTCAAACGCATCGCACCAAGCCTCCGCCTGGCGTCGGCGTTCGGTCGGATCTTCGGAAGTCAAACTGGGCTTCTCGAATTCTGGTTTGAAGTGGGCTCCGCGACATTCATCACGCTGCAGGGCACCCTTCAAAATGGCCTTGGCCAGCGGGAACATATCTTGCACCGCCTTGGCGAAAATGACGTTCTGATTCGTCCAGTTGCCATGGTCTGACAGCGAAACTTTCATTGCGCGTTCATGGAGTTCCGACACCGTGGCATACGCATCTTGCAACTGTTTGTTTTCGCGAACCACCGTTGCCGCGCGCGTCATCACGTCGCCCAATTCTTGGTGGATCAAATAGGGGTTCTCGTCGCTGTCCCCGCCACCATGCAACAAGCTGCTGTGACGCTCTTGCTGCTGCTTGACGGCCGATTCCAACAGCGTCGAGGGAATGTCCTTGTATCCACCCGCTTGCTTGTCAGCATACGCAATCATCGATGGCGCGGAGAATAAACCTGAGAAAATACAGCTGAGCAGCGAGTTGGCTCCCAATCGATTAGCACCGTGATAGTGGTAATCGCACTCTCCGATTGCGTACAAACCTTCAATGTTCGTCATTTGGTTTTGCGGGGCACCCGCTTGCAGACCACCATCAGCGCCCTTGACGTAGTCGGCCCACAATCCGCCCATGCTGTAGTGCACCGCCGGGAAAATTTTCATGGGCTCGAAACGCGGATCGACACCTTGGAATTTTTCGTAAATTTCCAAAATCCCGCCCAGCTTACGATCGAGTTCGGCTTTGGGGATGTGCGTTAGGTCCAGGTACACCGACATTCTGTCCGGTTCGACGCTGAGCCCTTCGTTGACGCAAATGTTAAAAATTTCCCGAGTTGCGATATCGCGTGGGACTAGGTTCCCGTAAGCCGGATAACGATCTTCCAAGAAGTAATAGCGTTCATCCTCGCGAATTTCGGTCGGATCCCGGGAGTCTTGCGGTTGTTTGGGAACCCACACGCGGCCCCCTTCCCCACGCGCCGACTCGCTCATCAAACGCAGCTTGTCCGCACCCGGAATGGCGGTCGGGTGAACTTGGATAAATTCGCCATTGCCATACTTGGCACCGGCTTGGAAGCAACGGCTCGCCGCACTGCCGTTGCAGAATACGCTCATCGTGCTGCGACCATAAATCAAGCCACAACCTCCCGTCGCCACAACCGCCGCGTCGGCGGGGAAGGCGCGGATTTCCATGGTCACCATGTCTTGGGCGACAACTCCCCGGCAGCGGCCAGTCTCGTCTTGAATGGGGGCGAGAAAGTCCCAAAATTCGAACTTGCGGACCAAGCCTTCCGACTCATAACGTCGCACTTGCTCGTCAAGTGCATAGAGCAATTGTTGGCCGGTGGTCGCTCCGGCAAACGCGGTTCGCTTGTACAGTGTGCCGCCAAAACGACGTCGGTCGATGAAGCCTTCCCCGGTGCGATTGAAGGGAACGCCGAGGCGATCCATCAACTCAATTACCTTGGGGGCCGCGAAAGCCATTTCTTTAACTGGCGGCTGGTGGTTGAGAAAGTCGCCACCGTAGACCGTGTCGTCAAAGTGTTTCCACTCGTCGTCCCCCAGTTGCCGTGTGGCATCATTACAGGAGTTGATGCCCCCTTGGGCACAGACGCTGTGGGAACGTTTGACTGGCGTCAGGCTGACCAGGTCAACTTCCATCCCCAGTTCCGCCAGCTTCATGGTGGCGGCAAGGCCGGCGAGGCCGCCGCCGACAACGACTATGCGATGATTCGCCATGAGGGTCTTTGCTCCGTGAAGTTAGGTCAATCAAAAAATTAGGGGCTCAGCGGTTGTCCGCCCAGTGGGGCCCGCTGTCTATTCGGGCCCGCTGTCTATTTCTGTTCAGTTTGGCTGGCCGGAACGACCACAGGTTTCTCCTCGGCTTTTACGGCTTCGCTTTCCGTACTCACCTTAGTCATCTCTTCGCCAGCGGCCGGTGCTGTCGGATCGCTCGCTAGAGGGATCGCGGAAATCTCTGGTTCCGCACGCCGTTTGTAAGGAGCGTCGGGCACCAGTTCGGCGGCCCGTGCTTCTCGGTACATGCGATCTTCAATCTCCATCGCCTCGACGGGGTCTTGCGATACCGCAGCCCACCATGCGCTTGTTCCAATAACCGCTAAACCGAGTCCGAAGACCACACATAGTTTTAAAGCTCGGTTTTGGGCTTCGGGGGTCAGCCACAATCCCCAAGTGATCCCGGCCGTCCATAAACCGTTGGCCAGGTGGAATACGGTGGAAAGTACGCCGATCAGATAAAACGCTGGCCAGGCTACTCCGTCAAGCGCTTCTGCCAATGTCGAGGCGGCGCTGTAGGGGCGAAATCTGGCCATCCCCAGCGGTTCAGCGACATATTCGAGCCACGGTTTGAAATGAAACCAGCCGTGCAGGTGGAAGACGTGGGTAATCAAAAATACCAAGGCAATTAGCCCAGTCCAACGCTGCCAGGCATAGCGGCGGTTGGAACCGTAGCGGTAATTGCTGGTGTTTGATTTTCCGGTGCGGACGATCCAAACCCCAATTAAACCGTGAAACAACAGCGGAGCAAAGATAAGGCCCCACTCGATCAGCGGCAAAACTGCCCCAAGGCTGTGGATTTGCATCACGGCCCGCTGGAACGTCGCTGGGCCGTTGAGCAGGCTGGCGTTCGTCGTCAGGTGCACAACCATGTAGGCACCGAGGGGAACGATGCCAGTCAGAGAGTGCAGCCGGCGAATCGCGAACTCGTGGCGATAAAAAAATGATGTACTGCTGGTGTCGGACACGAAAGTCAATCCCTGGGCTACCCGCAAGAGGGGCGGAGTGCGAACCGAGTAAAATCTGGGTTTGATTACGTTACGCTAGGGCTACCGCAGCCGCCAGCGGAAAAATAACTGTGACACTCACGTATCGGTGCCGAATTTCGGCACTTTTTGGCAGTCGCGCTGCCGTTTTCAATACTTCTTCGGCAATCAGCGGGGAGCCGAACCAATCGGAATTTTCCTTCCCATGAGTGTAAACCGCAATCGAGCTTGGGCAAAGCCGAGGGGAATGGCATTCTGCTTGCTTATCTTCCCACCGGCACGATTTTCGTGTCATAATGACAGGATCAGGCGAACGAGACTTGAAGTTTCAGATTTCGCGGTCTTGGTTTCTAAACCAGAGTGAGAGCCAGAGATGCTGGCGAGTCCAACCTTATTGATTACCGATGATGATGCTGCGCTGCGCGAGTCGCTAGCAACAGCCTTTACGCGTCGTGGGTTCAAGGTCACGTTGGCGGAAGATGGCCAACGCGGCCTGGATATCGCTCGTCGGAAGGGAATTCACCTCGTCTTGGTCGATTATCAGATGCCCAAATTGACCGGGTTGGAGATGTTGGCCGCGCTGCGCGAGATTCGCCCCGACCTGCCTTGCATTCTGATGAGCGCGGCGCTCGATGAGGTGGTGCGGAGCGAAGCGGAGAAGATGCGAGCTTACGGGGTGATGAGCAAGCCGTTGCGGTTGAGCGAAATCGACCGCATTGTCCGGCAAGCGATGCGTAAATTTTACGGCTGGGCGGCTGAGGATTGATCGCCCATTTGCACCAGCATATTTGCCCCAGAAGGCACGATCTCTAGCGTGGCGTTTGACTTCAGCAATTGCTCGGTTTCCATTACCTCGATCACCGTCTGCAAAATTTCTTCGTCCTGGCTGGCGATTTCATTCAGCGCACGGCCCACCACGTCGGGACGCGTGGCTGAGGCTTCGGCCATCTTTTGTGAAACCTTGTAAGCCGTTTCGCTGCAGATCAGCCCGACGCGGTTATCGCCATCCTGCTTCATGGCGCTGGTCACTTGCACCAATCGCTTAACGACTTTATCGGTAATGTTCTTGACCATCTGCTGGTCGGTGAAGAAAACCTTCCGAATGTAGACCGAGCCCAATCGATAACCCCATTTTTCGGACAACGGCGAAACCGCTTTGCGGACGCTGCGACTGAGGCTGTGGCGATCCTCGAGCATTTTGTCCATTTCCAGGTTGCTCAACGTCGATATCGTGGAACTGGCCACGTTGGCTTGCAATGAGCCTTCGGGGTTGGCGTTAACAAATAGGTAGGAAACAGGGTCGATGACTTGCATCTCGTACCAGATTCCCACACCCATCGGCGTGCCTTCCTCGGAGTTCACCATTTGGCCTCGCAAATAGTGTTGGCGAAGCGAAGTGTCGACATGCTGACATTTACCAAAGATTGGTAACAATAGTGCTCTCGGTCCAAACAACAGCAGCGGGAAGTGCAGTCCCGGTTCGTCGATCGTGCCCAATACTTTGCCAAACAGGGTGAAGACTTGTGCTTGGGCCTCTCGGACAATCGTGTAAAGTCCAAACGCCTGTGCCGTCATCATCAGCAGGGGAATCAGGAACAGGCCGACCAGGAAAGTAAAAAAGTAGAGCATCGCGGTGAGCTACCAAAGTGTGAGACGGGAGCGGTGATTGTGCGTTAGGAATTGGGCAGGCAGCGTTAACTTGTTAGCTGTGAGTTTGATGTGATGATCCGCTGGGTGCGTTTGAGTAGCGGGATTCGCATGTTCCTTATATAGCCGGCTAAGGCTTTGGATCCACCTTCCGTTTTGATCTTGCTTAACGTGGCGGCCAGTTCTCGCAGCGGCGCCACTTCGGCTTGGGCGTTGTTCATGGCAATTTCCACCGCCCGAGCACTCATCGTGATCTGCTGTTCGGAATCTGCGTACGCGGTGCTGATGTCGGCGGCGACTTGGTTGCGAGTACTATTGATTGCCGAAAGCGCGCGGTCGACTTCCGCTGGCGGGTCGATGGTGGTGATCAGGGCCGCGTCGAGTTCCACTCCATAGCGGGCTGCCGTGGTGGCACATTGCTGCTCCATGTACATGTTGAGCGTCGGTAGGTTTTTTCGCAGATCATTGATGGAGACGCCTTCGGTTAACTCCACAGTGCTATCCGCCGCATCGCTCGGTTCGCTGGCGGGATCTTGTTGGGTCAGCAGGCTGGCTCCGCGGGGATCGGTGAAGGTGGCGATCCGTTCGCGAAGAATTGCGATGAAATAGCCCATTACATGTTCCAGTGGACTGCGGACCCCGAAGAAATAGGCGTAGAGGTTGTTCTCGCTGACACGAAAGCGAATTTGTCCGTTGACGCCAGTGGTGAGATTGTCCTTGGTAACCGCTTCAATGGTCGATTGGTCCTTGGTCGGATCCCAGACTAGGTTGACAGATTGAGTCGCCACGCTGACGCGATAAACGCGTTGCCAGGGCCATTTGAAATAGGGGCCGCCGGGTGGGATGACGCGAATGCTCGGATAGTTGTAGCGTTCTTTTTCTTCGCCGACCAATTTGTCGGGACCGCTGACTTCGGCCATGTCGACCTGTAAACGCTCGGCTCGTCCAAAGGATGTCAAAACAGCACGTTGGTCAGGTCGGACGACGTAGAATCCGGTGATTAAGACCCGAACAATCGCATAAAGCAAAATGCCGACGAAAAAAGCAGCGATGTAAAGCATCTGAAGGGGGCCAAGCGGGGAATAAGGACGGGCAAAGAGTTGACGTCGTTATTCTTTAGGCCAGGAACGCGCCGGAGGGGGGCGCACTAACTTTACAGAAATTCCGACCGTCACTGGGCCAACACTAGCTTATTGGCAAGTTGATTGGCGGGGACGGTCGAAATCTTATCAGTGAACCCTAGCAGCGGAAAGCGACTCAGCTGCGATTATCATCATCGTCGTCGTCATCAGCATATCCAAAACTGCTGGGTGGGGAGCCCGAGTAGTACTGTGCTGGGCTCGGCGACGGCGTCAGCTGGTCTGCTTGAGGCCCTTCGCCTTCTCCTTCGATCTCGGTGTCAGGCTCGGGTTCGGCAGTGGGATCGCCTTGGCGATTCAGTATGTTGATGATGATCAAGGCGTCAATCGGCGTAACTCGGCCATCGCCATTGACATCAATGAAACGCGGGACTTCAGGTTCGTAAGAGATCGGTTCGGTTAAAATGCGTGGACCAAGCGTGTTCAGTGAGTTGATAATGATCAAAGCATCAATTGGATTCGTGGTGCCGTTATTATCGACGTCGGTGGGGTCCTCGGGGTTGGTCCAAGGAGATTCATTGGCCAATACGGTCAATAAGAAATCTTTTGAGAAAGCTGCCCCGTTTTGCTCCGTGGCGGTGATGGTGACCAAAATCTCGGCTTGGTCGGAGCGACGCACAAAAACACCTTCGCGCAGTTTCAATTGGTCGTCGATGATTTCAAAGCGAGTATCGTTGACTGCCAAGACGTGCATTTCATCGGAGTCTTCGTCGATCACGCTGATCGCACCGACGGTATAACCGGAAGCCATTTCAGGCAGCTGTGTGCCACTGAGTAAGATGTCGCTGACGGGATCGTTTGCATCCGTCACGGTGACATCGACGGAGCGGCTGAAAACGGTCTGCCCTGCCCCGTCCTGGATCGAGATTGGGACCACGATCACCGTTTCGACTTGTTCATGATTGAGGGCGATCCCTTCAGCCAACTTGAGCAAGCGATCTTGAATCACGAAACGTGGATCATCGGTGACCAGCACATAGTCGCTAGTTGAATCGGGGTCGACAATGGTCAGTTCGGTGACTTCCGCACCAGCCTGATTTTCCACCACTTCGGCGGCGTGGGGGAGAATGTCGGTTGGTGGTTCGTCGACATCAAGCACCAGTAGTTGGGCAGCGAAGAATTGGCTGTCGAGCTCGTTCTCGGGATTGATAACGTGAATCGTCACACCGACTGAGGGCTCAGTTTCGTAGTCAAAACTGGCTCCCTCCAGCACAATCACGTCGTAGTCGGCCCAAGGCTCGGTTGGCAACGCCACGCCGAAACGCGGGTCGCTGATCAGAATCTCGTAAATGCGGCCGTCGACCTGCTCCACCTCGATCGTGCCGATGTTCAGCGGGCCGGTGATGGTTTCCGGAAATTCCGGAACGTTGATATTGATGCCGCGAACTGGGTCATCGACCGGTAACACATCCACGGTGACTGTCACCACTCCGGTGTCATCACGACCGTCGGTCACGAGAATCTGGAAGCTGTCGGTGCCAAAAAAGTCGGCGTCCGGGACATATGAGAGTGAACCATCGGGACGCACGATCGCGTGCCCGTGCATGGCTTGGCTGATTTGCAAGGTCAAGTAAGTATCGAGCTCCGGGTTGGGCACAGGGGCCATGATGCCGGGAGCGGTGAGCTGGATGGTGTGATCTTCCAGCACTTGGAGTTGGGGCTCTGCGGGGAATGCCGGCGTCAGATTGTCGTCATGAATCAACATTCCGAACAGCAAGTCTTTGGAGGCGGCATCGGTGGAAGTCAGACTGACGCGGTGCGCGTCAGGTTGGTCGATACGCACTTGAGAAATATCACCCGGTCGTCGAATCAAGACGCGGTTGCCGCCATCGGCCAGGGCAATATCAGCGGCCACGCCAGCTGCCGCGGCGAGGGGTAGCTCCACCAATGTCTCGCCCATGCGGATATCAAAGATGCTCAGCATGTTATCGTCGAGCATGCTGAACAGCAGCTCGCGGTGACCATCGAGCGTCACTGGGCCAGGCAGGTCATCGAGTGAGTATAGGGTGGCGTACTGGTTGGCCGCATCGATCACTTTGACTTCACCCGCTTGTCCGCGAGCGACAATCAGGCCAGCTTGATCGTTAAACGCCAAAATTTGATCGATATCTGTCAAAATATGATCGGAATCTGGCACAATCGCTTCGGTGATGGTGCTCCACATGGCGACTTGCGTGCCGTTGCCCGCAGGTTGCGACACCAGGATGATGGGGCTGCTGTCGTTGGCCCATAGCGATGCGGCCGCATCGACTTGCACCGTCGTCGCGGTGAGTCTCCAGGAGACTGCTTCGGCATCAAATTGAATGCTGTGCAGCGGAACGCTGACGCCCGCTTCGGCCGCGGGAAGCAACAAACCGGCTCCCTCAGTGTTAATCGCCACATCGGCGCCGTAGGGTGGGGCTTCCTCCCCATCTTCAAATAAAGGCGTGATGCTGCTGTTGGAAAACGAGGCCAGCATGACTGGGGAAGCGGGTTCGCCATCGCCACTGGCAGACAGTAACACCACGACCATGCCTTCGCCGAGCGACTGGAACTCGACGATTTCTCGCTCGAATGTCAGCGACCTCGTAGCAGCGGTTTCTAGGTTGACTTCTGTCAGCACCGCACCAGCCGCCGTGTAGGAGCGTAGCAGCGGGTCGCCGGCCAAGCCCACCAAAGCGGCTTGTCCGTCACTGAATGGATCGACGATGGTGACGTCGGTAATTTGCTCAGCTAAAAACGGTGTGTTCTGAGACTGCGACGTTGTGCCGTTGAATAGTCGGACGGTGTAGTCGCCGGGTTCTAAGTCGTTAAAAGCAAAACGACCGTCATCGCCGGTAAGCTGAACTGGTTCCCCGTAGTTGACTTCGCCGTCATCGTTTAAATCGATAAACACGACTCGCTGGGCGAGTCCGATTTCCGTTTCATCCCGATGAAACGAAT
The DNA here is from genome assembly GCF_052161645.1 of Kothea flammea. GTDB lineage: Bacteria > Planctomycetota > Planctomycetia > Pirellulales > Pirellulaceae > Laterigemmans. Next base: position 3,183,866 of record NZ_CP197414.1, read on the forward strand.
CGTTCGCATCGTGAAAAACTTCTCCGGTCAAGCTGGCCAACACGCGTCGTTGCCCCAAAAGCTCAAACTGGAGCAAGCGACGGCCACCCTTGCTGGTGGCACTTCGTAATCGTTTGAGGTGACCGTGTTTGGCCATAATTGAACAGAAGAATAGAGGTGAATCGTGAGGACGCAGTTCACTAATTTACTGCACCTGTTCGGGGGTTGGAAGTCTTTTGCGCTGCGAAAGTTCCCTACTTTGGCCTCGGAATCTCTACATTTCGCCGCTCGCAACTGTGATTTTCCGACCAAATTCGCTTGAGCCGAGATTGACAGCGAGAAATGCTCGACAGTTGCGTTGCGTTCCCCCATAATGAAACGCGGGCCGAATACTAAAATACACTCCTATTGACTGTCAGCGACGAAAAAAACTTTTCCGCACCAAGCTTGGTTTTTTCCTTCTGGTGTCTGGCGGGGTTTTTCTGTTGATATTTATTTGTTTTCCAAGCCGCTTCGTTTCTCTTCCGCTTCTCAAAGGCTGTCATGATGCAAATCCGCCAACGCCAATTCTTGAAAAGGCGATTCTTGTGGACTGGGCTGCTGGCTACCGGTCTTACGACTTGGGTGGTCGGATGCGGTGATTCCTCCGAACCGGTGGCCGATGCCACTCCTGCTCCCACCTCAGCCGGTCCCACGGCACCGGTTACCGCTTCGCCCGGCGGTGGCGGTGATAGTAGTAGTAGTGATAGCAGCGGTAGTGATGGCAGTGGTGCTGGCGAGAGTTCCAGTGGTGGACCGCCCAGCGGCGGAGCTAGCTCGTCTGGCGGCCCCAGCGGTGGCGGGCATGGCGGAGGTGCGGATAGCGGCGGAGGATTTACTAACAGCGGCGGCGGAGGTGCTAACAGCGGCGGCGGGCCAAGCGGCGGCGGGCATGGTAGTCCGGGTGCCGGGATGGCCAACAGCGGCGGCGGGATGGCCAACAGCGGTGGCGGCTTGCCGACTCCCGTCGGGATGAGCTCTCCAGGTGGTGGCGGTCATGGTTCGGAAACCGGCGGTGCTTCTTCAGGCGGGAGTCCGTACGGCGAGGGCTACGACACTGGTTTCGGCAGTGGTGCTAACAGCGGCGGCATGGCTGGCATGAGCGGTATGGGTGGCACTGGTTACACCGGTGGCATGCCAGCGCCCAACGGCGGCGGGTCGAATGCGATGGGCGGGGGAGCACCCGACTTTAGTTCGTTGCTCAGTGGAGAAGCGCTCAACTCGGATTCGTTTGCCCAAGCATTGCAGGGGTTCGACACGGAATCGCTACAAACGTTTCCCAAAGATTATGGAACACAAGCTGAGCTGGCTTTCCAGCAAGGCTACGAGGACCTCTCCTATAAGCTGTTGCTGGCTCATCTCGCTTTAGAGCCCGACTTGGCCGACCAGGCTTACGGCCAAGTCAAAAGCAGTCGTGCTTTAAAGCGACCTGCTTGGCATCTGCGTTGGGGAATGGCAATTTCGCTACGCACCGACGAGGGATTTGATGGCGAAATTGATCCCATCACTTCCGAAACCCGCGGCACCCCAGGGGGCGGTGGCGGCGGCACCTCGGGTGGTTCGACCGCTTTGGGACTTCCAGGCGTTCCGCCGGGCTACCCCGGTGCTGGCAATTCCGCACCGAGCGGTGGTGACATCGGAGCGGGAAACGACGTGCGAGATATTCCTAAGGTGCTCGGATTGTTCGCGGAAGTCACCGGGGAGATGTTTGATCAACGGTTTGGAAACGGCGATTACGGCGACGTGTTTGCTTCCTTGGCCCGCCCTGTCAAACCGGCTGCCGCCCGAGCTGGTGGCGGCATGGCTGGCGGTGGAGCCGCTTTGGGCCCTGCTGGTTTCGGCCCCGCTGGGATGTCTTCCGGTGGCCCCGGCGGTGAAGCGGGCGTTGACTCCGGGCCGGGTGCGGCAGGTATGTCGTCTGGACCGGGCGGTTTGAGCGGCATCGGTGCTGGGTATCCAGGCATGGGGCCCGCTTCCGGCGGAGGTCAAGAAGGCGGGATGCCTCCCGGCTATCCCAACATGCCGGATGGCTATCCAGGCATGGAGGGCGGAATGCCGGGCGGAATGAATCAAGGTCGGCCCCGCGGAGGAAACGCAATCTCGGAGCTCAACGCGCTGCCGAAAAAACATCCCCAGTGGCGTCCCGGAATGGTTTATCTTGGCCAACTCAGCTACCAAGATGCCGTAGCCAGAGCAAACGATTCGGGCTTGGACTTTTTGCTGCTGTTCGATGTCAAAGTGACCGAACGCCGAGAAGAAGTCGAAAACACCACTCGGGTCCGCGTCATCAACGTCGCAAATCCGGACAAGGTGATGGGGGGCAGCAAGAAACTTTCCAACACCGAAGTTAAGAATCGCAACTCCAATGGCAAAGCAGAACCTCGCGACATGGTCGTCGATGTGCTGAAGCCACTCTTCGATGCCATCGATCGCGAGGTAAAGCTGGCTCCCTTCCCACGTTTGACCGCCGAGCAGGCGCGATCCCGGGTTGGCCAGTTGCTCTCCTCGAATATCTCCGAGGTGCGGTTGTTGGCCGAAGTGCAACTCTATCGCAGTCAGGGCCTCTTGACCGATGACGATGTGCTGGTTGCTTCCGAACTGGTCTGGGGAGACGATGGCTTGCGGTTGATGGCTGGCAGCGACTCAGTACAACGCGAAGCGGCCAATGACATCCAACGACGGCTGACCGCTTACGCAGAAATTGGCATGGCCGATCCCAACGGCGGAGCAGGAGCGGGCCCGGCCGGGCCTGGTGGTTTTGGCGGCGCGGCGGGCGCGTTTGGTGGCTCCGGGATGGGTGGCAACCCCGGCGGTGGCAACATGCCGAACGCACCCTCACTCGCGCCAGGGTTTGGTGACGCCAACTCGGGCGGCGCCAATAGCGGTGGCGGTGGAGCTGGCGTTAGTCCGCCGATGCTCGACCTCTAAAGGCGACGCCTGCTCGAAAGTTGAAAGTAGTTGCCGGCGGAATCACCACCGGCAACTACCGTGTGGCTATGAGGTGGCTAAAAGTCGTACCACAGGCCAACACCGAACATCTCTTCGTGAAAATCGGTGAAGGAAAACTGATTGCTTTTGCCATTAAAGTATTGGAAACCAGTTCGCAGCAAACCGGTGTCGTACGCACTGCGCCACGCCCACCCGATCTGAACCGTCACCGAACCACCAAAGTCGACTTCTTCACGCAAGCGACCGTGAATTGCGTAAAACGGGGCGCCTCGCACGCCTGTGGCGTAACGGGGTGCTTCCTCGATGCCGAACAGAAACTCCCATGGTTCGCTAACGTCGGAGTAAAACGCCCATCCCGCTTCGCCATACACCCGAGTACTTTCGTCGAGCCAATATGCGGCGGCAATGAAGAGCACGTCGCGGCTGTAGTTGAGTCGCTCAAAAGTGGGGTTGCGGATCATGAACTCGTCTCCCAAATGGGAGCTCAAGTGGTAGTAACCAAAGCGAGTTTGAAAGCGTCCGAAGGAAAGCGAGATTGGTACGCCTGCACGAAAGTCGACGCTCCGCACGTCGTATTCGTTGTCCGTGTCGAGTCGCACTTGAGCCGCTCCCTCGAAGTCCGCTTGGATGCCTCGACGAAAAATGCCCTGGGTGCCATTGACGTAACGGAAGATCCCAAAACGACCACCTAACGTGGCATCTAACAGCGTCCCATCATTCGTTGCGTCCAATATCTGCCCCGCCAGCCGCGAAGCTTTGGTGTCGGCGAGATAGAAAGGATAGAGCGACTCACGCGGCAAAAATTCCCAGTGGTAATAATCGGCAGCGTCAACCGCCCGGGCAACGCTTAAGGGTTGCTCGGACCAGCCATCCAAACCGCTGCTGTCCAAACCGCTGCCAAGCTGCCGGGAATCGAGATCAGTAAAGCGGTTCTCCAGGCCTTCATCAAACGACGAACTCAGTGGGGCGGAGGAATCGCTGATGATCAGCGACTCGCCAACGTAAGCCGCCGCCTCGTTGGCATCGTCAGCCAAGGCTGCTGAACTAAGGCCCCAATCACCAGCCCCAGTGATGCTGGCCCAAGCAACGCCGGCCATGCAGATCAGCCGAGCGAGTCGCGAGCAGCCGCGGCGAATGTCTCTGCTTAATCGCCCAGCCTCAAATCGCCCAGCCTCGGGCCAGGCGATGCCGTGATCGATCGAGTGCAAAAGATCTGGTCCGATTCGATTTGGACTGGATACCGCCGAGGGGGAGGCGGCTCCAATGCTATCTTGATTTTCTGAAATTGTTGCCATGGCGGGCCCACGGTTGGTAATGGTTTCGGGATGTGCATCGTTCATCGGACAGAACGGCTCGCCAAGTCGCGAGATGTTACTGGGCGTCTCGCAAGTGTTTTAATAATGCCAACCGAACTAATCGCTACAGTTTCTCAGTGGGTGAAGTTTCACACATCTTTTCCCCAGTCCCCCAAGGCTTTCCGAATAGTCAGGGAGGTCCCGACCGCTATCGGATCACCCGTGATTCAGCGATATCGTTCAGGAATCTGGGGACAGGACTTTCGGCTCGCCGAGAGCCTCGTTAGGTTCAAGGTATGGCCCCACTCCGGAACCTCATCACAGGAAGTTAGACGCCCCATGGAACGCGATTTCGAAAATCAGTCTCCCGAGGACTTTGCCCCCCCAGCCAATTCACAAGCAGCTGCTGAAACCGGAGTTGGGACCGTAGTTGAGCCATCCGAGCGGCAAATCCCAGATAGCGCCGCCGCTGAAATGGACGCCGCTGATTCCTCAAGTGCGGACACTGAACCAACAGCCGACCAGCTGGCTGCGGAAACGACGGAGGCGATTGAGATCACGGGTTCAGCAGAATATGCCGATGCAGCGGATGCCAGCAGCGCTGCGGTCTCCGCTGAACTGCTCGATGCGGCCAGCGATCCCTTTGTCGGCCGCTGGAATCAATTGATCAGCAAGACCAACTGGGAAAAGGGCAAGATTATTGTCGACTGGCGGCAGAACCTGATTGACCAGCAAGCCCCGGTAACCGAGTATTCCGACGAAGCTTGGGTGCGTCGCGTGGGTGGCGTGACGGCGCCTCACGTGGGCCGCCTGCGTCGCGTGCACGAAGCCTTCGGTGATCAATACGCCACTTATCCAGGACTGTATTGGAGTCACTTTCTAGCTGCCCTCGATTGGGATGACGCGCCGTTGTGGCTCGAAGGTGCGATGCGAAGCGGTTGGAGTGTTTCGCAGATGCGGGATGCCAGATGGCAGGCCAGCGGGGCTGCCGAAGCCGATGCACCTCAAGCAGCGGATATCATCTCGGCGGATACCGATGAAGATGTCGTGATGCCAGCTCAGGGGGGTGGTTCGGAAGGACGCTTTGATAAAGAACCTGATGGCGTGACCGCCGGCCCATTACCCGAAGGCCCCGATTTTGGCGAACTGCCCGACGCGGACAACATCGGGGACGGCGCGGCCGATGAAGATCGCGACAATTTGGAAGGCCCTTCCGCTCAATCGCTGGTGCAACCTTTTGCCGGTTTGCCCGAGTTGCCCGCCGATCTGAGTGAAGCCCTGGAGATGTTTAAGCTGGCAATCATTCGGCACAAGGTCGGCTCCTGGAGTGAGGTCGCGCCGGAGGTGGTTCATCAAGCACTCGATGGCCTCAAGTTGTTGATCAATTCGCGGGCTGAGTAACTCGCGGGCTGAGTAATTCCAGGGCAATAGAATTCAGCACTTGGCCGAAAACCGTTGGCCGCTTTGGCGATAGCCACGGTTCTCAACGGTTTTCGGATTGCGGTTCTATCGCGGTTCTATCGCGGTTCTATCGTCATCAGGCTCTCAAGAAGGCTCCGAGCGCAGCGTCGACTGGCTCGGCGAGAAGCTTATTGATCCCACCACCAACGATCGTTCTCGACCGGTTGCGGCTGCAATTGCTCGCGGAGCGAATCTAATTGCGGGTAAGTCGTGATGCTGGTGAGCGACGTTTGCGCGGGGTCAATATGCACTCCGCCGCTGGCAACATACACCTCGTGGCGCTGCCTGCCGGACCGAATGGTATGCCTTACCGCAATCGATTGACATTGCTTTGGTGTGGCTAAGGAGGCATCCAGGAACAGCTCCGGCTGGGATAGTTCACCAACCAACTCACGATACTCTTGCGGCCCCACCGTTTGCCGCAACAACTGCATGGCGGCGGTTAATTCGAAAGCGCCGCGCAAGCGATCATAGACGGGATATTGGCTGGCGATCGAGCGGAAATTTTGGTTGAACTGCTTGGTGAAGGCTTGTCCAAGAGGATCCTCACCAGCTTGTTGACGTTCTCCCTGTTGGTTGGCAAATTCCTTTGCGCTGATCAGCCGCAGCGGCGATCCGCTCAGCTCAAAAGTATCTCCCTCGTTCGATTTGCGAATCGACTTCGGCTGGGCGGCAAACCAGAGCCGCAGCATTTGTCCGCTGGGGACGGCCGCGTTGGGGGCCCGCTTTACGCTCTGTTCGATGATTTCCAAATAGTTGAACACACCGGGGGGCAATGGATGCTCGCCGAGAGCCAACTGCTTCATGTGGCGGTCCGCGTCAACGAGCAACCAGGCTAGGGGCGCGTCGGGCAGCACGGCAAATAAGGAAATGTTCTGAGGTCCCAAAGCATCCGCCAACGCTGCCGCAGCTGTCGCCGTCGGGATCTCCTTCCGGGCGATCCCAGCGGCAACCTGCTGCGCGGCTTGCAAGCCCGCTTCCGTCGGATCAATCGAACATCCGTAGGGTTGACCGTCGAGCACAGCTGCCGCTGAAGCGGTCAACAGCTCCAAGCCCAAGGCGACCTTGCCGCTGTCGAGATCGCGCGGCCAAGGCCCGGCGGCCGGATCAATGCCCCCCACGCGTCCCGCCAGCAACACGTCATCCTCGCTCAAGATGAGATACTGAATCTCACTTAGACCGGCCAAGTTTTGCATCGAATTGCTAGCTGGCAGGCCGGCGATGCCGTTGGCCAGCAGAGCCGTACGCAGCCGCTTTAAGGACACAACTCTCAAATTACTCGGGGCGGTCCAGTTTGTGTTGCTCTTGATCTCAGCCGCACCGCGGGTGATGCCCAACGTTTGGGCTCTGAGGTTGGCCAACTGATCCGAACCACCCACGGCTATATCGCGAACCAAGCCTTGCGGATCGACGTGAATCCCAGCTCGATAAGGAGCCATCGTGCTGGGGCCACCCAACGCTTCCCAAGTATCCGGTGCGATCGTCGTCTGGATCAAATTCATTAAGGAATCAAAGTCGGCAATCGCCGCACCCCCGCTGCCGCCACCCGCCGGCAAGCGGTCGCGAGAGCCCGCTCCCGCGCCGTAGCTTAGTGCTGAGCCGTAATCTGCTACCCTCTCGCGAAATCGCTCGATCGTCGCTTGACGCACAGCCGGCTGTCCAATCGCACCGACGGTCTCTGCCGCCGCTCCCGCGTAGCCTGATGTCCCCAGCATCGTGGCCAACTGGCTCTTTGCCCAATCTCGTCGATCCGCCGACAACTGCGGGATTAACTTCCGCGCCGTCGCGAATTCACCCGCCTGCAAATGCAACGAGAACTTTTCAGTTTCCGTCGATGGGCTTGGGACGCTGTCTTGACCACTTGCGTGTGGTGTTCTCAAACAGACGCCCAGCAACAACCAGCTGCTGAGCGTCAGCCCTGAGAGAAAGATTGTTCGATAAACCTTGGATTTCATTGCGTGCCTCGCTTCCGATGATCAAGAAAAGTCATGGGCCTCTGTCCCGTTGGCACCGGTTGTTCCAAGACCAATGCCAATTTCACAATTAGTTTAACAGTCCCATCCGGCAATAGCTCGCACAACTTGTCGTTTACAAAACTCGTGTGGCTATTCGCGGAGTCGTGGCGGTTGCCTCAAACGAGCACTGGCGGCGAATCTGCGGGGATATCTTTCCATTCTCCCCCGATCAATCGTTGCTGAGGCTTGAAGTTCGCTTTGTAATTGAGATGCTGGTTACTGGCCACATACATGCCGAGATAAACGTATTTGCGGCCAGTTTCCAAGGCTAACTCAAGCTGTTTGAGGATCGAGTACGTTCCCAAGCTAAAACGGTCCGCTTGGGGATCAAAATAGCAATAAACCGCCGAGAGGGACGTGGCTCCAAAATCGACAATGGCCACGGCAACCAGATGGTCTTCAATCCAATAGCTAAATTCCCGTGTGTCACAGCAGGCTTCGACCAGGAAAGAACGATAATCGTCCGCGTCCAACAGTGCGCGGTTCAGTGCTAACTGTCGACTACAACGATGTTCATTCAGCAATTCAATCCGCCGCTGGTCGAGTTTGGGTGACCCCATTTCGACGCGGATTATCCTGTCTCCCCGCTTTAGCACTCGTCGCTGCGAGCGGCTGATCTGAAAGTCAACAGCGGCGACGCGCGTCGGCTCGCAAGCTTGGCAAGCAACGCACTGGGTTCGATAAAGAAACAAACCGCTCCGCCGGTAACCGGCCGCCAAGCAATCGTCCAATTCTTCCGCTGTCAGCGGCTTGGTCGCCAAGCAGAGAGGCATCCGAGCCTCTTGTTCGCTGATGTATGGACAAGGCTGAGGTTGGTCATGCACCATTACCAGAGATCGATTAAACACGTCGGTCTCAATCGGAATTAAGGTTGAGTACCTACCCCGAAAACCGCTTGCCAAAATTGTCTGCGATTTTCGGCTGGGGTCTTATCACATTTGCAAAAATGCTCAGCCAGATAACGCCAATTATATCGCTTGCAATCGCCTCTGGCAAAAAAACCTCTCGATTACAGCGGAAATCAGCCTTTGACTCGCTGAGTTTGCTGGCTCGATAAGTTTACTGGCAGCGGGGAAAGTCAGCTCCCTGCCGCTGATAATTCGCGGGCATTTACCTACGGCGACACCACGCCCGGCCCGACCGACACGGTCGTTCCCACCGTTACCGTGATGTCCAAAATGTCATCGTCGAGAATTGTAACCGCCGGCGAATCCTCTTCCTTCTCCTCGCTGCTGACGATCGCCGCAAAATCGGCCACTGCATGCGTTCCCGACACGTAGGTAATCGATCCCCGCCGATCCAGGCGGGTGGTCCCTTCTTGGACTCTCACCGGCGTCCCCACCACGAATCCGCTACCAAGAAATACCATTTTGAAGGCGCTGTGACGACGAATCGAAGGGCCAAAGGCAAGTGATGGCATGAAAATCTGCTCCTTCAAGAGTCAAAAACTGAAAAGAGTCAAAAAAGGTGCCGCGAACAAAATTTAACAGACGCTTAAGGTGACAGTTTGCCCAATTCGTCTTCCAGCTCGGACAATGTTTGTCGAACCAGCAAGGAATCGGGGCTTTGTTCCAGGGCGGCGCGTTGGGCATCCACCGCTTGTTCCAACAATTCCCGCGCTGTAATCGGTGCACCCTCCCCCGTATGATATTCTGCTTGATCTCGCAGCAGGCTGGCGAGCGCGGCAAAATAATCGGCCGTCTCTTTTTCGGCCAGCACTAAACGTAGATTGGCGAGCGCATCACTCCAGCCCGTTTGTGCCGCTGCGGTATCGTTCTCTCTCAGCGCTATGTTGGCCCGCGTCTGCTGGGCGCGGGCCACGTAGTAACGATGTTTCGTTCCGCCACCGGCTGTCAGCATCTTCTGGTACCTGCGAATGGCTTCGTCGGCAAGTTTTGCTGCGTCATCCGCCAGTGGTTCCAGTTTGGCAAGGTCAGTGGCAAAGTAGAGATGCAGGCGAGCTTGGACGTTTTCCAAATTGATGGTTGGAAAACGCTCCAGCCATTGCTCGCCGCGTTCGATCGCGCGTTGATAAATTTCTCTCCCTGCAGCGGGGTTATTCAGGCGATATAACGCTTGTCCGTGTCGATATGCGGCCATGTTGGCAAACACAAAGTCCAACACTTGCGGTTGCTCACCAGCAACGCGTTGCAAGAATAGTTGTTCGGCCTGCTTGGCTGATGATAATGCTTGGTCATCGTCGAGCATTTCAATCGCTAAGCCAACGCGCTCAATATCCATCGTTCCCTGCAGCAACTGTATTTCTGCATCCGCCTCGTCCTCCGAATTCAGCGCTCGCAATAGCGTCAACGCGTTGTCGAAAGCGGTTGCCGCCAAGGTTAAATCTCCGCTCGCTTTGGCGAAGGAGCCTTGGTCTCGGTAGGAATGCGCTAGATAGAGATCTGCTGCTGGATCGTCCCGCTCTAGCTGTGTCTGCAGCGTGATCGATTCTTCGATGAGCGCAAGGGCTTCGGGATATTTGTTCAGCAAGCCTTTGACATTCGCCGTCAATCTGGCAATATTTGCCAAGTCAAACGAGACATTTTCGGCTTTGGGGTCTCTGTCATGCGAGTCTTTGAATAAAGCGTACGCGCTATCCATTAATGATTCGCGGTAAGTTGTCTCGCTGTTGCTCTCCGAGAGTTTTTTCTCGGCAAGCTCGGTGATCGTCAAGGCCATTTTGCGAGCCGAACCAGCCTGCTCCTCAGCCAAATTGCGCTGCTCTTCGGCATATCGCAAATTGTCATTAGCCACTCCGTAAGCCGTTTTCAAATCTTGATTCTTTTGAGACAGCAGCAACGATGTGACAACGGTGCCGACGAGCAGCAGCAGGGCAAAGACCGTGGAAGCGGCAAAAAGTTCGCGGTTTTTTCGCACCACACGGGAAAAGCGGGCGGCCAGCGGGTCGCGACAGGCGGAAACCGGCTCGTCGGCCAACCAGGCTTCAATGTCCTTCGATAACGCTTGGGCGCCCGAGTAACGCTGGGGCGCTTCGCGATGCATGGCTTTCAAACAGATCGCCGCCAACGCTTTGGGAACATGGGGATTGACTTGTTGCGGAGGGCAAAAGCGACCGCTCTTTACCGCCTCCAACACCTCTGTGGAGCTCCCTTTGTGTGGTGCGGACCCGGTCAGCAAAAAATAGAGGGTGCCACCCAAGCAGTAGACATCGCTCGCCACGCCAATTGATTCGATATCGCCAGATGCCGCTTCGGGACTGATGTAGGCCAATGTCCCCAAGACTTGGCCCATCGCCGTGTGGGCCACATCGGAACCGGAGGATAAACGTAACGTGTCCTCTTCACTTGCTTCCGCTTCCGCTGGAATGTTCGAGCGACGCTCCATCGTTTTTGCCAGCCCCCAATCGACCACTAAGGTCTCGCCGTACTTGCCCAACATAATATTGCCGGGCTTGAGGTCGCGATGCAGCACCCCGCGAGCGTGCGCATACTCAATCGAATTACAGACGTCAATAAAACGCCTCAGCAGTTCTCGAAAAGTGCTGCTGAGATAGTCTTGCGAGGAACGCGGAGGATGCTGCTGATGAAATCGCAATGCAGCTTCCGCCATGCTTTGCCCTTTGATCAGTCGCATTGCATAGTAGGGTCTGCCGTCATCGTAAGTTCCCAAGCCATAGACGGGCACGATGCCGGGGTGTTCTAACCCACCGGTAATTTCAGCTTCGGCAATAAATCGATTGCGGCTTGATTCGCGAAATGCATAGTCGCTCTGGATCTCCTTGAGGGCAACTTGTCGGTTCAGCTCATGATCGAGCGCCACGTAAACTTCCCCCAATCCTCCCTTGGCATGCGGTCGCACGATGCTGAAACGACCTGGCGATTGCGGAGCGTCGGATCCGCTGTTTGCTGGCGGCGACGAGCCTTGCTTGCGTTCAAACTGTTTCTTCGAGTTTCCAGTCGCGCATACTGTGGCTGCCAGTTCGGGTGTTAAGACCTGGCTTTGCTCTAAAGTCAATTCAACGGATGTGCTCAGCGAAAGTGCGGCTAAGCTGTCGTTGAGCCGCCCGGCATGCTGCTGTAAGTGATTTTCGGCCAGCGCCGAGATTAAGCCAAGTTGTTCCTCGGAAAGACCAGGTTGCTGCCGCAGCAATTTCAGAGCGGGCTGGGTCGCATCTTGTTGCCAAGCGGCCAGAACGTCTCGCAGTTGCTGTGAATCGATCAAACCCATTTGGGCGGCGAGCAAAATCAGCAATAATTCTTGATCTCGGCGGAAATTCATAGTTGGCGAGACTCCCGAGATGGGGCGTGCTGAACACAAGCAATCATCAAACAATATACTCGAGGCAAAACTCAAACGGCTATCCCCCGCCACAAATCAGACGCCGTGCCACGTCGGGTCATTGCTTTGGGAAAATCACATCGGTGGTTGACAGACGCAGAAGCTAACTATGCAACTGTCCATCGAAGCCCTTTTCTCGCTATGCGTAATTCGCATGGCGAATATGTCCAGAATGCATTGGATGGATGGGGAGAAATCCTGCATAATTAACTGGTTGTCTGGTCGGTCCTGCTCATCGGCTACGACTTACAACCCCAACTCACGGAGAGAATACATGACCTGGACTAAGCATTTTACTCGTCTCACGACGAGCTTGGCGGTGCTTTGCATTGCCAACACAGGGTTTGCGCAAAGTGCGTCGGCCCAAACGGCTGCAAAGCCAGCTGGCGGTGAACAAGTTTCGGCCGGCGCGGTAAAGTGCCCGGTAATGGGTGTTACGAATGACGCCTCCGCTCGACACACCGCAGCCGGCGTCTATTCCAACGGTGACTGGTGGCCCAATCAGTTAAACCTGCAGATCCTTCATCAGAACTCGTCGATGGCGAACCCATTGGGCGGTCAATTCAACTACGCCGAAGAATTCAGCAAGCTTGATTTGGAGGCGTTAAGAAAAGACGTCAAGGAATTGATGACAACTTCACAAGATTGGTGGCCGGCCGATTACGGGCACTACGGACCGTTGTTCATTCGCATGGCTTGGCACAGCGCGGGAACCTATCGTGTCAGTGATGGACGCGGCGGCGCCTTCTATGGCACCCAGCGTTTTGCTCCGCTTAACAGTTGGCCCGACAATGCAAACTTGGACAAAGCGCGTCGTTTGCTGTGGCCGATCAAGCAGAAATATGGCCAGAAAATTTCTTGGGCCGATCTGATGGTTTTGGCGGGCAATTGCGCCCTGGAGTCGATGGGATTTGAAACGATGGGGTTTGCCGGTGGCCGAGCCGATGTCTGGGAACCACAAACAGATGTTTATTGGGGACCGGAAAGCGAGTGGCTGGGTGACAAACGTTACTCGGGCGATCGTGAATTGGAGACGCCGTTGGCGGCGGTTCAAATGGGACTCATTTATGTCAACCCAGAAGGCCCGAACGGCAAACCCGACCCGCTGGCGGCGGCCCGCGATATTCGCGAAACCTTTGCTCGCATGGCAATGAACGACGAGGAAACAGTCGCGTTGATCGCTGGTGGTCATACGTTTGGAAAAGCTCACGGCGCTGCCACTCCAACCGGAAACGTTGGCCCCGAACCTGAAGGTGCCGGCCTTGTTGAGCAGGGCTTGGGTTGGAAGAACACGTACGGCAGTGGTAACGCTGGGGACACGATCACCAGCGGTCTTGAGGGTGCTTGGACTTCAACTCCCACGGCATGGTCGAATGGCTACTTCGATAACCTGTTCGACTATGACTGGAAACTTGTCAAAAGCCCAGCCGGGGCTTGGCAATGGACTCCCAAAGACGATGCAGCTCAGGGGACGGTCCCCGACGCGCACGATCCAGCCAAGACGCACGCGCCGATGATGTTTACGACTGACATCGCGCTCAAGATGGACCCCGCTTATCGTCAGATCTCCAAGCGGTTTCATGAGAATCCTGACCAGTTCGCGACGGCATTTGCGAAGGCTTGGTACAAGCTAACGCACCGCGACATGGGACCCGTTTCACGTTGCCTCGGTCCCTTGGTTGCGGAGCCTCAGTTGTGGCAGGATCCCGTTCCGGCAGTCGATCATGAGTTGATCGGAGAGCGGGATATCGCGACGCTGAAGAGTCAAATTTTAGATTCCGGGCTTTCCATTTCGCAACTCGTTTCCACCGCTTGGGCGTCAGCTTCGACGTTCCGTGGAACCGATAAGCGAGGTGGCGCTAACGGAGCTCGCATCCGCCTCGCGCCGCAAAAGGACTGGGCTGTGAATAACCCGGACCAATTAACGCGAGTGCTGAAAAAACTGGAAGCCATTCAGCAAAATTTCAATCGTGCCCAGTCAGGAAACAGACGCGTGTCGCTGGCCGACATGATTGTGTTGGGTGGCGTCGCCGCTGTGGAGGCTGCTGCCAAGAAGGCCGGGCACGATGTCAGAGTTCCGTTTGCTCCCGGCCGGACCGATGCTCTACCAGAGCAAACCGATGTCGAATCCTTCGCCGTACTTGAGCCAACTTCCGATGGTTTCCGCAACTACTTTAATCACGAATTGGATCGTCCTGCGGAAGAGTTGTTAATTGATCGCGCTCACTTGCTGACGCTCACCGCTCCAGAAATGACCGCCTTGATCGGTGGCATGCGGGTGTTGAACACGAACGTCGGTGTTCCACAAATGGGTGTCCTTACTAACCAGCCAGAGACGTTGTCCAATGACTTTTTCGTTAACTTGCTGGATATGAACATCGAGTGGAAGACTTCGTCAGTCTGCGATCATTTCTTCGAAGGTCGCGACCGCGAGACTGGCCAAATGAAATGGATGGGCAGCTCGGTGGACCTGGTATTCGGCTCGAACTCTCAACTGCGAGCGATCAGCGAAGTTTACGCCAGCGCCGATGCCGAGGCTCGGTTTGTGCAAGACTTCGTTGCCGCTTGGAACAAGGTGATGAATTTGGATCGTTTTGACTTGGACCCGGCTCTCAAGGGGGCTGCTAAGCCGGTGGCACTTAGCCAACGCTAGCGGCGATATCGGCGTGAGTCGATCTTTTTGTGTCATTCGAGATGGCGTTGGTTAATATCGCGGTTGCAACTGAAACCGCACTGGCCAACGCCATCGTTGACCCCGCTTGAAACCCAGTCGTTTCAACAAAACTCTGAGATGAACGCGAATTTCGGAGCCATGAAATTCGGCCGGCGAGCGGTTACGGGCAGTCGCCGCGGACCACAGCCCTACTCTGCAACTGGTTGGTTCAGAAATTAACGTCTTCTTGATCAAATGTCGACGCTATGACATTGAAGCCAGCAGCTCTGCGACTTTGATGGTGGCAAAGGTTGTGGCATAGTCCGACATGGCGTAGGGAATAATCAAGTGTTCCTGGTGAACGATCGCTCCACATGTGTAAACCACGTTAGGGACGTAGCCTTCGCGTTCAACTTCATTCGGGGTGACAAGCGGTTCGTGCAGCCGGGCGATAACAACGGACGGATTGTCGATATCCAGCAGTATCGCGCCAATACAGTACTTTCGCATCGGCCCGACCCCGTGGGTGAGCACCAGCCAACCGGCGTCCGTTTCGATCGGCGATCCGCAGTTGCCCATCTGGACGTATTCCCAAGGGTTGGCGGGTTTAACGATCAATTCGCTGGTGTGCCAAAAGTAGAGCAAGTCGGAGTACATCAAAAACAAATGCTCGCCGTCTTGGCGACCCAGCATCGCGTAGTGGCCGTTGATCTTCCTCGGGAATAACGCCATACCTTTATTGGAAACAGCGGGCCCGTTTAGCGTATGCATTTTGAAGCGGAGAAAGTCTTTCGTCTCTAACAATTGAGGCAACACCATCTGCCCGTCGTAAGCACTGTAGGTGGCGTAATATCGGCTACTGCCATCCTCGTGTTGGAAATGAACGAATCTCGCGTCCTCGATGCCGTTACTTTCGGTAGGGCTAAAAGGAAATATCACCCGTTCGGATAATTCGTGATCGGGAGTGTATTGGATCTCATAGTTTGATTTTGCCAGCATGAGAGTTCGCTTGACCAAGGGCTCAAGTTCTTCGTGACGAGAGCGGTGTTCCCGCAGTGATGCGGTTAGACGCATCTGGAGATGATCAAGGGTAAATTCCTCCGGGAGCGATGCGAGGACTTCGTAGGTGAAGGAATTCCCGAGGCCTAATTCGATCAGTTTGCGACGAAACAGATCATTGTCGTAACATGAATCAGGAACATAACGGGGAGTGGTAACGAACCGCACTGGTTCATCAACGACGATGTTCACGTCACGGTCGATCGTTCCGCTGCGAAAAACGATCGACGAGATATGCCCTTCCCCGACCGCCCGCAAACTCATTGCGAACCGCCGAGAGCCGGCCGGCAAATCAGTCTGTTCGGGATGCCACACGAGCGAAGGATTGAACAGCGCCGCGGATTCCAACGCGTACTCCTGGGTAAAGTACGCCCCCAACAGCAACCGACGGTTTTCGCTCAGCGGGGTATCGGTCAGCAGATGGTGCTTAATGTCTTGAAATCTGCGCTCGAAATACGCTTTAGGTTTCTGATGTCGCCCGTGAAATTCCTCCAGCACGTGAGTGAGTTGGTGGTCGACCTCCTGATCCGACAGCGTACAGACGCGTCCGATAACACGCAGCACGCGGTCGTTACCGGGCGGCTGGAATGGCCGCAAGACAACGCGTTGTTTGTTGGGAGAGAGAACGATATTGGTTCGATTGATTGGCAATTATTTTCAACTAACGGTGTTAGAGATGACGCGCATCGTCGCGCTGAGGCCGCGCATTTCGACGAGCGCGAGTAAAAAAGCAAGTGTCGACTCGGCACCTTGGTTTGCGTTGACTTGATTCTCCATCAAGCCATCAAAGCAACCGCCCGTCGATGGATCATAGATCGGTTCGCCGAGATCATTGCGTCCCAAAAACCAATCAAAGGCCAAGTGAGCTTGTTCGGTCCAAAAGGGATCTTTACTGAAAGCAAACGCCTCGATCGACGCCGAAACCATCGCGTGAGCCTCAATGGCTTGCTGGTCAAACACCGCCGCCACCTTGCCCTCGCGGCTAAAGCCGTTGGAACCAATCGGGCGGAATCGCCCCTGCGGCGAAAGCTGAATTTCGCAAAGCCATCGCAAAGATTTTAGTCCGATATTGGCCGCTCGCCGATCATCAGACCAGCGGCCGTGGGTGATCAACGCCTGCGATAACTTGGCGTTGTTGTAGGTCGCTATATTTTCAAACCAGGGCCAAGCATCCGAAGCCGTCGCATCGTACATGTCGGCAAGCCGGTCTGCCAACTGCTGGCTCATCGTCGCAGCACTGCGATCACCGCTGTAACGCCGCAAATACTCATGAATGCCAAGAATGGCAAGGGCCCAAGCTCGAGGCGATGTGGTCTGCTCACAGGCCGGAAGTGCCCGCTGAAATAGGTCGCGAGCCCAGGCGGACAACCCTGCGCGGCGCGAACGACCAATGCATGTCCCCAACGCCCACAACGCACGGCCTTGGGAGTCGTCTGAACCATCTTCCTCTAGCCAACGACGATCAAAACTGAGGAAATTGCGAAATCGATTGGTGTTGCGATTGAAGGCGTTATTCAAAAAGGCAGCATAGCGAGATGCAAGTGAGTGCACTTCGGGCGAGTCCCTACCCTGCGCCTCCAGCAAGACAGTCAGGATCAACGCTCGCGCGTTATCATCAGTACAGTAGCCGTGCGCGTGATCGGGAATCGAATAGATGGCGTGTTGGATGACGCCAGTGGAGTCACTTAAGTGTTGTAGATGGTCGAGCTGCATGTGCGGCAGGGCCAGCGGCTGCTCGTCAAGCGTGCGGACGGCAAGTGGCTTTAGCGACAAGCTATTTTGATCGCGCGCCCGCTTGAAAGAGTCGAGGTACAGCTGGGAAACGTGATCCCAAGTCATGCTACGCCCCAATTCATGAGCCCGGTCTCGCATCGCAAGCCGCCGCTCGTCGTCGCCGAGCAACCCGATGACTTCTCGGGCGATCGCAGACGAATCGGCAAATGGGACCAAGACCCCACGCCCATCGGCAAGTAATTCCTCGGCATGCCAATACGGCGTGGAGATCACAGCCTGGCCACAACCGAACGCGTAAGCCAACGTACCCGAAACCGCTTGCTGGACGTTCAGATAAGGGGTGATATACAGGTCGGCCGCCCCGATAAACTCGGTTAGCTCTTCCAGTTCGACAAAGCGGTTGTAAAAGCTCACATGCTTGGTGATGCCAAGCTCCTTGGCTATTCGTTCCAAGCTGATGCGATAGCGTTCACCCTGCTCACGTACCAAGCTCGGATGCGTCGCCCCAAGGACGATATAAATAAAGTCCGGGAATTTGACCACGATTTCGGGAATCGCTTTGAGGACATGCTCCACCCCCTTACCAGGTGAGAGCAGGCCAAAAGTCAATGCTACAGGTTTGTCTTCGACATCAAACTGAGCTTTTAAAACCTTCTGGTCAGCGTTGGGAGCATCGGGAATTCCGTGCGCAATCAAATCGACTTGGTCGCTATCGACCGAGTAAGTATTCAGCAAAGTTTGACGGCAACGCTCGGTCATCACGACCAGTCGCGTCGAGAGGCGAACCAGCTGCATCATCACGGCGCGCTGCGTTTGATTTGGCTCCGACAGCACGGTATGTAGAGTCGTGATTACCGGAATGCGTAGGTCTTGCAGAAGTGCCAGAACGTGACTGCCACAAGGGCCACCGAAGATCCCAAATTCGTGCTGCAATGAGACGACATCGACGTTGCTGCAATTTAGAAAGTCCGCTGCATTGCGGTACTCATCCAGCTCTTGTTCGGCAACTTGAAATTGAACCTCGTCGTCATAGGCATATCCGCCGGCGATGTCGTCAATGGTGACAACAACACACTTCGCCTTGGACTGATTGGCGACCGCTATCCGCAAATCGTGAGTGAACGTTGCGATGCCACATTTGCGAGGAAGGTAGTTACCAACAAATGCGATTTTCATTGACGTGGGTGTAGTCATTGTTGTGATATGTTCTCTTTTTGAAAATCGAGCGACCCCAGCAAGGATTGCTTCGAGAACCAAGCCGAAGCGACACAGGTGTCGGCTGCTCCGTAAAACACTTGCAGCTCATCGCCGCTCTCAATCATTGCTGTCGGAAAAATAACATCAGGGACAAATCCGCTCGTTTCAAAATTGGTAGTCGGCTGCATGATGGGCTGGTTCGAGCGAGCCAATACGCGGCCGGGTTGATCTCGATCGAGCAACAATGCACCAACGCAGTAGCAGCCCACCCTGCCGGCCACGTTGGACAGTGTGCTGCCGTGGTACAAGGTCAACCACCCTTCATCACATAGCAGCGGCGGGGTCCCACTACCGACGCGATCACCTTCCCAGGCACGCATACCTCCAAGCACAAATTCATGGCGTCCCCAGTGAATCAGGTCGGGCGAACGGGCGAGCCATATTTGTGGGGGGCTAAAATGAGAGTGTGGATTCGGACGATGCAATGCCAGGAAGTCACCGTTGACGCGTCCCGGAAAAAGTACGACGTCTTTGTTTTCGCTTGCAAAAATGATTCCATGTCGATCAAACTTTACAAAGTCTGTCGTCGACATCAGTGCAGTCGCAGCACCCGATTGAGAAACTGCGACGTAAGTGATCCAGTAAGTGTCGTCTATCTTGGTGACCCGCGGATCTTCGATACCGTAGGCTTCCCAAGGACCTTCGGGAAGTATGGCAGCCACAAACTCCCACGATGATTCACTTTTCCCATTCGCCAGGCGAAATAGCTGCAAATGGGAGACAGACGTCAGGCGTAGATTGCCGCTGTTTGACTCCCAGACGACGCGAGCATCGGAGTGGATCAACTCGGCATCGCGAACCCAATTTGCCCCCACGATCCCTTGAGAAGACCAGTGCGGCAAGGCCGTCCAGCCCGCACGTTGCTCCGCTGGACGCTCGGCGACTCTGGCGAGCATGTAGAGGCTATCACCGACCCGCGCTACGGCAGGGTTGAAAACCCCAATGACTTCCAATTCGCCATGCGATGGCTGAAGAGCACGCGGTTCCAACAGTAGTAAATTAGATCGTCTTGCGATCATGGTCTGCACGTAACGATTTGTGGTATCGATTGATCACGATCGGCACGCAGCTAACATTGCCGTATCATGGAATTCCATTCCAAATTTTGGGGATGCGCGAACCGAGAATGCCTCAAGCTAAAAATGGGGCAAAGCACCTTCGAGAACCAATCCGTGTGAACTGGTCACGCAATCTGAGCTGAATCGACTTAAGAGCGGATTGAAATGTCGCAGCGTCATGATTGCCTCCTTGGGGCAATCGCTGGGCCTGCTGCGGTTGGTCTGTCGAAAAGAATCTTCAACGAGAACAAACAGCGGAGTGCGAGCGACGAGCCTGCCGTCGTGAGCACGACAAGAAACCGCCGGCGGCATCTGAATGCGAGTTTCGCGCAGGCCAACTCCTCAGCATACCACGATTCCGGCCCAGCACAACCGTCAAACGATTTAGTGTTCCGGGGACGGCGCTGCGTTTACCGCCGGCTGCCGTCTATGATCCCTTCAGGATCGGGCGACGTGTGTCTTTGGAAGCCTATTGCAAGCCCGTAACCGAAAGACCGACCGCGGAGCGGTCACAGATTACTCACTCCGTGTTCATGAACGACGCAACAAAGCTCGAGAACTTAGGATGTGCCCGAACGGCAACGAGGGCTGGGGCCTGTTTCAATTGAGGCGCGGTGTTCGCCTCCGCATCATCGATCCAGTCGGCGAAACGATCAGCCGAGCGGAACGCATCTTCGCTCTTCGCTGATCTCGTTAGGCTGAGGATGCGGACGCGCATGAGTCGTGGCACGAGCTGCGGCGTTTGCCCCATCACAAATTCGACGTCGACCCCTGACAAGTTCCATGGCGAAAAAAGGTTGTCCCTGATCTGTCATCCCGCCGTCATAAACGCGAGCGATATTAGGATGATCCATAACCGCGAGCGCCTGGCGTTCTTGCTCAAAGCGACTTACAACCGCTTTGGAATCCATCCCCTTTTTAATCAACTTCAGCGCGACGCGTCGCTTGATGGGATTGGATTGATACGCATCACCAGAATAACCAAGTCGACATCATTCATCTCAACGTCTTTCAGCTTTGACCATGGGCGGTTGTTATTTTCTCGCCGCAGAGAATCGGACAAACTGCTTGTCAGCTGCGTGGGATTATACTGAAATGCCCGCTGCAACGTCATAGTCGGACAAGCGGGCGGATCGGAACGCTGTGTTCGCTCACTCGAGTTAACGAGCGTATGTTACCTTGCCTAAATGCGGTCGTAACTTTAGGTTCCAGGGAGAACTGCATCACCCTCCACGAAGAACTTCAGAGCTTTTAGGCAGACTGGTCTGCCGATTTCTCCACCACCTTTGTTTCGATTTGGCAAACCCAAAGGCCAACAATGCGCAGCCCGTATGTGGCTGCAGCGATCGCTAACGATGAAGGAAAGGCATACGACATCGAAAAGCTGCAAGACCAAACCAGGAATGCAACCCATCCAATGGTTAAGAGAATCCCAAAAGGTGCAATAATTCCAACCACTGCCAAACGTTTAAGAAAGGTTATTTCAATCATCCTGCGCACTAGGAATAGGCCCGCTAGCAACGCAAACAGGGCAAATAGCAAGGCAATCGCTAGCACGATCGTCTGTGCTGCGAGCGACAAGTTGGTCACCGGCATCATCCATCTAGCAGCCGACAAAAGCACGCCGACTGGCAAGCATACAGCTAGTAAATCGGCAATGGCTATCTTTGCGAAAGAAAACGATAACTCGGTGTCGTCAGCTCGAAAAAACGGCTCGAATACGGCCCAGCCAACGACCCCGGTTATTGCAAAATAGGGTAGTGCGAAAATCTCCAGCATATTCAATCAATTGCAAGTGCTCCAGGCATCCCTTTTTAGCAAGAGGGCAAGTAAGCTCAAGGTTGAAATTCTCGGAGGCTTGAGTCGAACCTACCCTCTTGAGCGTTTTGAAAAAGCAACGCATCTCGGTGAGGACATCGCTTTTCAAAACTTCGACAACGGGAAAAAATTAAAATCTACCCTCGAAGTGTAACAAGCCGACAAGAGCGACAGCTGGAGAAGTAGAAAGGGGCAGGAGCTTATTCGAGGGCTCGGGTGAGTTTGCTCGAATTCCCATTTGCCGGCCGGGGGCGACCGATCATGCCACTCGTGAGTTCGACTAAGCGATGACCGACCTGTCTCGGCCGACGCTCATGTGGACGTGGCCTTAGATGTGGTCGGTAATCCGCTTGCATCCGCACTTCACCGCACATCGACATCATCAGCCGTTTTTCAGTATATTTTCAGGAACACTAATGCGCACTAATCAACACTAATCAAAGGCCCGGTGAGCTGATTAGTGTTAACTAGTGCCCGATTAGTGGTTCACTTCTCTTAGATGACGTTTCCTTACATTAAAGCTTCGTGCCACGCGGACTGATTAACCGGCTAGGGTAGCTGAAAAATCAAATTATCGCCACGACGCACCGCTATATGAGTAACAGATTGGAGATTTCATGCTATCTCCTTGAATTCAGATCACTCTCGGCCTCCCGATCGCCTGCCAAAAAATCTGATGCAGGGAGACCGTTGATAGATTTCAAAGTGGAAATTTGCCGTAAACTTTCGAGGTCGCGTTCCGGTTTATAATCGAGACTCAAAAAGCTAACGGGCACTTGTTTCAGTGTGCTGAAATCTTGGACACCAGTCCCAGTCAAGTCTAACGACTCTATCGGATGCGGCAAAAGAAAGTCCAGATCCTCGAATCGCTTACAATCTCGCAAATTGACTGCGATTAAACCAGACAATTGCAACAAACCGCTGCCGTCAATATTTGTTCCAGCAAGTCCCAGTATTCGGAGAGAACGGAGTTGACTCAAGAGCCCCAAATTTTGGTCCGTGACAGCGGTCCCCCACATTTCCAAATTTAACAGCTTTTGCAATGCGCTAAACCAAACAAAGCAAGAACCATCGATTGAGGGCGACGCCAATTCCAGATATTCCAGATTGACCATCCCTTTCAAAACTTCCAGCTCTGCGTCGGTCATACCCGAATATCGAATCGATAATTGACTCAGATTTCGCATCGAACCAATATAATTCCATGCTTCTTGTGGTGGAGAATTGCCCAACAGTGAGAGCTCGGGAAAATAGTTAACGGCTAAATTCCCCCAGCCAGTGTCCGTAAGAGCATCCGTGTTAACGATAAGTCGCCGACAGTCAGAAACGACGGATAGCAAAAAAGCTAGATCCTGATCGCTGACGGGCCCAAAATCGGTAAAATCGATTACGAATAGACCGCGTGGACGTTGAGTTATCGGAGACGCAATAATTTCATCCTGTGTCTTTCGTAGGATCACGCCCGCTTCCACAAGCCGGTTTAATTTCCTTAACGCTTCATCTTCAAGCGGAAGATCGTCAAGGGGAACATCATGATCCAGGGTGTCTGTGCTGGTGGGTTTTTCCGCAATTTTCGGAATTTCAGGATCGGCGTCAAAGACTTGCCACTTCTCACCGTCACGCTCGGCGACCACTTTTCCGTCAACGTAGTCGATCTTGATCCTTGTCGTTTCGCCGTCCTTAAGAATGAAGGAGTCGGTTTCAAAAGCAAAATCGCCACGAAGCACTTTCAGGGTTTGTCCGACGCCCGACTTAACCTTAATGGCTTGGGAATCATTCTTTTGGTTGATCGTCAAGCCATCGGTCGATATGACTACTTGAAGACTGGGATCATCAATCTGCACTCGCATCAGCCCCCCATTTTCCGTGGAAATCCAAAAGAGAATGCTCAGGACTACGATGGGTGACAGTAGCCCAATGGCTGTTAAGAACGCCCATGCGCTTCGACGTCGATTCCCCGTTCCAGTCGTAGACATGACGGGTTCAGGTTGTGCAGAAGGTATAAGGTGTTCATTAGCATGACCGGGGGAGCTGGTTTTGAAGTTTTCCAGAACAGCAGCGAACTCAGCCATGGACGTGTATCGCTGGCCCGCGTCCTTCTTGATCGCCTTCAAACATATCGCCTCAAGCTCTGGTGAGAGATCTTGGCGGAACTTCGTCGGTCGTTCGGGCTCTTTACGGGCAATGTCATCCAGCACTTCTAGCAGGTTGCCTCGGAAGGGCAGAAACCCAGTCAACATTTGGTACATCATGATGCCCAACGAATAGACATCGGTGGCTGGACCCGCGTACGCCGCGTTGCGAATCTGTTCTGGAGACATGAAAGCGGGACTTCCCACAATCATTCCCGCTTGAGTCAACTGAGTGAATTCAGGTGTTGACATCTGACTGGCGAGCCCAAAGTCTGTCAGTATCGGCTCGCCTCTATCGTCTAGCATCACATTGGCTGGCTTGAGATCACGATGCACCACACCCTGCCGGTGCGATTCGCTGAGAGCCAATGTCAGTTTATAGAGAATCCTCACGATCTCTGCTTCTTCAAGTGGTCCGTTTTCACGCATATATTCGGAAAGACAAACGCCTTCGATGTGGGCCATCGAAATGGTGTGGTATCCTTCCTCGATGCTGACGTCATATATTTGGCAGATATTTGGATGCCGGAGGGCAGCTGCCATTTTCGCTTCGCGGAGAAAACGGGTGACTGTTTCGGGTAAACATGTCGAAAGGCGTGGTATCTTAACGGCCACCTTGCGTCCAAGTCGCGTGTCTCGGGCAAGATAGACTTCGCCCATCGCCCCAATCCCAAGCGTCTCAAGGATCTCATAACGCCCAAGACGTTCCCCAGCATGAAATTCAGCAGCGGGCGACGCAGTGTAAGCACGATCTTCCTTAAGGGCCCCCGCCATGGTCTTCCGACTTTCGTCTCTCAATGCAGCAGGTTGGAGATCCGCAACGGCAGTGTCCGAATTGCTTCGGGCGATCGTCTCAATTAGTCCGGCGTACTCATTGAACTCAGCGGAGAGCCCAACTAAGTCGAACGGAACTGATTTTTCCTCCCAATAGTGATGTTCCAATTCAAGCAGTGCCGTGAATAATTCAGCTCGTGACGTTGGATTCAGTTTCTGATCCATGTAGTCAGCCAGGGATGGGCGCTGACCGGCGAGCCAAGCATCTTCGAAGCCATCGGCCATGCGGTTGACTTGTGTCCAGTCCACTGTTCGATCGTCTGCGTCTAATTCCATCGTTCAGATTGCTTTGAGCAAGTGGTTGGATAGGCACTTAGTTACCAAGTACGGATCGGTGGGACGGAATACCGTGGTTTGCCTCTAAATGAGCTCGTTCCCAGATTACATTTCCCCTCACTAGGATAAAGTATTTTTCAGTATTTTTCCTCTTCGATCGTATGGAACGGGACCCGCTCTCTCGATTCCAATGTATTGTAGGAACGCGAGCTGAAATCCGCTGGCCCATTTTCCAGTTGCGAATGCATGAACGAAGAAGATCTTTCGGTCACCCAAATACTGACCCGTCTGAAGGGTGGCGATGAACGAGCTGCTGAACTGATTTGGCAGACATTTTTTGACCGCGTTGCGGCGTTAGCGCGGGCGAAGATGGGCAGCTTGCCCAAACGAGCTTTGGACGAAGAGGACATTACGCTGAGCGCCATGAACGCCTTTTATCACGGCGTTCGGGAGGGGCGTTTTCGCAAGCTTGAAGACCGAGAAGACCTGTGGCAACTGCTCTGCATGCTCACCTCGCGAAAGGTGGCAAATGCTTGGCGAAAGCAGACTTCGAGCAAATTGGTTGGAGAATCAGCCGTCTCACTGCCTCAAAACGGCCGAAACGCAAATATGATGGGCATCGAGCACATTGCGGAAAAGGCGCCTGATGCCGGCTATGTCGATTCGCTCAGCCAACTATGCAACGAACGTCTCGAGGGATTGGATGATCGCCTTCGCGAAGTTGCTCTTCTCAGACTGCACGGTTACAGCGATCAAGAAATCGCAGCCAGAATCGGCCGCTCGATCAAGAGCGTCGAACGTTACCTCAAATCCATTCGCCAAATATGGCTTGAGCAATCTTGAAAGCGGTACCCCTTCCGGGCACCTTCCGCGGGCGGAACTATCAAAAGGGGATGGATTGATCCGGAATTGCCCAGCACGGTTTGGAAAAATTGTCTTTTTGCATTTCTGAGCCATTTTTGGTGAGGGCTGTGCGAGCTTTCGCGCGAGTGACCTTCTGACAGCAAATGCTGACAGTAACAAAGCCCCGCTTTCGGCAAGGTGACCCGTGCAATTTCCCAAGATTTTCCCAGTTCTTTTTGGTGGCACTCGACGAAGCTTCTCGGGACGTTCAAATCGTCGAATCGCGGCTTCGGTGAGGTCCGCCAAAACCGCTCGCCTTCGTTTGGAGGTTCTGGAGAAGCGAGAGTTGTTGGCGGCGGCCATCATGCACCCTTGGGACACCGAAATCCGCTTTGACCAATTCAGTGGCGGTGATGCGAAAGTCTTTGCGGTTGGTTACACCGATTCGGGGACGGAGCAACCAAGTTTCGCGGGCTTTGAGTTCTGCTTCGCCGGCGATTGCGGTGGCCAGCCGATCCAATTGGGTGACATCACTGATTCTGTAATCTTCGGATCGTTCGGAGCCCAAGCCGTAATGGAGATCAGGGGGCGTCTGGGGCTCGAATATGGCCTCTACGCTAATGCGGGCTCTGCAGACCTAATCTATGACGGCACCTTCAGTTACGAAGTGGTTGATACGGGCAGCGGTCCTATTGAGATCAAGACCAGCGTCGATCATGCCGCCGGTGGGATGTTTACCCAAACTCCAACGGTTCGCGCTTTTGCCGACCTGGTCGTTGAGTTTGACGGAAGCATCCGGACCCAAGCTTGTTTTATCGACTGCATTGGACCAGGAGTGGTTGAGTTCGAAGTCGACGAAACCATCTCGCTGGCGTCACTGAATCGAAATGCCAATGGTAAAGTGGAGATTATTGGCACGTCACTACTATCGGACGCCGTAGGGGTTTACGAACAACTCGGAGGGGCAAAACAAACGATCCAGACTAGTGATCGTGACTTATTCAAAGCGGAAAGAGACGGTGCGCGCGCGGTCACTCCATCCCAAACCGCGGATGCAGATCAAGCTAAACAATCGGCTACGCAACGTAAAACACAAGGGCAAAACAGCGAAGCCGATACACGCCAACGCGTACGCAGCGGTTCGTCCAACAAGAAATTTGGTGGCGGGAAAATCATCCAAGTTTCAATCGGTGAAGCCCCAAATGACCTACTGGGAGTCGAATTGGACTTGGGAATTGGCGTTGGCTGGAAAGGAGCGGTCAATATCGGCAAGGAATTGGGTTCCATCAGTCTCACCGTGCCAGATATTGCCTTGACCGACACGACAATCGATGCGGCAGGCGTTTTATCAGCTGAGACCGAACAATCTGACTCTCGTAGGGATGTGGCCAAACTGACAACGAATGTGGGTGCCATCTTGGGCGGCGGATTTGGATTCGGCCGCACCGATATCGACGTGGCGGGAATCAGCATTGGCTTGACGACCGCCGACTACGTGGTAGAAACGTCGCTGCGGCTAAATCAGGATGTGTCTTCGACGCCTGCTGAGCGAGCCAAGTTTGACTTTGTCGATCCGATCACGGGGCAACCCGCCCTGGTCGATGTTACCATCGATGGGACGTTGTTACAGAATATCAGTACTGTTGAATTCGACGTCGGTTCGTCCGTTTTCGTGGAAACTGGAACGCGAAAAATTGCTGTGCAGCCGAAGCTAATTCCACGCTATAAGTTCGCTAATGACTTTGGCTTAGATCTTGATGTTGAAGGAACATTGAGGGCGCTCGCCTTGGAGATCTCGGCCTTTGGTAAATCTTTTGTCAGCACCGATCCTCTGCTGGTACGTTCGAACCCTATCGGCCAGCATGACTTCGGATCAATCTTTGACACATCGTTCCATGTTGAAGGGGAGCTGATCGATTTCGAGCCATTTATTGTCGGAGGCCCGGTTGCCGATCTTTTGCTTGCGACAAGCGCCAGTCCCAAGACTGGTTCTGGCAGTCTTCTGACAAACGACCAACCCGGTATTTTTCAGATCATCGTCACCAACCAAGGGCCGCAGGTTGCAGAGAATATCTCGATTCGCACCGAATTGCCAACCGGAGAGCATGGCAGCATCTCGGTTAACACGAGTTCCCTTGATTCGCAAACCATGGAATTGATCCAGCCGGACCTGCTGGTCAGCCGCCTCCCAACCCTGGCCCCGGGTGCGTCACACACTTTTACCTTTGAAGCGACTCCCACGGTACTCCGCTCCAGAACGTTGAACGTCTTTAATCGAGCGACCAGCGACTCGAGAGATTCAAACCTGTTCAATAACAGTAGTCGTTTGGAAGTCGACACGACTAAAAATGTTCGGATTTTCGTCGATAACTTTGCTGAACTGATCGGCCCTTTGGGAGATCTGGACAAGTGTCCCAACCAACCTTGCAGCCTTCGGGGCGCCATCAGGCTCGCCAATGCGAATCCCGGCCCCGACGTGATCCTGTTGCGTTCAGGAGATTATACGCTGTTAGGTGCGAACGGACCGCTGCAGGTAACGGACTCGCTCAGCATTTTCGCCTTTCCCGGAACAACGATTCGTTTTGATCGCTCGGAGATTACCGCTGCTCTTCTTCGGGATGAGCAAAAACTTGTATTACGAATTCCGACTCCTCCCGGGGACGTGGCGAAGATCACCGCACAACAATTGGTAGACACACTCAACTCAATCTCCATCGGAACAACTTTCCCATTCGATGCGTTCCCGGTAACCGCAGAAATCAAAGAAGGGGACGGTTCAGGGACTTTTGAATTC
Source organism: Kothea flammea (assembly GCF_052161645.1). Classification (GTDB taxonomy): domain Bacteria; phylum Planctomycetota; class Planctomycetia; order Pirellulales; family Pirellulaceae; genus Laterigemmans. Next base: position 3,212,361 of record NZ_CP197414.1, read on the forward strand.
GGAGGTGGCGAATCCCTGCTATTCGAGGATGTGTTCCCCATCGGCAACAACGGTTTGACAGCCCAAACCATCAATCCGGACGGACCAAACAATGCTTTCAGTATCAAGCTAAGAAATCCAGCCGATGCCGAAGAATTTGGCAGCCTCTTCAGTGGCCTGGATGTCGAACTGCAACCATTTACTCCCAGCCGAACACGAATCTTCGAATTTGGTGGAAGTGGAGAAAATGATTACTTGGTCCGCGGTTTAACGCTTGTCGAAGGAGACGCAAGCAACTCAGCTGACCCGCGTGGTGGTGCCATTCAGCTGGCTGACCCGGATGATCATTTAGAGTTAGACAACGTCAAGATCGTAAATAGCTTTGCGAGCACCGGAGGAGCACTGGCGGTCCTAAACGGAGCCAGTGCAACAGTCAAGAGAGCAACGTTCTCAGGGAACGCAGCATCTGACTTTGGTGGAGCAATTCATGTTTCCAATTCGTCTGTTGTGCTTGAAGATGTTTTGTTTGAGAACAATCAAGCAGGTAGTGAAGGAGGTGCAATCGATAATTTTGCTTCCGCCGGAAGGGCCAGCCAAATTGACCTGCGAAATATTACCGTCCACAATAATACTGCTCCTGTTGGGGCCGGCATCAGTAATCTTTCCCAAGACGATGGTTCACGGGCGTTCGTCACGGTAAAGAATTCCGCTTTCTGGGACAACGAAGGTGGAAATGCAGAATCCTACGCTTTTGATGGCCAAGCAGCTATCGAGTCCTTAGGTTTCAACCTTGATTCGGATGGGACACTGCAATTATCCGGGCTTGGAGACCGGTCGAATGTTTTGCCGGTCTCCATTGATACTCCCTTCATCAAAGCGAACTCGGCTGGTACCTTCATCGGAAATTTAACGGTCAATCTACCCGGCGTGGCCAGCCCGGTTAGCTTCAGCGTTGATGATTCGCGTTTTGCGGTTGAAGCCGGCGTGCTTCGACTGAAGCCGGGCGAGGCAATCGCGGCTTCCGGCAATCTGACGAATGTCTCAATAGATGTAATGTTGACTGATGGCGATGGTCAACAGCTTGTCCAGCCACTGATCTTGCAGGTTCAACCGGCAACGGTACCTCCGCAAGCGTTCACCCTGCTCAGCACAAGCTCCACTTCCGCCACTTTCAGTTGGGAAGATCAAACTCACGAACAAAACTATCGCTTGATCGAACTCTCGCCGGGCGGTGAGGAACGAATTGTGCTGGAGCTTGATGCCAATGCCATCGATGCGACGCTGGAGTCGCTCCCGATACTCTCCCAGGCGGCCTATGTTTTGGAAGCAGTCAACCAGACCTCAACTGCCCGAACTCAGCCACTCACCGTCCAGCTGCCCGCTCCCGCTCCAGAGGTTCCACGCGATCTGAAAGTGGACCGCATGGCAACCACACTCACCGTGAATTGGGGCGAAGCTGATTTTGCCGACAGCTATCTCATTTTTCACAATAACGTCCAAGTGGGATCGACGTCCACAAATACAACGACTTTTCAGATTGATAATTTAATTCCAGACTCTGCCCATACAGTCCAGGTCCGCGCGGTAAATAAGACGGGCGCTTCCGGCACTCAAGTCGTTTCAGTCGTAACGCTTCCGCTGCCCGCTGCCGCACCAACGCAGTTTCAAATCTCCCCTTTCGGCAACGACCGCCTGCGATTGACGTGGGATGCCAGCTCGAACGGTACCGAACAACGCATACACGTTTCCGAAAACGGTGCGTCCCCAGAACTGCTTGTCAAATTGGATGCGGGCGTATCGCAGTTCGATACGGCGCCACTCAACGTCGACAGCACTTATGAATTCTATCTAAGTGGTCTGAACATTAGCGGCCAAGGAAGGGCTTTTGGTTTAGGCGTAAGTGTCCCCACCCTCGGCAGCGTAGATACAGTCATTGTCGAGAACGCCCAGGGGAGTGTCGATGTGTCTCCAATCTTCGCGCTCCATCCCGCCCTGTCACGACTTGTCTTTCGCGGCCCAGTCGAAAATACCTTGTCCCTATCGTCAGACCTCATTGAAAACATCGCTCCCGCGAACAATCAAATATCGGTCGAAACGACGTTGGCAACCGAGCTAGACCTTAACAGTGACTTCCGGGTCGCTCCCAGTGAATTCACTGGTGGGCTCTTTTATCGCATCTTTACTGATGGCCGGAACACATTCAAGATCCATCGCCCGGACCATTTCCACAACCTTGTCAACCAATTCGATGTGGATAGTTCCGGTGAGGTCGCTCCACTCGATGCTCTAGTCGTCATTAATTACTTGAATCGCAACGGTATAGGAGTTCTCCCTCAACCCAATGCATCGACCTCACCAAACTTGTTTATTGATACCAACAGGGATCTCGAGGTGACTCCCATCGATGCTTTGCGGATCATTAATTTCCTCAACCGAAATGGAACGGGCTCATCAGGCGAGGGTGAGTCAGAAGCGGTCCTGTCAACCCGTGTTGATTTGAATTATGGTGACGGCATCTCTTTCTCGGCGGTTGACTCCTGGCATGCCTCGCCGCGCTTACCGCGAGCCTTCCTAATGCCCAAGGAAGCAATGCACGACGAGATCCTTACCTCCTGGGAAGCAACACGCCGTCGCTCAACTAACAACGATGTTTTAAGGTCGGTCGAGCCTCAGGAGCCTGTTGGTGAAGAATCACGCAATCGCGAAAAAGAACGCTCGAATTTGGCTGCTCATGTCGCCGCCACACAGTCCGTTTTCGGCGAAAACAATTGGGACCTGTTTGACGCCGAAACTAACTTGCCGAGTTTGCCCAGGGCATTGATCGAGCGGGCTCCCAGCACGTTTCCGTAGCCGGAAAGACTGGTGGTGGCGTCGTGCAGCGAGCAGTTCCAGGTTAAAAGCATAATCGAGAAGCTGACTTCACCTTCCCCGTTAGCAGCACTAAATCCGTTGCCCTGGGACACCGAGGTCGCCCATCGCCAGTATGACAAGCGACAAGAAACCAAAGGGAATACCAAGAACCCAGAAAGGAGAGATCATTGGAATACAGCACAAGATGGCAGATACATACGCGAATCCACGACCAGTACCCAGAAACATCTCTCGGGCTCCGAACCACTGCAAGGCGCGGCATGCAATGAGTCCGACAGCAGTTAATCCTCCGGCGTCAAGCCGGTAGTTATGGGGAACCGATGTCAGAAGAAATATGGCATCCGTAAAGAGGGCAGATGTGGTGATTAGCAACTGGAGAGCCGCAATTGCCGTTTCTCGCTGGAGTCTTCCAGACTCGCGTTGAGGCGGAATTACCTCACATGTACGCGGTGGCTCAAAAGGATTCAATGGTCGTTCGGGATCGATTTGGGCTGCCCTCGAAGTTGCCAGGATATGGTGCCGTCTCGGAGTTCTGGCATCCGAAAATCGGCAAGATCCTGGAGTCTGGAATTCGGAATGTCACGATGATGTTCGCTCTTGAAGGATTGATTTTCAAGTCTCGGACTCATGTATCATGAATATCATTCAAAATTAGGCTGCCCTTAAGATTGCACGGCATTATCAACTGTGTCGATCGGTTTCGTTCGTTCCGATAGGCGAAACTCTTCCGCCAATTCAGCGATCTTGGACTGATAACACTTCATCGAGATTCACTTCGATGGTGGTGCCTTTTGAAAGCGCAAACGCGGCCGGGAGTTCGGTGAGGATGTTCCCAAACACGATCTTGGCCGCATGGTCAATATATTCTACCTCGAGATCTATCAGGCCGCTTTCGATATTGGGCATGGCCGTTTTGCCCGTTGGGAAGAATGCCCGGATAGTAATTGTGTCATCTTCCCTGATATCTGACATTTTGATTTCAGGATACGAGGGAAATGGGCTGGGGTAAAAGCCGGAGCAATTGGCATGTAGTCGGCTGAAAATATGAAACCCCTCCGCAGTCAAGTCGTCGAAGAACGCCTTGTGATTTCGTGCATCAAATTTCATGGCGATGGTCCGAAGAGCCTTTTGGTCGCAAACGTGGTAATTGACTCCATTGAGTTGGTGCGGATTCCGAAACTTTCGGGAGGAGGCCCAGGTTAGGCAGGCGTTGGACTCAGTAATCGGAGTAGCCATCAACCTGAAAACTTAGGCTACCTAATTCGCTTTGTAAGAGCAGGAAAAGTTAACTTGATGGATGAATTCGACGACACTTTTAAGCTCAGAGACTCGCGAGGCCGGCTCCAAATGAAGGCTTGGCCGTGAGGGGGCGAGGCTGGTAACAATTGCATCATCGCTCTCAATACAGGCGGCAAGAACTCGAATTCTGATCTACATTTCGGCAAGCTGGGGCGGACTTGCTAGCGCCTGAATCCGGTTCGCGTCATACTCCTAAAGCAAGGAGTGATAACAGGCGTAGCTCTCGGGTGTGCCGTGCTTCCTGAGAGAAAAGTCCTCGTAGTCAAGCCTGCCAACAGCTTGCCCCGAAACGCGGAATTGATGAGCGTTGACGGTCGGTTTTGGACGCGGCATTGCGGTAGCTCCAAACGTTTCGCGGTAAGTGACTACTGCGAAACTCATTCAGAATTGACCGGCACGCCGATCCTGAAGATAACGCTAAGTCCCATCTCCGTAAGGACTTAGGTAAAAGTGGGCGATACAGAACTCGAATCTGTGACCTCTGCCGTGTGAAGGCAGCGCTCTAACCAACTGAGCTAATCGCCCTTAACGCTCATTCGCGTGTCTATTCCGCAAAAGAGTGCTTCGATCCGAGATGCAAAAGCACTTTTAGCGAATCGTTGCCGCCACTCAAAGTACACATCTTAATGACTATCGAATGAACCAACAAGCGCCTACGCAAACCACGATCGGAAAGTCGGCTAGGTTGACTTTGGCACCAGGAAATAAGCTATTTCTCCGTTAGCCACAGGGAAAAAACGCCCCCCACTCGTGATGAACGAATCTATACCAACGGGTATACATTTGTTCGTTTGCAGGTGGTGGCGGCTGTTCTTCCGTTTGGTGCGGGATGCCGCGGCCCATTTTGTCGTTTGCGTGCGGCGCTGACTTGCTTTTGGCGGACGGGCTGTGATCTAGTCCGTTTGCCGTGCTGACTTCGTCGCCTTTCGCTGCCGGTAGCATTCACTGCGCCGCTTGGTCAGCATTACCACTGCGTACTGCTGATGACTTCCGCACCATTGCGAGTGGCGACGGCTCGCCAAACGGCTAAATCAATCGTTTCGGCCACGAATCGCACCGAACCGTCGAGCAGTGTCGCTTGCACGCCAGCTGTGTGATTGCTGCGGGCCGCCTTAAAGCCACCCGCGACCCAAAAGTAGCAGTCATAACGCTCGGAGTTGGGGGCAAAAAAGTGGTTGTAGGCGGTGTTCTCGTATGCTTGTCCGGCCCACAGCCTGCCACGACTGGCGACAAAGCGATTCACGGCAGCCGGTACAGGGTTGCTGCAATTGTTGGCATTGGCCATCGGTGGCGGAACGACTAAGGCCATGTAGAACTGCGGATCGGGAGTCTGACTGCTTGGTACGTCGCCGCCGCCAAACCCCAGCAAACTTTCGGAAACGGCAACCGTGTTGGAGAGGCCATCGGTGACCGCGGCGAGGCGACGCCAGATTTGGTTGCTAAACGGACCATCGGCCCTCAAGTCCATTTGCCCATCATCGCTGGGGTCTCCAGGATCGTTGATGCCGGAGCCAAAGTTGGCAACATAGTTGGTTGGGGCTGGGCCAATCTCCCCGCTGCCGTCGGCGATCGGGGCAGCTCGATCACTGGGGCAAAGATAGGTGGGGATCACAGTGGCGATGATGGCTTGATGCTCGGGACGGGGCGGCACACCACCGCCCGGCGGATAGAGCGTTAGGCTGAGATTCAAATTGCTGTAGGTGTTGCCCTGCTCTAGATAAGGCAGGAGGCCAGCCAAATAGCTCCAGCGAAAAGTCGTGTTCTGAATCGGATCGACCAGTCCGTTCCAGCCGATTGGAAGACGGCGATTGGTCGATTCGTAATTGTGAATGGAAAGCCCGATTTGTTTCAGGTTATTGCTGCAACTCATTCGCCGAGCGGCTTCACGTGCTGCTTGAACAGCCGGCAAAAGCAGCCCCACAAGAATACCTATAATCGCAATCACAACCAGTAGCTCTACCAAGGTAAATGCTGGTCGGACATGCTGCTGATGTCTAATGCTTTGACAATTTTTTTGATGTATCATTTTTGTATAAGTGTGCTTGATATGTTGCGGGAGTTTGTTGTGTTATGCATGGAGGGTGGATGCGCAACATGAGCGCGACCGCACCCAATGAAGATTTGTGGCGGATATTGCTAACCGTTATTAGGATGTTTTCCGGCGCTAGGTCGCCTCCACGCCAACGGGACGCACACTGCGTTGTTGTGAGGAACGAGCTGTCGTCCCGAAAGACGTGGAAGCGGTGCTAGAACGCGACGGGATCAGGCTCCGCTCAGCTTGAAGCGGAGGCTTGACCTCGGGCAGAAAAACATCATTGAGGTTTTGCGAAAGAAGATCGCCGCAAAAAATTACCCTAGGGGATTGGCGGGTCGGGGCGATGGCGGCAAGAGCTGGCTTGTTCATCGGAAATGAGCAGCCAGTAAAGGGAAATGCAGCAACTCAGCATGCTGCGAGTTGGGATGGGGACAATGGTTTCAGTAAGCTTCTCCCACATATACTGAATGCCTTGGCACTCGGCGGCTTTCCAGATCAGCACGATTTTAGCGTCCCGGTTGTCCCCTGGAGGTGGCTCGTTGCTGGACGATGCGGGACGATTTTCACAGCAAGACGGCTGACTCGCAGTTGCCTTTTTCGAGCCAGCTTTCACCCGGGCAAGGAGACTTTTCGGAGGAATAACTCCCTGCTGTTGTGCCCATTGCAATTTTTCACCGTCAGTATGACAACAACATTTTTCCCAACAGTGTGCCGCCGACGAGCAACTGCAAGCGCAGGATTCACAAGGAAACCGTTCACCCTGCTTGCCAACAGCTGAATAACCGGAGACCCGCGGGCGGCCCGGGACCAGGGCGATTCCGGTTAGCGAATAAAGCATCATCAGCAAGAGCATCCAAGAGATGCATCGCTGGAGCTTTGGTCGACGATGAAATAGTTGGAAAATATTAGTCAAAGCAGTCGCGTGATTTAAACGTGAACCGCTCGTCCCTCACCCGGTTTAGTATGCCTGCGATGGCTGGGCATTTCAAGGAGCTCAGATTTGCTGCGCACAATTGTCACACGCATTCAGAAAATGCTTAGTCTTTGCGACCCGCGGTTTATCAGCTGCTATCTGTTGCCGAAGTGTTAGCGGAAGGGGAAAAGCCAAGCGGCGAGCATCGTCCAGAGGAGCGTGCTGAGCCCCATCGCGATCGTTAGCGGCGTGACAGTTCGCAAGCCTTCGCCCTCGGTCATTCCGCTCATCTTGCACATCAGCCAAAAGCCACTGTCGGTCATCCATGAGATTGGCTTCGAGCCGCCACCGATTGCCAGGGCCAAGTAGACAGGATGGAAGGCTAGTGTTTCGCTGGTCGCCAAGCCTTGAAGAATTCCGGCTGCGGTGATCATGGCGACGGTGGCGGAACCTTGGAGCGTGCGAATTGCGGTGGTGACAAGGAAAGCGATCGGCAGGACCATCAGACCCGTCGAAGCGTTGTCCAAGTTGGCAATCGATTCGGCAATGCCGGCTTGACCCAGCATCGCTCCGAAAGCCCCGCCGGCGGAGGTAATTAAAATGATGACTCCGCCGCTGGAAATGGCTTCGGCAACAACTTGGCGACGATCTGAGTCGCGGGGGGCATATCGCAAGAGCCACAAAGCGCAGGCGGCCGAGATCCCCAACGCTACATTTTTATTCCCCACGATGGCGATGAATTCCATCCATTCGCTGCTCTCCAGCAGCGTCATTCTGGCTTCGCCCGCTTGGCGTTGCCAAAGCGCCGTGACGGTACCGAGGGCGATCAACGCAATGGGCAACAAGATTGGTAGCAACGCCAACAGCAGAGGCGGGCCAGGCGGTTGTCGTGATACGGCGGTTTGGCTAGCTCGATCTTCAACAACTTCGAGACTGCCATCATCTAAATCACGCAGGGGAACGACGATGAGTCGATTGATGAGCCACGCGGAGGCGAGTGAGAGTGTGCTGGAGAGACCGCCAATGGTGAGGCCAGCGACCATTAGCATGAACAGGTCGATTCCTAAAATCTCCGCCACTTGAAGTGGGCCCGGCGTCGGTGGAACTAACGAATGGGCGATCGAACCACCGGCCATGATTGCGAGAATATACAGCACGTAATCTTTGCCGGTGCGGCGACGCAGCGAACGAGCCAGGGGGACCATCAAGTAGAAGACGGTATCGAAGAAAACGGGAATGCCCAGCACGAAAGAGCTGCCCGCCAGTGCGATCGGTGCTTGACGCTCTCCAACCCACTGCAGGCTGCGGTCAACGATTACTTTCGCTCCCCCGCTCTCCAGCAGGCAAGCGCCGATGACGCTGGCCAGAGCGATCAGTATCCCCACGCTGCCTGCGGTGCGACCGAAAGCGGCAGCCAACCTTTGCGGGCCGGTTTGTTCGACAAAGGCGTTTACTTCGTCGGCGTCCAGCTTGTTCTGTTTGACCAGCGACTCGGCGTGCGTTCGCAGATTTGGCTCGGCGGTTCCCAACGCCACAATCAGTCCGGCCAAAATCAAGGCCAGGAAGGGGTGTAGCCGCAGCCACAAAATGCCAACCAAAACGGTGGCGACGGCCAAAATCAACAATAGCCAAATATTCAAATGAGTCGCTCCACTGAGTCGCAGCACCAAATTATCATTTTGCTAAGCACCTCGACATAAGGCATTTGGTTATATCAGCCGTTGAGCACTGGCTCACGGTTCCACGGAACCGGACGCTGGCGGAACCGGACGCTGGCGGTGCCGGCTGATTTCGTCTTGTTTAATGACTTATGCGGAGGTGCTTAGCGCCGCAGCGTCGGAATCACGCCGAGTACCAACGTACATTTTCCGTTTAATGCTTAGCACTGTGGCAATTAAGATAACTGGGAATATCGTTCGATTGGGAGGAGTCAAGGATTTTTCCAACGCGATGGTCATTGGCCGCCGATGGAGAACGATACGGAATTGGCGCGCATGCAGCTTACCAAAGCCAACTTTATTCGAGTTTGGGATACCTCCTATGTCACTGCGTCTCATGATATTTACGCTCTCTCTGGCCGCTTTGTGCAATCTTGCCGGTTTGTCTGCAGTCAGTACGGCGCGCGACTTGATCGTCGACAACGTAGCTGGCAGTGATTCTCAGAATGATCGTGGGCAAATTGCTGGGCCGATCACCAGCGGGCCTTACCGGACAATTAATCGCGCTTTATTGGCAGCCTTGCCGGGTGACCGCATTATTCTCACTAAAACCGGCGAACCTTACCGCGAGTGTGTTTCCTTGGTGGGCTGGAAACACAGCGGAAGTCCAGCGCGTCCGTTTGAAATCGTCGGCAATGGGGCCACGCTTGATGGCTCGGTGACACCCGCGGCAAATCGCTGGCGTTACCAAGGCAACGATGTCTGGGAATTGATGCATTCGCCGGCCGGCTATGGATTGTTCGCCGTTGATGGTCGCGGGCTGGCTCGGCAACCGGTTGCCGATGGAGATTTGTCGCAGCTAAGCCCGCTGACGTGGACGCGGATCGGACCACGTATGTATTTAAAAACAGCTGAAAATTTGGGACCAGCCGATTACGCCTTGACGGTCACCGAGCAAACAACAGGGTTGACGCTGTACGACGTGCAGCATGTGATGATTCGCGACTTGGTGGTGCGAGGTTATCGGCTCGATGGGATTAACATTCACGATCGCTGTGAAGAGATCGGGATTCTCGATGTCAGCTGCCGGCAAAACGGGCGGGCCGGGATTACCGTTGCTGGTGCTAGCCAAGCAACGATCGGAGCAACCTTGGCGGATCAGAATGGGCAGGCTCAACTGCGTGTGGAAGGACGAGCGATCGCTTATTTGGGCAATGTTGATTTCGCCGCCGGCATGGGAGTGGCCACTTTGGTGGAGGACGCTGGCCGGATTGAAAAGCTGGCTGCCAAGGGTGCGGGGGTAACGGTCGGCGAGTAGCCGTCGGCTCACCCGCTGATTTACCATTGCTAGGCGATCGGTGCGCGGACGACTGGAAACTAATTGGCTGTCGGGTCAGCCGCCGTGTTAGCTGGGTCTGTTTCGTGTGCTGGGGCGGCGTGGCCAAGCGGTTTATCGGTCGAGTCCGGTTTGTCGTTTAAGTCGAGGGTGCAGGCGGCATCAAGTTGGCGAACGGCGTCGACCTCGGCTTGACTGGTCCAGTAGAACACGATCCCCGCAGCCGCCAAGATGAGCTTGACGATCTCAAACGTGAGCGCAACCAACGTCCCCGAAGCGGCGGTGGGAACGGGGGGGACTAGTTGGTAGAGCCAAGCGATCGTCGCTTCTAAAACTCCTAAGCCGGCTGGCGTCAGCGGCAGTGCGGCTGCCAACATGCCAACCGGCACAATGATTAAGTGCTCAGTAAAGGTCGGTGGGGTGGAGTACAATCCGCGGGCGATCAAATACATGCTGATTGATAACAGCAGATGAACTCCCACGCTTAGCAGTGCTGAGATCAGCAATTGCCAAGGGTGTGTGTGAAACATTCGCAGCGGGTCGGCGACGCGATGAATGATTTTACCGAACCAACGGTTTGCATCGACGCGTCTCAAGAGTCGGTCGATCCAGCGGCCCCCCAGCACGACGACGGCAATGGCAAGCGTGCCGGCAACAGCCAGCACACCCGCGCCAAGCGAGAGCCGATGGAAGTCTTCCGAGACGGTCGCGGGCGGGAACAGCACCATGGCCGAGATCACCACCAGCAACAACCCGTACAGTCCCATGGCGCGATCGACCACGACTGAGGCGACCGCTTCCAGTCGCAAGCCGGGGGTTTTGCGAGCCAAAAAGATGGCTTTGAACAAATCGCCTCCGACGCTGCCGGCCGATACGAAGCTGAGAAAGAAACCGATGGCACCAAGTCGAAAAGCGGCTAGGTAACCGAGTGCGATGCCTTGGCTGCGCACCAGCACGGCCCAGCGAACGAACGACAAAAAGACTGCGGCGCAGGCCAGCAGCAAGGCGCTGGCTAGTAGGGCGTAGTTCTTGGGCTGCGTTTTCAAGGCATCCCATTGGTCGGGTTCGATACGAGACAGCAGCCAGCCCAAGATCACAGCCGGGACTGCGAATTTCAGTGCATTGACGGTGATAGCCCGAACGCGTGATGTCATGTTGGACAGAATAGCCTAGAAGAAGGTGCGGAAAAACCAGCTAACCGGCCAGATTCCGGATGGGAACTCAAAATCGGCCATTGACTCCGGCAGAACAGTGTTGTAATTTTTCACGCACTCAGGGGACGCGATGTCAAAATCGCGGCCCACGCTGTGCCGCACAACGGCCACAACCTGGGGGATTAGCTCAGTTGGGAGAGCGCTACAATGGCATTGTAGAGGTCATCGGTTCGAGTCCGTTATCCTCCACTCAAAAAACAAAAGCCGCGGATCAATCGTGATCGGCGGCTTTTTTTATGTGCTTTTCGGTGTCACTCGCTGGTCTCAAAAAAGTTCAATCAGTTAACGAAATCTGAGGTGGGAATTCGTAAGTGGCTTTCAATCAATGACTTGCGGGGTTTCACTATCCTTGCCTCGGGCGAAAGATTGATTCGAGTCGGTGTCGGGGACGCTGTCAGATCGATGGATTGACGCGGTGGATACGTGAGTGCAAAATAGGTTTCAGTCACCCCGAATCGAAAACAGGAAAGTCGCGAGAGCTTTGAGCGTTTGCAGTGAAGCATTACAGGTGCTCCTGGCCCTTTCGCAGACCATCATCTCGCATCGGGAACTTCCGGTGCTGATGAAGGAACTTGCCTGTGAGCTTCGGAAAGTGGCGACGTTCGACTATCTGGCAATCGTGTTGTGCGATGAGCCCAGCAACAGCCTGGCGGCTCACATTCTTGAACCTTCCGAGTTCGCAGAAGAAGCGCGTAAAGTGAAGGCGACCATCGACGGTTCGCCAGCGGGGTATGCCTGGAAAACTCAGGAACCGCTGGTGATCGACGACATCGCCGCCGAAACCCGCTGGCCGGAATTCTTCCAGGGGACGAAGCAGTTTGGCGTCCAAAGCACCTGCGATTTGCCTCTCACCACCGCTCGGCAAAAACTTGGCACGCTCGTCTTCGCAAGCAAGTTGCCCAAGGCGTTTAGTCAGCAGGATGTGGAATTCCTGAAACTGGTCTCCAGCCACGTCGCGATCGCCGTCGAAAACGCGCTGGCCTTTCAGGAAATCGAAGGGCTGAAGAAACAGCTGGAACAGGAAAAGTCGTACCTCGAAGAAGAGTTTCGTAGCGACCACAATTTCGGCGAAATCGTCGGCGAAAATGCCGAGCTGCGGAAAGTTCTCAAGCACGTCGAAACCGTCGCGGTCACCGATTCGACCGTGTTGATCTACGGCGAAACGGGAACCGGCAAGGAACTGATCGCCCGAGGTGTCCACGACCGCAGTCCACGCCACGGACGGACTTTCATCAAACTGAATTGTGCGGCGATTCCAACAGGCTTGCTCGAAAGCGAACTCTTCGGCCACGAAAAAGGCGCCTTTACTGGAGCCGTCAATCAGAAGGTCGGTCGATTCGAATTGGCCGATGGTGGAACGCTGTTCCTTGATGAGATTGGAGACATTCCGTCCGAGTTGCAGCCGAAGCTGTTGCGAGTCCTGCAGGAACAGGAGTTCGAACGGCTGGGCGGGACAAAGACCATCAAGGTCAACGTGCGAGTGATCTCGGCCACTCATCACGACCTGCAGGAGATGGTGAATCAGGGCGAGTTCCGCAGTGACCTGTTTTACCGCCTGAACGTGTTTCCCATTTCGTTGCCGCCGCTTCGTGAGCGTGCCGACGATATCCCGCGACTGATTCGATATTTCACGCAGCTATTTTCCAAACGGATGGGACGATCGATTGAAACCATTCCGGCCAACGTCATTGAGCATCTGTGTCAGTATTCCTGGCCTGGCAATATTCGCGAACTGCAGAATGTGATTGAACGAGCCGTGATCCTCAGCCCCGGCAAACAGTTGCAGGTTGCGATTCAGGAATTGAGCCTGGCCACGAAAGTCGAATCGCAACCCGATGCTACCAGTGAGTCAGACGATCAAACGCCACTCGCGACGGCCACTTCTGAGCCCGACGCTCAAACATTAGCCGACGCTGAACGTGAGCACATCTTGAACGCGCTGCAACGCGCTCAATGGGTCGTCGGCGGAGACAACGGGGCCGCGGCGTTGTTGGGGCTAAAGCGAACGACACTGCAGAAGAAGATGAAGAAGCTGGGCATCGAACGGCCCAACTGATTGGCCAAAGTGCCCTTCTGGTGACGCTTTCGTGACGCCATGGTGGCGAGCGATGCCGCTTTGGTGTCACTTCTGAATCGCGTTGTGCTTTCACTTTCTGACACGGAAAAACATGGCTTCTGCGACGTTGTGTCGTAGCGTGTTTTCGGCTAATTCTCTTTTTGTGCTTCGGGTTGGCACGTTGGTTGCAAACGGTTTTAACAACACATTCTGATTTAGAATTACGCAACTCGTCGCCTGAAGGGGCAAACAATATGACTACCAACGAAACCAAAAAATTCACGCCTGCAAACATCGCCCTGTGGGTTCTTCAAGTCTTGTTGGCCGCCATGTTTTTGATGGCCGGAATTTCCAAGTTGATGGGCCAGGAAATGATGGTTCAGAACTTCGAAACCATCGGCTTGGGGCAATGGTTTCGATACGTAACCGGCGCCGTTGAAGTTGCTGCGGCCATCCTTCTTGTTGTTCCAAACTTCAGTTGGCTCGGTGCGGGTCTGTTGGTTTGTACAATGATCGGAGCCACGCTGGCTCATCTGAGTGCTCTGGGAGGCAGTGCGGTTCCAGCCATCGTGCTTGGCGTTTTGGCCGCAATCATTCTGTTTGGGCGGCGGAATTTGATGCAGGCCTCCAGCCGAATGCTCAATCAGGAACTGGCCCCCCAAGCGTAAAATCAATCGTCAATCACACGCTGCGTCCCAGCGCAATGAAACGCTCATGGAGGAGCAAACATGATACTCAAAACAAGCTTACCGCTAAGTCGCATCGGCATGGTCTTTCTGCTGGCCTTCCTGGCTGGATGTGCGGTCGTCCCCATGGATATCGCGGCCCCAAAACCGCTCGCCTCTCATAACGGGCAGAAGAGTCAGACAGAAGTCGGGCGAGGCGTCTACGTGTCGATGTTGAAATGTGCGATGTGCCATCGGCCCAAGCCGGTCTACGACTACGATCCGGCGACGTGGGAGAGCGACATTCTTCCTCGCATGGCAAAGAAGGCCAGACTCAAGCCTGCTGAATACGCCGCAGTGCTGGAATACGTGACGTCAGCTCAAGCGCAGACTCGCCCTGAGTGATTGAGCTGTTCAAGAAAAATTGATTACCACAGAATACGATGCTTCCCATTCAAGGAGTTCACATGCAACGCAGAAACTTTGTTAACGGAATACTTGGCGGCGCAGCACTCATGGCCTTCAACAGTGGAGCTCCGAATTTGCAAGCATCGCCAACGAACCCCGCTCAGGGGCCAGCCTCTCCGGAACGAGCGTTCTTTGGAGCCGTCCATCTGAATAACACGTCGCTTGATAAAGCGATCGACTTCTGGACGAAAATCGCAGGCATGAAACTGCGAGCGAAGACGGGCAAAGCGGTGGAGTTCGGGACAGAAAACAAGACGCTGGTTGTCGTGCACGAATCCGCCAAACAGCCTTTTCAAAAGGGCTTTAGCGGTCTTTATCACGTGGCCATTCATGCTCCCAATGAACGTGAGTTCGCCAGGATGGTCTATCGAGTCCTGGCTCAGCGGTACCCCTGTTCACCGACAGACCACACGATGTCCAAGTCCTTATATCTTACGGACTCCGACGGGATCACGATCGAATTCACTTTGGAAACACCGGAGCGATTCAAACGAGTGATCACACGAGGCGGCATCAAAATGGAAGATGCAAACGGCGTTCTCCGCAACGCTTCGAGTAAGCTCGACGTTGATCAAGTGATGACCGTGCTGCCTGATAAAGATCTTCGCTTCGGGATTTCAAACGATGCCTACATTGGCCACTATCATTTGTATGCCAACAATGTTCAGCAATCCAATACGTTTTACAAAGCCCTGGGGTTTGATCAGTTCAATTACCTTCCTCAATTCAAGTACGCCGATGTCGGCGCAGGCGGGGCCTACAGGCATCGCATCGCCATGAATTCCTGGCACGGCGACAATCGTCCTCTGCCACCCAAAGGAACGGCCGGACTGCAGCACCTGCAAATTGACTATGCCAATCGCGAGGGACTTTTAAACGTTGTGAAAAACCTGTCCGGCGAAACGTCCGACGAACGCGGTTATTGGGTAACGGATCCGACAGGCAACAAGATTCTACTGGCATCGGTTTGAATCGTTCCTCATGTAGTATGCGCCTTTTGATCATCCATTTCGACCACCCAACGACTTCCTGAAGGTCTTCGGAATGAAGCTTCTGAACTTGGTCTTGGTCGATTCCAGTTCTGGTTGGCTGGCGATGTTGTTGAATTCGTGCGGGTCCTTTGAGCGGGAGTAAGTTCAGGTTGCTGTTGGGTCAGCTTTGTAACATCATTCAGGACGCCATAGAGGCAGGGGACGACCAGTAGCACGAGCAGTGTGGAGGCCATGATGCCGAAGGCGACGCTGACCGCCACGGGGATTAGCACCTGAGCTTGTAAGTCGGTTTCAAACAGCAACGGTAACAGACCGACGATCGTCGTCAGAGATGTCAGCATGATGGCTCGAAAGCGGGCTCGACTGGCTTCGCTGGCGGCATGGGAAAGCTCACTACCCGACGCGATTGAATTCTTCAGGAACAGCACCAGCAGGATCGAATCGTTGACGACAATACCCGCCAGCGAAATGAATCCCAGCGAACTGGGCATGGTCATGTCGATGCCCATCAACCAGTGCCCCCAAAGTACTCCGATCATCGACAGCGGAATCGCCGTCATCACGACCAATGGCTCAAAGTAGTTGCGGAACTGGAAGCTCAGTAGTACGTACACGCCGACCAGTCCAATCGAAGCGGCTGTCAGCAATGACATCGCCGTCTTGCGACTCTCCTGAGTCTCCCCGGCGAACACGAATCGAACCCCGGAGAATTGACCCTCAAGCTTCGCCGCTTTCTCTTTTTGAAAACGCTGAACCAATTGGTTGCCACTCGCGATGCGTGGATCGACATCGCCGCGAACCGTGGCCGTGCGTAGACGGTTGATGCGAGCGATGCGTGACCAGTTCTTGGTTCTTTTACGATCCGCGATCGACGACAGACGCAGTTGTTTACCCGATGGCAAAGAAACTGGCAGTGCATCGATGCTGCGCCGGCTGTTGGCATCTTCGGGCGACAAACGAACTCTTACGTTGACCGCTTCGTTGTTGATATACGTTTCGCCGAGATCCGTCCCCTGAAATGCGGCACGAACCTGTTCACTGACCGAAGCAGACGTCACGCCGAGTCCCGTTGCGCCGGGAATCAGGCTCAATTGCAGCTCCGTCTTGCCCTTTCGCAAGTCATGATTGACGTTTCGAGTGCCGAGGAATTGCTGGAACCAGTTTCGTGTTTCGATCGCGGCGGCTTGCAGGTCATCGAGTCGTTCACCGGCGATCCGGACTTCGATGGGGCGACCGGCCGGGCCGAAGGATGCCGGACCGATTGAAGTCCAAACCACATCGGGCATCAATCCATTGTATTCATTCCACAGTGCAACCAATTCGTCAATGCGTGTCGCACGCCGCTCGACCGACAACAGCTCAACGGTCATCGTCGCAACGTGCGAGCCAGACTCAAACGCTTCCGTGTTCACACCGTACTCGACGAGGGAAGACTGCACCAAACGATCGGGTTCGTTGTTTCGGGCAGACAATTCGCCTTCCGCTTGTTTCAGGCTGGCCTGCACTTTTGCAATCGCTTGTTTTGTTCTGCCCAATGGCGTACCTGCCGGAAGGATGACTCGGGCAATCACAACGTCGCCTTCGATCGGCGGGAAAGGAAGAAACCTCAACGTTCCCGATGCGAGCAGACCGATCGAGGCGATCAGCACTCCAGCGGCGATGCCAAGCGTCAGATACCTCCAGCGAAACGCTCGATCGATCAGCCAGCCGAAGAATCGATCGCGGACGAAATTCAAAACCGCTTCGACGGTTTTCCGAATGCGGTTCGGTTCGGACTGACCCGACAGAGCGTGCCCGAGGTGCGACGGGAGAATGAAGAAAGCTTCGACCAAGCTGATCATCAGTACGAGCAGCAGCACGATCGGAATGACGCACAGCACTTCGCCTATTCGTCCAGAAAGAAACGCCAGCGGACCGAGCACGCACGCGGTCGTTATGAAGGAAGAAAATACGCCGGCCGCGACATCGGAAACACCCTGAACGGCCGCGTCCATGGCGGGTATCCCGGCCTCGCGTTTCGTGGCGATGCTTTCCGCGATGACAATTCCGTCGTCCATCAAAATCCCCAGCGCCAGCAACATCGCCAACAGCGTGAACATGTTCAGGCTCAGGCCGAACACAGGAAACAAGAACAAGGCACCTAGAAAAGATACCGGCAGGCTGGCCGCCACCCAGAACGACAACTTCCAGTTAAAGAACAACCACAACGTGCAGAACACAAGCAGCACACCCTGCAAGCCGTTCTTCACAAGCAGTTCCAGTCGTGCTCGAACCAACTGGGAATCATCGCCGGTCAACGAGATGTTGACAGCCGGGTATCGCTGAACTTCGTCCGCCACGAAAGCTCGAACGGCGTCGGCAACCTCAACGATGTCACTCTCTTTCGACTTGCGCACGACCAATTGACAAGCCCGACGTCCATCGACAAACGTCTGCCGGTTCTCATCCTGAAACGCGTATTCGACCGATGCAACATCCTGAAGCAGAACCTCACGTCCGCTTTTCACCGCCACGATGACGAGTCTCTTCAGCTCGCGAAGCGAATCGCTCTGCCCGGAAAGCCTCAGCAGCAATTGCTGGTCTGCCGTCGCGACTTCCCCCGCCGGGACGCTGGTGTTCTGGAGTCGAATGGCAGAAGCCACATCGTTGACGGAAATACCCAGTCGATGCATGGCTTCCTGCCGAACGTCAACTGTGACCAGCGGTTCCGAGATGCCTTCAAGGTCGACCAATGAAACTTCGGGCACGGCCAGCAGACGTGATTTCAGCCCGTTGGAATGTCGGTACAGGTCCAGAGCGGTCGCGTCAGCACTTACGACAATGGAAAGAACTTCATCCGTCCCGCCGACCTCCGTGACGACGGGCGCTTCAGCTTCGTCGGGGAAATCATCAATGCCGTCAACTGCGGTTTGGATGTTGTCCCGAAAGTCCGAAAGGCTGCCACGCGACTCCATTTCCAGCGTGAGCGTGCCGACACCCTCGCGACATGCTGCGACCATTTCTTTGACGAACTCGATGTTGTCCACGGCATTTTCAAGTCGCTGCACAATGGACTGTTCGACTTCGGCGGCCGATGCTCCCGGATACGCAACGGTCACCATAACTTGAGAAGGCGTAATGTCCGGCAGCGTTTCGCGTTTGAGTTTCGGCAGAGCGGTCAGTCCGAGAAACAGAAACACGATCATCAGCAGGTTGGCGGCGGTCGGATGTCTGGAGAAGTAGCCGATCATTCAGACGACTCCGATCCGGTTGCTGACAGTGCGATGTCACGCTGCAAAGCGTCATCCGCGATGGGTTCAATAAGGCAGCCTTCGATGGCCGACGGGAGTTGAGAAACCACAACAAGGTCTCTGTCGTTGACTCCCGATTGAATCACCGCAAAGTCATCCTGCTCAAACTCGACGACAACGGTGCGACGGCGCAAGCGTTGTTCGGCATCAACGACGAAGACAGTGTCGCTTCGTTGAATGGCATTCGTCGGAATGACGATTCTGTTTTTTCGGACGCGACCGCGAAGTTCAATCTCGCACAGCGTGCCGCGAATGGGTGGTGGGCCGTCGTCGCTTTCTGCGTTGGTTTCGACGACGACGATTCCACTGCGAGTCTGATCGCTCAGCTGTTCGCGAAATCGAACGAAGCGCCCTGCTCGCGTGTTGATGCGACCGCCAAGTTTATATCGCAGCGTGACATCGACCTGAAAACGGGACGGTCGATCGTCGGCGGTGACATCCGCAGGATCGCGATTTTCATCGCTGGCTTGTTCGGTGGCGTTCGCATCGAACAAGCGCCGTAAATCCTGCGACGCAATTTCGGCATCAATCAGGAACCCGTCGCTGGACTGAACGGTAAACAGCTTCTCCCCAACGCCAATGAATTGACCGGCTTCAAGATTGACCGCTCCCATTCGACACGCAAAAGGAACGCGGATTTCGCAGCGTTGCAGGTCACGTTGGCGTTCGGCAAGATTTGCTTCAGCGACTTTTAGTGCGGCCTGAGCCGACTCGATTTGCGTCGGCAGGAGGTTCAGCTTGCTCCTGACCGATTGCACAAGCTGCTTTTGAGTGATGAGACTTCTCTGCTTGCTGTCGAGTTCGGCGGCGGACGACGCGTTGCGGCTCACGAGTTTTTTGAGGCGTTCCATTTCGGCGTTTGCCACTTTCAGTGACTCTTGTTCCAGCAGCAGTGCCTCCCGATAGTTCGCTTCATTCGCATTGAGTTCGGAAAGGCTGGCTTTGGCACGCGCGATCTCGGCAACCAGTCGCGAGATTGAAAGCTTGACGTCTGCGTCGTCGATGCGAAGCAGCAGCTCATCTTTGCCGAACGCGCTGCCCGCTTGCAGTCGTGGATGAACTTCGACAATTCGCCCCTTCACTTCGCAGACAGCCTGCCAGATTCGCTTCGGGGCTGATTCGCCCAACCCCATCGCTCGCGGGACGACTTGAACTTTACGCGCTGTGATCACTCGCGCTGGTTGCGCGACTTCCTCGACGACTCGCTTTTCAGGGGGCGTCCGCATTTGAATTGCCAACGCAAGAACAGCCCCACCCAGAATCAATGGGGTAAGAAACAGCAATGGACGATGTGGCCACATGAACTTTTGCTGTTGAGTCATCAGGTTTCCGATGTCCGCATTGATGAAAGAAAAGAGCCAGCCGTATTTGCGAAACGGCTGGCCGAGGTTCTGAACTGAGGTTTTTTGCTTAGCGTTGTTTTTCTTAACGCTGGCCTCGGAACATTGCCAAGATGTCCAGAACGAACTGTGGCGGACCGGGCAGGGAGTCGCCTGCGCCGTTTTCCCAAGCTTCGATCACTTCGGGCGGTGGGCCGGGCAAGCCGATTTCGGCAGCACGTTCGTGTCTCGCGGCGACCCACGGTGGCATTCCGCTGCGGGCTGCGTTGTCGCCACCTCGCATGGCGATAACCCATTCCGGCGGACCGGGCAGAGAGTCGCCTTCACCGTTTTCCCACGCTGCGATCACTTTCGCAGGCGGGCCGAACGGGCGGCCAAAGTTGTTTTCCTCAGCCGAGCTGACCGAGGTAATCGTCAGTAGCAACGCAAACGAACAGACAAGTGGTTTCATTTTCAATCTTCATCATGTGCAAGAATCAGAATCGCGTCGACTTCAGGCCTGAATGTCATTCGCTTCACAGTGATAGTGAAAGCCAGCGGCAAATCGGTTACAGCCCCGACAAAAGTTTTTGCAAAAAGAATTCCCACACACGCGCAGATCACTGTTGAACTTTGGGACGTCGCGGGAGAAACGACTTGCGTACCCAATCCGCAGTCGCAAGCCAACGCCCCTTTTGATCCTCATTGAGAACCGCGGCGACCTCTTTTTCCAGCAGGTCAAATTCCGAATGGATTTCCGGTGCCGATGCCTCGCGAGCGGCTTCAATGCGACCGTGCCGATGAGTCATCACGGCCAGAACCTTCGCGGACTGCTCGTCGGTAAGATGGAGTCGACTGGTCAAGGTGCCGGTGATTTCTTCGGGCAGGACTTCCGGGTGGGCTCGATAGTGTTGCATTCGAGTCAGCATGTAACGCGATGCCACAACGGCACCGACACCGATTCCGCTGCCGAATACGACCAGCAGAACCAGAGCCTGAATCCACGCTGGTAACGCTCGTCGCCATCGCGTGGGCTTGCGTTTGGTAGTGGAATTTGTGGTACTCATGGCGAAACCTTACGTGAATTGCTGAGTCTCGTAGTCAGCGGTAGCTGTAGGAACCGGCCCTACGTGAAATGAACTTCTTTAAATGAACCAGAAGCTGATCCACGGTTCGGTCATGACCGTGAGACTCGGAAGCAGCATCAACATGATCGACGCCGCCAAAGCCATCAGGCCGCCGCCCAATATCAGCGGCGTCTTGTCCACCGCCAGCCCAATGTTCTTGTAGCTGGACAGCGTAGATAACACGCGGTCGGTGACGTCGATGGGCGAATCATGGACTCGCGCGGCCAGTTCGGCCCGATGTTCAATCCAGTTTTCGGGGCTGTCATGTTTCATTGGATTCCTCCAGAAGTTTCTTTAGTCGTTTGCGGGCGCGATGAGCCTGAACCTTGACCATCGTCTGAGTCCACCCTGCCAGTTTCGCGGCTTCGGCGACCGAGTGGCCGTCCCAATACAAAAGCGTCAACACAAGCCGATCGCGCGGCGCAAGTTTCGCCAGCATGACGTGCAACTGCTCGCGAGCTTCGACGGCATCACCGGGTGGATCGGTCATGATGGTTGCAGTGACAGATTCTTCGCGAAGTTTCTCGACTCGCCCCTTATCGCGGGCTTGCGACTGCCAAAACCGGTACCCGACACGGACCGCGATCTTTCGCAGCCAGTGCTCGAACGGACTTTTCGCTTTGAAGCTGCCGAGACTCATGAAGGCTTCGACGAAAACATCGTGCACTAGGTCTTCGACGACTTGTCGGTCTCCGCTAAAGCGTCGCATCTGAGTGGTCAGCGTGGACTGGTAGCGGTCAACGATTTGCCGAAATGCATCTTCGTCGCCGTTGCGTGCTGCGCTGATGACGTTCGCTTCAACCTCTTCGGGAACATCCTCTGCTTCACTTAGTCGCACGGCCAGCATCGCGCGTTGGTCAAGCCACGCACTGAGTGCGTGGCGAAGATCAATCGGCGATGACGCCGCAGGAATGGGCAGAGCGAGCTGCATGTTTGAATGGTTATTTCTCGGGTGGAGGTTCAATCCGAAGGTGTTTGCTTCACAAGAACCGGTGGACGGACAGGTCGATTGCCCGCGTTTTTTCGACCGACGACTTCGTCGGGCTTGCCTTTCATCTCGGCCTGAAGCGTTTTGCGTTCCTCGGCGTCGATGAAGCCGTCTTTGTTCTTGTCACCGTTTTTCATCATCATTGATTGTACAAACTTGGGCATCGGTGACTCGGCCAGTTCTTCCGGGCTGATCTTATCATCATTGTTTACGTCAAACGTCATCAGCAACTGAGCCGGTCCAACGCTGTTGGCACTTCGCCCCTGAAATGGACTGCCGCTGCGATTTATGATCGACGCAAACGCATCCGAGAGACTCGACTTGGGAGCTTTCGTTTTGACGTTTGCGAGATTCGCCGTTCCGTTCTTCGCGATGCAGTACAGGAACTGATCCGAACGAACAAACAGCTCTCCGTTTGCCGCCGCGAATGAGCACTTGAACGGCGTCTTGTCGCCCGCGAATTGGTTGACGGAAACTTCCTCGAACTCCGGCTTCAACCGAAACGCGATCGTCCCCGCCTGTTGACTCATCGACAGCCAGACGTTGTTGGCTTTGGTCAGCGAAGCATACGTAATGTTTCGTTTTCCGCCGCCGATTCGCTTTCGCCACGCTGTCCTGCCCGTCGCTGCGTCGGCACACGTGAGAATTCCGTTGGTGCCAACCCAGTACAGTTTCCCGTCGTCCAGCACCGGCGAAGGAACGCCCGGCCCCGCATTGCGAGACCACACCGCGTGAGTTTTCGTCACATCGCCGACTCCGCCAAGACGAATCGCTATCACCTTGCTGCTGGCCGCCACATAAGCCACGCCATCGCCAACAATCGGCGTCGTACAAATGTATTTGCCGAGCGATTCAGCAACCCACCACTTCAGCTTGCCCGTCGCCGGGTCAATGCCCCAGATTTCGTCCGAAAGCGGAATGATGATCTCTTCGCTGCCATCCGCCGCCTTGCCGACCACCGGCGTTGAGTAGCTGCCTTCGTAAAGTTGAGCTTCCACGCGCCAGACTTCTTCACCGCTGGTTCGATCAAACGCAATCAGCGCCTGAGTCTCATCGCATGCATTCACCAGCAACAGGTTTTTGTAGACGACGGGACTGGCTCCCGAACCCCACTCGGTCGGGCCAGACTCACTGCCAACGTACTTGTGCCACAGCGGATTTCCATCGAGATCAAACGCGTAAACGCCCGACTTCCCGAAGAACGCAAACACGCGTTCGCCATCCGAAACCGGCGTGCAGCTTGCGTAACCGTGATCCGTCACAAAGCCTTCGAATTTGTCTTCCGGAAACCGAGTTGGCGGACTGCGTTGCCACAATTCTTTGCCAGAATGACGATCAATGCAGACGAGATGCCGCCTCAAACTGGCAAGTTTTCCCGGCTTGTTCACATCCTGCCCAAACCCGGAGAACGTCGTCACAAAGACTCGGTCCCCAACCACAATCGGACTGCTGACGCCTTTTCCGGGTAGAGGAATCACCCACTTCAGATTCTGCTCATCGCCCCACCGCGCCGGGACATCTCCCGCATAAACCCCGGAGGCTTGCTCGCCTCGAAACTGCCGCCAGTCCTCACCAAAACTGACCGCCGATTGCGCGATCAGTAACACGACCGCGGAAAAAGCAGTGAAAATGGATCGAAACCGAAGATTGAGTTGGATCACCATCGAATTTCCTCGTGAAGTGTGTTCGATGGTCTAGTGCAATCAAGGACAGGAGTGGTTACAGGGGCAAACGTCAAATTCCAGGATTTGACCGTTCAAGCACAAAACGTCCACGTGCGATCCTATTTTCGACTGCCTAATCACCGGCTACGCGGTTCACCGTCGGCCACCAGCCGATTGAGAACCTGCGTCAGCCGAGCCGGCGAAACGCCTAACCACCGAGCAATTTCCGCGAGCGTGCTGGCTTCGCCGGAGTCAAGCAGAGACTGATAGTACCGCGACAGTCGCATACGATCCCGTTTCGTTTTTGCCGACTCTGATTCCGCTCGAATTCGGTCCGCAATCGAGTTCCACTTGAACATTTCGATATGCGGTAATCGACGTAACCTCATGCTACGAAAGGCACCTAGATCGATGAATCCGCGGTTCGGATTGAGACCGCCTCGGGGAGCTGCTCAGCTATCTGACCGAAGCTTCATTGGTTAACAACTGGGAGGGAAAGAGACTTGGCCATCCTTGCTGTTTCCAAATTCCACGTGGCGATAGCTCCCGCAAAAAGTTCTACTGGTGTCCTCGATCCTCCACTACCTAAAACAAGAGCCGCCGATCAAATGCGATCGGCGGCTTTTTTCGTGGGCTTTTCAGGGTCAATTGCCCGTCTCGAAAAGTTCTATCCGTTTCCATGACGTCTCGACGGAATGCGTCAAGTATCTGTGACCAAGGCACTTACGGACTTCTACGGTCCATTATCCGGGAGGTACGTCGTAGTTGTCGACAAATTCTTTGACAACGTCCCCCACATTGATGATGTCTTCCGTTTTGGCCGAGTCGATCTGCACGGCCAAGTCGGGGCGTCCGTTGATGCGACTGATCGCGGAATCGTCGGTGAATTCGTCACGGACCTCGCCAAGATCACCGATGGTCAGGACGACTCCTCTGGCGTCCTTGATCAGTGGAATCGCAGCGATCGTTGACCCGGTAGACTGCCGATTGCTGCCACGCAGAAGAATGTCCTGAGATGATGTCTTCAGCGTTCCTCCCGGGACTTCGACGTTTTCGGAGCGGACGACTTCGGCGACCTGCGACAGCGTTAGGTTGTATTGGCGGAGCACATCTTCGTTGATTTCGACGTCGATCTGGTAATCGGGAACTCCAACGACTTCAGCTTGTGAAACATCGTCTCTTAGAAGAACCTCATCGCGAACTTTCTCGGCCAGTTCACGCAGGGCCAGGCTTGCCTGAACGGAATCATCGTCTGGTCCAATGACGCCGATGCTGAGTGCTGTAGTGCGTGGTTGCTGACGCTGAACGACAGGTTGTTCGGCCAGTGCGGGGAAGCTCGGGATGTTGTAGACTCGAGAACGGACTTCGCCGAGGACTTCCTGCACGTCTGCTTCGTCCCGGCCAGAATCTAATTCGACCATGACATTGCCAGCACCTTCTCGCGCAACCGACGTGATTCGGTAAACGCCGGTCACGCTGCGAACGGCTTCTTCGATTCTCTGGCAGATGCCCTCTTCGACTTCTTCGGGACTCGCGCCGCGGTATTCGACGCTGATCTGTATGACGTCCAAAGTTGGAATAAGGCCAGAACTCGCGCTGCATCGAAGTGCCGCACCAGGTACCCAGAATCAGGATGGCAAGTACCAGCGTATTGGTGGCGGGCGCGTTATCAACCGCCCAGCGCACGACTGCTTTCATGGGAGTGCCGTCTTTTTGGTGAGTCGTTTGCCGGCTGAATCGCCTTGCGTACTTTCTGATGGAGGCGTGTGGCAAGTTGCGGCGACTGTGGCTGGTCCGCACGATTTGTCTTGCTTGTCAGCCGTTGCGTTTGGTGGTTACTTTCCTCTCAGTCGCTTGTCTGTCTTCAGCGAAACAGCGAGGCCGTTGCGGGCACCGGGAACGGGTGAGCTGACAATCTGGTCACCGATTTGAAGCGGCGAATGAGTCAGGTCGATGTACACCTGCGATTCTACGATGCGGGCGATCCGCACCGTTTCCATGGCCAGCTTTTCATCACGCATTAACCAGACCTGTTTACCGGGGCGAAGGACGGCTTCGGGAATCACCGCGAGTGAACGCGTTGGCTGGCAGTGAAGTTTTGCTTTCACGAACATCCCGCGAACAAGCGCTAGTGGATCGACTGCGTCACCATTCAAGTAACCCGCCGCGATCTGGTCGGTCATTGATTCGGGAATTCGATTTGCTGTTGGGTTAGCCACGTGAATGCGAACGGGCAAGGTTCGTGTCGACTGGTCCAGCCCCAGTCCGTCCTGGCGGCTTAAAACGCCATCCCATGCGTAAGTGCGGCCGCCGCGATCGTACTCGATTGTCACGGGAACTGTTGGAAGTTCGTAAGCGTTGTCACTGGTTGAATCAGAAGCTTGCAGAAACGGCATGTCTTCGCTGCGAAGGCTGCAGCGCACTTCGACGCTCGACGTATCTTCGATCGTTGCGACCATCGCGCCCGGAACGAGATTCGCGTTTTTCTCAACGCGGGTTGCGATTACGACGCCCGAAAACGGAGCGACGATTTATGTTCGCTCAAGGTCCAGTCTGGCTCGCTGAAGTTGCAGTGACGCAAGCTCGCGAGCCATCTTTAAAGTCTTCGCCTGCGTGTCAAAACCTCGAATCTGATTCTCCTGAGTCGTGGTTTGCTGCATCGCTGTCAGAAACGCCAGTTCGACGGTGTCGATTTCGGAAGCCGATGTCGCACTATTTCTGCGTAGTTGCTCCATGCGGGCAACTTCGCGCTTTCGCACAGCCACCACATCGCGACTGATCTTGATAAGCCGCTCGGCATTCTCGATATCGAGTTTCAGGCGTTCGAATTCGACATCGGCACGTGCGACTTCCTGTTCAAGACGAGCAACTTCCAGTCGGTAGTCGCTATCGTCGATACGCAGAAGTATCTCGCCCTGGTTGACGTAGCGTCCGGGGCTGAGCGAATCTGACTTGAAGATCACTTCCCCGCTAACGCGAGCCGAAAGTTCGACTTCGCGGTTCGGAATGACGACTCCACTGGCGACGATATCCAAAGGCCCCGTGTGGTGCCGTGCTTGGACAACTTCAACGGGCACCGACTTACGAACCGGTGGCTTTTTTCGCTCTGGTTTGTCGCGGAGACCCATTGCGAAAATAAACCACCCACCACAAAGCAGCACCGCGATCGGTGCGACCCAATGAAATAGGATGGTGGTTATGGCAGGCCGTTTCATTTGAAATGCTTTAACGCAATGCTCTCTAAATGACTGCCACGAATCTCACGAATTTTCACGAATCGAAACTCTTCCCATTCGTGTCGATTCGTAAAATTCGTGGCCCAAAAAAACTACCTCGCCCGATGTCCGCGGCCGTTCTTCGGATCAACTTCGCCCCAGTAACCGCCAATGATGTGCGGAAACTTGCCAGGTGTGACGTGATAGTGCGGACCGCGCGCTTCGTCCGTGTGGAGATTGAAATCGTTGAGCGGGTTGTCTTTGTCGTCTTTTGCCAGCAGTCCGTCGGCTTCGTACGGTCCGTAAACCGGAAAGCCGTCGAACGCGAATCCGATCAGTGACGAGTGCATTTTGCCTTCGTCACTCCACGGCGTTTTGACGCAAACAGGATACTTGTGATAGTGGTATGCGCTCTGTGGGCTTGGGTGACCACAGCAGCGGTCCAATCTCCAGACGGCATCGGTTTCGAAGATGTGATCGAATGGATTGAAGAAGATCACTCCGTTGGTTGCCACGCCAATTGGTCCCATCGGAAGACCACCGTTGGAATTCTGAGCGTCCATCGCAATCGGATCTTTTGCTGGCTTTGGATACTTTGGCAGATACCAGGTGTTGGCCTTTTCCTGAATGTACGAGGGATTGCTATCGAGCATTCGCCACTTGTCTGGAAAGGTCGCCGTTGGATGATTCGGCAGATTTCGACTGTGCATGACAATGTGATCGTCGGTCAGTGTAATGACGACCGCATAGGGCTTGTATTCGTCTTTCTCAACAATGTTGCCATCAATGTCTTTGTAGCCGGCTCGCAACCACGACGACATATTGCCAACAAACGGTGCCTCGAAACGATCTGATTTGTACAGCAACTGATCAGCGTTGGTGTAGTCGAATTGCTTGCGCAGTTCTTTACTTCCTCCCTGAGGATCGTAGTACCAATGACCGCCGAGCGGCACCAGCGTATCGGCATCTGGCTGAGGGAAATGTCGACTGGCCGACGCCGGTGGCTGATAGCTATCCGGAGTCGCGATCGGCCGCAAGCTCATCGACTGAACCCAAAACTCGGAGTCTTTGCCTTTGCCCTGACCATCGGCGAATCCAACGCTCAGCTTCACCGAATCGATTTCGGCAAAAGGCGTGCGAAAGTCCATCGCGTACGTTCGCCACGTGGAATGCCCCAGATTCTTGTTTGTCGATTCATCTTTGAAGTCATTCCGTTCTCGCTGAACCTGTGGATAGATGCGAGTTTTGATCAGATCCAGTGAATCCGTGCCACCTTTCTGAAAGAATTCAACCTTCAAGAACAAGTTATCTTTATCGACAGCAAAGCCATCTTGAGCCATCCCGGTAATATCGACGCGATACCAGCGACTTTTCGGCGAGACTTCGGAACTGACGATGGATACCTGGCCGGCCATTTCGCCATCACCGTTCTTGTCGGTACCAGAGAACAGTCGCACACCGCGGCCGTTGGATTCGATCAATCGGTCGCCAAGGATGTTGTATTCGGCGTCGCCTTGAAGTTCTGCGTCGGCCAGCGACGAACCTTCTTGAATAGCAACGTCGGCAGAGACAAGGATCATTGGCTTCGGCTGGGCGAGGCTGTCGAAAGGCTCATCTGCGGCGACTCGTTGCTTGAACGAATTCAACTCATCAGCGAGTTGATTCGCGATCGCGTTGCGTTGTCCAGCAAGATTGTTTTCTTCTTTGGGGTCGTGAACGATGTCGTAGAGTTCCTGGGCGCCGTCACCAGTTTGTATCAGTTTCCACTGATCACGGAAGACCGCGAAGTCTGCTTCAGCGATCACCATGGTTCGCGATTTCACTTCATCGTTAACAAGATTCTCCCAAACGTTTGCACCATCAAGCGGCTTGTTTGTTTTCAGCGCAACGCCTGCCGCTCCGGCAAGTGTGGGCAATACATCATGGATTGCGATGAATTGTTGTGACTTCGTGCCAGCCTTAATCGCGCCGGGAGCCTTCACGACGCAGGGAACGCGAATTCCGCCTTCGTACACCTGACGCTTTTGTCCTCGAAGCGGTGCGTTGGTTCCCGTTCGTGCCG
Source organism: Kothea flammea (assembly GCF_052161645.1). Taxonomy (GTDB): domain Bacteria; phylum Planctomycetota; class Planctomycetia; order Pirellulales; family Pirellulaceae; genus Laterigemmans. The sequence continues at coordinate 3,241,512 of NZ_CP197414.1, forward strand.
CGCCGTTGTCTGAAGCAAAGACGACGATTGTCTCGTCGCTCATCCCCTGTTTTTCGATGGCTTCAAGAATTTCACCAATGCCCTGATCCAGCGAATCCACCATCGCGGCGTAAGTCGCGTTCCGCTCGTCCAGCTTGTTGCTGTATTTGGCGATCAGGTCTTCAGGAGCCTGAAACGGAGTGTGTGGCGCGTTGTAGGCAACGACCATGCACAATGGCTTTCGCTTGTCGCGTTTCTCAATCAGTTCAACGGCTTCACGCGTCAAAAGGTCCGTTGCATAGCCATCTTCCGTAACCGTTTTCCCATTGCGCTGCCAGTCCGTACTGCTGCGAATCCCTGTGTGTTTGTAATAGTCGATATGCGCATCCATGAACCCGTAAAAGTGATCGAACCCGCGTCGACTTGGATTGCGTGCTATATCGTCGGAGAAACCAAGGTGCCACTTCCCGATCAGCGCTGTTTGGTAGCCCGCATCCTGGAAGTCTGCGACGAGTAAACGTTCGGTCAATGGCAGGCCTTCATCGCGCGGTCGCACGGGACCACTAATTCCGAAGCGCCCAGGAAAACGCCCGGTCAACATTGCTGCGCGAGCCGGACTGCACGCGGGATAGGCGTAAAAGCGTTCCAGCTCTAAGCCTTCTCTTGCGAGCTTATCGATATTGGGTGTTTCGGCCACTCCACCGTGAAACCCGACGTCCCCCCAACCAAGGTCGTCTGCGAGCAGAACGACAATATTCTTCATCGGGCTCGTTGTTTTCGTGGCCTCCTGCTGAGCTCGCAGAGATGTGGCGTGCGAAAAAAGAGTGCATAAGACGACCGACACCATCAGGAGTTGCCGGTGTTGAATTCTAGACAATGCGTTGATTCTCATCAGGAGTCTCGACTGATAAACTGGTTTTCTGACTGGTCCTGCCTGTCTAAACCCGCTGATTCTCAGCAATCTACAGCCGTGACGCAAAAAAAGTTTTATGACTGAGGACCTCGAACAACGACTCGCCGCTGGCGACACAAGCGTATTCGGGGAACTGTTCACGATTCACCGTCCACGGTTGTGGCAGATCATCCACTTTCGACTTAGCGATAAGATCCGCGGACGCGTTGATACGGACGATGTCGTGCAGGAGGTCTATCTGGAAGCGGAGCAGCGGCTAAGGCACTACGTCGATGGCGATTTCCCGTCGCTGTTTTTGTGGCTACGTCTCATCGTCGGCCAAACGCTCAGCAGGATTCACCGCTCACACCTGCAAACCGAATCGCGATCCGTGCTGCGTGAAGCCAATGCCGCGCGTTCAGGACCGTGGGGTAACACGTCGCTGTGTCTGTCTCAGCGTTTTATTGCTCACATGACATCGCCAAGTCAGGTCGCTGTAAAAGGTGAGCTGATTGATGAAGTGCGACAAGCGATCGAAGCTATGAGCGAAATGGATCAGGAAGTACTCGCCCTACGGCACTTTGAAGAACTGACCAATCAGGAAGTCGCCATCGAATTGGGTATCAAACCCAAAGCCGCCAGCATCCGCTACATGCGAGCGCTGGAACGGCTGCGCGGTGTGCTGGAGATGATTGATTGAGTTAAGCCACGAATCTCACGAATCTGCACGAATAACTTTGCCTGATTCGTGAAAATTCGTGCGATTCGTGGCAAAACGTTCCCGTAATACAAGCAGAGGTTTCGTCGACATGACCACGATCATTTACAAGGAAGAGAGCTACGCAATCATTGGTGCCTGCATGGAGGTTTACAACGAAATGGAAAGCGGTTTACGTTCCTGACTTTGTTGTCGGATCGAAAATCATTGTTGAGATAAAAGGCACAGCTGATCTGAATGACAAGTTCCGTGCCCAAATGCTGAATTACCTAAAGGCAACGGGCTTGAAACTTGGATTGCTGGTGATCTTTGGCAAACACGGTTCACTTCAGTACGAACGGATTGTTCGTTGAGGAAGAGGCAGAAGTTTTGGCCACGGATTTCACGAATCAGGACCATCGGATTCGTGTCGATTCGTGAAATTCGTAGCAAAACTTTTCTCCGCCTGTAGATTCGGCCAGCCGTCGGGGTTTAAGCCTCAGAAGCCGTTCCCTCAACCTAGCGAGACCATCCGATGCGCCGCTCTCCACTTTTGATCGCCGTTTATTGCCTGACGTTTTTCATTGCCGATTCATTCGCGCAGGCTCAGCCACCCGGAAGACCAGGAGGTCCCAGGCTACAAGGGCGTGCCGCTGGCGGGCAGTTTGGCGGGCCCGGTGGAGCTCAGGGGCGTCAGGCTCTGGGGGGACAGGCTGGGCAACAGGCTCCGCCGTGGCTGGCAATTTTTGATATCGATTCCGATGGTGAAATTTCAGCCGATGAAATCAAAGACGCAACGGCTTCGCTTCTTAAGCTCGATCGCAATCGTGACGGCCGGTTAACCGGTGACGAACTCCGTCCAGGCGGAGGCCCGGGCGCACAAGGCCGACCCGGTGGTGGTCCGGGTAGCGGACAGCAGATGCAGGGACAACGAGGTCAACGCGGCGGCCCCGGTGGCGCACGCCAGGGTTCAGGAAATGCTGGCGGTTTTGGTGGGCGCGGACCAGGTAGTGGCGGACGTGGCGGCGACCCGGCACAAGGGGATGCGGCATTTGCGGCTCAGGTTCTGACGCTTGATGCGAACAAAGACGGGCTGATGACGCTTGACGAACTTCCTGGGCACATGCACGAAGCGTTCGAAATCGCCGACGCAGACAAGAACGGATCACTCAACGAAAAAGAAATGCTAACACTGGCTTCCCAATTCCGCCGTGGCTCGCTGAACCCCGACGCTGACCAGGAAATGAAGAACCCACCGACTCAGGGCCGCCAACCAGCTCAGGGCGGTCGCGGGGCTGGACAAGGTCCGGGACGCGGCGGACGAGGTGGTCAGGGCATGGGCCCCGGTCAGCGCGGAGGTGCCACCGGAGGTCAGGCAACTCGTGGTGCTGAGCGCGAACGGCCTCGTGACAGAGTGAGCCGACGTGATACGCAATTCAATGAAAAGCTCCTGATCGGCTCGACGCTGCCTCACTCTTTGCAGCTTTACAATGTTGACCGCAAGTTGGTTACTGCCAACAGCATCTTCGACGCTAAGTACACAGTCGTCGTCGGCGGGTGTCTGACATGTCCTGAATTTCGCAATTCCTATCCGGAGATCGAAGCGGTCGCCGCCGACTATCGCGACAAAGGTGTGCAGTTTTACTTTCTGTTTCAATCGCTCACTCACCCCGAAAACTGGGGCTATGTGCAGCCGACATCGATTCAGGAACGTTTCGCTCAGGTTGATCACGCAAAAGAGTTGCTCAAGACGTCGATTCCCTGGCTGACTGACACGATGAATGGCGAGATGAAGCAGCATTTCGGGATGACACCGAATTCACAATTCGTGTTCGATCGCGATGGCAAAATTGTGCATCGAGCTTCGTGGGGGCGAGGATCCAGTCTGCGAGAGTCACTTGAAGAACTGGTCGGACCGTCTGAAAAAGTCACAACGGTCGCTGAACTGAATCTGCCTCAGTTTACTTCACAACGAACCAACCCCAACGACATGCTTATCGAACGCAAGGCCGTCGAGGGCATCGCCGCCCCACTGAAGGTCGCGGCTGGTGGCGAAGAGATGCAGGCCGAAAGTTTGAAGTCGCTCGATTTCACAGAATCCAATCGCTACGCCAAGTTGCGTCCGGAAGCCGATCAGCAACTGCTGCGAACTGGAAGCGGCCAACTGTACCTCGGTTTCCGGCAGGATCCGATTCTGGGAGCCGAATGGAACAACTTGGCATCTCCACCAAAGTATCGCATCACGGCCGATGGCGTCACCATCACACCGGCGATGGCCGAAGCTGAAAAGCTGAGCGTTGAATCCGACACCGAACCGCGAGAGTTCTTGGTCGACGTAAAGAACTGGGAAGCTGGCAAGCCCATCAAGGTTGAGATTCAATACTTCGCCTGCAACAAGAAAAAGGGTTGGTGTAAACCCGTTACACAAGAATTCACCGTGTGGCTGGAGCAGGATCGAACGGCAGGCATGGTCGCCGGTCGAAGCCATTTTCCAGGTGGCGGAGGCCGAGGCGACGGCCAGCGTCGGGGTCAGTAAGTTCCCGCCGCGGAACTTGTTAGAAGTTTCGGCATTTCGCAATCTGTGCGGACCGAAAGTCTCTGCGGCTTCCGCTACGATACAGTCCCAATCATGATGGCTTCTGCATGCACCGCTCGATTGCGACCAACTGAATGAAAGTTTCCGAACCTACCGACGACGTTCTTGAGTTGGTCGATGTCCTTGCAAGCGACTTTATTGCCCGCTACCGCAACGGTGATCGACCGACGGTTGAGGAATACGCAAGTCGGCATCCTGAAATCAGCGATTCGATCCGTCGGATGTTCCCACTTGTCGCGTCCATCGAACGCATCAAGTTGAACGAGCAAGTCGAAGTATGTGGCGGGGCGACTCTGGCCGGTCGTGAAATTTCGCAACTCGGCGACTACCGCATCATTCGCGAAATCGGGCGAGGCGGGATGGGGATCGTCTTTGAAGCTCATCAGGAATCGCTTGACCGAGTTGTTGCCATCAAGGTACTGCCGAAGCAAAGCCTGTTGGACGACGAAGCGCTTAAACGTTTTCGCAGGGAGGCGACAACGGCTGCGGCGATGCATCACACCAACATCGTGCCGATCTATGGAACCGGCGAATCAGATGGCTCGCACTATCTGGTGATGCAACTTGTCGATGGAAAGTCACTGGACTCTGCGATCACTTCCGACACAAAAACATCCTGCACCGACGTGGCTCGCATCGGCGAACAAGTTGCCGACGCGATTTCGTATGCTCATGCCAGCGGAGTGATCCATCGAGACATCAAGCCCGCCAACATCCTGATTGAAGCAGACGGAACCGCGCAAGTTACCGACTTTGGACTCGCGAAGAACGTCGACAACGACATCACCAACACGCGCACCGTCAGCGGAAGCCTGCGTTATATGGCTCCCGAGCGATTTTCCGGAGTATCCAACAAAGCTGGCGATATCTATGGTATCGGCATCACACTTTACGAATTGCTTGCTGGTCGACCAGCTTTCGACGTGACCGATGCCGAACACTTGATCAGCTCGATCACAGGCGATCGCCTGAAACCCATCCACGCCGTCCGGACAGATGTGCCGACGGATCTCTCGACAATTGTTGGCAAAGCGATCCATGTCGACCTGTCGCAGCGCTACCAGTCCGCCGCCGAACTGCGAGACGATCTACAACGATTTCTTGCTGATGAACCCATCAAAGCCAGACGGACGTCACTTTGGGGCCGATTCGTTCGCTGGGTACGTCGCAATCCCAAGCTTGCCGCTGCGGTTGGAACGTCGGCATTTGCGCTGATCGCCGCAACCATCGTTTCAACGATTGCTTTTCTTTTCACGTCCGAAGCAAATCAGCGTTCTGTCGATGCTTTGCAAGCGTCTGAGCAAACGGTGGACCTCGCGTTGCAGTCACTCAATGGTGTGGTTGATGTCGTTTCGCAAACACCAACTTCAGCCGACCTACCGCTCGGGGAAGGATGCGAAGACGACGGCTTGTTGCCGAATGTCGGCATTGAACCTTCGCCCATTTCCGCAAGGATTCTGGAACGTCTCCAACCGATCTACGAGCGACTGTCGCAGCAATCGCCCACTCGCAGCGACATCATTCTGCAAAGCGTCGATTCCAGTATTCAACTTGCGCGAATTCAGCATAGCCTGGGACGAATATCGGACAGTATGGAAACACTTAAATCCAGCATCACGTTGCTGAATGAACGCGGCAAGCCCGCGTCGATTCCGACTGACGATTTGCAACTGCGACTTGCACGTTTGAATAACGAACTCGGATCCTTGTACGCCACCGATTTCAATCGGACGGAATCGATGCAATGTTTCGAAGTCGCAGTCGCCGCCGCGTCTCAGCTTGACGATTCAAACACAGCCGGACTGACGGAACTCGCCCGTGCCCACTTGAATCTGGGAAGCCGTCCGCCGCAACTTCGTCGCGGCGAATCGGTCACGCCCGAACAGCGAGCCGAATACCTTCAGCATATTCAAAGTGCTATTCAGATTCTTGAGAAATTGATGAACTCGCAATCGCAAACCAGAACGACCAATATCTTGTATGCGAACACGCTGTTAGGTCGATCACGCCTGGCAACGACTCCACGAAGTAGACAAACAGACTTCCGAGCGGCAGTCTTGATTCTTCGCGATCAATTGCAAACAACGCCGGACGATGCCGCTGTGCGATTCGAGCTTGTCGAAGCGCTTGCGGATGTTAATCTGCGAGGTCCGCGTTCGCCACGACAGTTTAACGAATCCGAAGGTCGCCTAAGAGACGCGTTAAAAGAAATCGCAACGCTTCGCGCCAGCAGCTCGGACAATGGGGTGTACCTCGCAACCGAAGTTCACCTTCGTCACAAATTGTCGAGAATCGCCAGCATACAATCGCGTTTGGAGGAAGCGGAGGCTCTGTTGTCTGAGGCGGTCCGCCTGCAGACGCTGCTTTTGCAGACATCGCCTACCATTGTTGGGCATCGGTGCTGGCGGGCAATGCTGTATCGCAGTCAGGCGACGATGTACCGTCAGTGGCAGAAGCCCGACGAGGCCAACGCAGCAATCGCGAACGCTCAGGCCGACATCGGCGCGATCGATCCCCAATTCACAGACCACCCTCTCGTTGCGAACACACGCAACTCAATTCGCGAGTTTGCCAACACACACCCGGAGCAGAAGCAATGACCCGAAGGACGGGCTGTTCTGTCGATCACGCCAGCTAACCCGACGGAAACCGATTGCGCCAAACTTCGTGCGGAAGCCGAGCCTGCGTTGTTGGAAACCGGCTCGGGACGAATCTTTCCTGGCTTCTACTCCGACCCGATTCACGACGCGCAATGGACCAACTTAACCCCACCAATGAAGTACAATCGGGAACTTCCCGAAGGTGTTTCGACCGATCTCATCGAAGCATCGGCAAAGAAAGGCCCGGGCGAAAGTAACACACTGCCACGTCAGGTCTGGGGCAACATCAATGCCGCCTACAAGCAGAATCTGGCCGACATCGAGATCACGCTGCACTACTACGGATGCACCTCACGATGTGCGAGGCACTCACACGAATACACGATCACGTTTTTAAACAGACCAACGCAAGTCCCGAACCTTCGGCTTCAACCGAGGCCGACGATCGGTGAGGGACTGACTGAAAAGATCGCGAGCCTCTGCCGTTCCGCTGAGAAATCTTCAATCAATTCGAGAATTGAAGCGATCATTGGCTGCGGGTCGGTGAAATCGTAGAGGGCGAAGATCACCTGCTCGACATCCCAAAGCGAACTCCCACACAGGGCAGGATTCAGATTTAGGCATGACGTTCGTAATGTTGCCACAAGCCCAAGCTTAACCCATTTTGAGCCGAAGTCGTCTCAAGTCGAGCGATCTCAGCAGGCCCCCACATTAAAACGCCCACCGCAAAAAGTTCAACTGGTGTCCTCGTTCCTCCACCTTTGAAAATGAAAGCCGCTGATCAATTACGATCAGCGGCTTTTCTCATGGGCTTTTCGGTGTGAATCGCTGGTCTCAAAAAGTTCAATCAGTTTGTGCCATTTGGGGCATGAATTCGCAAGTGTTTTTCAGCCAATGACTTGCGGGGTTTCACTGTCCACTATCCTTGCCTCATGTGAAAGTTTGGTTCCAGTCCACCTCGGGCAGTTCCGTGCGACTACCCGAACTGGGCGGTTTCTAGCGTGTTGATCTGGGCGGATCCGTTGAAGCGTGTCCTATCCGGAAACATCAACCTCGTTTGACACAAGTCCAAAGTCGGCCAGTATGGCGTAAAGGCTGGGTACGACTAGCAAGACGAGAACCGTTGACGTCATGATGCCGAAGGCGATGCTGACGGCCATCGGGATCAGAACTTGTGCTTGCAGGCTGGTCTCGAAGATCAACGGAAGCAAACCGGCAACCGTGGTAAGTGACGTTAGCACGATCGCTCGGAAGCGTTCGCGACTTGCAGAAGTCGCTGCCGAGAGAATGTCTGTGTTATGTAGACGCTGACTGCCCCGATGCCTTCACGGCAATCGGACACAATCTCCTTGACGAACTGGATTCCGTCGATCGCTTCTTCGATTTTGGTAACGACGGATTTTTCAACCTCTTCGGCAGAGGCTCCCGGATAGATCGCTGAGACTTGCAGTTGGTTCGGCGTGATGTCCGGAAGCGTTTCCCGCTTCAGCTTGGGAATGGCTGTCAGCCCCAGAAACAACAGCGCGATCATCAGCAAGTTGGCTGCCGTGGGATGTCGCGTGAAGTATACGATCATCGCAGCCGTTCCTCACCAGACGCTTCACGCCGCAGGGTTGCTGCGAGCGATTGATCGGTTTCGGCACGGATCAACTGCCCAACGATGGCGGGCGTGGGATCGGATACGACGAGAGTGTCGCCTACATTCAATCCGGAGCGTAGCACAACGCAATCCGATTGAGTCTGATCCACGTTGACGCCCCGACGCTGCAGGCGGCTGTCGGCATCCAGCACAAAAACATGGTCATCATGCAGGGCCGATAGCGGGATCACGATTGCGTCGGCTACCACACTGCCGCGCAATTCGACTTCGCACATTGAGCCGTTCAGCGACGGCGGCCCATCATCATTACTGTTAACCGGGTTCTCAATCGCCACGACCACGCTACCGTCGCGCGTCTGTCGATCCAGCTCTTCGCGAATCCGAACGAGGGTTCCTGAACGTTGATGCTCTTCGCCGGTAACAGAATAGCGCACCGCAACCTGCACATCAAAATAGCGAGTCACAGAGCGTTCATTGTCGTCAAGCGATTGGGCACGATCGTCTCGGCGCAAGGTGTCATTAAAAAGCCGCCGCAATTGCGGTACTGGGATTTGGGCTTCGATTTCAAAGCGATCGGTTGTCTGCGCCACGAACAAGCGTTCTCCCACAGCAAGGTATTGGCCTTCTTCAAGATCGACAGGGCCAATGCGGCAGTCGAATGGCGCCACGATGGTGCAGCGTTCTAAGTCGCGGCGTTTTTCGTCAAGATTTGCGTTTGCGGATCGGATGTTGGCTTTCGCGGATACAATCTGCACGGGGATCAGGTTCAGTTTGGTTTTCACCGATTGAACGATTTGCCGCTGTAAGATCACACTGCGGCGTACTGAGTCGACTTCTGCGGCGGAGGTTGCGTTCTTTGTCGCAAGCAACTTGGATCGTGAAAGATCGCTCTCGACCACAGCCAGCGATTCCTCTTCCAGTGCGATGGCAGCCTGATAGTTTTGCTCGTTGACTTCCAGTTCCGCCAAGCTCGCATTGGCTCGTTCGATCTCCGCCTCCAGCCGAGCGATCGCGATCTTGATATCCGTTTCGTCGATCCGCAACAAAGTGCTTCCAGCCGATACGAACTCGCCGGGCTTGAGTTGTGGATTCAATTCGGTGATTCGCCCTTTGACTTCAGCGACCGCTTCCCAAGTTCGGGCCGGTCGAGAATTTCCATAGCCGATTGCGCGTGGCACAAAAGGAATGCGGGCGACTTGGATGACACGCAACGCTCGACTGACTTCTTCTTTGGGAACTCGTTCCGCCCCGGTGCGCAGATGTGCCGCGAAAATCAGTATTCCGATCCCGAGCAGGACGGGAGGAATAAACAGCAGACGCTTCCAAATGATTCGCTTCGGCGTGGCGCTGCTCATTCTGGATTGCTCACGTCACGTGCTGCGGGATCAGTCGGCAAGAACGTTTTGCGGACCCAGTCGGCGGTTTCGTGCCACTGCTCGCGTTGGGTGGGATTCAACACTTCGGCTATCTCCTGTTCCATCAGAGAGAACTCTTGCAAAATTCCGGGTGCCGAGGCGTCTCGCAGCGACGTAATATTTCCGTGGCGAAGGGTGACGATGGCGCGTACTTTCGATGTCTGGTCGTCGCTCATGTTCATGCGGCTTTGCAGCTTGACGGAAAGCTCTTCGGGCAAGACTTCCGGATTCTCCCGGTAGTGTTGCATACGCGACAGCATGTATTGCGACGCACCGACTGCACCGACACCAATGCCGCTGGCGAATACGAGCAGCAGAACGCAGACCTGCACCCAAGCCGGCAGAGCGCGACGCCAACGCTGCAATGGAATGGATTTCGATGATGATTGAGTTGATTCGTTCATGCGATTAAATTCATAGCAGCCAGAAGCTGATCCATGGTTGAGTCATCGTGGTCAGACTTGGAAGCAAGACGATCATCAACGATGCGGCCGTCGCGATCGTGATGCCACCGAAAATAAGTGGCGTCCGGTCAAACGGAACCGGGATGTACCGCATGTCGCGAATGCTGGACATCACCGAGTCCGTTACGTCGATCACGGGTGGCGGAGCGGCTGAGCTGCGGCACGCAAGTTCTCGTAGCCATTGTTCGGAAGTGTCAGGCGTCATGGTTTGACTCCTCGATGTTGATTTCTTCCAGCAGCCGCTTCAGCTTCTTTCGGGCTCGATGAGCTTGCACTTTCACCATCGTCTGCGTCCAACCCGCCAACTCAGCCGCTTCAGCCACGGTGCAGTCGTCCCAGTACAGTAACGTCAACACCAGTCGATCGCGGTGCGACATCATTTCCAGCACCGTATGCAGCCTTTCGTTCGCATCGGATGCGGTTTGGCAAGGCGTCTGCAAAGCCGCTTGCAAAGTTGGTTCGCTCAACAGCGCATCGCGGCGTTCGCGATCGCGAGCTTGCGTTTTCCAAAGTCGATATCCAACGCGAACTGCAATTTTACGTAGCCAATGTTCAAACGGGCTGCGATGACGAAACGCGTTCAAGCTCACAAACGCTTCGACAAAAACATCGTGAGCCAATTCTTCAACAACAGTTGGATCGCGACTGAAGCGTTGCATTTGCATCGCAATCGTCGACTGGTATCGCTGAACGATTCGCCGGAACGCGTCGTCGTCGCCACTTCGTGCTGCCGAGATCTCTCGACGCTCCTCCGCTACGACCGATGTGTCTGGTGTCGCGTCTGAATGAGGAAACGCTGCTGCGAGCACCAGCGTGAAGAAGCGATCCAGACCTTGATCCAGAGCGAGATAGTTCGGCGATAGGGTTAGTGTTCTCATCTACTTGTCCGTGTTTTCAACCGTGGCTTGCATCTCTATTGGCGTCACGAAGCCGTCTCCGTTTTTGTCTGCCTTCGAGAAGAACAAACGAAAAGCAAACGGAAGTTCGCTCCGCGTCAGTCTGCCGTCTTGGTTCTTATCATTGTCCGCAAATACTTTCCTGACGCGAGCGGACACTCTCGGTTCTTCTTCCGCGACCACGGACGCCGCGTCGTTCATCGCTGGGCGCAAAGGCCGTTCGACAGCGATTTTACGACCCACTGTTTCCGACGCATCAAGCTTCACGTCGCCCTGCAAGGCTAGGCGTTCTGCATCGTCAAGCACGTCGTCGCGATTCGTGTCTCCCCGCATAAACATCATGGTTTGCGCGAACGCGGGCATCGGCGACTCAGCCAGTTCTTCTCGGTTGATCTTATTGTCATTGTTGACGTCAAACGTAAGCAACAACTGCGTTGGGCCGACGCTGTTTGGATTTCGCCCTGCCTTAAACATCTTAGTCGGGTCGATTAGGAGGCTATAAGAATCGGACTGTTCCTTCTCATCTTTCGCTTGAGCAACCTTTGCCAAATCGGCTGTTCCACCTTCACCGATGCAGTACAAGTAACGATCCGATCGCAGAAACAGTTCGCTTTGACTAACGGCTGCCGTAGCCTTGAACGGCGTTGCGTCGCCATCAATCACATTGGAAGAAAGTAACTTGAATTCGGGAGCGACTTGAAAGACAAACGAGCCGTTCACCTGAGTCGTGACAACCCAATGGTCGCCTGCTTTCAGGAGCGAAGCATACGTCGTGTTCTTGCCACCCTTTCCAAGACGCTCACGCCACAAAGTGTTTCCCGTCGCTGCGTCCGCACAAGTGAAGATGCCGGAGGTCGCGACCCAGTAGAGTTTTCCATCGTCGTAGATTGGCGAAGGAATTCCCGGCCCGGCGTTTCGATTCCACAGCACATGACTTTGCGTCACATCGCCACTGCCACCCATTTGTATTGCGATCACCTTGCTGCTGGCCGCGATGTAAACAACTCCATTTGCGGCAACCGGAGTTGATGTGATGTACTTGCCCAACGACATCTCGACCCACCAATTCAGTCTGCCTTTGTCAGGATCAAAGCTCCAGATTTCGTCGGCTAAGGGAACAATCAATTCGGTGCGGCCGTCAGTTGATTGAGCCAGAAGAGGCGTGGAGTAACTGCCCTCGTAAAGACTCGCTTCCGCTCGCCAGACCTCCGCTCCTGTTTCTGCATCGAATGCGATCAAAGCTTGACTTTCGTCACACGCATTCACGATCAAAAGATTCTTGTAAACTATCGGGCTGGCCGCCGAACCCCAATTCGTCGGACCCGATTCGTTACCAACATTCTGCTGCCAAAGTGGTTGACCGCTCAGATCAAACGCGTAGACGCCGCCCTTGCCAAAGAACACGAAGACTCGCTGCCCATCGACACCGGCGTGCTACTGGCGTAGCCGTGGTCGGTCAGAAAGCCTTCGTAGCTATCTTCCGCCACGTTTGATTTCAGCGATCGCTGCCATTTGATTTCACCAGACGTCCGGTCTACACAAACAAGCGATCGGACAAGTTGCGACGCCTCGCCCGACGGTAGTGCGTTTATCCCTTCGCCTTTAAACGCAGTCACAAAAACATCGTCACCGACGACAATCGGACTACTGACTCCCCGTCCGGGAAGCTCAACCGCCCACTTCAAATTGTTGCTACGACTCCACGTTTCAGGCACAGCCATCGACGACTTTCCATCACCGTCCGGTCCACGAAACTGAGGCCAATCCTGTGCGTTCGCGGGCAAGCAGAAAAGAAAAACGCCAATGACTGCTGCGATTCGCCCTCGGCTGAATTCCACCAAGCTTCTCTCCCCAACGAAAAAACCGCAAAAATACGACGTTTCTGTGATCGAAACGCCGTGACGATAGATAAGTGATCCAGCTTGCCCGAATGGTTACATGCTGCGCGAGAAATTTCCTGATTTTGTCGGTCTCCGTTTCGCGAGCGTGGTCGCACTTCGCGGTTCGGTCCACGCTCGTGGGGATTCTGACGAGCCCAGCCTCAGCTTCCGGCAACTAAAAAGCTGTTTCGAGGTCGAACTCAGAAAATTCAGAAGAGACCGTGTAACCAAACCGCCGCAACGAATCACTAGACCAGCGAAACAGATTGGAACCGCGGCCAGCTGTTTAGTTTCTATCACGATGTTCAAAGGAGAATTCGATGCGAACGAAGATCACGAGTTTCAATTGGATTGCGGTGGCGCTGGTTACAGCTGCCATCACAATGTCGTCCGACGCAAACGGACAGCAACCCGCCGAAAAACCAGCAGCCGCAGGGCCTCCGGCATGGGTGCTTGATGCGTGGGCGACTGGCGAGGCTCCGACCCCGCCGGCATACGGACCACCCGCGTGGATTGTTGAAGCATGGCAGAGCGGAGAACAGCCAAGTCGACCGGTGGGACCGCCGCCATGGGTTGTCGCGCGCCAGGGATTCGCGACGGAACTTGGCCTTCCCGGGCCACCTGTCGAGGTTCTTGAGGCGTGGGAAAACGGCGAAGGCTTAAGTCTTCCCGGACCACCCGACTTCGTGTTTGAACTGTTCGGGTTCTAAATTCCGGATTCGCACACCTCAGCAAGCTGGCTCTCTCGCTTCAGACAATTTCGAGAGGCCAGCTCTTCGTTTTCGATCTACCGGAATTGAACCGAACTCTTCACGCATCTGCCGGTCACAGTCCGATCTCTGATTCCATTCGGTGTAGCAACGAACAACCGAATCGTCGACAAGACGGTAGCGTACCAAATCAGTGATGTCTCTACGATGGTGTCAAATGAGTCCGGATCAATAATCAAAACCGACTCACGCACAACGTTCAGACTACTGGACTGCCGCAGAAAACGCTGAGACCAGGCTGATTTCGGCATGACCCCACGCCTCGAACACCTGCAAAAAAAAGTTCTACTGGTGTCCTCGATCCTCCACTTCAAAGACACTTTAAGCCGCCTTCAGGCGGCTTTTTTTACGCGCCGAAGTCGTTCCCAGCCAACGATTTACGGCATTTTCGCTGGCGTGGCCGACGTGTGGTGGTGGAGCACAGTGTCGGATTTGGCAGCGTGTCCACTTTGCCGATGACGAATTACCGAGCGCCAGAAACTTACGGAGGGAAGTTCCCGAGCCGGATAAGGGGGCAACGTCCGCCCCGTGATCGGTGACAAACGCTTCACTGTCGGTAACTTGCGAAGTGATTGTCAAGGCGAGATGGAGCGGCGTCGAGATGCTGTTGCTGACCCGTTTGACTTGCAGTGCGCACTGACCGGAGAAGGCCGATGGGTAGAGCCGTTCCATGGCTTTGCAAAGAAGCTGGCGATCGGCCATCGCAAGGGGCGAGGCGGAGTTGAGGGAACTGATCGATGAAAAAGTAAGATCATCTACTCTGAACATCCTGAGACAAAACAAAAAGGCGACTGGATTGTTTTTGATCGACCAAAGACACACGAGTATGGCGAATGGCTGCTCTGGCCTAAAGTTGCTGAGTTAACCCGCTGGGAACAAGCTCGATCAAGACAACTTGGCTGTGGCAGTATTGTCGTCAGCGACGATGGAAAGCCGTCGGATCGGGAATTATCGCCTGCAACCGCGAAGACTCATCAGGTTGATTTGAGCCCAAACCTTTGAGGAAGGGCTCCAATCAGCGTCGTGGGCCTTCGTAGTTGCAGGTCATTCAGTTCATGCGACGGTTCGGCAACATCGCTCCAGGATCCTGCGTCGTTGCAGACAACAATTGGGCGAGACTGAGTGATTTTCTCCTCAACTTGTACCGGCGATTCTTCGCTCGCTGTTTCTGGAAAAAAATGAAAATTTAGTTGCCCTCCCTCCCCTCTTTTTTTTAGCATCCGTCCAGTGGTTGTAAGGTTTTTTGCGGGAGGAAGTATGGCCTCTTATCTGCATTTTGTCCCGGCCTTCGTGTTGGCCTACGCGGCAGGCAACAAGCTCTGGTCGTGTTTTAGCACCCTACATCTAGGCTTGCTTTCCGCGGGGGAAGTGTTGTGTAACCTCGTGCTTCACGCCATCGGCTCCGCCATCTACCAACGGCGTCGTGGTGCGGTCCAACGAGCTCTTCGATCGACTCGTTGTTGTGCCCCTCGTACGCCAGTAGGATGATTCGGCTACGTTGAGCGAGCGAAACCGTCGACGACCGAGCTTTGACAAAAGTCTGCAGAATTGCCTGCTGATTCTCACTGATCGTGACCTTGGCTGCTTTCCCTGGCATGGTGATACTCCGCGTGAGGATCGGTGGGGCGAGCAGTCGCCGGTAATTCCCGCTTTCAAGCAACACTAAATCGTTCCAGCGGCACTAGATATATGAACGTCAGAGACCAGATTTATGGAACAAGGGACACTCTTTTGAACCTATCCGATCAGGTTAAACCGACCCTCGGCCTCGATCTCGACGGTTGCGTCGATGAGGCCCCAAAATTCTTCAGCACTCTCAGCCAATTTTGGCCTGGCGAAGTGATCGTCGTGACCTATCGGAGTGACCGAGCCAAAGCGATTGCTGACCTTGAAAGGCACGGCATCAAATTCACTGATGTTGTTCTCGTCAGCAGCTTTGACGCTAAAGCAGAGGTTATCAAAGAGCGGAAGATCAACGTTTACATTGATGACCAACCCGAAATGCTCAAGAACATCCCAGTTGACGTGAGCGTGATGCTGTTTCGGAACGAGGGGAACTTCGATTTCGACGATCGAAAATGGATGTTCAGCAACGAAACGGGAAAGATGGTCTGACGAGCAAGCTCGCCGGCGGGATACTGCTGGCATTAAATCTTGGCAGTAACTATTCCTTGCATATCGGGAAGACATACCTATGAATGAACGCTCGGCAGGAAAGAAATTTACGGCAATCGCTTTCTTGATTCTGGTTGCTTTAATTGGTGTCTGGTATTCGATAATTGCGCGGGACATTGCCGAAGACCAGGAAGAGAGGGAAAGGACGCAGCAACTCCTTGAGCGAAACGAAGAGAATTTGAGAATCTTAAACGACAATCAACAATGAATCATTGCTGGCAAAGCCTGCCGGAAAGCCTTTATGAACCTCAAGCCGATCCTAAACGCCATCCTCGACGAGTACGTCCTTCCGCTCGACGGTGATCATGGCATCGCGCACTGGGCAAGAGTGCTTGAGAACGGCCTGCAATTGGCAAAAGAGACCGGTGCCAACGTGGAAGTCGTCTCGCTATTCGCGGTTCTGCACGACTCTCGCCGCATCAACGAATTCACTGATCCGGAACATGGTCCCCGTGCCGCAGAGTTTGCCGCTGAACTTCGTGGCAGCGTTTTTGATTTGGACGACCACGCCTTCCGCTTGCTGCATCGAGCCTGTGAAGGCCACACCCACGAACTGACTCATCCCGATATAACCATTCAAACTTGTTGGGACTCGGATCGGCTTGATCTTGGGCGAGTCGGGATCATGCCTCATCCCAGCCGGCTATGTACGGAAGTTGCCAAACGACCCGAGACGATTCAAAGGGCAGATGGCCGCGCGAGCTTCGGCGTCGTGCCAACTTTGGTGCTTGAGGAGTGGGGAATCGATTTGGAGCAGGAACGATCGTGGTGAATTCTTCAGACTGTTAAGCAATGAAGTGCTGAGGACCAATGCGGGCAGTGACCCAACGCAGTTCGCAGAACGTTGGCAGCCTGTCACGAAAAGCGTTTCCGGGTTTTGCTGCTGTCGAATTGAGTTTTTTTCCCCGCATGGGCGGCTTTTTCGCTCGCTGATTTGCTGCCGACGTGGGTTTGCAACGATTATTCCAGCGGCATTAGGGTGAAAAATTGGTTGTAAAGGTGAGTTTTTCCGGCGTGACAGCGAACGTGAACTATTTTGGAGGTCATGAGAACTGCAATCCTCCTCACCGTCATGCTGTTGTTAGCAAAACCCGCGTCGGCCGATTGGTTGACTGCGCGGAGTTTTCACACTCACGACGAACAGGGCCAGCGGACGCATCAACGCAGCGAACCGCCAACCACGGCGGTTCCCAATCCGGCTGTGTTTCGCACCAGCGGGTATTCCTATTTCCGCAGCTCCTTGCAGTACGGGCCATCGACGGACCACTACCATCGAGTCGACCAGTGGGGCCCACCAATCCAACCCTATGGCGAATGGCGGTTTCCCTACCGACCTTACAGCGTCCCTTACGATCAATGGGGAGCACCGTTTGCGGGCCTGAATCTGGGGAATTTTGGTTTTCCGCAGGGGAATTTCTTTCCCCCGGGAAACTGGCCACCGCCCAATCAGCGTCCAGGAAATCGCCCAGGAAACTTTCCTGCCAACCCCAACAATCCGCCACAATACTATCCCCAGCCGGGAATGTTGCCTCCAGGTTCCGTGCAGCCTTGGCAACCACAGCAGCCTTATCCAAATTTTCCGTACAGCGATGGCGACTACCCAGATCGCGGGGCTCGGCCGCGATTGAATGATCAGGATTTCTACTTTAAGCCGACACAGTAGGCTGGCGTGACGAGTTTCGCTCAGCGGCCCGGATGCCCCTGATCGGTAAACTCTTCCCAGCCTCCCAAGCCGTCACGACGATTGGCGGTTGTGGTACGGCGGGTGCGATAGACAGGAAGGAAGCGAAAGATCAGAATCGCAGACTTTCCTTCCGTACCGCTTATAGGGCGCACCCAGGGCCATGCCCCATCCTCGTGAATCGAATGAATCGCGTTCTTTGGCATTGCTGCCACCCGGATATCGTGCCTCGGGAATTTTGTTGCACGTTTCCTCTTTGCCGAGCTCGTACGGGATCGGCGACCTCGGGCCTGAGGCGTTCGCTTGGATCGATCGTTTGGCGGCTGCCGGTCAACGGTGGTGGCAAATCTTGCCACTGGGACCGACCGGGCAGGACAATTCTCCTTACGACCCGCTGTCAACCTTCGCTGGCAATTATCTTTTCATCAGCCCTGATCGGCTGGTCGACGAGGGGGTGCTGACGGAAGAGCAATTGCGAGCCGAGCAAGCGGGGGCTGAGCAAACTGGACCGATTGGTAGCGATCCCAGCCGGGTCGATTTTCCCGCAGTCAAGCGGCTGAAGACGGCTCTGCTGGCGGCAGCTTGGCAACGCTTTTCCGGCGGTGGTGCCGAGCATTTGCGGGAATCGTTTCAGCAATTTTGCGACGGTCAAACGCATTGGCTCGACGATTTCGCCAAGTTCGTGGCGATCAAGGAACAGCAAACGGGTGAGTATTTTTACAACTGGCCGATTCCGCTGGCCCGTCATGAACCGGAGGCGGTGAATCAACTGGCCGAACAGCTGGCTGAACGCATCGATTTCACTCGCTTTGTGCAGTTTTTGTTTTTCCGGCAATGGTGGCGGTTAAAAGGGTACGCGCAGGACGCGGGGGTGCGGTTGCTGGGCGATCTACCGTTCTTTGTTTCGCATGATTCAGCCGAGGTGTGGGCCAATCCAGAGCTGTTTCAGTTGGACGAGACGCGACATGCCAAGTTTGTCGCCGGCGTTCCGCCCGACTACTTCAGTGAGACGGGACAGTTGTGGGGCAATCCGGTCTATAATTGGGACAAATTACAGTCGACCGAGTATCGTTGGTGGGTGCGACGGTTGGCCGCCCTTTTGCAGCTGGTCGATGGCTTGCGGCTGGATCATTTCCGCGCTTTCTCGGCCGCTTGGCACATCCCCGCGTGGGCTCCGACCGCCGAACAAGGTGAATGGATCGATTGTCCGGGCACCGATTTCTTTGCCGTCGTTCGCGACACGTTTGGGGGCTTGCCGTTCATTGCCGAAGATTTGGGGCTGATCACGCCCGATGTTCGCGACCTTCGCGATCAATTTGGGATGCCCGGCATGCGGATTTTGCAGTTTGCTTTTGACGGTGACCCGGACAACATTTTCTTACCACAGTACTACAACGAGAATAGTGCGGCGTTCACCGGCACGCACGATAACAATACGACTCGCGGTTGGTTTCAGGAGCTTGATCCGAACGGTCAGCAAAACGTGCGTGCGTTGCTGGGTCAGGAGCTGAGCGAGGAGGATGTTGCTGGGGCCATGTTACAAGCGGTTTGGGAATCCAAGTCTGCTTTAGCGATTGCTCCGCTGCAAGACTTGCTTAACCTGGATGGTTCAGCCAGGATGAATGTGCCGGGGGTCGCTGGCGGCAATTGGGGCTGGCGAGTTTCGCGTGAGCAATTAGAGGCCGCCCCGTTCGCTCGGCTGCACCAGTTAACATCCGCTTGCGGCCGGTTGGATGGTCGCCCTTGATGAGAAATGGATCGATGCAAAACCGCCCGCTGCAGAACCGCTGCCGTCACCAAGTTCTACGATTCTTCGCGTGCTGTTTGACGTTGGTCCTTGCCAGCCCTCAGCTCGTGGCTCAGACCGCTGGGACCGGGGCACCGACGGTTCCAGCAGAGCCGCAAGCATCACAACAAGCACTGCAGCAACCGGCTCAGCAAGACGCTGGCCAAGCGGCGTTGGTACCGCCGCTCGACGGTCGTGAGGGACGCGAGTTATTGCTGCGAAATTTTCGGCCTGTTCCACAGTTGGTAGTCCCGCGTACGAAGCTCGACGGGGCCCGCTTTCCCGTCGTCGATGTGCACACGCACATGCTGTTTCGCCAACGTCACAACCGCCAGACGCTCGAGGATTTTGTCGACTTGATGGACCGTCATGATGTGGCGGTCTGCGTCAGCATGGATGGGCGTCTGGGGGCAGGGCTGCGCGAGCATTTGGATTTTCTCTGGGCCGAGCATCGCGAGCGATTTGTGGTTTTCGCGCATCTCGATTGGGTCGGCGAAGGTGACCCCGAGCAACCGGCAACTTGGGCCTGCAATCGCCCCGGCTGGGCGGAGCGGACTGCGGCAGCGCTGGTCGATGCCAAAGAGGCAGGGATCAGCGGCTTGAAAGTCTTTAAACGACTGGGGCTGGAGTACCGAGATGCCAGCGGCAAATTAATCCCTGTCGATGCGCCGTTGTTGGATCCGATTTGGCGAGCGTGCGGTGAATTGGGTTTGCCCGTATTGATTCACACCGCCGATCCGACCGCTTTTTTTCAGCCTTTGGGGCCCGAGAACGAACGGTGGGAAGAATTGAGTCGTCACCCCGATTGGCATTTCTATGGTGGTGATCTTCCCAGCCGCGATGAATTGTTGGCCGCCCGCAACCGGATGATCAGTCGTCACCCAAAGACTAATTTTATTGGTGCCCACATGGCCAGCTCAGCCGACAATTTGGGGCAGTTGGCGGAGTGGCTAGAAGCGTTGCCCAATCTGTACGTTGACCCCGCCTCGCGAATTTCAGAGTTGGGCAGGCAGCCCTACACGGCTCGCGAATTTCTCATCAAGTACGCCGATCGCGTGTTGTTTGGGACCGATGGTCCCTGGCCGGAAGTGCGAGTCGACCATTACTGGCGATTCTTTCAAACTCGCGATGAGAACTTTCCCTATTCGGAAAAGCCTTTTCCGCCGCAAGGTTTTTGGCGGATTCACGGAGTCGATTTACCCGACGCGGTGCTGCGAAAGATATACGCTGACAATGCGGCCAGGATCGTTCCCGGCGTGGCCCAGCGTCTAGAGGCTTTCCAAAGCCGATCGCCGGAACGGTGATGCGTTTCCGGTTGCAGTCAGAACGGATTAGCGACGCTCAACCGGTTCGATTGTGGTCATCATCATCTTCCTCTCCCCGGTACTCAACGGGCGCGTCTCCGGGGTCGCCCTCATGAGGCAGCCCATATTCCTCATTCAGCCAACGGCCGAGATCCACTAATTTGCATCGCTCCGAGCAAAATGGTGGTGCTTCGGTCTCGTCGAGGTAAAATCGCCGGCTGCACGTGGGGCAAGTCAAGCGTTGATTGGGGTGCGGCGCGGACATGGGCATCAAGCAATAAGAATGCAATTGAAAGCTTCAATCGCCAGCCAGCCAAGGTGGACTGGCGACTAGTAACAGCAAATAATTGCCGTCGACCGATTAGGCCAAAGGCATTTTGTACTTGCCAGGCTGGGGGACGACAACTTCGGGCGCGTCACCCCATTCGTACTTTGCCGGGCGTAGATCTTGCGGGCTGTTGAGCACTTCATCCCAGGTAAGTTCTTGTCCCGAGTAGCAAACTTCGCGCCCCATAATTCCTAGCAGCGTGCTATCGCACATGTAGCCGCCATTGTTGATCCTGGGTCGCTTGCCCTCGATCGCTTCGTACAGCTCAATGTGTTCCTGGACATACATGTTAGTCTTGCTATCGCTGAACTTCCAAGGCTCTGGGCCGTCGATCTTGTGGGCCAGCAACTGAGCCTGGCCTTTGCTGCCGAAGATGTAATCCTCGGTGCCGTTTTTACAGCCGCTGATTTGCCGCGTGTTGGCAAACGAACGGGTGCCGTCCGCCCATTCATAGACAATGGAGAAGTGGTCGTAGATCATCCCCATCGTCAAATCGTCGCGGGTTTGGCGGCCACCCATGCCGTAGGCGCGGACGGGCGTCACGTCGTGACGAATCCAAAGGGTTTTATCGAGGCTGTGAATGAACTGCTCGAGCACATGGTCGCCGCAGAGCCAAGTGTAGTAGTACCAGTTGCGGCACTGGTACTCCATTTCGCTCATGCCGGGCTGTTTGACCTTCGCCCACACCGGGCCGGTCAAGTAATCGGCTTGAGTCGCGATCAAGTCACCGATCTGACCATCCTGCACCCGTTGCACCGATTCGCGGACCCCCGAGTCGTATCGCCAGCAGAGCCCGCTGACAATATTCAGCCCTTTCTTGTCGGCGATTTCACAGCTGGCACGCACGCGGCGGACACCGGTAGGGTCAGTGGCAATTGGTTTTTCGCAGAAAACATGCTTGCCGGCATCAATGGCCGCTTCCAGATGGTCCGGGCGGTAGTGGGGAGGCGCGGTCAGCAGCACCACGTCGACTTCGGTGCCAGCCAGCAATTGAGTATGGCAATCAAAGCCGGAGTAGCAGTTTTCTTCCGTCGCCAAGAAACGATCGCCAAACTTTTTGTCGCGAGCCATGCCCTTGAGCACACCGGTCATTTGCTCGGGGAACAAGTCGGCTAAGGCGACAATGACAACATTCGGATTGGCCTCGAGCGCGTTTCGCATCGCACCGCTGCCACGTCCACCACAACCGATCACGCCGACGCGAATTTTGGCATCACTGGCAGCATGTGCGCGGCCCACAATCGAACCGGTGGCGAGGAGGCTGGAACCGGCAATGGCGCCAGTTTTCAAAAAGTTTCGACGAGGCTCCGGATTCGAGCTGGGTTCGGCCTGGGACATGGTGACTCTCCGACTGAAGGCAGGAATTATCGAGGTGGGTATAGCGGCGCGACGTTCGACCGCATAACAATGATATCCATGAGCGACTCTCGACACCAACCGCCTGACCTTAGCGAGCTCAGTAAATTCTTGCTGAAGCATGCACCCGATGTGCGCACCGTGCGCCAGGGGCAGCAAACGATTTTTGAAAATACCCTTCGTCTCAGCCGCTGTATGGATGGCCCCAATTTTACTCGAGTTGGCCAAGATGACTTACAGCGAATGGCATTTTTGTACGATGATCTTTTCTTCGGCTCAAAACTGATTCGAGCAGCCCGAATTGAGGGTTTGGATTTCGGTTGGAGCAGTCGGATGACGAAAAACGCTGGTAAAACAGTAACCCATTATCCATCAGGACGAACCCGGGGTCCACGACGATTCGAGATAATTCTCTCTTCAACGTTGTTATTTCAGACTTTTGATGACGTCAATCGCCAGGTGGAAGTTACCGGTTTGCGGTGCAAGAACCGCTTGGAAGCGATGCAACGGATTGTCGAGCACGAGCTGGTGCATCTGGCCGAGATGTTGTTGTGGGACGATAGTTCCTGCGCGAAACGTCGGTTTCACGGCATTGCCAATCGTTTTTTCGGGCACACCGAACATAAGCACGACTTGATCACGCAAGCGGAGCGGGCTGCCAGCAAATTTCGCTTAGCGCCTGGAACTCAAGTTCGTTTTCGGTTTGAAGGCAAGATGCTGACCGGTATTGTCAACCGAATCACCCGCCGGGCGACCGTTTTGGTTGAGGACCCGCGCGGTGAGCGGTTTGCCGACGGCCGCTTTTATCGGCGTTTCTACGTGCCACTGGAAAAGTTGATCCCAGTCGGGCGTTAGCGGTGCAGTCGGTCGCTAGCGGTGCAGTCGGTCGCTAGCGGTGCAGTTCAATTGAGGGAATCTGTCTTTCGCCGCGGCGGGTAATTTTGTTAAAGCCGCGATGGCATCTCGCCGGAGTTCCCTTGGTTTGTTCGGCGAGCCACCTGCCTATCCCCTCAATTACTCCGTTTCGCCCGCCCTGACGGGAGAAGTACCGATGTCGCAAAAACAGAGCTTGCGTGCCATCTTGTTAGCCAGCATGGCCCTCAGTCTTATCTTTTTGGCTGCTCCTTGCCCGGCCGGCCCACCTTCCTTCTTGCGATTGTTTGGCAAAAAGAAAGTGGAAGCGGACCCCAGCAACGAGTATCGCTTGACGGAGGTAGAAGGCCCTTGGCTGATTTTGGCAGCGACTTTTACCGGTGATAGTGGCGCGCAAAAATCGCGGCAGCTGGTGATGGAGTTAAGGTCGGAATACAACCTCCCCGCTTATGTTTATCGTGAAGATTTTGACTTTACCCAGCAGGTTGGTTTTTTCGAGCCGACGCAAAAGTCGCTGCGTTACGCCAACGCCACACGCTTTAACGCCTACGCTGTTTTGGTCGGTGAGTTTGACACCGTGAACCACCCTGAAATTGACAAAACGTTAGAAACTGTGAAGACCATTAACCCACCAGTTTTCAACCTTGTGCGGCCCGAAGACGAGGTCGGCGCGATGGCATCGATTCGCCGCATTAAGAATCAAATCTTGCAAGCCAGCAAAGATGGCGAGATCAAACGCGGTCCCATGTACAACGCCTTTGTGACTCGCAATCCACTCTTGCCGGAGGACTTTACTCAGGCGCCGGAAGTCGATTCATTCGTGCAAAAGCTGAATCAAAATGTTGAACACAGTTTGCTCGAATGCGAAGGCAAATTTACCGTCGTGGTTAGGACCTTCGAAGGGCTTTCCACAACGATGATTGGCGGGCGGATCAAAGACGAAATGGAGCCCAGCAAAGAACGTCTAGATGAAAGTATGGCGATGGCTCATAAGATGGTGAAGGCGCTCCGCAAAGATGGCGTGGAGGCCTATGAATTCCATGATCGCTCGAAAAGTTTGGTGACGATCGGTAGCTTTGATTCTCTCGGTGAAAACTTGCGAACGGGCTTTCAATACAGTCCACAAATTCAGAATGTTATGCGAGTGTACGCAGGTACTGAGCGAGTCGGACGCAACCCGCAAGGCCAAGTAGTGCGATATGTGCATAATATTGAACAGATTCCTTTCGATCCGGAACCGCACCCGATTGCCGTGCCGCGGGCCAGTAAACGAGGACTCTACTCAGCGTTCGGACGCAAGTAGACTGCCGCAGCACTTGGAAAGACCCAGCATCTAGACGGGATCGGTCGATGTTAGAATTGGTACTGGGAACGCACAACGCTAAGAAATTGGCTGAGATGCGGCAGCTGTTGGCTCCCAGCGGAATCTCGGTCCGCTCGTTGGCCGAGCTTTCCAACGCCATCGAAGTGGCAGAGACTGGGACCACGTTTCAGGAAAACGCACAGCTCAAAGCGGTTCAGCAAGCGCAGCATTTGGGCAGTTGGGTGTTAGCCGAAGACAGTGGCCTGTCGGTGGTCGCATTGGCGGGCCGCCCCGGTGTCTTTTCGGCTCGTTACGCTGGCGAGCAAGCGACCGACGAGGAGAATAACGCCAAGTTGCTCGAAGAACTTGGCGCCACGCCGGATGATCGCCGGGGCGCGTTTTATACGTGTCAATTATGTTTGGCGAATCCCGCAGGCGACGTGATATTCGAGGCCAGCGGGCGATGTCACGGTCGCATCGGCTGGGCGCCCGCTGGGGAGCATGGTTTTGGTTACGATCCCTTGTTCATCATTCCCGAGTATCACCGCACGTTTGCCCAGCTGGGACCGCATAGCAAGCGGGCGATCAGCCATAGAGCTCGGGCCATGGTGTTGCTGCGCCGCGATTTCCGTCCACCGGCAGACGCCTGACGGTAGGATGGGTCTCCAGGGCCGCCTAGGGTTTAAGAGGACGGGCCTGGAGACCCATCCTATAAGATTTGGTATCCGCAAATCACTAGCCCGAGCTCTCCTCGGTTTGTGGCTTGGTTCTCAGCGATGCTTGCAGGCGTTTTAATTTCCTCAATACTCGCCAGGCTGATTTCCCGGCGTTACTTGAATCTGGGAGCTGCACGATCGCCGTCACAATGGGGCTGGCGGCGGGAATTACAGTGCCCTCGACGGGAAGATCGCACCACTGAACGCTGTCGAGTTCCAGTTCGCAATGTTGGGCCCATGAGGTCAGCTGGTTTGATGAAAAAAACAGCTCGCGCGGCGCCCAGAGCACAAACTTAATGACTGTCTTTGATGGCTTGCTTGGCCAGCCACTCGAGTTGTTTTCTGGGAAATCGAAGGCCATCGTATCCAACTGCTGATCGTTCAATTGGTAGCTGGCCAGCTGTACGTCGACGAGGCTGCTGGCGCAAAGTCTTTCCCAGATTTCCATCGACGCGGTGTAGCGAGGATTTAGTTCCAACAGCCAGGGGGGCGTTCCATCGCGGCTGAGCAACCAATCGCTGCCGAGCAGCCCAACAAAATCGACTTGGCGGGTCAGTTGGTCGGCGAACTCCAAGATCGCCGCCCGCTCATGGGGTTGAAGTGGATAAGGCCCCAGCGAACCGCCGTAGAGAAACGGGCTGGCGGGTTGGGAGGCGCGAGCTGGTTGAGAGTAGTTGATTGCGCGGCAAGTGTTCAGGATGCGAACTCCCGTGGGGCCGCATAACAGGTTTACCCCCACTGCTCGACCGGAAATTTGTTGCTGCCAGTAACGATCTCGCGGGGCGTTGGCGGCCGAGTCAGCGATGTCGCCCTGCCCCGGCCGAGATGCCTCCACATCGAATCGCACCCCTAAACCGGCGGAGGAGCGGATTTGTTTGGTCAGCCAGCGTGTTTGCGACTCGGCGGTGTTCGGTGGGGGCGTCGGCGGTCGGGTAAAGCGGGTCGGTGGGAATCGCGCGGAAGTAACCTTAGTCAGCTGTTGGAGCAGTCGCGGGTCACGCAGCTGACGAAGCTCGGGTGTGCTGGGGAGGAGTAAGTTTAACGATTTACGCAGTGGTTCGAGCCGCTCGAACCAGCTTTCTAGGCCCCCGCAGGCGATTGCGGTGAGGTTGCTGGAGCTTGGACAGTCTGGGAATTTGCAGCGGCAAAGTTCGATTGCGGAAAGCAGGCTGCTGGCGGGGTCTACGGGATCGAGGGGGGCCCAGAATTTGGCCCAGCGTCGCGCGTCCTGGTCACCAAACTGGTCGACAGCGAGAACTCGGTAGCCAGCCTTGGCGGCGGCTTCGCTGGCGGCTCGCACCGAGGCTCCGAAAATTAGAATCCAGGCAGCCGATTCATCGAGCGGTACAGGCATCTTGAGCGCTAATGCGGGAAAACGGGCTTTGGGAACGGACATTTTCCGGGCCGGCGTGGGTAAGGTGCTTGCACGAGCCGGCGGGTGTGATAACCTGCTCGACACACCCACGAACGGTGCGCGGGGGGGCGAGAGTAGATCGACCGTGTCCGCATCATCATTCGTCGTAAACCCAATTCAACCTTGGAGATTCGAGCATGCAGTTTTATATCGGTGAAGCACTGACCGGCGACGGCAATGAAATCGCTCACATCGACCTCATGATTGGCAGCAAGAACGGACCTGTCGGTACCGCTTTCGCGAATGCTTTAGCCAATCAAAGCGAAGGGCACACCAATCTGTTGGCAGTGTTGGCTCCGAACGTAGCGGTCAAGCCTGCTACGGTCATGGTGACAAAAGTCACGATCAAAGGCATGAAGCAAGCTGTGCAAATGTTCGGCCCCGCGCAAGCGGCTGTGGCCAAAGCGGTTGCTGATTCGGTTGCTGACGGCGTTATCCCCAAGGATCAAGCCGAAGACTTGGTGATCGTCTGTGGTGTCTTCATTCACCCGCAAGCCGAAGACGATCAAAAGATCTACAACTACAACTACGAAGCGACCAAAGACGCGATCGCTAACGCCATGGGTTCCAAGCCATCGGTCGACGAAATGGTTGCTCAGAAAGATTCCGCAACCCACCCCTTCCGCGGTTTCTAGGTTCCGCGGAACTGGACGCTGACGCGTTCCGGCTGATTCCTTTCGATTGGATCAGCCGTTGAGCGCCAGCTCACGGTTCCGAAGGACCGGACGCTGGCGCGTTCCGACTGATTCCTTTCGGTTGGGTCAGCCGTTTAGCGCTGGCTCACGGTTCCGAAGAACCGGACGCTGGCGCGTTCCGGCTGATTCCGTTTTGTGGCCAGCATTTATTCGGTGATTGGCAAAGAGTTAACCGCCATTCCACTGCTATCATCTATAAACTTGGCTCACAATTTCTCTTTGTTGCGAGTGCTCGATGTCGACACCAAAAATCTTGTTGCAACTTGATGTTGACGCTCATCCCAGCAGTTTTGACGCGGTCGTCGCCGTCGACTCGGGGGTCGATCATTTGTTTCAGTATGGCAACATCGATTCTGAGAATGTTGAATCCCTGATTCATGGAGCGATGTTCACCCGCGGTGGCGATGCGCTGGCGAACACAGCCGTCTTTATTGGGGGTAGCCACGTAGCAGCCGCTGATAAAGTCTTGTCGCAGGTGTTGAGAACTTTCTTCGGGCCGGTCCGCGTATCGGTGTTGTTCGATGCCAACGGCTGCAACACAACCGCGGCCGCCGCAGTCCTGTCGGCCCAGCGACATTTAGAATTCCAGGGTGCCACCGCCACAGTGCTGGGGGCTACCGGGCCGGTCGGTCAACGTGTGGCTCGTTTGTTAGCCGCGCTCGGGTGTCATGTCCGCATGGGTTCTCGCACCGCAGCGCGTGCCCAGCAGGCTGTTCACGCTGTCGGTCAATTCGTCGATCGCGATTTGCTGGAGCCATTCGCAGCCGAGAGTGAAGCCGACGTCGCCGCCGCACTCATGGGTGCTGACGCCCTATTCGCGTGCGGTGCAGCCGGCGTCCAGTTGGTTTCCGAGGCCACGTGGACGAACGTCGATGCACTTAAAGTCGCCATCGACTTAAATGCAGTTCCACCAGCCGGAATCGAGTCGGTGGCGGTGCACGATCGGGGGCGCGAAGTTGGCGGCTGCGTGGTTTACGGGGCAATTGGTGTCGGTGGATTAAAAATGAAAATCCACAAAGCGGCTATCGCGGCTCTGTTCGAAGCCAACGATCGTGTATTGGACGCTGATGAGGTCTTTGAGATTGGCAAAAAATTGCTGTGAATCGTCAGCAGATTTGATCGCCGCTGTGGCGCACTCCCTCCTCATCGCTAACTACATTCCCATTTGCTCTCTGGGATCGGACAGGCCATCGGCAAGCCGCCGCAAGGCTTCGGTTTCGATCTGACGAACACGTTCCCGGGTCAGCCCCAGCTCAGCGCCGATTTCTTTCAGCGTGTGTGGCTCACAGCCATCAAGGCCGAACCGCAATTTCAGCACGGTTGCTTCGCGATCCTCGAGCGTATCGAGCAACTGCATGGCATGACGAAGAATGTCGTGATCGAGCAGTTCTTCATCCGGGCTTTTCAGGCGTTCATCCATCACCATTTCGCCCAGCGACCACCCGGCGTCAGTTTGATCGCTTTGCGGAGTGCTGTTGCTGATTCGGATCGCCTTCTTGATGATCGGCAGCTTTTTCTTGGGCAGCCCCAGCACGCGGGCGATTTCTTCGTGCGTCGGTGTGCGACCGAGTTCTTCAGTCAATCGCGCTGACGCTCGTCGCCACTTGCTGAGCAATTCCACCATGTAGGCGGGAATTCGAATCGTCTTCGCGCTATTAATCAGAGCGCGTTTAATCGATTGTTTAATCCAATAGCTGGCGTAGGTGCTGAACCGCGTACCGACTCCCGGATCGAAGCCCTCCACAGCGCGAAGCAAGCCTAAGTTACCTTCCTCGATCAAGTCTTGCAGGCCCAATCCCTTACCCGTGTATCCGCGAGCGATGTTGACCACGAGGCGTAGGTTTGCGCGGACCATGCGATCGCGAGCACGGACGTCACCATCAGCAATCTGAGCCGCCAGTTCCTGCTCTTCTTTGGCTGAAAGCAGTGAGGTTTCATAAATCTCGCGGAGATAGGTCTCCAGCGGAGATTGGGCTGCTCCGGTATTGCGTTTGCGAAGCGACATCCGTGCTTCTTGCAATTCGGCAACGGCTGGATTCAATGAATCATCAAAGGATTCCGACATGGCGGAGTCTCAGTACTCAGATGGAAAGGGGAGGTATGACCATGGCGACCTGGCCAGCGCAAGCAACCAACGGGGAGGCGTTGGGGTGAGGTTTGCTGTGCTGACGGGGCATCCCAAGGTAAAGGCGGCAACGCGCCCAGCGACAATGTCACTACCGGGTATGAAATAGCGAATCGGCAGTCGTTTAGGGACTTCTGGAAAGGAATGCCCAGAGTTCGCAAGACTCCGAAGAAGACGGATCTGCGCTCAATGCCGGTCAGAACGGCATTCCCAATCAACCGGGCGCTGCTTTTTCAAGCTTCGCCGGCCTCAGTTTCAGTTGTCCAAATACCGGCCAGTCGCGCTGCCCGCCGTGGCGGCGATCACCGCCGGTGGTCCTGCGGCCAATATCTCGCCACCACCGCTGCCGCCATTGGGGCCCAAATCAATCAACCAGTCACAAGCCTGGGCGACATCCAGATTGTGCTCGATCACCAGTACGGTGTTGCCGCGTTGAACCAGCGAGGCGAGCACATCGATCAATCTGCCCACATCCTCAAAATGTAGCCCAGTTGTCGGTTCGTCGAGAAGATACATGGTTTGCTGGCTGGCCGGTCTTGCCAGCTCGGTGGCTAATTTCAAGCGTTGCGCTTCACCACCGCTTAGCGTCGTGGAGGATTGCCCCAGGCGTAAATATCCTAAACCGACTGCTCGCAAGGAATCCAAGAAACGCTTGATCTTGGCGAACTTTTCAAAAAACTCCGACGCTTCGTCTACTGACATTTGCAACACGTCGGCAATCGTGGCCTGCTTGTAACGAACTCGCAGCGTTTGCTGATTAAAGCGTTTGCCACCACACAGGCTGCAGGTCACAAACAGATCACTAAGAAAGTTCATTTCAATCTTTTCTAGACCTTGTCCCAGGCATTGGGGACAACGCCCGGCAGCAGCGTTAAAACTAAAGCGGCTGGCCGTAAAGCCACGTTGTTTCGCCTCCCGTGTGGCAGCAAACACTTTGCGGATCTCATCAAACACGCCAGTGAAAGTTGCCGGACAGGAGCGGGGGCTGCGGCCAATCGGTGCTTGATTGATGGCGATGATTTTGTTAATGGTTTCCCAGCCTTGCAGCGAATCGAATGGTCCCGGCTTGGGTGCGGCGAGTCCCAGTTGACGCTGCAGGGCAGGGTATAAGGTGTCGACGATCAATGAGCTTTTGCCGCTGCCGCTGACCCCCGTGATGCCCACTAACAGGCCCAGCGGAATTTCTAAATTGACATGTTTAAGATTGTGCAGCGATGCGCCCCGAAGGCTAAGCCATGCATTAGGTTGAGGTTCGCGCAGCTCGCGTGGCGTCCCGGTTTTGATTTGCCCCGAGAGGTAACGACCAGTAACCGAAAGGGGATTGGCGGCAACCTCCAGTGGCGACCCGACCGCCAGGACTTGACCACCATGTTGTCCCGCTCCGGGGCCCATGTCGATTAACCAATCAGCCGCGCGAATCACCGCTTCATCATGTTCAACCACGACCACCGTATTGCCAGCTCGCTGCAGGTTGCGAATGGCTTCGATCAGTCGATCATTGTCGCGTTGGTGCAGGCCGATCGAAGGCTCATCCAATACGTAACAAACGCCGACCAGTCCCGAACCGATGCTGGTCGCTAACCGCACGCGTTGCAGCTCGCCTCCGCTGAGGCTATCGGCTGGCCGATCCAGGGTTAAATATTCGACTCCCACGTGGAGCAAAAAACGAAGTCGTTTTTCGATTTCCGCCGTTAACGGTTTGGCGACCGTCGCCGCCATGCCGGTCAGTTGCAACGACTGAAAATGTTCCAGCGCCTGGTCGGTCGAAAGGGCGGTTGTTTGTTGAATGTTTAAGCCTCCCACGGTGACCGCCAAAGCGGCCGCGTGCAGGCGCCCTCCACCGCAGGATTGGCACTCCAACTGCGAACGGAAGAGGGTTAATTGCTCTCGGCGTTTTTCCGTGCACTTACCCTCCCATTCCGCCTCCAGCAAACCCATCAGGCCGACGCAATTGGTGCTTCCATGTAACAACTTTGTGTAGTTCGCCGCAGATAAGTTCTGCAGAGGAGTCTCCCAGCTCGATCCCTGCGTTTCCAGAAACGGTTCCACGCTGCCACGCAGCAAATCTCGCCATTTCTTGGTGGCTCCCCGCCAAGCAGCAAAGGCTCCGGAGTTCGGAGGTAGTGTTTGATTGGGAATGACTAGGTCGCCATCGAATTGCTCGACCCGCCCCATCCCGTCGCAGGCTGGACAAGCACCGTAGGGGCTGTTGAAAGAAAAGCTGCGAGGCTCCAGTTCCTCGAAGCTAAGCTCGCAATTAGGGCAAGCGTACCGCGCGCTGAGCAAACGTTCGTCCCACTCGGCAGTTCCCGGAAGTTGAAAAACGGCGGTTAAAACTTCTTTGCCATAGCGCAGCGCCAAGCGAATGGAATCCGCCAGTCGGTCTTCCACACCCTCGCGGATGATAATTCTGTCGATCACCGCTTCGATCGTGTGGTATTTGCTGGGGGTTAACTCAGGTAGTTCGTCGAGTGGATAGAGTTTCCCGTTGACGCGAGCACGCGTGAAACCGGCTTTGAGAATCTCGGCAAACACTTCTTGATGTTTGCCCCTGCGGCCACGCACCAGCGGGCTGAGCAGCATGAGTTTGGTGCCCGGCTCGAACTGTTGCAGCGAGTCGATGATCTGTTCGGGGCTTTGCTGCAAAATTTGCTGCTGACATTCTGGACAGT
This sequence comes from Kothea flammea, assembly GCF_052161645.1. Taxonomy (GTDB): domain Bacteria; phylum Planctomycetota; class Planctomycetia; order Pirellulales; family Pirellulaceae; genus Laterigemmans. The sequence goes on from NZ_CP197414.1 coordinate 3,273,729, forward strand.
GGGGCTGGCCTCCGCGAGCAAACAGCAATCTCAAGTAGTCATAAATCTCAGTGACCGTCGCGACCGTGCTGCGGGGGTTGTTGCTGCCCGGTTTCTGGTCGATGCAGAGAGTCGGTTCGAGCCCTTCCACGTGGTCGACATCGGGGCGTGGCAGTTGGTCTAAGAACTGTCGTGCGTAGGTGGAAAGACTTTCGATATATTGCCGTTGGCCCTCAGCGTAAAGCGTGTCGAACGCCAAAGAGCTTTTGCCGCTGCCTGAAACCCCGGTGATGACAGTCAAGGCATCGCGGGGCAAATCGACGCTAATGTCGCGTAAATTGTGCACCCGAGCCCCGTGAATCCGAATAACCGGTCGATCGCAAATTTGAGAGTTTGTCGCAGTTGCCGTGTCCGCTTGTCTAATCACAACCTACAATGCCTGAGAAGGAAATCAAGAAAGGCCCAGAAACGGCCAGAGAGCCCAGCGTACCGCCGATCTATGACCGCCGCAACGGATTCCATGACAACCGCAAAGCACGATTGGTCTTCCAGTTCTGACCGGGCCGCAGGCTCTGGGCCAGCGGGCTCAGCGTCTCTGCCTGCCGGTTTGCCTCCACAGCACAATTTCCAGCAGCCCGCCAGTTGGCTCGATCGCGAGCCTTGGATGTTGGCCGCTTACGCCACGTTTAGCCGCGATACCGCCGGCCGCCGCTATCCGGAACCGCCCCACCCCTATCGTGGTCCTTTCCAACGCGACCGGGACCGGATTCTCCACTGCAGCGCTTTCCGCCGCTTGTCGGGAAAAATGCAGGTCTTCACCGGAGATATGGGGGAGTACCATCGCACGCGTCTGACCCACACCTTTGAAGTTGCTTCGGTGGCGCGGACGATCGCCCGCGTGTTGCGATTGAACGAAGATTTGGTCGAAGCGTTGGCACTGATGCATGACATCGGGCACCCACCCTATGGTCATTGTGGCGAGGATGTGTTGGCGGCCTGCTTGCGTGACCATCACGGTTTTTCGCACAACCAGTTCGCCCTCACGATTGTTGAGGAGTTAGAACAGAGATTCTCCGGCAACCCAGGGCTGAATTTGTCTGCCGAGGTGCTCTCCGGGCAAGGTTTCCGCGCCGACAAAGCGGGGGCGGCGCGGGGAGATTCGCCGATTCTCGAAGTCCAAGTCGTCGATGCTGCCGACTCGATGGCCTATGACGCACACGATGTCGACGACGCGGTGCAAATGGGTTTGTTGAGTATGGAAGAGTTGGGCAAGCTGCAAATTGTCCGTCGAGCGCTCAAACAAATTCGGCGGCGTTTTGGCACCCTGCCCCCCACCAAGTTACGCCCCGCACTTGTGCACGAATTGATCGATCTTCAAGTCGGTGACTTTATTCAAAACGCGCTGGAACAGCTCGTGCCTTTCATGGCGCGGCGCAGCGACGAAGTCAGCATGGCGGGGGTGCGACTCGTTAATTCCAGCACCTTGGCCGGTGAGCGGCAGGAGCTGGAATCATTCCTCTTCGCCAGAGTGTATCGCCATCCCCGCTTGTTAGACGTCCGCAGCGCGGCGGAAGCACGGTTGGAATCGCTCTTCTGTGAACTGGTGCGTGAACCCCAACGATTGCCATTACGGTTTCGCCAGCGTAGTGAACGCATCGGTACTCAACCTGCAGTCGGTGAATACTTAGCTGGCATGACCGACCGTTTTTGTGACCAGCAGTTCGAATTACTGAATCGCGGTTCGGGCCCGCTCAGCGACTGGTGAGCACTTAGAACCTATAGGTGCTTAGATTCCCAGCCAAGCTGGTAACCAGAGGCTGATGGCAGGGAAAAATGTCACCACGGCTAACGTCACGAACAGCGGCACCAAGAAAGGGGCAATACCGCGAATAACAACGGGCAAACTGACTCCCGTGACCGAGCCGAGAACGTAAAGCACCAAGCCGATTGGCGGTGTCAACAATCCGATCACCAAGTTCAAAATCATCACGATTCCCAAATGCAAGGGATCGATTTGAAAATGAACAGCAACGGGCAGCAGCACCGGCACGCAGATCAGCAACGCGGCGGTCGGCTCGAGCAGCATCCCCACAACCAACAAGAAAACATTCACTAACAATAAGAACACAAGTGGATTGTCGGTTAATTGCAGTAAGCTGTCGGCGACCATCTGCGGCCCTTGCTCACGAGCGATAATCCAGCCAAAGAGGTTCGCCGCGACCACGATAAACATGATCACCCCCGTGGTGGCGCTAGTCTGCAACAGGACGTCCAGTAGTTTGCGGATCGATAAGGCTCGATAAACAAAGCCTAGCAAAATCATGTACATCACGGCCGCCGCCGCAGCTTCGGTGGGAGTAAACACACCTCCCAAAATCCCTCCTAGAATGATCACCGGTGTCAATAAGATCGGTAGTGCCGCGAGTAGTGCGGGAAGCCAGTCCGGGGTTTCGAGATCGTTGCTCGTTTCGGGGTTGGGTGGATACCGCCGCACATGAAAAAAAACGTGAATGCACAACAGGCTTGCCAACAACAAGGCTGGAAACACACCGGCAAAAAATAAGCCCCCCACCGACACTCCCGCAGTCACGGCGTAAATGATGGCCGGAATGCTTGGCGGCATGATTGGCCCAATCATTGAGGAAGCTCCGGTCAAACCGACCGAAAATCCGGTGTCATAGCCAGACTTGCGCATGGCCGGGACCAGCACCGCTCCCAACCCGGCCGCATCCGCGATTGCCGCACCGCTCATCCAAGAAAACATCACGCTGCTGCTGACGTTGACATAGGCCAAACTGCCAGGAATGCGTCCAAACAAACATCGCAGCAAACGAAAGAGACGATCGGCAAACCCGGCTGCATTCGTCAAATAACCAGCCATGATAAATAACGGGACCGCCAACAACGGAAAGCTATCGACCCCGGCAACGGTCCGCTGAATCGCGATCCCTAACGAAATCTCCTCAGCTAGAACGACGTAACCCAAACAGGGCAAGAGCATCGCGAAAGCTACCGGCACGCGGATCGCCAACAGCACGATCATGCCCAGCAATAGAATCAATAACGTCACGAGATCTATCCTGGCTGGGAAGTTGATGAGGCGGGGTTGGCGGGTTTAATGCGGAGGCCCAAAAAATTCGCGAACGCGTGCAGCGACATTAACGCTAAGCCGACGCTGGCCGCTCCGTACCAATAACTTTTCGAAATGCCCGTGCTCGGCGAGCCAACTGGATAGACCCGCAACACGAAAGGCAAACCACCGATTAACAACATCAAACAGGTGATCAAGATGATCAGCGAGATCAGAGCTGTTAGCGACCATCGCCAAGGCACGTCACCAGTTGCCTCTGAAATTTGGTTGGCGCTCTCGTCCTGGCTAGCCGTGCTTCGTAAATCGACCGCGATGTGCTGATTGCGAGCCAGCACAAAGCTGGCGGCGATGAAGGTCAACCAGATCATTGCGAACCGAGCAATTTCTTCGCTCCACGAAAGTGGCGTCTGGAAAACATACCGGGCGAATACTTGAGCTCCCATCACCCCCAAGACAACCAACAGCAAACAGACGGCGATAAGCTGTTCAGCCCGCACCAAACGCGTCAGCCATATCTCCGCCGTATCTTTCCAGCCTCGATGCATCACAACTCTCCCTCAGCAGGTTCTTCCGCCGCCGTGGCTATCTGGTCGTATAGTTCACTGAAGGCAAAGCCCTCGGCAAAGTAATCGCGAGCCCGCTGTCGAAAAGCCTCCACGTTTACATCTTCGATAATTTCCATCGTGCCATCTTTTCGCCAGGCAGCTAACAACTCGCGTTCTTGCTGTTCGATGCCAGCCACGACTTGGCTGCCCAGTGCTTGGACGCTGCGGAGCAAGGCTTGCTGTTGCTCGCCGTCGAGTCGCTGCCAGGAACGCTCGTTGATCAGCACTTGAATGGATGATTGAATGTGGCCGGTTAACACCAGGCACTTCTGCACTTCGTGAAAGCCCATCGAATGAATCACCGGGATGGGATTCTCCTGGCCGTCGGCAATGCCCTGCTGTAAGGCCATGTAGACTTCTGAGAATGACATCGGCATCGGGCTTGCTCCTAAAGCGGCCCCCGACTCTTGCCAGACCCTGGCCCCGGGCATCCGCAGCCGAAAACCGGCTAGATCATCAGGATGTCGCAACGGACGATTGGCGGTGATGTGGCGAACTCCGTAAGCCCAAGTCGCCAACACGCGAACCCCAAACTGTTCACGCAATGCTGCCCAGTGGGGTGCCATCAAGGGACCGTCGGCGACTTGCTGCATATGGTCAAGGTCGGTGAATACATACGCGGCGTCAAACGCGCCCAGCGGCGGATGCCACATCGCCAGGAATGACGGACCGGCGATGGCTAAGTCAATCTCCCCGGCGACCAACTGTTCCAGCAACTCGGCTTCGCTGCCAAGTTGTCCAGCTGGATAGACATTGACGCGTAGATCGACGTTAGTCTTCGCTAATTGATCATTGAGTTGTGAAGTGCCAAAACGATGGGTGGGACTGTTGACTTCGTAAACATGCCCCAGACGCAGCTCCACAGCACCCTCAGAATCACTCGGGCGACAGCCGGCAAATAGCGAACAAGTAAGTGGAAAACCCACAAATAGCAAACCACAGGCTACCAACAGATTTGTTCGTGGCCGCACGGGGTTGCTGTTGCCAGTTCTGCCCACGATGAATCGGCCTGTGGTGGTAGCTAGATTGAAGTTCATCTCGCCGTGACCAGCGTTAGGTGGGAAAACACCTACCATAACCGGCTCGCAACGATCCAACAATCGCCGTTAAGCTTCGTTAACGAGCATCTTTTCATGCTCTTCCCAGAAGGTGACATACTCCTTGTGGTTCTGAATGATCTCCTTGGAAAACACCGCTTTGAGCAATTCTTCCCGTTGCGCAATGAAATTCCCCTCGTCTTTGGGAGAATTCGGCAGGAAGATGGGTGCCGGCTTGTCATAGACAATCGTGGCGCCCTCGCTACCGCCGGCGTGGTACTGGGAGAGTCCCAACACACGGTCGCTGACGTACAACGCTTCGTTCAATTCGTGCGTGACCATCAAGATTGTGTACGGTGGCTTTTCTCCGGCGTCGCGAGCTTTTTGGTTGTCCGCATAGAGGTTCAGTAGCATCAGCTGGAGATCTTCCCGCGTCGCTTCATCCAAGGCACCGAATGGTTCATCGAGCAACAACAACCTGGGCCGCATGATCAACGCTTGCGCCAAAGCCACCCGTTGCCGCATCCCTCCGGAGAGTTCCTCTGGGTATTTTCCTTCGACGTTTGCCAAGCCGACGTCCTTGAGCAGTTGGCGGGCGTCGGCTAATTGCTGGTCCTGTAATTTTTTCCATTTGAAAAATTGAAACACCCGAAAAGCGGTCGTTGTGGAATCGAGTTTCAATCCAAACGCGACGTTTTGCTCGCAGGTTAGGAAGGAAAAAAGCGAGTACTTTTGATAGACGATGCCACGATCTCGACTGGGCGAACGATAAGGTTTGCCATCCATGATGGCCTCACCTCGGTCGGCTGGATGAGTCCCTAGAATCGCCCGGAGGAGCGTCGACTTACCACATCCGCTGGGGCCGACCAGAGCCACGATTTGGCCCCGGCCAATCGAAAAGGAAACTTCATTGAGCACCTTATTGGAACCGAAGGCGTGTCCAATTCCGCGACACTCCAGCACCACGTCATCTGATCTTGCTACCATTGCTGATGCCTTATTCGCCGAACCAAGGACAAAGTTTACGTCGCAACCAGATCAGGCCGTAGTCCGCAAACAGGCCAAACAAGCTCAACAGAAATAAATACACGTAGGCGACGGTCATGTCGGCTCGCTGATAGAAAATTCGCAGTCGATAGCCGATCCCCTCGCCACCCGTCCCGGCCATCCACTCGGCAGCGATCAAGAACACAATTGCTGGGCCAATTTGCAAACGGATCGCATCGATCACGCGGGGCAAGACTTGTCGGTAAATCACCTCGTAGATCAGTTCGAATTGACTCGCACCTAGCGTATAAGCTTTGTAAATTAGCTCTTCGGGAACATCTTTTCTTACATTTGCCGAAATGCCTTGCGCCAGCGTGGGGACCATGCCGGCCAGAATCATAGCAATGTACATCTCGAAGCTGGTTCCAACCAAGATTAGAAAAACTGGAATCACACCTGTCATTGGCACCTTTGCCAACAACGCGAAAGGGGGCAGTAGGAAAGCATCGATGCGATCGAAGCATCCCATTAAGATCCCAACCACGACCGAGCAAATAATTCCCACCAAGAGGCCGACGAATAATCGTTTGCCGGAGACAAAGAAATCTTGCAGCAACCAGATTTCTTTGCGGACGAAACTACCTTGCTCACTCGTCGCCCGCACCCAGCCCTCGCGGTAGAGCACGCCCCAAGTGGGAATTGAGCGATCTACCGCATCGGGTTGCTCGGCGATGCTTTGCCATTTCTCAAGTTCGGCTTGCTGCTTGGCTGACCGGTCCTCGATGGCAGCCAAGCTGGCTATCTCAGTCACGGCAACCGCTTGCTGTTCACTCCGGCGTGTAGCTTGACGCCACTCTGCCAACGCGGTGTAAGCAACTAGCAAGGTGACGCAGCCGGCTAAACCCAGCAGCAACCGCGAGCGTCGAGAAATGGAAGTTCGAATCACTTATTTGCCCGCTTTGAATGCTTCTAAGTGGGAAGGATCAAACAATAGTTGCTTGCCCGTTTCGTCGCCAAAACCATACTGCGGGTCGCTGACTAGTTCCTGATCCGTGCAAAACTTGTTGACCGTCTGCATCGTTTGCTTGAACTCATCGCCCGTCATCAGCGTGAGCCCTTGGTCGGCATCGCTGTAAAACTGGGTCTGTTTGACAACCGTTTTCATGTCTTCCAGCCCCAGGCTGCTGAACTTCTTACCGAGCTCGACCAACACCTTGTCGCCGGTTTCGGGTTTCGCCATTTCCTTGTTCATTTCATAGAATGTGGCGATGATCGCTTGGGCAAAAGCCTTCCCACCTTTCTTTTCCAGCACGTCTTTGCCGACGACCACCATGTCGACAATTTCCCCAGGGATTTTGCTGGAGTCAAAGAGAACTTTCGCATCGGGTCGGTCATTAAGTGTTTGCAGCACAAACGGGTTCCAAACCATGATCGCTTTGTGCGTTTCTTGGTTTTGAGCCATTGCGAGCGCGGCTGTGGCGGGGTCTTGATTGCTGAATTTAAACTCGCTGGGATCTTCTCCCATTGCTTCCAGGCCTCGGACGAAGCCGTACTCGGAAACGGTGCCTTTCAGGCCGTAGGTTTCAACCCCTTTGAGTTCTTCCAAGGTGCTGATCCCGGCCACGATGCAGGCATCGGCACCGTTGCTGGTGCTGGTCGGTAAAATAGCCACGCCGTCGCGACCGGGGCTGACAATCAGGGCATCCATGTTGGTCATGCAGACCGCGTCACAATTGCCCGTGGTGAAGAGGTTCAAGCAAGTATCGTAGGGAGCTTCGTTGAGCACGATGTCAACATTGTATTGCTCTTCAAACTTACCCATTTCTCCTTCTGCGCCGTTGATCAAGTCAAGTTCATCGGCAACACCAAACACGGACCAGCTGGGGTACTCGCTCCAGGCCAAGGTGAAAACTTCGGGAGTTCCCTCGGCGGCCAAAGTATTGGTTGTCACAGTTGCCGCTGCAGGTTCTTCTTTTGAACCGCAGCCGTTGGTTGCCAGCAAGCCGACAAGGATAAGACATTGAAATGTGAGATACTTCATTGCTGAAAGTCCTTAGTGTGTGTTAGAAAATTAGTGAATTGTCCAGCTAATCACTGTGCCAAGTTACTGTTCGGGAATTTGCGTACGCTCGACGACCGGCGTCGTCTCTTCGGCCTGAGCGGCCAACCCGATCAATTGATCGAATTCATCATTCGCTTCACTCGCTTGGGCGAACTCCATGAATTCCTCCTCGTCACGTTTGGTATCCAAGCCAGCAATCTCCCGGCTCATGCGAGCCGACGCCCCCGCTTTGTTGCGCAGCTCGCGCAGTTCGCGAAGTTCTTCTGAGGTGCGATCTTCGGCCAGCCCCGTCATCATGTCGGCGATCTGCTTTTCCTCGGTCGCCGACAACACAGTAGCCACCGCATCGTGCTTTTCTTCGGCCAGCCGTTCGAGGTCTCGCATCTGGCTCTGGATATTAACTTTATGACCTTGGATATTGTCTACCAGGGCGTTCAAATCGGCATCAATTTCGTTGGCCCGTTGCTGTTTTTCGGCCAGCGTCGAGCTGAAGTCTTTGAATGCTGCTTGGCAACGTTGATACTCGGGATCGGCTTTGACGGCCACCGGATCATTTCCCAGCCGCATCGCAACCTTGCGAGCCTTGGCGGCTGCTCCCGATTTGAGTTTTTCTAATTTTTCGATTTCGCTGGTGAGCGTGGTCAGTTTTTGTTTTTTGCTTTCCTCTTGCGCAATCATGGAGGCGATAGCATCTTTATATTGGTTGATTCGCCCGCGTTTCTCTTGGATGATGCGGTCGTAGTTGGCACTCATCACACCTGGGTTCATCCGCAGCGTTTCACTGGCCTTGTTAATCCGAAAGGTAATTAAATACAAAAAGGCTCGCGCATACTTGCCGATCGCTCCAAACATGTTCGTCTCCAGTATTATTGAAAATGTTGATACTTTAGTGGCTATCCGAAAACCGCGAGAAACTGCTGCCGCCGCTGCAGCCTCAAACGACTCTCGGATAGGCACTTACTCAAACTCTTGGGCGCTGAGATCGACTTTGCGTCCCAGGCCACTGACTCGTTCTTCGGCTCGTTTTGCCACCTGCATGGTAGCGTCTAGTTCTTCTCGTAATTTGCTCAGTTCGGAATCGGAATCTTGCAACCGAAAAGTGTGGAATTGCTGGATTGAAGTTCCCAGGTGATCGATTGTCTCGGCAACTTCCTGGATGACTCGTCTCCGTTCCTCGAGCAATTTATGTTTGGCGGAACCTTGCAGCTTGCAGGCTCGAGCCCACAATTCGTGCGAGTATTCCAAGTGCTTGACGGCGGCCATGAACAAACGTTGGACTTGAGCCAACACGGGTCGCACCGCACCGGAGAGTTGACCTTTTTCAACGTCCTCGACAAAACTCTTGTACAGGGTTCTCAGATCGGAGAGGTAGGTTTCCGTGTTGGGGTCGTCATCGCCCGAGAGCCGCTCGGTCAAATCGTCCAACTTGCGCTCCTGCTCCAGTTGCTGTTGGGCATTCAAGTAGGTGAACGCATCCTCGGTGATTTTTTCAAGGCCGAAAATCAAGCGTGTCGCCAGCACTCCCACACCACCCATGACTCCAACCAAACCAGCCAAGTTCAAAGCCAAGCTGCCGTCGACGCCCCACGATAGCATCCACGCGCTCAGCCCGCCGGCAATCGGAATGATCGACCATGGGGAAGCGAATAAATCGAGCAGCACTTTCTTGCGGACTTTGTCCATCATTCAAACATCATCAGGGATCCTCTGGCTCGCGTTGGAAATTTGCGTGAGCCGCCACAGCTGAATTTTCAATAAGGTAACTGCCCCAGCTTAAACGTGACAGATGTGTTACCGCTGGGCTCGCTACCGACCGCGCGAATTCGGTTTTTGTCGACGCCCCGGCTGATCAAGTAATCTTGAGCGACCTGGGCGCGACGGATGGCGATTTGCTGATTTTGTTCGATATTACCTCGCCTCGACGCATCACCGACAATCGCCACATATAGGCGTGTGGCGTTCAAGTCGTTGGCCAATTTGTCGAGCGTCGACTTGCTGCGAGCCGTCAAGGTGGCCGTCCCGCGGGGGAAAACTAGTTTGGGCACATTGGCGACTCCCACGCTCGACAGCTGACCCCATTGTTGCTCCGTCAGCGGAGGCAGTCGCGTATCACGAACCGTCTCGATTTGGTCGCCTGGATGAAAATCGCGGATGTTTTCCAGCACCTTGGAGTAAAACCAAAGATTGGCTTTTCCGTCTGAGGGATCCCGCTGGATGCCACCGGTTGTCTGCAGGACGTCAATCAAGTTGGTAATCACGTCTTCGAGGTATGGCAGTGATTTATCGTTGAGTAAGCCGAAATGTGCCAAGTTCTCTTGCGTATTTTTCCACCACACACCGTCTACCAATGTTTCCGCCTGCTCCGCAGTCAGCGGGGAATCATTGGCTTTCGCGTCAGCCTGGATAAGCTGCAACATGCTGGAGCGATCTCGAAACTCGTAGACTGAGGTTAGATAGGCTTTGACAAAATCCTCCATCACTTCTGGTTTTTTCAGCACAAAGTCGCGGCTGGCGACGATCACATCGACAATCGTGGCGGGGAACTGAGAACTGTCAACGACGACGTGCATCGCTGGGTTCGCCAGCATTTGCGAAACGAAGGGTTCCCACACCACATAAGCGTGCAAATCTGCCGGCTTGGAATTCCTATACTTGGTAAAGACTTCGCTGGCATCTCCAACTTCGGTGAATGGTCGCGTCCCGATTTTGTCGAGATCAAAGCGGCTCATCACAACCCGCGTCAGTGTTTCGCTGGGTGAGTTCGGAGTTAGGATGAAGCGGGTGTTGGGATCATTGAGCGCATCGACATTGGGTATTTTTTCTTTGTAGGCCACAATCGCATCGGCGCCGGTGGTCTCGTCGATAACGGCGATAATCGTGGCCGGCATGTCGTTCATCTCCGCGCTGGTTTTAATTAACGCATCGATGGTAAAACAGGCGAGTTGGGCGTCACCATTCTTTAGAGCCGCGAGTCGAGCCGTATAGTCGGCTCCGTCATCTTTCAGGTTTAGCCGAATTCCAGCTTTGGAAAGCTGCGTGCGAAAGTTGTCGCTGCGGAGCACGGCATAGCCGCTGAACGAATCAAGTTGGAAATCGACCGTGTGTTTATAGCGGGAGTCTGAGCTGCTTTGCTGTAACCGCCGGCGCGCCTCGTCGGCTTCCGCCGCTGCCTGCGCAGCTTGTTCCTCGCTCTCGGCTTGCTCGACTGCTGGCCGGAAGATCAGTTTCCAAGTCAGCACACCGACACCAAGTATCATCACCCATAGCAGACAAGCAGCGACTAGCTTTCCTTTTGACAACTTGATGCCTCCTGGGTGGGAATGAGGTGCATTATTCTGAACAGTTGATTTTTCGACGAGCTATTTATAAACAGTCAATTTCTTGATGGACTTGCTTGAGCTGCCGACGTTAGCGAGACGAAAACTTCGAGATCGCGCGTCCGACGATGATCACGGGAATCAGCAGGAAAGCCAGGATGACGATCAGCGATGGCCCATTCCCCTGCTTGGCTCCTCCGCCTGTGTTCATGGGCGTCGATCCGCTCGCCATCGGCGGATTCGCGATTCCTGGATTGCTGTTTGCTGCCGGCGCACCGCCGATGGGTAAATTGCTGGGTGTTGAAAGTTCCCTGATGGCCGCCGAAGCGAGTTCCGTGGGGAAGCCTTCGAGCAATTCAAAATCACTGACCGCCGCATCCCCATCGTCGCTTGCCGTCTCGGCCAATACCGATGAGATTGCTTGTTGCAGCGAATCGGGATCATCGGCCTTGCGATAGCTGTTTGCTCGTTTAGCCAAGCTGTGTTCACCTGGCATATCGACCCCGATGACATCGACCACGATACCGCGAGCTTGAATTTCCGGCAGGTATTGTTCGACCAAGTAGGCGTCTCCAGCCTCTCCGTCGGTGATGATCAGCAGCTTGTAGGTACCGTAGAATTGCTTGAGGCGAGCTTCCAGCAAAGCATCTGCGGCAACTTTCATATGTTGGCCCAAGGGTGTGCTCCCCGAGGCTCGCACGTTGTTCACTTGTTGAACAACCTGCGATTTGTCGAGTGGCCCGAAGGGAATTACCCAGGGGTTTTGCGGGCGATTCAGCACGACCAGTCCCACATTGGCGTCGCTGGGCAATTGCTGCAGCACCGTTCCAATTGCCGACTTGGCGGCGGCCATTTTCTGCAACGATGGTGTGTTGCGAATAGTCGCCTCCATCGAACCGGAATCGTCCAGCACGATCACGACGTTTTGCTGCGCCGATGCTTCAGCTGCCAACAGGCAAAAAAGTAACGGAAACAGTGCTAAGCGATTGGTTCTGGACATGTTCGACCTGCGGAAGTGCGACAGTGAGTTAAATAGGGGACGCTGGGTACCGAATTACAAGTCAAAGTCGGAGTCAGTGAGGGTTTCAGCAGCGACTTTAACGATGCGGAATTCGACACGCATGTTCTGCAAGGCATCCTCGATCGATTCGGGTTTCGAAATAACCGGCTCGCTGATCCCGGCTCCTTGGGGTGCTAACTGTGCGAGGTTGACGTTAATATCATTCTTCTCGGCATATTCGACGATCGCTTTCTTGACCGCGTCGGCTCGCGAGAGCGAAAGATTCATGGCGGCTTGCATCGTCTGCATGGGGCTTTCACCGGCTCCCTCGAAAGCACCCGACTGAATCAACTTCGTTAGAGTTTCCGTCTGTTCCAAATCCAACCGCTGACTTCCACGATCAGTCTTGAGGAAATACTGGTAATTGCCCTTCGTGCCGTTACGCGTGATCAATCCTTTGGCGCTACCAGCTTTGATCAGATTGACCAATGTCTTTGTCGGATCGGAGTGTCCGCGAATCACCACAACGGCGCCGCCAAAGGTGCTGGCCGATTGCAGGGCGCGACGAAATTCGGTTCCATAACGATCGACGGAAAATTCCGTTTGATTCGGTTCAAACTTGATCGTAAAGCTGACGATCGTATCGGAATCCAACTCGTCATCCGGGAACATCTCAAGGCTCTCGGCTTGCAGCTTCTTGGCCGGTTCCTTGTATTCGATCCCAGCGATTTTGGCGATTTCGGCGTAGTCGAACGAATTCGCATCGAAGCCGTTTCGCGTTTTTGCATAGCCCCACTTCGTTGCCAAATCGAGGGTGGCGGTGAGCTTGGCATCGAAGCCGCTGAGGTTGCCCGATTGCTTGAAGAAGGCGATTTGGCCTGGCAGACCGACGAAGCGGCAGTCCAGCAGTAAGCCATGGGCGTCGACTTCCAGAGTTGGCAGTACTTCTTCACCAAAGATCGATTGGCTTTGCGTCAGCAGCGCTCGATATTCGGCCGACATGCTTTGGGTGCTTTCAAATGCGGCTCGCATTTCCACCACTTCGTTCGTGGCGGCCAAATAGCCGGCGACAAATTTTTTGACAGTTTCGGTGTTGGCCTGATACCAATCGGAGCGAACCACATACACGTCTGCGATCGAGCGGGTCATGTTCTGCGTCGAGACTAACACGCGGGCCCCTTCGACACTGCCTTCTGCGCCAGTGCCTTCTGAGTCAAGCCCGCCGGTCAAGCCGATCATGTCCGGTGTGATCACGCAGCAAGCGTCGATGCTGGGATCATTGCGGAAAGCATCTGCAGGACCGTCGGGGCCGGTCAGGTCTTTCACGAAAACGATTTCAACATCTTCGCGGGACAAATCGGCAGCATCCAAAGCGTCATACAAGAGTCCCACGTGCGGGCCGCCTTGTTGACAAGCGATCTTAACTTTCTTTTGATCTTGCCGCAGGTCGTTAAGCGTTTTGAATTGACTGCGGGCAACGATGTGGTCTCCAGCACTCCAGGAGAGTTGCAGGATCGTCACCGGCTTGGTGCGCGGGTCACTGCCGATCACTTCGCTGGCCTGTCCCAGCATCCGCATGGTGCCGCGGAGAAACGGTGATTTGCCGCTCATGTAATCGCGGACTTGTTGGACGAAATCGTCCCCCGCCGTGAGGTTCACTTTTAGTCCGAGGCCGTCAAAGATCGTGCCCGATTTTGTTTGCAGCCCGCCATTGGCATGAAAGGTGGCCACGTCCCCACCCCAAGTGATGAAGGGGATTTGCAGCGTCGCTTGATCGGCCACGGCGCCGACTTGGACGGGGCCGACAAGTTTCGAAAACTGCTCTTGGGCGACTGTCGGCAACGTCAAGCACGCTACCAGCGTCGAGGCCATGAATACCTGCAGTAACCGTCTCATATCGGCAATTCCCTGTTCGTGTGATGGTGAAAAAATGTTTGGCGGGATGTAGACTAGGGCCCCGCCAAAAACGACTCAAGGCGCTAAAAGTCGGAGATTCCGATAAATTTAGCACAGGATTTAGCGCATGTGTTGGACAACTTAACTCACCCCCTGAGCTTCCAAGCGGCTGATTTGGCTCTCCCAATCCTGCCGCTGCTCGGGAGTGACATCGCCGCCCGGCAACAAACATCTTCGCGTTGTGTTGAGTAAGGCTTGCAAGGTTTGATACTGACGAGTGGGGCCGATCGCCGGCGCGATGATGTCGTGAATCAATTCCAGCACCTTCTCGGTCGTCTCGGGGCGAAACGCTTTTAGTTGCGAGCGCAGGGCGGCAAAGGCAGCGGCTGAATAACCAGCCTCCAAAATTTCCTCGTCCAATTTTTTCACCAACGCGTCCAGTTCTTCCCCTGCGAGTTTGACCGGACCTAACATCCAGCGAATGAATTGTCGGCGATCATCACCCTCAGGGTCTAGAATCGGAATAATCAGATCGCCGACTCGGCCCGGTCGGCGGATGTCGGGCGAGAGCAAGTGAATTCGCGCCGTCATCAACAGCCAAATCACGCGGCCTCGCAACCGCGGGTCGCTCATCATCGCTTGAATCTTGCCGGTCAGCCGCCGCTCCGTCTGATGGGAACCGGCGTCGACACGACCAAATTGAGTATCTGCTTCGTCAACGAAAATGACGACTTTCTCCAACGCCTCGAGGACTCGCCGCAACCGTTCGAAGATGACGTCGGTTTGGCCAAACCACTGACTGCGGATGCTCTTGAGCACCAACACCGGCACATCCAGTTCAGCCGCTACCGCTTCGAATATAAATGTCTTTCCACCCCCGATCGGACCTGCCACCGCTGCCCCGGGCAAGGCTTGTTCCCCCTTGGCTTTGAAGCGAGGAATCAACTCACGCTGCAAAAATGCTTTCAGATCGGTCGCTCCCACGATGGCGTCAAGCAAGTGATGAGGCTTCTTAAATTCAATCACATCATCGCCGAGTTGGCTCTGGATGAATTCCTCAACTTTGATGATGACTTGATCAGGGGTGATCGGTTCGTTGGCATAGGCTGAGCCGACTAGTAATTGCCGCACTGCGTGCAATGATAACCCCGCGCAAAATTCGGCCAACTCCTGAGTCCCCGACCACAAACTGGGCTTCTGCGAACTGGTCGCGATAAAGTCCTCCACGTAATGCTTGCGTTGTTCCGTCGAGGGCGCCGGGACGTCGATGGAAAGCACTTGCGGCAAACGCGACACGCGGGGATGGATCAAGCTTCTTGAATCGGCAACGAGGCAGACCGAGTCGGTGCCGTTGATGAACTCAGGATCGCAGAACCAATCGTTGACGATGCTGATTCGCCGCAATTGGCGATCATTCAAAGATGAAACGTCGCCGCTACCAACCGGCAAGAGCATATCGGCCGCTTCGATGATGATCACCAAGCTACCGCGCAGCGAATGCCGCGAACAAATGGTCAACTGACGCATGAATTCGAGCGCTTGCGTCGAGTTGCCAATCGATGACAGCATGAATTGGTCAAACTCCGCTCGCAACTGTTCGGCGAGGTTATCCTTGGAACGCATCTCACGCAAAATCAGCGTGTCCGCATCGACGCCGCTCTTCCAATGTACCCAAGCATCACGCAAGGCCCGCGTGTCCGCTTCGTTGAGTCGTATCGGGCCGTTCAATTCGTAAACCAACTGAATCAGGTGTTTCACCTGGGCGCGTTTACAGATCATCGGGATCAACGGGACGTAACCGTCTCCATCCCAAAACAAATCATGGATGTTGCCTGCTAAAATTACCGAGCGAGATTGGCCCGAATTGAGAATCTTGGCAAATCGAGAGAAGAACTCGTAAGAGGGTTCCATGACGATCGTCGTTTCCTTGCTCGCAGCTGACATAGTGAAAAATGTACTCGCCGCACGGCACAACGATGTTTTTCGCCTGTCAACGGGTTGCCGAACATTCAGCCTGCCATAAATGGCAACTCCTCCTGCCGAGCTGTCTTTTTCGCGGCGAAATCTGTCGCGGCGTTAGCCCAGGAATTCGACACCCGCCAAAAAACGGTAAATCCCTTCGTTTTACATCGCAGCGGCGTGGTCTTGCTAGTCATTAGAAGCTATACCCGGCACCCCGGAAGCCCCCGCGGCGATTCTCGCAAAACATTTAGCGTTCAACAAGCCGCTTGCCGAAGAAAAAGTCTCGTCCTTCGCTGTGCGCGAGCAGCGTTCGCTCCGCCTTTTGCGTAGCAAAAGAAGCCGCTAACCGACCGCTAGTTCCGAAGCGAAAAGTTACTTTTCGCAGCATGAAATCGATTATGATCTGCGGTTGCTTGCGGTGATCAAAGTTTTTGTAGTGCTATTTGTTGATATTACTCGGGGCTAACCTCGGGGCTAACCTCGGGGCTAAAACTGCTCGGGAAACTGAAATCGTGAATTCCAGATTATCCATTCTGTTTGCTGTTTGCTCCGTCAGCTTGTTTTGCTGGTGCTGCAGCACCGACGCCGATGATCCGCCCACTACCAATCGGTCTGCGGAGACCAAGCCGGTGGTCGCTGTCACGGCCGATCACGTGCAACGGGCGCGGGCCGGAACTCGCCTGTTTCAAGAGCAGGTCCGCGAGCTGTTGATTGACAATTGTTTAGATTGTCATGGTGGCAACTCGGTCAAAGCTGATTTTGATTTGTCGACACGTGCCGCGCTCATGCGCAGCGGCTACGTCGCCGACACGGCAACGGATAGTCACTTGTTCGACCTGATTACCCACACTGCCGAGCCCCACATGCCGCTGCAAGCGCCACGGCTGACGGAGGCGGCCATCGATAGCATTCGCCGTTGGATCGATTTGGGCGCGCCATACGACCGTCCGCTTGTCGACCAACCGCGAGATAAACAAACAGCGTCGATGTCGGTGACCGACGTTGACCGTCGCTACTGGGCGTTTCAGCCGCTGAGACCGGTGGCGATACCCGGTGTCCCAGAGCCCGAGTGGTGTCGCACGCCGATTGATCGCTTTATTCTGGCCCGGCAGCAGATGATCGGTGTTCATCCAAACCCGCTGGCCGAGCCGCGAACGTTGGTGCGACGCGCGATGTTTGATCTGCACGGTTTGCCAGCCACGTCCGAGCAAGTCGAACACTTCGTGGCGAATCAAGGTGATCCTCAAGCATGGTCGAATTTTGTCAATCATCAGTTGGCTTCTGAACATTACGGAGAACGCTGGGCGCGCCACTGGATGGATATCGCTAGGTTTGCGGAATCACATGGTTATGAACAAGACTACGATCGGCCACACGCATACCATTATCGTGATTTCCTCATCAAGGCTCTTAATCAAGACTTGCCATATGATAAGTTTTTGCAGTGGCAATTGGCCGGGGATGAGTTGGCTCCCGAGAATCCACTCGCATTGATGGCGACAGGCTTCTTGGGTGCTGGCGTGTTTCCCACTCAATTGACCGAAGCCGAATTCGAATCAGCCCGTTACGACGAACTGGATGACATGGTGACCACCACCGGGCTGGCTTTCTTGGGCTTATCCGTCGGCTGCGCCCGTTGTCACGACCACAAGTTCGATCCTATTCCCGCAGTCGATTACTATCGCTTCGCGGCGACCTTTACAACCACGATTCGCAGCGAAGTTGAACTGGAGTTGGAGCCCGAAAAAAGTCAGCAACTGGAGTTGGCTTGGCAGCGTGAATTGGAGGCCAAGCAAGCGGCACTGATTAAATTCGAGCAAACCGAATTGCCCGCGAAGTTCTCCGCTTGGCTCGCTGACTACGAGCCACAGGAACTCACGGGGCCCTGGCAAACGTTGCGACTGATCGAGCTGGAATCGACCGCCGGAACGGTTTACCAGCCACAGCCCGACGGGTCTTGGCTGGCGAGCGGTTCACCAGCGGCTAAGGAGGTGCTGCGGATTCAAGCGAAATGGCCCGCCGGCACGGCTTACAAACTGCGGCTCGAAGCACTGCGCGATGCATCTTTGCCACACCAAGGTCCAGGGCGAGCCGATAACGGTAATTTCGCGCTCGGAGATCTTCAGCTCAAAGTCGGCTCGGTTACTGCTGGTGATGATGGTGCTAGTGCTCTGCCGATCGTGTTCAGCGGCGCCTCGGCCACTCATCAGCAAAACGCGGGAACCCTCTCGGTGTTGGCGTCAATCGATGACGATCCCATCTCAGGTTGGGCAGTCGATCAGGGTGGCATCGGTCAAGATCAGGCGGCAGTGTTTGAGTTCGCCAAGCCTATCGTTAGCACTGATGCTCAAATGGCATTCGTGCAGTTAACGTTCAACCATCCCAACACAAAGCACGCGATCGGGCGGTTGCGTCTCTCGCTGGCGAGCGACCCCGCTGCGCCCACGA
Organism: Kothea flammea; assembly: GCF_052161645.1. Classification (GTDB taxonomy): domain Bacteria; phylum Planctomycetota; class Planctomycetia; order Pirellulales; family Pirellulaceae; genus Laterigemmans. Next base: position 3,292,113 of record NZ_CP197414.1, read on the forward strand.
TTGTCGGCGGTGAATCGATCTCAGCCGAGATTCAATCCGCTTTGCAAACTGTCATGCAGTCGGGGGATCGTACCTCTCCCGCCTGGCAGACGGCTCAAGAGTGGTTCGCCACGACATTGCCCCAGTGGGTAGAACTGCGGCAAGCGTGTCAGCAGTTAATTGCCGGGGGACCGCCGCGAGAATTGACCAAGGCGATGATCAGCAGCGAGGGCTTGCCCCCGCTCCAGCATCACGCGGATGGTCGTGGTTTCCCCCATTTTTATCCGCAAACTTTTGTGCTCAATCGCGGTGACGTGGGGCAGAAGCAAGAAGTCGCTGAGCCCGGCTTTTTGCAAGTGCTCACGCCGGCCGACCGCAACGCGGGCGATTGGCGAGTTGATCCCCCGGAGAGTTCCAGCGTTAAAAGTTTTCGCCGAGCCAGTTTAGCAAGCTGGATGACCGACGCGGAACATGGTGCCGGAGCCTTGGTGGCGAGAGTCATCGTTAACCGCGTTTGGCAACATCACTTCGGTCGCGGACTGGTTTCCACCCCGAACGATTTTGGAGTTTCCGGGGAACCTCCCACCCACCCCGAGTTGCTCGAGTGGTTGGCTCATGACCTGGTCCAACATGGTTGGCAATTAAAACGACTGCATCATCTGATTATGACCAGTAGCGTCTATATGCAGTCAACCGCTTATGATAACCAGCGTGCGACGCTCGATCGTGAAAATGAAACGCTCTGGTGTTGGACTCCGCGACGGCTGGAAGCTGAGGCGGTTCGCGATTCGATGTTGGCCGTTTCGGGCATGCTCGACCGGACCATGTTTGGACCGGGAACCCTTGATCCAAATATGAAACGTAGAAGCATCTACTTTTTTATAAAACGCAGTAAGTTAATTCCCACGATGATGTTGTTTGATTGGCCCGAGCATTTGGTCAGCATCGGTCAGCGCTCCAGCACAACGGGTGCGCCGCAAGCACTGATGTTTCTCAATAGCCCACAAGGACGTGAACTGGCAAAGGCTTTCGCCGCACGGATTCCTGCTAAGGAAAATCGCGAGGAGATGCTGCGGTCCGCTTATCTGCTCGCCCTCGCTCGCCAGCCCACTCGGGATGAAGCAGCTCTCGCTGAGCGGTTCCTCGACCAACAGACCTCTATCTATCGTCAACAGGGAATTGCGGACGCCCAGACCGCTGCCCTGGTCGATTTCTGTCAAATGCTGATGAGTACCAGCGAGTTCATTTACATAGAGTGATTTCCGGATATTGATCTGTCGTGATCGCCCGCCATTGACGATTGGATGATAAAATGACGCACACTTTCATCGCTGCTAAGAACGTTTGCTTGGAACAAATATGATGATTCAATCCCACCCACAAGTCGGCGAGCAAACACTCTCATCGTTGCTCGATCGGCGTCGCTTTCTAAGTCGCGCAGGCTGTGGTTTTGGCTTGCTCGGCTTGACTGGGTTGCTCCATGAGCAAGGGTTGTTGAGCGGCCGAAGGGTTGCAGCGGCTGATCCATTGGATGACCGCGCGTTGCGTCCATTAGCCCCCCGCCAAGGGCATTTTTCAGCGACCGCAAAGCGAGTCATCTGGGTGTTTATCAACGGCGGTCCGAGCCAGGTGGATACTTGGAATTATCGCCCTGAATTGACCAAGTGGAACGGTAAATCGATTCGCGACTTTGATGCCACTTTCAAGAACACCACTGGCTTTTTCCAACATTCGGTGGGCAATCTGATGCAGTCGCCCTTCAAGTTTTCACCTCGAGGTGAAATGGGCAAAATGGTGCCGGAGATTTTCCCCGAACTGGGAAAACATGTGGACAAAATGGCGTTCATCCTGTCGGGTCATACGGAATCCAATAATCATTCCCCCGCCTTGTTTGCCATGAACACCGGGATGCCGCGGATGGGGTTCCCTTGCGTAGGCTCTTGGGTCACTTATGGGCTCGGCAGCGAGAGCAGTAACTTGCCCGGCTTCGTGGTCATGAGTGACCCGCAAGGTCGTGGTTTACCCAAAGGTCACGCTGCAAATTGGAGCGCCGGTTATTTGCCAGGTGCCTATCAGGGGACTTACTTGCAGCCTCGCGGCGAACCGATCAACAACCTATCGCGAGCGGATCAATTGACGGATCTGGCTCAGCGAAACCAGTTGAACTTGTTGCGAGAACTGAATGGGATGCATCAGAACCAACATCAAGCTGTGGGAGAGTTAGCAGCACGGATTGAGAGCTTTGAGCTGGCTTACCGCATGCAATCGGCCGCTCCGGAAGCGCTCGACATTGACGCGGAACCGCAGTACATCCAAGAGCTCTACGGAGTCGACGACAAACGGTGTGATCACTTTGCCCGTCAATGCTTGATGGCGCGGCGATTGGTCGAGCGGGGCGTGCGGTTTGTGCAGATCTATTCCGGTGGGATGGAGAATCAACGCTCCTGGGATGGACACGTCGACATCGAGGGGAACCACCGCCAGTTTGCCGGGGAGACCGACAAGCCGGTCGCCGGTTTGCTGCAAGATTTGGCGGCTCGCGGTCTGTTAGATGAGACATTGGTGGTCTGGTGTGGCGAGTTCGGTCGATTGCCGATCGCACAAACGGGTGCCAAACCGGGGCGCGATCACAACCCCCACTGTTTTTGTGCTTGGTTGGCCGGAGGCGGCGTGCGCGGTGGAATCGATTACGGGGCGGCTGACGAGATTGGTTACAAAGCTGCCGATAACAAAGTGCACATCAATGACCTGCATGCCACCATTTTGCATCTGTTAGGAATTAATCACGAGGAGTTGACTTACAAGTACAACGGGCGGAGATTTCGCTTGACCGATGTGGCTGGCGAAGTGATCAAGGAAATAATCGCTTAGGGCTCGGCTTGGGGATCGGGGGCTTGGGGATCTGTGTTCAGGCTGATTGGATCCTTAATATCAGGTTGCCAGCCAAATCGCTCCTCATATAAGTCCTGAATCCAGATTTTGACCGGCGCCTTCCAAGGCTGACTGGGTGAGGGAACATTCTTGACTAATGTCTTCGGGTTCATGTCCAACGCTTTGGCTTTGCGAATGTCCTCCATGTTCAAACGGCAGACTTTTTTGGCGTCTGCCCAGGCGGCATCGTGTGTTTCCTTCTTTGGCGATTTTTTCTTGGGTGTTATCAAACCGGCTTCAAGATCTGCCCGACGCGCTAAGAGATTTCCCTGCCACTTGTGATGGACTTCGCGAATTCGCTCTGATTTAGACGTCTCGGCATCATCAGGTTCGGTGGCTAGCATCTCCTCAAAACGCTTGATCAGATACCCCGTCTGACGAGCGAGTTTGACATCCTCGTCAGACAGTTGATGCGTTGCCTGAAACTCGGCCCATGCGGCCTTCAGCTTCTTTCGCCGTTTTCGTTTCATTGAACCCATGCGGTCTTTACTCCCCAAAGACTTTCTTGTTGCCGGCGTGATCTTCGTGCTTTGCAACGATCGGGAAATAGGTGCCGTCTCCAACGACGGTTGACGAACGGAGACACTAGTGATGGTTTCTGCTGTTTTGGACTCGATAAATTCTAATTTTCCCTATGAATCAAAAACAATTTGTTGTCGTTGGTGGTAGCCACGGCATCGGTTTGGGCATCGTCAAGCGATTATTGGCCGCTGGCGGGGACGTCACGGTGGTGTCGCGTACCAAAGAATTTTTAAATGATTTGAGTGGCGTTCGCCACATCGCTCATGACGTCACTACCGACTTGCTTGATCCAGGCCAACTGCCTGCCGCGATTGATGGGTTGGCATATTGTCCGGGGTCGATCAATTTGGGCCCCGTGCGGGGACTGAAGCCGGACGCGATGGTGGCTGATTTTAATTTGAATGCGGTCGGTGCGATCAAATGTGTGCAAGCTTGTATGAAGGCAATGCAAGCCGCGCCAGCATCCTCATTGGTGATGTTCAGCACAGTAGCGGTTGCCCAAGGATTGCCGATGCACGCCTCGGTGGCCGCCGCGAAAGGGGCTGTCGAAGGCCTGGCCAGATCATTGGCCGCCGAGTTGGCGCCGAAGATTCGCGTGAACTGCATCGCACCCGCCCTCACTGCCACTCCCCTGGCTGCTCGTTTTCTCTCTAGCGAGCAGAAACGTGAGGCGATGGCGGAGAAGTATCCGCTCAAACGAATCGGCGAAGTTGATGACGTGGCTGCGCTGGCCGAGTTCTTGCTGTCCGAACGAGCAAGCTGGATCACCGGGCAAATCATCGGTGTCGACGGTGGCATGTCGAATTTGCGACTATGAGCGATGGTTGCTCATGATCAAATTGACCACGCGAGCTTAGAACAAGCTTCTCAATCGTGCGCCCCAACCCGTTGGCTGCTGCTCCGTTTCCGCATCCGTGGAACCGGTTTCCAACATCGCGACCCAGGCTTCGGGACTGTCGCCGGCATCCTTGCCGGTGATTTGGCGAAGCGAGGCAATTGATGTGTGGCGGTAGGCCAACTCGGGTTCTTGCAACGCCAGCTTGAGCGCGTCGGTAACGGGCTCTCCGCGGTGATTGCCCAAGCTCTTGATGGCTGCTAGGCGGACATCTTTATTGGCTTCGCTGTTGACCGCAGCCACTAACATCTCGGTAGCTGCGGGTTCTCGACGGGTCTCCAGTGCGCGCGCTGCGATCATGCGAACTTTGAAGTCGTCGTCATCCAAGGCGGTGCGGATAATCGGCAAGGCTTCGGAGACTTGCGCTTTCCCGGCCGCCTGAGCGGCTAGCCCCCTCATGTGGGGGCTGTCGTCGTGTTCCATTAGTTTCGCAAGTTCAGCCATCCAGCGCTGCTGTTCTCGCGGCGGCATATCCTCGACGCGATCAACTAACGTGCGCAGTTCCTCGGCCCGCTGATGATCGGTGGGGCCAAGACGCTCGGCAGCAGGCCACTGATGCATGCTGAAGAATGGATTCGCTTGCTTTAAGGCGTACATCGGGCCGTCGTGGCACCCCGCAGCAATCAGCAACGAGCAGGCAATCAAGCAGCGCGTGGAGAGCAAGGAAAGCAAAGTTGACTTTTTTGTGACTGAACGCATGGGTCCCTCAGCGTCAAGGATGTTGCGCCGGGGGTGTATCACAACGAGACGACCGCGGGCAAGCCCATTTCAAATGGAACCGTGGCAGCGAAGGTTGCTGCATGCGGGCAAGAAAAAACTCCCATGCTGTGGCAGCACAGGAGTCGGATGGCATCGATGCGGATGGTCACTGCGGGAACTTACTGATCGCTTTCCTTTGATTCGCCGGGAATCTTCAGCTCGATCAGTTCGACCGTGTTGACGCTCTTCGTGGCGGGTGTTTCATTCACAGCCTTGACTAAGCCGCCCGGTACTTGGTCGGACGACCAAGAATGGGTGAACATGTCACCCGCTTCGACTCGCATTTTGGCTTTGAACCACTTTGCTTTGATTTTTCTGCCGAGCATTTCTAGTTCTTCTTCACCGGTGGCGGTAACGCCTTTGGGCTTATTTGGGTCAGGCCGCTCCGCTCCCTTAGGCAGTCGGTAGATGCGGGCGTTCTCGGAGGTCATGGCGGGATACTCTTGTCGGGTGCCGTCGGGCATGATCGCAGTCAGTTGCCGCTCGATCGTGATCCGATCTGCTGTTTTTGCCTTTAACCGCAGCGTGAACTCCTGAATGTTCGAGTTCTCGCCAGCTTTCGTCGTCGATCGATAGCTGACTGTCGAGCCTACGGGAAAATCCTTCCAGTTCCGGAATACAGGGTTGTCTACTTCTTCTTGCGCGTGGCTTTGAGCAATATCAACAGTGCCCAACAAACCCAAGGCCATCCCCAGCGATAACGCCAAGCGAGACGCCATGTGGGAACAGGACAACCGAAAAGGTGGTGATGATTGGATGGTCATGAGGGGTTCCTGGAGTGTTTCTAAAGCTCTTGGATAAGAGACCTGCCGGCTATGGGTATAGCAGTTTGCGGCAAATTGAAAAGCGATCCACACACGATCTTTATAACCGCTATTTTTTTCTCGAGGACCGTTCCGAGTTCGGGAACTCTTGTTAAGAAACTATGAATCTTAATTGCGTTGCATCAGCTACATGGGTGCGTCCAATGATGGCTAATTTCCCCTAGCGAAAGGCTCATATCATGGCACCTTGTCATTGCTAATCATTTCTTAATGTTTTCTAAACATGAAGTTTAGTCGAATTCAAGTTTGGTGACATGGAAGGTGATTCGATTGCTCGTTATACCATTGCTATCTCGCTTCGAGCTGGCCTTGCCCGAAGCATTCACCGCAATCGATTTCATTTTTCCCACGTTCAGTAGACAAAGGAGTAAACAGGGATGCTGCGAATTCAAGGACAGCGACACCGCGGCTTCACATTGGTGGAGTTACTTGTGGTCATCGCCATTATTGGGATTTTGGTTGGCCTTTTGCTGCCAGCCGTGCAAGCCGCTCGGGAAGCAGCCCGGCGGATGCAGTGTCAAAACAATCTTAAGCAGATTGGTTTGGCCTCGTTGAATCACGAGAGTGCTTTCCAGCACTACCCACAAGGACCGATGGATGGTGACCCCGAAGCGGTGACACCTTCAGGGTCTCCCAACCCGTCCGGGTACAACTACATTGAAACTCCACCTGCTTATGGTGGAACCACCTGTTGCCGCGCGGCGACTCGTCGTGGCTGGAACCAGTTCTATAAGATTTTACCTTTTATGGAAGGTGAGAATATCTATCAATTGGGTCGTGATGATCCGCCGATTTGGCCAAACTTTCCCAACAACGGTGGCGAAGATGATGTGGCAGCGGTTGCGATCGCGACCTACTACTGCCCCACGAATCGCCCTCCCCAGCTGTACAACAACAACCTTCGCGGTCGTCTTGACTACGCGGGCTGTGCTGGATTTTTCCAAGGGGAGACCATTGAAGCTACCGGAGACGTTCCAGCGCCACCGTTGGGGTTGATGCCGATTGGCGACGAGCGAGCGAATGTAAACCAAGGTAACACCGCTGGCCGCCGCGGTGCGATTGCTTGGGCTGGCTTCGGTGTCAAGCGTCGATTGGCTGAATTCACCGATGGCTTGTCCAACAGCATTGCTTACGCCGAAAAGTGCACGCCTATGAAGCGTCAAGGTGCCGATGGTGGCGACAACGAGCGTTGGAACAACAGCGGCTGGGATGAGGACTGTGTGCGTTGGCACTTCGCCCCCGTCTCCAATCACCTCGCCCCCGTCTTCCGACCTGGAACAACCTCGTCGACCGCTTGGCGTCGCATGTTTGGTTCAGCTCACCCCGCTGGTTTGAACGCCACCCTGGGTGATGGCTCGGTTCGCTTCTTCCCGTTTACCGTCGATGCCAACGTTTGGCGTTTGCTATGCGTGATTGATGACGGCGAAGTGATCAACGGCAGCCAACTGTAAGTTTTCACTTTGGCTATTTGGCTAATCCCAAGCTGAGTTAACTTTGTCTCGCCGCCCGCATCGAATTTGTCGATGCGGGCGGTGGTCTTCAGTTTACAGATGACATTTATACGGATAACCAATCGAACCACCATTAGCCGTTTTGGCCCTAGCCACGGTTCTTTTGGTATTTGAGAGATCTTCAATATCGGAACCTCACGTCTAACTACGTTACTAACCCTTGTTATTCCGGAGAATAGAAAAGTGCGATTGTGGAATTTGGTGGTCGTTTGTTTGTTGTTTGCCGCTATTGGTTGTTCGGCTGAGGACGTCCGCAACGACGCGGCACGAACCGCTGAGGACGAAGCATACATTCAGCAGATTGATGGCGAGATTGACGAAGAGGAACAAGGCTCTGCACAGTAGGTAGCAACCGTCCGATTGCTCAGAAGTGATCAGGCCTACAGGGCCAGTGACCGCTCGTGTCACTGGTCTTTTTTTGTGGTCGCTCGCAGAGGCCGGTCGCACTGCCCGGGTGGCGGGGGAGTGGTGCTTGCGCTGGTTTTCTCTTAAGTTGATGGACCGTCGAGTCCACCCTGCCAGCCCCTCTAGATTTGGATGCCCGTGCCATGGAGCGCCATTCCCTCGGAAATACAGGCCTCAGCTTATCCAAGTTGGGGTTTGGTGCTTCATCGATTGGTCAGGAATTTCGCAGCGTCGATCTCAACGAGGCGTTAGAGAGTGTCAAGGTCGCGTTGGATTGCGGCATGAACTACATCGATACGGCTGCCTATTACGGGCGGGGGCTGAGTGAGTTGCTGCTGGGGCGGATTCTGCCTGATTTGCCGCGAGAGTCGCTGGTCATCAGCTCAAAACTGGGGCGTTACGCGCCGGCTCATTTCGATTTTTCCGCTAGTCGAGTTCGCGAGAGCGTAGACATCTCCCTGGAACGGATGCGGCTCGAGACGATCGACATTATGTTTTGCCATGATATTGAATACGTCGATCTCGACCAGATCGTGGAGGAGACTTTGCCCGAGTTGGTCCGCCAACGGGAGGCTGGGAAGATTCGTTTCATTGGTATCAGCGGCTATCCGATGCGGATTTTTCAAGAGATCATCCCTCGTTTCGATTTGGATGTGATTTTGACTTACAATCATTACACATTGCAAAACGATATGGCCCTGGCGCTTGTTCCGCTCTGTCGTCATCACCAAGTCGGGCTCATTAACGCAGCACCTTTTTCCGCTCGTTTGCTCACCTCCGCTCCTTTGCCCGCTTGGCACAAAGCTCCCGAGGATGTGCGGGGCGTGGCTGCCGAGGCAGCTGAGTTTTGCCGTCAACAAGGAGTCGACATCGCTAAACTTGCGTTGCAGTTCTCGGTCGCCAACACGGATTTTGCGTCTTGCGTGACCGGTTCGGCTAATCCAGCTCGGGTCAAGCAGTGGGCTGAATGGCTCGAGGAACCGCTCGATATTGAATTGGTCAGCCAAGTGCAGGCGATTTTGCAGCCAATTCACAACTGGGTATATGTTGAGGGGCGTCCGGAAAATAACGATGGCAAACAGGTTGAATAAGGTGACTTTCCCATGCGTGCAATGCAGTTAGTCGAGCCCCTCGCGTTTCGGGAAATTGACATCCCTTCGCCTCCCGCCCCAGCCGCTCACGAAGTGTTGTTAAAGACACATTGCGTTGGCGTGTGCGGCACGGACATTGGCGGTTATTTGGGTAAGTTTCCTTTTTTTACATATCCAAAAATTATTGGTCATGAGTTGGGTGTTGAGGTTCTGGAGGTGGGCAGCGAAGTCCGCCACTTGCGAGTGGGTGACCGCTGCAGTGTCGAACCTTATATCAATTGCGGTCACTGCTTCGCATGTCGCCGCGGTCACACGAATTGTTGTCAGTCGAATCAGACATTGGGCGTGATGACCGACGGGGGACTTTGCGAACAATTTGTGTTGCGAGCTGACAAAGTCCACCCAGCACGCAGTTTAGCCTACGAGCAATTGGCATTGGTGGAAACGCTGGCGATTGGTTGCCACGCCGCGGACCGGGGGGCCTGCCGGGGCGACGACTTTGTTCTCATCATCGGTGCGGGACCGATTGGCCTGGCGGTCATCGAATTCGCTCGCTTGACGGGTGCCGCCTTAATTGTGATGGATCAGGTCGCTTCTCGATTGCAATTCTGCAGAGACACTTATGGAGTCGAGCACACGATTGTTTTTGAATCGAGCGAGCAGGCGACCGCCATTATCGAGCAGATTACGGCGGGGGATCGTTGCCGCGTGGTGATTGATGCGACCGGGAATCACGCCAGCATGGCCGGGGCGCTGCAGTTTGTTGCCCAGACGGGCACGCTGGTCTACGTGGGAATCAGCAATCAAATGATTGAGTTCCCGCATCCGACCATGCACAAACCGGAAATGACGTTAAAGGCCAGTCGCAACGCTTTGCCGGCTGACTTCACTCGGATTATTCGGCTCATCGAAAATGGTACGATTGATACTCAGCCTTGGATTACGCATCGTACCACATTTGATCAATTGATTGCCGATTTTCCCACCTTCACCGAGCCCAGTTCCGGCGTCATCAAAGCCGTCATCGAGGTAGCATAGATGAGTTCCAGCACGACAATTCACTCTGCCGACGCGCGTTGGTTGCGAGTGCATGACCGGGACAACGTGGTCGTCGCTTTAGAATCGATTCCAACTGGGATGACCGTCGACGGCGTGGTAACCAAAGACGCTGTGGGTCCAGGTCATAAGATTGCTTTGACTGAGATTCCTCAAGGCGCGCGTGTCATCAAGTATGGTTACTCGATCGGCATGGCTACTCGTCCGATCATGCCGGGCGACTTTGTGCACTCACACAATTTAGCCACCGGACTCGATGCGAATCTGGATTATCGCTGGCAACGCGACGAGTCGCTGGCGACTCCGACCAAATCCGAGCCGTTGACTTTTGAAGGCTTTCGTCGCGCGGATGGACGGGCGGCGATCCGCAATGAGATATGGATTATCAACACGGTCGGTTGTATTAACATGACCGCCTCGCGTATCGCCCAACGTGCCTCTGCAATGTTTGCCGGCAAGGGAGTCGATGGTATTTACAGTTTTCCTCATCCTTTTGGTTGCTCGCAGTTGGGCGACGACTTGCAAGCCACGCAGGCAATCCTGGGCGGATTGATTCGACATCCCAACGCGGCCGGCGTGTTGGTCATCGGTTTGGGTTGTGAGAACAATCAGATCCGCATGCAACTGGAGCGGGCGGGGATCGAAAATGCCGATCGTATTCGTTATTTCAATGCCCAGGAGGTGGAAGACGAAGTCGAGCATGGAATTGCCATGGTGGGAGAATTGGTCGATTATGCCAGCCAGTTTAAGCGTCAGCCATTGCCTTCCAATGAGCTGATTTTGGCCATGAAGTGTGGCGGCAGCGATGGCTTCAGCGGGATTACGGGAAATCCTTTGGTGGGACGCATCGCCGATAAGCATTGCGGGTCGGGGGGGACCACGATTCTCAGCGAAGTGCCGGAAATGTTCGGGGCCGAACAACTGCTCATGCAGCGCGCGACCAGTCAGCAGGTTTTCTCAGACACGGTTGCCTTGATCAACGATTTCAAAGACTACTTTCGCGAGCATGACCAGCCGGTTTATGAGAATCCCTCGCCAGGGAATAAAGATGGCGGCCTGACTACGCTGGAAGAAAAATCGTTGGGCTGTGTGCAGAAAGCCGGATCGGCCGATATTGTCCAGGTGCTTCCCTATGGTCAACCGGCGACTGCTGGGTTGGGCGGAGTGGCGCTCGTGAATTCGCCCGGCAACGATGCCACCAGCTGCACTGCCATGACCGCTGCGGGGGCTCACATTATTCTCTTTACCACCGGTCGCGGCACGCCTTTCGGGGTTCCCGCGCCGACGGTAAAAATCTCCACCAACAGCGACTTGGCGACTCGCAAACCGGCCTGGATCGACTTCGACGCGGGACGATTACTAGAGGCTGGTGCCAATCCTGCCGCCCTAACCGATGAACTGTTTCAACTTCTGGTTGAGATCGCCAGCGGCAAAGAAGCCCACAATGAGACGAACGGCTATCGCGAAATTGCCGTTTGGAAAATGGGGGTCACGGTATGAGTGAGACGGTGCTGCAGTTCGGGGCTGGACGATTTCTTCGGGGTTTCATCGATCGCTTCATCAGCGAACTGAATCACGGTGGCCAGCAATTGGGGTCGGTGGTTGTCGTGCAATCGACCGCGGGGGCTCGGGCTGAGCTTTTGAATCAAGCTGTTGATGGCTTCACCGTGGTCGTGCGGGGCCGCGAGCAGGGAGAGCTGATTGACCGCGAAGTAAAGGTTCACAGCATCTCGCGAGCTTTGGTGGCCGATCAGCAGTGGCAGCAAGTGTTGGATTTTGCCACCAGCGAGTCGCTGGGGCTGATCGTCAGTAATGCGACGGAGGCCGGCTACGTGCTCAGCCCGTCACCGCAGCCTGCGAAAGCACCGGCGACCTTGCCCGGAAAATTGACCGCCGTGTTGGCTGCGCGATTTGCAGCCGACCTGCCGCCGCTGACCATCTTGCCCTGCGAGTTAATCTCACGGAATGCCGATCGACTCCGCGAATTGGTGCTGGAGCAAGCCGATCAATGGGGCTTGCCGGCCACTTTTCGGCACTACGCTGGCGACATGTGTTACTGGTTAAATAATTTGGTCGATTGCATGATCTCGGATTTACCCCAAGATGATCCGCGGGTTTTAAGCGATCCGTTGGCGATTACCGCCGAGCCGTATGCGCTACTGGCAATTGAAAACCCTCAGCACGTAGCGGTACCACTGGCTGATCATCCGGCGGTTCAGGTCGTGGACGATCTGGAACCTTATTACTTGCGAAAAGTTCGCGTGCTCAATGGGATTCATACCGCCATGGTGGCGCGTTATCTGAATAGCGATCTTGCGACGGTCCAAGCGGTGTTGGAAGATGCCGCAGGCTGGCGGTGGACTCGCGATTTGCTGTATGGGGAGATCTTGCCAACGTTGATTGGCAAAGTCGACGGGGCGGTAGAGTTTGTGGACACCACGATTGAACGCTTCCGCAATCCCTTCATGGCCCATCGGCTCAGCGACATTCGTTTGAATCACGAGCAGAAAGTCATTGTTAGATTGTTGCCAACGGCGGACGATTTCGAGCGACTCTTTGGGCACCGCCCGCCACTGATACAAAACGCCATTGAAACGGAACTGGAGCCGGTCGGGTGATGAGCAGACAGGAGATACTTAGCCGGATTGAGGCGAGTGGAATCGTAGCGGTAATCCGAGCCGACAATGCCGAGCAGGCTGTGCAGACTTGCCGCGCGCTGGCCGCTGGTGGTGTGATTGCTTGGGAAATTGCCATGACAACTCCCGGAGCCCTGCGCGCCATCGAGCGGGTTGCTGATGAACTGGGTGATCAAGGCTTGCCCGGAGTGGGAACGGTGTTGGATACCGAAACGGCGGTCGCCGCGGTACATGCCGGTGCTCAATTTGTATTCGCGCCGATCATTGAACCCAAAGTGATTGAAGCGGTACACCGCTATGATCGCGTGATGGTTCCGGGCGGTTTGACCCCCACGGAGATCGCCACCGCTTGGGCCGCCGGGGCTGACCTGGTGAAAGTCTTTCCGGCAAATCATTTTGGTCCCCAGTACTTTCGCGACCTGCAAGGCCCGTTACCCCAAGTCCGCCTGACACCGACAGGTGGTGTCGATCTCACCACCGGAGCCGCTTGGATTCAGGCGGGTGCGGTTGCTTTGGGAGTCGGCAGTTCGTTGGTCAAGAAAGACTATATTCGTAATCAACAGTGGGATCGGCTGAGCCAACTCGCTGCTGAATTTATTCAACTTGTTACCACAGCACGTTCAGCCGATTAAATGAAATCTTGTCTCACTGTCTCGCTAGTCGAAGAAGCTCGCGGTGGTCCCTTTGTGTTGTGGGATGGAATTCCCGCCGCCTGTAAAACGGCTTCGCAACTCGGTTACCATGCAATTGAAATTTTTCCCCCAGGACCTCAAGCAATCGATCCCGAAAGTTTAGGGGCGATGCTGCGGGATCATAATCTAAAACTGGCGGCGGTCGGCACGGGAGCGGGCTGGGTTAAGCATCGTCTCCAGTTAGCCGACGCAGACGAAGGTCGTCGTGCCGCGGCGATCGATTTTGTCAAATCAATTATCGATGTGGCCGGCTGCTTGGGGGCGGTTGCTATCATTGGTTCGATGCAGGGACGATCAGGCGATGGGGTCTCAGCGGAGGCGGCTCGTGGCTACTTGGCGGAAGCACTGGAAATCTGCGGTCAGCACGCTGCGCAATACCAAGTGCCGCTGATCTATGAACCTCTGAACCGCTACGAGACCAACCAAGTCAACACGGTCGCCGAGGGTGTGCGGCTGTTGGAATCGCTCGACACCGACAACGTAAAACTGCTGTGCGACTTGTTTCACATGCAGATTGAGGAAGCCGACTTGGCGGCCGCTTTGCGGATTGGTGGCACCCACGTGGGGCACGTACATTTTGTCGACTCCAATCGTCGCCCGGTCGGTGAAGGTCACATCGATTTCCGCAGCATCATCGCCGCGCTTCGCGAGATCGGTTACGACGGGTATTTGTCGGCTGAGGCTTTTCCCTGGCCCTCGCAACAGCGTGCGGCGGAACGCACGATCGAAGCCTTTCGCTATTGGACAGGTCGCAGCGAAACAGACTGATCGAAACAGACTGATCGAAACAGACTGATCGAAACAGACTGATCGCGACGGCACGAGTGGGGCACTGATTCTGTTTACCGTTTCTTTTCGGCAATGAGGCACACATGTTACGACATCAACTGATCCATCCAGAAATCAGCGCGATTCTGGCCCGAGCCGGACATCACAGCGCGATCTTAATCGCGGATGGCAACTATCCGGCGGCCAGCAAGAAAGGGCCAAACGCCGAGATCGTCAGCCTCAACCTGATGCCCGGCGTGGTGACTTGCGATCAAGTCCTGCAAGCGGTGCTGTCGGCGGTGCCGATCGAACAAATTCGCACCATGCAATATGAAACCAGCGGGCCCTATGCTTTAGCTGGGGATCCGCCCGTGTGGGACGAGTATCGCCGGACGATTGCTTCGGCGGGCCTCGAATTGTCGCTCGAGCCAGTCGACAAATGGGCGTTTTATGACGCGGTGGCCACACCAGACCACGTGTTAACGATTCAAACTGCCGACCAACAGCGGTATGCGAATATTCTGCTGTCGATAGGCGTGCGGATGGATTGAGAATTAGTGGGGGCGATTTAGAAGCCGTAAGAGAAACCCCAGCTCGAACCACGATGCCGTCGCGGTGGATGATAATAGTGACGCGAGGGAACCACGTAGGTCGGCACCACGTGCACCGGACGCTCAATATAGATCGGTTGCTGTTGCACGATCGGAGCTTGGCTGGTGACGGGAGCCGGCTGACCAACCGAGGCCCGCTGCATGGCTGAGATGACTTGCTCGCTGACGCCATTTTGGTGCAATTGAATGATGTCAGAGACTTCCAAGCGTCGTTGCACGCCACGCTCCATGATTTGATTGATCACGATGGAATCACTCAAACCACTGCGACTCATCGACACGACATCGGCGATGGAGACGGTTTGCTGAATGGCTGCGGCACGCTGCTGTTGGACTGCGTAGGACTGTTGTTGCTGCTGGTGATAGTAACGCGAAGCTTGCATCTGTTGTTCGCGTGCTTTGGCGTTGCCCAACGCTCCGCCCGCCAGTGCTCCGACGGCTCCGCCAATCACAGCCCCGGCCCCAGCCTCACCATTATTGTCACCAATAATGCCTCCAGCGATCGCACCAGCGATACCGCCCAACGTTGCCCCACGCTGGGTTTGCGGCTGCCATTGGCCCTGGGTGTTGGCGACTGGCAATACGACAAGCAAGGTAGCGGTAAAGATAATTGAACGGTTCATGGCGACTGTTCCCACGTCAATTTTAATCCTTGGGGCTGATGCCAAACAGGGACATCCGCGCACCGGTTGTTATCGGTTTGAGAACAGAGATAGATTGAACTTAAATTCCAATCAATCCCAAAAGTCGCCTTTAACCGTTCCAGATTAAGGACGTGGGGCAGCTGTGGCCAGCTCTTCCAGTTCGTCGCGTCCCACCCGAGCGCAGAAATCGCCCAGTGTCTCTCCATCTTGACGATGTAATTTGAAGGCCGAGAAAACTCCCACCAGCTCGTCGACCAAAACCGTGTAGGGGACTAAGTCTTTGTAGATAAAGCCCAGGCGATGTCCCAACAGCGCGCCACCCATGAAGACCGTGTATTTGTCTTTGGCTTTGCCCACAATCCCAATGTCGGCGTTGTAGGGACGCGCACAGCCGTTCGGGCAGCCTGTCATGCGAATCGTAAAGGCGTCACGATCAAGTCCGAGCTTGGCCAGCGGACCTTCCAGGTGATCAATGATGGTAGGCAAAATCCGTTCGCTTTCGGTGATCGCTAAACCACAGGTGGGCAGCGCCACGCAAGCCATCGACCAGCGACGCACCGTGCTGGTTTGTTCGGTCATGCGAATATTGTGGCGAGTGCAAATCGCCTCCAATCGCGCTCGATCGTCCGCTTGCAGATCACAAAAAATAATGCTTTGGTGTGCCGTCAAGCGGATCTCTGGATTCAGCTCCGCACAAATTTCCCGCATCGCCGTCTTTAATTGGCGTTGCTCGTTGTCATAGAGACGACCGTTCTCAATATTGAGGCCATAAGACCAAAGTCCATCTCCTTGCTCCTGCCACCCCATGTGGTCATCAAAACCATGCACGTCATCGGGCGTGCACTCAGCTAGCGGAGCACCAAAGTACTCTTCCACTTTTTCTCGGAACTTGGCAATGCCCCAATCGTTGACCAAGTATTTCATCCGCGCCCGCTTGCGGTCTTCGCGATTGCCAAAATCACGTTGCACCATGATGATCGCTTTGCAGACATCGACCACTTGGTCGGGCGTCACGAAAGCCATCCGCTGGGCAAGAGCCGGAAAGGTTTTTGAGGCGCTCGGTGTGGTTCCCAAGCCGCCACCGACAAGCACGTTGTAACCAGTGATCTGATCGTCACGGACGACCGCCAGCAGGCCAATGTCGTGCGTGTAAATGTCGATGCAATTGTCTTCGGGCAAGGCCAGCGACATTTTGAATTTCCGCGGCAAGTATGTTTTCCCATACAACGGTTCAACAATGTCACTCTCCTCCGCGCCGGCGGCCAAGTATTTTTCACCGGTCTCCTGATCGGTTAACCACAGTTCGTGATAGGCTTTCGTACGCGGTGCCAGTTCGAGCGCCAGGGTGTGAGCCAGGCTCTGCATTTCTTGATGAGGCCCCGAGGCACGCTTGGCGGGACAGCACATGACGTTGCGATTGACGTCACCACAAGCGGCCAGTGTCGATAATCCGACGCGATGGATGGTACTGATGGCGGTCTTCAAGTCACCTTTGACGATCCCATGCAACTGAATCGCTTGCCGCGTCGTCAATTTCATCGTGGCGTTACCGATGGAATCGCACAAATCGAGGTGCGCGATGAATTGAGCCGCCGTCATGATGCCGGCAGGAATCCGCGAGCGGAGCATCATCGAAAACTGCTTGTCGAGCCCCAGCTTCTTGGCCTTCGTCCGCAGGTCGCGATCGTCTTGCTGGTAGCTGCCGTGAAATTTCAGCAGCTGAATGCTGTCTTTGTCAAAGTGATCCGAATCGGACTTCAGCTCTTCGCCAAGCGTTCCAAATAAGAAGCCACTCTCCTGCTTGATGGTTTCGACCGCACTCAATTTAGGGGCGGCGGTGCCTTGGGGGGTATCTGTGGACATCGCTTGCACGATCCTTGTGGCTAATCCGAAGTAAATAGATTAATTCAGTCAACATTGGCTGCTTACGTTGACTATAGCGATTTGGATCCAGAATGGGAAGCGATTCATATGGGGGCGTGCGTTAGTTACTCACCCTTCTTGCTGCCTGCTGGGGCGGGTGATGATCGTGGCCAACACGGCACCGCAGAGCAATCCCAAGGCAACGATGGCCAACAACGGCAGCGGGGGAGCGTAACGCTCCAGACCGTGTTCGAGGTTGACCCCAAAGATGGCACACAGCGTGGCCACGGGGAAAAAGAATGCCACCAAGACATTCAGGCGATGGGCGGAGACTGCCATTTTGCGGCTCATGCGAGCTTCTTCCTCGGCCCTTCTGGCGATGGCAAAATCGAGTCCATTTTTGGTGTTTGTGTACAAGAGGTCAGCGGTGCGTTCGATTTCGTAGGCTTGATCGCGGAGATTGATTAAGCCGCGATCAGCGGAAATTTGTTTGCGTGCTTCCTGCAAGACGCTGTGCATGTGACTGGCGGCTCGGTGCAGCGGGGCGACCCCTTCGAGCACTTGAAAGTAGTCGGCCGCCGTCGCGGCGCGGTCTTCTTGTTGGTCGTAATCCTGCAAGACATCGGAGTATTCCGCGAGGTGTTTGCTGATCGCAGCGGCTCCGCCACCGAACTCGCTCGATTTCCAGGTACCGTCGGGATGACGCCAGAAATACCGTCCTTGTCGCTGGACCTCGTTTGGCTCGGGGGCTTTGTGCAGCACCAGCAACAGGTGGCCATCGGCGAACATTGCCCGCTGTCGACCAGGGCGATCTCCAAGGCGAGCACGAAATTCTTCGGGAACTTCCCACACTCGCGGCAACACAGAACGGACTTCCATCAGCAGTTTCCTGGTGGGAACTTGGGGCACTCGTTTGAGTCAAGCGACTTTCACGACTACGATTTTTGAATCGTCGCGCTAATTAGCAGCAAAGCTTAACTGGCCGCCATGGCAGCCGCCATGATGTTTTCTTCGCTGGCCTCGGCTCGGGAGAACTCGGCTGTTAGTTGGCCCTCGCTGAGCACCAAGATGCGGTCGGAAACAGTTAGCAATTCGGGCAGCTCGCTGGAAGTGAAGATAATCGCCAATCCTTGGCTGCTGAGTGAATCGAGCAAACGATACATTTCAGCCTTAGCACCTACGTCGATCCCCCGCGTGGGATCGTCCAGCAGCAGCACTTTGGGTTCGGTTAACAGCCAGCGTCCGATGATACATTTTTGCTGATTACCGCCGCTGAGGCTAGTGATTGCGGTGGTTTGACTGGCGGATCGAACGCCCAAGCGGCCGATGGTTTCCGTGGTCATTGCTTGTTCTTGCCGTCGCTCGATGAGTCCCGATTTCATCACCTGATTGAGTCGACAGAGGGTGATGTTTTCGCGCACGTTCATCTGCGGAAACAGTCCCAGGCGTTTGCGATCTTCGGTCACCATGGCGATACCAGCCTGTTTGGCTTCGGCTGGATGCGTGAAGCAAACTTTTTTTCCCTGCAGCAAGACATCGCCTTGGGGTGGCGTGGGACTGGCACCGAAAAGGCACTCCAGCAGCTCGGTCCGACCGGCCCCCATCAGCCCGGCGATCCCCAAAATTTCGCCTTGGCGAAGGTTGAACGAGACATCTTTGAGCCGGTACTTTCGCACATGTTCGGGCCACGGTAAGGAGAGGTTGCGGACCTCCAAGACGATTTCGCCGGGCTTGCGATCGGCATGCAATTGGACAGATTCAATCTCACGTCCGACCATCCATTTGGTAATTTCCGCTGGGCTGGTTTCATCCCTGGAGACAATCTTTACCACGCGGCCGTCACGCATCACCATGATCCGGTCGGAGAGTCGAAAGACTTCTTCCATCTTGTGTGAGATGTAGAGAATCGTGACCCCCGCGGCACGCAATTTTTCAATCACGCGGAATAGCCTGCTGACTTCGGATTCCGTCAAGGCGCTGGTCGGTTCGTCCATGATCAAAATCTTGGCGTCCAAGGAGAGCGCTTTGGCAATCTCGACCAGCTGTTGGTCGCCGATCCGCAACTGACCCACGGGGCGACGCGGGTCAACTTGGCAATCCAACATTTCAAATAACTCACCAGCGGCGCCTTGCATTGCTCGATTGTTAAGCATCCCCAGGGGGCCACACTTTTCTCGGCCCAAGAAGATATTGGCCGCGACGGAAAGTTCTTCGACTAGATTTAATTCCTGATGGATGATGCTGATGCCAGCCTCTTCGGCTTGACGAGTGCCTTGAAATCGCACCGTTTGGCCGTTTACTTGTAATTCACCTTCGTAGCTGGTCAGCACACCGGAAAGGATCTTCATCAGTGTGCTTTTCCCTGCTCCGTTCTCTCCACATATCGAAAGGAATTCGCCCGGTTTCACGTCAAAGGAAACATCGGCCAGCGCGACCACACCGGGAAATCGTTTCGTCACTTGCTGGAAGCAAATCACGGAATCGGCGACAGCGACCGAAGCGGCGGGGTGAGTGGCGGCGGACAAGGGTGCGGGTTCCAACTGCGGGTCAGCGTGACGACTTAGCGTGAAAAGTTAGAGCGTGATGGGCATGGGGTAAAAACCTCGCAGCACTAACTGGCAAGCAAGCGACGAGCTTGCACCCGTTCGGCGATCGCTTTGGCTAGCAAGATGACGAATGAGACGCCGGCCACGACCAAGCCGTTGCGAAGTTTTTCTTCGCTCGAAGTGACGCTGATCACGATCCCCAACAAACCGCTGAGGATCAGCACGTTGAGCCAACCGAGTGTGCCGGGGAAAAAGGCTTTCTTCGCCCCCGAGCCGCGCAACTCGTTGAACGCCACCGCCAAAATCACCAACATGCCGACCATTAAACCTTCAAACAGGTCGGGTTGGCTTTTAAACAGCTTGGCCACCGAATCGATCACCAAACGGAGAAAGAGCGTACCCAGCATGACGCCGCCGATGGTGCCGATGCCGCCGCTCAAACTGCAACCGCCAACGACTGCCGCGGCGATCGCGTTCAACTCATATCCCATGCCGTCGGTTGAAGGGCGACTGGTGCCGATGTAACAAGCGTAGAGCACGCCAGCCAGACCGGCTGTCATGCTGCCGATGCAGTAAGCCAACCATTTCAGCCTATCGGTGCGGATCCCGCTGAGCCGGGCGGCATCTTCGTTTCCACCCATCGCCACCAGGTGACGTCCAACGACACTCTTGCTCAGCAAAATCCAGAAGCACACGCAGAGGGCCAGCCAGATTAAACAGGGAACCCACCACAATTGCTGGCTGATTGAAGTTAGCGTTTCGTCGGTGATCGTGATTGATGATTGACGTTGCCCGTAGCGAATCGCCGTGATGTCTTGCATCAGTAACCGGGCCAATGATCGCAATCCGACCAGTGAAGCCAAGGTCGCCACGAAGGGCGGCAACTTGACGACCGTGATGAGCCAAGCGTGAAAGCTCCCAACCAGGAACGTGGCGAACAAGGTCAGCGTCAAGGCGGTCGAGATCACTGCCGCCGACAAGTCCGTCGTATCGGGTAAAAAGCGAGTCGGATCGCTCGGCCAGGGACGATCCAAATCGTTGGGTGCGAGCAACACGATAAAGCCGAAGAATAGCGTGCCGCTGAACGCAATCACCGCGCCGCTGGAAAGATCGATCCCACCACTGATGATGACGATCGCCGCTCCCAAGGCAAAAATACCAACCAAGGCGGTATCGCGAGCGATCGCCTTGGCGGTCAATTGCAGCGTGAAGACTTGGTGATAGGCGTCGCTGAACATTGCCGTGATCGAAACCACTAACAGAATTGCACCTAGTAATCCAAACTCATTGCGATGCTTACGGAGTAACTCGACCACGGTGAGGCTTCGGCGCGGGGATAACGAACAGAAAAGAGAGAGTAATCTTTTACATTGCACAGTTCATCAGCTGTGCACCTCGACATAAGTCTTTCGGTTATGTCAGCCGTTGAGCGCTAGCTCACTATTCCGCGGAACCTCGCGCTACCGCATTCCGGCTGATTCCGTTTTGTTTAGTGACTTATGGGGAGGTGCTTCGTAGTTAATGCCGACGTTTAAGAGCTGACCAAGCCGCGTTCCTTCAGCCACTCTTGAAATTCCGAATGGGTAAAGAAAACCGTCTCCGGCTCAAGGAGATCCGCCGATACTGGGGAACCCTCATCCGGCACCACCACGCGCAACTCGGTTCGATAAATGTCGTTCTCATCGGATAGCGAGTACGTGGGGAACATCGCTTCGACCTTTTCGGTGTTGTCGTTGGCCATTGCCAACATCAGCCCAATGCCCTCATAACCCATTTGATACGGGTTTTGCACAACCATCACATCGACGTTGCCGGTCCCCATGCCGGCAATGCTGTTTTCCGCCGCGTCAAAACAAACTACCTTCGTTTTATCTCGAATCCCGCGGTCTTTTACCACGTTGACCATTTGTGGCGTGTTATATGCCCAGATACCAACCAGCATGTTGCATTCGGGTTGTTGATTGAGCAGATCCTCGACATTCTTTCGAGCTCGAGTGGAGTCTCCGCCATCGCTGAGCCTGGCCAATTCTTGATACTGGGCCGCTTCGCCAATACCCTCCACAAAGCCTGACATGCGTTCCACCGCGTTGGCTACTCCCAGGTCGCCGACGAAGAAGGCATACTTGGCTCCTTCCGGGCTGATCGCTTGGGCCGCTTTGCCCAACTCTTGCCCGCCAACAATGTTATCCGTTCCTAGGTAGGCGTATCTCGCATCCCGAAAACGTTCGCGATTCACGTCGCTGTCGATGGCAATCACGGCGACTCCTTTTTCTCGCAGCGTTCGCATCTCATTGACGAGGTTGAGATTGTCAGGATTGAGAACCGAGATCCCCACCCCGGCAACGTCCGAATCAATTACATATTGCTTCAGCATGTCGATTTGTTTCTTGTCGGAGAAATCTCCCCGTTGAAAGTCGACCACGTAGCCTTGGTCGGCCAGCCCCAGTTCTTTCTCCGCCGCGCGAGCCCCCGCTTCGCAAGTATCCCAAAACGGATCGGGACCGTTAGTCAGAATGATCAATCGCTTTGGTTTTCCATCGTCGCCGCCAGCGCTTTGCTGGCCTGAATCGCTGCTGGAGCAGCCAACGAGCGTTAGCGTGAGGAGCGTTAGCATCCCGCAGTGCGAGAGCAAGCGTTTACTGCGCATGACCGCCATCCTTTGAGGTGGGTGAGTAAATTTGGAGAAGTTGTGGAGGAGGGTCGGAAGTCCAACGGCGAAAAACAGGCTGCTGCTTCACCGCAAACCCCGTTGCCGCTAGAACCCCGGTGCCGATTGTAGTAGGCGCCGAAACTGCCAACAAGTCAGGCGGTTAACGCTGGTTGCTCACTCTCCACCGGCTGCGGAATTGCCCGCGATGTCTGCTCGCCGCTGGTGGCAGAACCGATGCGGGGGCAATAGACCAGCTGATAGGCGGCCGGAACGAAGACGAGCGCCAGCACCGACGCGCCTGTCACTCCACCCGCGATCGCCACCGCCAAAGGTGGCCAAAACTCCCCGCCGGACCAAATCAAAGGCGAGAAACCGGCGATCGTGGTGAAGGTCGTTGCCAGCACGTGACGCGTGCAGGAGCTGACCGAATCGACGACCTCTTCGACCCCCAGCGGTTGCTGGCCATGGTTCGCCTGCAACGTGGCCAGCACGACGATCGAATCGTTGATGGCGATGCCGATTAATCCCATCGCACCGATGATGGCCATGAAGCCAAACGGATAACCGCCAATCCACAGCGCACCCATCCCCAGTCCGATCGACATACAGCCGACGGCACCGATCACGCTGGCCAGGCGAAATGAGCCGAAGGATAGCACCAGCGTGGTTACCATCATGGCCATCAAAACACCCACGCTGGCCAGCAAGTTGCCAACCGCGTCGTTTCGCTTCGAGGCCTCGCCGCCATAATCAAGCGTATAGCCTGGGGGAGTCCGCCAGCCAGAATCGGCTAACTTTTGTTTAAATCCGCCCAACGCTTCCGATGGCAGTGTGCCGGCGACTAAGTATCCCGATACTTCATTCATGCGGCGGCGATTGAGCCGCACGATGACGCCCGTCTCGGGGACAAGTCGTAATTTGGCGACGGCCTTTACGGGGATCAAGACAGGTTCGCCCTGATTCCCACGGCTGACCAAGTCGAGTGTCTCCAAGCTGGCCAAATCGGCCCGCTGCGGGTCGGCAAAGCGAATCCGCACCGGTAACTCTTCGGTTTCCTGCAGTACATTCCCAGCGAACAGACCATCATAGGCGGCTTGGACTTGGGCGGCGATCTCGGTGGCAGTTAAGCCGGCGATCTGAGCCGCTTCGGGGTCGACGTCGAGGGCAATTTTGGGCAGCGTCTCGCTGACTAAGCTGGTGGTGTGCGTAATGCGTGGCACATTGACCAACAGGTTGCGAAGTTGTTCGCCGTACGTTTGTAGTTGTTCTAAATCGGGGCCGAACAAGCGGACCTCCACCGGGGCGTTGAAGGGTGGGCCTTGTTCCAACTGTCGCACCAACACGCGGGCGTCCAATATTTCGCGGTCCACCGTGCGCTGCAGCCTGCGGATGATTTCGCTCACCGAGATATCTGCGGGCACACGCACGATCGCTTGCCCAAAACCGGGACGTCCCTGCTGCGAAGCAATTACGTTGTAATAAAAAGTTGGCGCGCTGTCACCAAAGTACCAATCGACCTGTTCCACGGGCTCTGCGCGCAGCAGGGCATCAAGGCGCCGAGCGACGCGATCAGTGTCGGCGATGGAGGCCCCCGGCGCCAGTTCGACTTCTAAATAAAATTGATCGCGGTCGGCGGGGGGAAAGAACTGTTCCGCTAGCAAAGGTGCCACGGAAAAACCAGCCAGCGGCAATATCAAGGAGGCCGCCAAGGCCAACCAAGGGCGCTGCAGCAAGAAGCGGAGCGTGATGCGATACCAATTTAACAAGCGGCGCGAGTGGAAGCCCTGCTGCCAGACCGTACGCCAGATCGTTTCAGGTTGCCTGCTTGAGGTCGCGTCCGGTGGCCCGACTCGCAACCAAATGGCGGCGAGGGCGGCAATTACGGTGAGCGAAAAAACCAGCGAGGCGCCGATTGCCATGATCACGTTGAAAGCGATTGAACCGACAAATTCTCCCGCCGGTCCGGGCATCAGCGCGATGGGGGCAAAGGCCAATGCCGTGGTCAAGGTGCTGCCCCACAACGGTACCGCCAGCTTGCTGACGCTCTGCCGCACCGCGTTGGTGGGAGACAAACCGGCGGCAAGTTCCGTGCGGACCTCGTCGGCGATCACAATCGCGTTATCAATCAGTAACCCCAAGGCGATGATCAAACCTGTGATCGACATTTGGTGGACGGGAATGTCCCACAGTCGCATGCCAAATAAGACGGTCAGCACAGTCAAAGGTAATGCCAGCGCCACAACGATGGCGCTGCGCCAACCCATCAACAGCAGGATGACCACGCAAACAGCGCCCGCACCGACGGCGAGGTTGGTCGTCAGGCTGCTCAGCCGCTCGGTCACATAATCCGCTTGATTCATCACCTCGATCAGCCCCACGCCGGCGGGTAGACGCGTGGAAAATTCCGCCAACATTTCATCGGCCCCCGTGGACCAGCGGTCGATGCGGGCGGCCGGTCGAATGAGCGCCCCGAGGCTGATCGCCACCTGATCTCCATGCCGCGCCCAACGTGGCAGTGGCGTTTGGGGGGCCAGCGATATGTCGGCGACTTGATCAAGTCTGACAAAGCTGCCCGCCGAGCTACGGATGTTGGTGCGGGAGACTTCGGCCAAATCACGGAATTCATTGTCGACCGCCAGCGACAAATCGTGCTCATCGCCGCGCAATTGCCCCGCCGCTTGTTTGGCATCCGCGGCGCGCAATTGATCGGCAATCGCGGCAATGGATAGTCCAATGGCGGCCGCCCGCTGGGGCTCCACCTGCACGGAAATCTCTTCTCCGGGATCCCCAAAGCGGTCAACCGCTTCGGTGCCGGCCAGCTCTTGCAAGCGATCTTGCAATTGTTTGGCAGTCCGCCGCAAAACGGCATAATCGACTTCGCCCTCAGCGGTCCAGACCAGCGACACAATCCGCGCGTAGGCGCGGACTTCGAGCTCTTCGAATTCAGGGCGCGTGGCTCCGACGGGCAGTTGCGGCAGCGTGTCCTCCATCTTGCCGCGAACTTTCGCCCATACCACATCGGTCTCGGTAATCGCGTCCAACAGTTCGACCGTGATGCTGCTGATTCCCGGCCGGCTGAGGGAACGGATTTCTTTAATCTCGCGGATGTCGCGGAGGCTATCTTCCAACTTTTCCGTGATCAACGCTTCCACGCGACTGGCGTCGGCTCCTGGCAAGAGCGTGTTGATCATGGCCACGCGTTGTCGCAACACGGGGTCTTCCATGCGGGGCAGCACGGAGATACTCGACAAGCCGGCGACCGCCACCACACCGATGATTAACACCAACAAGCGGCGATCATTCACCAGGCGAGTGGCGAGTCGAGCCCAGATGTTGTCGCCCGCGGGTTCTCCAGTCTTTGTAGCAGCAGATGCAGGCGTCATGGCGATGAACTTTTCTCGCGGTTTGGTTGCATGATTTCCTCGTTTGGCTGCACTTGCATGCCTGGCAACACGCGATGCAGGCCGCTCCGCACGATCGCTAATCCGGCCGTCAGCGACGAACCCTCGATGCGTGCCCCGCTAGCCGTCATCTCCAAAACGCGAACATCGTGGCGTTGCAATTCCCAAGTAGCAGCCGCTTCGACAGCGGCCCGCTCGGCTGCTGTGTTCCAAGCGGTGTCGCCGGGCACCGCCGACTCACCGGCCGACTCACCGGCCGAATCACCGGCCGAATCACCGACGGGCGTGATCGCCAGCACTGACCACAGCCCACGGGACGACCGGGCGAGGGCCGAGATCGGTACCCAGTAGCCGCTGTTCGATACGGAGTTGGGCCGAATCTCCAGACTGACCGTTTGTCCTGGTATCACGGCCGAGTCCTGCTCCGCCGCCTGCAGCCGCACAAACACTTCTTGAGTCCGCGTGTTGGGGTTAAGCTGCGGCGCCAACCTGGCAACCTCGCCCTTCAGCAAGCGATCGCCAAACGAAATCGCAACTTGCTGGCCCACACTTAACTCAGCCGCATCCTCGGCGGAGACGCCAAAGCGCGCTTCCAAGGGATCGACTTGCAGGATGGTCAACACGGGCTGGCCGACTTCGGCGACCGTCCCTTCGTCCAAAAAGCGACTGGCGATCAGTCCGTCATAAGGTGCTAAGATTTGGCTGTCACGCAGATTGACTTCTAAACTGACTTGTTGAGCTTGCAGGCTAGCCAGCCGAGCCCGCTGAGCCTCCAATTGCTCGGGACGGGTGCCGGCTCGTAGTTCACTGAGTGTTTGTCGGGCAGCTTCCAAAGCGGCTTGTTGCTGCAACAAACCAAACCGCGCTTGATCATGAATTTGCGCGCTGCCCACGCTGGCTCGCATTAACTCCGATTCCCGGCCCAAGGTCGAAAGAGCCAGCCCCTCCACAGCTTCCCACCGCTCGACTTCCGCCTCCGCCGCAGCCAAGACTTGAGCCCGGGGCCCAGCCTCCATTTCCTTCAGCACCGCCTCAGCAGCTCGTTGATCCGCACGGTTCACCGCTATGGCGGCTTGCACATCGGCCATGTCAAGTTCAGCCAGCAAAGCACCGGCGGACACACGATCCCCTTCCTCGACCAGCACTCGCAGCAAGCGACCCGAACGACGGAAGGCGAGGTCGGATTGTTTCGATGCGGCCAACGTTCCCCGATAGACATCGCCTCCCTGCGGCGAGGGATGTTTGCCAAGCCGCAACACGTCAACGATCAACGGGGGAACCTGCTGGCCCTCCACGTGCGGCTCCAATCCTGGACCCGAGGCGCGTTTGCCCGCTGCGGCTTCTCCCGATAATGGCGGCTGCCACCAAGCGGGGATTGAAATCAGCAGGACTAGCAGCGTGCCGCAGCCCAGCCAAACTCCGCGTCGTTTCTGACGAAATGTCACTTTCATGTGCTTTCCAAACTTACAAAACGTGCGACCAGCGTTTGACTAACGTGAGCGGCCCATTTGGCATAAGCGTCTGGGCAATACAGTGGTTGCCAACCCAATCCATCGAGCAACGCGTTACAGTTTCGTCGGATGGCCCGTCGCGAGTCGACGATGCCGATGTCGGCCAGCGAAGGGCTGGTCATTTCCAGTAGCAAACTGCCGTAGACCAACGACCACAGCCCAAACACAATGTCCTCAATCTGGCTGTTCGTCTTGAGATGCAAATCGCCATTGGCGATCGCGTCGCGAACCACGCCGGCCACCGTGTGCATACAGCGTCCCTCGCAGCTGCGAAGCAATGATTGCCGTCGCGGAGAGGTTTTTTCCCACACCAAATCGTGCCGGATGATATATTCGACGCGAAATAGTTCAGGAAAGTGGTCCGCAAATATCTCGCAGCCGATGCCGATCGCGGCGACTCGCTCTCGCGGCGTCCCACGCATCGTCACCGCTTCGTTGAAAATGGCCAGCCGCTGTTCGACCGCCTGAATCGCCAAGGCCAGAATGATTTCTTCTTTGTTGGGAAAGTGGTTGTAGACCGTTCCGCGAGCCAGCTTCAGCTCGCTAGCAATCGCTTCCATGCTCAACGCGGCC
This sequence comes from Kothea flammea, assembly GCF_052161645.1. Classification (GTDB taxonomy): domain Bacteria; phylum Planctomycetota; class Planctomycetia; order Pirellulales; family Pirellulaceae; genus Laterigemmans. Next base: position 3,319,981 of record NZ_CP197414.1, read on the forward strand.
ATCCCGCCACCGGCAATCATCGGTCGCGCCAATTCCAATATCCGCGACTCACGCTCGCGCAGCTCACGTTGTTTGGGGGTTAGGGTTTCCATACCCCTACGTTAGATCCCGCGAGGAAAATGACAAGCTGTCAAAAAAGAATTTCTGCAATTTTTCTTCGCTTTGACCGGTTTAAGCGAGGTTCAGGCACCCTAGCTGCATTTGCCGGTAGCATCCCGAACGGCGACAGCGGGGAACTGTGACGTGTCACGGCAAGCTCATTAGCAAACGGTATACTGTCTATTAGTTCCAATACCGTTTAATGAGGGCCATCTTGGCGGGCCCCTCGTTAAACAGTCAGCCGTAGGCGTACTTGTAATGGGAACGCGTTCTCCTTCGGCTGACGGTTAAACGATTTATTGAACGGTATTGCTATTAATCTCATGAAGCGAACGCCCTCCCCCGCCCCGCTCCCCCGCCGGTCTCATGCCTGTCCCGCAAATGCTCAGCACCCAACGACGTTCACGATTCACCCCTGTTCGACTCCGGCAGAACAGTTCCCGGCAGAACAGCTGGCGGCGCTTGCTGAAGTTAACGCTCGTCGCCGCCACCATAGGAATGCTCATGTCATCAACTCGCTCTCCCTTCGAAAATTCCGCTACGGCCCAAACAACCGACGCGACACAGCCCCCCCACACAAATTCGCTGATCGATGAAACCAGCCCCTATTTGCGTCAGCATGCACATAACCCAGTCAATTGGTATCCCTGGGGAGAAGCTGCCTTTGCCAAAGCCAAACAAGAAAACAAACCCATCTTTTTGTCGGTTGGTTATTCGACTTGCTACTGGTGCCACGTGATGGAGGTCGAATCGTTCGAGGACCCCGAAGTGGCGGCTGTGCTGAACGAACATTTTATTGCTATCAAGGTTGATCGCGAGGAGCGGCCCGATATCGATGAGCAGTACATGATTGCCACGCAACTGTTGACCCAGCGGGGTGGTTGGCCCAATTCGGTGTGGTTAACTCCCGCTGGCAAACCGTGGATGGCCGGCACTTATTTTCCCAAAGCAAATTTTATTTCAGTGCTCGAACAACTGGCCACGATTTGGGAAACCCGGCGTGACGAAGTTGATCGGCAAGCTGAGTCAATGGTTCAGGCCGCCGCTCGCGTCAGCAGTCCCCGTTTCTCCACGGCAGTTCCGCTGACCGAAAAATTATTGGATCAAGCGGCTAAAGAACTCGTCGCTCGCTTTGAGCCTCTGCATGGTGGTTTTGGAGCAGCCCCCAAGTTCCCACCGCATGGAACTTTGCAACTTTTGCTGCAACATTATCGCCGCACGAAAGATCCGTCGCTATTGCCGCCAATCACCAAGACGCTCGATGCGATGTGGTTGGGCGGGCTGCATGATCACCTCGGCGGCGGTTTCCATCGGTATTCCACCGATGATCGTTGGTTGTTGCCCCACTTCGAGAAGATGCTCTATGACAATGCCCAATTGATGCGAGCCTATGCGGATGGTTTTGAATTGACCGGCGAGAGACGTTATCGCGACGCGGTTGAAGATATCTTCCAGTGGTGCCAGCGAGAGATGACCGCGCCGCAGGGAGGATTTTATTCAGCCCTTGATTCGGGAGAAGTCGGCCAGGAGGGGGAGGCTTACGTTTGGTCGGTTGAAAAACTGAGGCAAGCATTACCTGCCGAGGACGCTCAATTTTTTAGCGAGATCTATAATTTCCAAGTGGAAGGTAATTTCGCCGAAGAAGCGAGCGGAGAGAAAACAGGTGAGAACATTCCCCATCGCACCGAGACGATTGAGCAGATTGCTGAACGTCGCTCTCTCGATCCGGCAGCACTTCGCAGCCGCTTGGATGCTCTCCGTGAAACCTTGTTGGAGGTGCGACAAGGTTGGCCCCAGCCGCACAAGGACGATAAGATCTTGACCAGCTGGAACGGCCTAATGATTACTGCGCTGGCGCGTGCCGGCCGCCTACTCGAGGAACCTCGTTATTGCCAAGCCGCCGAGCGGGCCGCAGACTTTATTTTACAAAACATGGTCCGTGACGGTCGCTTGTTGCGAACCTATCGTGCTGGCCAAGCCAAATTGCCGGCCTACCTGGATGACTACACTTATTTTATTGAGGCATTACTTGAGTTGTATCAAACCAGCGGCAACGCTCGCTGGCTGCAACAGGCCGTTACGTTTGCCGAACAATTGATCGACGACTTTGAGGATCGGCAACAAGGCGGATTCTTTTTCACCACCGACGATCACGAAGACTTGTTGGTCCGCTCCAAACATTTGGGCGGAGGTGGTAATTTGCCGAATCCCAACGGCGTGGCTGCCCAATTGTTGATCGAACTTGCGGAGCTAACTGGTAAATCCATGTACCGGCAATCCGCTCAGCGAACTCTACAGTCGCTGTCCGGATTAATGGAACTGCAACCACAGGCGAGCGAGGATGTGCTCATCGCCACTTCTCGCTGGTTGGCGACTGGTGGTGAGGCATCACCCGTTATCGCGGCCGAGCCTCAGCAACAGGATGGCAAGCTGATCCAACGCATCGATCCGGTAACCGTTCAAGTTGCACCGGCGACTTTGAAATGTAAAGTGGGTGAGAGCGTTACCGTGAGCATCATGTTAGCGATCGATGCGGGGTGGCATTTGTATGCCGAAAACCCGGAAGCAGATTTCCTGCAGCCCACTCGCGTGACGGTTGATGCCGACGAAGCTTTCACAGTCGAGCAAGTAAAAAGCTCGTCGCCCCAGCGTCAATTGGACGCGATCCTCAACCAAGAGCTGGCGACTTATGCGGGAGAGGTGCAGTTTGAACTGGCAATCACGGCAAATGCAAAATCAGTCCCGGGAACGCATCCTTTGACGATTCGCGTGACCATGCAAGCTTGTGATAGCAAGCGTTGTTTGCCGATGAAAACGGCTGTTATCGAAGTTCCCCTGGAGGTGCAGGAGTGAGAGCCGAAACTACGGCGTACGCTCGTTAGCGATTTTGCCAATCAACGGCGTTTAGTTTTGCTAACGCTAAGACGAGCGCCTGCGTGCCGGCTTGGCCGTGCCCTTGGGCTCGCAACGCTTCATAAAGCTGCTTGGCCAAGGCCAAGCCGGGCAACGCCAATTGGAGACGTGAGGCTTCTTCCAAAGCGATCCCCATGTCTTTGAGAAAATGCTCGACGTAAAACCCGGGTGCAAAGTCTTGTTGCAACATGCGGGGTGCCAGATTGCTGAGCGACCAGCTGCCAGCCGCACCGCTAGATACTGATTTCAAGACGGTTTCAATATCCAAGCCGGCGCGATGGGCGTACAGCAGTGCTTCGCAAACGCCGATCATGCCGCTGGCGATCAAGGTTTGGTTCACCATCTTGGTATGCTGGCCGGAACCGGCGGGGCCTTGATAGATGATGGTTTTTCCCAGGCAATCAAACAGCGGTCGCAGCGCCTCGACGGCCGCTGCGTCTCCGCCAATCATGATCGACAACCGCGCCTCACGGGCGCCCACATCGCCCCCGCTGACGGGCGCGTCGATAGCAAATAGCCCTCGCTCCGTTGCGGCGGCGGCAATCTCTTGAGCTAACTGTGGTTGGCTGGTAGTCATGTCGATCAGCACCGAGCCCGGCTGTGCGGCGGCTACGATCCCGGCGTCTTCCAGGTAGATCTCGCGGACGTCGGCCGGATAACCGACGATGGAAAAGATAACATCGCTGGAGTCGGCGACGTGAGCGGGGCTGTCCGCCCACTCGGCCCCTTTGCCAAGCAGTTCTGCAGCCTTTTGCGGCGAGCGGTTGAAGAGCGTTACGTGGTAACCGGCATCGAGCAAGTGGCCGCACATGGCTCGCCCCATCACGCCGGTACCGATCCAGCCGATGCGGGTTTCGGAGGGTGAGATAGCAAGCATTGTTTAGTTGGTTCGCAATCCGGGGAGCGATGGAATTAGGTAGCTGAGAGGAAGCTTACCAGCGGTGGCTGGGGCGATCGAGGATCTCGCGGAGCATTAGCGCTTGGCGGATCCCCTGGCGGCTGCGAAACAACTGAATGATTTCCGCCGCGGTACGCTGATCTTGATGAATCGGTTGCGTGTCACTGTTACGCGAGGAGCCGGCACGGTTGACGGCCAGGTCATCAAAAGCTTGGTGTGGCGTTGGTTGTTTGTAGTCGGTGCCAGTGCCGCTGCCGACGCTACTTACCGGCGTGGAATAGGCATCCTTGGTTGGATTCTGCTGCTTGAGACGAGATAATTCGGGTTCCGAGTGAACCAGTTCGGCCGCGATCACGACATCGTGATCTTCGGCGGTGGTGACCGCCCGTTCCGCGGCGCGATCGGTGTATTCGGGGCGTTTTCGTTGAGCCGCTTGCTGGGCCCGATCTCGCTGCTCCTGCTCGATCGTGGCGTTTTCAGCTCGACGTTGCGCGGCGCGGCGGAGAAAATCTTCTAAATCACCAGCCATGTACATTACCCATTGGTTGCGACGGTGCTAATTGTCGGCGTTACCAGAAGTTCCAGCGATCGTTTTCCGCATGTCGGTATCGGCGCTGACATTCTGTAACTTGTAATAATCCAGCACTGACAAGCGACCGTTGCGAAAGGCTTCCGCGATCGCTTGGGGGACGGCCGCTTGGGCTTCGACGACCATCGCTCGGCTCTCTTCGATCTTGGCCTGCATTTCTTGGTCGGTGGCGACAGCGGCGGCTCGTTTTTGTTCGGCCGCCGCGCGGGCCACTCGCATGTCCGCTTCTGCTTGATCAGCTTGCAGGCGAGCACCGATATTTTCGCCCACATCGATGTCGGCGATGTCGATCGAGACGATTTCAAAAGCGGTCTGCGAATCCAATCGCTTGGCTAGCACGGCTTTGGAAATCATGTCAGGGTTTTCCAAGACGATCGTGTGCCGCTCGGCACTGCCGATTGCGCTGACGATCCCCTCGCCGACGCGGGCGATGATCGTCTCCTCGGTGGCCCCGCCGATCAGCTGTTGCAAGTTTGCCCGGACGGTGACGCGAGCCTTTACCTTTAATTGGATACCATCTTTGGCAACTGCGTCGAGCGTTGGTTTGCTGGAACCTCGCGGAGGACAGTCAATGACTTTCGGATAGACGCTGGTCTGCACCGATTCCAACACATCGCGTCCCGCCAAGTCGATCGCAGCAGCTTCGCGGAACGTCAGCGAGATCGTCTTGGCTTTTTTTGCCGCGATCAAGGCGCGAATGACTTGCGCGACGTTACCGCCGGCCAAATAATGGGCTTCGAGCGCCTTGCTGGTTAGGTCCGGTTCTTCCAAGCCAGCTTGGGCAGCCATGATGCAAGCCCTGACGATGGCCTTGGTGTTGACCTTTCGGAAAGTCATTCCGAACAAATCGAAAATTGTGACGTCGGCTCCGGTCAAAAATGCCTGGATCCAAAGTCCAAAGTAACTCGTCAGCAACAAGCCGACAAATAGGATGGCGGCGACCACGACGATCGCGATGACCACTAACCAAACGCCCGTCTGTTCTGCTTGAGCCAATAGTGTTTCCACGGACATCAACCTCTCAACGGATGCTAAATTTCAAGTTGCATTCCGCCACCTTCCAGACGGCTGGAGACTGGCAGTTCATTTGTCGGCAATTGAACTGAAAGCCTGGGGCGGCACTCCGATCACTCTCTGACGGTTGCATCCACCATTCTAGCGAGCGATCCGCGGCTATGGGCAGCCGGGGTCCTCTTTTTTACCGCTTTCACCAGAAGATTGGAGCAGCCCTCCAGCCCCAGTTGGTGCGTTTCCGTCCGGCTGCATGTTTTGCCCGACGGAGCTTCATTGGCCCAAATCCTCTATTCAACTCTTGGAATCAGGCAAGCGGGTCTCCTAGGTCTTCGAGGTCGAGCTCGGCGAGCGTCGTTTGGTCGAGATCAGGGGGGGGGCCCTCGTCAGACCCTACGGCGTCTCCGGAGGTGATTGCCCCGTTGGTCGTCGCGGTTGGCTGTTCTTCGGGCCGTCTGTCGGTTGCCCGGACGCGGATTTTACCTGCTTGAACGCTGACCACTTCGACAAATCCACCACGATCAATTGCCGCACCTTGAGCGACCACATCAAAGCGTTGACTATCGACTTCAATTAGCCCGCTGGGCAGTAAATCGGTTTTCGCGACACCCACGCGACCGACCAGCATTCGCAATTGTTCATGTCTTGGATCGACAAAAAGACTCGCCGATGCATCGGCGTCGCCGGTGGGAAGGTTGAGGATGCGACGGCCGATGGGAGTGTGCGGCCAAACACGGATTGCCACGGCGGCGAGCACCGGGAACAACAGCACCACGACACCGGTGCTGATCATCCCGGTGACCAGGCCTTCACTGAAGGCGAGAAACAATCCCCCGCCTAAAGCGATCACGCCACCAATGCCCAATAAACCACCTGTTGGTAAGCTCAATTCCAGCAGCAATAAGACAGCCGCCAGTAGAATTAGGCCGATTGCCCAGACTAAATCTTGCGACATGTTTCCCTTTCGCAGCTGTGCTTTACGATCACTCCAGTTCCTCAACCACAATGCGATTTCCACGCACCTCGACAACTCGCACGTTGGCCCCGACGGAGATTGGCGAACCGTCACTGACGACCGCCACCACCTCGTCGCTAAAGCGAGCCTTGCCCGCTGGCATCAGCGGAGTCAGCGAAACTCCCTCCTGACCAGCGAGCCAATCGTAGTGCACCAAACGTTCTCGCTGTTCTTGTTGATGCATCTCCTCCGATGATCCTCCCGGCATGACCAGATGTCGGAACAGAGGTGTCCCGGGGAGCATGTAACGAAGTCCAACGACCCCGCCGATGACTCCTAGGAAGGCAACGATCACGGTTAATAAGCCGCCGGTGAGACGCTGATATTGGTATTCGTTTTGAGGAATCACAAACGTCTGACTGGTGAGCACGATCGCACTGACCACCATGATCAGGCCGCCGATGCCAAACACGCCCAAGCCTGGTATGACGAGGACTTCCAACAAAATGCAAAACACACCCCCGACGAATAGCAAGATCTCCAACCACTCCGCAGTCCCCGAAAGGAATTTCATCCAGAAGAACAGAATGAAGCAGAGCAACGCAACAAAGCCGGGGACGCTCAGTCCGGGCGCGCTGACTTCCATCGAAAGCGCCATGAAACCGATAAAGATCAGCAAGGTTGAAAGCCAAGGCAAATTCCCCAGCCATTCAACGGTGTGCACAATGGCACGATCCGAAACGGTATCTGGTATTCGCTCCAAGCCGCCGCTGAGAGCGACCTCTTCCAGCGAACCGGCCAAACCCTCGGCAAGTCCCAACTCCACTGCGTCCGCCGCCGAGATGCCGCCACTCAGTTCCAAGGCTTCTTCCCGGTCCCACGTCTGATCGTCGTTGGGTTCTGCCGCGTCCTCGGCAAAATAAGCGACTTGTCCAGTTCGTTTGTGGCGAAAACGATAGATCTTCGCTTCCCGATCGACGATGCCCTGCAGCAGCCCAACGGGACGCCCAGTCCGCTCCGCCAACTCGGCGATTGCCACCAAAAGATCCAGGACCTGTTCGTGATCAATCGCTTCGCCACCCGCCCCGCCCAACCGAGCTTCGGGGTGCAAGTACAGCGGACGACAGGAGAGTGCGATTAAAGCCGAGTCCCCGAGCGCTTTGCTTTCCACAAAACCAATTGACTTTTGAACTCCTCCGTCTCGGCGACTGAGGGTCAAACCCAACTGAAGACTGCTTTCCAACGACCCGCCGGATGAATCCATTGCCAGCAAAATCGTGTTGACTTCGGCATCGTCGACGGCCGCCGCAATGTTTGCTTGGATCCGTCGGATTCGCTGCGCGCTAATGGAGCCAAGCAAGTCGATGCGGCGAGCAACCAAAGCAGTATTCTCCGCGGTCGCCTGCGAAACCACGCGTTCCACACCCAATGCTTCAGTCAGTTCGTCGGGCGATTCGAGCAAGTGACTCGCCCATCGGAAGTTTCTCAACTGAGTGGCGCTAAATTCGGCCGTGCGGTCACTGCCGACCAGTTTTTCCTCTCGCCACGCAGCGCCATCCGCCCGCAGTTCAGCCAATTGCTCGGCACCGACAAACTGACTGCTGCCGTCCACTTGAGACACTTGATAAAGTTCTGCGGCGGGGTCGAGCATGGCGGTTACGACCTGCGGATTCAACAAACCGCGTCCCGCGGCGATCGATTGATAAACTGCCAACAGTGCCGGGTCGACCTCCTCGCCGTCGGTCGTGGTGGCTCCCAGCGACGCTTCGGGCAGCACCAAAAATTCGTCGCAGCTGATGACCGGCAAAACAGCATGCCCCCGCACCGGTCCTCGCAAGAAAGCGATCGTCCGCAGTGATCTCGCCCCCTTGCCGGACAAAAACCTGGCCACGGCAAGGCAATCTTCAAAGCGGCTGCCACGCCCATCGCTGTCAGGGCCAAACGTCAGCACGACAATCTGACGTTGCTGAGAAGTCGCATCGACGCTGCCACGAATTTGCTCCAGCTGGTCAAGTAACCGCTTGGCTGAATCGCTGCGGAGCGGCAACGGCACATCGATGGCATAGGCGACTCTTCCAGCAGATTCCGGCGTCGCTTGCTGACCCCAACTCGGTGCGACTTGGCAGGCGAACAACAGTAAGATCACTCCCCCGCAAAGCCAATGACCAACTGCCTTCACGAGCCGCGGAAATAAAGTCTTCTGCATGGATGTCATCAGTGATTTGGGCCTACGATTGCGGACGGGCTGGCGCCGCACGCGCCACCATCTTCGCGCTCACGCCCCGCCACTCAACCCATTATAGAGCCTTGTGAACTAGCCGGGCATCAAGTCAGGGCACCAAATGCGGCGATGACGGTACACCAATTCTGCGAAATTCCCTTCACGAATTGCGTGCCGAGCCGCTGCTAATAACCGCTGATAATAAGTTAAATTGTGATGGGATAGCAAAATGGGTCCCAGCATTTCCCCCGCCGCGAACAAATGACGGATATAAGCTCGGCTGTGGCGACACGCCAAACAGGGGCAATCCTCTTCCAGCGGACGGGGATCGTCGCGGTGCACTGCGTTCCGCATTCGCAATGGTCCCGAATCGGTAAATGCCAAAGCGTTGCGGCCATTTCGGGTGGGCATCACACAGTCGAACAGATCGATCCCCCGTAGCACTCCTTCGAGCAGATCAATCGGGGTCCCCACCCCCATCAAATAACGCGGCCGCTCGACGGGTAAACAAGGGCAGGTGGCTTCCAGGATGCGATACATCTCCGCCGGCGGCTCTCCCACGCTCAACCCGCCAACGGCAAAGCCCTCAAAATCCATCGATGACATGGCTTCCGCACAGTAGCGACGCAACTCCGCATCAAGACCACCTTGAACGATGGCAAATTTCGCTTGATCAGATCGAGTGGCCGCGTCGAGACAACGCTGGGCCCAGCGAATCGAACGCTCCATCGCTTCTTCCACTACCGATCGTTCATTCGGCAACGCCACGACATGATCGAGCACCATCGCCACGTCGCTGCCAAGTGCTTCCTGGATCTCAATCGAGCGTTCTGGGGAGAGCCTAACCAGTTGGCCGTCAATGTGGCTGCGAAAAGTGGCCTCTTGCTCGGACACTTTGGTCAAAGCGGCCAAACTAAAGATCTGAAAGCCACCGCTGTCGGTCAAGATAGGGCCGTCCCAGCCCATAAATTTGTGCAGCCCCCCCAACTCTCGGATCAATGATTCGCCGGGCCGCAGGGCGAGATGGTAGGTATTCCCTAAAATCATCTCCGCACCGGTCGATCGTACATTGTCGATCGTCAGCCCCTTCACGGTGGCAGCCGTGCCAACGGGCATGAAAGCGGGCGTGTTGACAACGCCGTGGGGCGTGGTAAATCGCCCCAGCCTAGCGCCACAGTGCGGATCCGTCGCCTCTAGCTCAAACGGAAATAGCGGACTGGGCACTAACGATCCTTATCCTCGACAAAGCTGCAACGGCGACGAAGCTGTAGCCTCCGCAACGCCGCATCATGAAAATTGCCGGCTATTCGCCACGCAGCTTAAGCCCCAGGTCGGTTAATTTCTCACGAACTTCGTTCAGGCTGGTAACGCCAAAGTTCTTCGACTCCAACAGGTCATCCCCGGTTCTACGAACCAGTTCGCCAATCGAAGTGATCCCCAATCTGACCATGCATTTGCGGGCTCGCACCGAAAGATTTAATTCGGCAATTGGTCGCTCCAGCAAGGCTTGCTCGTCCGGAGACATGTGCGAAGTATCGATCGCCGGTTCAGCGGTCTTCTTCTCGTGGGCGAACATCCCCAGGCTCAAATCTTTGGAGCTGAGGATCTCGCGAATTTCGTAGAGACTGGTCTCTCCAAAGTTCTTGCTGGCCAGCAATTCGGCTTCGCTGACTTGAGTGAGGTCGCCCAGGGTTTGTAGGCCCATTTTTTGCAAACAGTTGCGGCTGCGGACCGAAAGCTCGAAATTGGTGACAGGAACATTCAGGATTTGAGCCAGCCGATCGTTGCGACGTTGGGTTTCTTCGTCGTACAGAATGTTGCCCAACCCAGAGGCATCTTTCATGTACATTCGGGCCCGCGGGTGATCCGGATAGGCATCCAAGATCCGCCGATAGCAACGTTGGGCTTTTTCGTATTGCCCAGCGTCCTCGTATGCCAAGCCCAAATTGATTAACGCGCCAATCCCAGTTGGGAACGCGGTGGCAGCTCGCTCGTACAACGCCAAGGCTGGCTGGTCGTTGCCGTGCCGATCATTCTCCAGAGCTAAGCCGAACAAGGCACCAGCGTGATTCGGGTCGGTGGCGATCGCTCGCTCGTAAAGAGCCACGGTCTCAGGCAAATTGCCGCCCATCGCGGCTACCGTCGCGCCACGCTGGTAGAGATACTCGGCACTCTGCTCAATCGGACCGAACATGTTGTCTAAAATGGCCATCGCCTCGGCGACGTCGCCAGCGTATCGCTTTGATTGAGCAATCCCTAAATTGCAGTGATCAGCGTCATAACCACTGGTTTTTGCCGAATCAAACGCTTCGATTGCGCCGGGGTAATCGCCCAGCTCAAATAGGCACTTGCCTTGATAGAAGAGTGCCAACGCGCCTCCGTCAGCCGTTCTTAACGTCGCCAAAGCGTCTTGGAAACGTCCTAGCATAAACTGGCACACGCCCAGTTTCGCCTGCGTCGACGGACTTCGCGAAGTATCTTCTTCCATTTGACCGACGGCATCACGCAGTTCGGAAAAATGCGAATAATCTTTCGCGATTGCAGAACGAATCTGAGTTATTTCATGAGGCCCAAACGTCATATGGGACAACACTAAATCTTTCAAGTCGAGCGACTCGACTTCGGTCGCGATTTCAGCGTCGGACATGCGAACCCGTCTCAAAGAAAAAAAGCGTGAACTGTGCGGCCCTAGGGACTCCGCAATAGGACCTGAATCGACTATTATTCGCGATCGGCCTACTTTTGAACAGGCCCCCTCAAGGACCAAGATAAGCCAGCGGTGGGATTCGAACCCACAACCCTCGCATTACGAATGCGATGCTCTGCCAATTGAAGCTACGCTGGCGAAAGTGAACTCGCGCAAGTGGCAAAGGATAAGCAGCGAGATATTTTTTCGTCAATAGCCAAACCAAGTTTGATCTCTTATGGAAAATAATTACCCGCCGATCGCAGAAGTTATCGCGATTGGTGATGAAATTACCAGTGGTGCTAAATTGGACACCAATTCCCAGTGGTTAAGTGTGCAGTTGGGGTCGCTCGGGATCCGCGTGCTTTACCATTCTACCGTCGGTGATTCCTTAGAGGCATGTACGAATGTCTTGCGTCTGGCCGCTCGTCGCGCTTCGATTATCGTGACCACCGGGGGGCTTGGGCCGACGGCTGACGATTTGACTCGTCAAGCACTCGCTGATGCAATCGCTTCGTCGCTCGAGTTCAACCCCCAAGCGATGGCGCATATTGAAGCAATTTTCAAATATCGCAACCGCGAGATGCCGGAACGAAACCGTGTGCAGGCGATGTTTCCCCGTGGCAGCCAGGTCATCCCCAATCCGCAAGGTACCGCTCCCGGGATCGACCTGCTGATGCGCGAACCGGTCCTAATCGCCACTGACCAGGATGCCCAGAGAACTTCCTCCCAGAAGGTTCAATCTCTCGTTGAAGATTCCACAGAACAACCAGCTCGTTTATTCGCCCTCCCCGGTGTGCCGGCGGAAATGCGGTCGATGTACGAAGAGACGGTACGTCCCCGCTTGATCGAACAACTCAACGTGCGATATGCCATCGAGCGGGCCGTGATCAAATGTTTCGGACTTGGCGAGAGTGAGATGGAAGCCCGGCTGGCCGGCATGATCGCTCGCCAACGAACACCGCAAGTGGGGATCACGGTACATCGCGCGACGATCTCCTTGCGTATCGAGGCTCACGCCGAGACCAACGAAGCCGCCACCGCCCAAATTGAGCAAGCACGCGAGACTGTGCATCGCTTGGCCGGCAATTACGTATTCGGTGAAGGAGAAGATTTTGAACTCCAGCACGCGGTCAAGCAGGCGTTGGCCAACTGGAACGAAAATGTCGTCGTCGTCGAGATCGGACACGCCGCGGTCATCGCCGGTTGGTTGGCCGCTCTCGAAGCTCCGGAAACCTATCTTGGCGGATTTAGCTTTCCCACTCGCGAGCTGGCATTGGCTCGCCTGCTCCCGTCGACTTCTCAGGTTTTGCCCAACGCCGCTCCGCTCTCCGGCCCTGACGCCGCGCAACGCGCGGAGGCGATGCTGCAGCAACAAGCCTTGCAAATCGGCCAAGCGGCTCGCCAGCATTTGCAAGCCGACTACTGTATCGTGGTAGACAGCTACCCTACACTGACACCGCCGGTTGGGCAGGTGCTGCCCGCTGCCCCGGTGCGTTTAGCCGTTGCTGGTCCCACAGAAGAGGATTCTCTCTGCGGCACCGAGGTGTTGGGTGGGCACCCTGAGATCCTGCAGGATCGAATTGCGAAGGCCGCGTTGTTTGAGTTGTTAACGCAACTTCGCCGCAAACAGTTGCTCGTTGGAGACTCCGTCAGCGTACTGTAAAGTCCCCTGGAATTACCTCGCGTTCTGTTTCTTCTTTGGCCACTGACATGTCGTTTATCGATCCCTTCCGCTTTACCGGCCAACCGGTGCAACTTGCTGCGTTGGAGACGAATGTACGCGGTCCTTTCGAGGATAAATCGGCTGGAAAAAAGTTTGTCAAGGAACAGCTCGAGTTGTTGCGTGATCTTCAATATCGCTTGTTTGTCGAGAAGCGTCAGTCGTTATTGGTGGTGCTTCAGGCACCCGACGCGGCAGGTAAAGATGGTTTGATTCGCAAGGTGTTGGGCCGAATCAACGCTCAAGGGGTCAGCACGCACCCGTTTAAAGTCCCCACCAGCTTGGAGCTGTCGCATGATTTTTTGTGGCGAGTCCATGCACAGGCACCCGCCGCTGGGCGCATTGCCATTTTCAATCGTTCGCACTATGAAGATGTGTTAGTGACCAGGGTGGAAAAGCTGGTTTCTGAAAAAGTTTGGCGGCGACGGTTCGAGCATATCAACCATTTCGAGTCACTCTTGCTCGACGCAAACACAACGGTTGTCAAGATATATTTAAACATCAGCCGCAGAGAGCAGCTCCAGCGCTTTCGTGATCGGCTCGACGAACCGTTAAAGCATTGGAAGCTGAACGCTGCCGATTACGAAGCGCGTGGAAATGCCGATGCGTATCGTCGCGCTTATGAAGATGTCTTTACGCGTTGCGCGTCCAAGGCAGCACCCTGGTATATCATCCCTGCCGATCGTAAATGGTTTCGCAACTGCGCGGTGGCGGCCATCATGCTGGAAACATTACAAGCGATGAACCCACAGTTGCCTCCCGTCGAAGCGGATCTTGACGAAATTAGGCGGCTTTATGAAGCCGAGTTGGCTTCCACCACGACGAAAGAGGATTGACGACAAGATGAGTAAATCAAGTGATTCGGCGGAGGCGGTCAGCACGTCCAGTCCTAAAGAAGATCCATTTCACGACTTTTATGATCGCGAACAGCCTGCCTATGGTTTGAAGCCATCTTCCGAGTTAGATCAGTACCTAGCTCAATGCAAACCGCGGGGACGCGCACTCGATCTCGGCGCCGGTGCTGGTCGTGATACCTTGGCGCTCGCACGCGCAGGCTTGGAGGTGACGAGTGTCGATTTGTCGGCTCAAGGTTTGCGCTTAATTGGCTTACGCGCCGACGAATCAGGATTCGGGGCTCGCGTCACGACCGAGCATTGCGACGTTCGCGAATTTGATTTTCCCACGGAACATTATGAAGTGATCGTTGCCACCACGGTGCTCGATCACCTGCCACCGCCTGATGCGAATGTGGTTTGGGAGAAAATTTTGGGCGCCCTCACGCCCACGGGAACCTTGTATCTCGAAGTGCACACGACTGACGATCCCGGCTGTGATGGTTGCACGTCGACCAGCCCGCAAGCGCCAGTGAGTGAGACTGCTCAGTGGGTGATCAATTACTACGCCCGCGGCCAGCTGCTGCACATGGCTGCCGCTTCCGGTAAACTGCGGGTGTTGCGATACGAAGAGCGTTATGAATGGGACTACACCCATGGACCAGAGCATAAACACGCGAAGGCGATTCTGTTGGCGACAACCGCCGCTGCAGACCCTGCCTGGTATGGACATCCTGCGGCCTTTCCCCGACATGCTTCTGAGTGAGTGAGTGAGTCGATGAATCCGTTTAGCCTCTCCGGCCGCACAATCTTTGTTACCGGTGGAACCCAAGGCGTGGGTGCGGCGATCTGTAAATCAATCGCACAGGCTGGCGGGAATCTCGTCATTCAAGGACTGCGTGCGGACGCGGCGGCCGAGGAGACCGTTGCCGTTTGTCGGGAGGCCGGCGCCCATGTCGATCTGCTGACTTATAATTTGTTGGCGGAGGATCCGACATCCGCGGTGGATCAACGCGCCGATAAACTGGCGGCAATGGCCTTGGGCGTTAATCCGGCAATTGATGGCCTCGTGAACAACGCGGGCACTTATCAAGATGGTGAGTTTGTCGAACTCACAGCCGCGGTTTACTACCGAACGATGCAACTCAACGTGGCGGCTGGATTGTTCCTGACACAAGCTTTCGCCCGTCACTGGATCGCCGGAAACCAGCCAGCACAAGTTGTGTTTACTGGTTCGATCAACGGGCTGCTCTCCGAACCCCAGCACGTCAGCTACGATGCCAGCAAAGGAGCGGTCGCCGCGTTGGTCCGATCGCTGTGCGTGGAACTTGCCCCGCACAACATTCGGGTGAATTCCATGGCGCCCGGGTTGGTCCGCACGCCGATGACCGGCGCGCTGGAAACCAATCAGAAGTTGACGCGCTGGATGGAGTTGCACACGCCCAATGGCTCAGTGCCGGCGGCTGACGTGTGTGGGCCACCGGTCGTTTTCCTGCTCAGCCAAGCTGCCGCCCACATCCACGGGCAGACTCTATACGTCGACGGTGGAATGTCCAGTTGGCAACAGCCTGATCCGCCCGCCTAACTTACCAAATGGCCAAAGCCATTCGCCGTGCTAGCTTTGCTCGGCCAACTTGCGGATCATTTCGCGAACCTGCTGCTCACCCTCTGCACCCTGCCAATTCAACTCGCCTTGCCACCAAGTGCGGATGAAGCCGTCACGATCAATGATGTAAACGGTCGGCCACATGGTGTTCCCCCAAGCTTGCCAATTTTTCGCTTCGCCATCGAACAAGATGGGATACTTTACTCCCTCGTCCGTTAGCGCCGCTTTCACTCGGCTTGGATCTCGCTCGGCAGAAGTCTCGGGGGATTGGATGCCGATCACAACCAGATCTTCGCTGGAGAAGTCATTAAACCAGCCGTTGTAATGGGGCAAATTTCTGCGGCAATTGATGCATTGGAATGCGTAGAAATGGAGCACAACCACCTTGCCTCGCAGTTGGCTTAGTTTCAACGGGCCACCTTGCAACCAGTCTGTCGATTGGCCGATTAATTCCGGCGCTCGGGGGTTTGACCGACGGATTTTGGAGAAATCAAAGGGGGCGCCCACCAGCTCGGGGAATTGTTTCTGCTGTTCAGGAGATAATTGGGCGACTACCGTGGAGAGTTCCTTTTTCTTGACTGCAGCCAGTTTGTCGTTGATGACCGCCAATTTTTCACCCGCTTGCAGCTCTTTCTGAAGTTTCTTGGCTGCGCTGTCTGTTTCTAATGCCGTTTGCTTGATCCGTTCACGAACCGGTAGTGACAGCCGCAGGAAATCAGCCACGTCCCCACTCAACATCATTCGCGTACCCAATGCTTGACGTTCGAGTTGCCGCAGTCTGACGCGTTGCTCCTCATCGAGAATCTGCAACCATGCAGCGCGAAGTTCGTCGGTCAACCTACGTACGACTTGGCGTTGCTTTGTCGGATCATAATTTCGGCTGGGCCACCACATGGCGTCGATCCGATCAGTCACGGCTAACGCCTGTTCGACTTGGTCCGGTGACAATTTTAACTCACGGTGAATTGCCGAATCTCGCGACATCTGCAATAGTGCCGGGGGGATTTCAGGTTCCAAATCCCCCTCCTGGCCGAATGCGGTAGTGGTCCAAACGACAACCAGCAAACAACTGGTCAGGAAACTATGCATCGGTCCAGTGGTTCGCATCGTGGCTACTCCGAACGACATTGAGATGAGCAGAGGTGAAAAGGGAAAAGCGGACGTGGAAGTCGCTTTGATTAATCGTGATGAGCGGCAATCCGTTGAGAGAATGATTTTTTCTTACCTGAGACCGCCAAGCAATCGGGTGCTAAAAAGTTTTTTATTGATTGACAAGACTATTCCAGGATCGACTGATTTTGAACGCGACATCCGAGTTGGAAGCATCAGAAAAAGCTGAACTAGCCAAGTTGAAGAAATTGGTGAAAGTCAAGAAAACGCAGGTTGGCAGAGGGCTCTTCGCACTTCAAGACTTCGCCGATGAAACCGTGATTGGCGAGATTTTTGGCCAAGTCATGGGGCTGGATTACGAGTCGAATTATTCGATGGACCTGGGAGGTAAGGCGTTGCTCGAACCGGCGGCCCCGTTTCGCTTCCTTAACCATTGCTGTCAGCCCAACAGTCAATTGCTACTGTGGAAGCGGAGAAAGGTCGGTGACCGAAAGCTTTACCGGATCTGGCTCATGGCAATTCGCGATATCACAGCCGGCGAGGAATTGACGATTGACTACGCGTGGCCCGAAGACGCAGCAATGCGTTGTCTATGTGGAGCGGCAAAGTGCCGTGGCTGGATCGTAGACCCGAAAGAATTGAAGGCTGCCCGTCGACAGGGCAGGTTGTTAGACTAGTCGTTTGCAAACTGTCAGCCGCTGCGGTCTCAGTCGGTGGCCAGCGTTTCTGCCGCTTCACGGTCGGGCTGGACGTTCAGTGACCAGCCATGCAAGATCCCAGACCGTTCGCTGCGGCTACCGCGGATCATCAACTGCCAAACCCCTTTAAGGTTTTTGCCCTTAAAGCTGGCAAGACTTGGTTGGCGTCTGGCCAACGCCTCGGGCTGGAAATTGCCACTGAAAGGAGGCCGCCCGCGGGTAATGTTCGTGCCAGCTTCATCGTCAAAGATGGTTTTATCAAAGTGATCATCACTGCCACCGACCGACGTGAACAGCTCGATTCGCGTGCCATCGGGGCTGATCAAATAGCCATCTAGCTGGCTGACGAACGTGTGCGTGATGGAGAGTTGCACATTCAAGTCGCCAATCAGATAGTCATCGCTGACATCAATCTCCGACACAATCGTCGAACGTGGCAGCAAAACTTGGCCGCTAAGGTTGGCGAACTGTCCACCGACGACAACGTTGGAGGAAAGCACCTCGTTGACCGTAATGATCCCGTCGCGATTGATGTCGAACTGTTCGAACTCAACGAGCTTGTCTTGTGACCATTCGTCAGTGAATTCCGCCATCGTCACTTGGTCATCGCCATCTATGTCCCGTTCAAAAAACCAAGTCGGAACTAGCTCCCTCATGTCGCTAGCTTCCTGTTCCAGTTTGGAAAAAAGAAATTGCGTTAATTCATCCCTGTTGACTCGGCCATCCCGGTCGTAGTCGACTTGGGCGATCGGAATACCGACCGAGACCATCTCATTGGCATCTAGTAGGTCGTTTTTGTTGAAGTCATAACGCTCGATCAGGGTTGTCGCCAACGAGCTACTGCCGCGATCGCCGTCACGCGACTGGCCCGCTCGACCACGATTTCTCCAGCGGTCCCAGCGGTTGCGGCGATCATCGTCATCATCGTCGCGATCTGCCTCTCTGTTTGGTGGCGGCGATAGTTGCTGGGCAAGCTGTTCCCGCTGCTCGCTGATGCGTCGTTTCGCGTAGCGTTGCGTGACTTCGATTACGCTTAACCGCCCGTCTTTGTTGAAATCGAAATCGTTGGGAGCACTCTCGGACCAACGCACGCCGGAGAATTCCCGGGCATCAATGTATCCATTTTCATCCCGATCATAGCGTTCCATCGCCCGTTTCGCACTGTCAACGTCGGTCGTCGTGTAAGGATACCGCACGTTGGCCAAGCCGAAGCCAGGGATCAATGCCAAGTCCTCGCCGGGACCAAAGCCCTTGATCGATGGACCGCTCGCGCTCTCATTATCCCGGTCTCGGTCATCGCGGTTTTGCCTCGCGTAATAGCGTCTGGCTGCTTCTTCCAGTCGCTCCACAGAGTTGGGACGCGAGAGGCTGATTCCATAGGGCCGGGCAAATCTTTCCAAATATTCGCGGGCGCGATCCGAGATTTCATCGGGTTCGATCGAGCCATTCCGATCTCTATCGATTCGCGATATCCATTCGGCTTGGCCATACGCATTGGGCCCTGCCGAGCAGATAAACAAGCAACAGAGCAGCACGGTCTGAGGTAACCTCTCTCGCCCTCGAACTAAGACGCGCGAGCTACCGGCTCGGGAGCATGGAAAGAATCTGCTATCGGATTTGAGACTCGCTGCCACTGCGGGAATACTCATCGGCGTCCTCTGCGGGAATCGTTGTCTCGCTGGCGTGAATCGCGCCGTCTTTCTTCGCTCGCTCCCTCACTTGAGAGCGCTTGCATGATCGCGTCGAGATCAACGCCCGCCCCGGGAACGACCACTTCCACGACTTGCTCGCTCCGCTGATCGACTGAGTTGACCAAACGTTCGACTTCTGCAAACAAGGCATCGGGAGCAGTGATCACCAAAGAGTTGCTTGCTTCGTGAACGGCAACGCTCATTTTGGGCTGCTCTCCCCGAGTTGGCTTTTCCTCTGGTCGTGGGGCACGATTTTCACGATCTCGCGATTCATCTTGGTCATCTCGACGCGGTTCCTCGCGACGATCTGGCTCTTGACCTCTTTGGCGGCGGTTGCCGCTGTTCCCTGGTTGCGTGGGAGTTAAAATTCGCTCCGGATAGGCGTTGCGAATTACCTCCGCAACTTCTTCCGCCTTGGTGTGTAACAACTCGATCACATGGGTCTGACCGGAAGTCTCAACATCCGTAATGCTCGATTGCTTGTCGATAATTTTCATATACCGTTCAATCGTGGCGATGTCCTCGGATGTGCCTTGCACGATTAAACGGTTGAGCCGTGCGTCGGAGACGATTGTGGCTGTGCCAGCGGTCACGGTTGTGGCCCCATCGCGTTTAAACAGCAAACTGCCGAAGTATCCTCCGCCCAGCCCGGAGGTACCTCCGTTGATTAGGCTGTTGGCTGGTGTCGCGCTCAGGCTGTAGCCACCATCTAATAGATCGGCCAGCATATTTACCGCCTCAGCGGCGGTAACATACTTGAGGTAGTAGATTACCGGGGGTGAAGCGGTTTTACTTGCTTCTTGTGAGAGTGTGCGAAGTTGATTTTCAAAGCGATCGAGCGCTGACAGATTCTCCGATTGAATCATGATCCCGCCTGGCACCACCTGACTTTGAATGATGTCTGCCGACTCGCAATTGGCATCGGCCACTAAGCCGGTCAGTTGTTTGTCGTTTTGCGGACTTTCCTCCAGCGGCGAAGAACGGGGAGTGCGAGCGGTGGCTTGAGGTTGCTCTTCATGCAGCGCTCGCTCGATCACTTCCACTTGTTCCGTTTCATCCCAAGGTGGCAAGATCTGTATCGCGGTCTTGTCATCCCACATCTCGTTCGCTGCCTTCAGCACGCTGTCACGTTGAGGTCCACTGAGCGGAATGAGTCGCGTCTGGCGCGCCGAGCTAACGCCACCCGACACCCGCTGGATTAACTCCTCGATTTGACGGATCTCCATGGCGGTTCCTCGCACAAACAACCGCCCGCTGCCCGGATCCGCGTCGACTATGGGACCCTGTTGGGCGGGCTCCTCGTCGTCACGATCACGAGACTCTCGTTGAACGGCGTTTTGCTGAAACATCTGCTCGATCAAGCTGACGGCAAAATAGGGTTCGACGCCATTGAGATCGATTACGGTGAATTCGATGGTGGGTGCTTCCAGCTCCACGATTGTCTCTTCGATCTGACGATGGATGCGATCGGGAGCGTAAGCGACGACGCTGTTTGTCGACTCTTGAATCGAGAGTCGCAAATCCTCGCCCGCGAGTAAGGTTTGCAATACGTCGTAGACAACCTGCACGCTGTTGCCTGACACCTGATGAGCGACTAACCGGCTGGGCTCACTTTGTCCCTGCTGTTCGGGAGCTACGTCCAGCACTCGGATCAGCTGCTCCAACATATTCAGCTTTTCCAAGCTGCCGATCGCGAACAGACTTTTGCCGGAGAGATCGGTGGTGATGGTAATATCCAGACCGCGACTCTCATCGGCGGGAATGCCCAAATGACCACCAGCAACCAACATCAACGTCTCCGACGTTACGTGCTGGAGATCGAATCGCCTGACTTGAGCCTCCTCGACGGGCTGATCCATCGCCTCAACAATATCAATAACACTCAGTAGTTTGCTAGCAGTCTCAGTAACCATCAATTGGTTGGACTTGGGCAACACCACGGGTGCCACCATCAATGATAACGGCTGCAGTTCTGCCACCACCTCCGTGGCGGGTAATTCCCCCAGTGGCAAAAAACACTTCACCACTTCATTGGCATCGCGCTCCTTCATCGACCCCGGAGGAACGACTTCCGCCAAAGCGTCGAGTTGTTGCAGACTCCGCGGATCTCCCAGCTGGATAACCGTCAACAGGTTGCCCCGGCGGACAGCGGCAAACCCTTCAGGAATGAGAAACAAGTTCAAACGGCTGATCGCCCCGCTGAGCGTAAAGTTTTCCCGGTCGGAGTAAGTAAAGCTGCCAGTCGGCAATTCGCCAAGCTGCAAAGCCATTTCGCCTTCTTCCGCTAGCCACTCCAAGACCTCGCGCCAACGTGCACCATTAAATGAGAAACGAAAACGATTCTCTGCCCGGCTCGAATTGACCTCAGCATCCTCACCGTCGCGGCTTATCTCGAGATCCCCAGCCGTGGTCGACTGTGCCGGGGCGGATTCTGAACTCTCAGGAATGGGGGCAGCAGCATCGGAAGTGGGCGGCTGCGGAGTGGGCGGCTGGGCGTTTAAATTGAGTGGGTAGAGAACAACCAACCAGCAACCCCAGGCCCACCTCAGTGCGGGCAGTCGCAGTCCATGCGGATACTGCAATCGATGTTTAAAAATTCCGAACACGCTGAGCTACTCATTTCGAGATACAGATTTCAAGTTCACGCAAAGACTGCGTACCCTTTCCACGCGTGCCCAAAGCTTTGATCCCGATTACTACTCTAGTCGCTTGCCAACCCAATGCTGAGATAAACCATCGGCGAGTAGCAACATCGTGGTGAGTGGGCTGTTCTCCGGCGGCAGACGTCGATTAAGGGAAGCCTGGCCGACTTACGTTGCGAAAACTAGTATTCTGGGCGGGACTGGAGGCGGGCATTTTGCAAACCGGCGGGCGTCATTCCCACAATACGTTCGCAGGGACCGATCTTAGACGGCACGTTAGGCAATCGCAACTGGAGATCAGTTTGGACCTAGCTCTTTGCGGGAAACCAGCCAGCCGCGCCGACTGGGAAAATAGGGCAAGTTGGAGCCGAGGAGGAATCAGGGGGTGTCGCCGTTGACAACTTTCAGCGTTTCGACAACCCGGTCCACTCCGACGGTCTCTTTCGCCAGTGCGATGGCCTTGGTCTTGGCCGCGACATTCGGCACGGTACCGTTGAGGACCACAACGCCCTCCGATTCGACCTCGAGTTGGAGCTTGGCATCGACGAGTGCTTTGTCCCATTTGAGGCGACTGTAAACTCTGCCGTGAACCCCCATGCGATCGACCATTTTCTGTAGGGCTTGCCAGTTTTCCTGAAATTCATTGCTCAGCCGATTAATCGTGCGATCGAGTTGAGCTCCCAAGCGTTCACCAATTCCTTCTTGTGCGGATGCGGATTGCGGAGTCGCAACGCTCATCAGGCAAAAAGTTAACGCGACGAGGATAAGTTGGGCGAGGCGATGGGTTGCCATTTGAATGCTCCATTTTGCTGTGGGTTGGGAAACTGGGAAATAAGACCGTCAGTCGCAGCAGTATGTCAGTCGCTGTAGTATTCAGTCGCAGTAGCAGCAGAACAACAGGCGCGAAGTAGATCGCGTGTGGGGAGGCCACAAACGTCGGCTGCTCTTGACTTCAGCGAGTCCCTACACGTAACACTCGGAAAAATTAATTTAGTTTTGTCTAAAGAGTGAGTGACTCGTGTGCCGACAAAAATCGATTCCGCCGCTGCTGCTGGCAGCCCTGGTCGTCACCCCCAGCGGGTTGTGCGGTGGGGTGTGTCATGGCCAAGGTACGCGAGGTCCCTCGACCTCGCCAATGCCAGCAAACGTCGCGCCGTCTCTGCAGAATCCGCCACCCGTGTTAGGTGGAGTCCCCAACGCTGCGGCTCCTCGGACGGAACTTTCGGCCGTTCCCGGACCAACGGCCTTTTCGTCTCCAAATCCTCCATCTCTTTCGCTGGGCAATCCGACTTACGATCCCTATAGCACCGGCAGCACACCGGGGGTGTTTACACCCGCCCTGCCGTCTCAGTCGCCGGTACCGCCCCCCGCCGCATTACCAGGTGCCGGCGCGCTCGGTTCGATGTTTGGTGGTTGGCCCGGCAGTGGCGTGCAAGGTTCAACCACTGGTTATCAAGCCAACACCCCGCTACCGCCGCCCGGCTTCGCACCGAATGCGTATCCTCCGCCCGGCTACCCTCCAACCGCTTATCCACCCAACGCTTATCCACCGACTGCTTATCCACCCAGCACTTATCCTAGCGCGGGGCCACCGGTGTTATTCCCCGGTGGGCTAATGGGAGGTGGCTACGGGGCGAACCCTGGCGGGTACTACAATCCGTTTGCTGAGATGGCCATGCCGGGAGCTTTTAAGTTCTTGCAGGGTCCTCGTTTAAGGCATGGTTGGTTAGGAGGTGGGGACGGGGGCTCAGGCGATTTTGGGGTGAATGAGACTGAGGTGTCCGTAGCTCTTGCTTTTCCGAACTTTCTCTGGAGTGGTCAACCTATATATGTGTTGCCCTCTTTTTCGCTTGACCTTTGGGATGGGCCACGGGGGGCAGCCGACTTGCCGTCGTCGGCTTACGAGGCCTTTCTCGACTTTGGCTGGCAGACCGATCCAAATCAGATTTTAGGGATCGAAACTGGGCTGCGGGTGGGGGTCTTTACGGACTTTGACACATTCAACAGCGACAGTCTGCGAATCATGGGGCAGGCGCTGGGAAAGTTCCGGCTCACGCCACGCACCACGCTTAAGGCGGGTGTCATGTATATCGATCGGATTCGCTACCAACTGATTCCCGCTGGCGGTATTTTGTGGCAGCCCACACCTTATTCTCGGTGGGACATTTACTTCCCTGAGCCTAAGGTTTCCCGCTATCTGCGGACGGTCGGAACCAAAGATGTTTGGGGCTATGTGGCTGGGGAGTATGGTGGCGGATCATGGACTGTCACGCGCACCAACAACGTCGAGGACCGCGTTGATGTGAATGACATGCGGGTACTCGTCGGGCTGGAATGGGGCCGCAGTGATTTAATCCGCAGCGGCCGGAGAACCGGGTTCGTGGAAGCTGGTTGGGTCTTCGAACGCGAGATTCTCTACGACACCACTCCGGGCAGCTTCGAACCCGACTCAACTTTTATCTTGCGAGCTGGAATCGGTTATTAGCCGATTGAACTCGTCCTGCTCACGAAGCGAGCACAATTCGTACTCGTGCTCGTACTCGTGCTCGAAACGCCGACTTGGATTACGAGCACGAGTACCATTTCATTGAGTGCGAGTGCGAATCGTGACGCTGCGTTAGCCGGACGATCCCTGAAGGCTAGGCACCAGCGTTGGTGTCCCGACTTGGCTATCCTCGAGCCTACAGTTCAACAGACTTGGACAAACTCGACATTGATCGAGCTCGCTTTTCCTGCTGACCGGACGTGAACTGTTGAATCAAGAACATGCTGCCGACCAAGATGCTGCTGCGGCCGAATCTGCTCCTCAGCAGCGAATTCTGTTGACCGGAGCAACCGGTTACGTGGGGGGCCGGCTATTGCGTTTGTTGGAAGCGGCTGGTCACCCGTTGCGTTGCCTGTCACGGCATCCGGAAAATTCCCGCAATCGCGTCGCGGCCTCCACGGAGGTGATGGCCGGAGATGTGCTCGACCGTAGTTCACTCGATGCCCCGCTGGCCGGCATTCACACGGCCTATTACTTGATCCATTCCATGGGCACCGGCGAGGGGTTTGAACAAGAGGATCGGCTGGGGGCGGAGAACTTTGCTCAAGCTGCCAAAGCGGCCGGTGTGAAGAGAATCATTTATTTGGGCGGCTTGGGACAAAGTGACGATGCCCTTTCGAGTCATTTGCAGAGTCGTCATGAAGTCGGGCGGTTACTCCGTGACTCGGGTGCGCAAGTCATAGAATTCCGCGCTTCGATTATCATTGGCTCGGGTAGTTTGTCCTTTGATTTAGTTCGCTCGCTGGTGCGAAAGCTGCCGGTGATGGTGTGGCCCAAATGGGTTTCCACAGAAGCCTCGCCTATTGGGATTCGTGACGTCTTGAGCTACCTCATGGAAGTTCTTGATAAACCATTAGGGCAATCCAAAATTTATGAGATTGGGGGTCCTGAGCGGGTATCCTACGGAGGGATCATGGATGAGTACGCCAAGCAGCGGGGACTGCGGCGGCTGAAGATTCGTGTTCCTTTTCTATCGCCTCGTATCAGCAGTCTTTGGTTGGGGCTGGTAACTCCCGTCTATGCCAGGATTGGTCGCAAGCTTGTGGAGGGGCTGGCCAATCCGACGGTGGTCACGAATGATGCTGCTCAGCAAGATTTTGCCGTGCGGCCCGCCGGAGTTAGCGAAGCGATCGCCCGCGCGATTCAACGGGAGGATGAGGAGATGGTGGAGACGCGTTGGTCCGATGCGCTCTCGTCCTCAGGCCCAGTGACAAAGTGGGGAGGCGTCGCCATTGGCAGTCGCTTGGTCGATTCGCGGACGATTGATGTCGAGCTAACGCCGGCCGCAGCCTTCCACCCGATCCAGCGTCTGGGTGGCGAGGCCGGCTGGTATTATGCCAACTGGCTTTGGAAAATCAGAGGATTTATCGACTTGCTCGTCGGCGGTGTTGGTTTTCGCCGCGGCCGGCGTCATCCGGTTGATTTGCGAATGGGCGATGCCGTCGATTTCTGGCGTGTCCAAGTCATGGAGCCCAACGCCAGATTGAGGCTCTTTGCCGAGATGAAGCTGCCGGGGCGAGGTTGGCTGGAATACGAGGTTACCAGCCGACCCGGCGGAGGCTCGACGATTCGACAAACCGCTGAATTTGATCCAGCCGGGCTGCTGGGGTTGATCTATTGGTACTCGATCTGGCCGCTCCACCAAGTGGTCTTTCAAGGTATGCTACACGCGGTTGCCCGTCGTGCTGCCAAAGCATCAGCCACGACTTAGCCCTGCTGCTGCCATGGCCACTTGCCAGTCAATTCGACTTCCAGCGTAAAGCTTAAGAAGGTTCGAATCAGGACAATCACCGTGAGCACACCGACGGTCTCTGGTGTCAAGTCGACAGCCACAGTGTGCACGATGTCAGCCGCCATTAGAAATTCCAAACCGAACAAAATTCCTCGCCCAAGCCGCTGGCGTATCTGGTGAGCAAGGCTTTCGATCGAGGTTTTTCCCAGCAAATCACGCACTCCGCTGATGATGGCAAACAGCGCCGCCGCCGTAATCACCACGATGCCAACTAGCTCCAAGCCGGCAGCACACACTTCGGCGATTGGTTTGACGCTCGTTTCCATGCTACAGCTCCTGGGATTGATTGTCGGCGATGTATTGTCGGCGATGTATTGAAACCTGATTTGCGATTGCACCAGAGTGGAACGCAGATTGCTGCACTAAGCTGCCTGTTTCAACTCTATTTCCCCTACTGGTGCTGGCTTGATGGTCCGTGAGCAACTTAGGTGGTTCCTGCTGATCGCACTGCTATTGTTCGGAGTAATCTTAGCGACTGCGAACTTATTCGTCATGGTTGTCAGCGTTTTGTTGCTGGTTTTCGCGGGAATTCTCTTTGGCATCTTTGTCCACGGTTTGAGTGATTGGCCAGCATCTCACACTCGTCTCTCTTATCGTTTCTGCTTTGTTACCGTGGTTGTTTTCTTGTTGGCGCTCATTGGCATTGGGCTCTATTATCTTGGGGCTCAGGTGGCCCAGCGTGCTGATCAGTTTTGGGCAGTGTTGCAACAATCGCTCGAGCAGGCTAACGCTCGCTTGAACCAGTTTGAATCGCTTGAACAGTACCTGCCAAGTGCTGAGCAGGCACGGAATGTAATCTCCGATTCCCGGCTGATGCCAAATATGCTCGGCGGTTTGCGGCGTGCGGGCTGGGCTCTGACGGGCGCTTTGGTCATATTCTTTGTTGGTCTCTACGCAGCCGCAGCGCCCGAGTTGTATCGTGCGGGGATTGCCAAATTGTTCCCCACCGATCAGCGTCAGCAGGTCAAGCGGATTTTAAGCAAACTGCGTGCTGCGCTTGGTTTGTGGTTGATTGGCCGGTTTATGTCGATGGCCATCGTCGGTGTCTTGACGAGTCTTGGCCTGTGGTTGCTGGGCGTGCCGCTGCCGATCACCTTGGGTGTGTTGGCTGCTCTACTGACCTTTATTCCCAATATCGGCCCCTTATTGGCCGCCGTACCTCAGGTGCTGCTAGCCATTAACGTTGGACTCAACACGGTGCTCTACGTGGTGCTGTTCAACATTATTTTGCAAGCGGTGGAAAGTTACGTGTTGACCCCGATGATCCAACGCCATGAGGTCACGCTGCCACCCATTCTGACAATTTCCGCTCAATTGCTGATGGGTATGATGTTTGGTTTGATTGGCATTATGATGGCAGCCCCCTTGGTAGTCGTTGCCTTGGTTTTGATCCAGATGCTATATATTCGCGACACTCTGGGCGACGACGATCCCGGCAGTTTGACGAGCCGGATCTCTTAGCTGCCGATTGGTTGCTCAGCAGCTAATGGAACATTATTTGCTTCCTCGCATTAACGGCTAGGCAATAAACGCCAAGCGTGTGCAGCAGGGTGGGCGTTAAAGCACTCTTGCCTGCTGGACGAACAAAACTGTGATGGCAGCTTGCATGAGGCACGTTAGCTGCTGTGAATTGGAGTCGATTTCATCTTCGCAGAGAAGGAGCAAAACTATGTCACGACTAGTCGGACTCGGGTTCGTGCTTTGTGATATCGCGGCAACGGCACTTTCGATGTTAAACGCTTGTGGCACGCTGTTCGTCATAGTGCTGTCCATTTTGACGTCGCTCACGTTTGCGATATTTTCCTGGATGGTTCGATCGACTATCTGGCCCACCTATTTCTGGGATTCAGAGGAATCTGCCGTACCCCGGAAAACAGCAGTGTCACCGTTGCGCGCGTTGCAATCTTGGCACCTATCTTAACATCGGCAACGTTTTTACTGGCGTGAGGGGTCATTGCTTTTGGATTGCTGATTCTTTCATAAACCGTGGATACTTTCTTGGCTGGGCGGACTGCTTTAGTTTGCCTGCGATCTTGGCCACTTGGCGACCTTGGGCACGGGCAATCGCACATTCATTTTCGCTCGGTTGACGCTGGTCCTTTTTCCCCCGAAATCCATTGCTCGCCTGTTGAATCCAGGAATGCCTGCATCTGAGCGGCTGAGGCACCGTAGCGGGTCGGTGAACCGAGCACGATGGCGTCGGCTTCGACAAGCTTTTTGGGCTGGGCGATGGGAATGTGCGCGAACCCTTGGCGATTCTCCCAGGCACAGATTTTCTCTAATAGTTCACGCGGCAACGTCTCTTCTGACTTGCAACACTTCCACCTCGGTGTCCGGAACTTCACGGGCGCCCATGGCAATCCCCTCCGCCAATCGGTAGACGTGGCCGTGCGCGCTTTAAAAATTATCTGTATGTTCGTTGTCATCGCTGAAACGCCCTATTTTGAGAATCACGTTAACATTTCCAGCGTGCAACCAACGCGCCGCGGGCGTCGTCTGGCTTGTTCACAGGGGGGCGTTTCGGTATCATGCGTGGATGCAACCCACAAAGCGGGTGCCTGAGTAAAAGACTTCTGGAGGCTGGTACCTGAGTTGTCATCGCGCTCGACAACTGACGAACCAGACTTCAGCCTGGCTGAACTTAGTCCGCTTTGAAGATGTCGCGTGACGTTGCCCTTGTGGGTTCCGCTGCGGCGGCAATCCAGCTTTTGATGACTGCTCTGGTCACAAAAAATTCACGGACTAGCGACGTACCGACCAAGACGCGACGGATCAGGGGGCTCTTTTTTGGGGGGCAGATGCGTCATCTTTCTGCACGACGGACTTATGAATTCAGAGAACATGCAAGCAACGGCGACCAGCAATTCATCCGCACGGTCCAATGGCGATCCCGCCATTGAGGCCCAACGGCTACGTCGTCGGACCTTCGCAATTATTTCCCACCCTGATGCTGGAAAGACAACGCTGACTGAGAAGATGCTGCTTTTCGGCGGTTCGATTGAAATCGCCGGTGCGGTGCGTGGCAGGAAAACTCAGCGAACCGCCACCTCAGACTGGATGGAGTTGGAGAAGCAGCGGGGCATTTCTGTTAGCTCCACTGTGCTGACCTTCGAGTTCGGGGGCTGCCAAGTCAATTTGTTGGACACCCCAGGCCACCATGATTTCAGCGAAGATACTTATCGCACCCTCGTGGCCGCCGATGCTGCGGTGATGGTCATCGATATGGCCAAGGGGATTGAAACTCAGACCGAAAAATTGTTTCGCGTCTGCGCGCTGCGTAAAATTCCCGTAATCACATTCGTAAACAAAGTGGATCGCCCGGGACGATCACCCTTGGAAATTATTGACGAAATTGAGCGGAAATTTTCCATCGAGCCCCTGCCCCAAAACTGGCCAATCGGTAGCGGTAGTGAATTCCAAGGGTTTGTCGATCTCCAGGATGATACCATCCACCTGTTCAGCGATCGCAAAGGGGAACGCCGAATCGCCGCCGAGGTGACCTCTTGGGCTGACCTTGAGACTCGCTCCGCCGAAGCTCTGAAAACGGGCGATAGCAGTGCCAGCGGGGCGATTTCCCCAGAGTTACTCGAGCGCACCCAAGAGGAAGTTGAACTGGTTCGGTTCGCCGGAGCGGAGTTGGACCGCGAGCGGTTTCTGCGGGGTGAGCAAACACCCGTCTACTTCGGAAGTGCGCTCACCAATTTTGGAGTCGAGCACTTCCTCCGCGGCTTCCTCAATCTATGTCCGCCCCCCGGCGATCGGATCAGTAACCGCGGCTTGGTTCCCGGCAGTGATCCGAATTTTTCCGGTTTCGTGTTCAAGATCCAGGCCAACCTTGATCCACGCCATCGCGATCGCGTGGCCTTCATGCGAGTCTGCACCGGCAAGTTCCAGCGGGACATGGAAGTGACGATCCCACGCAGCGGTAAACGCTTAAGGCTGCCGCGAGCACTCCGCGTCTTCGGCCAAGAGCGACAAACGATGGAGGAAGCCTATCCAGGTGATATTATCGGTTTGGTTTGCCCCGGCGAATTTCGGCTCGGTGATACACTCTGCAATGGTGAGGCCGTGCAGTACGAACCGTTGCCACAGTTTTCGCCTGAGTTTTTTGCCGTTCTCGATTGCCCCGATACCTCGCGACGCAAACAGTTTGATCGCGGGCTGGAGCAATTGGTGGAAGAGGGCGCCATTCAAGTTTTCCACGACGCCTTAGCCACCCGTCGCGAAATGATCTTGGCGGCGGTAGGAGAATTGCAGTTTGACGTGGTGCGTTTTCGTTTGGAGTCTGAATACAACGCGCCCACTTCTCTCAGCTGGCGACCCTACAAAATGGTCCGCTGGTTTAACGCCACCGAAGAGGAACGGCGAGCTCTCAGATTGCCCTACTCCGTGAAGTTGGTCCGCGACCAATTTGGACACGACGCCCTGCTGATTAAGTCCGAGTGGGATGCCAACACCGTGGTCCGGGAGAATCCCAAGATTGAATTTCACGAAATTCGGCTCTCATCATTTAACTCGGCTGCTGAATAAACACAGCCCCAACGATGCTGAGGAAGTATCTCCATTATTCGCTCTCATGGCACCTCCCGTTAGCGCTGCTGATCGTTGATGTATGTCCATTTCAGCTTGCTCCCGCTCTGGCTGGACAAACGGTCCGGTTCTCCGCCAGTTTGGCTTGTTCCCGGCGATATCGTGTTGCTCGATCAAGGCAGTATGGTACCTGCCGATTTGCGGCTCATCGATTCGCAGGGGTAGCAGTCTCTCTGCCGTCCCCATCGTCGCCCTCTATCTGCCTTGGACTCAGCAGCTTTTTGACTTTAAGCCATTACCCTGGCAGGTCTGGCTCGTGGCGATCGGCGGGGCTGCCACCGCGATTATCCTCAACGAGGGGCATAAAGCCCTGAGGCCGCGGGAACGAGTGAACAGGGAATCGTGGCAAGCGATGTTCAGCAAATGGAAACAGAAAAAGAACGCTTGGTTCCAACGCTGGCTTAGTCCTCCTCTCGTGCTCGTGCTCGTGCTCGTCCGCGACCGATCCCTCAACACGAGTACTGTTTCCTCAAGTAAGAGTCCAGTTTCGGCGGCACAATGCTGCGGGGATACATGCTGGCTTGCCGTCGATGCATAATAGACTGCGTCGCTTTTCACAGGCTCAGGCGACAGGGTTCCGAATTGCTGGCGGAAGTCGCAAAAAAGGTAACGTTCCCGAATTATACTTTTAAGTGGCGATGAACGAACTCACTCGAGGCGAAATGGACCGCATCATCATGATGGCTTGGGAGGATCGCACCAGCTTCGAAGCGATTCGCACGCAATTTGGCCTGACTCCCGGCGAGGTGATTAAGTTGATGCGACGTGAATTGTCCGTTGGGTCCTTTAAGCTGTGGCGGAAACGCACCTATGGACGAAGCACAAAACATGAGCAAAAATTTGCTCGCGGTAATCCCGTCACGCCACTGCGGTTTCGAGCCAAATCTCAGCGTGGATAACGTTTTCCGGGTGAATGCACGTTGACTAACTCACTAATTGGTTGAAATAAAATGAATGAACGCGCAGTCTTAGCGGGTGGTTGTTTTTGGGGCATGCAGGATTTGATCCGAAAACTACCCGGTGTCGAGAAAACACGTGTGGGATACACCGGTGGTGAAATTCCTAATGCGACCTATCGGAATCATGGAAATCATGCCGAGGGCATCGAAATTCTGTTCGATCCCACTCAGCTAAGCTATCGGCAGCTACTGGAGTTCTTCTTCCAGATTCATGATCCGACCACGCCGAACCGCCAAGGAAACGATTGTGGTCCGTCGTATCGTTCAGCAATTTACTTTGAGAATAAACACCAGAAGCAAATCGCCATCGACACCATCGCTGATGTGGATGCTTCCGGGCTGTGGCCAGGTAAAGTCGTAACGGAAGTTGAACCCGTCGGCGATTTTTGGGAAGCTGAGCCTGAGCACCAAGACTATCTTCAACGTTTGCCGAATGGCTACACATGTCATTTTCCGCGTCCCGAGTGGGTTTTGCCGAAGCGGGAAGCGGAGTTGCCGTCTGAAAGTGCCTCCGCAAGTGGTGCTCCTAGCGAATGAGCTTGGTAGTCTGGCTGGCGATATCAATCGATGGTAACAATCCGGTAATGCATCAGGAATTTGAAATTGATTTCGCGATGGAAGATTTTGGTGGGCTTTCTGGCTGCCACGGGCTTGCTGGCCGTAACCTTGATGGGCGGACAGCTCCAGGCGAGTCCCCCGAACATCATCATCGTTTACGCTGACGATTTGGGCTACGGGGATCTCTCTTGTTACAACAAAGCGTGCGCCTATCAGACGCCTCGTTTAGACGAGATGGCTCGGCAGGGAATACGCTTTACCGACGCGCACAGTCCCTCGACGATCTGCTCGCCCTCACGCTACGGATTGTATTCCGGCCAGCAGATTTATCGCTCCACGGGCCGAGGCGGAGGCGCGTTTGAAGGTCCCGGCGGGCCGAGCTATTTGAAACCTGGCACGCTCACCGTTGCCGAAATGTTGCGAGAGCAAGGCTACCGGACCGGCGTTTTCGGCAAATGGCACGTTGGTTTGACCTGGTTCGATGAAAATCATCAAGTCTTGGGCGGCGGCTTCGAGAATTCGCTGCTGATTGATTATGAGAAAAGCACACCCTTGATCGATGGCCCAAATCAGCGCGGTTTTGATCAATCTTTCATCACTCCCAATTGCCCCAACACCGATCCTTTATACGTCTACATTGAAAATGGCATGATCAAGGTTCCCGCCAGCCAGCGACACTCTCGCGAGAGCTTACCGAACCCAGGGGGTAAATGGCGCTGGGACAATGATGAAGGTTGGATGGCCCCAGGATACGAGTTTATCAACGCTGATCTACTGTTTTATGAAAAGACAAAAGCGTTCATTACGGAGCATCGTCAACAATATCCGGAACAGCCTTTTTTCGCCGTGCTTTCGACTCAGATCGCTCACGCCCCGGTGTTACCTGCCGATGAGTTCATTGGAGCGACCAATGCTGGCCCTCGTGGCGATTTTGTGGCAGAGCTGGATACGCTGGTGGGGCGATTGCTTGATCTTGTTAAAGAGCTTGGGATCGATGATAACACGCTGATTTTGTTCAATTCCGACAATGGGCCCGAGACGGTGCATGTTGATTGGATGCGACGCGATCACAATCATGACGCCGCCGGCGGTTGGCGAGGCATGAAACGTGATGGTTGGGAGGGAGGACACCGTGTTCCCTTTATCGCTCGCTGGCCCGGCAAGATCCCGGCCGGCCTCGTGTCTGCTCAACTCACTAACACCACCGACATCTTCGCCACCTTGGCATCGATCGTCGGCTATCAGTTGCCCGATGATGCGGCTGTTGATAGTTTCGATATGTTACCAGCGATGCTCGGGCAGGAACCGTTGGAGAAGTCGATCCGAGCTCATATGCTGACGCAGAGTTTTCGCGGTGAATTCCAACTACGACAGGGGAATTGGAAATATCTCGACCACCAGGGATCGGGAGGAAACAACTACGGACAAGGTTTCCTCGCGAACTATGCACTTCCCGAAGCCGCTCCTGACGCGGCTGGCCAACTTTATAATTTGGAGGATGATCCAGGGGAAACCAACAATTTGTATTTCACGGAAGTCGCGAAGCGAGAGGAAATGCAGGCTTTGCTTCGCCAGCTGAAGGAGTCAGGGCGGAGTGCTCCACGAAATCGCCAGCCGCTGTTGAATGAACCCAAATAGTCCGCCTGAGCTAAAGACACGATCTTCTAGTCTTCCCTTTCAAGCTGGTTTTGGAGTGCCAACAAGCGATTCTTTTCTGGGAGTAGCTTGTGCCGAATCTCGATGCGAATGTGCCAATAGGCGAACCCCATACAAAGAAAGAATGCCGGTAGGAAGAATGCATAGAATAGGTAGCGTTTTGAGTCCTCAACGATAAATAGGGCGATTAGCAAGCCCAGAATATTTGGCAAAAAAAACCACCATGTAAAACGATGCCACCAAGCGATGCGATCGTCAATTCCATCAATTGATTTACTGATCAGGCCCCGCAAATCATCATCATAGGCCAGCTCGCGCCGCTTGCGGTTGCGTCGCCAGCTCCAGAGCATTCCCACCGCCAATAAACACGCCAAGCCTGGGAGAATCAAAACAAGGTCGTGACGTTCTAAAACTGGATCTCGGAAAAACATTAGAGCGAGAATCAGCAGTGTTATCATCATCAAGTAGTCGATCAACGAAACAATGCGATGGAACGAACGGTCGCGCTGTTTAAGTTTCTCCTGCAGCTCACGCTGATCCAGCACGCCATTTGGATCGGGATGAGAGTCCCAGATCGCTTGAATGTCTTCAAATTTCATCATCTTTCTCCCGGCTTAGTTTTTTAGTCAACTGGTTTTTAATCCGATTGATTCGCACTCCCACATTGCTTTCTGAAATCCCTATGGCTTGCGAAATCTCTCGGTAGCTAAACCCGTCTAATAACAGCAAGGCTATTGCGCGATCGACTGGTTGTAGTTCGGAGATTTTCTGGTAGAGCCAATCGAGCCGGGGATCAGGGGGCTGCTGTTGGGCAACAGGTTCAACGGGCAAATCTGAGCGCAGGTTAGTTCGCTTGCGCTCTTTCCGCGCCCAACTAATAGCCGTGTAAAGTGCGACCCGATAAATCCAGGTCGACTCGGCAACGGCTCGCTGATAGCGAGGAATGGAACGCCAGACTTGGAGAGCGATCTCCTGCAAGAGATCATCCCTGTCGTTACTTTCACTGGCGAACGCTCGAGCGATCTTCAGCATCAGCCCGTGATGGTGACTGAACCATGTGGCAAGTATGCGTTCCTGCTCTTGATATTTCATAGCAACTTTGGATTCAAAGGTAGTACAAACGACTAATCGCTCTAAACCCTTGTTTCCTTACGATAAAATCTCAACTTTTCGCGAATACTTCCAGGCGGTAGTCCAATCCAATCGCATCGCCGAGGGTAGATGCACCTGGGCTGGGAACTTACAGGCAGGGACACGACGAGGGACTGCAGTCGCTGCTGGGCACCTCGACAGATGTCTTTCGGCTATCTCAGCCGTTGAACGCTAGCTCATGGTTTCGATGAACCGGACGATTGAGTATTCCGGCTGATTCGGTTTGCTTAATGACCCAAGGGAATGTGCTTATGCGACGAGATCAAGCGAGTTCCCGCGGCGCCGATCTAGCTCGACGCCGCCTTGCTCCACGGAGTTAGCGTCCTCTGGCGAGCTTTCATCGAACTGTGCTTGGGACTTTTCTGCGCGAGCTTGCATTTCCATCTGCGTGGCGGCGGCGGCCACTGCGTGATCTTGGGAAGATGGCTCTGCGGGTGCAAGCGCAGCGGCTTTGACAACCCGAGCTTTGCGGATTGTTGCCTCCGGATCACCAGAGACGGGGGAGGTGTCGATTTGGACTTCGCCACCAACCGCATAGTTTCGACCGTCGGGCCCTTCTTGATAGCTGTAGGTTGGTCCCCCTAACGCATAAGGGCCCGCGGCAGCGACGTGAGCTTGCTCGTGAGTCCGCACCTCACGGTCTCGGTCAGCAAGTTTCTTGACCTGTTCCTGTTCTTCGGGGGTGAGATCACTCGCACCCTTTGGCGAAAGCGGCGAGGTCTCCGCCGCATCGTCGGCGGCTTCATCAGCAGCTTGGTTTTTCTGAGAATCACCAGGACTCTCACGAGCCGCGACGTCGCTTGTCGCGGCCGCGTAGGGCAAGCGACTTAACATCTCTTTGGCGGCGGGAGAAAGGCTCAGCTCGTCTGCGCCCCGGCCAACAGCTGTTTTGCCGGCGGTCGTCTCCGGCAGAGTCCCCTTCTTTTCTACTGGTGTCAGTCCGTAGCCGCCGGCCTGGGCAACACCTCGATAGAGCGAATCGATGGGATTCATGGCCAATGATACTCAAGCGATCTTCGTTCCACAGCCAGCAGCAAGCAAAGGGCTTTGTTCTCTTATTCGTTACTCGCGCGCACGCACTATCTAAATTCGAGTGAGTTGCTCCATACGATCACGTTAGCTGTTCATGTTAGACCGATTATGCGGATTCAGCAGAGTGATCATGCCCATCGCTCACTGGCTGATCAAGTAAGCGGTGTAGGCGAAGAAGGCCATCAAGAACAGGACTCCTTCCAATCGGCCGATCCGTTTGCCCGTGATAAAGATCGGTAGGCAAGCTACAGCGACCAACACCATCACAGGCACGTCAAACCAGATTGCTTGCTCGCTTACTGGTATTCCAGCCTTGGCAATAATTCCAGACATGCCCAGCACACAGGCTAGGTTGAATATGTTGCTGCCTACGACATTTCCCACCGCAATGTCACGGGCTCCACGGACGCTCGCCACGACCGAAGTGACCACCTCCGGTAACGATGTGCCAACTGCCACGATCGTGAGCCCAATTACTAATTGGCTGACCCCGAACCAAGTTGCGATGGAGACAGCACCGTCGACAAGCCACTTCGAGCCGAAGCCAAGCAAAATGAGTCCGATGATCACCAAGCCGAATGACATGGACCAGTGCGTTGCCGATGAATCCCCGGAGGCATACTCATTGGCAAATTCGTCTTTGACAACTTGCGATTCACGGCGGGAACCTCGAATGCAAATACCGATGTAAATGATCAAGATCGAGAAGAGGAAAGTCCCATCGAACCGCCCGATCAGACCATCACGTAACAAAATCCAGCTCAAGGCTGACAAGCCGACCATCACTGGCACGTCAAGGCGAATCAACTGACTGGAAACCAACAGTGGCGTAATCAGTGCGGAGATTCCTAGAATCAAGAGCACGTTAAAGATGTTACTGCCCACCACATTGCCGACGGCAACGTCCGCAGCTCCAGAAAAAGCGGCACGCAAACTAACGCCGAGTTCCGGTGCGCTCGTGCCGAAGGCTACGACCGTCAGCCCAATCACCAACGGTGAAATGCGAAACGCCGTGGCTATCGCCGACGCGCCGCGGACCAGCAGTTCGCCGCCCGCCACCAGTGCGCACAGTCCCACAATCAGTAGTATCCACGCCATCGCTTGTTCGTTCATCTAGGTACCAATTGTGTTGAAAGGTCGGCCAAGAGGTTATCGTGAAATCGTTGCAACTGTCGCGCCCGTGATTGGCTGCAAATCGACAAAATTCTTGAGCGGAGCCTGGCAAGAACTTGCTTGAACGAGGCACTCGCATGGCATGACTCCAGGGGCAAAAGCAAGCGGCACGCATGCCGATGGTGGGTCGATCCGATTTATTTTCCAATCCAACCAGCGCCAAAACGATAGTTGTTTGGCCCACCCGTCAATTGAGTTTTCGATTGCCATCACGGCGGCTGACTGACGGTTCTGCACGTCAAACAGGATATCCAAAGCACCGCACGGGCTGCCAGCAAGTAAAATCGCGGTGGCGTAATTGATACGGAGTGCGTCCTCTGTGTCAAAGCGCACCACGGTGGTACCGGGATTCAGGCAGATGCCCCGGAAGATGTTAACAGCCTCTGAGATCAGCCCCGCCCGCAATGCGCAAAATCCCCTCGCATGAGCAACCACTTTCGAGTGTGGGAACAGAGACAAGGCGTCATAGGCTTGCCGATAGCTCTGTTCGTGGATTAGCGTACAAGTCTGTGGATTGATTCTTGAATAGTCAATCGAGAGATGTCTCTCATGCTCGGTTACTTTAGGGATGTAGAGAGAGTTTGCCTTGGAGGTAGACATTGTGTGACTCTGGAATGATTTGCTAAGAAACGTTTGGAACCTTTTGCGACAACCTAAATAAACGGCGGTTAGGCGATAGGTTCTAAATTTGCAAACGTACTTTCAGCGTCACCAGAGACAGCGGTCGGCGAACATCTTGCGTCACGCCGGGGGAATCGATGTTCTCTTCAGGCTGGTTCGGGACTTGTTGCGACCACTTCGACGCCGCGGGCGACTTCCAGTTTCTAGAGGCAGACGTCGGCTCGGAGGTTGGCGTCGTACCAAGCACGGAATGTGAGGTCGCTCCCAGCACTCCATTGGTCGCTACCGGGGCGGAGGATGTAGCATTCGCATCGGAGATGGACGCCGAAAAACTCCCGAGTGGTCGACTTCCATCCCGGTTTTGCTCGGCGACAACGAAAACCCCGAAGAGCAAAAGCCCGCAAAGTATTACGCCAACGGAAAGCCGGCGATGTGGCACCAAATCGCGCCTTATTTGCAAAATTTAGAGGTTTCAGTTTGGCTGCTGTTCGACCACCCCAAGTTGTACGTTGAGGTTCTCCGCGAAGGAGTGATTCGTCAATCGGGCAGCATTCGTTGCAAAGAATTGAAGATTCTTTCAGTATTGACCGCCGCGCAAATCTGTCAAGTGGGATTTCGCTTGGCGGACTAGCATTTGAAAAGAAATGGCTCGTCGTCATCGATCGCCGCCTATCCTGAGTGCCCGCCTGCCGATGCCGTCTACCTACTCCTTTCGCGGTCCATCTCCGGCGTCCTGCAATTTGTGATAAAGTGGCATAGTTGTTTGCCATCTCGGGATAGTCGAGTGACGTTGTATAAGGAAACTGTGGTGAAAATTATTTTGCTGCTGCTATGCAGTTTGTCGATTGCGGATGAGGCCTTAGCCCAGACTCCGTTGCCGTATGTTGCCGCGCCAGCGGACAACCCATTAAAGGGCTTGGTGCCGTATGCGCGGCCCAGTCCTGGTCGCTTTCCTCATAGCATGGAATTTAGTTATCTACCTTTCAGTGAATTGATGACTGGCCCAGCCACGTTCAATTGGCATCCGCTGGAGGAATTGCTCGATGATATCGCTTCGCGGCGACACCAAGCGGTATTCCGAATTTGGCTGGAGTACCCGGGACGCGAAGGTGGCATTCCTCCCTTTCTAGAGCAGCAAGGTCTGAAGGTCACGGAGTGGCTTAATACCAACACCGCTCCCTTTCCGAGTAAAAAAGAACGCACGCCTGACTACAACGATCAGAGGTTGCGGGCCGCATTGCAAGCGTTCATTGTCGAGTTGGGTAAGAAGTACGATGGTGATCCAAGGATCGGCTTTATTACCGCAGGCTTGTTGGGCTCCTGGGGTGAGTGGCACACTTATCCTCGTTCGGAGTTGATGGCCAGCAAAAAAGTGCAGAGAGAAGTTATGGACGCTTATGAGCAAGCGTTTCAGATCACCCCCGTGCTCTTGCGTTATCCGGCCGGTGATGAAACTTGGGCGCACGCAGCGAATCATGATCGCGCTTTTGGCTATCACGATGATTCGTTTGCCTGGGCAACCCTGGATACCGGTCGAAAAGCAGATAGTTGGTTTTTTGTCCCCGCCCTCAAGGCGGCTGGTGTACAGGCAATCAATAAATGGCAGACGCGACCGATCGGCGGCGAAATTCGCCCCGAGCTTTGGGGGCAGGTATTTGACGACCAACCTGCACACCAGCAGGCTCAAGACTTTGCCACTTGCGTTGCCGAAACGCATGTCAGTTGGTTGCTTGACACAGGAATGTTCCAGGAAAAACAAACTCCACAGCGGCAACGTAACGCTGTCAAGCAAGTCCAACAAATGGGATATGAATTCCACATATTGTCAGCCGAACAGATCCGTAGTCCCGCTGGCGGTACTGAGATCACGGTGCAGATTCGTAACACCGGGGTTGCCCCGTTTTACTATCCGTGGAAAGTCGAACTGGCCGCGATGCGGGCGGGGCAAGTTGTAGACACCTTTCCGCTCGATTGGTCCATCACCGGATTGCTGCCTGCTGACTCGCCACGAACATGGCGAGTCCAATTGGCCGCTGATCAACTCCCCGACGCGATCGATGGCTTCGCGATCCAAGTGATCAACCCCTTACCCAATGGACTGCCGCTGCGGTTTGCCAATGAGTACGCCGCCAATGTGCCCGATGGATGGTGGCTACTCCCCAAGTAAAAGCTAAAGTTGATTTTTATGCTCGTCCTTTCAACATGCCGTGCCAGTACAGAGCGGGTAAGCCAAACTTTTTCAGGATGAACATGCTAAAACGTTCTTTCGCTTGGTCAAACGGGAAGCTTTCGGCAGGCTGGCCGCTGTAATCGAATTCGGCCAACACCAGGGAATCGTATCCGGTAACGACTGGGCATGACGTGTAGCCGTCGTAGCTGGCTGCCACCGGTTGGTCACGCATGCTGGCAAGTAAGTTAGTGACTAGCACGGGAGCTTGCTTGCGAATTGCCGCTCCGGTTTTTGATGTTGGTAAACTCGATGCATCCCCCAGCGCGTAAATGTTTGCAAAACGATTGTGTTGCAAAGTGTGTTTATCAACATCGACCCAGCCTCCGTCGCCAGCCAGTTCGCTCGAAGAAACAAAGTCGGGTGCACTCATCGGCGGCGTGACGTGCAGCATGTCATATTTAATGGCAATCTCCTCCTCGGTATCCATATGTCGGTAGATTGCTTCTTTGGATGCGGAACGAACCTCTACGAGATTGTGCCGAAAGCGAGTTTCGATCCCTTTTCTTGCCACAACCTGCTCGAGTACTTCGCGATATCGGTCCACGGCAAACAGTTTTTCGCCAGCAAGTGTAAAGATGATGTTGATGTCATCCCTCACCCCGGTGCGACGAAAATGATCTTCGGCAAGATAGCAGATCTTCTGGGGAGCACCGCCGCACTTGACTGCCCCAGCAGGTTGCGTGAATATAGCCACGCCTTGTTTGAGTTCTCGGATGAACTTCCAAGTGCTAGCGACAGTATCAATCGAATAATTACTGCAGACACCATCTTTGCCAACGGCATCTTGCAATCCCTTGACTTGGTTCCAATTCACCTGAATGCCGGGCGCGACGACGAGGAAGTCATACGTAATGGTCTCGCCACCACGCGTGTGGACGCTATCCTCGGCGGGCGCAAATGATTCGACATGGTCTTGGATCCAACGCACGCCGTGGGGTATCAAGTCGGCTTCGTTACGACCCGATTCCTCGGGAGAGAAGATGCCGCCTCCCACGAGCGTCCACAGAGGTTGGTAGTAGTGTTTGGCAGACGGTTCAATGATCGCCACGTCGAGGTTGGAGTCAGCATTCCGTAAACGGGCAGCGACCGTGATTCCAGCGGTACCACCTCCGACAATCACGATTTGATGATGGGGCATGCGTGTACTCTCGATTTAAGATCTTAACATGGTTGGCAGGGATACATGAGTGGCTGGGATCAACATCAATGGTCCTTGCTTGACGCTTCACTGGGCGCAAGCTGGCAAGGACATGTTTTAACTAACTGCCTTTTGCGGATGCGTGGTTTTCTTCCAACGTGCTGCCAAAGCATTTCGCGAACTGTAGCCCAAACGACACCGCACGTTGCGTTTTCGGATCTCGCATTGCGAACAGTAGCCCCAGCAAACCAACTCGTTCGGGTTGCGGGTGTTCGCAAGTACCGCGTCGACAACTGGCAAGCGCAGAGCCCGCCATCCCCACCGTCGCTACGGAATGCTCATTGAGCACATCAGACTTGAGCAAGAATCCGATGCGATCGAGTTCTTCATGCTGAATCTGTCCGCCCAAGTAAAGAGCGGCGTGCAATCCGCGACGAAGGCTCTGCTCCAAATCAATTCCGGAGGCCTTTAAGTTGGTTGCCCACTCGTCGAAAACATCCATCGCCGTGGCAAGCAAGTTTGGCAGCTCATCGATAAGCACGCTGCTCGCTTCCAACTTTGGCAACCGAGCCACCAATTGCTCCAGAGCTTGCAGATTTCTTGGCTCAGTAATTTGAACAAGCAGCTTGACCAGGTGAGTTGTGCGTTGCTCAAGATCAATCCCATCTTGAGCAGCTTTGCGGCTGATCGCGTCGAAGAAATCAGTTGCAATTGCCAATAAATTAGGTAACTCATCCGCCATTTGCAGCATTCGATCAAATGACTCCGCCCGATCCAATAGGCGGTGTAGGATTTCCGAAGTCTGCGGATCGTTGAGTCGCTCCGCAAGCGTCGGCCGTTCAAGCCGGGTATTCATGAATGCCTGATGTGGAATAAAGGAGAGCTGTTGGGTTTTTTGGCGAAGAGCGTGACTTCAAATCAACGCGGGTCGCATTGACCTGATCCGTTGCCACTCATTGTACTGTTCCCCGAGACGCGAGGTGAGCGACAGTAGGCATGACATCCAGCATTCAGTCAAATCCGCATCGCCGCAAACTGAATAAACCGTCAAGTTCCGTAGAGACGGTGTCTGAAGTAGTGTCGTGAAATCAATATATCGCAATGGTTCGATATGTCAAGCCAGTTTTTTGGGGCTTTCGTTTAGTTTGTGTTGGATCTGGATCGGCTCGGTCGGCAGCCGAGCGACCAAGCCGATGCGTCACCAATGATGGGAGCGTCTCCGTAAAGCATGTTGGCTAGGTGCGATGGTGCCATCGGGTTTGTATTCCGCCCCGTACAAATCATCTAGTTTTGTACCAATCAATAAGTTTTGCACCGTTTGGCGATTGCAGTGTCGAAGGGAACCACCTTGGCAGCGGAAAACGAATGGCTTTTGGCAGTCGAAGAGGGAGGCACTCGGTGGCCTCGGTTCACGGTCTAGTTTTGATTAACGCTTGGAGTTACTGCTTTGCTTGAGCCGGTAACTGTCGCCCTCGATCGCCAGAATCTCCACTTGGCGGCTGAATCGACGGCAATTCCTCTGGTGCTCAACAAGCACGTGGCCAGATTGCGGTTTTGACGATTACTCCGGTTATCCACAGGAATTGATCGTGGGGCTTTGATGAGTTGGCCTAACCCTGATGACTGAGCGGCGGAGTTGCCGAAGAAACCGATTGTGAGGGTTAGCGTTGAGCAAGAAGTCGAACTGTGGGTAAGAAACATGCGCGAACGATTTGCCGCCTTCAGTGATTTCATCGCGAGTTTTCTTTATTACCTTTGGATGGTGCGCGAAGTATTGACGGGGTTGTTGCTGTTGCTGCTACTTGGCGGCGTGCTCATCTCGAAAATTGAGGGTCTTTCATTGATGGAGGCCATCTACTTCTCCTTTATTACGGGGCTTTCCATTGGATATGGCGATATCACCCCACGGACCGGTCTGGGGATGTGTATCAGCGTTGCGATTGGGGCGGTCGGCATGGTCTCAA
This sequence comes from Kothea flammea, assembly GCF_052161645.1. Classification (GTDB taxonomy): domain Bacteria; phylum Planctomycetota; class Planctomycetia; order Pirellulales; family Pirellulaceae; genus Laterigemmans. The sequence goes on from NZ_CP197414.1 coordinate 3,363,066, forward strand.
CAGGGATAGCGGTCGCTATTGCAACACGCGCCTTACCTGACACGACCAAACAGCGGCTGCACAGAAAAGAGCAACGCGCCGTTGGAAGCCAGAGTCGATTTCCATAAAGCACACCAGATGGCATGCTCGTTTAGGCAAGGTGCTGAGCACTCCAGCGGATACAGTTCACTTTAATCGCTTAGCCTCGTTAGGCTTTGGCGAGCGAATCTCTATTCAAAAGGTAAGTTCGTTCCGAATCGACTTCGGAAGGCCAGGAAGTCGATGAAGCCGACGGCGTCATCGTCGTTGAAGTCGAGATCCTGATTGTATGAGCTGTCGCCACTCGAGCTGCCAAATGTGTTGCGAAAACGTAGGAAATCGAGGAAGCCGACATTGCGATCTCCGTTGCTCTCGCCAAACATTGCGTAGAACTTATCGGCCGCTTCATTGCCGAAGACAAAGTCACCGCCGGCTTGTCCATCTCCATCACCGTCAAGTCTGACCAAGGTGCCGGCCCGACGCACTTTGCTGGGATCGATATAAAGCTGGTAGTTGCCATCGACTAGGTTGAATCCAGCGCGTGTAAAGCTTCCGCTAAAAGTAACCGTTGCTATCGTGTTGCCTTGCTCGTCGACCGTTGTGGTAAATTCCGAATTCACTGAACCGCCACCAACGCCTCGTTTGGTAACCATGAAAGCACCCGTGTCGATATCAACAGCACCGTCGAAGGTCACTTGCACGCTATCAATGTTGGAGCGCTGGCTCGACTGCGAGTCGCCAACAACAACACCCAACACTTCCGCCAGGTCGACCAATTCTAAACGTAATGCATTGGCGGTTCGGACAAGGTGCCAGCCCGCACCCGTCGGAGCGGACGGGAATTCAACGTGATCGAAGGCGCCGTCAAAGCCCTCTGTCGCGGTCATCAGCGTGAAGCTTTGACCCAGCGCGGGTTCAAATCCGTTGATCAGCTCGATTTGCAAGGTCCCCGCAAGAGCCGCCGCACCCTCGTGATTTGTTTGATCATGGCCAGAGCTGCCGGGAGTCACGCCACCGATTTCCAGAATCGTCGTGGCGGAATTTCCGTAGCTCAAGCTGCCGTGGTGAATCACTGCTGGACTGAAACCGGGGCTGTAGGTCCCAGTCACGTGGGCATTATCCAGTGTTCCTACGCCCTTGATATAGCCGGTCAGCTCAATCAATTCCGTTGAGGAGTTACCCAAGACGGCGCCATTGTGCATCAGCAGTTTGCCAGGCACGTTGGGGGTGTGCAGCGTTCCCCATCCCTTCACGTTGTGCCCAAAATCGACGAGTATGCCATTGGCGGCAAAAATGTTGCCCGCCGAAATGTCCGTTTCCCCGAGTTGGGTCAGCGACCCCAGTACGGCTTGGTTCGAATCAAGCAACGTCACCGAGTGAGGCCCCGTGTTCAACTCCCCGCGTGTCGCGAAACCAATCGGAGAACTTGCATCACCGATCGTGAGTTCTCCCAGTGCCTTAATCAACGATCCCGTTTCGCCAGCGACCGCGGCCTCGATGACCCCAGAGCCGAAGATTGACTCCGATGCACCCAGAACCAAAGTGGATAAAGAGCGCAGCGTTCCGTCAGCGATGATCGTCAATGAACCCAAGTCAACGGGGGTCTGCGCTTCGATTGCGAGTGTTTCGCCATTGCCGATATTCAGCAAACTGTTCGCTCCAAAACTCAGCAGTTGGTCAAACTGCAATGACTCTTGTTCGCTGTAACGAATGGTATTGGATCCCAGGTCATCAAAGAGGGTAACCTGTGTTTGCCCCACTGGAGACATAGTCATGGAGTAAACCGCTTTGGTGTTCCCCGTGCCGGTCACCCATAGCGAATCCTCGGGACCGTCACCACCAATCACATCGATGCCCGCTGGCAATCGGAAAAAACCACCCGCCGCCATGTCGATCAGGATCGCATCCGCATCCGTGTCGGAACCAAAAATCCTCAAGCCGCTGGTTGCCGAGAGCTGTGTATCGCTCAAGACGGTGGGACCGGCAAGATCAATGACCTGAAGGTTCTCGCCAGATCGCCGTACGACGATATCGTGAGCGGTGCCGGACGGTAACACAATCGTAACCAAATTGCCAAACGGATCTGAATCGGGTGCTTCGAGGATAACGAGTTCGTTGGTGCTATCGTCAACGCCGATGTTGCTCGCCGCATCCGTCGCTGTCGCGCTCACGTTGTAAGGGCCCACCGGCAACGGATCAATTGTGTCAGCTGGCAATCGCCAAGTGCCGTCGCGAAGATTTTCCGCCGAATAGGTATTCCCCTCGATTGTAACCATCACCATTGCGGCCGGATCATTGACGGTCCCGCTCAACCGGGGTCGGTTATTCACCGTCGTCAGTGGATCAACAGTTACTACAGGGGCCGTAAAGTCAGCCGTCCAGATGAGTCGCAAAGTATTGTTCAGTGCCAGCCCCAGCTCGTCGACAATGCCAGAACTCTCGTGGTTAAGCCGCACGAGGTAGTTCCCTTCGCTGTTGGTAATTTCCGACAGATTGCCGAGTGTCCAGAGTCCATTCCCCTGATCAGTAAGCGTCGCTCCGCTGCCCACTAACAAGTCGGCTCCTCCGTCGCGTGCAAGCGTCAGATCGCTGAGCTCAAAGTTTGTGATCGGTTTGTTAAATACGATGTTGACAGCATCCACCGCAGTGTTGCGGAGGTTGGGCGCAATAGGTTCAGCGGTAACAATCGGAGCCGTCGTGTCGGCAATGGTAATTGTCGCCATCGGTGAGGTTGTGCGACCACCATCATCATCCCATACCGTCACAGAGACATTGTAGGTCCCTGGGTTTGCGTAAACGTGCCGGACTGTGAAGTCGTTGTTTTTGAGATCCTCAAAAGGCAACGTATCGAAAGCATGCTCATGAACGATGAAGTCGATGATATAGTCGTCGCCGTCTTGTAATGGCATGCCTCCACCAGCCCCGTCCGAGCGTTGCACAAGGATCGCGTATTCGGCAGTTTCGTTGCTGCCAAACATAATGTAGTCAGGTTGGACTGCCCAGAGATCGCCCGTGGTGAGCGAACCGGTAGCGACGTTAACCAGCGACAACACCGCATCAAAGGTTGCGTCTCGGACTGAGATTTCAGCGTAGTCGGATTGCGCGACAACGAAACGATACCAATCATCTGTACCGTTTCCAGTGCCACGAATACTGACGTGGGGACCTTGCCCGGGCCTGAGGGCCGGGTTGTAGGCATTGGACCATGAAAGCGTTTCCAAATCCTGCCCGGTCGCATAGGTGTTGTTCGGTTCAACTTCCGCGACCAAGTTCAACCTCGGCTGCAACGTGGTTGGCAGCTCCGTTCCGTCACCAAAATCGACGAGGGCCCGCAACGGCTCGTTGTCTGGTGAGCCAGGAATAAAGTTATGGATGTCGGCTGCGGTGCCGGTGAAAGTGACGGTGGTATCTTCGTCAGCCGTCGCTGGACCCGACACAGTCACATTTTGTGGCGCAAGGTTGTTGATCTGAACGCGCCGCGTGGCGGTGCCCGCCGCACCATCTTTGTCGATGAGCGTAAAGTTGACGATGTACACGCCACTATCAGCGTACGTATGGGAGACTACAAAGAAATCTTGGGAGTATCGATTGCCGGTCCACTCCTCTTGGGTACCATCACCAAAATCAACCTGATAAGTGAATGGGCTATTAAAGTCGAGCGGGCCCACTTCGCTGAAGTAGAAGAACATACTCGCGTGATTCTGATTCGTTCCTTCATTGAACTCCTGGTTACCACCTCCCGGACGATTCGAAGCAGGCTCAACAACAGGTGCTGCATTCGCAACGATAATCGTTGTGCTCGTCGGCAGCGTTGCCGCACCATCATCGTCGGTGACAGTCAGCGTGGCTGTATAAGTACCATTGTCTTGCGGAATGAAGCCAACGCTTGCCAAATTTCCAGGGGTCGTCAGTGGTACTGCATTTGAGTTTTCGTCGACGATTGTCCAGAGATACGTCAGCGTATCGGCACTCCCCGCGTCAATAATAGCGGGAGCCAGTGTGGCTTGCGTTCCTTCTGTGACAAACGTGGTAGCACCAAAGGCGATCGTCGGAGCGACGTTGCTGGTGACCACCGTCGAAACGATTTGCGTGGTGGAGAACGGTTCCGAATTGATCGCGTCCGTAATCGTTAGCTCAACGGAGTAGGAATCATTGTCGGGGGCCGCGAAGGCGAATGTCGAATCGTCTATCGGTGCTGTTCCCGTATCGATAGCAACCCCGCCTGCGAGAACTCTCCAGAGATGCGTCCGCGTCGCAGTAGCCGCTTTCGGAGAAACGCTATCCGTGTCAAATACGAACACGTCCCCTTCGTTGCCGGTGTGGTTTGCAACCACCGGTATCGATGGATTAACTGCGATCAGCGAAGTGATCGTGGAAGAAGCGCCCGCCGAGTCGGTGACGGTCAGCTTGACTTCGTAACTGCCCGCAAACGCGGGTGTGAATGCAAAGTTACTCTCGGAGGAAACAGAGTCGGCAGGTGAACCGTCGTAAAGCACTTCCCAGAAGTAGCTCAATGCATCATTCACGCCGGGATCTGTGGAAGCCAACGCGTTGAACTGCACGCTTTGGCCCGCGACAACAGTGCCGGGGTTTAATGGAGTCATGACCGCTGTGGGAGCCACGTTGATGACTTGAATCATCGCCTCGGCGCGGGCCGAGGCTCCTTGCAAGTCATGGGCAACCACTGTCAACGAGAAGTCGCCTTCGTTGAGCGGTTGGAAACTCCCCACTGCGAACTGACTGTCGGGCGACCAGAGTACTGGCGTCGCAGTATCGATCGAAGCAATCACACCGTTGCGGGAGTTCGAGCTGCGATCATTAGCGATGTCACCACCCAACTCGTTGAATGGATAGTAGGCCGCTAGGTCTGCTTCATTGCCAACGACTCCGTTGCTATATACGTCTGTTATTTGTGCAGCAGTGAGTGCCCGCCGCCAGATGCCCAGATCATCAAGTTTGCCATTGAGAGCCCGGTTGGGATCAAAGCCTCCGCCGAGTGCGTCCTGCTCTTGACCAACAAGCAAGCCATTCGCATCGACTTGCAGTGGAGTTAGGGTCCAAGGGACCGCGTTGCCCAATTGTTGCCCGTCTAGGAAAACGGATACCGACTGGTTGGATTCGTTCCGCACAACCACAATGTGATGCCAATCGCCATCGTTAAATGGTGTTGCGGCAGTAAAATTGGCGAAGAGTCCATTGGTCCATACGGACAGCGTGGTGCTATTTGAGCTGGCGATCAAAAGTGCGTTATCATTCGCTGCATTCGCAGCACTCAGGAAAGATTGGAAGCCAGATGCGGTTGTTTGTAACCAAATAGCCACAGTCACGTCGCCTGCCGCATCTAGAATCGCAGGGTCCAGATAAATCACATCGTTGTTCATTACCAGCGAGCCGGTTGTTAGATCCGTAACAACGCCACTCGAACTTGTAACCGTGACTTGCCGCGTCGGCGGAGTTGAACCAGCATCGGAGATGGTCAGGCCCGCTGCAGTCAGCAATTGATCCACCGTCCGGCTGTCTCCTTCATCGATGGTCACGACTTGTGGAGTGCCTGAAATGACGGGTGCGACATTGGTAACCAAGAACGGGAAGATCGCTTCGTCCGCGCTCCCCGTGGGGTAAACGCGATAGATTCCAGCGTGGTCCGCGGTAAAGGTAATCGTGGTTCCCGATCCAGAGAAACTGGACGAATTCGGTCCAAGCACAATCCAATTACCAGCCACTGCTTTTGTCAGATTGACCGTGGTCCCTTGAGGAGCCGTAAGGTTGTGTTCGTCGGTCGATAGCCCGGTTACGGTTAGATGGAGTTGCTTTAGGTCGAGCGAAAGGAAATACTCGGTCGGGAAAAAGGCGGATACCCAGACCTCAGTTCCACGCAGATCAATGCTTTGCAAGTTGTTCAGCTCGCTCAGCCGCTGCACGTTGGTAACGCGTGAATTGCCGCTCAGATCCAGTGCACGCAGGTTCGAAAGCCCCACTAGCGTGTCAAAATTAGCGAGCGAGACATCGCCGTTGTTTAATTGCGTTGCGCCGTTTTGTCCTCCCGATATCGGAAAAGTTCCGGTAGGCGTGTAAGCAATCCGGGTTCCGCCCAGTCCGCTTGTGACATCCGGGTTCGAAGACATGTTGTCACCCGTTTCCGTCTGGTGGGCCGCCAAGTGAAAACTACTACCCGCGTTGATCCTCAAATGCCCAGCGGCCGGACCCACGTTGGGGCGATTAGTCGCTCCTGCTTGAAAAACTTCGATCTCGCGGTAACTGACCGTGGTGCCATCAACGGAGTCAGCGGTGAGCGTGAGCGAGCTGGTGGTGATTGGAGAGTCGAACACCAGCCAAAATGAATCGACTCCCTCGTTGCTTGCTCCGGTGGTCCCGCTAATCGTCCAAGAACCGAGCACGTTGCCAGCTGCATCCCGCAATGTATACGTTCCATCATCCCGATTGGCATACCCGTTGTAGATAGCTAATCCACTGATCGTGACGCTGGAGCCAAAGCTGAGGACGAGGTTTGTGTTCTCACTGACAATCGCATAGTGTCCACCAAAGAAGGTTCCGTTCTGCGTGGCCACTCGGTTGTTGGATATATCCAACGACTGCAGATTGGTCAGATGCTCAAGACCCTGGTACGTCTGAATCCCCAGACCGCTGGCATCGAGCGTCGAGATCGAGGCAAGTTCACTGGCGCGAACCCCGCCGTAGATCTGCGGAATACCGCTGGCATCCCACACGATCGGCCTGCCAATCGCACTGGCGATCGCGCGATTGAGCGCTGCATTTCCCGTTTCAACCAACGGATCGATAATGGGTCGCACATCTTCAGAAATGCGTTCAATGGTGGGTACCTCCAAGTAAACATCGCCGGGCGTTGAGTCACGAATCTCGATTGGCTCAGCGGTAATCGTATCAGCCCCACTGCCGCCAAAAATGCGATCGATGTCGTTGTTGCCGACCAGCACATCGTCCCCGTCGCCACCGTCGATCCAGTCGCGATCGGGTAGCGTCGTCGTACCAGCGAACTGTCCACGCGACGGCGCATCGAATTCAAAGGTGAAGGTGGAAACGGTGTCATGCACTCGTAGATAGTAGGTACCGGCGGGCACGTGTCTCAGATCGAACACGGACTGATTCGCCGCCACGACTCCGCCGTCCGCATCGATCAAGTCGACGGGGCCAAGAACTTGATGCCGATCCACCGAGACGTTCAGCCGATAGACATCGCCAACAGCCGGGGCTGGACCGGTGATTTCACCGCCCGAAGCGCTAGAGTTGTACTTGGCGACGCCGATGACGAAAGTCCCAGAACTGGAAAATGTATAGTCGATATAAGACGCAAGACCAGTTCCCTGACCGGCATCTGCTCCAGGGCCCACTCCGTCGTCGTTGGACGCCAGTAAGACTCCGTTGGCGTCAAACAGAAATAGCTCGGTATCGAAGTTGTTGTTATCGATATCAAAGATCGCTCGACTACCTGCTGTGGCAGTGAATTTGTAGTAGTCGTAGGTGCCGTCGCCAGTCCCTTGAATACTCACGTGCGGCAGTTTCATCGACTGTTCGATGTAGGCATCAAAAGCTCGCGTCCAAAATTCGACGTCCAGATCTTGAGCCCGACGGCGCGGCGAATTGACCGGCTGTTCGGCAATCAGTGTCACTGCTTCGGTTTCCGGGAGCCAACGAATGGCATCTCCGGGTTTACCATCACCGAGGGTCGTAAAGCGGAACCATTTTTCATCGGCTGCTGCGGAAAGTGAGAATGGCTTGCCCGCATCGGAGAAGACTTCGGACCGTCCCGTCTCTGGATTTACGACGAACGAACCGCTGCCTGGAACCGAAAAATTCTCGATATCAAAGATACCCGCAGTGGGCAGTTCGACCTGTTTGAGTGCCCCGTACGCGACGTAAACTTGGCCAGCTTGAACATTCCCGTTTTGGCTCTCCGCCAGCGAACTGCTGATGGCAATGTCATCGATCCCATCACCATTTAGATCGACGGTTGACAGTCGACGCGTTGCTTGGAACTCATCGACATAAGGAATAATCGTATCTGCTTGATTCCACTCGAATCGACCGCTGGAATTCTGATTCGATTGGAAGAATTCGGCAACGTTGTGAATCACAAACAGCGAGCTTAGTTCGCTGCCAACAGTTGTCCCAGCCAGATCCAGCTTGCCATCGCCGTCGAAATCACCGCTGGTTAGTACGCTATTGCTGCCAAAAATGTAAGCATCTGGCTCAGCGGGAACCGTTTTATCCGCCCTGCCCAGATAGATGCTGGTTTGTGGTGTCGTGGGCGAACTTGAGCTGGGAATAGCGCCAACGATCGCAAAATCATCGCGACCGTCATTATTCAAGTCTGAGAGGGCATAAGGTGTGCCCGACTCGTCACCGAAACTGTCGATGGTAAACAGATAATGTAACGGTCGCGTTGGAACGAAGTTAGGATTGTCGAATGGTAACTGGCCTGAAATGCTCGGCAAGAGAGGAGAGGTAGTAAAGGAAGTCTCAGAATTGATGTCCACTCTGTGTTGTGCAAGTCCACTGCCTCTGCGCGTGTTCCAGATAATTTGAAAGTCAACGATCTCTCCTACGTCCGCTTGTGCGCTGTCGGTGATCTCCAGTTTCCAGACGCCAAAGGTGGATTTCCCATTAAACTGTGACAGCGGTTCGTCCGGGATATAGCCGGTTGCTTGTGTTGTAAAAGGGGCGAAACCATTTGATATCGGCACGGAGGAGGCGTCATTAAACCTGGTAAGTTGAATCGGATTGCCATTGCTGTCAAATGTACCGAAGTTGTCTCCGCTGCCTCCAGCCCCCGACGCCAATCTGACTCGTTGCCCGTCGGGAGAAATCATGGTGATGGTCAGGTCACTAGCCCAGGTATGCTTTATCGAAACCAGGACATCCATGTCAGTGATAATATTGTTACCAGGATAGACAGATGACACAGTGACGGCTCCTGGTCCACTCGGGCCAGCATCCGGAATTGGCTGAGCGGGTTGATTTTGCCAAGTTCCTGCTGTACTCGCGGTATGATTGATGCCTAGCGGATTAACATTACTAGGTCCAACGACTGCCAATAGAGCGACTCCCTGAATCACACGGAACCGGAGCATCGCGTTTGCCGGATCGCTCTCGTCGATGTCAGCAAGAACGAGTCCAGCCAATTCGGTTGTGGCTAGCTTGACGTTGATCTGATCGACGATCTCCTCAAGCGTATTACTGGCCTTTTTGAATGTGACCGGAATGCTCGCAACAATACCATTCAGATCGAAAGTCAGTGGTACCGATCCAAAACCGTTGGCAAGCGTGAGGTTTGGTTGATACTTTAAGGCGAAATTTTCATAGTAGTTATCGATCCTGCTGGTCATAAAGCGATTACCAAACAGCAATTCTTCTTTGCCGTCGCCGTTGACATCGCCCGCCACAGTCGCTTGAATGTTAGAAGATGCTTCTTTAGAACGAATTGTCGCCAATTGGTCGTAAGCAGTCAGCTGTGGCTGTTCTGTCGTAGCCGTGAAGTCAGCGATTGTTTTGCCTGAATAGGCAAAGCCGATTGTGTAATAGTCATCGGGACTGAAAAATGGCTTGACGACTACCGATGGCTGAACCGTCGATTCCGCAACGACGGCAATATCGTCCAGTTTATCGCCGTCCATATCCAAAAGATGTACGTTGACACGGTCAGAAAGTGCTAACCCCTGGAAATTGATGGTGCGGAAACTGCTTGGGCCTACGTTATCGACGTAACTGTTCTTGAACTCTTGGCCCCAAAACCTTTGCCACGGTTGCTCTTCCACGCTCGGCCCGGCGTTCATCGTTTGGCCGCCCAGCACCACCGTTACAATGCTGGTGCCTGCTTCGTTGCGTTCAAAAGCCAGATCGGAAATGCCATCTCCGTTGATATCTCCGTCGTTGGTCGCAGGTCGGCCAAAGGCGGCATGGTCAATGATGATGTCGGCGACCTGATCAATACGCTCAATCGAATCCAGTTGCACTGGGCCCAGCAAGACGTAGCTGGTCGTATCACTGCTGGCGATGAAGTCTTCGTAGCCATCGCCGTTAAAGTCACCTATTGTTCTCAGTGTAGAGAGCCGTTCATTGGCAGTTGCACCCTCGAATCCAAATGCTTCGGAAACCAATTGTTCCGACGTGCGTTGTGATGAAACAAAGTGCTCCGCTACTTGCTCGGGGGTAAATGCCTCCAAGAACATGTGGAACTCGTCGAGTTCACTGGAGAAATGACTGTTGATGTCAAGCAGTTGTTGGTATTCATCGAGGAAGAGAACTGGAAGAACGGCTTGTCCAACGCTTTCACCGTCCAAGTAGAAGTCAACGCCGCTCGGGGTCGCAACCATTGTCAATTGATGCCATTGATTATCCCCAACCGCGGCCCAAATATCGAATCCGCTGGTGTAGAATGTCGACTCCCCTGGGGAGGGATGGTTGTCAATGGTGATGCCAAGGTTCGAGGTGCCGTCCTCGATACCAATCCGCATGAAGTACTCATTGCCATCGCTTGGATAGAGCAGGGTCTCAAGCAGAGAAGTTTCTGGGCTATTATCTTTGAGGTTTTTGAACCAAGCTGACGCCGTCCAATGTGACTGCAGGATTGGCTGGACATTGATCTTCGAGCCAGGCGATAAAAAGCCAGCTGCACCTCGGTTGATGCCGTTGCTGACATAAGTCACATCGACAAGCTGCGCCGGAAAGCCACTTCTACCGACGTTCCGGCCCAGATCCGACGGAGTGTCGAATGTGAAATGAACGATCGGTCCTGTCTTGTATGCCTCACTGTTGAGGTTAACGCCTGGTCGCCCCGCTTCAGGCAAAGCAAAAAACGGTGCAACCAATTCGTATCGATACTCTTCAGAAAATCCGAACGACGGACGCCCGATAATCTGATTCGGATTGCGAGGTGTCAGTGGTGTAGCGGACGTATCCTTCAAACCGAAGACTTGATCGTTGCCACCATTTCCGAGGAGATGGTCATTGCCAAGCGAGCCAAAGATGACGTCGTCGCCGGGACCACCGCTGATCGCGTCTTGCATGGCACCGCCGAACAACTCGTCGGTTCCAGAACCACCGACGATGGTGAGACCCGCTTCAGTTGCTCCTTGTTGGTAGTTTCCGAGCTTGATGCCCCATTCTTCCAGCGTTCCAGGGAAGACATAGCTTGGATCTGCATGAAAGGTGTCGTCGCCCGCTTGCAACTCGATCTGCGTGTTTTCGACATTGCGGGCTTGATAGAACAAGTATTGCCGCTGGTAAGTCGTCAAATCGGCTTCGTCGGTATCCTGCTGGCCGTTGCTGTTGGTATCCACGTAATCATGGAGGAACTTTTGCTGGCCGATATCCCAAACCAGACTAGTAAACTCATAGCGATGGAGTCCCGTGTTGTAGCGCATGGCGGCGAAGTCTGGCACTTCAAAGCCTCTTCGATCGAGATTGCCTCCGACGTACAACATGCGGTCATTGCCGCTGCCGCCATCGATCTCGTCGTTCATTGTCGGCAGGTAAGTCTTCGAGGCCGGATCAAAGACGGTGTTTGGCTGATTTCCCAGCAGCCGCAAGTGATCGGGAATAATTTGGAACGTATCATCCCCTGCTCCACCGATCAGCAAATCAGGCGCTCCGCGATCCAGCCCGCCGCTAATCACATCGTTGCCATCACCACCCAAGATCCAGTCTTCGCCTGGACCACCCATGAGAACATCGTCACCGCGTCCGCCGAGAATAATGTCGCGACGGACCGCATCGCTGCGAGTACCAAGATCGACAACGGGGATGGGGCCAACGATACCAAAGTTAAACTCAATGCCGTAAATCGTTGGTGTCTTGTTGGTTTGAATGCGCAACAGATACTGAGTACCTGCTTCCAAGCCAAAAGTGTCCAAGTTCAGCGTGGCAAACTGCAAGCCAGTGGCGCTGGCCAGTTGGGTCTCACCATCGGCGGCAAAGATTTGCACCTGAAGATCGTCGATGGGCGAAGCGGTTTTGACGTTCAGTGTACCGGCGGTCGACGGTAGCGTGAACTTAAACCAATCGATATCGGTCACGTGATCGAACGTCAGGGCATCGAATTGAACGCCACCGGCGGGGACGCTTAACGGATATGCAAGCGCAGCGAATTCGTTGCGACCGATGAGCCCATCTGTTTTGCCAATTTCTGCCTTATCGGCAAGGATCGCGCGGCCGCCGCGAATGGTTACTTGGTCATCATCATCCCCAGCGTCGATCCACACCGATTTTTGTACGGTCGGACCCACAATGATGGTGTCGTTGCCCGCCAGCGCATCAATGATGATCGCTTGAAAATCTCCTTCAGGTGGCAAGAGTTTGCTGACTAGGTTCGTTTCGAGCCGTTTGATCTCTAGCTTGTCGAGATCCGATAACGTTTCATTGCCACTGAGTGAACGCAGCGCCGCATAATCGGCCAGCAGATCGTTTGGCGTCCAAATCGCGTTACCATCCGCGTCGGTGGCGGCGAAGTCCAGTCGCACTTGAGCATCGAAGGTGACGTTGCCGTTGTTGTCGGTCAAGCGTGTGATCAAGTGGTGATCAGAGAGCAGCCCGGGCTCAGTCACAAAGTTAACAGCAATTTCGTCATTCGCATTTGTACCGCTCACATACCAGACTTGCCCTGTTTCTTTGGCATACTCTTTCCATTCATCGCCTGGGATCGTGTCACCCAGCGATTCAAACGGAGTGCCATTGGAGCGATAGAGCGTATTGGATCCACCGCGTCCATACATGAAGTCGAGCAGCGTGCCTCCGTACAGGTGGTCGGTACCCTCATTGCCCAACATGCGATTCAGCCCGGTGTTCTCCTGCTTGAGCGTGCCACCGGCTGAATTGGAAGCGAGGTTACCAAACTCGTCGACAAAGATCCCAAAGTCAATGCCGACCGCACCTGGATCGAGCGACCAGGAATACAGATAGTTTGTCCCTTGTCCCCCCGTCAAATCGTCGTTGCCTTGACCTGCATACAAGCGGTCGACATCGGTCGTAAAGCCATCGCCACTGTCGCCGATCAGTCGGTCGTCTCCGGCGAAGCCATAGATCGTGTCGCTGCCAGGTCCACCCGCAGCGCGATCGCGACCTTTGGAACCAATGATAATATCGTTGCCGCTATTGCCCTCCAACGTCGAAGTCCAATCGCCACGGGCTGCAATCTCAGTTACATCGAAAGCAACTGTGTTTTCCTGGCGTGGCAACAGGGTTGGATGCACTCCGGCAAATCCAATGATGTCATCTCCGGCTAACCCCGCGACTTGAAACTGTTCGACCAACAGTTTGCCAGCCGAGTTGCGGACGTTGACGAAGATCGTGCGATTTTGGGCTACACCCGATTTATGATCGATGCGCAATTGGGGCTGTTGGCCAACTCCGGCAAGCGTTTGGCTCAGTCCTATGATGTCATCGTTTTGCGATCCGTTGATGATCAACACGTCGGTCGCATCGTCGTCGGCCGCAGTATCACCGGGGAAGTTGCCGAAATGCCCATCGATGATGTCTATTCCAGATTGCAAACTGTTCATCGCCGAGACGACAAACAAATCATTGCCGCCACCACCGTACATGGTGTCATTGCCCTTCTGTCCATCAAGGTAGTCGGTATCCGAGCCGCCCCACATGATGTCGTCACCACCACCACCAAACAGCTTGTCCTCGCCACCTTCGCCGTACAGGAAGTCGCCGCCACCGTCTTGGTCGGCGCGTGGATTGATCGCATAATTTGGCCCAGCCAGAAAGTCGCCGCGCAACAGATCATCCCCAGCACCACCCACTAGGATTTCGCGACGCACGTTTCCATTGAGGGTGTCACCGTCGGCGCCGCCGAACAACTGGTCGCCGGAGAGCTCGTATTCGCTGGCACCACCGGTCGGCGCGTAAGCATACAGCGTATCGCTGCCATCGCCGCCGAAGAGTCGTTGGCCGAGTTGATTGCTGCCGTTTCCAACGTCGCCAAACAGCTGATCGTCACCGCCATCACCGAGAATGTGATCAATACCAGCAGCTCCATGCAATACGTCGTTACCGGCACCACCGCGAATGACGTCGTTCCCGTCACCACCATTGATGTTGTCATCGCCCGCGCCGGCATCGATATAGTCATCCCCTGCGGCACCGAGAATCACATCGGCTTCGGCACCACCGAAAAGCATGTCGACCCCATTACCGCCCTCGAGCAAATCGCGACCATCCCCTTCGATGCCAGCGATGGAGAGACCAGCAACAAAGGCGGGAGTCACATTCGTCAGCGGTAGATAACCTGTGGGGTATGCCGCCTCGGTCTCTTCATAGAAGAGTGGCAAAACAAAGTTAGCTGCAATATTGGCTGCGGTACTGCGATCGAACTTGGTCAAGTCGGTCAGGGTTGCAAAGCCACCCCACAGCACGTCCTCGCCGTCTTGGCCGTACAACTGGTCATCACCAAAACCGCCGATCACAAAGTCGTTTCCGTCTCCGGCGTAGACAATGTCATCGCCCGATCCAGCATCAATGAAATCATTACCGCCATAGCTATGGATCACATCGGCACCACCGCCTGCATGGATCACATCGATCGCTGCGCCACCAAAAATCTCGTCGCTACCATCAAGTGTGCTGTCAACCGTCCCAAGTTCATCATTGACGCCATCACCATAGATGAGATTGTCAAACGCCAGCGGAGAAGCATAGATTAGATCGTCACCCGCACCACCGACCAGCACGTGCCTGGCTTCATCCACTTCGCTCGGATCGCTCGTGTTGGCATAAAGATGATCGTTGCCGAATCCGCCATACAACTCGTCGGCGGCGAGGCCGCCTTGCAGCACATCAAGACCTTCCCCACCATAGATAACATCCCGTCCATTCTCGCCAAATAATTGGTCGTCGCCGTCGTCGCCGTACATGGTATCATTACCGTTGCCGCCGCGAATGACATCGTTACCGATTCCACCATAAATAACGTCGTTGCCGGCGTCGCCAAAGATGCGATCGTCCCCTTCATCGCCGTGGATCGTATCGCTACCCTCGCCACCATAGATCAAATCGCCGTCGGCCCCGCCGTGAACCTGGTCATCGCCACCATCGCCGTGAACCGTATCGAAACCGACTCCTGCGTAGACTGTATCATTGCCGCCGCCCGCGTGAATCACGTCGTTGCCATCTTCGCCATAGATGAAATCATCGCCGTCGCCGCCGAACAATTGATCATCTCCCACCCCGCCGCGTAGCACATCATCGCCCGCTTCCCCCATTACGTAATCACGACCCACGCCCGCTTCGAGAAGGTCATTCCCCAGCCCACCGCGCAACTCGTCGTCCCCATCACCGCCGCGGAGGGTGTCATCCCCCGAACCACCAATCAGCGTATCGTTGCCGGGGCCTCCGTACAGCTCAATGGGAATCGAGATGTCGGTGCTAACCACAATCTTGTCATTACCCAAGCCAGCATCGCCGGTGATGCGAGACACACCGTTGTAAAGTTGCGATCTGCCAAATGCTTCGACAATCACGCTGCCGGGTTGCGGGCCGGGGTAAAGCCGATAATCTTCAGCGACGTCCTCAGTAAAGAAGAACAGGCGACGATGCGCATCGGGCCCAATGTTCAACTCCAATGTCGAACCGTTCATTTGCGCGAGCGGAACACCGTCCCCCTCCGGACGCGGAAAGCTGAATTCGAACAAGGTTACGCGAGCAAGATCAAAATTTTCGGTGTATGAAAATGGCCCCAGACCCACGGTAATGCTGGCGAACAGCCCAGCGTCCAGCTTTCCGTCGACATCAAAAATGTGAATCGGGCCAAAGCCATCTTGCGTGCCCAACAATGTGTTGTCGAGCAATTCGACGAGGCGGACTTTACCATCCTCGTTGTTATCGTGCAGATCGAAATCGATGTTGGCGAATAACCCACCGCCGACCGACGCTTTGAAAAAGCCAGCATTCAGCGCGGCAGCCGCAGTGATCTGTGCTTTCAGTTGGACTTCGCTAATGTCGGCTCCACCACCATCGGCAGTCTCATGGTCCCACACAAAGAACCCGTTGAAGACATCTTCGAAATCACCCGTCTGCAAGAACTGCTGGATTCCATGGGTGTCAAAGCCAAACGCAAAGTCGGCTCGTGCGCTTACCGCACCCCCGAGCTCAACACCCACAGCGGGGAAAATCGGCAACGGAAAATACTTTTTGATACCTGCATTCAGCTCCAGCGTGGGCAGCTCAAGTGTGAATAAGTTGATCACTTGCCCGCTTAACAAACCCATGATGTTCGATGGGTCAAGCAGCGGGAACCCTAACTTGATTTTGTTGTCTGGTGCACTTTCAAGCTCTTCACTACTCTTCAAAAAATCTTCGGGATCGAAACTCCCGCTTGCCGGAGCCAATTCCTTAAACCTCAATGCCACATCATCAACCGAGTCGCTAGCGGTAAATCCGACTCCGGGTGTATAAGTGGCGCCACCCAGATTCAGCAATTTGCCGTCGCCCAGGTCGGGGATGTTCTGCAAGATGCGATCGAAGTCTGCCACCGACTCGATAAACTTGGCAGCCTTTTCGACTTTCCCTCCTTCGAGTTTAAGTAAGTCCAGCATGGTAATATTGCCGCCAGCCAGATCGCTCACGACTGGTACCGGCTCACTCAGAAATTCAATGATGGGCCGAACTGGCTCGAGGATGTTGTTTGCTTCCTCGAGTACCTTGCCGGCAAAACCATTGAAGAATTGCCCCACATCTAGGCTGATGTCCCGGAACTCCACCTGCGGAATTTGCAGTTCCTCGCCCAGCAGATACCGCCAATCAATCAGCAAGTCTGTTTGAATACTTGGGAAAGCGTTGGAACCGCCGAAACTAGCTAGTAATTCCAAGTCCAGGGAGGCATGAGCGGTGGCGTCGATGTCCAGCACATCTTTATACGACTTTACCGCCAAAATTTCTGAGAGGGTCAGCATACCATCATAGGTCTGCCCTGGATCAAGAATATCGACGGTAAACCGCCCCGCAAAGCTGTTGGCTACGCCGACCGCTCGTTGTCCGCCCGCCACAACACCGCTGCCATCACTTCCATCTACCAAGCTGGCCGTGAACACCGCATTCAGCTGCGGAGTGGCGTTGATTAAACTGACGATTGCTTGAGCCGTCGTTGTCGCTTGGGTGCGAAGCGTGAGGACGCGGCGCGTTGAGTCATACTCAAAGTCATTGGTATCACCCTCAACCTTGGATACCACTCGTACATCAAAATTGGCGGTGCTCCCACCAACCTTGCTTTCAATAGTGAATTGTGTATCAACGGGGTGACCATCGCCCACTAGGGCCGACGGCTGTGATAGATTCCCTGACTCGTCGCGCAATAAGTCGGCATCGATCCGTAAGAAGCCCAGTTCACCAGCGGCTGATAATCCCGGCACGCCGACATCGACGAAGACCTGCATGAAGCTGTCGGTCGTGTCGATAAAAAAGCCATGGTCCAGGTTAACGCCGAAGTGTAGCCCCAATTCAAACCCTAGTGTACCGGTCACGTTGGCATCGATATCCAGGTTCAGTCCAGGGATGCCGAGATCAAAATCAATCGGCAGCGCGAGCTGGCCAAGATCGTTGCCCAGCAAGATCTGGAAGCCGATACCCGGGTTGAGTTGCTCGATGACGATATCGTCGATCGTGACCTGATCGTCGCCAGTTAAGTCTAATAGCAGGTTGATGCCATTTGGACCAACCGCATCGAGTAAATCTTGACGAACGTCGTCATACAGGTTGGTAAAAGTCCCGTTCTCCTGGTTGCTAGCGTTATCGGAGAAATTTGCGGAGACGCTGTCCTTAATATCACGCAGGAAGTTAGCTTGGTCTTTCAGCTTATCACCTACGAATGGCAATTCAACACCGAATACTTCACCTTCCATCGCCTCGATTATCAGATCGAACGCTCCATCCCACCCACCGACTAATGCTAACAGGTTGAAGTCTTCAGCCAACGCATCCTTCAGTTCGTTGAAGGCGATCGCTGGGTCGTCCCCATTAATGGTGACGTTCAGGTTGCCGAGAAGGTCGGTTAAGTTCGGCCCTCCGACGCTGGCCTCAAACACGTAAGGGCCAATTGGCAAGCCCGCATCCCCCAACAAACCTGAGAAACCAAGTTGAGCGACCAGTGAGGCGTCAAAATCGCCAGCGAACTCAAAATTACTCAGTTCCAAGCCATTTTGTACCGTCTCCACGATTTCGTCGAAGTAGTGCCGCCCATCGCCATTATTATCATCGATTCCGACTCGGAAATTTGCGTATCGATTGCTTTGGGGATCGGCGATAATCTCGCCATCAAACGTAAAGTCGCCGTCGGTCAATGCCGCACCGATGGGGCCCAGCGAAACGTCAAATCCGAACGGTGAGGCGGCAGCTCGAACCAGGACTCCCAGGGAGGTTCCATCCGCAACACCGTCGTATAAAAATGGTCTTGGTGACCCCGTTTCGGGCAATTCAATGCCCACCGAGAGGTTGATTTGTCCCAAGGCATAGGCACTGACCAGCGCATCGCCGCGGGCGTCGATCAGGTTTGACATCCCGCCTATGTCGAGATTTGACAAATCGAGGCTGATTGGAATTTCAAAGCCCAGCGGATCGACTTGATTTTGGATGCCAAATCCATTGCCAACGTCAAACGGTAGGTCAATCCTCAAAGACAGGTCGTCTCCCGTCTCATCGATGCGCAAGCCAAACTCCTCTTTGTTTGATTGCAGAGCGCCCAAATAGGTAACTAAGTTGGTATAAGTCTGTCCAAGGAAATCTTTACCCTCGGCTGGAAACGAATCGATCGAATCGAGGGCGACGCCATCGAATACGAGCCCACTGTTTAGCGTCGGTAGAATCCAAACCGGGAACGCTGGATAATCTGGTCCACCGCCATTGCTCTCTGCCACGCCGAAGATATCCTCGAAGACCTCATCCATCTGGCCAAGCCCGCTCGCCTCAGTCCCATTGATGTTGGCAATGACCTCGGCAAACGACTCAGAAAAGTCTAAAACTTCGCGAATGCCAATATTCAACATTGGCAGCGGTTGACTGAACAGCGGAGATTGCTCTACTGATTTGCGCAACAGGTCGAGCCCATCGCTAAGGGCTTGCACTATTGTTTGGCGGTCGAGCGCCTGTAGTTTTTGCAGATAGCCATCGGTACCCAGGCCCAAGTCGTCAAGATTGATGTTTTCAGGCAGACTAAAGTCGCTGACCGTCAAGTCGGGTACGCTAAACGATAGCGTGCGTGAGAGCGCTGGCAGCGAGAACGAACCCAAGTTGAAATCAACGTTGAATGGCAGCTCGAAATGGGCTGAACCGCTGACTGCTGGGGTGGCGACAAATCCGCTGAGCTCCTCATTGATTCCCAGCTTGGCGACCGCTGCTTGATTGGCTGCCGTCTCCTCGGGTGTGTTGCCTGGGCTTGGTTTGATCGTCACCAAGCGACCCACACCATCGGTCAGAAGAAAGTTCAGCTTCTCGCCGCTGGAGACCACTCGCGCCAACTCTCCATCGCCACCTTGTCCGATTAGCTGTGCGTTGAGAGCGATCAACACATCTGCCATTGTCGTCCCGGCTTGGATTCCGAAAGCTAGGTCCAGAGTTGCAACGGAACCGTCCGCCTTGGAGATTTCAATTTGCAACTCGCCCGCATACGCTTCGCCGAATTTGACCGGTCTTTGCGCTTGCAATCTCAGCTTGGCAGCGCTCGCTAGTTCGACGACTTCCGAGCCGGCGATCCGTCCGTCAGTGGCGATAGTCGATGGGTATGTCGGCGTGAATTGGGTCTTCAGTGAACCTGCGGCTGAACCATCTGCGATTGCGATTTCAATGAAACCAAGCCTACCCGCTCCATTGATGTCGGAGCGAAGTGCAGCGGTCGCCGTGAACATGGACTCGCCCGACTTGGGACGAATGAAGATGTTATTGGCGAGACTTTGCCCGTGCAGCGGACCAGTTCGCAACCCGTGGGAAGCCTCAATCGGCTTGTTTTCAGCATCCAGTTCGATGCCGTTACTGCCTTGACCGAAAAGCCCCAGCGTTGGCCCCAGCAGTGATCCGTTGAGCATCTCAATTTTCAATTGGCCGCCGTCGATGCTGGTCGTGGGGTCGACTAAAATCAATCCTTGATTGAACGTTCGCTGTTCCTCGGGATCAAGGTCAGGATCGAAGGTGACGTTACTCTGCTTGTCGAAAGTAACCATGAGTCCAGCCGCCTCCAAGGCCGCCTGCAGATCACTCACCGTCCAGTCATGCTGGATGTCGATCCTCGTCGGCCCGCTACCGTCGCGCAGGGTCACTTGGATATCATCCTTCAAAGCTGAATCGGTAACGCCCTCGTCGGTCGGTATATCAATTCCACCTTGCAGCGTGGCAAGCAGTGTGTCCGCGCCAAAACCGAATGATGCGCCGGGTTGTTCCAGCTTTACACCTATTTCTAAGGCGGCGGCTAGGCTCGCATCGACCATCAAAGTTGAATCTGCTTGAATACTTAACTCGCCGATTCCTGCTCCAAAATCAATTGGAAATGTGGCCACGTTAAACAAGTGGTCGAACGAAACGTCAAAAATCAACTCAGGCGGCTGGCCAGCTGTTGCCGGAATGTACTGAATTGTCTCTGCAGATTTGTCGCCGAATGCTTGGGCATGGTTAAAGCCAGCCTCGTCCTGGTTGGTGGGATCAGCGGCGGGCGTTGTAATTTCGGCGGCAAAAGCTTCGCCTATACTGAGGATTTCATCCAGTGTCTTGCCACCGGTAAAGGGAATTTCCGTGGCAAAAATATCCAGACCACCAAAAGTGTTTTGGAACTGTTGCAAGCCGTTGAAGAATGCACTGGCCGACAGTGTGCGGAACTCGGCCAACTCACTAGCATCCACGTCAATGGATGCGGCAACACCATCAAACAAGTTGCTATCTAAGATTGAAATCGTGGAGTTGATCGTTCCAAGCCCTGTCAAGTCCGTCTCAATGGGCAAGGTGAGATCAAAATCGCCATCCGCTTCGATCGTAACAACGGAACTGAGATCCACAGCGGTCAGCTCAGCCACTTTGATTCGCGATTCCACGGTATCAAAGGCGACAGCCAGGCTCAGCGTGGAGACAGTAGGGCTCGCCAGCGTCACTCCCAGGAACCCGAGAGTGGCTGCGATGGGGCCACTTCCGTTGGCGTCAATTGATGCGCTGATGTTATTCTCACCGGCTGCATCGGCGAACTCAACAAATGCACCCGCAGTCGCAGACGCTTGAGTGCGATCAATCCCGATCGTAATGTTAAAGTTCAGCGTGAAATCCAATTGAGCTGATAAGTCGCCTTCGATCTCGATTAAGTCTGCTGAAATTTCCGAGGCTAGATCGTATCGAACATCAACGCTACGTTGATAGGATCCGTCGATTTGAAAGCTCAACAGTTCCGCAGTATCAATGACTGTCACCGTGCCTGACAATTCGGGCAAATCGATGATAGCGGTATCAACTGCGTGTTTCAGACCTTCGACCGTCGGCGCATTTGCTGTGGTAAGATAGCTCTGCAATGGCGAGGCAAACGCATCACTAAAAGCGGCATCGATGTCGACCAGCGAACCAATCCCCAACTCGCTGATCGGAAGCGTTTCTGCGAGAAAGCCGGTCGTTTCCAACCGTCCCGCAAAGCCGCCAATGAGTGCAGTTGTCTCGCGAATCGCGGCAGCTTCGCTGATGCTCAAGGGTGTCACCGCTAGCAAACGACGATCCTCCAGGCTCTCGAATCGAGATACCCGACGCTGCTGCAAAAAGTGAGCAAGTTTTCTCCGCAACGCAGATTTAAGCGACAAACGCGATTTTAATGCGATAAGACTGGAGCGAGATTTTCGAGGACTCATGGAACGCTTTCGGATAATATCTGCCTGGAGGGACCTGTTACCCCGGGGATGCCCGCGACGAGCGAAAGTGTGCCAAGAAATCGAGGATTTCGTTAAAGATTCCTTCTCAACGGGAATAAGTGAGTGCGGCAGTCACTAGTCTGGAGTTCATGGTCGACCCCAGAAGGGATGTGCGCAGGGCAGTGAGGTAGTCGCTCCATTGCCACCAGCCGAGTGGGGCGGTTTTTCCGTTTTTTTCGGTTGAAGAGAGAGCGATTCCATCGCCACCATCTGACTCTGTGTCAGAAGGTGGACGCTGCCGGGGAAAAAAGTAAACTTAAGGGATTAATTCATGCTTTGACGTGGCGGCAGCCGCTAAGCACGCAGTGTTTTTAGCCTAAGAGCAGAGCGTTTTGATTGATGACCCGGTTACGATCTGGCTTAATGAGCTGAGGAATGCTGACCCGTTGGCGGCAGCCAAGTTGTGGGAACACTTCGTCGGTCGGATTCAGGGCGTGGCCCGACAGAAACTCAAAAGTGAATCGCGACGAGTTTATGACGAGGATGATGTCGCGCTGAGCGTTTTCCACAGCATTTGTGCCGGAATTACTGCCGGGCGGTTTACCGAATTGCAAGACCGCGATTGCTTATGGCGGCTGATCCTCGTGATCACTTCTCGGAAGATTTCCCATCGGCACCGTTACGATGGCCGAGAATGCCGAAACGCAAATCGCAATTACTCTAACTTTATTTTTCGTGACGCAGAGGGTACGATCTCCGCGGCGTCCCTTGGGGAGGTTCTTTCCCGCGAGCCAACGCCCGAGTTTGCGGCTGAATTTATCGAGACGTGTGAATTGCTTTTAAATAGCTTAGATGATCCAAACCTCGCCCAAGTCGTAGCTTTGCGAATGGAAGGCTATAACGACACGGAAATCGCGGAACTGTTGAGCTGCTCTCGACGCACCGTACAACGTAGGTTAGAAATCATTCGACGTCATCTTTCACGTATGGAGTGAGTGAGTGAGTAATCCCCATCGGTATGATTTACTCTCTGACGAGTCCTTGGGGATTATTCACAGATTGAGCGAGAGATTTGAATCTGCACTCCATCATGAAGTACCTGTTAGTCTCGAGGACGTCCTTGACTCGGCGTCTGCGGATATTGTGGCCCCACTCTTTCGCGAACTCTTGGAAATTGAACTTGAGTGGTTTGCCGCCCAGGGGCAACTGGCATCACTAAATATTTATCTGACGCGGTTTCCAGACCGCCAAAACGTAGTCAGCGAATTATACAGTGAAACGCAACTCGCAACGCCGTTGCGGCGTCAAGTTCTTGGACTAAAGTCTTCCACGCCCTTACCGTCGGGAACTGTGATTGCGGATCGCTACATACTGGTCAGTTTGATCGGTGAAGGTGGCATGGGTTCGGTCTACTTGGCGGATCAGCAATCACCGGTGCAGCGCCGGGTGGCAATCAAATTGATTAAGAGTGGAATGGATTCCTCGCGAGTTATTGCTCGTTTTAATGCTGAGCGCCAAGCATTAGCCAGGATGGATCATCCACACATTGCGAAGATATACGATGGCGGCAGCGGTTTGGAGGGGCAGCCGTTTTTTGTAATGGAGCTGGTGGATGGCCTGCCGATCACGGAGTTTTGTGATGTCGAACGGCTTACCATCCGAGCGCGTCTCAAGTTGTTTGCGTCCGTTTGTCAGGCGGTTCAGCACGCACACACAAAGGGCATTATTCATCGTGACTTGAAGCCAGCGAACGTGTTGGTTACTCGCGTTAATGGACAACCGCAGCCTAAAATTATTGATTTTGGCGTTGCGAAAGCGATTGAGTCTGAGGGTGGCGAACAGGGAAGTAACGCGACTGCATTTCTTGTGGGAACTCCCGCCTACATGTCCCCCGAACAGGCCGACCCGACTTCCGCCGATGTGGACGCGCGGGCCGATGTTTATTCGCTTGGCACCATACTTTATGAGTTGCTTGTGGGTTCGCCTCCTCATGAAGCACTCAGCAATAACGCGGCGGGAGTTGCCGGCCTGTTGCGAATGGTTCGAGACTCGGATTCGCCACGACCGAGTTCCAAGTTGAGCTCGCAAAATACCGCTGCGAATACCGCTGCGAAAATTGCCGATAAGCGAGGAATTGACCCCAACAAGTTATCGCAATTGCTACGTCGTGAACTTGATTGGATCGTACTTCGCGCGGTCGATCGTGACCGCAATCAACGTTATGAAACCGCAGATGCTTTCGCGCGGGATATCCAGCGTTACCTTGACGGCGATTTGGTGGAAGCACAGCCTCCCACGGCCGGATATCGGCTGCGAAAACTGGCAATCCGTCACAACCGGTTGCTACTCGCGGCGAGCTTGCTGGTGGCGACACTTACTGCAGGCGTGATTGGTACATCGTGGGGCTTATTGGAATCGCGGAAGTACGCGAAGGCCGCTCGTACCGAACTCGCCGAGAAACAACTGGCCCTCCAAAACGAAGCACGTGAGCGAGAATACGCCGAGGCGATCGCCGACTTTCTGGCGCGAGATATTCTGGCCCTTACAAGCCTCGAAGGAAGACTGGATTTTGATGACCAAAGCACAGGTTTGACAAAAGACAGCACCTTGAGGGAACTACTTGATCGAGCAGCCGAGAAACTGCGAACCCGCGACGACCTTAAACCGCTAACACTAGCTAGGCTGCAATTGATGATAGGCCGCAGCTATCGTAATCTCGGTGAGTACGAAAAAGCAGTTAAGTTGTGCCGGCAGGCCGCCCAACTCTACGCGAATGACTTGGGGCCTGACGATTTGCAAACACTCGACGCTCAAGAAAATTTTGCCACCTCCCTACAGGCTGTTGGAGAACACCAGCAAGCGATGCCGATCATCGAAGACATTCTTGCCAGGAAAAAAACGCTTTTGGGTGAAGGCGATATTGAGATTCTTAGCAGCATGCGCATGCTGGCAAAAAATTATCGCGCGTTGGGTGAGCCGAACGAAGCAGTGCTGATCTTGCGACGCACCCTCCAGCGAAGGCAAACGCTACAGGGGCCCACGGCGCACGTCACGCTGACCAATATGTACGATCTTGCGATGGCTTTGAAGCAAGCAGACCAACCCAAGCAAGCCATGGACTTGCTAGAACGGACGCTGGCATTGCAACAGCAAACACTTGGTCCCGATCATCCTGATACAAACACCTGCTCTGGGCAACTGGGCGTATTATACAGCATGGCTGGCATGTATGAGAAAGCAATGCCGCTGGTCCAACGGGAGTATGAATACACGAAGGACGCCTATGGTGAAGAGCATCCAAATACGATCTACGCGCTTGTTGGATTAGCCGTCTGCTATCGAAATAGCAACCAGCACGAGCAGGCGATCAGTCTGTTCGAAGAAGCCTTGGAGTTGGTCAGGAAAAAATTTGGCTCGGAGCACCCTAATTTCGCCAATGCCACAGGTAGTTTGGCGATGGCTTATCGAGCGGCCGGTGACCACAAACTCGCCCTTCCGTTCTTCGAACAGTCGTTAAAAGTGTCTGAATCGAGTTTGGGGCTCGAGCATCCAAGCACGCTGGTCAGGCGAGTTAACTTGGCCGCTTGCCATCAATCGTTGGGGAATCTGGAGAGAGCACAGCAACTCAACGAGCAATGCTTACAGCTCAGCATGAAGATCTTAACTGCTGAGCACTCCACAACCTTGAGTATTTTACAAAATTTAGCGCAAGGTTATTGGTGTGCTGGTCAGTATGGAAAGGCTATTCCGCTGTTTGAGCGGGCACTAAAGGCAAGCGAGGAAAAGTATGGCCGGATAGATCCTCGCACCATGGCCTGTGCGGCGAATCTGGGAGTCAATTATCGTGATGCTGGTCGGCTCGCTGATGCCGTCACGTTGCTCGAAGAGGCCTACTTAGTTTCAATCGATCAGTCGAGCTTGTCGTTCGTCAATCTGGAGTTGGCTGATGCCTATTTTCGGTCTCAGCGGTCTGAGTTGGGATTGAAAGTACTTGAGGAGTATTTGGGGGATGTGAGGAAACGGCAGAATGTTGACCCTGTGGACTTGGCAACGCAACTAGAGAAGGCTGGTCAGATTTTGCTGCGTTCCGGCTTGGTATCGCATGCTGAACCGTTACTTGACGAGTGCCGATCAATTCACGACGCAAACGAAATCGACAACTGGGGTCGATACCATGTGATGGCAATGCATGGTCAAGTCGCTCTGATGGCGTCGGCAGCTGAAGTCGGTGAGTCCGGTATCGAAAAGCTTGAGCAAGCAGAGTTGTTGCTTTTGGATGGTTTAGCGGGTATGGAAAAACGAGAACCTCCTGTTTTTGCTCAAGTTGGCGAACGACGAGCCATGTTTATTCAGTGTTTGATTGACATTTATGCCAAGCTGGGAGAGCGGGCGAAGGGCGATGAGTGGGAGTCAAAACTAAAGTTACACTTGGCTCAGTGATTTGCGTGTTCGATATTAAAAATTCAACTGTAGTAGCCAGAACTTGATCTGACATGTTTTACCCAGATTACGCACTGGGCTGTAAGAGCTGGTCGAGCATTTTCTGTTCGGCCAGTTTCTTCGAGTCATCGAAAGTTTGTCTCGGAGTCTTCCCGAAACAGAATCTTCCGCTATGTGGTCGTTTTTCGTTGTAACTCCGCATCCATTCATCGACATCCGCTTCAGGTTCTCCGGGGACTCGCTTGCCGGCTCCATGTAATACGTGGAACGTGGAAGCCTTAGGAGTTCACATTGGCGTCGAATGCTCAATGAATCGTGGCCTGGTTCGATCAGTGACCTAAGTGCATCATTCGAAACTCGCAGCTTATTTTTTGATCCATTCTAGCTCAATTTTCAAACGGCCAATTTCTTGGTAGAGCTCCGCTTCTCGCTGCTGGAACTTTTGCTCACGTGATGCCTTGTAGTCGCGTTCAAGGATTTCCGGAGCTGTGTCAATGAGCTTTTTTTCCATGCACCAATTTGGGTGACATGGACTTTGAACTGTGTTGACAATTCACGCGTGGTCTTGTGCTCCTTGATCGCCGTAATCGCAACTTTCGCCTTCTCTTTCGCACCGATTACTCTGCGTGGTTTCGCCATGAATCTCTCCTTTGACTCGAGGGCATTGAACGACCAGGAGGCTACCAGGAAAACTGCTCTCAAATCTACCTTAGCTGGTGGTACAGGAATTGGGGACTAGCTCATAGCGATCTCGTTGTTCTACGGCTTACCTTGCGGCGTCCTGCGAGTAGATTGAGACGGTGTACGGCGGCAACTCGACTCGCGCTCGGTGGGGTTGCCCGTCATACGGCAGTTGAATTGCTTCGATGTCTCCGCTGGCGTTGCCACCGAAGTCGTCGCTGAAAGCTTTGCGATCACTGCTGAAGCGGCGGGTCCATTTACCTTGGGCTGGCAGGCCGAATTCGTACTCGCTGAAATGTTGATTGGCAAAGTTGACGATGACGATGGTTTCGTCGCCTGGTCCGCCCTCATGCCAACGCTTGAAGGCAATGACTTTGTCGTGATGGTTGGTGTGAAAGACATCGACGTGATGACCAGTCAAGCCTTTGGTACTTGCGTTTCGGTTCAACCGCAATTGAGTCAACTTGGCGGTTAACTTGATGATGCCAGCGTGATCCTCCGCTTGACTCCAATCGAGTTCATCAGCGTCCTGAAACCATCCGTCTTCAAGAAATTCTTGGCCTTGGAACAACATCGGAATGCCGGGGGCGGTCATCACCAACGCCAAGCCCAACGTGGCCCGTTTTTGGGCGTGCCAGGCGTCGGTGTCGTGGGCATCGACTTCACTGGGGATACGGGACTTGCCATTGGCGACTTCATCGTGCGATTCCGTGTAGACGACTCTTTGAAACGCGTTGCCGTTGTAAGTGTGGTAAAGAGCGTCGCAGACTTTGTTCATGTCGCGGTTCGCGTCGTCGATTTGCGTGATCACATCACGGATTGGATGGACAAACTTGGCATCCCACTGAGTCCCGAATCCGGCACCGCCTTCGATGTCGGATTTGGTCAGATAAGGATTGTCCTGCAAGTCTTCCGCGATGGTGATGGCAGCTGGCTTGAATTGATGGATCTCGCGATTGACCCACTGCGTCAGCCCCCAACCGTCGGGTATCTCGTGTTGTCCGGAGGCGTCGATGCTGCGAATGTAAAGCGTCATGTCGTAGCGCAAGCCGTCAACGTGAAAGTCCTGTAGCCACATCATCGCATTGTCGCGAATGTAGGATCGGACTTCGCCGCGTCCATAGTCCGGTCGTGTGTCACCCCAGGGGGTTTGACTGCGATGGTCGTTGTAAAAGTAGATGCCGCCCTTTTCGTTTTCGCTCCAACCGTCGAATTGCCACAAGTTCAAGTCACTGGGACCGAAGTGGTTGTATACGACGTCCAAGATCACGGCGAAGCCGGCCTGGTGGGCCGCACGAACAAATTGCTTGAATCCAATGGGACCACCATAGGCGGATTCGATCGCGTACGGGTGAGCCGGGTTGTAGCCCCATGACAAATCACCGGCGAACTCAGCAAGTGGCATGATCTGCAGCGCGTTCACGCCGAGTGCTTTCAGGTGATCGAACTTCGATGCAAAGTCATCGAACGTGCCGACGCCGTCTTTGTCGCTGCGAAAGAAAGTACCGATGTGCGTTTCGTAGATCACCAATTCGTTCCAAGCGGGCATCTGGAAATCGTCTCCCTGCCAATCGAATCGCGGATCGTGAAGAACGCCGTTTCCGATCGAGTTGGTGACCTCCCGAACACGAGGGTCGATCCGCTGAAAGGTTCTGTCGCCGTTGGTGATCTCGTACTTGTACTCTTGGCCAGGCTTGGCGGATTCAACAATGGCGAACCAACAACCGCTGTCTTCACGTTGCATCGGAATCGCCCCCGATTTCCAATCGTTGAAGTCACCGATCACGCTGACGGATTCAGCGTTGGGTGCCCAGACGCGAAAAGCGACTCCCTGGTCTAGCATGATCGGTCCCATGCCTGCGATGTGTAGATCAGCTTGAGCAGTTTGAGATTGGGATTGCGATAGCGTATTGGTTTGCTTCACGATCTTGGTGCCTTGAGAAAGATTCTGAATGTTGCGGGGTGACTCTGAATCGGAAGACTAAGAATCTGAAAAGGAATCATCAGCCCAGTCCTTGGGCATTTCTTGCAGAGCATGGGCGAGCGTAGCCGACCACCACGCTGTTGCTATCGACAAATCAGACTCGGTGTAGCGGCGAAACGTGGGCACGGTAGATTGATGGGGCACAACCCCGACATCGATCGCCTATCTTTGAGTGTATTGTGGAGTTGGTTCGTTGAGTGGCTTGATTCGATTTCGCTCAGCAATGATCGACTCAAGCTCTGATTTAGTTTGCGTGTAGGATGTCGTCATGCTGGTCGCTCCCGCCTTACGAAACTTGACGAATAGCTTGTCAAACGTCTTGAACTTGCCAAAGCAGGCAATCACGATCGGGCCTGTGTAGCCTTCGGTACGGATGGACTTGCACAGAAAGCGAGCCTGTGCGAAACCTCCTTTCGGCAAGACGGCGATGACGACCGAGGCCGGGTTGCTAACCAGCATGTGTTCACCGATTCCTTGCGGCAGCGTTTCGTCTTCAAGGGCATCAAGTTGGAACAGGCCATGGCCGCCGGTGCGAAGCAGGTTCATCACCAACGTTTCACTGAAGTGATGCGAGTTGCAGGTGACGACAACGGGCAAGTTGCTGACCGGACTTTCCCCATCAAGAACATGATCACTTAGCTCGGCACTCAAACCGCCCATCATCGAGAACAAGCGATCTGCGTCGGCGTCGGAAAGGTACTCTGCGTCATGATCGTTGCGGATTCGTTTCAGTGCGGGGACGAGAACTTCGTCGCAGGATTGATCGAAGCCGTGCTTGTCCGCAAACTGCAGCAGCATTTCTTTCGCTCGGTGATCGTCATTGGCGAGCAACCGTTGATAGAACCGCAGCGAGGTTTTGATTTCGATTTCTTCGCCCAGCAATGTTGCCAGCATCTTGAACCGAGGCACATAACGTCCCAGCACGACCAGGCATACTGTAAGCGGCGTCGAAAGCAACAGACCGACGGGGCCCCACAGCCAGCCCCAAAACACGGCAGCAACGATCACAGCCACCGCAGAAATGCCAGTGCTCGCGCCATACAACCACGGCACCAGAACGTTGTTGCTGAGCAATTCCATCAAAACGATCAGCGTTAACACGGCGAGGAACACGTTATAGCCGGAAAACACAGACAGTGCGATCGCCAGCGGGAAGATCGCCGCTGCGATCGGTCCGAGGTAGGGCACAAAACGCAAGCAAGTTGCGAGCACGCCCCACAAGATCGCATTCGGGAACACAGCGCCATCGGTCATGGCCGCACTGATGATTATCAGCCCGACTGTAAGAACAAACCCGTAGGAGGTATTGACGAGCGTTTGGGCGATCAGATACCGGCTAATCCGTCCCGCCGCTTCGTCGAGCGCTTCGGTCGTAGTAACGTAATTGCCGTGACTAACGACGGCAATGGTTCGGTCTCGCAGGTCTTCGCGGTGAATCAACATGAACAAAGCAAACACGCTGACCAAACCAGCCGTGGCAAGCGGACCAAGAACCGTTCCAGCCGTTGTCGCCCAAGAGGCCAGCGGTAAGGCATCCTTGATTTCAGTGACATACAATGGTGAGTCTGCTGAGGTGCCATCGTTTGGCGGAACTTCGTTGAGCAAGGCGGGGGCAGCAAGCAACGTGTCCACCCAACGCTCCAAGACCGACTGTTCGGGAGACACTTCGCTGGCTGATTCGTTTTCACGGGCCGTCGCAGGAACTTCCTCCATCGCCTCCGTCATTTCTTCGGCCAGCTTATCGAGAGAACCGCCGACACCGGTCGTCATCTCGGCAACGCTTCTCGCTTTCGCAACCAATTCGACCCTGTGCTTTGGCAGATTGCCGACCAATGTGCTCAGTTCACGACCAAGCAGCGTGAATCCGCCTGCGAGCAGCATGAACGCGAGGAACGCCGTCATCACAACGGCCGCAACATTTGGTACACCCCACCGCTGCAAGCGGTTGACGATGGGGCTGAGCAAGAATGACAATAATAATCCGAGTGCGAGTGGGATGAACACGTCGCGAGCAAAGAACAACGCCGTGACAGTGAGAACAACCGCTAGCAATTGAGCGACCGTCGAGATGGTCGCGAGATCGGTTTTGGGTTTTGCCATTCAGGAGTTCGACGAGGCGAGAGTTGGGGAAGTTTTGCTAAACAGGTTCGTCGCGATCGTTGAATCGCCCTGGAGGGCTTGTGGCTTCAATCGCCACGATTGGTTGCAGGATGCGGTAGCGATGGAGAGCCCCTTCGGGCACGAGCCAGGATGCACCGGCAACGACCTTCACGGTCTGTCCATCCAAATCGAGTTCCAGCGCGCCTTCAAGTACAAAGCCAACCGTTTCGTAATCGCGACTGACTGTTTCGCCGTAATCGCAAACCGGTTCAATCCAGCGGCGGAGAGCGACCTGCTTGCCAGTCGCCAAATACTGCTGGCCCATCTCGCCGGTGGCGGCATCTTCTTTCGCAGAGACTTGTGGAATGTCCATCTGGTTCTTTTGGAAATTCAGTTGAGGCAATAGAAATGGTTGAGGTAGTAGTGACCATGCAAACCCCGCGCCATCGTGAACAAGTACGCTCGGCGACGGACAGCGACGTGCGGCGATGGAGGTTCGGCAGGTTCCATTCGCTGATGCGATAAGCACTAATCCATGACCTGTTGGAACTCTGGTCGCAGCGCAGGCAGATGCTTCAGGTGGACATCGTTGATGCGAAGACCGGCTTCGCTAATGATCCGCGCCAAGTCCGCAATGGTTGAGCATCCACGTTTTTTACCGATGGCGACCTTGTGCTGCTCGATAGTTCGAGGACTGCGATGAAGTAACTTTCCAGTCTCCGGGATCGAATTCCAATGCCCGATCAAAGCCAGCACCTCTAGTTCACGGTTGCTCAGCACCTACAATGGTATAAGATCTAGGTGCTGCGTTCTTGTCGCAAATGCCGAGTCCAGTTCCCTCAGTCGCAGACGTCTGCATAGCACAGAGATGTAAGGTGGTTCTGCGCGAAAACGCTTGCTGGCTGTGACATGATTTGACTCCCGTGCTTGTCGGGGTAAATCCACCGTGCATGGCTTCCAACCGACGCGAGCAGATCGTAGAATCGGTCTCGATCGTCCTTGACTCCGGCACAGCGAAACCAACTGGCGGCGGTTCGGCGTCCACCGGCGAGTATCATGCCAGCGATCACGATTGGCAGCCGAAATGCGATGCGGGCGTCAAGCATGCGGCCCATGGACTCGGCAATGTTCCGCAGGTTGCCCCGCAGCGGCACGTTGGCCCCAGCGGTGTGCCGCCGCTGGGCGTTAGGCCGGATGAGCCGCATGCGATTGTCGCGCTGCGAACATTTTGTTTTGTCAGCATGTTGTGCTTGCGGCGGTTTGCCAGCCGGCATCAATCTAGCCAACGTCTCCCGCTACCGCCCAGATAGTTTCGATCGAGCAACGATGCTACTTTGGATGAAGATTTGACACGCGTGCAGCGCTCAGGCTTCGACCCCGAAACGGTTTTTCCAGGGGGCGAAGAACGCCTGTAATTTGTGCCCAAACCCTGAGTGACGTTGGTGATGCTCAACTTGTGCTCTAAATCCTTCTAGCTTTTCTAATTGGCTAACGCGTGAGTTATCAACTCGCAAAGAGACGGATGTTCCGACATGATTAGAGACGACACTTTCAAGCGTGGAAACCTTCAATTCGTCGCGGGGAATGTCGTATCTTTCCAACTCAATGCTGCTGGCCGCGTGGCCCCCGTTTGTGTGTCCGGCGGGCAAGTAGATCGCGCCCGTGTAGAAGTCGACCGCGAACGCAACAACCCCCGGGACAAAGAAAAGGATCAATCCGAGGCCATCCAGAGCAGCCACTTTCCAGTCAACCTGATTGCTACGAGGTGCGTTGATTCGCTCTGGGTACAAAAACATCCCACACCCCCCAGAGGCCGAAGTGACCGCAGCCGCCGCGGGAGCGTAAACTAAAATGCCGAGAAACTTCCGTCTTTGCATATAATGCTCACCTTACGTTGCCCGGCAATAAGCCATGCTGAACTTCCGGAACATAACGGATGAAGGATCTTTATCGGCATATTCCCCGACTTGCACCAACAAAGAATGGATGCATCTTTTGCAGGTCCCTCAAGCCTCACCTCGGATGCTTTTGCCATGTTGCTTCTGAGTTGTGGTCAGCTCGGGTGGTTTCGACAGTACCTGCCGAAGCTCCAGTTGTTCTCTGGAAAGCCTCGAGATTGCCTTGCAGCCCGCCGCAACCAGGTGACCTCGTGCCCGGCCGAAAACGATCGAGCGGGCGTAATCGCTGACGCTGTCCTCCACGCGTGGGCGTCCCCTAGTGTCGGACATGCGGGCTTATCAAGCGGATTACCTCTCTGCGTCGTTTCCAGAGAGCAACTTACACGGAAAGGAGCTTTGGAGAAAAAGTTTGAAGCGAATTGTGCGCGGGTAGAGCCCTTTCCTGCACGCTCCCCCGACCCAAACAACGAAGACTCTCAAACTCTCTCGACTATCCGAACACTTCTTACCCGAGACCTCGCTTGTCCATTCTAACCACATTCCCGCATCCAACGAGACCGACGCCCTGCAATCGAACCTATTGGGGCGTCGATGACTGGTTGCTCGCTGGGGCGTACCCAAGTCGGCCAGAACCAGCGGATCATCGCCAGCGGATTCAGTCGCTGTTTGACGCCGGCATGCGGACAAACAGCGTGCGACCTGGAAAGCCCCGGAAAATGAGCAACAAGAGGCGTATGTTTTATCGTGGTTGGAATAACTGGCCGATTATTTCGTGCCAAAGCGACTTCGATAGAGATTGGTACAACTAGATACCTGGTATCGGCAAAGACGCAAATCAAATCATGAACCCAGACGAACGTGAATACCGATGATCAAAACATTTGAAGAAGCTCTTCAGTTCGTCATTGACCATAGAATTTGCACCATATTCGGCAGCAAAGGCTCACCCCACCCATCGTTGTGGGACAATACGACACTCTCTGAAAATAAGCCCGAGGCAGGAGGTTGGAGCCCGAAAGTCATGGCTGTCTGGGACTGGAAAACCCGCATTCCACAGACCTATCCTGAATTGGTCTACTACGGAAAAATCAAAGGTGGTGATGCGGTGCTGATGGAAATGCAATACTTCCGCGAAATGCATTACCCGGCAGCTTTTCAACCGGTCAGCGTTTTGGATAAGCTGGCACAGCAAATCTACGAGTTCATTCGCTCGGAACCTGCGTTTACCGGGCCACTTCGTAAGCGAGCCATTGAGCAGTTGGGTTGCACGAAGAGCCAGTTTGATACAGCGATCAAGAAGCTGCAGATTAGTCTCAACATCGTTCGCGCCAACGATCCGTCACTTAAGAATGATTTTTGGCTGACCATGCGAGAGGTGCACATGGAGTTGGTCAACCAAAACGAGAACAACTCATCGAACGAGCCAGCCGAAGCCAGACAAATAGATCATTAAGCGCGGCGCGTCGTCGACGCTGCCTGCTAGCGCCACTTGGAAAGACTTTGTTGTGACGCTGTCGGCTTGCATAAACGCAGAATGACCAAACCGCATCCACACTTCGAGTAGCTGCGCTCAGTTCAGGGCAATCGTGACGCACGCGGGGAACCGAGGCGAACTGACCACAGTCTTTCGTACCGAGGTGTTGTGCGATCAGTGCCAAGTGGTGTTAGCCAGCAGGTGGGATATTTCCCTGTGCATCGAGCACTTGAGTGGCTTCAAACAATCGTCGCTCCTTGTCTTGCTGGCGTAATGCTTGCATGATCTTATTGCGATCACCACCTGAGATTGGCAAAACGGGCGGCTGTTCGAAGATACCCAGCGGCACTTCTTCCATTCGCCAATTATCGCTCCGCTGTGTGGCAAAGGGAAGATCTTTGTGGCCAGTCGCTTGTAAATTAGCAAGTGGGTTTCGCCCCCAAGCGTAGCGAAAGTGAGTGGGTGCTGGCACCATGGGGCTGGTTAACACAAGTCGTTTACGGTCGTATTGAACGCGTCCTCGATCGTCCTTGCCTTGCTCGGCATAAGAAACGTTGGCTGGATGAAATTTGCGGTCTTCTCCGGCAATTGCAAAGCCTTCGATCGCTCCCTCGAGCGGATCGTTGACTTCGGTGTCGAGTGCGAGAATTAGCTGTCCGGTGAGCCGCTCCACCTTCAACAACATGGGCGGCTTCCATTGGATTTGGTTCGCAAAACCGTATTGCGTGGCCAACGCCCAGCGCGCGATCCGTTCGCCGGCGGGGATCTTTAATTGGGGGTGGTACCAGCGACGTCTAAGATCATAAGTGCTCGCGAATCCGACCTGCTGGTCACCCGAGTTCAACAATTCAAGAAAAGTTTGGTACTGGGCCTCGCGGATTTCGATTCCGGCGTTAAACATTTTCTCACAATAGTCGTTGCGCGTTTGAGGGTACCCATCAGTGCACAACGAAATAATGCCAAAAGGCATCTCTGGATCTCCGAATGCCGCCCGCCAGGACTTAATCATTTCCGGAAAGACGTCCCGGTACATTTCCGCCCCGCGTGAACCGTCAAAGGCATTGTTATACCCTTGATGAAAGATCGTTCCTTTGACGGCCAGCCCCTCGAGGGGCGCGATCATGCCCGCATAGCAATGACCGGGGAAATTGTGGTCGCCGAGGGGTCCGGGACGCAGATCATCGGGCTCTCGCTGTCGATCCGCGGGAATTTGTTTGCCAGCCGCACTCTGTTGTTTGATCCACTGGCGATGCTGCGCGATGCGATTTTCCAGGTCATGCTGAGCATCCCAGTCAGCAACCGCTTGGTCAAACTCGGCTAGCTTCTCTTGAGTGGGTTGGCTATCCAACTCGCGGAGCACCGGTAGGGGAGTCCAGGTCTCGACCGTGGTACCACCACGCGAGGCATCAATCACACCGATGGGTACGTTGCCCGCTTTGTGAACACGACGAGCAAACACGTATCCGATCGCGGAAAAATCACGTATTGATTCGGGAGTGCATTCATCCCAGTCGCCTTTGCGAAAGTGCCTGCCGAACCAGTCGCTCCACTCGTGTAAGCGTGCGAAACTTTGCTTGAATTCTGGTCCCTGGCCATAGGGTACCGTCAGCAAGCGAATCTCGGGAAAATTAGCGGAGATAATCTCCAGCGCCCCATTTTCGACTTTGGCTAACTCAAACTCCATATTGCTTTGCCCACCCAGAACCCAGACATCTCCGATCAGGATGTTCTCCAAGACAATTTGTTGGTCCTCGCCTTCAATCATTATTTGCTGGGGTTCTCGATTTGCTGGAAAAGGCGGCAGCGAAATTTGCCAGCGACGGTCAGCAGCAGCAGTCGCTTGCCGTGTCTCTCCGGCAAAGCTGACCGTGATTCGCTCTTCCGGGCGAGCCCAACCCCAGATTTGAATGGGTTTATCTCGCTGCACGACCATGTTGGTCTGAAAGAGGTTGCTAACGCAGAGTCCGTCACCGATCGCGGGGACCTCCACCACATTCTCGCGCGGCATCGATTGAGCAGGTAAAGGCGACGCGAGCAACCACGAAAAAGTGATTGTTCCAAGCAAAAAACACGATTGAAAGCTCTGTTTCATCGATAACCTCAGCAGCGGGGGCGATGCGTGGAGTAACTACCCCGTCCTCAAAAAACGGCGGGGAACGAGAGTACTTGGTCATTGTAGTGGTTTCGTGAGGATAGCGTTACTATCGCTATCCTCGGAACCCCAAGCCCACAGCATCGCACCCTAGTTAGGGCGCGGCGTAGATGCCAGCATTTGGAAGAGTCTGTTGAAGACCGCTCTGGCGATTGCCAGAGCGGCCTATGCAACCAGAGACCAATGCTTATTCAAACGGCAGATTGCTACCGAAACGATTTCGGAACTGCAAGAAGTCAATAAAGTTGACATCTCCATTGTTATTGAAGTCAACCAATGGGTTGTAGTCCTCGTCGCCTTCCACCGAATTGAACGCCGAACGAAACTGCAGGAAGTCAATAAAGTTAATTTGACGATCACCGTTAACATCAGCAAAGAGGGCGTAGAAATCATCCGCCTCTTGTTCACCAAATTCAAAAACACCGCCTGCCTGCCCGTCTCCATCGCCATCTAGTTGGGACTCGGTACCGGCTCGACGAACCTTCTCTGGAGCAATCGTGAGCTGATAATTACCATCAACCAGCACGCTGTCCGCTCCCCGTGTGAAGCTACCATCAAACGAGATAGTCACTACCGTGTTTCCATCACCATCAACAGCGGCAGTGAAACTGCTTTGCACAATTCCGCCACCAATCCCTCGTTTTTGCACGGCAAAAGCATCTTGATCAATGTCGACCAGGCCGTCAAAGATCACCTGTATCTGTGCGATTTGGGATCGCTGCGAGGAACCCGCATCGCCCACGATCACATCCAGCACTTCGACCAAGTCGACTAACTCCAGGCGTAGTTCCTGGGTGTCATAAATCACGTCCCAGGCGAACCCAGCGGGGGCGTCCGGTAAATTCACGTTGTCAAAGGTGCCATTCAATCCTTCAGTGGCCGTCATCAAGACAAATGATTGTCCCGCTTCTGGCGTAAAGGAGTTAATTAAGGAGACATCTAGTACACCATCTAGATTGGCGGAACCGAGATGGTTCACCTGATCAAAGCCACCGCTGCCGGCAGTCGTCCCGCCAAGTTCCATTAGCGTAGTGCTCGTATCTCCATAGACGACGCTACCATTTTCAATCAGGGCAGCACCTGCTCCCGGGTTATAGCTGCCCAATATCTCCACGTTATCGAGCGAGCCAACGCCGCTAACGAAGCCGGTCAGAGTCAGCGGGTTGCTGGCAGAATTTCCGTCAATCTCACCATTGACTACAAACAGCTTGCTGGCGTCGTTATCCGAATTGACTGTGCCATGCCCCATCATCCGCTGCCCCGATTCAATCAGCAGACCATTATTCGCAGAAACCGTACCGGCGACTCCGCCTTGGCCAAGCACGGTCAGCGATCCAAGTTCGGCCTGATCGGCATCAAGCAACGTGACATTGTTTCCGCCAACTAACAGTAACCCGGCGGTCTGGAATCCATCACCGACAGAGACGTCACCCATCGTGAGACCGCCGACGGCTTGGATCGTGGAACCAATTTCTCCACTTATGCGTCCATCAATCAATCCGGCCGCGATCAACGTTTCTGAGTTACCAAGCACCAGTTCCGACGAGGATTCGATGACGCCACCATTGAGCAGCGTCAAGGAGCCCAAGTTCACTGGCGAAGCAGCGTCGAGCGTGAGCGTTTGAGAGCCCACGTTGACCACTCCGGTGAGCTCGATTTGTAACATATTGACGATGTCCAACGGATCCACCCCGCTGAACGTTACTTGTGTCGTCTCGCCCGCTTCGGTGGCATCTATCGAGGCATCTCCCAACAGTGAAGTCGGTGAGGCGTATTGAGCGATCGTACGATCATTATTCCCTGTCATCACCAATTGGTCTTGATCGCCCAATCCCCCGGAGAATGCAATTCCCGCAGGCAGTTGGAAGAAGCCACCAGATTGGAAGTCGACGAAGACCGATTCGTCACGCGAATTCTGACCGATGATCGTAACCGACTCGGTCAACAAGACTGGTTGAGCGGGTACCAATAACGTATTGGTATCGTTATCCACGATTTCCAAATCCTCACCGCTGCGACGGACGGTCACTGAAACTGCGCCATTCTGGAACAAGTCAACGACCAAATCAGGCTCAGCTGGCTGTTCAACGATTTGAATCAGGAAGCCTTGCGTCCAGCTTGCACCGTCTGCATCGGTGGCCCGCAGTCGCACCACATAAGACTGGCCGGCGACAAAGTCGGTGGAGTCGGCGACCAGAAGCTCGGTGCCACTCAAAGAGAACCGACCTTCCGCGTCGTCGATCAACTCCAACGTGTGCGTGTCGCCTTCATCAGGATCCACCACGGTCAACTCCCCGACTAGATCACCCGGCGAATCGAGTTCCGATATCTCTCTGTTCGATAGTTTGATCTCAGTGGGGGATTCATTGTCACCAACAATGGTGATAATGACTTCAGCGGTGCTGATTTCACCCGCATGATCTCGCAAGGTGTAGCTAAAGCTATCCGTTGCCGTGGCCGAACTCGCTAACCAAGCAAACGCTCCATTCGGATTGTAGACGTAGCTACCGTTGGACTGAACCTGGACGGTCGCGCCTGAGGCGAGCGTTACCACCTC
Organism: Kothea flammea; assembly: GCF_052161645.1. GTDB lineage: Bacteria > Planctomycetota > Planctomycetia > Pirellulales > Pirellulaceae > Laterigemmans. Next base: position 3,402,209 of record NZ_CP197414.1, read on the forward strand.
CCCCACTGCCTGGTCGTCGCCGTTGATCGCTGTAATCGTTCGCTCGTCACCAGCATCGACATCCAAGTCAGCCGTAATGAGACCGGCCGCGCGGAAGTGATGCTGAATTGTTTCTAGCGGTAAGGCTGAGTTATAGACGGCTACATCATCAATCCAGCCGGAGAAGCCAAATTCGCCCATCGAGGTGGAGACTTCAGTCGGGAACCGCAGTGGACCGGCAGCGGCACCGATGGCGATCGCCCCGGCGTGTGAGTCGACCCCTTGCCCGGCAAAGCTTGTCGTTTCGCTGGCTGCCAACGCACCGTTCAGATGAAGTTCGAGCTGATCTGCCCCAAACACACCAGCAACGTGATAGGTCCGATTCGCAGCGATCTCTGCCTTCACGAGGGGACCAAAATTGCCTTCATCCCAAGCCGCAAAGTAAAGCTCGCCCGCTTCGATGTAGAGGCTAAATCCGCTGTCGGTGTTCCCTTGGCTGTAAAGCACTTGACGATCTTCGGTGGCATCGGCTCGCATCCACAATTCAAATGATTTCGCCGTTGCCTCGCCATCGTACGTGTTGATCGCTGGTGAATCATTGATCGCCACGTAATTGCTGCCCTCGAAGCGGAGAGAGCGATTCAAGGTGTTGCGAATCATGCCCGCGTCGCTATAAAGTTCCCCGACCAACGCACCGTCTGGGCTTAGTGGTGACAATTCATTGCTGATCACCGTGCCGGTAACTTCGTGCAGTCGCCAGTATGCCACCGCACCGTCGGTCAGCACGAAATCGTCGACCGAGTCTGGCAGCACGCTCAGGATTCCACTCGCTGGCACCTCAAGCAGATTATCGAGAGCTACCGGAGCGTCATTCACACCAGTGATGGTGATTGTCAACGCTGACGGCGTCAAGGTAAACGCATCATCCACGAGGTAGTCAAAGCTCTCTACCAATTGAGTCCCGGCAGGCAATGCTTGGACGCGGGGATTCGAGTTATCAAGTTGATAGCTGAAACTCCCGTCGTGTGACCAGCTGAGCGTGCCGAACTGACCAAGGATCGCGTTTGCGTCGTCATTTTCCCCGGCGATCGATTCGATCAACAACACTGTACCGTTATCGGCATCGGAATCGTTGGCCAAGATGTTACCGCTAACCGCAGCACTTGCGTCTTCGGTTACGGAAACCGGATCAGGGTTTAATCGTGGCAGGTCGTTCCTACCGTCGACCGTGACAAAGACGGTGGCTCGAGCTTCAGCTCCAGCTTCGTCGGCAATGACGTAGGTAAACGAGTCGATCAACGATTGCCCACTAGGTAGACCATTCAAGGTCGCCGAAGTTGTGGGATCATAGATTAATGAACCATCCGCGTTAACTGTGATCGAAGCACCGCCGGTTGAGCGGGTGGCAACTTCGACAATTTGCAACGTATCAAGCTCGCCAACATCCGTGTCGTTGTTAAGCAAATCGGCGGGCAGAATCGTCAGCGTCGTATCTTCATTGGTTGCCGGGTCCGAGTCATTGTTGGCAACGGGTGCTGCATTCGCCACGGTCACCGGAACCGACAACGTGCGAGCGGAACCATCCGAGTCGGTTACCGTGACAATCGCCGTGTAGAGTCCGTCTTGCAAGTAAGTATGGGAGTGCGTCAGCACCCCATCGACCACGGAACCGCTAGCCACATCCGACCCATCGCCCCAGAGAATGGTGTAGGTATGGGTGTCATCATTTCCTGCGTCACTGACCGTCGCAATCAGTTGCAGTTCAGTGCTTTCAATACCGCTCACGCCATCGGCACTCACCGTGGGAGCAGCATTATCGATCACCACCAGCTTGCTGGCGGTACGTACGATCGGCGTGCCCATGATCGTATCGGTGACGGTGACATCAATCGTAAAGACTTCGTCACGCAGCGGAGTAAAAGCGAACTGCGTTGGATCCTCAGTCGGGTTGATGTCAGCGTGCGACGGCGAAATGCTCCAGGTGATTTCTCGCTGAGCCCCTTCCAAAACGGGTGCCAAATCGACAAGGCCGATCTGAACTTGGCCGCCCTCAGTCGTCAAACCGGCAGGGTTTGAAAGTTGCAAAGGCGCTGCGGCTCCGATCGTAAAATCGCTGGTACTAGTGTTGGAAAGCACACTGAAGTCGGCTGCGCCGGTGTATTGCAGGTCAAACAACACCGTCTCAAACGTAGTGGTATCGGCGGTGCCTTCAGGCTGCACCAGCCCAAAGGCGTTGGCGATCAGGCCAGTGCTGTTGAGGTTATTGACCACTTCCGTAATGCCATTCACCGCGATGGTGAGCCTACCGTTGGCAACTGTGGGATCATAGTCGATGGACCAATCGTAAGTACCAGCCACCAGCGGCGTTGTGGCCGCTCCTTGTGAGTTGCCAACGCGGAACCGGTTCCCTGATTCTGCTCCCCATGAAATCCCAAAGGTGGCGGCGGGATCATCCACATTCGCGACGTCAAAGAAGCCAAAGCGGAAATTGGTATCCGCGTTATTGGGATTGTCGAAGGTCAATTTGCCGCTGGCGCTAAATGCATCCACTGCAACATTCAGAGGTGTCGAGAGGGTGGTGTCGGCCAAGTAAGCTGCGTTGCCTTGCGCTTGGAATGTCCCACCCACCGTGCGAGTATTGATAGCTGCATAATCATTTGGCCCCGCGTCGTTACCGGAACCGACCCACTGAGTAAGATCCTCATGCAGGATGTCGCGAATCGTTAATTCCGCGGTGTAGAGACCCGCTAGCAACGGCACGAATTCAACATCCTCGTCGGTGCCAGAGGCGACGATGGCGTTTTGGTGCCGCACCGTCCATTCGTATTCCCGATCGGCCGCTTGTGTCGAGCCACGAAGTTGACCTGCGGGAGCCAGTCTGCTGGAGTCCTCAGCACCGAGGGTCACAATGGTGCCCACGCGTGGGGAGTTACTAACTTCGTTTGCCGGCCCTGGAACTGCCGTGCCAGGTGCGGTGATGACCGGTATCGGTAAGACCTCTAGCGGCAAGGTGAACGTGTCGCTTCCAAGGTCCGAATCGGTGACCGTTAAGGAGACTTGGTAATTTCCCGCATTGCTGGGCGTAAAGGTAAACTCTATTTGATCCGAGGTGAGGATTGGCTGGCCATTATTGGTTACCACTTCCCAGAGGATGTTATGCGTGTCGAGTACACCGGGATCGAAGAAGTCGGTCGCATCGAAGCGGATATTTTGACCAATCACGGCTTGCGTCGCACTTGGGTTTACACCACCAATACTGGGTGCCACGTTGACCACGTTGAAGAACGCCACATCGCTGTCGCTGCCGCCGTCACCATCATGGGCCGTTGCGGTGATGGAATGAAGGCCATTATCCAAAACTTGGAAAGAGGGCAGGAAGACATCGGGGGTATCGGTTGACCAAGGGTTAATGGCTCCCGTGAAGCGAACTTCACTGAGTCCCACTCGGGTCGCTCCAAAATTGGAATCGATCTCCATTCGCACGTAGCGGACATCGTCAGCCAGGCCGGTCAAGTTCACTTGCTGGACAGGTTCCGCGTTGGTCCCACCGGCACGTGTCAGCTCCGCATCGACGATAACTTGTTGCATGTTATCCAGGCTGTCGCCAACCCAGATATCAAACTGCTTGACGCCGCGATCCGTTTCGTCGCCGCCGACGAAAACGGCGTTGGACTGCCAGATCAGGATGCTATCGAGCGTATAGTTTGCTCCCAGATCAAACTGCACGAAGGCCTCATCAATTGGCAAACCGTTGGTGGTGTGCCAGAACGTTGCACTACCGCCGCCAGCCGGGAAGCCATTCGTGTGCGTGCTGGCACTGATTGGCGACTGCAATGCCAACCCGCTGCCGTTGATTAGATTCGCGGGATTTAGGTCCGCGAACGGGAATGAGCTGGCGGTAGCGGCAACTGGTGTGATTAAACCAAAGACCTCACCGTTGTTTGCTACGGGGCCAGTATCTCTCGCTAGGTCACCGGCACCCTCATTGAACGACCACAAGCCGATCAGATTGGGCGAGGTTGGTGCGATGGGACCGCTACCCACGGCCGCAATCTCCGCTTGTGTCAGCGGACGGTTCCAAACGCGGAACTCATCAATTCCCCCAACGAATGATTGCTGGCTGGAGAAATCGGCGCCAATCGTTAACGGCCCTGAATCAGCGCGAGTACCAACGTCAGCAGTGCTATAGCCGATAGCCGTAGCACCGTTAACATACAAAGTCGCACCGTTAATCGGATCAACGACCAACGCCAAATGTTGCCACTGGCCGAACTCGACAGTCGCCGTGGTTTCTACGGGTCCAGCTCCAGCGTCGATAAACCAGTGCGAACCATCATGAAACAATGCCCAACCACCGGCGGAGGAAGCTGCAGTATCAAATACATAACGCTGGCTGGACGAGGCACTTGGTTTGACCCAAGTTTCAAACGTCGCACCACCACTGGTGGCTGATTGGTTCAGTTCCAATGCCGTTGTCACGGCACCGGTCCCGTTTAGACTCAATGACGCTTGGCTGATGTCCCGAGTCCTACCCAATGAATCGGTTACCTGGAATCTCGTCAGCATCTCTTGAGCGTCGTTCAAACTGCCATCTTCAATAACCAGCCGATCGACCTCCGTTTGGCTAACCCCGTCGCCGACCAAAATCGGGAACTCAATACGAGCGCCGTAACGGGGCGTCCAGAGGTTGTTTTGAGCCGCAGAGCTGGGGTCGACGATCGTCATCGAGAAGTAGTCCGCTTCGTTGATCACACCCTGACCAAAACGTGCTTCCATCAGTTCGCCACCGCCGAACTCAAAGAAACCAATGGCGATGTCGTAAACTCCGGCTGCCAAGTTGACGCTGCCAACTCGGCTCTGAATGGCGTGAATCCCCTGATTGTCAACAATTAGCTCATCGACTTGGAAGATGCCGTCTTGATCGAGATCGATCCAGAGCGTGCTGCCGTCGTCGCTGCGGGTACCAAACGTGACGTCGCCTTCAATAAGTGTGGCGCCGCTGCCGGTAGTGCCGATCTCGATCTGACCAATCCAAGCAGCCCCATAAAAGTCGTCACCGAGAATTCCACCCGCTCGGTCGTTCATGGCGGGGCCGTTATAGCTCAACGCCCCATCCAGCACGGTGGTAGCACCGGGCGACATATTTAGGAAACTATCAGCATTTAGCGTGGGGTCGATCGGGAATATATTTCCATCACCAAAAACACCATCGAACCACAATTCATTCAGCCCGTTAATCTGCGCCTCACCAATCGTGATCACTTGCCCCTCGGTAACTCCCAAGCCGGAATTCGCGAGATCCAAGTTGGGCAGACGAACCAGCTCGGGTGCTCGGTTGCGAACGAGAATCGGGAATTGATAGTTCCGCACTGTCACGATTCCCAGGCCGTTATCGAGCGGTACGAACTCGACGGGAGAATTGAGTCCTCCAGCCGAGAAGACACCTTCGATGGTCCAGGGGGCCGAGGTATCGACGAACCACGTGGCTCCGTCGATCACGCCGTTGTGACCACTGTTGCTGGAGTCGGCCGCTTCCGTACCCAAACCGCGGTCAAGTCGCCAGTGACCAATCAGGGCATCCGGCAAGCTGCTGGCTGAACTATTGCGAGCGGTCAGGATCTCAGCCGGGGTCAGCGTGCGTTCCCAAACACCCACATCTGCGATTGCGCCTTCAAAGTTGGCATCTGGGAAGTTATCTCGGAAGGCTAGCGCAGTTCCGATGCTGAAGCCGAGGTTGGTGGGAGTCGCTGAGAAATCTCCACCCGGGTCATCGGTCCCAATCGAGACACCATTGACAAAGAACTCGGCAACGCTATCCGAATTGAAGGTGACGGCCACGTGCGACCATGCTTGTTGCGGCAGGGTTACTGCGGGACTGAAAAAGTCCCGGCGGCCAAAAGTAACAAACTTCAAGCGTCCCGATGAATGATGCTCAAATCCCCAACCTTGCGAAAGTGCGTTGGTTCCTAGGATCATCCCGCCAAACTCGGCATCGGGGCGGATCCAAGCGGTGACCGTAAAATCGTTCGATAGATTACCAAGAGCCTGGGCGGTGCCGATATCGACGTAATCGTTGACGCCATCGAATCTTAGTGCCGGGATTTGGAATGGTATCTCAGCACGTTGACCTTCCTCAACGACCAAGTTCTGGCCTGGCAGCAATATTGGGGATGGCAACGTCAGAGATTCCAAATTTCCCAACGCTTCGATCGTCCGCAAAGTGGACACAGCAACCGGGTTTACGTTAGTACCCTCCAGGGCCAAATGAGTCAGCCGGGGGAACGCGGTAAGTTGGCCGATGTCATCGATGGCGATGTTATCGCTCAAGTCGAGTCGCGCGAGATGGGACAGACCGAGCTTTTCACCCGCTTGCGGACCAGTCGTCAACCTGCGGGGATGCAAGTTGAACAAGTCTGAGTCATCAATGTTGTTACCTGACACGTCGAGCGAAATCAAATTAGTCAGATACTCTCCCAAACGGAGATCATTGATCCCGCGATTCGACGCATCGAGGTGCGCCACTGAAGCCAAGTCCGATGCCCGCAACGGATCGTGGAATATCGACACGTTCTCAAAGGCGTCGGCAGTCCAAGTCGGACTGTTGATCAGGGTGGCATTGTTGCCAGTTGCGGAGAGGTCCGCAGCGATCGTTCCCGTGCCATCGTCCAAGCGATAATAGCCGACCAGGTTGGGCGATTCCGCTGGAATCGTGGAACGATAGGTTGCGTTGATCTCGCTGGGACTGCGGGCCGTATCCCAAATGCGTACTTCATCGAGCACGCCGTTGAATGGGAACTGCAATCCTCCCTCAGTACCGCCACCACCGAGCCGCACGGGGCGTGCGTCGTTGGGCGCATAACGACGATTGGTCGCTTCGGAAACAAGCTCGCCGTTAATGTAGAGTTGTTTGATACCAGTGATGGCATCATTGCCATCTGGTGCTCCCGTACCATCAAATACGATGGCAATGTGGGTCCAAGTGTTTATCGTCGCGGTGGGGCCGTTGACCACATCCCAGCCACCAGTTCCTGTGCCGGTCCAGAACTGCCAACGGTCCTGTGGATCAACATAGAGGATATAGCCCAACGCTTTTGTGAAGTTGTTTTGGGTATCTCGAGACGTAATCGCGGAACGGAAAGTTCCCGTCCCTCCCTCAACTTTAGCCCACAGTTCAACCGTAAAATCGGAGGCCGGGTTCTGAACTGCGGAGAAGGGAGCTTGGAGATACTGATTTGACCCATTGAAATCAACCGCTTGGCTTCCTGGCACGACAGCCGATGTGACCGGCCTGCCAAGCGTTTCGGTGATTGCTGCCCGCAACTCCGTGGAACCTTGATCCAAACTTATCAATTGGACGTCATCGATAAACCAATCGTCGAACGCGACCGGAGTGCCTGAGACGCGGAAGCGGAACTGGAAGCTGTTACGCAAAGCATCGGTCGGCAAGGCAATACGTCGCTGGACATACAATGACATATCAGGATCGTCACCGAAGTGTCGGTCTAGCTCGTGCCATCGCTCACCATCGACTGTATACTCCAGAATCAAGTCATCATTGCGGTCGGGCGATTCACCGCCACCCGTTTGTTGGTACCAATAAGACAGCTCGGCTCCGTCAGCACCGGCCAGATCGAGGACTTGGGAAACGATGCTGTCGCTGGCTCCGTTCAGACGCGCGGAACGAATTCCGCTGGGCTCGGAAATCCCGGTGCCATCTACTTGAGGAGTGCCCGTGTTACCGACCCAACGATTGTCAATCGTGAATCCACCACTCTCGAAATCCTCATTGAACAACACGGTCTCGTACAAACCGACAATGGGATCGACGACTGGGTTTTGCTGACCGAAACTTGCTTGGCTGGTAGGAACCCTGATGTCGTCTTGGTCTGCCGCATCGCGATCCCGCACCTCAATCGGCTCAGCCGTGAATGTGTCGACGCCGCTGCCACCGAACAACTGATCGATGCCGTGGTTGCCGACGATAAAGTCGTTCCCGTCCCCGCCGCGAATGATATCAACATCGGGCCATTCGTTCGTTTCATCCGTATAGCCGCGAATTGGCGCGTCGAACTCGATGGTAAAGGGTTGGACCTCGGTTGAGTTATTATAAACTCGGACGTAGTAACTATCCGCTGGCAACCCTCTCAGACTTAATGCACCAGCGCCCGAGCGCAACACCCCGCCCTCAAGAGACAGCAGATCGAGTTGCATATTTTCATCACCGATTACTCGCATGCCGCTGCTGGATTGTCCATCACCAAGCATCGTGAATTGGAACCACTTTTCGGTCAGACCCGCTCGCTCAGTAGCGCTCGGCAGAGTAACCGTGACTGGTCCAGCTTGATCAAAGGCAAAAGGAGCAGGCTCTGGTTCGTTGAAGTCGGGTGAATCTGCAAAGAATGCAAATTGTTCGACTTCACCGAAGGCCTCGAGTGAAGCGGTGAACGAGATACGATTGCCAGCGAAGCTGACCTCGGGGTTGACCCCCAGCCCGGTGGCCCGATAACGCAGTTCTTGATCAGCCTCGATACCCCAGACGAAATCGGGATCTTGGAAGTTGACAGAGCCGATCAAAGGCGCATCAACATCGATCCAGAGCCGATAGAACATTTGCTCGAGGCGCGGATCGCCTTCAGCCAAGATGTCGCCGCGAGTTTCAAACGTGACCTTGACCGAATCTTGCGAGATCAGCTGCAGTTCGACGCGGGTGATGTCCACATAATCAGGTTGTGAATCATCGAATGCCGAAGAAGGATCGATGATCTCGGCGAACAATGGTCGCTCAATCACGAAGGGCTCGCCTCCGTCATCAAAACGAATCGATCGTCCGGTGCCCAGAGGATCGACAAACGAGCCACTGCCGGAGACCGAGAAGTTTTCTAAGACGGTAACTTGCTCGGGAACCTCGCGAGGTGTGAGCGCGCCATAGACAAAATCAACCTGGCCTGACTCTCGCACTCCGTTCGGAGTACTGCCTCGAGAAGTGATCAGCAAATCGTCGATACCATCGGCATTCACGTCGGTTGCCGGCACATGCATCAGGACGTCATCCATTATGTGCTGGACGCTCCGTGTGGGCTGGCTGCTTGGTTGCCCCGTCACGCCGAGTTGCCCGGCGGGGTGCTGGGCGGTGCTGTCGAGTAAGGGCAACCCGGAAGGTTCGTTGAACCGGAACCAACTTTGTAGTCCCAACTCGGTTCCCCGAATTCCGACGTCATAAATTGCCGCGATCTCAGCTGCCGTTAACGGACGATTCCAAGTTGAGAATTCATCAATCACACCTTGGAAAGCGTGCGGGGTGTAGTAACTATTGCCAGAACTAATCTTGTCTTGTCCAAGGTTGGCATTCCCCTCGGAAATGTCGAGCGGAGAAATGGGGAGCGACCCGCCACCCACTAACTTACCATCCAAATAAACGTGCACAAAGTCTGAAGCATCATGGGCTACCAGGGCTAAATGATGGAATTGGCCGTCGGTCACCGGGGGAATGTCAAAGCGTCGGGCAACTCCTTTGAAGCTGACGTACAGTTGTGAACTGCCAAGTAGCGCCACCGCAAACTCGTCATCAACGTAAGTTTCGTCCTCCTCGCGATCAGCGTTGATCAACATCTGGACTTCGCTATCGTCGAAAACACCTTGCAGATTCGCAGGGACCGCCTTGGCGGCATCGGAGCGGAACCAAAGCGTCGTCGTCAGGTCCGACAACTCGTGGAGCGCCGTATAAGGAATCAACGCCACATCATTACGACCATCAAAACTTATCGCGGTAAACGAACGGTCCGCGTGAACCGTTGGCAACACGGCATTCGCTTCATCCATCCCGGCGAATAGTTTGGTGGGGCGGTCTGGAGCTTGGCTGATGGCAAACTGTTCGCTAACCGAGTTGAAAACATAGGTGCTCGGCGGACTCTCCAGACCAGGTCGACCGGCAATCTCCAGTCGGGCGCCCGAAAAGACACCGTGGTCCGAGTTAATCCCATTGTTACCAGCACCCGAAACGGCCAGCGTCAAGTACTTGGCATTCTCGGGGATTGGCACATCGAAATTGGCGAAGAAGCCGTTGGCCGTTTGCGGTGCAGGCATGGTGCCCGTAAACTGCCAAACCCCTCCGCTTTGCCCCACATTGACTGGAACACCGTTGACATAGCCAGATAGCACCGCATCCGCACCACTGACAATTGCCATGGTACGAATCGAGGGACCAGCGATGTTAAACCGACCGTCATTCACTCCAGCTCGATCGGCCAGGAAGCGGAAGGCCGCAGCCCCCAAATCGCCCGCCGCACGAAGCTCATCCAAGTCGAATGTGACCAAAGCATCGGCATGAAGGCCGATACCTTCTTCGTGCTCCGCTTCCGTCAGAGAGAATCCCGCCTCCGCTAGCGTCTGTATGCCCCGCGGCAAAGAGTCAATGCTTACCCATGCATCATTGGCAGGCTGCCCGAATCCCGAGCCGATCCAGCCGGTATTGTCAAAGTTGAAAGTAATGCTTCCCGCGGCATCTAACGTCTGCGAGTCGGGGCCTCCACTAACAACTCGGTTGACTCCCAAATCGCTGGTATTTGCGGAGCTGCCAAAATTGTCCGTCAACAGCGCCAAACCAAGTGGCGTGTTCTTGGCATCATCGAATAGATTTCCCAGCGGTATGGAGTAGATCTCGCGTCCTGTTGCAGCGATGTCGCCAAGTCCATCTCCATTAAAGTCACCTCCCGTGGCTCGCAGTTGAGCCCCCGAAATTCGCGCAGCGACACTGCTAAACATCGCGGCAATATCAGCTTGCCCCCAGTAGGCTTCGATCCCGTTCGGACCGGCAAAGGCAACATCGTCGTAGCCGTCTTGGTTCAGGTCACCAAGAGCGATCGGTGTAAAACTCTGCACGTTGCTAGTGTTTAACTGCACCAAGTGGGGCAGACCATCGTCAGGCAGCGCCTGCAGCAACGGCGTGTCGCTACTCAGCGACGGTCGGGCAAGATTAAATCCAAAAGCCTCCTGCCGGCTAGTCTGAATACGGAGGTTAAAAGCGCGCAGTGTTCCGCTGTCACCACCGGCGTCATCCGTGATCCGAAGTTGCCAAGTGCCATTTGCCAATCGCGTGTCAAAAGCGGACAACAGTTCCTCAGGACGGTAAGCACCGGCGAAGGGAGCAGTGCCCGATGTAATGGGAGTGGATGCTTCATCGTCTAAGATCGTGAACGCAAAATTATCGCCTCCACCTCCCACGTCATCGAAAAGTCTGATCGTCGTTCCATCTGGAGCTCGCAACTCAACATCCAAATCGGCGGTAAAGGTATGCAGAATATCGAGCTGCGCATTGACATCAATAATTCGCCCAGCCGACCCGGCAATCGTCAAATTTGAAGTTGTCAAGGTGCCGGCATCCGGACCAATCGGCTTGTTGACGTCGCTGGAGTTGTATTGAACCGAAGTGGACCTCAGGCCGAAGCGGTTTCCAGTACCTGTTTCTGCCACGCGCAAAAATACCGTGGGCCCCGTTTCATTGGTGACAAAAATAACTCTGCCAGTTACGTCGACTTCAGCACGCACACGGCCAGCCAGCGTGGTTGCAGATAGCGCCGAATTAACATTCTCAGCTGTGTTCTGTGGATCGCCGGCAACGGTGCTAACGTTGATATTCGCAGAACCACCTGGCATTTCCAGCGTTAATGACGCACTGCCACCCAGATTCTGTGACCCCAGCGGTACCAACGTTGCCGGTTGCTCGGTCTGCACAACGACATCAATTTCGGGATTCCCAAACAGCACGTCCTCGCGACCGTCGCCATCAACATCACCGACAACTCGCGTTTCCAATTTGGCAAAATCAAAGTTTGATTGAATCTCGGCCAGTCGCTGCCCAATCCCGATGAAGCTCTGAGCGGGACTGGATACAAAGTTGGTGATTGTTTCACCCGCAAACACATAGCCGTAGCCGAATGGTCCCGTTGGGCTTTGCGGTGCAATGAAGGTAACTCCGCCAAAAGCGTTGTAGGTTGAGTTACTGGTAATCAGGACATCATCTTGCCCGTCGCCAGTCATCTCCAACATCTGCACGGAGACTTCACCGAACTGTGAAAATTCACCGAAAGGAATGAAGATTCTTCGCGCGTTATTCCCCGTGCCAGCGGTCACCAAATAGTTAGCCGCGAAATCTCCGTTCCAGTTTCTCGGCCAGGGGGCCGCTTGGCCTCCCACAATGCCACCAGTCGGTCCGCCGAATACGATCGTCACCATCGCGCTGCCGAAATCTTCCTGGACAAACGCCAGGTCGGCAAATCCGTCGCCATTCACGTCACCGAAGCGGTCGCCCGGACGGCCCAAGGCCTCGTGGTCAATGATGATTTCAGCTCGCTGTTCAATCCATTCCAGATCGGTCACGTCGACGGGGCCAAGCATCAAGTAACTAGAAGCTCCGCCGCGGACCAACAAGTCTTCGTAACCGTCTCCGTTAAAGTCGCCCACTGGTGTCGACTGTGATAGTCCAGCAAACCCTTGCGAGCCAACCAGTCCATTGATCGATTCCGCGTAGGGCAGCGGATCCGCACTGCCGGGATCGAGTCGAGGGTCGTTCAAGTCGACTCCCGGGCGTCCAGGATCGATAATGTTTAAGAAAGGTGCTGCCAAATCGAAGCGATACGCTTCGCTGGGGGCCGTTGCGGGGAAGCCAAACGGTAATGCAAAGCTAATCGGATAAGCACTGCTAGCGTCGCCTTCATCGGGAACATTCCCGAAGAGTCGATCGTTGCCACCGTCGCCGATTAATTCATCGTTACCGGAATTACCAACTAAATAGTCGTTGCCAGGTCCACCGATCAAAACATCCGAGAGTGCTCCACCGAACAAGTAATCATTGCCACTGCCACCGTCGATCGTCAGCGCGGCCTCAATGGCTCCTTGTTCTCGATCTCCCAAGTCAATCCCGTACTCGTCGACATTGGAAACCCAATCAACATCGGGGCCCTTGGAATGGGTGTAGGCAATTTCACCCTCGGTGAGTGCTCGATTGTAGATGCGGAATTCGTTATAGGCGGCGTTTGCCGTGTCATCCACTGGGAACTTGGACCTACCCAGCCAGTTGTTGTCCGGTGTCAGCTCGCTCAAGGTGTTGTCGGTCAAAAACTCGCCAACAGGTTGGCCATTCTTAAAGAGCCTCAAGCGGGTTTCACCGTTTGGACCGAAGTTCTCTTCAACCGAATAGGCGAGTTGCACTTCGGTATTCAAATCTAACGGGCTGAACGCATCATCAATGATTCTATCATTTGCTCCCGAAACGCCGAGATCTCGCCAGCGCACGTGATCGGTTCCCGCTTGATCACCGCGTGACCAAGTCGACGTGAAGAATTCATTGTTCCCAGCGCCAAAGTCAAAAATTCGTGACCATGTTTGGACGCTCCGCGGTGTCGCCCAGAACTCAAACGTGGCAGAGGTCAGCCCCGAGAGGATCGTATCGGGCAGTTCGATATAGTCGGCTGTGGCGTGCGCGCCGCCAGCCAAGACAACTTGGCCGCCGCTGCGGACGTGCCCACCGCCACCAGCCGAGGTTCCGGCACCGGATTGGTCGACCAGCACTGCATTCGCGCCGCCGATCGAATCAACAAATTCTCCGCTGGTTTCGTTAAAGCTATACCGATGCGCAAGGGCTGTCTGAATCAGCGGCAAGAATTGAAATTCAGGATCGGCCCGCAGCACATCGTCGCCCGAACGCAACACGAACTGAGTATCTTCAACGTCGCGCGTTTGATAGAACAAGTGTTCGCGTCGATAAACCTCAAGGCCATTCGCGTCAGTCACCGTTTGATAAGACTGCGTACCAATGTCCCAAACCAGGCTGGTAAACTCATAGCGATGCAGCCCCGTGTCATATTTGATCGCAGCATAATCGGGCACATCAAACCCGCGTCGATCCTTATCGCCACCGAGGAATAGCACGCGGTCAAATCCGGCGCCGCCGATGAATTGATCACTTTGCGTGGTCAACGTTGTTGCCAGGGCTGGGTTGAAGACGGTATTGGGCTGGTTGCCCAGTAGGGGCAACGCATCGGGAATGATTTGGAACGTATCATTGCCGTCGCCGCCGAACAGCAAATCACTTGCTTGTCGGTCATAACCACCGGTCAGCACATCATTACCATCATTTCCAAATATCCAGTCCTCACCCGCTCCGCCGCGAAGAATATCATCTCCAGGGCCACCCAAGATGACATCGCGACGGGTAATATCCTCGCGCAGATTCATCTCGATCCGCGGCAACTCGCTGATCAGTGCTTCGTCCGACGTGTCCGAGAGATTGAAACGGAGGTCGTAGATTGTCGGAACAAGTTGAGGGCTGTCAACTCGCAACCAATAGACTTTGTCAGGGTCGAGTCCAGCCAATGAAATGCTGGCAGCATCTCCGGTTGATGAATATGTCTCGGCGTTGATTTGATTCTCCTCCGCGGTGACATCGTCCCCCGCTGCGAAAATCGCCAACCCCAAGTTGTCGATCGGCGAGCCGCTGGCCAGCTCGATCTTGGAGGGAATAAGCTGAGCCACTGAGAAATCAATCGTAAAGGCATCGCCGTTGTCGACACCATTGGGCCCGACAGCCACGTAAACCGTGTCGCCCGCCACAAGGTTTCCAAGCTGGACAGAGAATGGCGTATCGCTGCCCGTGTTGGTGGTATTCAACAGTGGTGCGTTATCGTTAACGTGTACGATTAACCGCAGCGCGTTGTTGAAGCCATAGCCATGGCTCAGTTCGCCATCGCGAATTGCGTAAGCTCCGTTGGCCGGTACCGTGTAGGCATAGATCACGAAGCGATCTAGCGTATTGCCGACACCGCCCGCTTGGCTCGCCCCCATCCCAGGATGGCTACCGTCGGGCCGCACTCGCAGGTAATTCGAGGGCAAGTTGTTGGCGTTGATCGCATCACCATCCGCCGTGTACCCATCACCGTTGGCGATCAACTGACGATAGTTGGCCGGATCACCAATGGCACCGCTGGCTCCATCTCCCGAGTCACCGCTGGGAGTCCACCCGGCCGGCGCGTTCCAAAGATACTGCCAGCCCGCTGCGGGTGTGTTGGGTTGGAAGTCCTCCAGGAAACTGGCAACATGCCCTTGTTCAAGTTGGAACGAGAACCAATCGCTGTCTTCGGGATTGTCAATCGTGAAACCATTGAACTCAATACCGTCGGCCGACAGCGGAGTGTCTTCAAAAGCGGTTAAACCATCTTCACCGGGGCCGAATAGCGAGTAGGCATACTCACTTGAATCATTCCGGCCTCGCAGCCCGCTCGCACTTCGAGATGCCTCAGCTTGGTCGACCAAAATCGCGTTGCCAGCCAAAATCTCCACCACGTCATCGCCAGCACCCGCGTCAATCCAAACCGACTTCTGCACGGTGGGGCCAACGGTAATTTGATCATTTCCACCGAGCGCGTCGATCAGAATCACTAGAAAATCACCTTCTGGGGGAATGATAGCAGCCAATGCTTCTTCTTCGACGGTGCTGCCATCGTTCTGAGCGGCAATCTCCTCGAGCGCCTCGCGACGCAATTCCGGATCGGTTTCAGCCAGCAATTGATCAAGTCGGAACTGTAAGCCTTCTGGATCCCAAATGGGCGCGCCACTGCTATCGGTGGCTTCGAAGTCGAGTCTGATCTGGGCGGCGAAACTAAAGTTCCCATTGTTCTCCGTCAATCGCGTGACCAAGTGATGGTCGGTGAGGATGCCCGGCTCGGTGACAAAGTCCACGTTGATGCGGTCGTTGGCGTTGGTACCGCCCACATACCAGACTTGGTCTGACTCGCGGGCATACTCCTTCCACTCATCACCAGCCAGCGCTCCGTCCATGCTTTCAAATGTGCTGCCGTCGGAGCGGAACAGCAGATCGTCGCCGCCGTTGCCATACATGAAATCGAGCGTCGTACCACCGAACAGAAAATCACTCTGTTCGCCACCCAGCATGCGGTTTAAGCCAGTGATCTCGGCGGGATAGGGAAGTCGATAAGGTCCGTTCGGGGAGCCATCATCGAGATCGAGGATGCCGTTGTTATTGAGGTCCCCGTCGTTAGTAACAAGTTGTCCCAGCTCATTGACAAAGATGCCGAATTCACCCCCCGATTCTGGAGCGAAACTCCAAGCGTAGAGCCGATTCATGCCGCGACCGCCGACCAGGTCATCATTACCTTGGCCAGCGTACAGAGTATCAACGTCGCGTGTGGAGCCTTCGCCCAAATCACCCCAAAGACGATCGTCACCACCGAAGCCCAGCAGCACATCGCTGCCGAGGCCACCGTCGAGTTGGTCTCGCCCGCTCGAGCCCAACAACACGTCATTACCGCTGTTGCCGTCAAACACGCCCGCGTAATCACGAGAGCGTTCCGAAAGCTGGGAAACATCCAACGTGCTAAATCCGCTGGGATTTACAATCGGAGAGATCCATCCCGACTGGATCGCTTCAGGGGTGTAGAATCCAATCGTGTCATTACCCGCCAGACCGGCGATACGGAACTGTTCAATTAACAATTCCCCATTCGCATCCAACATGCGAACAGGAATAGGCGTGCCGTTATAAAGCACCGACGCTTCACCGTTGCGTTGCCCAATTAAAATCGTATCGTTAGCCGTGGTTCCATTGACGGTCAACACATCGGTCGCGTTATCGTCCGCGAAATCTCCTTCCGACTCGTTTCCAAAGTGACCGTCGATCGTGTCAACGCCGCTATCGAAATTGCCCGCCGCTCCCAACGAAGTTGGAAGCACGAAAAGGTCGATCCCAGCCCCACCGTACATTAGATCGTTGCCGTCCTGGCCATCGATATAGTCGGTACCAGGCCCACCCCACATCGAGTCATCGCCGCCACCGCCGTACATTTGGTCCTCGCCCGAGCCACCAAACATGACGTCGTCAGCCCCATCAACATCGGCTTCGGTACCAAGCCCGGCGTCAATGTGATCGTCGTAGCCACTGCCAATGAAGAAATCACCTGCGATGAAGTCGTTACCCGCACCGCCATCAAACACTTCGCGGCGAACGTTACCGTACAAAAAGTCCCCTCCGGAACCTCCCAGTAACTGGTCGCCCGCTAGACCCAGCTGAGCAGTGAACTGCGGAAAGTTTAAGATCTCGGGCGCGTAGGCAAATAACGTGTCTCGACCAGCCCCGCCATACAGACGCTGACCAGCTTGGTTCCCAAAGGCATCTCCCGCGTCACCAAAAATTCGGTCAGCCCCATCATCCCCGTAGACTTGATCGATGCCTTCATTACCGTGCAGCACGTCATCGCCCGCACCGCCGCGAATAACGTCGTCACCGAGACCACCACTGACCAGCACATCGTTGCCCGCTCCGGCGTCGATATAATCGGCACCGTCTCCACCGCTGATCTCGTCCGCGTCAGAACCGCCCAGAATCACATCATGGCCGCTGCCTCCCGTCAGGATATCGCGACCGTCGGCTGCGTCACCGTCAATGGTCATCCCAGCAAAGATGGCGGGAGTGATCAAAATCGCCGGCAAATATCCGCCGGAGGTAATCCCGGGTTGCCCGAATAATGCCGGGTTACTGGAGAAGCGGTTCTCCGTATCAATGAAGTCCGGAGGCAAGACGAAGTCGTCCGTGCCCAGCTGGTAGTTACCACGATTGCCAATCGGACTGCCACCAAACATCACGTCGTTGCCATCGCCACCCTCGATGGTATCGTCGCCAAGCATGCCAACTAGAAAATCGTCACCCCCTTCACCTCGGAGCAAGTCAATTCCGGCACCACCAATCACATCATCATTGCCGCCACCCGCAAACACGATGTTATCACCGTTGCCGGTAAAGATGCGATCGTTACCTGATAGCGTGGTGATCGTGTCATCACCATCGAAAATCGTTAGCGCTGGGGTCGCTTGCAAGAGCGTGCCATTGCTGAGCAAAAATTGGCCGTCATCACCAAATATCAAGTTATGACCAGCATCCCCAGTGATTTGATCATTTCCGCCACTACCGATGATGACATCGTTACCCGCGCCGGTGGTGATCGTATCTAAGCCCGCGGTGAGCGAGAACGTACTCTGCACTCTGACCGGCAAACCATTTAAGAAGTCGACCCCACCACGGTCGGCAACGATAACATTATCGCCACCGCTGGTCTCGATCGCATCGTTACCTCCGCCGGCGAGGATGACGTCATTGCCGCCACCCGTGGTGATGCTGTCACGTCCACCATCGGCTGGTTGAATGCTCTGGATCGACAAGACTTCGTCATCAGAGAGACGGAGTAGGGCGGTGTCAGCTGCGATGACATTATTTCCATTACCGGTAACTATCACCGTATCGTTTCCCAATCCGGCAATGATCCAGTTGTCGCCACCGGCAGCGCGAATCGTGTCATTACCGGCCAGCGTCCCGATCGTGCGAATCGAACTTAAGACCGCCTGATTGGCATTGGGGGAGATCGTATCACCGACCAGTAAATTGTCTCCACCGCGACCATCGATCTGGTCATTGCCCCCCAGTCCGAAGAGCCAATTGGAAGCTTGATTGCCGGTGAGCGTATCGCCAGCCGAACCACCAGTGACTCGTTCCACACCGCGAACCGTGCCGGTGTTGTTCGACTCGCTGTTCAAGTTCACTTGCACCGGGGTCGTCCAAGCCGAGTAGTCAAGGTGATCGGCTAAACTTGGGCCGGCGTCTGTTTGGCCAGTAATCCCCGAAAGTGGAGCCATCACAATATGATCAGTACCCGAGCCGGTGGTCACATTTTCAATCGACTCAAACTCCACAAGCCGGTTGGCACTTGTTCGCACGAGCCCCTGATTGATACCACTCACCTCGACCCGCAACCCGCTGCTAAGCCCCGCGAAGTCGACGTGGTCCGAATCACTCGCTCCAACTGTTGATGTACCCAATAACCGACCGGTCAATTGGGCTCCTGCTGAAATCACAAACGCATCATCCGCGGTACCGCCCGTCAGATTCTCGAAACTCGAGAAGTCAAAATCAACGCTGCTGCCGCCATCGGAAATCGAGCCCGAGTCGTTGGAAGTCAAACTCCAAGTGGCGTCCACGTTTCGGCCGATCAGCGTGTCAGCTGGCGAATGACCACCAAGCACGCGATCGATACCGGTAAATCCACCAATCGCATTCGCCGCGCCCAGTTCTCGGTTCACGATGACTTGAGAAGTCCAACTGCGGTAGTCCAAGGTGTCAATTCCCAAACCACCATCAATCGTCCCCGATAGGCGATCTGATTGATCAATGATAAAGCGGTCGACTTGCGACCCACCGGTGAGATTCTCAAAGCCATCAAAACGCAGTGCTCCATTAATATTTCCTCGCCCACGCCCGGTCAGATTCCAAGTGTTCTCAGTCCCCTCACCCACCACTTGCGTGGCGGTCAAAGTGTCGATGCCCGTTCCGGCAATCACCCGCTCAATACCGACCGCGCCAACAGGTTGGCCAGCACCGTTGGTGCCACCATCAATCCGATTCGCGCCACTTGTCACCGTGATCGATCCGTAGCGGACATCGAGCGACGTTGTCACGCCGCTGAGATCGAGCAGATCACCGCCATCCGGCCCGCCGGCGATTTCAGTGATGACATCGCGGCCCCAATTGTCTGTGAAGACGTAGCGGTCATTGCCACCTTGCCCCACCAAAATATCATCACCAAATCCACCGACGATGATGTCCGGTCCGCTGCCGCCGGTAAGAGTGTCATTACCAATCCCGCCAATGAGCCGCGTGGGTATGGTTACGCTGTCGTCAATATTGATAACGTCGTTGCCGCTGCCACCGTCAAAATAGATCTGCCGCACACCGGTATATGTTCGCGTGGTGGTATCAGGATCGTTATCGCGATTGATATAATGGAAAGTAACTTGAGTCACGACCTCGTCATTTTCGTCGACGAACTGAGACACATCAAACCGTTCGTTGATGTCGTCACCGTACAGCCCTTGGCGTTCCTCAGCCCGGTCGCCGGCGAACAACACCAGCGTCCCCTCCTCAAAGGGACCATTGCCCTCGGTTAACTCAGCCAAACCAGGGGCGACGCACGAATGATTAAAACGGAAAATCTCTTCATTTAAGAGATCAAACGAATCGCCACCGAACAGGAATACGTCATAGTAAATTCTTACGAAAACACTTAACGTGCCTGTGGCATCGAAGACGCACATCCCGGGAAAGTCTGCCCCCGTGCTGGGCGTGGGGCGCAATTGGAATAGATCCCCCAGCTCGTCAAGGTAGATCTTTCCGTCGCCGTCCAAGTCATTCCAGTTAAAGCCTAAGTCGGCACGAACTCCGCCCTCAATGCCCGCGGACGCGAGACCTACGTCAATCGCCGCACCGACGGCCGCCTCCAGCCCAATGCCGAACTCATCGATATCCGCCCCACTGGTGACGTTTTCCAAGTCGCCAAAGTAGAATCCATCAAGGAAATTATCGGTCTTGGCAATTCCGCGGGTATCGAAGCCAATCGAAAAGTCCATAAAGGCCGATAAGCTCGCACCAAATGTTGCGTATAGAGGAACCGGAGCGAAGGGAATCTGCCCAAACTTCATGCGGAACGGCACTTCCAAGTCCAACCTGGGAATATCCCACTGTATGATGTCGGCCTTTTCTCCAGTAAACAATTTAAAGATGTTGGAGGGATCGGAGAGCAAGGGAATCTTGATCCCGAAGCCACCGTCTCCGTTGCTGTCGGGGCGACCTCCCAGGCGATTCAACATCGACCGGGACTTCTGCGCGCCGCTTTTGCCTGAGTTCGACGTTTGATTCAGTACGCTGGGGGAAATTCCCCCGTCAGCACCCGGCGTTACGTTACTCGACAGCAAGCTGGGATCATATTGAACCGGCGCGTCCTTGTCGGTTAAGTCCCGCGTGCCACCCTCGGTCGTCGTATAACTGGCAGTGATCGTCCCCGAGGGCGCAGTGTTGAAAACAAGTTTCGTCTTGCGGTCGTTGCCGTCTTTGTAGCGCACAACTTTATAGTCGCTCCGTGGCACCAACACATCGTTACGATAGACATCCACACGTGTGCCCGTTCGAGGGTTGCTCGGCAAGACACGCTCACGACTATTCGCTCCTGCGGTTGTGCCAACTTTGTCGACATCGATCGGCTTGCCAGTCAAGAAGAAAGAGCCAAAGTTTATCTTGATATCTTCACCGTCTTGGGCCGCGGCGTTGACCTGATCGGAGAACTCAAAGACATTCTGAATTAAGCCGACCACCTGATTCGCCCGCTGCGCTGCGCGGATTGAGGCTTGCGTTTGACTTGTGCCCAAAATTCCCAGCGTCAAGAAAGTGATCCGCGGTCCGTCCAGCAATTCCGAAAGATCATTTAGCCCGGGAACGGGTGAGGCCAGGAATTCCACCAACGGGCGAATCGGCCCCACGTAAGTGTCGAAATATTCGAACACCGGGCTGATCACAGAGGTGATGAAACTGCCCAAATCCAGCGTAACATCGTGCAACACGACATCAGGCAAGCCGCCGCCGATCAAACCATCACGAGTGGTCAAGCCGATGGCCCAGTCGAGCGTCAAGTCGGCTGAAATCGCAGGTAGACCCGCGAAATCAGTGTCGGCGGACAAGTGCAAATCGACATAGGCCTCCGTGGTAATGCCCGCATTAAAAAGTTCGCCGAACGAAGTGGTCGTCAGTTCGGAGAAAGTCAGACGGTTGTCAGGATCATCGTCCGGGTTGTCGATGTCAATAAACAGGTCACCCGATAACCCGGTGCCCTTGGAAAACCGTCCATCGCCATTGCTATCGGATTCACTTACCAATCCACCAATGGTGCCGTCACGGTCGTAATCAATGTTGTCCCCTATTTCATCAAGTAATGGTCCATGGCCGATTTCAGTGGATCCATCATTGATAATCCCGTCGCGGTTGTAATCTTCGATGGCATTTGATTCAGCCAACACGTTGAGGAAAAACAACTCGCCGCTGAGCGATGTGCCAGGCTTTAAGCTGACATCGGCGGACAAGCGAATCTCAGGCGTTCCACTGCTGGGAAGACCTTCATCGTAGGTCACATCGGGGTTCAGTTGAAAGTAGAAACCGCGTTGCAAATTAATGCCGAAACCGAAATCGAAGCCGTATTCCCAACTTAGCTCCAAACCACCTTCGGTTTCTAGTTCGAAGACGAACGCGTCGAGCCCGAGGTCAAAATCCACATCCATCACATCGCGGCCAGCGATGTTCAAGTTGATAAAGAACTCTAGATCTTCGGGAGCCGTCGTTAATGGATCCGAAACAAAAACCTCGACGTCTCGGAAATCAGGTTGGTGTTGTTCTTGAGCGTTGGGAACGTTCGGGTCGTCATGGAATAACGGATCAAGCCTCAGGATCCCAGCTCCAGCGGGTCCTAGTGTCTGGAAAATAGTCTGTTGCACTTCTGCCGTTAACGCGCCGAGCGCTCCGCTAGCACCCAGGATCACATCTTCCAAAGCCTCAACGGCAGATTTTAGGTCCCCAATGAAGCTGGAACTGAGGTCAACCCCGTCACCGATCAGCGGTAACTCTTCCAGGAGATCACTCTGCAGTCCCGACTCAACCATGTTCAGCACCGAACGGACTCCGTCAATGATCTGTCCTAAGCTCAGTTGGCTGAGATCGGTCAAGCTGGAGAGATAATCAGTGATTCCATCAAAGCGAACTTGTGGTGAGGTGGGATGATCCAAACTCAAAGTCACCGAAATCGCATCATCCACTTGGATTCCCGCCAGGCCCGCATCGAGCGCCGCGATCGCAATCCCATCAATATCGAACTCAAGCTTGTCACTCAGTGGCGTGGCACTGGAGAACAATTGACTGAATGGTATGCCCCCAATGGTATTGTCATCCGATGGCTGCAGCGCTGGATCGACCGAAAGTGATATCTGGGCCGTGTCGGCGGTGGAATCTGACGCGTACTGGACGGTCACGTCGGCGGACGTGGCTGTCTTGAACTCGATCGTCGGCGGAGTCGTGGAAACGTCGAGCGTGTAATCAGTGTCAGGATCGCTCAGCGAACTGCCTCGCTTCAGCACTTCGCTACCATCCGCAACGACTACTAGATCGGCGAGTGGAATTTCCTCAAGCACAAAAGTGGTGACTGACTGGGGAACTGTTTCGGTCTTGCCCCCGCGAAGCTGCAAACGTCCTGTCAGGTCACCACGAATCCCACCAATGCCGGCTGAAAGTCCCAATTGCGAATCGATGCCAGCGGCCAAACTAACGCTGGTGCTGTTCATCAGGTAGGGGGTAAAGCTATCAAAGCGAAAGCCAAAATCAAGGCTCAGCTGGCCTGCCACGGTAAAGTCGATCTCTCCTCCGCTTTCCACGGTCACCGGACCCAAGTTGGGTAAGTTCAGATCGAAGTCGACCGTCTCAGTCAGTGATTTAGCCACTTCCAAACCGACAATCGCCGCAGCTTGGAAACCGGCTTGACTGCTATCGGCGTCGACAAAGTCCAATGTCAATTCAAACGCGTCGTCGGGAAGTTGCAGCTCGGTTTTAATCGCATCGCCAATGATGGTTCCCAGGTTGAGATGCGAAGCGACCGAGCCTCGCAACTCATCCAGTTTGGCAAGAATTTGGTCAACTCCGCCAACCGAGTCGGTCAAGTCCAACACCTTGTTACGGGCCGATGTAATTGCCGAGATGATACCACCGCTGGTGTTGAAACTTAGCAGTTGCACTTCACCGGTCGTGCCGTCACCGGCTGTTTCCTCGCTAATCTGCACCCGGGCACCCGACGAACTCCGGCCATCTAACAGCTCCGCGTCACCTTGGCTGGGGTCGAACGTAATACGATAAGGGCCACCGCGGACTCCCGTTACACTTTGGATCACTCCGCTGCCCAACGCCGCCTCGAGAGCTTGCTGAACTTCCGCCGCCGACGCGTTGCTATCAATGCGTTCGGTTGTCGCCGTGTCACCCTCGAAATTGGGACCGGTGATTGAGAATTCAAAATCAGGATCGATGCCCGCTTTGATATCGGCAACGCCATCCGCGACACCGTCATTCTGGTCGGGGGTTCCCGTTAGCGAGTCGAGCATCTCTTCCAGTTCGGCAACTTTGGTTCGCAGGTCTTCCACATCGAAGCCTTGCAAGAGTCGATCGGCTGCCGCGGTTAAGCCATCGACGACTTGAAGAATGTCATTGGGTGTCTTGTTGACAACTGGAATTGGCGTGTTGAGCCCCTCGATGTCGCTGTCTTGCAAGAGGTCAATAACGCGTCGAACCACGCCGACCATGTCACTCAGCGAAAAGTTCTTAAACCCGCTGAGGGCGGCTTCAAAATTCTCAACGGAATAATCCACCACTGGTCGCAGCGATCCCGCTTCGTTGGAAAGCGTCACGTCGATGCTCAGCGGACTCGTGCCACCTTCCTGATATTCACCGGGCAAGAAAGCGAGAGCCGATCCATCGATCGGCAAGCTGGCCGAACCACCGTAATTAAAGGACGGTGCCAGCAGATCACGGAAGCCTGCAACCGAGAAATCACTCAATCGCAACTTCCCGTCCTGACTTTCGTCGGCAGCCGTATCGGGGTTGTCAACGTCGAGCAGGTCAACACCCGCGTCAATGCTGAAATTCATATTGCCATCTTTGAGACCCAATTCGAGGATCCCCATGGCGGCTACCAAGTCGATGTCATCCGCCGCGACTGTGACATCCGCGTAAATGCGGCTCTTGGAAACATCAAAAAAGAATTGATCGAGCGAGACGCCGGCAAACAACGGTTCGCCGAGGCGGGTGTCCCCGTCGTTCGATTCATCTGCCGGCGTTGCCGGGTTATCCTCGTTGGCGACGACTTCACCCAAGATCTGCAACGTCGTACCAGCCGCACTGAATCCCGCATCGTCACCGGCGGCGAGAATCCGGAAGGTGTTGTCTCCAGTAGCGGTTGTCTGATCGACTAATTTCAAGCGATCTTCCACGTACTCGACAGTCAGCCGAGATGTGCCACCAGCTGCATCCGTGATCCGTTGAGCGACATCGCCAAGTGTCTCGGAGAAGTCGAGGTTGGCCTCAAACGAGCTGCCATCGCGGAGATGAAAGACCAAATCCGCTTCTTCACTCTGAGCCCCGACGGTGAACCCCAAAAATGCTGATGTCGCTGAGGTAATTTCTAATCCATTAATGCGTTGTTGCTGAGCTACCAATCGCAGATGGCCATCGACTACTTGAACTTCCACCGGCGGGACATCATCCACAACTTCGAGGTCGGTAAGATTCTCAGTAAAGAAACCTACCAACACCGCATTGAGATCAGCCGCCAGCTCATTGACGTTCGAGTTGTCGGCCACCATATCGGCGGTTATAGTCACCTCAACGTTGTCAACTTGATTGCCAAACCGATGCACGTCGAAAGCGAGCGTCAAATCGGTCGCTGGCTCAGTGCGTCCGCTGGATGGTACTTCCGCACCAGTCAAACCGACTTTAAAGCGAATACCACGCCCTTGATCCAAATCGCTCAGCAGCGTGTTGGCGTCAACTATCATCCCCGCGCCAATCGGGTCTAGCTCAATCCCAACGCCCAACTCGATGCCGGCCGAAGCGGTAAAGCTGGCGTTTGCACCACCGGCAATGCTAAGATCCGTAAAGCCGATATCAAGGCTGTTGCCAAAGTCCAAATCAATGGATTGGCTGAATTCTTCAGCAATGGCAAAATTGAAAGTCACCGCGCGGGTAGGTGTCTCGGTGTAACCGAGTGATGCTTGGAAGGGACTGCCCGCGAACTCTTGTTCGATCAATCCGTTGAGCGTGTGCACTAAATCTTGAATCGTGCCGGCGCGGAACCGCGCGCTGACCAATTGACCGGCGGCAAATCCCAGCTCGGTCGCGGCGGTGTTTTCGTCTTGTGATTGCGCGGCCGTGAAACCGAGCCCTTGGGCTCCCGACAACGCCAGGCTCTGAATCGAGCCTTCGGCTGCGGCCAGCCGGATGGCGTCCCCAACCAGCACGGCCACGACTTTGGCATTCAGTTTTACTGAATCATCAAAATCAGTTTCCGCAAACACGCGGTTTAGCGCCTGCACCATGTCAGCCGGCTGCATCGCATCGGCAGTTGCTGCCGCCGTTAGAGTGACTGGCACGGAGGTGCCGTCAATCTCAATGGCGAAGCTAATGTCTTCGCTTAATTGTGATGGCGCGTCATCCGCTGCCGTGATCATCACGGTACTGGCATCCAGGGAGATACCAACGCTGGGATTGCTCGTACGCAGCGCGACATGGTTGCTCAAGGCCCGATCTGTTAGCGCAATCGAACGCTCCGCACCTACCTGCGGGGCTGCTTGGCTGGCCGTGTCAAACCGCAAGCTCAAGGTTTGCCGCGTCATTTCATCAATCGCGGCCCGCTGCCATTGACCATTTAGATCGCGATACTCGATCACCTGGCCAACCTGTGTGCCCGCATTGAACAGGTCGATTCCGCTATCAAAGGTAACGGTGTAACGGGCAAACCCTGTTGGTAGCGGCGTGACGGAATCACTCAGGCTGTCGCCGGAGACGTCCACAATTGAAACAATTTGCCCCGCTGCTGATGGTTGCAGACGCTCAGCAACCAACAAGCCGTCCGCGTCTGAATTGGCAATCGCAGCTTGAAGATCGATAAACAGATCGTCGATGGACTGATTGTCGTCGGTTGACGCGGCGGGCAAGGTGACGAAGATCGGCTCGCCCCCTTCGATGCGAAGCATCCACGTCGCGTCACTCGAAAGCCGACCATCGGTGATTTGGATCTCGTCAGCAGCGATCAGGCGGGGATTAAAATAAAGTTGGCGAGCAAACGCGCGCGTGGTTTCGGCAAAATCGATGACACCGCTGATCGCCGCATCAACAAAGGGAATACCGTCTGGCACATCCAAAGAGCCGGCAATGTTGCCAATCGCTGTTCCCAACCTGGTAAACATCGTGACCATGTCATCGGCGGTCAGCGAGTCGAAATCACCAAGCGTGTTATCGATCGAAATTTGATCGAAAAGCGTCACCAGCTGACTGATATCTGCAAATTCCGCCGGCTCCCGTGTCGTGCCGTCCGTCGTGGTGAACAGTTCGATTGCGCCTGGGATGGTAGCCCCAGCGAACTCGGGCTCAATCAACACCCCCGGAACATCCAAAGACCCAGAAAAACTCGGATTGAATGCGGCCGCCGTGTCGGTTAGCCCTAGTAGCTCGCCAATCGTTGCTCCGCCAGTCACCGCACCGGTACCGGGGTCGCGAATATCGATCGCAAGATCGGTGTCGAACACGACTCCCGTGTTGCCCGCGATCGCGCCATCTTCCCGTAGCACGGCTGTGAGCAGACCGATCGAAGCGCGGGCTTGTGGGTTGTCGAGTTGAGCTTCTAACTGGACTTGGACCTCCGCTTCCGCATCCTCACGAACGTACAGTCTGTCCGTGCTGGGAATCGCCGCATCGGTGTCCAGGTTGATTCCCAGTGGCAAACGGAAATTTGGGGTCACGCTGAAATTGAAATCTCCCGACGCGCTAAAGCCCAAACCGCTTACTTCTTCTCCCAAATCCAAACGCGTGGAGACCAGCAGCGGAGTCGGCTGGAAGCTCGGCGTCAGCGTCATCTGTTTAGTCATGGGGTCATAATCAATTGCCCCAAAATCGATCCCCAGTGTGTCAGCAAGCTGTGCCAGCAATTCGCCGAGTTCCGGTGCTTGCGCTCCGTCGGCACTGAACCTTGATAGCGCCGCCCGCAATTGGCTGCCAATCGTTGCGCTGACTTCAAAAGTCAATTCGGGAACGGTGACGTTTGGCTGGTTGCTTGATGAGTTGGCATAGATGAAAGTGACTTCTCCGCCCGTCAGCGTCTCAACTTGGGCCGGCAACGTATCGCCGCTGGCAGCCAAGAACCGCACGGTATCACCCGGTTTGATACCCAAGCTGGCCGGAGTTGCCGTCGTCGTGTCGAGCGTTGCAGTTACCCGCCAATGGGTACCATCGTCGACCGGCGCGGAGATTGCGACGATATCATCCGGTCCAAAGCGGCGAGGTTCGGTATTCGCGCTGAGCAATTCGGCGACGGTTTGGTTGATCAGCGGAATCGGCACATCCAACGCTTCACCGGCGGTCGCCTCATCAACCCAGTCGGCCAAACTGCGAAGTCCATCGATGACGTGCTGAGCTGACAAACTCATCACCAGCGGTTCGACATCGAGCGTAAACTGGGGTGCCGTGTTATCGAAGAGATTGCCATCAATGGCCGCAAAACTTGGTAGCTCGCCAGCTTGGCTAGGATCGACCAAAGCGTTGCCATACAAGCTAGCATCAAAGTCAAAGTCTAGATTGAGCGTACCGCTCGCCGCCACCGTCACCCGCTCATCAAATGGATTGGCTGAGTCTTCAAACCCGATGGATGCTTGGCTTGATAAGAGCAATGTTTGGGCGTTGATGACTCCGTCGACGGGGCCGATCCCGAAATCGAGATTTGCCCCGGCCCCGTCTAACGAAGTAGCCACGTCAAACTGAGTCAGTTCAAAAAACGGATTCAGCCCGGTGGGCTCTGTAAGGTCGATTCCAAAAGCGAACGTCGCGTCGGCCGTGGCGGTCAGCTGCAAATTGGCACCCGCCGCGAATTCGATTCCCAAATCGTTCCAGTCGGCCCCAAGCTGCGAGAATTCCGCCGGTACATTCGTGTCCGCATCGGCAGCCAAGGTAAAGTCAAAACGCAACACGTTGGTCGTAGGATCCAAATCCGCGCTGACAATCAACGGAGGATTGGCGTCGCGTCCCACAAATGCGCCGGCTGAATCGAGCTGCAATGAATTGGCCAACACATCGCGGAGTCCGCCAGCGGTCGGCTGCGTGCCACTGGTCGCCGGATCGTACAGCGGACTCGATGGATCGAAGCTTTCAAAATAGTCGACGACCACTTGCTCGAATCTTAGTAGATCGCCCCAGTCGCCGTTGGTTCCAGCAACATCAAGCAAGTCGTTCAACGACTGGCCGGTCGCTGGCAAAGCCCTTTCCAATAGCGGATTTCCGGCAATCGCGTCAGCGGCCGCGTCCAAAGAGCGGAGCGTATACACAAGCTGATCTTGGACCGGCTGCGACAACTCAACGTCGGCGGCCAACATTTGGCGAGCCTCTAGTTGTTCCAACAATTGTCGACGTCGTCGCACAGAGGAAAGCGAATTTCTTCGCAACCCTGATTTTTGGGCACGACGAGGCAGCCGGAGGGAACGACCTGAGCGTGAAGCGTCTCGCGACATGAATAAGACCTTGTTGGCGACGTATCGTCAGTGATAAAAATGCGTGATTTACGGCACTTCGTGAATCCGTTCGCGCTCGGAGGCGGAATTTCCTGAACTCGCTGCGGGAGGCCTGGCAATCTACTCACAAGCGGGGGGTGTGGTCCGATGCCGCTATAGAGTGCCGAGGGAATACCTGCTTTCTGGGGCAGCCTGTCGCGACAAAAATTGAAAATTTTTCAAAAAAGTACAAATAGCTCAAGTAACATCCTTTGTGAGATCGTTGCATGCATCGCAATTCCCGCAGTGCGGACAACCGCTAGCATTCGCACATGCGTTCCGCTGCCCAAGGGCGGGGAAATGGACTGGCGGGGAAATGGAGTGAGGGACATCGACTGGCGCTGGACACGGCAACTATCTGTCGCTATCGTCAAAAACAGAGTTCCGGTGTGTCGGTCACCCCCTATCAGCAGACAAGTTATGAATCTGTCCCGTGCTGTAATGGATCAAGACTCTTCCGACAGCAATGACTCGCACCTAATGCTTACTGCGGATGCGAGTGAAGAGGTTCTCGGCCAACTGTTTGAGCGATATCGCCCGCGTTTACGTCGCATCATTGAATTACGGATGGCGCCACAGTTGAAAGGACGAGTCGATGCTTCCGACGTCTTGCAGGAGGCATTCCTCGATGTTGCCAAGCGCCTTCCAGAAGTCGCAGCAGATCGGCGGATGTCAATATTCGTGTGGTTTCGTTTGGTAACGGTCGAGCGGCTTTATACGATCCACCGTCAACAAATCGGGACGCTCAAGCGAGATGCACGGCGCGATGTTTCACTGCATCACGATAGTTCCGGGTCGCAATTCCAAGCTGCCTTGGCGGAGAGCCTGGTGGATCAACTCTCATCGGTGCAAAACCAAGCCATCCGTCAGGAAGAGCGTGAGCAGGTGCATGCCGTCATCAACGCTATGGACGAGCTTGATCGCGAAATCATCATGATGAGAATCTTCGAGTCGATGACCAACGTCGAGGTTGCCGAGACCTTGGAACTCACCAAACATCAGGCTAGCCGCCGATTCATTCGAGCCTTGCGACGATTGAGAAAGCAGTTTGGTGAAAAACTGGGTTGGAGTACGTCGTGAATGCTCCACGGGACGAACCGCAAGAAGATCGAGATAACGAAAGCGTTGATGAACGTCTTGATGAGTTAGCAGAACAGTACCTCTCGCGAGTGCGGGCGGGGGAGTCCGTAACGATTGATGAGATAGTCGCCCAAGCGCCCGAATTGGAGCACGACATTCGCTTGGTCTTAGACACTGTGCGTTTCTTGGCAAGTGAAATCACGGAACTCAACACGGCATGTTCCTCACACGCTTCGCAGCCACAACCAATTGGCGACTCTCTAGCGGTGGCCCGCGAGTTTGGTGACTTTGAAATTATCAGCCAGATTGGTGCCGGGGGCATGGGCATTGTCTATGAAGCTAGACAACGCGCGCTCGGCAGAGTGGTCGCTCTCAAAGTAATTCCACCGAGTCTGCTGCATGATGAACTGGCGGTTCGGCGATTTGAGCTGGAAGCGCGCGCGGCCGCCAGCTTGCAGCATCCTCACATTGTGCCAGTCTTTGACGTCGGTGAACATGCGGGCGTGCACTTCTACACCATGCAACTCGTTCGTGGCTGCGGGCTTAACGAAGTTATTCAGCGACTTCGTGAACGCTATTTTATTGAGCCCGACGATGCTTCGAAATCTTTTTCTCAGATGTTGATTCAAGATGGTTTGCCCGAGGGTTTAGAGCCATCGATATCACCCGGTGATCCATCCTCAACCTCGGTCGATCAAGCCTACTCCGTCGCGTCGGAAGCAAACTATTTTCGCCAAGTGGCCGCTTTGGGAAGGGCAACTGCAGCCGCCTTGGCTTACTCGCATCGCAAGAATGTTATCCACCGGGATATTAAGCCATCGAATCTAATCCTTGATGCCGATGGACGCGTTTGGGTCACCGACTTTGGGCTAGCGAAAACAGCGGAAAGCGACCTCACGCGCACCGGCGATCTGGTTGGAACTTTGCGATTCATGGCTCCCGAACGTTTTTCTGGGCTCTGCGATCGTCGCAGTGACATCTATTCGCTGGGGATTACTTTATATGAGTTATTAGCGTTGCGGCCAGCGATCTCCGGAGACAACCAGCTGTCAGTCTTAAAACAGCTTCAAACCTCAGGCCCGCGTCCCTTGCATCATTACTGTCACGCCGTGCCGCGGGATCTGCAGACGATTATCGAAAAATCGATAGCGTTGGAGCCAAATTATCGTTATCAAACCGCCGGCGAAATGGCCGAGGACCTTGCGTTATTCGTGCAAGGACGTCCAATTCGTTCACGTAAAGTGCTGTGGCCGGAGCGACTGCTGCGCTGGGCGGACCGCAACCGAACTTTGGCAAGTTCGCTCGCCGCCGTGATCTTATTGGTGATTGCTGGCTTGATCGGCAGCAGTTACGCGGCGGTTAAGTTTCGCGGGCTGGCGATCCGCGAGTCCGAACTCAGCACCCAAGCCCAAGAAGCCGCCAAGCAGGCACTTGCTGCATCATCGGAAAACCGGCGCAATCTCTATGCGGCCGAAATGCAACTCGCTGCCGATGCATCCAACCAACCGACGGGCTTGGCCAACTTGGTCCAATTGTTGGAGAGGTGGAACCCACAGACACGAGAGCCTGGCCAATCGAGTGAAGAAGACTTGCGAGGTTTCGAGTGGTATTGGTTACACTCGCTGGCGCATCGGCAAACTGAACCTGTGATTGCTTCCGTAGGAGATTACTACTATCGCTCCTTGATTCAGTGCAATCCCAGGGAGAATTCGCTCGCATATTCAATTGGTAATTTCCTCGATATTATTAATACCGACTCCGATTCCGTACGAGCTCAATTTGATTTCCCCGCTCCGATCAGCGACATCGCCTACGATGCAAGGGGTACTCGATTGGCCGTGGTTGTCGATCATGGCCGTACTCGTGAACAATCCACCGTGGAGTTGTTATCGCTCGATGGATCCGCTGCGATCATCGCCTCACATTCAATTCCCTGGGCCAGATCGTGTGTTTGGGTCAACCAGCACCTACTGGTATTAGCTACCAAAGACAGCGATGTGGAGTATGCTCGCCTCTACCTACTGGATCCCGTCAGCGGCGAAGTGATCCGAGAGATTCACATCGCTGAAAAATACCCAAAACATTCCGGCTGTGCCCAGTTAGCCGTTTCGTCCAGCGGGCGACACGTGGCTGTAGGTGTCACTAGGGGGCCCCAGGCCGGTGTGATGTTTTTTGACACAGGTTGCTGGGACATAACGGATATTCAGCTGATGGAGAGCCACCCGTTACTGTCGCTCGCTTGGCATCCGGTCGAGGATCGCCTTGCCTACAGCACGTACGATAATCGCGTGCTGGTGACTCGACCGGGTGAGAGTAAAGATCAGGTTGATGCGGTATTTGATACAAGAATAACCGCAGTCGCATGGGTACCGGGGAAGAACGAGCTGGCGCTGGGGTGTGACCTGGGGAGTCAACGGATTGTCGCTGCCGACGACCTGCGCTTTATAAAACACCGTTTCTGCCACCAAACTTCGATCCGCTGGCTCGGCTTCCATCCTTGGAGTCAACAATTCTACACGTTTGCCACCGATCAAGGCCTTGTGCGTTGGCGAGATGAAACTGTCCCCCGACGGATCATTCAGCACCACGTTCCGCAGATCAGCACGGCTACTTGCGAAGTCGTGTGGTCGCCTGACAGCACTTTGGTCGCTGTCAGCAACGATGTTCCTGCTACGATTATCGATATCACTCAAAGCGGTTCGAATCAGGCCGAAAAGCAATTCCAACAAGTTGACGGAACCCCCTTTGGCTGGGACTCCGATGGTAGATTTATTTCCAATTTCCGAAAGCAACTAACCCTCAGTGATCGTTCGGGCCAGCAACCGCTGCAGACTTTTCACGTTACTGAAGAGCGACTCCAAAACGGTTACTCATTCGCGGAAGTCTCGCCCGCTGAAAACCACCTGCTGATGGTTGGTAAGCAAGCGACTGACGGCTGGTGGCTAGAGAAATTTGACTTGTTAACAGGCAAGGCAGCTCCAATCAGTTCACCACAGAAAAGCAGGTTACGTTGTTTGCCAAGATGGAGTCCCGATGGTTCTCGGGTGGCCGTGGGAGCGGGCTTTAGTCTGCTGATCTTTAGCGTTGAAAGCGGCCAGGTGCTTGCCGAAATCCCCTCCGATGACGAGGAGATGATTTTCGCGGTGGCCTGGAACGCCGCTGGAGACCAGATCGCCGCGGCTGGGTCAAAACGCCGAATCATGATTTACGATGCGACGACGTTTGCGTTAATAACGACGCTCTACGGCCATACGGCGCACGTGCATTCGCTCGATTCGTCTCCAACGGAACCACGCTTGGCTTCCGCAGGGGATGATCGAAGCATTATCATTTGGGATACCAGCCACGGGCGACGTCTCATCCACATCGACCATTCCGCCCCAGTGCGAGCCGTTCGCTGGAGCCCCAGTGGTAAACAACTCACCGCGATGGGGCAAAATGGGGTTTCTCTCACTTTAGATGCCACCACGGGATATGATAGGGAGCTGCGGGCAGGGCTTACCAACGCAGCCCGTTAGTTGTGTTCATCGTTCGTCGCTGGTTTTGCCAACGGCGCGGGATAATCCGGAAAGCTCGTGTTCCAAATTTCTAAGAGCTCAGGTTGTCCCCATTCTTCATACAACTTCCTCATTCGATTTCTTACGCTAGTCTGGCGCAGCTTTAACGTTTCCGGCGGCAAGCTAGCAGACTCCTCATGCAAGATTCGATGCAGCCGATGCAGGTTGGCTTCGGCTTGTGAGAATTTCTGGATACTCATCTGACAAGTAATCAAGTAATTTGTCACACGCTGGCTCATCAATGCCCGCTCTCCAATCGCTGCAAACGCGTTTTGCTGGGCATCCTCCAGCACGCGTTCCGCTTCTTCAAGTCGGCCGGCTACATCCAATGCCTTTCCATAGGCAATCTGCAACCCCAAACGATTGGGATGTTCGGCTGGAAGATGCTCAGCAAATTCCGCGGTTAATTGTTCCGCCAGCCTCACTGATTCGTCTTCAAGTCCTGCCGCTTGATGGCCCGTGATCCAGCTTTCGGCATCCGACAAGATCTGCGGATGTCCATAACCAATACGTTTCAGACGGCCAGCGTAGATCTCGGCGTGATAGGCAATCGCCTCATCCGCCCGATCGGTGCGAACTAACAAGGCGGTTAGCACGCTCAACGTATTCAAGGTACTGGGATGGTCTCCACCGTAAAATTCGATCATCAAGGGGATCACTTCATTTAACAGAGCTTCGGCTTCATCATTCTTTTTCTCCCGGATGTAGCATAGCGCCAGATTTTGCATCGCGGTGAATGTACCGGTATGCCGCGTCCCCAAATAATCGCGTTTACGCTGTAAGACTTCTTCATTCATCGCAGTCGCCCGCTTGACGTCGTCGCCCAGCAGGTAGGCGTGAGCCAAGTTGCCCATACTTTGCAAGGTGTCGGTGTTCTCATAGCCCAAGGTCCTCACGCGGCGTTCAACGGCCTCTTCAAATAGCGAAATCGCCTCCACAAGTTGTCCTGACTCCTGCAGCACGTAAGCGAGGTTATTGATTGAACCAATCGTGTATTGATGGTCGAGCCCCAGCACTTTTCTTCTCAATGCCAGAATGGTTCGAAACTCGTCAATCGAATTATCACGATCGCCGCGACGGAATAGCGCCATCGCCAATTCGTTGCGTGCCAGCAGCGTCTGCGAATCCTCTTCCCCGAGCGCTTCCGTGGTCCACTGCAATGCTTGTTCATTCGCCAGCACTGATTCTTGGTACTTCCCCAACGAGCGATAGGTGGTGCCCAAGACGGTTGCCAGTTTTGCACGGGTCAGCAGGTTATCGGGGAAAGAATCGGGCAGTGATTTAAGGGTCTCGTCGAGCAGTTGGTTGACCGTCACGTTGGCCCCGTTCATGCTGGGGTTAGGACGCCGAAACATGTCGAGCAAGAACTCTGAGACGGCTTCCGCCTCAGCCGTTCGCTGGTCGGCCTCATCGCGTGCCACTTTTTCGGTGGCCGCCAACTGCTCGTTCGTCTCGGCCAATTCGGTCGCCGCCTCCGCCGCAGCGACAGCCAAACTGCGTTGTCTTTCGGCGTCCCTGCGGTAGCCGTTGACCACCCAAACCGCGAACAATGATGAAACGATTAACAGCACTCCGGCAACTAAGGCGGTGGCCGCCGTGCCGCGGTGTCGTCGCAGCCAGCGTGCCGACTTGGAAATGCTCCCTTCGCGATATGCCACAACCGGCTCGTCGGCTAACCAACGCTCAATGTCGCCTGCTAGTGCAGCAGCACTTTCATAGCGGTTCTCAATTTCTAACGACATCGCCTTGCGGCAGATTGCATCTAGTGCTTTCGGTACGTCGGGCTGCAAGTCACGGGGAGCCAAAACCTTGCCGGTCTTCACTTGCTCGAGCATTGCTAAAACAGATTGCCTCGACACCGGAGGTTGCCCAGTCAGCAAAAAACACAACGTCGCACCTAAGCTGTATACGTCACTGGTTGGCCCCAACTCGTTAATCGCGCCGCGGGCTTGCTCGGGACTCATGTAAGATGGGGTACCCAGTACACTGCCGTGCTGAGTCTGATTTGACTCGTTCAGGTCATTTAGAGGCAGCGTGGTATCCTCCACGCCTTCCTCACCCGCATCGAGTCCGCCGCTGCGGCTCAAGGATTTAGCCAATCCCCAATCAACCAACAGTGTTTCTCCGAACTGACCGATCATAATATTGTCGGGTTTGATGTCACGATGCACCACACCACGGCTGTGGGCGTATTCCAACGCTTGGCAGACGTCGATAAAATGCCCCAGCAACTTTCGTAGTTCAATGATCCCCTCTGCTTTGCCGTTCTTCCTGCGGTCGTGGTAGGCTCGACAGACCTGCTTTAAACTATCTCCTCGAATGAATCGCATAGCGTAGTAGGGACGCCCGTCTGGGTAGCTGCCCAACGCGTAAACCGGCACGATCCCTGGATGCTCGAGTCTTCCCGTGATTTTTGCTTCCAGCGTGAAGCGTGAACGACTCGACTCGTCAGCAACCAAGTGCGATTTGATCTCTTTTAGAGCCACCTCTCGGTGCAGCTGCCGATCGTTCGCTAAAAACACTTGCCCCAGCCCGCCTTCCGCGTGGCTCCTCACGATTTCAAAACGATCGTCGCTGGCCAGTTCCGCAATCTGTTTGTTCGACACTGACACGTCCCAAGAGACATCAGCACTCGCGCTGGCTGATTGGCCCGCCACGTCGAGCGTCAGCGTACCCTCTCCTGCCGTATCAGCCAGCCTCGACTGATGCGTGTCCTGGAGTGCCAAATCGTGGAGTGCCAAATCAACGTCAGAGTGTCCGCCGCGAAGATCCTCGGCTGGGATCGGAATCTCTTGTTTTGGATTGCCTTGCGTGGGTTCCGTTTGCAGAAAAGATTCGTGTTGACGAGCGGCCAATTCCCGCAACAGCGACAACGTTGGCATGTCAAGATAGTCTTGTTGTCCCAGCCATTCTGCGCAGTCTGCGCTCGACTTTTCCCGCAACTCAGAGGCGACCGCAGCAGGAATGAAACCCAACTGAGTCGCCAATCGCACGATTGCAAAGCTGTCGGATTCAAGTTCGGACATGAGCTCGGTTCGCTGATTACAAGTATGAAAATAGCTGTTTAGTGGTGCGATAGGCGCCTGGGTAAGTATGCCTTGCCAGCCACGACAAAAGCAAGTCCGGACAGGTTTCGACTCGGTATTGTTCAGGGCTTGGTGGCTGGCACAGTGTATGCACCACGTGTTGAAGTTAATGAACTTTATACCGAATCACCAAGCTGTCCGCGCGGTTTGAAGCTTGTTTCGCGGCAGCATGCAGCGTCCGTTCACGCACCTGAAAAGGAGATCATCATGGAGGCTGTTGTTTTCCATGACGTCGGCGATATTCGTCTCGACAACGTCTCCGAGCCTACCCTCCAGGAGCCGCTCGACGCGATTGTTAGAATCACCTCGAGCGCAATCTGCGGCACCGATTTGCACTTCGTTCGCGGTACGGTACCCGGAATGCAGCCAGGGACTATTTTGGGACATGAAGCGGTCGGCGTCGTCGAAGAGGTGGGCCGTCAAGTCCGGAACATCAAGCCGGGTGATCGTGTTGTCATACCCTCCACGATCGCTTGTTGTTGCTGTGCCTGCTGCCGCGCTGGCTATTGTTCCCAGTGTGATGAAGAAAACCCCAACGGCAGTGACGCAGGGACGACGTTTTTCGGTGGACCGCATTGAACCAAATCGCGTCATGGCGAACGGTAGCGTGTTTTACAAACGCCTGACGGTCACATATATTGATTCTCAGTTTTGCCGTAATTGAGAGAGCGTTGCGGTTAGCCAAAACATGTGGCGTCGGCCTTCCCAAATGCTCGCAGTGTTTTACTGTATGCAAAACTGCGATAACGACTGCAATATGGATCATGGTGAGCAAGGTGCGGGTTGAATGCTGAGCAAATATATGCGTGTCCGCTGCGTTTTTATGCTGGCTACGTTTCTCTTAATCACGCCGAGCGGGCATGGGCAAGAGGGCGAGTATTCACATGCAGATTTGCCACCACTGCTTGAGTTTCTCGATGGCCGTCAGGTCAGCACGTTGGACCAATGGCCAGCACGGCGGGAGGAAATTCGACGCTTACTTCTAACACACTTCATCGGTGAGTTCCCGAAAGCGACGCCAGCGATCAGTGTTGCTCAGATCGTCAGCGATACCGCATCGGCGGATGGTTCGCGGCGCAGACGGGTTCGACTCACCCTGGCGACTCCCGGCAGGGCTTCCCTAGAGATGGCACTGTGGACCCCACCCCGTGCTGGGCCTTTCCCGTTGCTGCTCTGTGCGCCACGTGATTATCAATTGCCATGGGCTGAGGACGCTTTGGCTAGAGGCTATGCGGTCTGCTTGTTTCCTGGCGTCGATAGTCACCATCGAGAACCTAACTTTCCCGGCTATGACTCTGTTTGGCAGACTTTTCATCGTGAGTATCCCCAGGCGACATGGACCGAAATCAGCACCAAAGGTTGGTTGGCTAGTCGTTGCTTGGATTACCTGCTGAGCGACGCGAGCGTCGTTAGAGTCGAACCATCTCAGGTCGCCATCATTGGATTTTCGCGATACGGAAAAATGGCAATGATCGCCGCTGCCATGGACTCTCGAATTACCAGCGTCGTCGCTCGCAGCCCAGGATCGCCCGGTTCCTCTCCTTACCGATTGACCGGACGAGAGACCTTCGCCGAAACACCCGCTGATTTTCCCGGCAAGTGGTTTTTGCCATCGTTGCGAGCATTTGCAGGTCGCGAGGATGAACTGCCGATTGATGCTCACGCTTGGTACGCCCTGATTGCACCTCGCCCTTGTCTGATTCATACGGCTCACAACGACGGCTCCGAACCAACGTTTGCCGTCGAAAAGGCGTGGCTGGAGGGACGCAGCGTCTACGACCTTTACGATGCTGGAGAAAATCTGCATGTCGATTACCGACCCGGAGGTCACAGTTCGTCAGGACCCGACAAAATTTCGCCAGCCGATCGCAAGCGAAATCTCGACTGGATCGATCTTGCTTTTGGGCGGGGCACGACCACCCGTGCTCACTTTCCAATTGTATTGTTACACACATTCGACTGGGACCAGTGGCGCGGCCAGCAATCCGCCAACATGACTAGCATCAATAGTGATGCACCGGCACTTGAACGCCTGAAGTGGCTGTTGGGGGACGAGCCAAAATCACTACAGCCGCTCGCTACTCCACCTTTCCTGACGCCACCAGAATCCGCTCTGATGACTCACGATCGCTGGCAGCCGGCAGGCGTGCAACGTGTTCCAATCCGTTTTGGCGACTCTGTGCGTGGCAACCTATATTTTAAGGCTGATCTAACAGCGCCTGCGCCGGTCGTCGTATGGCTGCACCCCTTCTCCTATCACAGCGGCTACAACGAAGGGTACGGTGTGCAGGGCACCACCATCTACCATCGCTTGGCTCAACAGGGATACGCCGTGATCGCCTATGACCAGTGCGGGTTTGGCTTGCGACTGCTCGAAGGCACCAGCTTCTACGATCGCTATCCGGACTGGTCACGCTTGGGACGAATGGTACGGGACGCTCGCGCAGCGGTCAGCTTTGCCGTTGATAGAACTGGCACCGCCCAGGCGGAAATTCCTGAGCTGGATCCTGCTCGCGTGTTCTTACTTGGTTATTCAGTCGGCGCGCTGACAGCAATGGTGACTGGGGCGTTGGATGAACGTGTGGCGGGAACGGCAATGTTCTGCGGATGGACTCCTCTCCGTCATCATGACAACCGCCGGCTTTGGCTCGACCACGCGTTGTTGCCCCGTTTGGGTCTAGAACTATTTCAAAATCAACCTGCGGCGATTCCAATCGACTACGATGAAGTGCTGCAGCTGGTGGCTCGAAAGCCTTGCCTCGTGGTCACACCACGGCAAGATCGCTTTGCAGATCAGCAATTAGTCGCAAATGTCCTCAGCCCGCTACGAGCAGAAAGCGAATCGTTAACGTGGATCGCACCCGACACTACGAATCGTTTTCAAGCCGAACAGCACCAACTCTTCCTCGACTGGTGCAACAAGCTACTCGATGTCGGCGACCGCTAACTCAAAATATCTTGAACCACGCGGCCATGGACATCAGTCAGCCGAAAGTCACGGCCCTGAAAACGATAAGTCAACTGTTCGTGGTCAA
The DNA here is from genome assembly GCF_052161645.1 of Kothea flammea. Taxonomy (GTDB): domain Bacteria; phylum Planctomycetota; class Planctomycetia; order Pirellulales; family Pirellulaceae; genus Laterigemmans. Next base: position 3,442,175 of record NZ_CP197414.1, read on the forward strand.
TCCCCAAACAATGCAGCAGCGTGGCATGAAAATCATGAACATGCACGGGATTCTCGGCGATGTTGTAACAATACTCGTCGGTTTGCCCGTAGCTGATCCCTGGCTTGACGCCGCCCCCGGCCATCCAAATGGTAAAGCATCGAGGATGATGATCACGGCCAAACGTATCGGGATTCCCCTGGGAATAAACGGTGCGCCCAAATTCGCCAGCCCAGATCACTAGCGTTTCGTCTAGCATTCCTCGAGCCTTCAAGTCACGGACCAAGGCGGCGGAGCCTTGATCGGTTTCTTGGGCCAAGGTGGGCAAGTATTTCTGCACGTTGCTGTGATGGTCCCAGCCACGATGAAAGATCTGAATAAACCGCACGCCCCGCTCGGCCAGCCGGCGAGCCAGCAAACAATTGGCGGCGTGTGTGCCTGGTTGTTTGGCCTCTTCGCCATACAGCTCAAACGTGCTGGCTGGTTCATCGGAAATATTAGCTAATTCGGGCACCGAGGTTTGCATCCGATAAGCCATTTCGTATTGCGCGATTCGCGAAGCAATCTCGGGATCGCCTATTTCCGCCTCGCGCATCCGATTGAGCTTGGCTAGACGGTCCAGCATCGCCCTCCGATCAGCTGAAGACTGTCCCGTCGGATCGTTCAAATACAGCACGGGATCACCCTGGCTGCGAAATTTCACCCCCTGATACTTTGATGGCAGAAACCCGCTTCCCCATAACCGATCATACAATGGCTGAGCTTGATGAAACGTGTTCTTAGTCAGCAACACGACAAAAGAGGGCAGGTCTTGCGTTTCGCTGCTTAATCCGTAACTTAGCCAAGCCCCAATGCTGGGCCGGCCAGGCTGTTGATGGCCCGTCTGAAAAAAGGTAATCGCGGGATCATGGTTGATCGCCTCGGTGTGCATCGATTTGATCACGCAAATATCATCAACAACGGTCGACAGATGTGGCAGCAGTTCACTGAGCCACGTTCCCGACTCACCATGCTGTTGAAACTTCCATGGTGATTTGACCACCGTAAAGTTTTTCTGTCGGGCTGTCATGCCTGTTAACCGCTGTCCCTGGCGGACACTGTCGGGCAATTCAGTCCGATCCAACTTGTCCAGCGACGGCTTGTAATCGTACAGATCCATCTGCGACGGAGCTCCCGACTGTAACAAATAGATCACCCGTTTTGCTTTGGGAGCAATTTTTGACAGTTCCGCCGGAACGGCTAAATTGGGTTCGGCTTGTGCATTGGAATTCATTAACGAGGCTAATGCCGCGACGCCGATCCCCGTGCTGCCGCGAGCGAAAAAGTGCCGGCGAGTTTGCAGCAGCTGAGATTCTTCGATGAGCTGGTTCATAATTCGCTTTGCTTAGCGTTTCATCAATCGACTGGTCAACGTAGGGGCAGGTAGAGCGAGTCGCGTCGCAACACGAGCATCGCCAGTTTCTCAACCCTTAGTAATCGACTCATTCAAATTTAGGTACAAGCTGGCAATACTAGCAAAGGCGGCCAGTTTTGCGGGATCTAATGATTCATCAACAGCAGATTCCCCGACCTGCACCATCCTTAAAGAGGCCTCCGGAGAAGCGGCAAACTTGCGATATTCGGCTTGGAATGCCGCCATGATTTCGTCAGCTTCAGCAGCCGTCGGACGACGAGCGGTTACGAGGCGAAAGCCAAACTCCAGCTTGTCTTTCAACTGAGCGGAATCATGCTTCATCATTCGCTCTCCAAGTTGTCGCGCGGCTTCGACAAACTGCGGACTATTGAGCAGCACCAACGCCTGCGAGGGAGTGTTGGTACGCGAGCGTCGAACGGTACAGAACTCTCGCTCCGGGGCGTCCAAAATTTTCAGCATTGGCGAAGGCACGGTGCGTTTCCAGAAGGTATACAGGCTGCGGCGATAAAGATCATCGCCGCTTCCTTGTGGATATTCCTTGGAATATCCCGGCCGATTATTGAGCTCCAGCCAAATGCCTGCGGGCTGGTAGGGGTAAACGCTTTTCCCGCCCAAGCGATCGACCAGTAAGCCGCTGGCCGACAACGCAGCATCTCGAATCTCCTCCGCGTCGAGTCGCATGCGGGGACCGCGCATCAGCCGGCGATTCTCGGGATCCTCCGCGTACGCTTGCGAGCCGGCGGCCGAACTCTGCCGATACGTCGCCGATGTCAACATTAACCGTTGAAGATACTTGACATTCCAGCCGCTGTTGACGAATTCACTCGCCAGCCAATCGAGCAACTGCGGATGGCTCGGTAACTCACCCTGTACCCCAAAGTCCTCGGAGGTCTTCACCAAACCAACCCCAAACAATCGCTGCCAATGGCGATTCACAGCCACACGTGCGGTTAGCGGATGCTCCGGAGCGGTTAACCACCGGGCAAAACCGAGTCGATTTGCCCCAGCACCCGCCGGCATGGGAGGCAACACCGCGGGGACATCACCGGAAACCTCTTCACCGGGGGCATCATACTGACCACGATGGAGCAGATGCGTGGTACGAATCTGCGGTTGGTCCTGCATAATCATCGTCGCTGGAAACAACGTTTCTAGTTGCTCCTCAATAGCGACCAGCCGTTGCTTGAGCGCTTCTCGCGGGTCGTGATGCTTGAGGAAATAGGCTGATAACTGCTCCGCTTCATTCACCGATCGCCCCGCTTTTGGGGTCATCGCAATCTGGCGAATCAGGCGTGGTACACCCTTAAAACTCAAATCCTGTTCCGGATCAGAGGTCACAGACAGTCGGGGACGACCTATCCCATGCGTGGCGAAACCAGCTTCATGTCGCAACCGAAATCGCAGCACCGTTCCGCCCTCGAACCCGAACGGTTGTTCCGCAACAAAGATGGCTGTCGCCGGTTCTTTGCGGGTTGGACCATCGACCGCCCACCCGCTGTTTGCTTCGCCGTCGATAGCCCGCGCGACTTCGTAATTCTTTTGTTGATAGTCGGCGATCGCTTTTACGAACCTCACCGCTTGGGTCTTTGTGTGATCAGCTTGCGAGACAGCTGTTAACTCAAATTCCGTGAGCACAAAATTTGAGTTGCTGTGACGGCCAGGTCCGCCTCCTGGAAGCGAATTGTGAAGCAATGCTTCAAGGCGGACAGCTGTCATCCCTGCGTGGTTGGTGGTCGCTGCGATTTCATAGATGTCATGCCGCGGATTCGCTCCGCCAATCAGAATCGATTGATCCTCCAATTTCTCCATCTTGGAACCACCAGACGACGTCATTGTCTCGGGAATAATAACATCCCAGCCACTCCCAGAGGTTGTTGCCAGTCCGTTGCTCCAACGCTCCAGAGCCGGCTGGATGTCGACGGTCTTCTCAAGTTCCGACCGTACCATCTTAAGCTCCAAATTCAGCTTCTCTAACTGTTCATGCCCGAGTGGCGAGGCAATGCGTTCGTTGGGCGTAAAGCCGCTCATGCCACGTTCGGGCACCTGATTAAAGAACGCGTACAATTGGTAGAATTCGCGTTGAGAAATTGGATCATATTTATGGTCGTGGCAGCGTGCACAACCGACGGTCAGCCCCAACCAAACGCTAGCCGTTGTGTTCAAGCGATCCATCACATATTCAGTACGATACTCCTCATCAATGATACCACCTTCTATCGTAATGCCATGATTGCGGTTGAAGCCAGTTGCCAGACGTTGCTGAGGTGTGGCCTGCGGGAGCAAATCACCAGCTAATTGCTCCCTGGTGAATTGATCGAACGGCATGTTTTCGTTGTACGCGGCGATCACCCAATCGCGCCATACCCATTGCTCGCGTTCCGTATCGTATTGATACCCATTGCTATCGGCATAGCGAGCAAGGTCTAACCAATGACGCGCCAGATGCTCGCCATAGGCGGGCGACGCCAAGTAGTGATCGACCATGTTTTCATAGGCGTCCTTCGATTGGTCCGCCAAGAAGGATTCGATCTCTGCGATCGTTGGCGGGAGCCCCGTTAGATCAAATGCTACACGTCGAATCAACGTCTCGAGAGATGCCTCCGGCTGAGGGGCTAAACCAACTCGGGCCCCAGCCGCCTCAACAAAGTGATCGATCGGGTTTTTGGCCCAACCGCTTCCGCTGGCCACTGGGACCTCAGGATTGGCAACAGGGACAAATGCCCAGTGCGACTGATAACCAGCACCCTGCTCGATCCAAGCACGCAAAGTTGCAATCTGTTGTTCATTCAGAGCGGTCGGTCCCTCAGCCGGTGGCATGCGGACATCAGGATCATTCGCTGTCACCCGCCTCAGCAACTCACTGGCGTCAATATCACCCGGCACAATTGCCCGAGCTCCGGAGTCGCTCTCGCCGATCGCCGCCTCCCGCAAATCCAGTCGCAGCCCAGCTTCCCGAGTCGCCGAATCGGGCCCGTGACAAGTAAAGCAATGATTCGACAAAATCGGCCGCACGTCGCGATTAAACTCAACTTCGGCACCCAGCAGCGGTGCCGTCAGCAATACGAAGACTATCAACGCGAATCGCATGGATCACATTCTCAATCGCAGGGTCGTTCGTGTTAACATCATGTTCGCTATGGTTACCCACACGGGAACTTAAGGCGAACACGAGCGAATCGCCGTTGGGTTCAACGTGAGCGTACCGAACGAATACCATCATAACGTCGCAATGCACTTGTTGCACGCGACAAGTTTACCCACCGCACGACGAGCTAGCAGATCACAAGGCGGACCAACGGCCGGAAAACGCCCCGTTAGCGTAGCTGGGTTAACAGTTTCTAGGCCACTTTGCGCCAAGCCCCTCCAACTTTCCGATCTCGATCGAGAAACGTCACGCCCGCAATCACTGGCTCAATTCCTAAATAGTAATTGAGCAAAATGGTATAGATTGTTTCGCCAATGGGTCGCATCGTGGCCGTATGTATCGACGTTCCAGACATGGGGAATGTCGTTCTTTTGGAGATACCTTTGTAGCCGCTGACTAACATTGATCAGCCCATCTTTGTTCCCACAAGAAAGCCAAAGTAACTTTAATTGCGCTTTGGCTTGGTTGATGTCGGGCACCAACTCCTCGGGTGCCTTCGTATTGGGAGCCGAGGAAAACCCACCAATCCAGGCGAACGTGTCGAGATGGCTGAGGCCAAAGTTGAGCGACTGGCCGCCACCCATGGATAGGCCGGCAACCGCCCGATGATCGCGTTCCGCGTGGACCGCATAACGGGATTCAATTGTCGGGATCACATCTTCCAATAGATCGCTTTCGAACGCCGCGAAGGCTGGCGCCGCAGCAAACACGTTACCTTCGGCCCGGTCGTTCTTCTGGGCACGCCCGTTTGGCATTACGACAATCATGGGTACCATCTTCTGATCGGCAATGAGGTTGTCAAATAGCACAGCGGGCGTCGCAAACCGTTGCCACTCGGTTTCGTCACCACCGATCCCGTGCAGCAAATACAACACCGGATAGGATTGTTCGGTCGAATAACCTGGTGGGGTGTAAACATTCATCTTGCGAGTTGTGCCTACGGACTTCGATTCGTACTCGATCATCTCGAGTTTTCCTCGCTCGATTCCCGGTCGCTTTTCCGTAATGCTCGCGGATGGATCCGGGTACTTCTGAGTGTCTTCCGGCCCGAGTTCGATTGGCCTACCAAATGCACCGCCCCGCCGCCGCTGGGGTGGTTGGTCACCGTTGGCGGGCGAGTTCTGTGCCGGAAGGTCAGTGATCAGCAAACAGGTCACGATAACGATGGCGAGTAATCTCATTCGAGATGTTCACTTTGAAAAGGATGGATGGGCTGAAAGACAGTCACAGTGTATCCCAGTTTGCACAGGAAAACCAACTGTGGAACAATTTGCTAACCGACCGCGCCCAAGTGGGCTACGTTTCGCTTTGAAGCCGCGAGAACGAGCATTCCTATGGTCTGTTCACTTTCTCTCCTAGAGCAAATTAACTTGACTCGGCAACTCAAACGCGAAAAATATCACCCTCCCGCAGGCACTCACAAAGCTCGCTATAGACACCTTTCAGTGAATCGCGAGAGTAATTGCCTCCAAGCCGGTGCATGATTCGGTCTGAGAGATTGCCATGACACAGAATATACTCAATGTGCTGTCGCTCCTCGGGCGGAAGAGAAAGATCGCATCCCGCCAACTTGCTTGCTATCTCATACCAAAAATCATCGGCCGCAAGCTCTCGATCGATGCCGAATATTTTTCCCAGTTGAATAGGGACGGTCGCTCGCAGTCCCAAGCGACTCACCTCGAGAAAAACATCCGCTAGCATTTCCGTCGTGGGCTTTACTTGTTCTGCCAGTGAGCATAGTTCCCCAGCGACAAGCAGCTTCAGCGTATTTACGATCATATGCCCTAACGCGATGTCGGCGAACGGGCATTCTTGGTTATCCAAGATGCGAATCTCAATCGCCCCCCGATCGAAACGTGCGATCGCGCCCCGCGAATTCAACCAGGTATGCTGCAGGATGCCTGCCGGGTCCAATGGGGCAATCTGACGAAACATTGGTTGATAAATTTGCTGATCGTACTCCGCTTCGCTGAATACGGCTTCCGGTACGACAAGCCCCGCAACCGCTGGGACCCTGGCAGAGTTGCCGCGATAGACATCAAGTCGACTATCACACCAACCGTGCCATTGCGAATTATAAATCGGGGAACTGGCCGTGAGCGCGGGCATTAATGGCAACAGCAATCGAATCGCTGAATGCAACTTTGCAAACTCTTGTTCGCCAGAGAAAGGCAGATTCCAGTGCGTGCTTTGCAAGTTGGACCAGCCGTGGCCGGAACAATCAAATAGCTTGTCGAATGCATTGTAAATCGCGCTGCAATCGTGAGGCCACAGCCTTTTTTCCGAAACGGGATCCATCCAGGGATGCATCGCGGTGGGCATGAGTCTCGCATGGAACTGCTTTGCCAAATGGTTGGCCTGCTCGACACTTTTCTGAAACACGTCGCGAGCCTCCCGCAGATCGCTGAGCGGCTCGCTGACTTTTAGCTCTAAAACATGGAGAACTAGCTCGTTGCTCCAGCTGATCGCGCCGAATTCGAGATGGTCGACAAACTCACCGGCCACGGCTCTCATCAGCTCATCCGATATCGGTGCCACGTTTAAAGAGTCGATATCGACGAGCATATACTCGATTTCAACCCCAAACGCATCGAACAAATGATAGGGCGGGCTAACCATGGGCTCAGTGCTGCCCCTTCTTGGCTACGATCCGATCGAGAAAGACTTGCATGATCCGCAAGTAGAGTTGTTCCTTGAGCAACTGGTCCTCAACTCCCTTGTCAATGTTCGGGTTATCGTTGACCTCGATAATGTAGTATTTCCCTTGAGACTCCTTTAAATCGACTCCGTAAAGGCCATCCCCGATCAAATGGCAAACTTTCAAAGCGGCTTTCATTGCACCAGCCGGAACTTGATCTAGCGGTAGGGTCTCAAAGTTACCGTATCGATCATCGTCGTGGCATTCTTGCTTGATAATTTGCCAGTGCTGCGGCGCCATGAAGTATTTGCAAGCGAAAATCGGTTGTCGATCTATGACGCCAATCCTCCAATCAAATTCGGTGGGCAAAAACTCTTGAGCGACAACCAAGTCGGAATCCGCTAACATCTCCTTCATCGCCATCTCCAACTCACCGTCATTGGCAACTTTGATGACGCCCTTGGAAAATGCGCTGTCAGGCTTCTTGAGCACCAGGGGGATTCCCAGTATTCGATGAGCATCCTGCCAATTATCACGATGCAGGACCAGTGATTTCGGCGTCAGCAGTTTATGCCTCGCCATCAATTCGGCCAGATAGACTTTGTTGCTACAGCGCACGATCGAGAGCGGATCATCCATGACAACGAGCCCCTCACTGGCTGCCCGTTGCGCAAAACGAAAAGTATGGTGGTTGACAGCGGTCGTTTCACGTATGAACAGCGCATCAAATTCGGCGAGTCGCCCATAGTCATCACGCGAAATGATTTGCGTACGCATGCCAAGTTGATGACCAGCTTTAACGAACTGATCGAGTGCCGCTTGGTCAGACGGCGGCTCGCTCTCTTCCTCATTGGCGAGGATCGCCAAATCGAAGCGAAACGAAACTTTACGACTACTTTTCGGTGCATGACCGGCAAAGTATTTGCTGGCTGCCTCGATGACAAACGGCCAATGCCGTTCCGGGACCTCACTAGCCGAGATCGCATTGACGGATTTGCATGTCCATTCGTTACCTGTTCGTATAAACTGAGCACGCAGGAGTGGAGCCGGAAACTGATTGTATAGTTTATTCGCCAGTCTGTGATGGCTGTCTGAGAGGTTGCGACCGAAATAGATGCTCAACTCAAAGCTGTCCGACACGATTCGTTTTAAGCTGGATTGGATAATTTGATCCAGATCCGAAGTTATGATGCGAACAACGGACTGACTTTTTAGGTCTTGAATGGTCGTGATTGCCGGGATTGGTCGATGACCACGCGCCTCGGCCAGCAGCGAGACATAGTATCCTGTTGATTGATAGCGGTAGGAACGGCAAAGGTTAAAGAGGCGAACGTTGCGTAATTCGCTGTATTCCGGTTTGGTAATATAACTTTTAGCATCCACAACCTCGACATGAGGGATTTGAAATTGCCAATCCTTCGGTGAATTTGCAACGACGAACGCTGGCACTGGGGCGATCCTGAATTGTTTTGTTAAGTTGACAAAGAGTAATGGTGGAAATGTGCACGGCTTTTACTTGGCGGGGCGAATCACCAAAAAATTCGCGTCATAAGTCAAAACCCCAAGTAGGATAGCGGTCACAGCTCTAGCCAGCGGGACTTCATATTCCTGGTGGTCGCTCAAGGGATTCTTATGGTACGGGTCCGATACCAAGACTCTCCTCGTATCGTTGTTATACCCATGGAGGACCACGAAGTGACCTTGAGGAACACCACAGACGTCATTTGGTTGCTGAGTCGAGTTTATCTCGCGCGGTTCACCGTAAAGATAGGTCGAACTTAGCCCGCAAAGCAGGGGCTGGTTGCGAGCTAAATACTTGCGGATCAACGATGGGCTTAGGTCTCGCATCCGGATGTCGCCACCAAGCCGAAGAAAGTCGAGATAGCCGACCGTTGCCAAACGCAGTTTAGCATCCTCTTTGGCTGCCGCCTGCCGGGCTAACTTCTCTTTGAGATCGACGGCAGGATCGCGGAACCAAGTGGGGTCGAAAACGGTCAAGTTAAAGGTATAGATGCGAGCAATGTAGCCATGCCTCAATGCGTCACAGCCCAGCATGACAGCGAGTGTCCCGCCATCATCCAGTTTCGGGACACGCGCGATCAGGGTGGGTAACCCAATTTCTTCACCAAAAAAACGATAGACGGCGTGTAGGCAAGTCGGCCCACAGGTCCAGTCGTCGGGTTGTGGCAGAATATTTACCGGCAGTGGATCGGACACGGTTATTCCCTGATTTACAAAAGACTCCACCGTATCCAGCCACGCCGCTGGCCAACGTGACTTTCGAATAACTGCCGAAACGGCGAATTTACTCGCCAATCGCAGCATCGTAGCTACCGCCAGCCTTACGGGATGGTCGCCACGCGGTCGCAGTTCGATTCGTGTCACTCAGTAGAATATCGCGAGGCTGCGGTCGCAAGTGTCAATTCCCGATTGCCCCCGGAGCGTGCTCCGCCAGCGGTGTGTCATTTGATCCCCGCTGGGGGTGTGCTCAGTGTCACTAGAAATCATTCCTCGGCCGAAAAGGAAATGGTAGCGATATGGCGGCCCGAGTAAAGGAACTCCACGTGCAGGCGACAAACCTTCATATGGCAGCCCCAGCGCATCGCCGGCGGCCGTTCCCAAAATGCATCCGATGATTGCTGTTCGATTCATCAAATAAGCTTTAAAGGCCAACTGTGCATCATGATTCCGTGCTGCTCGGTGCGAAGTCATAGTTTAGAATTCGAGCGTTGCTTTCCACCGGGAGTAGTGAAATAAATGAACCAAAGCGATCAACCAGCATTGATTTATTCCGTCGGAACTCAGGTAGTGGTGCAAAAAGATGTCCGAGCGGCGAACGACAGGATTGCTCATCCAGCCGGCGCTGTCGGCGTGATCGTGCGTTCTCCAGTCGACCGCAGCCACGCCTACCGAGTCAAGTTTAGCGACGGTTTAGAAGCACCTGTCCATCACGCCGGACTCGTTCAACTCGCTGAGTTCAAGGCGGGGCAAATTCGCGACCGAGATGCGCCGCTAATGAGTGCTGGGCTGTACGAACGCGTCATCTATCGCTGCGTGATTGGTTCCCGCGCCTACGGGCTTGATGATGAAGCGTCTGACACCGATCGGCGCGGCATCTATCTTCCGCCAGCCGAATTGCATTGGTCACTTTACGGCGTGCCAGAGCAGCTTGAAAATGACGAAACCCAGGAAGTCTATTGGGAACTGCGCAAGTTTATCGTGCTGGCACTGAAAGCGAACCCCAACGTGCTCGAGTGCCTCTACTCTCCCATCGTCGAAGATGTCACGCCGCTCGGCGAAGAATTGTTGGGCATGCGTGAGGTTTTTCTGTCGAAACTGATTTTCCAAACGTTTTCAGGATACGTGGCGTCGCAATTTAAAAAAATGCAAACCGACATTCGCAACCAAGGCCGCGTGAAATGGAAACATGTAATGCATCTAATTCGGTTGCTGCTGTCGGGGACACATGTCTTGGCCACGCGTACAATGATCGTCGATGTCGGCGAGCATCGGGATCAACTGCTAATGATTAAGTGCGGTGAAATGTCGTTCGCCGACGCGGATGCCTGGCGAAAAATCCTGCAGCGAGAATTTGAGTCAGCTTATCAAACGACCACCCTGCCTGACCGCCCTGATTACGAGCGTGTGAACACCTTTTTGGTTGACGCTCGCCGTCGCGCGATGAGCGCAGAGTTACCTTGAACTTTATCTCTCTTTGTTCTTTTCAGTTACGGGCGAAAACAAATAAGATGCTCATTCCACATGACAAAATGATGCAACACGTGCGGACGCATCCGTTTCCCCTCGTGTTCGCCACAATCAGTGGAGCCCACTTGTATGGTTTCCCGTCACCCGATTCGGATTTTGACCTTCGTGGTGTGCATTTGCTGCCGCTCGAGACTGTCATTGGGCTGGATTATCTTGATGGGAAGGGGTCGCAACGGACCGTTGAAAAAGAAGGTCTCTATGATGGTTTGGAGATTGACCTCGTCACCCACGACGCGGCAAAATTCTTCGCCTTGATGCTGCGTCGTAACGGCTATGTGCTGGAGCAGATCTTTTCACCTCTCGTTGTTTTCACCACGCCCGAGCATGAAGAGCTGAAGTCAGCCGCCGCCAACTGCATTACCCGTCATCACGCCCACCACTATCTTGGCTTCGCGGCCACGCAGTGGAGGCTGTTTCGGAACGAATCGCCGCCGCGTGTGAAACCGTTGTTATATGTCTATCGAGTTCTGCTCACCGGTATCCACTTGATGCGAACAGGGGAGGTGGAAGCGAATTTGGTCACGCTGAATCAAACTGCCCAGCTTAATTACCTCGACGACCTCATCGCGCAAAAGCTAAACGGTCCCGAAACGGGGAAGCTGGGGATCGCTGACCTTGAATTTCATTCCCGAGAGTACGAACGATTAACCAAAGAACTGGAGTCGGCTCACGAGCAATCGGACCTCCCGGAACTGCCCTCGGCAAAACCAGCCTTGAATGATCTACTCGTTCGACTAAGACTCCAGCGCTGACTAGGTCGCATTCGGTAGGGCGGTTCATACAATGACGATCATCTTGGTGGGCCGACGATCATTAGTATTCGGGCGAGGACGGTGATTCACAAGCTGTCGCACATGCTGAACGAGGACTTACACATGGGGTCCCGTTGCGGCAGGTGCGGACAACTACCTTAGTTCCGGCATCGATAAACTTACCATCAAACGATATTGCGGAGTATTTTACGCCATCGATATCTGCGTCACCTGAAGGGCGCAAAGGAGAAGTGGTGATTCCGGGCTTGCCGAGATGTCAACGGTGGTATCTATGTCACAGCTACCCACCCAGAGATTAAAACTCCAAATAAGTCCAGCCAGGAGCAAGCCCGCTAATGGAATATCAATTAAAGGTGCGAAACTGATTTTCTGCAATAAGTAAGCTAAAGATTCCATGGAGGCCTATCAACGACGGGAGCGTACTCCGCAACCCCTGCTAGCCGCGCGTAAGCAGGAGCAAATCTGCCGCCAGAGTGACGTTCATGGTCTGTATTGTTTCTAAACGTGACTGCTGGGAATGACGCACCGCGCGGTACGTCATTGCCAATGCGTCTGCAATTGCGTCCGGCTCTAATCGAACATTGTTGTGCCAGTTCTTTCGGTCAACGACTTTAAGACCAGCGGCACGCATCTCATCGGCTACCAGCTCCCAGCGGCTGCGGCGATGTCCAGCTTGCTGAGTTTGCTCGCGCAGTTCGATCAAATCATCTTCCCCCGGCACGGCAACCACACAGATCCCACCAGGCACAAGGACGCGATAAATCTCTGAAGCGGGTCTTCTACCAAAAAGCGATAGCACCCTGTGAATACTCTGATCGGCCGCCGGCAAAACGCGGTCGGCGTTCGCCAATACCCAAGTCGCCGCGGGCCATCCGCGAACTGCCAACTTGATGGCTCGCTTCGAAAGGTCAATACCGCAATAAGAATCAGGTTCGCTACTGAAAAATGCTGGGCCGAACGACCCCTCACCACATCCCAAATCGAGCGTTCTTTGGTTTGTCCCCGTGCCGTTCAGAGCGATCCAAGGTCGCAAATTTTCTATCAGTGAATTTGCGTGGCCGCGTTGAAGCCAACGATGCCTTGCCAAAACAGCGGCCTCTGAATCACCAGGATTCTTGGATTTCTTGTCTTGAGGCTGGAGGAGATTCCAGTATCCCTGTTTGGCTTGGTCAAAATGATGCCCAGCGGCGCACGTCAGCTCTCGCTCGCGCAGCTCCAGCAGGTGTTGGCATTTTCGGACGGTGCAGCGTAGTTGAAACATCACTTCATGCTAAATGCGAAGGGACAAACAAACAGAATGCAGCACTGACGCGCTCCAGTCCCGCAAACCTTCAGTGGATCGCTTCGTAGACAACGCTGGCAGCTACGAAGTTGCTACCACTGATGCCGCCGGATAGTCCTCGGTGGTTCGAGGAGGGATTGTCGCCGTTTGTGTCCAATCAATCAACGGGCCGCCAAAAGCTGTCCGGGTCGTCCCCAACAAGTCGCGAATCAAAACATCACCCCGATGGATAACCCGAGCAGAAATGGCGGGAGAGTTTAGCTGGTTTTGTGGGATAGTGACAACCGCGAACTTCGACATTGCAGCTCCGCTCAACTCCGCGGTGTCAAAAGTGAGTGCTCGGGGGGGGATGTAAGCTTGCTTGAATTCATTCAATTTTTGACAAGATTCGCTCAGCATTTGGCAGAACTCAGTCAAGTTGATTCGCCGTTAATCCAATATCCCGGGAAACCACCACGCATCCAGCTGCACAAAATCCAGCGCCCATTATCTCCAGTCCCGCAAACCCGAAGTGCATTGGCGCGAACCCATCGATTAGCAAGCCGATCAAACGGCCGCTAGCCGATCCCAGCAAAGGCAGCCCACCCACCAACAACGCTGCGAACAAATCGCCTCGCCACCACAGCACAATCATCGCCACGGCGATTGCCATTTCCACACCTCCGTAAAAGGCGCGGACTTCGGTCAACATCTGCGGTGTCGAAACTTCCACCCCGAACGCTGGCAACAAAGCACCGGGGTTTGCGCCCAGCCACACGGCAAACCCGGCCCAAGAAGCAGCGGTGATAAAAATGACTGTGGTGGGAAAGTGGTTTTTCATAGCATAGATCCATGCGGGTTATCGTATCATTACTCGTCGAGATCTGGAGTTCCCGGATACTGAGAAGTGAGCTTTCTCTCCTTTGACTTCACTACATAGGTAGCCGCGTGGGTGTTGAGCATCGCTGGAATGCCGATCAGCAACGGCGCTGCAACGATTAGTGGAGCGCGGAATGTCCCGGCCAGCACTAACATTGTGATCTGGGCCACGAGTGTCGCGTTTGCAAGCATCGATGTCCAACAGAAAAAATATCGGAGTGGGCCACTCAGCTCAAACCACGAGCAGATTACACCGAGCAATCCACTCGCGAGCAAGTGCAGACCAAAAAGCAAGAAAGAATCGGCCGCATCCGAGGGGAGCATGCCCAACGCCGCAACGCCTGTTCCCAAAAGAAGTATCAGCAGGCTGCCGGCAATGGAGAAGTAGAAATGCGTGGCACGCAATGAGCGTCCCAGGGCCGAAGGGGAGCTGGCAACTGTGGGCTCGTATGGGTTTTCAGGCATTGTGCATTGAGCTATTGAGCGAGATATTCAGATTGTACCGCGGGCTACCAAATCAAGGTTGAGAAAGACTGTCAATGGGATCGTTTAAGGAGAAAAATTCAGTTAACCTTCAGCGCAGGTGGGGATGTCTCAACTTTTTTCCTCCACACTAGAAACGATCGGAACATAAGTCTCGTCTTTCGCTCCGCGTTAGCAGGCGTTTAGATGGGCTTTCGCGGAGCGAGAGGCGACGCTAGAACACCGCGAGTTCCTTAGTACTGAGAATCGGGTTACACTTAACTCAAGTTTTTCCTTCCTGAAAACTATCCGCATCATCATGGGCTGACATGACTTGGTTTAAAAGGCTTACCGGAGTCGATGAGCAATCGCCAGATCAGGTCCGCAGGGAACTATTGCTCGCCGGTGATTGTATCGTTGTTCCGACTGGTAAGCGGATGGCCTTTGGACGTTTGGAGACACCGAAATTATCTGAACTACGACGCGGAGTGGCGGAACTAGCCACCGAGCGGCGGTTGTCGAGCGTCCGCGAAATTGTCGCCGATGTCCGCCAATTGCACACCGACCCGTCCAATGCCGGTGCGATGTTCCAAGTCGCCTCGCAGTTCAACTTGTTGGAAATGACCGGCCCGAGCGTTACTCCCGAGCGTGGTGTCGGGATCTACGAGCTCGATCCTACGCAAGGTCCTGCGTGCGCGATCGCTTGCGGTGCAGGAACAATCTACCGCAATTACTTCGCTGACGTTGACGGCCAGATTGGCCAATCGGCCGACAAACAAATCGACTGCTCCGTCGAACTAGGCCTTGAACTTGGTAACACCGATCAGCGGCTGTGGAGGGTGCAGAACGGCTACCTCTTGCCGAGCGACAATGGATTGGCCGAGATCACTCAGAAGATTCGCACAGCAGACGAAGCCGAACGGAACACCTTGCTGGGACAACTGCGTGTCGGATTACAACTCGACGCCGAGGTTACCGTTGCTGGCGTCAGCCACCGCGTCTCGCAGGCTTATTGCTCGGCATTGCCCGTCGCCTATGGCAGCCAATCAACTGAGCAATGGACCGATTTTGCCAAACTAATCCTCGACGCAGCCTACGAGGCAACGTTGGCCGCCACGGTCCTCAACGCAGCCAGCACTGGCAACCGCGTGGTCTTTCTCACCCTGCTGGGCGGAGGCGTTTTCGGGAATCGAAACCAGTGGATTGCCGACGCAATCGAGCGCGCGTGTAAATTATACCGCGACCATGGTCTCGACATCAGAATTGTCTCCTACAGTCGCTCCCACTCCGCCGTCGCAGAAATCGTGCGGCGTTTGATGGTGGGTTAGGTGTCGCTGCCAAGTTTAGTTGCCTTGGTCTGGGTATGCTTGAGCGGGTGCTTGGAGTTTCGCGAAATTGTAGAACTGCCGTCCTCGGCTGTTTGCAGTCCTGCAAGCGATTGGGGACAATCGCTCTACATTGTCCCACAGCCGCCTTGAACATAGCTACCGCGAGCTTACGATCTGCTACACTTAAGGCCCGCCGGCGGCCCCACCCGAACTGCTGAAGTAATTCCAGTGTCAGCCTCTCCCCCAGCCTGGTATTCATTGCATGACTCCATCTTCGAAAAATGGCTGCCTGTACAGCAGGGCAATGCAGCGAACGATCTTACTCGGCAACATTCGGTGGCTGTTCGTTACCTTTACGCTCGGCTGCCTGCAGATCGTAAGTACAACAGCGTCGCTCGCCCAAGAATCAGTGCCGGCGATTACGGCTGACCAGGAGCAATTCTTCGAATCCAAGATTCGACCGCTACTGGCTGAGGCTTGCGGAGATTGCCATGGAGGCACGAAAGCGGAGTCGGGGCTGCGAGTTGATTCGCGAGCCGCACTGTTGGCGGGTGGCGACAGCGGACCGGCGATCACGTTAGCCGACGGGGCGACCAGTCTCCTGTTAAAAGTTGTCAACTACGACGGCGATATTCGCATGCCACCCGATCAGAAACTGGCGGACGACGAAATCGCGGCGCTCCGAAAGTGGATCGAAGAAGGCGCCCCATGGCCCAACTCCGGCGACGAGACGCCAGCGAATCCGCTGGGCCTGCGTTCCGGTCCGATCACCGACGCTGATCGACAGCATTGGGCTTTTCAACCGGTGGCGAAACCATCCGTCCCGATGCACGACCTATCAAACCAGTGGGCTCGGACAGATATCGACCGCTTTCTGCTCGATGCAATGACTCGGCACAATATCCAACCGGGGAGCGACGTCGACCGCCGGACTTGGTTGCGGCGGTTGACCTATGACTTGATTGGGCTTCCCCCGACCATACATGAGGTTGAGGCTTTTCTCAACAATTCATCCCCTGACGCGGATGTGGAAGCGATCGATCGCTTGCTGCAGTCGCCTCATTTTGGCGAGCGGTGGGGACGTCACTGGTTAGATGTTGTCCGCTATGCCGACACCGCCGGTGATGGCGCCGACTACCCAATCCGTGAAGCTTATAAGTATCGCGATTATGTGATCGCGGCGTTCAACAGCGACAAACCCTACAATCGATTCCTGCAAGAACAAATCGCTGGCGATATCCTTGCCAATCAAGCGGCGGCGGCTGGTCGAATAACGACTGAAGAATACGCCAACCAAATTACGGCGACCGGATATCTCGCCATGACCAAGCGGTTTGGTTACAACATCAACAACGAGTTTCAACATCTGGACATTGCCGACACGCTTGATAATTTCGGACAATCGATCCTGGGTCTTTCCATCGGCTGTGCCCGCTGTCATGACCATAAATACGATGCGATTACGGCTGAGGATTATTATGCCTTGTATGGCATTTTCGCCAGCTCGCAGTACAGTTTCCCGGGCGGCGAGGAATTTAAAAAGCCTCATAACTTGATTCCACTCGAATTGCCCTCGGTCGTCAATTCCGCTCGGCAACGTGTGGCGGATCAAGTCGGCGTGTTGGCAGCTAGGCTGGCAGAGATTGAAGGCAGACGAGCTGAGTTGATCGCGCGGAACATGGTTGGCCTCAGCCGCGATCCTGGCTTGGAAATGCAGACGCTCAATCAACCCGGTGCCGCGCCATGGTTCACCGCCGGTCCAAATTCGGTAATCCCTGAAGCACAAAGCCCGTTCGCACACGTCCTGCCGATCGGTTCGCAAGGTATCCGTATTTCGCATGGAAAGCTTACAGACGGTGTGCGACAAGAGTTCAGTGATGTATCCGCGGCAACATCTTCGCTGCTCCACTTTAATTTTGACTTCCGCAACACCGAAGCCGTCGAAGGGCCAGGTGGATATCGCTTTTTCCTGGCCCGCGGTGCCCTACAATCACTGGCGATTCAGGTCAGTGTGGACTCACGACAAATCAAAGTTTCCAACGGCGAAAGAACGCAAGTTGTTCGCGGTCTGGATCCCGGAGTTTGGTATAACGTCCAATTCCAAATCGACTTATCAAAGCGGACTTTCTCGGGCCAGATTGGCAGACCGGGCGATGTCACTTCTTTCGAAGATTTCGCTATCCATCCTAATTGGGACGGAATTCTCAATACCTTTGTCTGCGATGGCTTTGGAGATGATCAATCGAAATCGCCAACGCGTGACATCGATAACGTGATCGCCCAAATGAACCCTTTTCCGCCTCTTTCTGAGGCGTCGTCGATTCAGCCGGTATCCACCCAGCCGCTGGTCGACTTCGTCGCTATCAAAGATGAGCTCAAGGAGTTGGATGCGAATAGTGGGCGGATCAAGGCCGAGCAAACTGCCCTGCAGTCTAGCATCGGCTTTCCAATGGCCTATGGAGTGGTTGAGGGAACACCGCTGAATGCAAAGGTCCAACGACGGGGCGAGCCAGATCGCCTTGGCGATGAAGTTCCTCGGCGTTTTCTCGAGATCCTTGGTGGCGATCTAGTACCTGATGATTACCACGGCAGCGGGAGATTGCAGTTGGCTCAATGGGTGTCACGCGACAGCAATCCCTTAACGGCACGAGTGATCGTCAATCGAGTTTGGCATCATCTGTTCGGTCGCGGATTGGTCGACACCCCAAACGATTTCGGCACACGGGGAACCAGGCCCAGTCATCCCGAATTGCTAGACTTCTTAGCAGCCGAATTCGCTGAAGATGGTTGGTCGATTAAGCGGCTGATACGGCGAATTGCGATGTCGCGAGCTTATCGGCTAACTAGCCAGACGACACCCCAACAGCTTGCAGTCGACGCGCAAAATCTCTGGTTCGCGAGGCACCGCCGTCGACCACTGGATGCCGAATCGATACGTGACTCGATATTGGCGGTCAGCGGTGGGTTGGACACCAGTTCTGCTGGACCACACCCATTCCCCAAGGTCGATTCATGGCAGTTTACCATTCACTATCCATTCCATGCCGTTTACGATTCAAACCGTCGCAGCGTTTATCTGATGATCCAGCGGGCGCGTCGCCACCCTTTTCTAGCCCTATTTGATGCGGCAGATCCGAACATCAGCACAGCGACTCGCCAAGTCACAATCACTCCGACGCAGAGTTTATATTTAATGAACGCGCCGCTGGTGCACCAACGTGCCGAGCAACTGGCGTCGCGAATCTCCGCAAGTTGCGAGCCAGCGGACACCGATGCGGATCAAGCCGTCGTGGCCGCATACGAGACTGTCTTGGCGCGTCATCCAGACGAATCCGAAATCGCTCAGGCGACTAATTTTCTTAATAGATCGCGTAAGATCCTGCGGTCGACAGGTGATGAGGGTGCGTGGCACCAGTCGATCGCCGCGTTCTGTCGTGTCCTATTGACCAGTAACGAGTTCCTGTATGTCGATTAACAAAAGCTTGCCATTGTTCAACGCACAGGGGACTTCGCGTCGTGACATGTTGGGATGCGCCGCCGGTGGGTTCGGTGCCCTCGCCCTAGCCAGTTTGTTGGCTGATGAATCCTTAGCCATCGCACCCGACCCGCTGGCACCGCGCGTCTCGCACTTCGCTCCTCAAGCGACCAATGTGATATTTATGTTTTCGACCGGCGGGGCCTCGCACGTCGACACTTTTGATTACAAGCCAAAGTTATTCGCTGACCACGGCAAGTCGATCTCAATTGACAATTGGCAGGGTAAATCAGGTGATTTCACTCGCTTTTTAAAACGTCCTAATTGGGATTTTCATCCGCGTGGTCAAAGCGGGATACCGGTCAGCGATCTGTTCCCGTGTTTGGGCCGAGTGATCGACGATCTATGCGTGCTGAATTGTGTCGAGGGGGATCACACCGGGCACGATAAGGCAACAATGGGTATGCACACCGGATCGTTCAATTTTGCGCGGCCCAGCATCGGATCGTGGGTCAGCTACGGGCTGGGGACAGAGAACCGTAATCTTCCGTCATTTATGGTGCTAGCTCCGGCGGCCCCCTACGCTGGTGCGCAAGTTTGGGGTAGCGATTTCCTACCCGGTTGCCACCAGGGAACGCACGTCAAACCTGGGCCCAATCCGCTGCCCAACGTCAAACCGTTGTCGGCCAGCGAATCGTTGCAACGGCTGGAGATGGATTTGCGCGATCGACTCAACACGCAACACCTAAGCGATCGCGCTGGCGATGCGGCGTTGGAAGCGAGAATTCGATCGTTCGAGACCGCGTTTGGGATGCAACGCGAAGCCCCTGAGGCGTTTGACTTGTCGCGAGAAACTGCCGCTACGCTAGCGTCTTATGGAATCGAGCCGGGTGTCAATTCAGGTTTTGGGTGGCAGTGTTTGGTCGCACGTCGGTTGATCGAGCGCGGGGTTCGATTCATCGAGTTGATCGATACCGGCTCGGGGTCGGGCGAGAACTGGGACTCCCATGGTGACATGCAAGCGCATGCTCCACTCGCCAAGGCGATTGACCAGCCGCAGGCTGCCTTGATCACTGATTTGAAGCAAAGAGGCCTGTTAGAAAATACGTTAGTCGTTTGGACCACCGAGTTTGGTCGAACTCCCTACAACACGAGTGCCGACGCGAAGGGGCGGGAACATCATCACCAAGTCTTTTCCTCTTGGATGGCGGGCGGAGGAGTCAAAGGCGGGATGATTCACGGCAGTAGCGACGAATACGGGATCGGCCCCGCGACCGGGCGCGTGCACGTTCATGACTTTCACGCCACGATTCTTCACCTCCTGGGATTGGACCACGAGCGATTAACGTTTCGGCATGCCGGACGCGATTACCGCCTGACCGACGTTGCCGGCAAGGTCGTGAAGCCAATTTTGGCCTAGGCGATCGCCGTCGTGCGAGTACCGCCACAAAGACGGTGGGCACCTCTCTCGGCGGTAAAGCGATCATTGAGGCTTGCATCTTGTCACGATCCAGGCCCGCACATCGACAGGTTTGGCGATCAACAAATGTGGCTCGCCGGTGAACACAAAACCGAATGGTTTACCCATCGTGTTGACCCGCTCGGCGTAGTCTGCCGCCGCCAATGACCAAGGTGGATGGTCAATTTCGCCACGAAACAAATGCCCCCGGCGGTTGGCGCTGTAGAGGCAATAGCGAGCGGTAAGCCAGTGCTCCAGCGATCCTGGTGCAGCCTCATGAAACTCACCGGTGGCGACATAGTCGACATCAAACTCTGCCGCCGGTTCGCGGCGATGCGTTCTTTGGCTTCGATAAGTGATCTTTCCCTGCTTATCATGGCGAATTGACATGCTCGCATCCATGTAGGGAAGGTTGAAGCTCGCCCTGGCCACGCGAACCGCCAGACGATTGGCGGCATCGAGGGAGAAAAACCAAACGCCCGGTTTCCCGTCGATCGTGACATAAGTACGGACGTTTAATTCGAGAAAGCGACTGATGCCGGGAATCAGCGGGCAGCACCGCGGAGCGACGTTCGACATCAAAAACGGCACCACGCCCACCCAAGCTTGGCCATCGCGAGTGTCCAACGTTACGCCATCGGGAAGCAGCGTCGCCACCGCTTGCGGGTGAACCGCCCAGTGCGCAAACAGCAGTTCCGACCAAGTCATGCGCATGACCCAAGGCAGCCGTGGCAACGGCCATGTACGATCCGAGTTAATATCCATGCAGACTCCTCAACAACGGATTCAATTCCGCGTGCCGAAATGCAACTGGCTCATCCAATAAAACCCGCATGTGAGACAAGTCTTCAACCGCCTTAAATTAACCTGCGCGTTGCAATTATTCGTGCCAAAGCGGTGTCGGACATGATGAATTGAAGCGGGCGAATCTTCGCGTT
Organism: Kothea flammea; assembly: GCF_052161645.1. Lineage (GTDB taxonomy): Bacteria > Planctomycetota > Planctomycetia > Pirellulales > Pirellulaceae > Laterigemmans. The sequence goes on from NZ_CP197414.1 coordinate 3,463,694, forward strand.
ACGCCGGGAACTAACGGCCGCTGCTGCCCGCCTCTGTTAACCTTCATCCTCAAACGAGTTTCTTGTTTAACTTGAACGTTGGATAGGTTACTCGCGGTTCAACGTCAGTCTAGCAAACGGGGACCGTCTTTCGGATACGTCCACGTTATCGATTGCCCACGTCCAAGTGTCGCTCTTGCGACCGAATCAACCGGATCGCGCTAGCTCACGGTTCCGCGGAACCGTGAGCTAGCGCTCGACGGCTGATATAACCGAAAGACCTATGTCGAGGTACTCACCAATCGCGATCACGCGTCGTCCCTTTTTGCCATAGTGGCGGACGAACGACCTTAACGGCCTTAACCGTTCTATTACCCGTCCAAGAGATGATCAAGGTGTAGAGCTCTTCGGCGTCGATGTCATAATGCCAATCACTGTCAGGAATGTGGTCTGGGGAATCGATACGGGTTAATAACCTCTTCCGGCGACATGCCTTGCTTCACTTTTTCCGCATTCGACTCGCGGGTGCCGGGAACTGGTTTCCGTAGGTAAAGTTTTTGTTTGGCGTATTCCTCGTGATGGGTATTGAATTCCGTACACGGAAATGCTCCAGGTTTCTCGCCAAGTCGGCGAAGGGACAAGTGGACGTTTTGCCGGGTCGTGTAGGTAGCGAAATTAAATGGGGTGACCCGTCCCTCAGGAACCTTCGAGAATCCCCCCGACGTGGATATTCCAATGTGGGTGCTGTTTTCAATCTTACGAAGCGCTGGGACCGCTTCCTTTATTCTTAGAACACCGGCTAGATATGCGACGAATTCGACTTCGTATGTACCTCCGGCGCAATCGCAGCAGTCACACTTTGCCGCAGTGCCATCAAGAACGGGCTGAAGCACTTTTAGAACATATTCTTTCTCCGCCTGTTCGATAGCCTCGGCTAGACGCTTTGTTCTCCTCGTGTTCCCGCCAGTCATTAACTCGATAATGAAATGTCTGCCCCACCATGGCCGAATGATGAAGTATTCCCTTGAATCCACATTGGCGAAGTACCAATGGGACCTGCTGGCCCAAAGCGGGCCGGCGGTTGTGTGCGATACGTATTTGTTTTCTTCTTCTTTCGTTAAGCAGTCATCGAGGACATTGATCTTTCCGGTCTCCTGGCCCTTGGGATCGATGACGATAAGTTCATCCAGACCTGTATAAATGACCGTAAAGCCGGTATCCGATACATGAATGTCTGCTGGCGATCCTCCCAGCGCTGGAGTGTAAGTATGCTTGGGATCACCGCCCCAAACCTTAGGCGCTCCCATGGGCTGTTTGCGAATCCAAATTATTTGCTCCGTTCGCATGTCCTTAAAGGCGTAGGTAAAATTTGACTGGAAGGCGACATCCTCTGTCTGATTTTTATTCTCCGGCGACGTCGCTGTGACTTGGTAACGCCCGGCGGGGGAAGTCGCTGCGATGTCACGATAGTAGCGATCTGTGCAATATCCCACTTGAGCCGCAACGCTAGACGTCACTAGTAGGCAAAGTGCGAACGTGCGTTTCATGTCACTTTTCCAATTTCTGGTGGCGATGGGCAAGGAGCATTTGTCACGCGCGGCTGACTCTGAATGCTCTTATAAGTTACTTTTCCCTTGCCTGCCATCCGTGCCGCCGAGCGGGGTGATTGCAGGCGGGACTTGAAGACGGCTGTACAATGCCGAGCTAACCAACTTGGCACAGTGAACCACTTCCGTCTCCCCACTTTTGGCAAGAAACCTCGATGAAATCCTTAACCGCAGCAATCACTGCCGCGATCGCACTGACGTTCGCGCCCCAGTCGCCCGCACCAACCGCAACTGCGGAGGATGCAACGTGGAACCAGTGGCGTGGCCCCCGTCGAGATGGCACGTGGGCGGGCAACCTGCCCACATCACTTGCAACGCTCGAGCTCGCTTGGGAAAAACCGATGCAACCCTCCTACAGCGGCCCTATTACTGATGGCAAGCATGTTTACACGACCGAAACCGTGGATGAGACCTATGAACGTGTATCAGCCTTTAATATTGAGACAGGCGAGTTGCTATGGACCGCGCAATGGGAAGGAGCAATCACGGTGCCTCCTTATGCAATGGCAAATGGCGCTTGGATCAAGTCCACACCGGCACTCGCAGAAGGTGCGATCGTTGTCTTGGGCACTCGAGACGAGGTCATCTGTTTGGATCAACAAACTGGGGAAATTCGCTGGAAAGCTGACTTGGCAGAACGATTCAACTCGCGGCGCCCACCATTCGGCGGAGTTTCTTCGCCCTTAATTGATGACGGAACGGTAATTGTGATGGCTGGCGGAGCTACGGTGAAATTGTCGCTGCTAGATGGTAGCACCATGTGGAAAACACTAGCCGATGAGGGTGACGAAAACGATGCGTTAAGCAGTCCAGTCATCCACGCTATCGACAGCAAACGCCAACTTGTCGTGCAAACGCGAACGCGATTGTGTGGGGTTGATTTAGTAGATGGCTCTTTGCTCTGGGCGACACGGATCGAAGCATATCGAAACATGAATATATTGACTCCAACAGTTGTAGGAAGTCGAGTGTTCACGGCGGCGCAGCGGGGGCAATCCCAATGTTTTCGCGTGGCCCGCGCGGAGAAGGGGTGGTCGTGTGCAGAAATCTGGAACCAGAAAACTCAGGCTTACATGTCATCCCCCGTCGTTGACGGTGAAACGATTCTCATGCACACCAGCAGCGAACGACTGCAAGCGCTCGATGCGTCAACGGGCGAAATTCTCTGGACCGGTCGCCCGATGGGTAAGTATCAAAGCTTAATTCGCAACGATGAAGTTCTCTTGGTTCTCAATAACGAAGGCGAGCTGATAACGATTGAACCGAATCGAGATGAGTTAACGATCCTAGATAGGCGTAAAGTCGCCGATGATTCATGGGCCTATCTCGGTGTATTTAGGGGGGGTATCATTGTGCGAGATCTGAACGCATTGAAAGTATACCGGTATTCAGTGCAGTAGTGCCAGTTTAAGTGTCAGACAAAGGAAACAGAATGCAAGTGGCTCAAGAAGCTCTTCCGACGGTCATCGATTCCATTGCCCAGCTCGATGAGGTGCTGACTCGTCCCACTGCCGCTCTTTGCGACATGATCAAGACACTGGCCAGCCCTCTCGTAATTCTCGGAGCGGGTGGAAAAATGGGGCCGAGCTTGGCTGTGCTTGCCAAACGGGCTGCTCAAGCCGCTGGGCACTCGCTCGATGTGATCGCCGTCAGTCGTTTTCGCGATGCGGTTGCCCTCCAGTGGCTTGAGCAACGAAAGGTGAAAGTTGTTCAAGCCGATGTTTTCGATGCGGCGCGGCTTGCCCAACTACCTGATGCATCCAATGTAATTTATCTGGTTGGCATGAAGTTTGGCACCACCAGTGACCCGGTTCCAACGTGGATTACCAACACGCTTGGTCCCATACAGGCATCTCAGCGCTACCCGGGCTCGCGAATCGTAGCGCTATCAACCGGTAACGTTTACCCACTGGTCGACCTAGCGAGCCGCGGCAGTGTCGAATCAGATCCGCTGACACCGATTGGCGAATATCCAAATGCGGCAGTCGCTCGTGAACGTATTTTCCAGCACTACGCTAGCTCCGCCGGTTCACTCAGTCCCACCACATTGATACGGTTAAATTACGCTCACGATCTCAGGTACGGAGTAATCTCCGACATCGCTGGAAAAGTCTCCCAGCAACAGCCGATCGACGTCTCGATGCCCGCCTTTAACGCGATTTGGCAGGGGGACGCAAACGACTTCATCCTGCGGGCTTTTGGGCTCTGCTCGACACCGGCAACTGTCCTCAACGTCACGGGCACAACGCACGAACGTGTTCGGGATATTGCGAGACGATTGGCGAAAAATCTGAATCGTGATTTGAAGATGGTGGGAGACGAGCAACCGACGGCACTCCTGAGTGACTCTCGAAAAATGGTTGAGCTGTTGGGGGAACCGCGAGTTTCGATCGATCAATTGGTTAACTGGATTGCTCACTGGACAAAGATTGGCGGACTGACCTTCGGCAAGCCGACCCACTTTGAGTCTCGCGACGGGAACTTTTGACCAACATGTCGCTCCACCGCCTAGGTCAACTGGCCGCCAGGTTTCGCAGAGGCGTCTTTATTTCGGCGCATCCCCTTGCGTTAGACGCAAATCGCCGACTTGACGTGAGACGTCAGCGAGCGCTTACTCGTTATTACTTGGACGCGGGCGTTGATGGGTTGGCAGTCGGTGTTCACACCACCCAATTCGCTATTCGCGAACCGCGGCACGGATTGTTGTTACCCGCGTTGCAACTTGCCGCCGAGACAGGTCGTAGTCATTCGTTAGCCACCAGCCGCGAACAACCATTGTTAATTGCCGGTGCATGCGGGGCGACGAAACAGGCGATTTGCGAAGCGGAATACGCACACCGTTTGGGTTATGATGCTGTGTTGTTATCACTGGCCGCGTTAGGCTCCGCGTCCGATGACGAAATGATTCATCACACTCGTCGCGTTTCTGAAGTGATGCCAATTGTGGGATTTTATTTACAACCGGCCGTCGGTGGTCGCGCGTTATCGTTCGAATTTTGGCAAGCATTCGCCGAGATCCAGCAAGTCGTGGCGATCAAAATCGCTCCATTCAACCGTTATCAAACCCTAGATGTCGTTCGCGCCGTCAGCGAATCGACTCGATGTAAAGAAATTGCCCTACTAACTGGTAACGACGATACGATTATCCATGATCTGCTCAGCCATTATGAGTTTACGACCGGCACTAGCGTGCGACACACCTCATTCTCCGGCGGATTGCTAGGGCACTGGGCATGCTGAACCGCTGCTTCGGTAAAGTGGTTCCGCGAGTCACTGCAAGCACGCACTGAAACTGGCGGAACGGCATTACGAGCGCTGAATCGTTTGGCTGTTCAAGTCACTGATATGAACGCGGCGATCTTCGACGCCAAGCACCAGTTTCGGGGCTGCATTGCCGGCATCCACGAGGTGCTTCGTCGACAAGGACTACTCGAAGGTAACTGGTGCCTCAATCCGCAAGAAACGCTCAGCCCCGGGCAAGCCGAGGAAATCACCCGCGTCACAGAAGCATATCCTCACCTTACTGACGATAAGTACGTGCGAGAAAATATCACGCGTTGGCTGAGTGAATCCTAAAGAACGGTCCTGCCTCAGCGGAACCTGGATTTTTCTCTGATCGGGCTGTCCTATGGTCCAAAGGAAGACTCGATGACAATACGATCCAGAAGAAAAATCTCCGCTCGGGAGAAAGCCGCCGTTTTGACTCGGTACATGGTCGACAGGATTTAGATATCCGACCTTTGCGATGAGTTTAGCCCAGTTAAACTTGGTGGGAGGCCGAGCAAACGCCTGCTTTGGGGGAGTGGCATGCGATATTCATTTTCTGATCGTCACTAAGCTTTGCCAAGTGCTGGCACGATCGTTCGGTGAGATAAGCAAGTCGTCAAATAAACCTCGGTTTGCTTAATCATCGAGCGAACTAGACCCTATCCAAGAAACTGCTCGATGGGCCCCTTTTGATTGATCTTCAGACCCACGTCGAGAGCACCGTAATGATTAATCGGATTTCCATATGCGTTCAATATTGTCGTGTACCAATTGCCCAATGTCTTGTGGCCCGGTTGGTTGTAACCAGGCAACCGAATATATCGCCGGGCAATGTCGAGCCGCGTGTTGTTTCCAGCCATGACCACGAAGGGCCACTCCGTTCCCTTGCTATGGTGCGTTTCCCCATTGTTCGGCAAATAGAACAGCATCGTGTTGTCGAACATGCTGCCAGTCCCTTCCGGAACACTCTTAAGACGACTAACAATTCGATCAATCAATATCATGTGCTGATGACGAACCTTATCTCGGATAGCCAGTGCTTCTACGCCGCCAAAAGACTTGCCGTGTCCCACGTCATGCAAGTTGACATTTTCACCTTCGATTCCCGGAAGACCGGTATAGGGCGTACCCAATTCATCCGCCGTGAAAGCGACCACATTTGTCATTCCTGAAATCAGCGTCGCTAGCAATACCTCGACCAGTCCGTCTTGACGATCAACGGTCGTTAGATTCTCAGCTAAGTACTTCGCATCGAGCTGCGGAATATGTTGGCGGATGACGTCCCCCATCGCCTCAACCCGCGAGTTTTGCTGCTGGATAGCTTTGAGCGCTTCGGCATAGTTGCCGACTTTATGTTGCTCAATGCCGCTCAGTTGCTCGGCCAACGACGATTCCTCAGTCGATAAAAACATGAGAACTTGACGTTCCAACTGATATCGTGTCTGGTCATCTTGATCGGAAGAGACAGACTTGAACAACTCCTGCATGGCAATTTTTGGTGAGCCGAACGCATAGTTCGGTTGCTGGGGACCTCGAGCCGAAAAGCCTTTCTCAATGCCATTGATGTTGCCCCGGGAATTGCCTCCGCTGCTGGGGAAACAGGCTAACTCAATGTGATGAAACGGTGATGGAAACAAGTCAGCCAACTGGAAATCCACCGTCGCCCACCGAATCGTACTCAGCCGTTCGTTTGCTTTGTAAGCCCCCAGTGAGGAGCACCATGTGTGATGCCCCGTGGTACACATTTTTCCCGATAGCCCTTGCAGTATCGTTAGGTTCTGCTTGTGCCTGGCCAGTGGATTCATCCACTCCGGAAGTTCATGTTCGTCAAGATCTGCTTCAAAGGCAGCCCGCCTTCTCTCAGCGTCTAGCTGCTCCTGCTGAAAAGTCGGCAGCATGAGGGACTCAGGAAGCAGACCATTCCCCTTGTGCATGAAAATGAATCGCCTTGGCGGTCTGGATGACGCGCTGTTAGCCGATAGCGATTGCGATGCGAGGCTCAGCGCGCCAATACCGGCCAGAGAGCTCGATAGAAAGTTTCGCCGAGTTGCCATGGTCGAATCTCAGTTTTTGCGGGTAGTAATAGTGTTCTGGCTCTCCGTCGATCGTAGCAAATCTGTGCTGTCTTTACGATACATAAAGGAATCCGAGGTCAATAACGAAACGACGACCGCTCGAAAGCTGCCCCCGCTGCGCAAATAGGCTTGATCCGCGTCAATCAGAGACTGCGAATCGGACAGCATTTCGTTCCGTCCCATAAAGTAACGAAATGCGTGCCGAATGATCGACTGCCGAACACGATCTGACTTCGCCAAGCGAGGAATCAAGTCAAACGCATCACGCACGTCACCGTCCAGCGTGGGGTCACCGGTTCCCAATAATGTTCCAGACGCGTCAACCGGTTTCGTTTTGTATAAGTTGACTGCGGTCGGGCCATTCGCCTGTTGCACGATATTCTCTGGATGTTCGAGACTTTCCTTAGTACGATACCGACCAAAGTCATCAAAGATCTCGAAAGTCAGTCCCAGTGGGTTCATTTGCTGATGACACTTCCAGCACGCTTGCTGGTCAGTCACCGAAGCGAGACGCTCACGCAAAGTATGGTGTGGATCCTCCGGGATTTGTGCATCAATAGTTATCGGCACGTCAGGTACCCGACCGGCCAAAAGTTTCTCACGAATCCACCGGCCACGTCGAACCGGATCGGTCTCTGTGTTTTGCGAATGCGCCAGCAGCCAAGCTGGGTGCGTCAGAATCCCCATTCGATTCGCAATACGAAAAGGTTGTTCGAGCGGATAATCCCATGTTTCGATATCGGCATACTCGCCGCGTGCGTAAACTCCTTCGTAGTGCAGCGGCCCAGCCCCAGTCACATGCGGCAAATTGTAAATTTCCGAATGCCGATACTTCTGCCCACCATGAAAAAACCACGGGTAAGTAATCGGCGTGATGCCCCTGCCGAACGTATTTTCAAAGAAGGTCATGAACCGCTTGTAATCACGAACATGCACTCGACGACGGTCCTCCCGGAGGTCCTCAATCCGAAGAATTGCAAATAGATCCTTGTGTTTCTCAAAGTTGTCTAGCAGTGCCTGCTCGGTATCGTTTCTCCAATCCGTCTCCTGCAGTCCTTCGTAGGCGCGTCGCCACTGCTCGATCAGCTTCCGCCCCCCGTCATCACTCTTGGTGCGTAGCACGAAATATTCATTGGTGGTCAGCAAGTTGGCGAAGACGTTTTTGTCCTCCCTCAGGATCGAGTCAACAATAAGATCTGCTTCTCCCGTCACAGAGCCAGCTGTCCCGCTATATCCACGTTCCAAATTGTCATAGAACCCACCACTACGGGCAACATCCTTAAACAACTTTGTGCTACTGGGATAGCCGAAGAATTCCCGAAAGAAGCGGTTGATCTTGGGATGTGTCACAGCACTCCCATGAATCACAATCCCGGACAACGTGGGATCCACTTCACCATAAAACGACTGCTTATCATCGAGCAGCCTGGTCACTTCGCGACGATAGTCGTCTTTCGTCAGCAGTCGTCCCTCGCGAGCTGCTTGGAATAACTGCTTATCGGGAATCCGGTCGTCAATGGCGTAGGCAATCGCGTAAGCAGCTTCACGCGGCGACAGTGTGCGGCGACCAAAATCATCCGGTTCGCCAGCTCCAAATTCTAAACGATACAAAAATTCCGACTTCAGCAGCACGCTGATCAGAAGCTGCCGCAAACCTTCAATATTTCCCCCCAGCTCCATCGCCGATTTCAGCAACGGCAGATACTCATTTAATTCCGTATCAGTCGCATCCCGTTGCAGCACACAATCAAATTGAGAGTGAATGGCTGCGATCATTTCTTCATCGCTCGCCAGCGACTCTTTTCGCACGATGGTAACAAACGTCTTAGGAGAAAACGCAGGAACCCACTTATCTTTGGGATTTGGGAAAGTGAGCTTGCGTGGATCATTTCCGTGATGCAAGGCTGCGAAAATCTGCTTATCAGCGATCCATTTGGCGTTATTGAGCATCACCAGCAAATGCCCTCCGTCGAGCGCCGCTGTATCGTAGTAGCGAACTCCCGAGTGGTCTGGCAGCACAATGGGGTTGGTGACCCCGTAAAAATTTGTTTGGCGCGATCGTCCCGTCAGCTTGAAAATGGCATTCACGCGCTCGTGAAAGATCTGCGGACTCACCAGCCAGCGTCGCGCGGGCGTAAAAGCTTGTTCCCTGATCGAACCGTCGAACAAAGCCTCATGATCAACATAGTTTCCGTAAGCCGGCTCCCTCAGCTTCTCATCCAGCTTGGAAGCCTGCCGCGCACGGAGTTCCCGCCGTAACCATCCAGTAAGCTGTTTCAGCTCCACAGCACCCGGCTGATAAGCATCCTCAGGCGGCATGAGTTCATAAAAAAGCTGATCTTGCACACGATTCAGCAAATCAATTTTCGCAATCTCGCTCAAGCTATCAAGCTGGTCAAAGCGAACGCCCACCTCCGCTGATTCTCCAGAATGACAATCGACACAAGCAGATTCGATCACCGCATGAACATCAGCCGGGATGCTAAGCAAAGCCGCTTCTTCCGCCTTCAATGTTAGCGGCTCAAAAAGGCCGCCAACAACAAGCAGGGCAGGCAGCACGATCCTCGATGGAAAACGTACATCAAAACGCAAACGAATCTCCCAAAAAATTCCGATAGTGCAATGCCGCCGGGTGCCACATTTACCGCAAGAGGTGGTAAGGCCGTTGTTGCCCTCGCTTCGCGACAAGCGGCTGCTCTCGCAAAGATCACATGCCCCCCGGCAATCATAATCTAAAGCCACAGACCAGAACGCCCTTTATAGGCTACCTGACCAGGCTGTGCGAATCAATCATCAGCGACGCACTTTGGAACTGTCGTTGCAAATACCATTTGCATGCCAGCATCCGTTGCGGCGATGCGAACTTCGCAGCCTGGAAATGCATCATCAATCGCAGCATCCAAGCTACACCCGCCCCCGGTCTCACTAATCGTCTGAATGGCTGCGGGTAAGTCAGCCCCATCCCCAGCCATGATCGGTGTGAACGTCGCAATGCAGCCTTGACGTGCCGGCTAACGCCCGTCAACGCGAAAGGTGTCGTAGAGACGCCAACGACGCAGGCTCTCTCGCATGATGATCAAGTCGGTAGCGGCCAAAGGATCGGCGTACTCGGACAACATACTCCCAGGCCGCGGCAGCAGCATTTCAATGTCCTGCCATTTACCGGATGCACCTCGACAGCAAAGCGTTGCGCCCCGACGGTCAGCACATAGGTTCCGCGGATACATGCCAACACCTCGCCACAAACACTCCCGCTTCATCTCAGGATCCCCAGCAAACATCGATTCACTCGGTTGCGGCAGACCGAGGTCAAAACAGTAGCTCAGCGGTTCAGCCGTCAACTCCAGTCGGAGACTAACCGGATCTTTTACGTTCCTCTTCGGTCCGGCCCAGCGGACGGAATCGAAACCGCCCTCGCAAGCGAGCGAATCGGCGAGTCGTCCGGCAGCGACATCCGCAAGTAATCTCAGGGCACGATAAAGATTTGACTTGCCAGCCCCATTCGCGCCAGTCACGACGTTCAATTGCCCCAGTCGTAATACGATCGACTGAATCGATCGGTATCCGGCTATGGCGATGCGGTCGATCACGATCAGAAAACACTCTCTGTGTGACGGATGGGAAGTGAAACCGGCGCGGAAACATAGTTGGTCGTTACAGGTAATCCACCGATCTCAGAATGGCAGTAGGCTTCCGAACCCCAGCACCATCACCGCAGTGGAAATGACGAGGCTGAAAGCTAAAAAGGTGAACACACAGAACTTAATAACAATTTGCTTACCGCTCTCCTGGTTCGCGAAGTTGGGTTTTTCTGGTTCTGCTTGCGTGGTACGGTAAGGGTTTTCCATAAGACTCGCGATCCCGTCGCGTAGATATAGAGTCACAACTGGCCAATGGCGCTGACGTCTCCATGGACTGCACTCACCCCCTGACTGGGCCGCTTCTCGAATCTGGCCAGCGATTAACCGGGATACATCGGGACCGGCGGTCGGTCTATCCATCTATGTTAGTGAACACACGGGAATTGAAGCACTCATGGATTCGGCGGTTTCGCCGATTCGATTCGCGGTACATTGCCGACTGATGTCAAACTTAATTGTAGCCTGCCGCTGATCCGCGGGGGCAGCGACGAAAACTATCGGTTTGATTACCCCAGCATCGCAACGCGACAGCTGTTAAAATATTGGTTCTGCGATGATCCTTCGCTAATGTTCCAAAGACTACCCGCCACCAATCCGGTGAGAGTAAACAATGTCGTCATCTTTAAGGTCATCGCTAATAAAAATGCCGATTGTCGTATTACTGGCCGCAAGCATGGGCTGGTTGGGGCTGGCGAGCATGTACTGGGGTTCTCCCTACTTCCCAGCCGTTGGTGAATTTTGGCCCAATTACGTAATGTTGGCTTCGGTGGTGCTTTGGGTTTCAGCATCAATCGCGCTGCGTGGTCGCGACAAGAGTACTTGGCTCGCCTTCGGCCTAGTTTCGCCAATATTAGGAGCACTGCTGGTGGCTCCGCCAGCTTCGTTTACCTTCATTATCGCCAAGGCTTACATCGCTTACCCAATTGGTGCCGCGACGGGGATGGCGATGTACTATCTCGATATGGTCGGCAAGGGAAGCGATACCAGAAAGTTGGCTTGATTGGTAAGCGATGTAGGCCGGCCAGCCAACTGTCACAGCAGAGCGCCGCAGCGATTGGAGCGTAATTCCGCCATGGTTTGTTTCGGAACTGTAACCTTCGAAATGAAGTCATTTAATCAGGATGGGAAATTGTTTCGAAAACCAAGTACACTGCCAAGTGTCCAGTAGATCTGAGTGCCTCCTACCAGAAAGCCAACTTTCAAGCTAGACACTAAGATTATTGGTCGACTTGAGGAAGCGACGACTGCTTGAAGCCACTCAAGTGCACGATGCCCAGGGAAGTATCCCACCTGCCGGCTAACTCCAATTGGCACCTATCGCAGCACCCCTTTCTCTTGCAACAACTGATCCGTTATGCTCCAGATCACTGATCGAAAACATCGGTCTCGCATTGATCCCGTCATTCGTGCGCTATTCTTTTCCGCGTTTTTGATGTTAACGATGGGATCGCCTGTCGTCGCAGATGATGGACTGAGCAAAGCAGCTTCCCAGAAAGGAGCTGTCCAAAACAGTGTCACAGCGGAGAAGCAGAATGTTGCACAAGCGAAGCCTCCCCGAAAAAAACAACATCGTCGCAAATCGCTTTCACGCCCGCGAGCACACGACACGGAGCAAATCGAACAGGAGTCGGCGAAGAGTCACCAGCGGAAGGGCAAACGGCGTGGGATAGCGAAGCGAGAGCAGCGGAACCGGTTCCGCGTCAGCGGTTCGTTTGAATTGGTGCTTGGTGACCAAATAAAGCTGCGTGGTTCAGGCGCTGTCAGGCTGGACCTGGATCAACAAACTGCCAAAGAATTGGTTGATACGATCAACAAGCAGTTGGACCAGGTCATTCCGCTAATCAGTGACGTGCTAGAACTGCTCAGCGAACTGCCAAAATCGATGGAGTCCGTCAGCAAGATTCTTAACTTTCTTTCGCCCCCATGATTTGATAATTATTCGAAATCCAAATCGGAACCAAAATGAGCGTTCGGTGAACTGCATCTTGCGGTGGTCGTTAGGTTAGAAGGATTTGTTTTCCCTAACCTTTGGAGCCTATTGATGGCCAGTTCGAAACGATCGGTCGAGAAGGAAGAGTTTTGGCGATTATCGCTGGCAGAGTATGCCAACAGCGGCTTAACAGTGCGAGCGTTTTGTCAGCGGCAAGCACTCTCGGAGGCTTCGTTCTATTTCTGGCGGCGCGAGTTGAGAACGCGTGATCAAATGCCTGAGGCAAAGTCCAGCTCTCCCCAGCTGATTCCCGTGCGGCTCGTCGATTCAAAGGCGCCCCACGCAGCCACCACTCCAACCCCGAGTGAAGATGCCGTCATCGAGATTGGCATCCCGGGCGGGTTCAGCTTGCGAGTTGGAGCGGCGACTGACACCGATCGGGTCGCTGCGTGGATCGCTGCGATCGTCAAGGTGGCCGCATCATGATCAGCATCGCTTCATCGACTCGCATCTTCGTCGCTACTTCACCGACCGATATGCGAAAAGGCTTTGACGGTCTGCAAGGGCTCGTATCAGGTGTCCTTGAACTGGACCCGCTATCAGGTCACCTGTTCTTGTTCGTCAATCGCAGGCGCGACAAGCTGAAAGTGTTGTACTGGGACGGAGACGGACTGGCGATTTGGTACCGCAGACTTGAGCAGGGAACGTTCCAGATGCCGACGGTCGACGCCAACAAGTGCGTGGCCGAGATGAATCGCGAAGATCTGATCATGCTCATCCGCGGCCTTGATTATGAGCATGTTCGTCGTCGAAAACGCTTCAAGCTAAAGGACTCGCAAACGAATGATATGGACGAGCAAGTGATCGTGTAGCGATCGATTTTCAGCGCTCTTTAAACTCATAAAACGCTCACCAGATTGGCATCAATCGGGTGAGCGTTTTTCTTTTAAAAATTTTCTTTTTCTATCGAACCGATATCTCCCATGCGCGTAAAAAACACCATGGATGCCGCGAAACTCAAACGAGAAAACGAGCGACTGAAGCAACAGCTTCAGGATGCGAATGCGCGTGCCAATGAAGCGGCCGCCCAGCGCACGGCACTCGAAGAGCAATTCTCACAAACGATCGCCGAAAAAGACCGGCTCGTTGCAACACTTCGCCATCAAATCAAACTATTGCTTTTGAAAGTTCGTGGTTCGCAGCAAGAACGCATTGACCCAGACCAGTTGATGTTGTTTTCGATCGACGAACTCAAAGAGCTTGCTGATGAACTTCGTGCCGAAGCGGAAGACGGGAGCACTGAAGAGGAAGAACCACCTGGCAAGAAAAGAAAGCGGCGCGGTCACGGTCGCCGCAACTTGTCGGACATCGAGCCAACGCAAGTGCTCCGCCACGAGTTGCCCGAAGAAGAACGCAAGTGTCAGTGCTGCGGCGAGACCTGCACCGAGTTCGCGGTCGAGAGCAGCAAGCAGATCGAGATCATTCCTGCCCGTGTCGAAGTGATTCAGCACGACCGCGTGAAGTACGCCTGCCAGAGTTGTGGGGAAAACGTCGTCGTCGCGCCCAAGCCACCGCAACCGATTGAGAAGGGCCTGCCCGGCCCTGGGCTATGTGCGCACGTAACACTCTCTAAGTTTGGCGACCACACGCCGCTCTATCGCCTTGAAGATATCTTCCTGCGAACCGGAGTTGAGATTCGTCGCAGCACGCTGTGTGGTTGGCTGATCACGTTGGCGGCACTTGCACGTCCGCTGGTGATGCGAATGAAGCATCTGGTGCTGGAGTCGCAAGTCATTCACACCGATGACACTTCGATCAAGATGCTCGAGCCTGGCGCGGGTATCGCTCGGGAAGCAAAGTTTTGGCCTTACCTTGGCGATTGGTTGCACCCCTATGCGGTTTATGATTTTACGATTGACCGAAAACGTGACGGGCCATTGAATTTTCTTGCAGGATACGAAGGCTATCTTCAAGCCGATGCGTATGCAGGATACGACTGCATTTACGCGGGCGGTCGCGTGCGCGAAGTGGCGTGCTGGATTCATGTGCGGCGGTACTGGCATCAAGCGATTGAGAATGATGGGGTTCGCGCGAACACAGCGTTATCGTTCATCGCTCGGTTGTCGCAGATCGAGGGGCAACTGCGTGAAGCTTATCGCCGAACATGTGGCGATCGTCGGAGGCGTTGAAGTCGATGGTGTTGATCTTGTTGATGACTTGACGCATCAACGTGCCGTTCTTCATGTAATTGTTGGGCAGCCGAGCGATCGTGTGCAGATTGCAGTCGGTCAGCAGCGATTCTTTGATCCGCGTCTTCACGCCTTCGCCGAACAGCGTGCCGTCAGGGATAACCAAACCGGCTCGACCACCGGGCTTGAGAATTTTCATCAATAGGACCAGAAACAGATCGGCCGTTTCACGCGTCCGAAACTCGGCGGGAAAGTTGGCTTCGATGCCTTCCTCTTCCATGCCACCAAATGGCGGATTGGTGACGACGCAGTCGACGCGTTCCTTCGGCCCCCAGTCTCGCTGCGGCCGCGATAGCGTGTTGTCATGTCGAACGTTGGAGGGAACGTCGATGCCGTGCAGCAACAGGTTGGTCATGCACAAAATGTGCGGCAGGTGTTTTTTCTCGATGCCCGAAAAGCGATCCTGGATGGTTTGTTCGTCTTGTTCGTTCTTGGCTTGCCTGCGGAGGTGTTCGATTGTGCAAGTCAGAAACCCGCCGGTGCCGCAGGCGGGGTCCATGACGGTTTCACCGAGCTGCGGATTGACTTGATCGACGATGAACTGAGTGACGGCTCGGGGCGTGTAGAACTCGTCTGCGTTGCCGGCCGATTGCAGGTCGCGAAGCAGTTGCTCATAGATATCCGCGAACCAACCTGCAAGGGCTGCGTGACTTCGCGGCGGTATCGTCGCGGTGGTTAGCGATCACATTGGGACCGACGAGGCCGAGACATTCAGTTCCGTTGCAAAGGCATTCGGTATGAGCAACAGCCAACCCTCCCCGTACAAAACCAATCCGGAGAGAGTCGGCAGATTTTGCAGGCATTTTCGTGCTGAATACGCCTGTTGCAATGTACTTGCCGTCCCTTTTGATCCGTTCTCGGGTGGCGCAGATGCGAAATCTATATGGGACGTTGCTGTTAACCGACGCTGCTTTTTCCCGCATGTCTGCGAGTGGTTAACAGGGAGAGAGAATGTCGCCCGTAAGGTCTTCACCGCTGGCAATCTGTTCCGATTTTTCTGAACGGCACGACCGCGATTCGAACGGCAAAGCACGGTTCAAGCCTGCGGCCATTGCGGCGGAAGAATCCTTCCGTACGCTCGCCGTTTCAGCGGGTTAAAAAAATGATGCCACCCCGATTATTCCAGGATCTACAAGGAAATCGGCAGCACGAATGGCCGCGATCCTTCACCCGCTTTTGACACTGCTTGCGTCACTGACTCGGCAGGAATTGGCTCAGCAAGTGACTTACCTGAAAGCGGAGAATGCAATCCTTCGGAGTAAGTTACCCGATCGGATTACGCTGAACAATCAGGAACGACGGCGGTTGGTACGCCATGGCAAAAAGCTTGGCCCGCGGATCAAAGAGCTGATCTCCATCGTCAGCTATTCGACCTTTCGTCGCTGGATCCGGACAATTGAAGACGGGCCGACGAAACGGCCGAATTCGAAGTCGGAGAACAAGCCTGGCCGTCCACGAACAGACGAGAGCATCGCCGACGCGATCATCCGGATCCGAGAAGAAACTGGATGGGGCTACACCAAGATCGTCCAAGCAATGCGCCGACTCGGCCATCGGATCTCACGGCAGACGGTAAAGAATATCTTGGTCGAAGCTGGCCTTGGTCCCGATCCCAGCGACCATCCCGATACGTGGTCGGACTTCCTGAAACGCCATGCGGCTACTATGTGGCAGTGCGACTTCGCTTCAAAGCGGAAATGGAACATCAAGGGCATGGTCGATCTCTACTTCCTTGTCTTCATCCATGTTGAAACGCGGCGCATATGGGTGTCGCCGTGCACAGCCAATCCGACCGGTGAATGGACTACGCAGCAGGCCCGCAACTTCGACATGTTCCTTCAAGACAAGGGACTTCCGTGTGAGATTCTGCAGCGAGACCAAGACTCAAAGTACGTCGACTCGTTTGACGAAGTCTTTCGTTCATCTGGCTGCAAGATCAAGAAGACGCCAGCTCGATCGCCGAACTTGCAAGCGTTTGTCGAGCGCGTCATTCAGACGCTCAAGCACGAAGTTCTGAATGCTTTCTGCGTTGTCAACGAGAAGCATCTCGACCACATCCTTCGCGTGTCGCAGGATTGGTACAACCTTCGCCGCGGACATACGGGGCGAGACCAACTTCCGCCGGTTCGTAACCAGGACGCCCCAAGTGTCGTTGATTTGACCAAGCAGAGACTTGTCTGCCACACTGAGCTCGGTGGGCACCTAAAATCCTACCACGCTGCGTGAACAATTCGGTTGCTGACGAGTCTATACTGCATGGCAATCCAGACGGAATGCTCCCAATCTTCTGCGACCGTGCATTCCTGTTCTTGGGCTACTCTACTCGCCTGTAAATAATCTCGAAGGCGTCGGCAGCGAGGCCGTGATTGGAGGGAATGTGTTGGCGAATAAAGATCTGAAACAGATTTAGTTCTGGGACAAGTCGGAAGTCGGTGCTCGCGTATCCGCCCCACGAATATTCCTGCACCTGGCGACGCTGTTCTCCTTCGCCGACTTCGATGTCGTTGATGGCAAAGCCTAGCCCGAAACGAAAGTCACCTTGGACTCCTTTGAGCTGATCCGTGTACATCAACTGCAAAGTATCAGGTTTCAGGATCTGGGCTTCGCCTCGTTTTCCACCACCGACCAACATCTCACAGAACTTGGCGTAGTCGTTCGCTGTTGAAACAAGACCGCCGCCGCCAGAGAGAAACTCGAAGCCGGTCACAAAATCGCTATCCGTCGATTTGTCCAGAATGGCTAATCGACCGCCCACCTTTGTATGGCAACTCGCGAAGCGGGCTTTTGAGTCAGGCCGTACTTGAAAGGCTGTGTCATTCATATCAAGTGGCGCAAGGACTGCCTCTTCTAGATACTGATCCAATGATCTCCCTGACCATATTTCAATGAGACGTCCCAGTAGATCTGAACTGAACCCATAAGTAAATCGTTCACCGGGATGATGATGTGCAGGGATGGTGGCCAGGCGGTCTGCGGCTTCTTCAATCGACATGTCTGGAGGCAACATGCCGGCTGGAGGACGGTATTGCAGACCGGCCTCGCGATAACGCTTTTCGAGCTCTTCGTTCCCATTGCCGCCGTACGCATAGCCGGTCGTGTGACGAAACACATCTCTTACGGTTATCGGTCGCTTGGGGGCGATCGCCATTTTCGCTGTGCTGTCCCAGACCGTTGCTTGACTGAAAGCGGGAATGAATTTGGCAACGGGATCATCCAGCTGAAACTTGCCTTTTTCAAACAGCGTCATCGCGGCAACCGATGTGATCGGTTTGGTCATCGAGTAGATACGCACCACGGTGTCACCTCGCAGTGGTTCGCCCGTCTCGATGTCGCGGACTCCAGCGGAGTGCGAGTGAATCACCTCGCCACTACGAACGACCAGATGACTTGCCCCCGCGGCTTTCCCGGATTCCACTCCGCGCTCGACAAGTGACTCCGCTTCGTGAAATGCGGCATCAGACGCTTTCGCGGACTTTGGTTCCGTAAGGCAATAGACTTTGGAAGCAGTTCGGATCAGAAGCTTACCGCCGGAAACTGCCGGGCAAGCGATACACAACTCGTCGAGCGAGTTCGTTTCAAGTAATTCATACTCCGGACCTACGTTCAACACGTAGGTGTCGCCATCCTCGCTCAAGCAAAAGAGTCTCCCGTTGTAAGACCAGGGGGATGCGGTGAACGAGGCTCCCTTGGGAAATCGGCGTTTGCCAAATACCTCGTCACCAGTCTTGGCATCATGGCAGGTAATGAAGCCTTGGTCGTAGACTGTGTAGAGGAAATCGTCGACGACAATCTGACTCGTGTTATAGGGAGACGCTTTCGGCTGGTACCACTCGATGTACGGGCTATCGGCAAACTCACCTTGCTTGGTAAGGTTGCCTTCTCCGCCAGGCTCGATGGCAAACGTCGGTCGATGGCTATCGCCGACGTATCCTGATGCAAGGTAGACCATTCCATGAGCTGCGAAAGGCGAAGGAATCACCAGTGAGGACATTTGACCATCGAATTCCCATAGCAGTTCACCGCTAAGGGAATAGCTGCGATTGCGATTGAGGCCGGGAACAACGATCTCTGTACGCAGTTCGTTTTGCCATACCAAGGGCGTTGCCCAAGATCGCGTTTCATCTCGCGGCTTTCGCCAATTCTGCTTGCCCGTTTTCGCGTCGAACGCGGCGATCCAGGATCCTTCAAGATTGTCATAGACAACAAAGACCTGTCCCTCATGCACGACAGGTGACGCTGCAGCACCGTAGTCCATGAAGGTCTTCTTGGGTTCGATCGCTTGCTCCCAAAGCAGCTCGCCTGTGAGCGAAAAACAAAACAAGCCAACATCGCCAAAGAGGACGTACAGTCGCTGGCCGTCCGTGGTAGGTGTCTCAGCAGCATACGTGCTTTTAGGATGGCGCGGCACTTTGGGCTGACCACTATGGGCCTCGTGTCGCCAAAGTTCCGCCCCAGTTTCTAGATCGAAACAGAGTACAAGCCAGTGGTGAATTCCCTTCGAGGGTTCTCGTACGCCTTGGCCAAGATAGAGTCCCTTCTTGGGTTCACGCGTTTCTCCGTCGGATACGACCGTGGTCACGAACACCCTGTCACCCCAAACAACGGGTGACGCCCATCCCAATCCGGGAACATCCGCAGCCCAAGCTACGTTTTCGTTCTTGCTCCACTTACTTGGGAGTGCCGGGTTGTCCGCTGCGACGCCACGCCCATCAGGTCCACGGAATCGCGGCCAGTTGTCAGCTGCCAATGCAGTCGTGAAAGAAAAGAAGACTACAAAAAGAGCAAGTATCGATCTTGTGCTGGTATTCATTCGTAGCGCGTGGTTCGATGTCATGTGCATCAATCAGAGTGGGCAGATCATTTTGGCTTGAGCGTGAAGCTATTGCTTCCAGATCATTCCCAATGCCCAGAGTATTCCTAGAACAATCAGGATGATACCAACTAGTTGATAGAAGCGATGGACGGCGTCTCCTTCGCCCAACGCAATCCGTGATCTCGCCACGAGCAGGCGATAGACAATGAACTCCGTCTTCAAAGTTCCGCACACCAGCACAAATATGCCGATGGCGGACATGAGTGTTCCCCAGAGAATCTGCATGCACCTTACCTCTGAGACTGGTTCGTTTCGTGGATTCCTGCAGTCAACTCAACCGCGCTGATTCGCAGTCCTGATGGAGTCTCGGAATGGGTGAAGCTCCAGACTCCGTTAACAAATAGGCCTTCGGGCGAAGGAGCCAGTTTGTCTTTGAATGCGGCAACGGAAGGGTCGAGCTCGAAGTCGGGAAGATCGGCGCTGGCCACAAAATTGCCTGAAGCGTCTCGCTCGACGGTGCACTTGGCGCGAAACTTTCCTGCGTAGTCTCCCGTCCCGTAGGCGACTTCAATCCCGAAATAGATGTCGGTCTCAACTTCCGTCTTTCCATGAATCTCAAAGTGCGAATCGGAATTCAATTGCACCGGAGTGGCGTCATCGTTGCGGACTCCTAGACCAAGCAAGTAAAGGACTACATGAGGAGCCTGCTTCGGGTTGTAGGCTACGGCCCTCAATAAGGGAGGATCCGTGTCAGTTGCAGCCAACCATTTGCCGAAGGTTTCGTCGGGCCCTTGATCGATGCGACTTTTCCACCGATGGACGACGCCCGTTATCTGCCTGCGTTCTAATTCCTGGTCGGCTGCGGCAATTACCCGGTGGTTGGCGGGTACATCGATCTCTTTGCCATCACTCGTTCGTGCCACGCGCACTGTGCCTTCTCGAACACTGACGGAAGTGGCTGGCAGGTCTGCCTCAACGTCGAAACTAGTACCCAGTACCGTCAGTGTGGCCGTGCGCGTTTGAATGACCATTGGCTTGCCGTCTGGTTGCGGAGAAACATCGGCAGACATGCGACCTTCGCGCAGCCGTAGCCGTTTCTGCCCATCGTCGCTGAACGTCAACATGGACGCGCCCGAGATGGTTACCTCAGAGCCGTCGTTGAATCGCAGCTCGAACCAAGAGTCCGGGGATAGCCCCTCGATTGTTCCGCCGGTGAGTTCTGATCCGACAGAGATCTCGCGCAAGATATCCCCCCGGTCACCCGTCCAAATCATGGATCCGGTTAATCCAGTAATCTTGGCGACAGGATCTGGCTCCACAGGCGTATCCTTAGAATTCGCAACCTTCAACTTGGTCTGTGAAGTAAACAGCAGCGCCGAGAGCATCAAAATGGCGACGGCGGCGATCGCCAGCATCGCACGTAGAAAATGAATGGATCGACCTTGTAGCGTTTCCAACTGTCCGGCAATCGAGGCATCGAAAGTACGGGATTCGTCGTTGCCTCCGGTACGGAGCACCTCCGCCAATTCCGTTTCCCATGATGCCCGCTGGATGAAATCTTTTCGCAAGCTCGGGTCGCTATCGAGCAACTCGGCCAGTCGCTCCATCTCGGATTCGCTGAGTTCTCCAAACAAGTGGCGATCGACCAAGTCATCCCAATCGTTCATTGCGCACTCCTGGAAGTAGAAGAACATTTACGAGCACGGCGCATGGCTGTTCGCATACTAGCACGCAGCGCAAGCAAGTGACCGAATGAGCAAGTGACCGCATGACCGAACGACGTTCGAGGGTTCACTCGCTTGCGCGTCGTGCTGGTATCGATGCTCATTGTGCCGCTCTCAATCGAGTTTCGACGCATTCACGGACTTGTTTTTTGACTCGAAACAGTGCCTTGCGAACCGCTTCCATTGACATGGAGAGTCGCTCTCCAATCTGAGGATAGCCAAGTTCATCTATGAACCGCGCCTCCAGGACGCGTTTTCCGCGATCGGAGATCTGCCCGATGCACCGCGCAAGGGCATCCCGCCTGAGTTCTCGCTCATGCGAAGTGCGGGAGCTTTGAAACTCGTCAAAGGCCGCGTCAATCGCGTCATCAAGCACCCTTTGCGCCAGGGTGCGTTCACGTTGATGCCGCCGTTTGGCCCTCAGAACTTCGATGCGGACGATCGAACGGCACCAAGCCAGGGCGGAAGTTCCTTCCTCGAATTGATCGTGCTTTGCAACCACAGCCAGCATGGCTTCCTGAACGGCATCCTCTGCCGCCGCGAAGTTACCCAGCAGCGTTCTCGCATAGGTGACGAGTTCTTCTCGACACTCAAATGCGGACCGCAAGATACGATCGCGTCGCTCTTCACTGGGTGCAATTGGCTCGCTCTCGTTCGACATATCCAATGGTTTGTTTCTCCTGATGGTTCTCAATCGGTCGAACTGCCGGGTTCCTCAGAAGTACCGCCCTGAGGCCAGAATCGTGGACATGATTCTCTGGATATTGCGAATATTGCCTCGTTGTCCCTATTTTGACAATCAAACAAGTTCCGGCTGTAACGGTTAGGAGCCTTGCGCCCGACAACCGGCATAGGTGCTCATGTCGGCAGCATCGGATCAACGATAACAACCGGGGAGAAACCAGGAGACATCATTTTACACATTTGCGTTCTAGCCAGCGCGATCAGAAGAGGTTTCTCCGTGCGCCGTCCTCATTTGAAGCGATACCTTCCGGGCCTGACTGCTTGCCTCCTAACGGGGCTGTCCCTCTGCGGTTGCTCCCAAACTCAGCACCGATTGAATGCGGATCGCGAGGCTTACAGCACCATCGCGGAACGGAACTGTGACCCGCGATGGGCACAGTCCGACCTTGGAATCGATTTGGATCCGCGAAGTCGGTATTTCGATCCCTACAATCCCGACTGTTTACCGATGCCCGCGGATGATCCCGCTTCGCATCGCTACATGCAATGCGTCGATGGCATGAAGGGATGGAAGCACTGGGGCGACTACGGAGTGAAATCGGCGTTAGAGAATCCCCAGTGGCAAGTGCGTTTGGCGGAATACACCGAACTGGCTGACGACGGTAGAGTCAAGCTCGACCTTGATTCCGCTGTTCGCTTGGCCTACGTGCATGCGCCGCTGCACCAACGTTCGCTCGAAACGCTTTATCTGTCATCACTCGATGTGACGGGAGAGCGATTCCGGCTCGATACCCAATTATTCGGCGGAAACGCCGTTGACTATCGACACCAGGGCAACACAGCACCTGCAACCATTGGGTTTGTTCCAGGAACTGGCTACGTCGTCGCTGGTCCATTTCCGCGACCGGAAAGCAATCGGCTGAATGTCACGAGTGACCTATCGGCAAGTCGCCGCTTGGCGACAGCAGGTGAAGTTCTTGTCGGCTTTGCCAATTCATTTGCGTTCGAGTTCACCGGTGGAGACGTTAGCCTCGCCAGCTCTCTAGCCAACTTTTCTTTTATCCAACCATTGCTCCGGGGAGGCGGGCGACACATTGCATTGGAGCAATTGACGCTAAGCGAACGCCGGCTGCTAGCCAACCTGCGCGCTTACAGCCAGTTCCGACAAGGATTTTTCACTCAGATTGTGATTGGTGAACTCGGCGTTAACGGGCCGCAGCGCGCCGGACAGGGCACAGTCCTACAGTCTTTCTCAGGGTTCGGCGGAGTAGGCGGTTACCTAGATTTGCTGCAACAAGCTCAGCAGATACGCAACACCGAAGAAAATCTTCGACTGCAGCTAAGGACTCGCGACCGCTTGGAGGCGCTCTATGACAACGAGTTGATCGACATCGTGCAGGTGGACCAATTCCGGCAGAACATCGAAGTCACTCGCTCGAACTTGCTCGACCAGACCAATGGGCTAGAGCTTGCCGTCGATAACTACAAGACTCAGATTCTGGGCCTTCCATCGGATTTGCCGACCGAAGTAGATGAACAGCTTGTCGAAGGGTTTCAGCTAATACCACTCGAGTCGAGTCCGGTTGTCGACTCAATTCTCGAGCTTCAAAGTCGCCTGGGAATAGCAGGCGAATTGTTTGACCTGGAATCCAGGATCGGAGAGCTTAAAGAGTTGCTTCCGGAATTGGGCGACGGTGATCTCGATGATGTTGACCGATTCTTGTTGAGTTTGCAGGCGGTCATCGACGCGACCGCTCGCCAAGCTCGAAACATGCCAGGCGATTATCCGGCCCTCGAAAAATTGCTTTCTTCGAAATCCTCTCAAACGGATGAGAATGTTCCGGATGCCATCGCTGAATCTGCCAGGCGATTGCAGCCACAGTTCGACAATCTTTCCGCTCGTTTTGCTGGAGCTTCGGAACGCCTCGATAGTCTGTTGGACGAAATGACAGAGCAGACTCTGGCCAAGGCGATTGCGGACACCGAAAGCTGGATGGGCGAGACGATAGCAATCGCACAAGATGTCGTGGACATTCAGTCCTACTTGCTCGATCTCGAATCCGAGCCCCAGCGATCGCTTGCGGCAACCGAAGGTTTTATTGAACCAGTGAAAGAGCTGTTCGACATCGCCAGAGATGATCTCGAGCAAATGAATGGCATCGTTACCCAGCGAGAGTTGCTGATGAGGGACGACGAGAAAGAGCTGTTCAAAAGAGACCGTGAGCGACTCTACGAACGTTTCAAGGAACTGGAGTCCGGCGACGTTGGATTCGAAGCGTCCGCCATCGAACTAAAACGAATCCGCGAATCCTTCACTGACCAGGTGCGAGAGCAGACAATCGTGGACCTGACCGCTTGGGTTCAGTCCTTCGTTCAACTCGTTGAACGACTCGCCTTGATTCCAGCTCAAGCACGACTGGAGGTCATTGCGGTTGAGCAGGTCAAATTGGAACCCGAAGCTGCGTTTCAGATTGCCCTTGCCAATCGGCTGGACTTCATGAACGGACGAGCCGCGCTGGTGGACCGTTGGCGTGCTATTCAGATTGCAGCCAATGCCCTCAAATCCAATTTATCGATCACCGGTGGTGGCGATGTCCGAACGGCACGGAACAATCCAGTGGATTTCCGAGCGTCGACAAGTTCCCTTCGATTGGGAGTCGAGTTTGATGCTCCCTTGGCACGACTGTTGGAACGAAATGGCTACCGCGAGACGCTGATTCAATACCAACGCAGTCGTCGAGATTTCATCCAGTCGCGCGACTCTTTGCAGAAGGGACTGCGAGCCCTATTGCGGACGCTTGAGCAGCGGAGATTGCAGCTAGAGATTCAGCGTCGAGCTGTCTCCATCGCTTTGAGGCGGGTTGAACAAACGCAACTGGCGCTGCTTACGCCACCACCGCCAGTCCAGCCCGGCGCTCGTCCCCAAATTAACCCGACCACGGCGATTAACCTGCTCGGAGCCCAAAGCTCGTTGCAGAATTCACAAAACAGTTTTCTTGCGGCATGGCTCAATTACTATGCTGCTCGGCTTCGCCTCTATCGCGAGCTGGGTATCATGCAGTTGGATCCGTCAGGACGCTGGATCGAAAACTCCTTGGACTTCGCTGAGCCCTCGGTCGCCATTGAATCTGATGAGGTGGAGACACTGCCACCACCTGTCCCGGTCGAGGTGCTTGAGTTGGATCAAGCGGACGGTTCCGACTACGATCGACCGCAAGTTAGCGGGCCTGACGCAGTTAGAATGCCCGTTGTGATCCAGCCGCTGGACCTGACGTCACCAAGCGAATCCGGAGTCAACCGCTTTGTCGAAGCCGCCGCAGCAGCAGAGTTTCTAGAAAATTAGCGGATTTGGAGTCCACGATTTGGCGGTCATGGTGGTTTCTTACGCGGCGACGTCTCAATCGCGTTCGTGAGCGACTCGGTGCAACCCTCCCCTGGAATCGAGTTTCTGCCATGCAGAACTCCTATTAGTGACCCTGCCCATTCCATGTCTGCAACGACCTTTCCTGCCAACGATGCCGAGCCAATTGCGCAGGAACTCCCTCGAGACCGCGGCGCTACGCGCATCGCGGCGTTGCTAGGATTCATCGCAATCATCGGAGCAGCAGCGGGGGCCGCGTTTTGGCCGGGATCTTCGAGTGAGTCTCGAGAGTACCTAACCCATTCGATTAAGCGGGGGGCACTGACGGTTTCCGTTACGGAGCAAGGGACACTCGAAAGTTCCAATAACACCGAAATCAAATGCAAGGTCCGCGGGTTTAGCACAGTAACTTACGTCGTTCCGACGGGGACGGTCGTCGAAAAAGGCCAAGAGCTGGTCAGGCTCGACACAAAAGTTATCGAAGAACAGCACAGCCTGACGAAGACGAACACTTTCATTGCGCAGGCCACCTTGGCACAGACTGAAGCCAATGTGGAGACGGCCAAGATTGCGATTGACGCCTACGAGCAAGGGCGCTTTAAGTCGCAATTGCAAGCGTTGGAGAAAGAACTCGCCGCTCACAAGCGCAACTTGCGTACTGCTCGGAAAATGTATGAGCGGTCCAAATCGCTCTTTCGCCAAGGTTACGTCACCGATCTCGAGGTGGAAGGCAATGCCTTCACGGTGACCCAGGCGGAGTTGGAGCTGAAGGTGAAAGAAACTGAAATCAAGGTGTTGAAAGACTTCACCCGCAAAATGCAGCTCGAGACTCTGCATGGAAACAAAACTGCCAGTGAATCTAAACTTGCCGCTGACCAAGCCGGGCTGGCGATGGAGAGCAAGCGACGAGATCGTGCGGCTCAAGAGCTGGAGGATTGTGTGATTCGCGCCGAAAAGGGCGGCTTAATCATCTATCCGTCAGCGGCGTCTTGGAAGTCCACGCCTGATATCACCGAAGGCGCGACGGTCCGGAAAGACCAGGTTCTGTTGCTGATGCCCGATTTGTCCCAGATGCAATTAAAATTGGGAATCCACGAGTCGGTGATCGACCGTGTGAACCCGGGACAGAAAGCGATCGTCACTTTGCCCGATCGAACGCTTGAGGCGACCGTCTCAGAGGTAGCTTCGGTGACGCGTCCAGCAGGATGGTGGACTGGAAACGTCGTGAAATACGACACAGTGATCGAGTTGCCTTCGGACGAAGGGCTGAAGCCAGGCATGAGCGCCGAGGTGGAAGTGATTCTCGCTGTTCATCCCGATGTTCTCCTGATTCCCGTCGCAGCCGTGGTCGAAACCGAGGACGGTATCTTTTGCTGGGTCCAGGGAGAAGTCGAACCGGAAAAGAGGCTGATTGAGCTCGGCGATAGTAACGACGTCTTCATCGAAGTCTTAGCTGGGCTGAAAGAAGGTGAGGAGGTGATTCTGAATCCAACTGCACTCGTTGAAGAGGCAGAGGAGGATGCCCTAATGACATTGACGCAGTCGACCTCCGACTCAGAAGCGGAGTCGCCGGAAGAGGCTGCGCAGCCATGATAAAGTTGACCATTCTTGCAGCCGCGATTCTAGTTGCTGCCGGTATAGCTTGGGTAAGTGTTGTGCCCAATGATTCAATCGACAGGTTGCTCGATTCTGCTCCAACGCACACGATCAGCCGAGGCGAGTTGATTGTGTCCGTTACGGAACAAGGGACACTCGAAAGTGCGAACAACACGGAAGTGAAGTGTCGTGTCCGAGGTAGCAATACAATTACCTTTGTGATCGATAGCGGAACGGATGTAAAGGCAGGTGATGAGTTAATCCGCCTCGAGACCTTAGCGATCGAAGAAGAGATCAGTGAACGCACCAAGTTCTATCACTTAGCAGAATCGCAAGTCGCGAGATCGGCGGCAGATGTAGAACGAGCAAAACTTGCGATATCTGAATATGAACAAGGTCGTTTCATCTCGGAGCTCTCTTCTTTGCAGAAGGATCTCGCCGTTGCCGAATCGCGGCTCTTGAACTCCAGGAACCGACTGAAGCATTCTCAAATGATGTCGCGAAGCGAATATGCGAGCGAACTTGAAGTGGAGGAGCGCGAATTTGCATCTGAGCAAGCTGACATGAATGTTGGGCTTATCAAGACCCGAATTGAAGTACTCGAGAACTATACGAAGAAAGAGGAACTCGTTCGCTTACAAGGCGAGTTGAAGGTCGCGGAGGCTACCTGGGAAGCTGATGTCGAGCGAGCTCTGGCGGACAAGAAACGGCTGGAGCGGGCAAAAGAGGAGCTTGGGCTTTGCACGATTGTTGCCCAGCGCGATGGGCTCGTGATCTATCCCGATGGCGAGGAGTGGGAGAATGCCCCGAAAATTGAAGAGGGAGGTACGGTCAACAAGGATCAGACGCTGCTCTTAATGCCAGATCTGTCACAGATGCAGGTCAAGGTAGGAATTCATGAGTCCATTATTGAGCGTGTGAAATCTGGCATGGAGTCGAACATTACGTTGAATCGTGACAACCTAACAGGTGAAGTTACCTATGTTGCCGAAGTCGCAAAGCCCGCCGGTTGGTGGACGGGCAATGTCGTCAAGTATGACACGATCGTTTCCCTACCTTCCACGGCGGAAGGCCTGCGTCCTGGCATGAGCGCCGAAGTAGAAATTGTGCTTGCCCGTCATGAAAAAGTTTTGACCATTCCGACGAACGCGTGTCTTGAGATTCAAGGCGAGTTCATCTGTTGGGTGAAAACCAGATCCGGGGCAGAACGCCGCGTCGTAGAACTCGGAGACAGCAGCAGCATGTTCATCTTGGTTGAGAGCGGGTTGAACGAGGGAGAGCAGGTCATTCTCGATCCGTTAGCCAACGTCCCCGGAGCTCAAAAGGAAGCCGCCGCTTCACTGCGTGGATCCCGAGAGCAAGAATTTGGATTTGAGGATCTGTAGTGGGAAGTGCTAGCACGAAACGCGAACGAGTGACTGGCATTGCAGCGGTAAACCCGCGTCAAGACTCGCCTGCGCTGCGTGCTAGTATCAAGCTGCTCATTGCGTTCGCGGTTTTCACGTCGCTTGCTTTGGCAATCACTCGCGCAGCTGGCTTCTTATTTACCGAAAGTGAGATACTTGCTGGGATGACCCACCGTATTTCACGTGGCAATTTAGTCGTGAACATTGAAGAGCAAGGGATTCTCGAAAGCGAAGAAAACTACGAGATCAAGTCGAAGGTACGAGGCCGCAACGCAGTCCTCTGGATTGTCGAAAGTGGCAGTTACGTCAAGAAGGGCGATGAACTCGTTCGACTTGATTCATTGCTCATCCAAGAGCAGGTCGACGAGCGCACGAAGTATGCGAACTGGTCCCAATCCGGTGCAGATTCCTCCGCTGCAAGATTGGCCAGAGCAAAGCTAGCCGTCGGAGAGTACGATCAAGGACGGTTCCGCACCGAAGTGATGTCCATGGAGAAGGACATCGCGGTTTCTAAGTCCGCGTTGCAGAATGCTCGGGATCGCCTCAAGCATTCGAAGATGATGGCCAGCAGTGGATTCGTTAGCGAGTTGGAGATTGAAGAACGGCGATTCGCGGTCGAACAAGCGGCGCTCGCTCTTGAGCTGAAGGAGACTCAACTCAAGGTGCTTGAAGACTTCACCTACAAAGAGCAATTGCAAACGCTTAAGGGCGATCTTTCTTCGATCGCCGCGACCCATGAGGCAAATGTGGAACGGGCGATGGCGGATACCTCTCGACGAGACCGCGCCGTTGAGGAACTTCAGTACTGTATCCTTCGAGCGGACCGCGATGGATTGGTCATCCACCCGAACGCCGCACAGTGGGAAACCGCACCGATCGCCGAGGGGACGAATGTTTACAAGGACCAAGTACTCTTGCTGATGCCTGACCTGGAGAAGATGCGAGTGAAACTCGGTGTCCACGAGTCGCTTGTGAAACGCTTGAAGATCGGACTGGAGACAAGAGTGACGCTGACGGAGGGGACTCTCGATGGCAGCGTCTCCGAAGTCGCTTCCATCGCCAAACCCGCCGGTTGGTGGACCGGAAACCAAGTCCGCTACGACACCTATGTGTCTCTTCCACCAAGGGAAGGCTTGCGTCCAGGCATGAGCGCCGAAGTAGAGATCAAGGTCGCAGAATACGAGGATGTTTTGCTGATCCCTGTCGCAGCCATCGTTGAATCAGAAAGCGGAACGTTTTGTTGGGTCAAGGACTCCGAGGAAGCGGTACGCCGGAACATTTCGCTCGGCGACAGCAACAATGTATTCAGCATTGTTGCTGATGGATTGAGCGAAGGCGATGAAGTCCTTCTAAATCCGAGTGCATTCGAGCAGCCAACTTCCGACGATCCAGAAGTGGACGGGTCGAACACGAGCGAACCAAAGAGTGCCACGATTGAGGCGACTAAATCGTGATCGCACAGTTCTTTCAAACAGTGGACCTCGGAATCAAGAGCCTGCTCGTCCAAAAAATGCGAGCGGGACTGGCCGCGCTCGGCATTTTCATTGGAACGTCAACCGTGATCTGGTTGGTCGCGATGGGAGAAGGCGTCAGCTATCGGGCGCAGCAACAGATCTTGGAACTGGGCGCGAGGAACGTCATCGTCCGCACCAAGGAACCGAATGCCGGTAGCGACGAAGAAGCAAACAGCAGAGTTAAAGCCTACGGACTGTTACGAGCCGACTTTCGAAGAATCGTCGAGAACATTCCGAACATTAGTCGCGCAATCCCGATGCGTGAACTTAAGTTCGAACTTCGACTCGAAGATCGTACCGCGGATACGAAACTGGTTGGCTGCACGGAAGACTACCTGGAACTGAACCGACTTGAGATTGCACGCGGACGTTGGCTTTCGACACGAGACCGCGGAGAAAAACTCATCGTTCTGGCTAACGATACCGCCAAACGCCTGTTCCCCTACGAAAATCCGATTGGGCGGACCATTTGGGTCGGAAGCGAGTTCTACACCGTCATCGGACAAACCAAAGATCGCACCGCCTCGGCCGCGATTGGCGGGAGCCTCGATTCCCGTGACTACAACCTGGACGCGTACATTCCGATTAAGACGCTGCGTCAGCGAGTCGGTGACCTCGTCATGAAGCGGGTTGGTGGAGGCCAAGGAATGAACTTCGTTGGTGAAGACGTCGAACTGAGTCAGATTACCGTTGAGGTAGAAGACATCGAAGACGTTGATGAAACCGCCCAGATCATTGAAACACTGCTCAAGAAGTATCACGAAAAAGAAGACTATGCAGTGGTGGTTCCACGGGAGCTATTGCGTCAAGCAGAACGTACGCGAACGATGTTCAATGTTTTGTTGGTCGTCATTGCCGGCATTTCGCTGCTCGTGGGCGGGATCGGCATCATGAACATCATGCTGGCAACGGTCACGGAGCGAACGCGTGAGATTGGTGTTCGCAGGGCGCTCGGTGCGACTCGCAGCGATATCATCGGGCAGTTCCTGATTGAAACCGTGGTATTGACGGCCAGTGGCGGATTGGCCGGTGTCCTCTTCGGTCTCTCAGTGGGGCCGATCTTTCGCTTCGCCAAGAAGATGGTGACAACGTTTTCGCCAGACTCACTACCTCCCATTGTTCATGAATTGGAACCTAGGATCGCGCTTTGGTCCGTCCTGCTCTCGTTGGGTATTTCGCTTGGAGTTGGAGTCCTGTTCGGTGTCTATCCAGCTCGAAAAGCAGCCTACTTGGATCCGATCGAAGCGTTACGACACGAATAGAAACACAATTGGAGAAGCTCTCGAGTTTTGATGTCCACGATGCGTCTCATTGAGCGGTTAACCCTAACGCACACGGTCGGGTGCCGTTCAATTAAGCCTGGTTTCTCCAAACAAGGTACGAGTGGCGGCATCCGGCCTCCTTTTCAAACCAACCAATACTAGCACGACGCGCAAGCGAGTGAGTGTCCAGAACCATCCCACGATGTTCGAGCCACTCGCTCGCGCTTCGTGCTAGTAAAATGAACCGCCCTTATGATTCGAGCGCAACACACCGACCAGCCTACAGCGGAGAGCTTTGCTTTTCGCGTTCAGGACCTGCGCAGAACGTATTTCATGAAGGGGGAAACGGTTCATGCTCTACGTGGTGTCACGTTTAATGTCTTGGCCGGCGAGTACATCGCCATCATGGGGCCGTCAGGCTCTGGCAAGAGTACGCTACTCAATGTTCTGGGATGTCTCGATCGGCCAACCAGTGGCAGTTACCTACTCGCGGGCGATGACGTCGCACAAATCAACGACTACCAGCTCTCTCGGATACGTGGCAGACGAATCGGGTTCGTATTTCAATCTTACAATCTTCTGCAACAACTCAACGTTCTCGAAAACATCAAAGTTCCGTTGCAATATCAGGGCTTGATTGGCAAAGACGCAAATGCGAAGTGTCGCGAGCTAGCAGAAATGGTCGGGCTCGGATCCCGAATTTATCACCGGCCGACGGAATTATCTGGAGGCCAACAGCAGCGAGTTGCAATCGCGCGCAGCCTGGTGAACGACCCCTACTTCATACTTGCCGACGAAGCCACAGGTAATCTCGACTCCAAGACGACCGACGAAGTGCTTGAGTTATTTGAATCGCTAAACGCCAACGGAAAGACCATCGTGATGATCACGCACGAAGATGAGGTTGCCGCACGCGCTAAGCGGGTCATCCGGTTGCGGGATGGTGTGATCGAGTCGGATGAACGGAATGAAACGTGAGACTCAATCGCTGCGCCATGAATAATCGAGACGAGAGTTCGAATGAATAAGACAAACTCAATTACAGCCGTTTTAATGGTATTCCTGACCGTGGCTTCATGTCTCCAAGTCACATCGTACGGGCAGCAAAAAAGCGAGCCCTCAAGGAAGTCATCTACAAGTCCCGTTTCAGACACAACCGACTGGGACCGGATCTATGAGGAGGCACTTGAATCGAACGCTGACATCCGCAGGAAGATCGAACAAGGCCAAGCCACCAAAGCGGAAGTGGTTGAGTGGTTGAAGCTTGTCGGAAAAGGGGCAGAGAAAAGGGGGCGTGATGACAGTGGGCACGACTTTCCCGAGAACGCCTATGAATACGCCAAACTAATCGAACCTCAGCTTGGAGTTCCGCCGCGAGTTGACTTGAGCAGGGCTGTTGAGATTCCGCTGTTTGTCAACGGCAAGCGCGCCTATGGAAATCTGGGCACGGCGTGCGACAACCGCACCTACCTCGGCAAGGCCACCGTTTCAGGCTCCACGTTACAGCGCCATGTGGGCCGCACGGCCGAAGGAGAGTCAATGCCCGATGTAATTTGGATCAGTTTCGGTCGTAACTCGACAGTCGACTTCGAGAAGATCGATGGTTCGGTGCAAATGATTGGATACAACAAGAAGACGGGAGCTACAGCGTTCTTCGAAAGCAACGGGAGTAACCTCCGTCCTTGGATCAGTCTCGATGAGAAGACCTGGCGAATGCGAGGCGTCATGCCTTGGATTGACGATCCGGATGAGTTTAATCGTGCATTCGTTACCCCGGGAAGAGTCCAGTGCGTGGAGTGTCATCAGGCCGATCCGTTCATTACCAATGACTTTATCAATGCCGCGAAGCTCCCAGGCACAGATGAGAGCGTTGTACCAGCACTCGACAAAGATTCGCCGTACTACGTCATCGGCGGAGAGAACTGGGACATGCGAACGGTCCACCTCGAAGGCAATGCCTGTTTCGAGTGCCACCGTGTCGGAATGAGCACGATGAGTCTGTTCATGCGCAACGATT
Organism: Kothea flammea; assembly: GCF_052161645.1. GTDB lineage: Bacteria > Planctomycetota > Planctomycetia > Pirellulales > Pirellulaceae > Laterigemmans. The sequence continues at coordinate 3,496,819 of NZ_CP197414.1, forward strand.
GGGATCCTAATCAACACATGCCTCCGGATGATCCCGGAAGTTTGGAGGAAGATCTCGATGAACTTATAGCAGCGTGGAAGAGTGGTCCCGAAAACACGCCCGGCGCAGAATGGATCATTCCGCCAGCCGGTAGTGCACCAAGACGCATCGTCGGCGGAGACTATCCGCACAAAGCAGGTTTCAACAAACCAGACCGGAAAGCGCTTGGCAGACGGAATCAGAAGCCACGCATGATTGCCGAGCCCGAATGGACGCAATCCTACAAGTCGGGATATGTGGACGGCCAAGGGCGTTACGTTGGCGGGTCTGAGATCCTTCACCTGGAAGGTCACAAAGGCAAGCTCTACGCCGCCAATAGCTACTGGATGGAGCCAAGCAACATTTGGTACGGCGGCAAAGATCCAAAAACGGCATGGTCCCAGATTCTCAGGCTTGACAGCCCGAACGGGAAATGGGAAGTCGACCTTGAGTTAGGCCCCAACAATCTGCGTGCGGAGAATCTTAAGTCAGTCACCTTTGAAACGGATGGTGCAGGCAACCGTCTGGATAGGCCCGTCACACTGCTGATCGCCACTGCATACTCTCCGAACCCTCAAGGCGCCGACATCAACGTCTTTGTTCGTGATGACGACACGGGTGCGTGGGGAAAAACTGTCTTGATGAGCGGCACCGGTGAGAGCGGCGAGAACAACTCAACTCGGTGCATGACGGTTTATCGAGACCGGGTCACCGGCGTGGACCGCCTGTTCTTGCCCGTCGGCCTGCTCGGGATTTTCACCGGAGTCTACGATGCGGATGTGCCGGGAAAAATTCGATGGGATAAAACTCCGGAGCCCGGGCGCTTAGACAAACGCTCGCTCGCAATCGTCGAGGCCAATGATTCGCTCGTCTATTCCAGCGGAACAAAGATCTACCGAAGGAATGACGGTCCCTCTCCGACTCATTCGATGATCTTCGATGCGAGTCAGCTATCGAAAGGCCCCGTCGCTTCGCCGGTGGGAGGCGTCCGCGGACTGTCGGTCATTCCAAATCCCGAGGGACCGAGCGAATCACTGTTGTTTGTGTGGGCGCCCGACTCGAAGTCCCGAAGTTGTGTCGTCCGACTCGATCAGGATGAAACCGGCAAGTACTCGCACACTAAGGAAGAATGTGTCGCAGATCTGATGAGCGAGTACCTCTCCGGCAATCCCGTCTACTATGCGTTGGCTGGCTACAACAACATTCTGCCGGTCTTGAATCCAGCTACCAAAGAGCAAGCTTTTCTGATGGGGTTTGAGTGCTGGGTCGGCGGGCGTCAGTTTCCATGTTGGCAAGGCAATGAGCGAGGAGGCTTTTATGCCGGCGCGATGTATGCGATCCGCGACAAACACGCTCAATACTGGTTGAACGAAGTGAACGGCCCAACCACCGTTGAGAAGATCCCGTTGCAGTCGGTTCGAACCTATGAAGTCTCCCCTTTTGAGTCTGAAAAAGGGAAGGTGATCTACTTCGGGGGCTTCGTCGCTGACCACGGACCATCTCCAGACACTGCCTGGGTGTATAAGACCTCGATTGAAAACGCGCTGCGCAAAGACGCCCCACGACCGGTTCGCCTGACACCTGAGCAAAGCAAAGCTCAACTCGCGGCACTACGACAGCCTTACCTATTCGAGTATCGCGACAAACCAGCTTTCACCATCCAGATCCCTGGAGAGTTTGCTCGAGGAAATGCGACTGGCGGCAATGTGTTCCATGCAAAAAAAGCTTTCAACACGCTTTCCATCAGTATCAGCCAATCAGAAGATGCCGAACAGGCCGCCCGGCGCTACGTTGAAACTCTGAAACAGGCCGGCAATGGCACGGCTGAAATGGTCAAACAAAGCGAAACCAAGCTGCCAGATGGGACTCCGGCAGTAGAGTTCGTTGCAACATGGGTGACCAAGCAAAACGCCAAGCAAACAACTCAGGCCTTAACTGCATGCAAGGACGGTCATGCCGTGACGGTAGCCACCCACACCTGGGAAGTGGCACCGCCGAGCAAGCGTTTCTTCTTCACCCTTAAGTTTGAGGATCAACAGAGCCTTTCGTCGAAGGAAGACAATTGATGAGCAGCTCGGTATCAACTCGGCGGCACGATCTTGACGCGTTGCGAGGATTCGCAATGTTGCTGGGAATTGTTCTGCACGCCGCGATGTCGTTCATTCCGGGAATGGGTGTGATCTGGGGCGTGCAAGACTCGCAGTCCAGCGGGCTTTACGCAATTCTGTTGGCGTCGATTCATGGATGGAGAATGCCACTGTTCTTTCTGGTCAGCGGATTCTTCACGGCGATGCTGTGGAAGAAACGTGGACTAAGAGCACTGCTGGTCCATCGCTTCAAACGCATTTTTCTGCCGATGGTGCTGGCGATGTTGACGATCATTCCAGTGATGGGGGTGGTTTCAAGCTACGTGCGATCACAACCCGCCTCTGAATCGGCCGAGTTGGTGACGGATAATGCGGACGTTGAGGAGCCCGCCGAACAACGTGGTGCTGTCGATATCGACGTGTCGGCTGCAGTAGTGATGGGCGACCTGGATTCACTCAGTGCTTACTTACAGAACGGAGGCAATGTTGATGCGAAAAATGCGCAAGGGGCGGCTCCGTTGCATGTGGCCTGCCTGTTCGGCCGAGCCGAAGTTGCCGAGATTTTACTGGATGCGGGGGCGAGTCTGGAATTAAAGAATAATGAAGGTGCGACGCCTGAGCAGCTACTCTCCCTGGACTGGGCGACCACTGCGTACATCGCAAAGCTGGTGCAGGTTCCGGTTGATCAAGAGGATCTGTTGGATGGACGAAAGCGGATCGCACAAGCCATCGAAGATCAAACTGGACGATCGGTTTCGATAGCAGTCGCCAGTGATGGACGAGAAGACGTATTGAGTGGGCTCATCGCATTGCTCTTCTATGTTCCCGTCTTTCACCACTTGTGGTTTCTCTGGTTCCTGTGTTGGTTCGTCTGCGGTTTCGTGTTGATTGTGAAGCTGCTTCAGACACTGCGAGTCCCAGCCGTTTCAAACAGGTGGCTCACGTCATGGCTGCGCTACGTCTGGCTGATCCCACTTGCTGCCGTGCCTCAGTATTTCATGGCCAGTTCGCAATACGCGTATGGACCAGACACGTCTGTCGGTTTGCTGCCGCTGCCAGCCGTGCTGGCGTACTACGCCATATTTTTCGGTTACGGAGCGATCTACTTCGGCGCGAACGATCAAGCGGTCGCCGTTGGCGGCGGATATTGGTGGAAACTCGCAGCAGCAATCCTCATCCTTTTTCCGTTTGGGCTCGCTCTGCAGGGACCGGAACAGACCAGCGGTCGAATCCTGTTCGCGGTCATGCAAGTCAGCTACACATGGGTGATGTCGTTTGGAATGCTGGGCTTATTCAACCGCTTCTTTCGCTCGCCGCGTTTCTGGGTTCGCTATCTGTCCGATTCGTCGTACTGGCTTTATCTGGCCCATATTCCACTCGTCATACTGCTGCAGTTTTTTGTACGCGACTGGTCGTTGCCCTCTCTGCTGAAGTTCGGATTCGTTTGTTCGGCCACGACTGGCTTGCTGCTTGTCAGCTATCAGATAGGCGTGAGAAACACATGGCTGGGTGCTCTACTGAATGGAAGACGATATCCAGGACGTGAGGAAAGCAAACCAACGGCGGAGCCGACAATACAGGTTCCAACGCCCGCAATCCAGGAGTCAACTTAATGAAAACGATACGACATCAAAATTGTCTCGATACAACTTTCCGATTTGTCCCTAGCGAAAGTCTTGACGACTTTCGCTACCAGAAACTTATTTCGCGTCCGTTCCTTACGTTGTCCTCGATTGCCGTCGTTGCCGTACTGCTGCTCCTGCCAGCGGGCCAGCCTCCTGCCGGCATTGCGATGGGGCCTGATGTAAAAACGGCCAGTGCAGGCAATCCGGAACCACCAGAATTTCAGGTTGTTGGCCATCCAACGTTTGTCAGCCCACACACCAACCCGATTGCCATCAGTGGTAACCGTGTCTTCGTCGTCAACACACCCGCCGACACGGTTGATGTCATCGACATTGAAACACGGAAGCTGGCGCATCGCATTCCGGTGGGTGTCGATCCGGTCAGCATTGCGGTTCGACCGGACGGCAAGGAAATCTGGGTGTCGAACCATGTTTCAGACTGCGTCAGCGTCATCGACAATGATTTGACCAGTCCAACTTACTTGCACGTCGTCGCCACAGTTCAGGAGTTCGATTCAAAACGTGCGACAACCTTTGATGAGCCAGTTGGAATCGCCTTCGCGAGCAACGACAAGGCATACGTCGCTCTATCATCGGAGAACCAAATTGCCGTTGTCGACGTGGCTTCTCGACAGGTCACTAGACGAATAACGATACCGGCTCAGGACCCGCGAGCCATCACGGTTCGCGACGGAAAACTCTTTGTCATTCCGTTTGAGTCCAACAATAAGACGCAGCTTTCCGGTGGCAGAAAGGATGACATCGATGGTGATCTGGTGACGTTCGATGCGTGGGAACATTCCATCATCCACAACAATGTGTTGTCGATCGGACATGTTGTCGACATCGTTAAACATCCCGAAGTGCCGGACCGCGACCTGTTCGTCTTTGACATCGAAACGGATCAGCTTATCGATACCGTCGATTCGCTGGGGACGTTGCTGTACGGTCTGACCGTCGCCTCGGACGGCACAGTATTCATCGCCCAGACCGACGCACGTAACGATGTTAACGGGCGCTCCGGAACAAAGAAGCACGACTTGAGTCAGCTCGAGAACCGAGCATTTTTGAACCGAATCACGCGCGTCGAACTCGGTGGTGAGGGCGAATCGCGACAGCCAGAGTTCATCGATTTGGAACCTCTTCCGCCGATGCATCCAGAGCCGGGACAGGCTCTGGCCACACCATTTGCGATTCAAATCAGTGACGACGATTCAACGCTGGTCGTCTCGGCTGCTGCTTCGGACAAAGTTTTTACTGTTGACGTCAACAGCGGCAAGGTGTTGGGTCGCGTCGATGTGGACGCCGTTCCGCGAGGAATCGCACTTGAGCAAACCGACGGGGGACTTGCTTCGGCATGGGTGCTCAACGCGGTCGCCAACACCGTGAGCCTTGTCGACTTGAAAAATCTTGCGGATCCGCAGGTCATCTCGACCATCACGCTTAGCGATCCAACTCACCCAGCGGTCAAACGAGGGCGAATGGCGTTCGAGACGGCGGCGGCTTCGTCGACCGGAACATTTTCGTGCGCTAGTTGTCATCCCGATGGACATACCGACCAGCTGCTTTGGGTTCTGAAGACGCCCGTCGTCACTGGCGGTGATCAGATCATGCCCCGCAGCACGATGCCGGTCCGCGGACTACGCGACACCGAGCCTTATCACTGGGACGGAATTCCGGGCGATCCCTATGGCGGCAATAATAGCGCTCACATCTACACCAGCGTTGAGCCCAACTCGGTGAAGGGCGATGCCGCCAACAGCGTGCGACATCTGATTGATGGCGGACTCGCTTCGACGATGGCGTTCGCGGACGAGAGTTTCAAAAACGATGAAGACAAAATCGGTCGGCTTTCGGCGGCTCAGCGAGACGACATGGCGACGTTTCTGCTGGGTGTTCCCTATCCTCCCGCCCAGCGTCGACCGTACACCAGCGAACTGACTCAGCGAGCTCGCGACGGCTTTCGCCTTTTCCACATTGATGGTGACAACGATCCGACCAAGCCCACAGCGAACGTCTGCGGCGATTGTCATCGCATGCCGCATCTGGTCAGCACCAACACGCCAGGCACCGGCATGGATGCGCCGACTTGGCGAGGTGCTTATGATCGCTTTCTGATTCTTCCCCAGGGGCGACTGAACATCCATGAGTTTCCGTTTTATCGCGAAGTTGCCGAGCGTGGGCAGTCGGAAGAAGACATCTGGCGTTTTTCATGGGGAGGCCGCGAACGTTTCAATCCCGTGTGGGACATGGTGCTGGAAATGAGCACGGGATACTCCGGCGCGTTCGCGCGGCAGGTGACGCTGACGGGGGATTCGATTGCCGACGAATCGACACTCGAACTACTGGCTGCTCTCGAACAGGCGTCGCGGGATGGTGCGGTCGTGCTGCAGGGTAATGGAGTTCGCAGCGGAGGCGATTCATCCTCCGCAGTCAACTTGCAGTTCGGCGAGGATGGTCGATACCACGAACAATCGAGTGGTTCGTCTTTCACTCGCGATCAGCTCGTTAAAAAAGTTAACGCGGAACAATTGACGATCACACTCACCGCTCGTCACGGAGTACATTGTGACGTTGAACATCCGCAGCCAATCATCTGGACGGTCGGACCGATCGAGAAGCAACGCGGAAAGCAAAAGTTCCCCGTGTTGTATCCTGGTGAATCCAAAATGCTGGTCAGTGGACGTCACGTTGACCCGGGGGCTCGCATCTTCATTGATGGACATCGAGTCGCCGGCGAAGTTGCGATTCAAGACAATGAACAAGTCGTGATCGACCTCAGGCATCGACCCGAGAACGGCATGCACTTACTGCAACTGCAAAACCCCAGCGGCCAGTTTAGCAATGACTTCATCCTGACCGTTGCTGAGGCAAATCCACAAGAAAAGGATGACGATGACGAAGACACCAAGCAGTCAAAGCCGAAGACTTTGGCTGACGTGCTGAAGCGGTCCGGCTGGGACCGCCTGATTGGCACGTGGGTCGACGAAGCCTCCCAAGGTGAAGGTCTCAAACTATCGTTCCAGTGGAAAATCAAAGAGCGAGTGATCGAAGCTGAATCCATCGACCCCAGTCGCACATCGGTTTCACTGATCAGCCTCAACGCGGCCAATGGCGACACCTTCCAGGTCGGCGCCGATAGCACTGGCTCGTCTAACCTGGGCACCTGGACATTTAAGAAAGATGACGCAGCCGTCCTTAACCTGGGCTACACCGATGGAGACGGCAATAAGGGCCAGATCACACTTCGCTACCAACTGACCGATGATGATACGCTCGACTTCACGCTTGCGACTGCCCGGCCGATCCAAGTTCGCTTGATCCGGGCGGCTGAGTAGTGGCGTCGAACAACCTACAAAACTGCTGACAAGGAAAACCGCGACGGATGAATTTACTTTGGGGAATTCTTATGACCGCGGCACGCTGAATTTTAAGTGATGAAGACAAACACGAGTTATCAATCTCTGCAGCTCATCTGCGTGTGCATCGCCTTGTCGCCTTTCACAACAACGCTTGCCGGTGAACGCAGACCAAACATCATTGTTCTACTTTCAGACGACCTGGGCTGGAAGGACATCGGGTGCTATGACGGCCCTGTTAAGACGCCAACGCTCGACCAACTGGCAAGCGGTGGGATGCGTTTTACCAACTTTTATTCGGGGGCTGCTGTCTGTTCGCCGTCGCGAGCGGTTCTACTAACCGGGCGAACAAACGTCCGTGCCAGTATCTACAGTTGGATCAACGACGATGACCAACGATCCCATTTGCCAAAGGCGGAAGTGACGATCGCAGAAGTATTGCAGCGAGGTGGCTACGCAACGGCGCATTTCGGAAAATGGCACCTCGGACTTCCGTCGAACAAGTTTCCGGATAAGCCTACGCCCGCTGATCACGGCTTCGATTACTGGTTTGCAACGGGCAATAACGCTCAGCCGTCACATCACAATCCACGGAATTTCATTCGCAACGGAAAACCTGTCGGCATGCTGGAAGGGTATGCGTGCGACCTTGTTGTTGATGAAGCCGTCTCGTGGCTTGAGAATCGGTCAGATGATGATCGGCCTTTCCTCGTCAATATTTGGTTCCATGAACCACACGCACCGCTGGCGGCTCCCGAAGGTTTGGTCCGCCAGTACGGTGAGCAGTCTGACCCAGCGGCGGTCTACTCCGCAACAATCGCGAATACCGATCAAGCGATCAACAGGCTGGTTGAGAAACTCCACGAGATCGACGAGCCAGAAAACACTCTGATTATCTATTCCTCAGACAATGGCAGCTATCGCGCAGATCGAGTCGGCAAACTGCGGGGCACTAAAGGATCGAACTTCGAAGGTGGGATACGAGTTCCAGGTATCTTCTATTGGCCAGGTCATATCTTGGCGGGGATGGTTGAAGATGAGCCGGCCGGACTTGTGGACCTGCTTCCGACGATTTGCGGTATCACCGGAATCGATCCCCCGCCCGTACATCTTGATGGAGCCGACCTTTCGCAACTGCTTGTTCGGGAGTTGATCGGTAACAGTTCGCCGAGACAAACGGAATGGTTCGAACGCACACAGCCGCTCTTTTGGTACCTACCGCTGTCCGGTCCCGCTGTTGCCATCCGCGATGGACGATTCAACATGGTCGCATATCGTGACGGCAGACTTCCGAAGGATTACGAAGCTCTTGTTGAGATCAAGAATCGCATCGAAGCGCTGCTCCGTGAAAAAGGCATCTTCGACGAAGAGACTCGTGGCTCCACCCTTGATAAGCAACTCTTCGAAGGCTTCCGCGATTCAGAAGCCGAGCGACTGCGGGGCCAGTTCATTCGCTTGAATCAGTTTCACGAATCGTGGATTCCTGGCTTGAAGCAAACTCAGTTCACTCGCTTCGAACTTTATGACCTCAGAACAGATCCAGCGCAGAAAACAAACATCGCGATTCGCGAACCATTGATCTATGCGAAGATGAAATCACAGCTACTGAAGATCTCAAAGAGTGCTTCTGATGAGGCGTTTGATTGGTCATCGGACAATCCTGCCCCATCCCGCGAGCCCACAACGCTGGTCCATCGGTTCTCCTCCGACTATCGATCTCCGTTCGATGCCTTTGCCTACATGAATCGGATTCCGATTGAAGTCGAAGCACTCGAAGATCAAGCGGGACTTGCGTCAAGAATCGAAAGTCGACTCGCCAATCAGGAAGGCCGAGTCCAAATCAAACTGCCTCCGACAATGAAGCGGGATGCTTTCGAAGGCTTCAAGCTTGCCGCCGGGATCGGGACAGGTTCGGAAAGCTGCTTCACCTGCCATCAACTTCCTGCTTTAGGGCATGTGAATCGCGACCAACCAGTGCCGACATTGCGAAATCGCACCTACACGCGACAACAGTTGAGCAAATCGTTGGACTCGGAAGCCCACAAAGTGATTTCACTCGATGAACCGACCGCTGATCGGATCATTGCGTTTTTGCAAACACTCAGCGACGTGCCCGCTGCCAAATTCCGCCCACTCATCCTAAATGCCACCGTGTTGGACACGACCGGAGATATTGAATGAACCGACAACCAATTTTCAAAAGACCACCGCGCATTTTGGCGTGCATCACAGTTGCCCATTTGTTTCTATCGTCCGCGGTCGCTTTGGCCGTCGAGTCGCCTGAGAATGCGATCGCTGGCAGAATCCTCGATGAATCCGGCAAGGGAGTTGCTGGCGTGACGGTCTCGGCGATTGATGACGAACACCGCAAGTGGATCTCAGTCTTTACCGGGGATGATGGAACCTTCAGCATCAACGGGCTTCGCAGCGTGAATCATCACGTGCGGACACGACTGATGGGAATTGCAGACGAGTGGCGATCCGATGTGGCTCCCGGAACCGAAGACCTTACAATCAAAACCCGTCTGGCCGAAGGTGAAGAACTCGAACTGCAGCGTCCTGCAAGCAGCGCGCTGAGTATGTTGAAATTCGACGACCCGCGCGATCGCATGAACTTCAAGATGATGTGTTCCTACTGTCATCAGATCGGTACCGTCGGATTCCGAACACCCGAGGAGCCCGTCGACTGGGAGACGATGATTCGTCGCATGGATGGGTTTGGTGGTCTTTATCCACACACGCAAAACACCATTGTTCAGCGTTTGATGGAGACCTACAAAGATGATGCCGTAAAGAAATGGCCTGCGTTTCAACCGCCACCTCCGCCCACCGGAGCTGCAGCAGCTGCAACAATCACCATGTGGGAATTGGATGAACCACTGAAAGGTTCCTTCCACGACTTGGAAATTGGCCCAGACGGCAACATCTACGCGGTTAATATCAGCCAGCATCGCTTGCTCGTACTCGATCCAAGGACCGGAGCGCAGCGAGCACAGCAATACCCACGTGGCACATATGGCCCTCACTCAATCGAAACCGCAAACGATGGCAGCATGTGGACCACCATGTGCGCAACGGGCCAGATGGTGCGCTATGACGTCGAAACACAAGAGTTCGAGACCTACAGCAGTGCGGAGGCTCCCAAACCACGCGGTAGTTATCCCCACACGCTGCGAATCAACCCAGAGGATCCGGAAGGGCTGATCTGGTACACCGACGCAGGCGCCAATTCGTGCTATTCCATCCACCCCGAAACCCACTTCGTGAAGGAATACAAACTGCTCAGTGCGGGACAGGCGATGGGTGCGGGGCGCGGTGAATCGCGAGGCATCACGCCGTACGGAATTGACTATTCGCCCGTTGATGGAACCATTTGGTATTCCAAGCTGAATGGCAACCGCATCGGTCGAATCGATCCGACCGCTCCTGACGGCGACATCAAGGAATGGAACCCGCCCTTCCGAGGCCCTCGTCGTTTGCACATCGCACCCGATGGAATGGTCTGGGCGCCAGGTTTTGGTTCCGGCGTCTTCGCAAAGTTTAATCCCGACACCGAACACTGGACGGTCTACGAGCTGCCCGATGCCGAGAATCAGATTCCGTACGCGCTGAATGTCGACAAAGATGGCATCGTTTGGGTGTGCGGCACCGGTAACGACACCATCAACCGCTTCGATCCAAAGACTGAGACTCTGGTCGAATACCGTCTGCCCACGCGAGTTTCCTACACGCGGGAAATCGAGTTTGATGACGACGGCAATGTTTGGACCAGCACGTCAGGCCCAGCTCGCCACATGGAACGCGGTGTTGGAGCGGTGATCCGTATTTCCCTACCGAAGGTACTGCCAGAAGGCGGAGGCATCAAACTTTCACCAAAACATTACGACGGCAATCATGACATCGGAAATCTCGCCACTGCGGCGAAGACGAACCGCCCCACACAAAGTGACAACACCGCCTTGTTTGCAAAGATCGACCAAGCGGAATTGCCCGCTGCCTATCGAACCATGCCGCATCAAGAATACGTCGACAAACGGATGGCCGAAATGCCACCTCAGAATCGCGGCCTCGTTGGAAAGCTTTGGAACGAATTTCGCCAGGCAAATCCTTCACGCAGCCGCGATGGAAAGATGTTTATACGAATCCTCGAGCACGTGGCCACCAGCGACGTACCCGTGGAACGTCGCTTCGTGGAGAAGTGGCAACATCACTACTTTGGCGACGCGCCGAATAACCTAAGCCAGCGCAACGTTAAACGTGGAAAACTTGTCTTTGAACAAGCGACATGCAGCCGCTGCCATAACATTGGACCCGGCGAAAAGAAGCTTGGCCCGGATCTGACGGATGTCACCAAACGATTCCGCGGGGCAAAGCTGCTGCAACAGGTCGTCAAACCATCGAGTGAGATCCACAAGGACTTTCAAACACAGTTGATTCTGGTCGATGACGGTCGCCTGCTCACTGGTTTGGTAATCGAAGAGACCGCAGATTCCATTCGCTTCATCCCAAATCTACTCAAGCCGGAAAAGACCGAATTGATCGCGAAGTCGGCGATCGAACAACGCCGGGTCTCTGATGTTTCGACCATGCCGGAAGGGCTCTTGGACACGTTTACGGAAGAGGAAATTTACGACTTGCTGGCATACCTCCAAACAAGCGGAGCCAGTCAATGAGCACTAGCACGAAGCGCAAGCGAGTAAGCGAAGCAAATAGCGCGAGGAATCTCCGGACGACTCTAGATTGGAGATTGATCTCACTCGCTGGCGCGTCGTGCTGGTATTTGCTATTCGGTGGGGCACTGGCTCGAGCCGATTGGACGCAGTTTCGCGGCCCGAATGGGGCAGGCGTGGCGTCCGACGCTAATCCGCCGGTACAGTTTGGCCCCGAAAACAACTTACTCTGGCGATTAGAAATAAAGTCGGGGCATAGTTCGCCAATCGTCAGCGGCGATCTGATTTTCCTGACTACCTTTGACCAGAACGAGAAACGGCTCAGCGTCGTCGCGATTGATCGGCATCGAGGGGAGATTCGCTGGGAGAGAGCGGTTGATGCAAAAGAGATCGAACGCGGCCACCCTTCTTTCAATCCTGCGAGCAGTACGCCAGCGACCGACGGCGAACGTGTCGTCGCCTACTTCGGCTCGTATGGTCTTGTCTGTTTTGATTTCGATGGGAACAAGGAGTGGGACTTACCGCTGCCATGCACCAAATCCTACGCCGGAAATGCGATTTCACCCATCATCGCGGATGACAAAGTCATTCTTTACCGAGGAAACTTTGTCGACCATTTCTTGTTGGCTGTTGATAAGCGAACTGGCACGGAACTTTGGAAGACGCTTCAGGCAGAGCCTTTTCATGCGGAACTCGCTTGCACCGCGATTCCGATTGTTCAAGATGACCTGCTAGTTCTTCACGGCGCCCGCGCGGTACAAGGTTTCGATATAGAAACGGGCGAGCAGCGGTGGGTAACAAAGTGCGCGACAACTGCAACCAGCACGCCTCTATTTGTGCGTGGACGCGTTATTGTCGCAGCATGGAACAAAATGGGCGAACCTGCATTGCGACCTGAATTCCCCGACTTTCCCAAGCTGGTTGAAGGCCACGATGCCAACTCGGATGGTGTCATTCAGCAATCAGAGTTTCCGAAGCTTTGGATCTTTCATCGGCCAGAAGGAATCGAAGCTCCGGAGAACGGTGCTTCCATTCGCTTTCGAAGTGTCGACCGCAACAACGATGAAGGAATCAGTGCGGACGAATGGAAGCGACAAATGCAAGATATCGAACGGTTCCGAAGCGGTTACAAAAACCACGGTTTGCTTTCGCTACCGGCCGACAGCGACGGTGTGCTGGCGGACGATGAAGTAGTCACCTTGGAAACACAGGGAATACCCGAGGTGCCTTCACCAATCAGTGATGGACGCTACGTCTATCTCGTTAAGAACGGTGGGCAATTGACCTGCATTGATTTGGAATCTGGTGAGCGAGTCTATCGCAAACGCACCGGTGGAAATGGCACACACTACGCTTCACCCATCATCGCGGCAGGGCGGATTTACATTGCTGATGGACGCGGCCGAATCGTCGTCATGACGCTTGGCGAGACAGCCAAGATGATTGCTTCGAACCAAATGAGTGAAGGTGTCTATGCAACTCCTGCGGTATTGGGCGATTGCCTCTACGTGCGAACCCACTCGGCTATTTACGCATTCAAGGAGGATGGCAAGTGAAGCTCGTAGTCACGATTCTGCTTATCTTTCTATCGCAGGCTTTTGCTACGGCGGCTGACTGGGACGCGGATTTTACCGTATTCATCGAAGAATCCTGTGTCGCATGCCACGATGCGGATACGGATACGAGTTTGGACTTGACTTCGCTAGGGTTCGACCTTGAGAACGAAGATGTCTTTCGCACGTGGGTGAAGGTGTTCGATCGTGTTGAGCGGCATGAGATGCCTCCTGAATCCGATCCCCAGCCAAATGCGGAGTCTCGTCGAGCCTGGCTATCAGATCTTCGAACGGAACTCACAAGAGTCAATCGCCTACGCCAGCAAGAAATTGGGCGTGTTCCTTCCAGACGACTAAGTCGGCAAGAGTACGAGAATACGCTTCACGACTTGTTGGGGATCGGTGGCAATATCGCCAAGCACTTGCCTCCCGAGAACGAAGCATCAGGCTTTGACGTCGCCGCAAGGTCTCAAGAAATGTCAAGCGTTCATGTGCGTAGTTTGCTCAATGCAGCCGACCATGCACTCGACGAGGCGATTCAAGTTGGTGAAAAGCCGATGATGTCGCCGCGCAAAATCAACTATTTTCACTCACCCTACATTCAGATGTGGGTAGACCGGCCCGTCCGTCGCGGTGGTGGAACGATTTTCAAAACCGATCAAGACGTCGTGACGTTTCGCGGAGAGAATTTTGTATTCCGCAGCGACGCCTCTGGATTCCGTCCTCCAGTTGCGGGGCGATATCGACTCCGAATCAAGGCGGCTGCGCATCAGCCTCGTTCCTCCATCACTTTAAGTTTGAAACGCCAGAACGATCAGCAAGGTGATAGTGCGTTGATTGCGGCGTGGGATCTTGTCGATGAAAGGAACTATCGGGACGTTGAAACCGCTACCTATTTGCGTCCAGATGATTACATCTATGTCAGTGCAGACGAATTAGATCCGGCAATCGATGGACGCGTGATCTACAACGGGCAGCCCGCAAGCACCTTTGGTGGTGAAGGTGTGAAGATTCGCGAGGTAACCGTTGAAGGCCCGTTAGAAGACACATGGCCGCCGCAACGGACTCAAGATCTGTTTCCCAATGTTGAATGGGAAGCATACCAGCACGAAGCGCAAGCGAGTGAGTCTCACGAGTCAAAACACACTCGCTCGCGCGTCGTGCTTGTAGGATACAAACCATCGATTACCGTGACACCAGAAGAGTCTCTTCGAAGTTTGACCGCAGAGTTCGCGAGTAAGGCGTTTCGCAGAGCCCCCACCAAGAAAGAACTGGATGAATTGGTCTCGCTCGCTATATCCAGCTTGGAATCAGAAAGCAGTTTGGTTGACGCGGCTCGGATTCCGCTCCGCACCATCCTGATCTCACCACAGTTGCTCTATCTAGCGGGCGGTCCTGGAGTATTGAACGATCAGGATCTGGCGACTCGACTGTCTTACTTCCTTTGGCGCAGTATTCCCGATGAAGAACTAAATCGCCTCGCTGAAGAAGGGCTACTGTCGGAACCAAAAAACTTTGAGAAACAAATAAGCCGGATGCTTGATGACCCGAAGTTTGACCGCTTCGTCGAGGCCTTTCTCGATCAGTGGCTGGATCTCGACCACATCGACGCGACCACTCCCGACGTTTACTTGTACCCTGAGTACGACGACGTACTTCGACAGAGCATGCTTGCTGAGACTCGCCAGTTCTTCGCGCATTTGATTGACGCGAATCTAGGCGTGGCGAATCTCATCGAATCAGATTTTGCGTTTCTCAATCGACGCTTGGCAGAACACTACGGAATCCCGGGTGTCGAAGGAGAACACATTCGCAAGGTTGAATTGCCCCTGGATAACGTACGCGGGGGAATCCTGGCACATGCTTCGATTGCGAAGGTCACTGCCAACGGGACGACCACTTCACCCGTACGCCGTGGAAATTTCATTCTCACCAACCTGCTGGGCGTACCGACGAGTCCGCCGCCGCCTAACGTGGGCTCCATCGAGCCAGACACGCGTGGGGCAACGACCATTCGCGAGACGCTGCAAAAACACCAGGAGATCGAAACCTGTGCAGCGTGCCACCGCAGGATTGATCCACCTGGATTTGCGATGGAGTGTTTTGACCCCGTTGGGAATTTTCGAGAACGGTATCGCAATAGCAAAGGCGTCCAGCGTGAACTCAATGCGGGACTTCGGTTCTTGCACAAGGACTACGACCTTGGGCTTCCCGTGGATGCATCCGGCGTGACGGAAGGCGGTGTTCGCTTTGAAGATTTTCGGGAATTCAAGCAGCACTTGAGAGCATCGGAAGAGCAGCTCGCGCGAAACCTAGTCTCCAAGCTGGTCGTATTCTCAACAGGTGGAGAAATCGAATTTGCAGACCGAGAGGAGATCGAGCGAATCTTGGCGTCCACGAGCGAAGACGGGTATCCGCTGCGCGATCTCATCCATCACGTCATCTCTAGCAGAATGTTCAGGCATCGATAATGAAAACTCGTCTACAACGCCGCACACTCCTCAAGGCTTCCGGCATTGCGGTTGCGTTGCCGCTGCTAGAATCGATGAGCCCATCGTTCGGACGCGAGCAAGTTGAACCTCCCAGGCGAATGGTGTTGATCTGCAGCACTCTTGGTCTGCATCCTCCGTCGTTATTCCCAAAGACTCCTGAACGTGATTACGAGAACACGGAGTATCTGAGTCTATTGAAAGAACACCGGCAGGACTTCACTTTATTCTCTGGATTGTCGCATCCCGACCAAAACGGAAAGCAGCCGCACGACACCGAATTGACCTGGCTGACATCGGCACGAAATCCTGGACTAGCCGGTTTCAAGAATTCGATATCGCTCGATCAGTTTGCGGCGAAAACGCTAGGAAGTGTCACCCGTTTCCCATCTATCGCGCTGAGCAGCAACGGAAAGAAAAGTCAGTCCTACACAAGCAACGGCGTCATGATTCCAGCGGAGGATCGCCCTTCGTCGCTGTTCTCCAAACTGTTTCTGCAGGGAACGCCGGGCGAAACTCGTCGCGTACGCCAGAGACTCGCGGACGGTCGCAGTATTCTTGATAGCGTGGCAGAGCAGACACGATCATTGTGCCGAGTCGCAAGTGTTCAAGACCGACACCAGTTAGATGAGTACTACGAAGCCATTCGCGAGGCCGAGACGGAGCTTGTGGAGAGGCAAAGCTGGCTTGACCGCCCAAAACCAAAGATCGATGAAGAACCGCCGCACGACATCGCGGATCCTGCAGACCTCATCGGTCGAACCAAGGCCATGTTGAACCTGATTCCGCTGATTCTACAAACGGATTCATCGCGAATCGTCACGCTCGTGATCCAGGACCATCTCGTCGTCCCCAAGATCAGTGGCGTGACTGCCGAGCATCACAATCTATCGCATCACGGCCGGGATCCTGACAAAATCAAACAGCTGAAGATCATCGAGACTGCGATCCTGAGCAGCTTCGCAGGGCTTTTGACGCGGATGGCAAAGTCGTCAGAATCCGGAGAGCGCTTGCTGGACAACACCTCCGTACTCTTTGGCAGTAACCTTGGCAATGCAAACTCGCACGACCCAAGGAATCTGCCCATCTTCGTTGCCGGTGGCGGCTATGAGCATGGAAGTTATGTCGCCCATAACGCAGATAGCAATACACCATTGTGCAATTTGTTTGTCAACTTGCTGAACAATACCGGGATCGACTCAGAGCGATTCGGAACCAGCTCAGGAACACTCCAGTTTTAGGTTCCGTTGGCCACACCAAGTTAGAAGCAAACACTTCGAGAGCAACAACCCAACTATGAAGACCTCCCTCACCTCAATTGCGTTCTTGGTTCTGTCACTTACGCATTCCTTCACTTTTGGTGATTCACCGAAGGAAAACTGGCACCAGTGGCGAGGCCCTGAAGCAACGGGCGTATCCCGAACGGCCAATCCACCGATCGAGTGGAGCGAAGACAAGAACGTCAAATGGAAGGTCTCGGTAGATGGACGAGGAACGTCGACTCCGATCGTTTGGAACGACAAGGTCTTCCTCTTAACGGCAATCGACACGGGCGTGAAGAACACTTCAATTCCCGATCCAAAAGACCAGCCGAAGACCAACTTCTTCGACATCAAACGCCCGAATACAGAACACGCATTCGTGGTGCTATGCCTTGATCGTGACAGTGGTAAGGAATTGTGGCGGCGCACTGCAACAACGAAGATTCCGCACGAAGGCGCACACAATGACAACGATTTTGCGTCGGCATCGCCCACGACGGACGGAAAGCACTTGTATTGCTGGTTCGGATCGGCTGGCCTGTATTGCTACGACCTCGACGGCAACAAGCTTTGGGAGCGAGACCTCGGGGAAGCCGAGGTGGGCTCCAGCCTCGGCGAAGGTTGTTCACCAGTTCTGCATGATGGCAAACTTGTGATCGTTCGTGACCACGCAGGCCAAAGCTCCATCGAAGTGCTAGATGCCAAGACTGGAAACACCCTTTGGCAGCGCGAGCGAGATGAAGACAACGCCTGGGCAACACCGAGAGTGATCCAGCATAGCGGGAAAACGCAAGTCATCACGGCGGCCTCGGCCGCTGTCCGCAGTTATGACCTCGATTCAGGCGAGATCATCTGGCAATGCCGCGGACTGACCGGCAACGTCACCCCGTGCCCAGTCATCGACGGCGACTACGTGATTTGCATGAGCGGCTACCAGGGATACGCTGCGTTAGCACTTCCCTTCACCGAAACCGGAGATATCACTGGTAGTGAAAAGATTCTCTGGAAGCGAGACCGCGGCACACCCTACATCCCATCACCGCTTCTTTATGATGGCTTGCTCTTCTACAACCAATCGAACCAGTCGATCCTCACCTGCGTGAACTCCAAGACCGGCGAAACAGTTTTTGGCCCCGAACGAATCGGCCAGGTATCCAATCTCTACGCATCGCCAGTTGGGGCATCAGGACGTGTCTACATCACTGGTCGAGACGGAACAACCTTGGTCATTCAGCGATCCAGCACCTTCAATGAAATAGCCACCAATCGTCTCGACGATCGCTTTGACGCATCCCCCGCTCTCGCCGGCAGTCAACTCTTTCTCCGCGGCGCGAAATCCCTCTACTGCATTGAAGCTGACGTGCGTCAGTAATCACTCGAATGCGAGCATCGGACGCTAAATTACTACGTTGACGAACCACTTTCACTTGGTGGCAAAATTCGCACAAGCGTAAATTCTTCGCGACATAGCGGAGATTCTCTGACGTTCACGCTATCTCTAGTCCGTACGACCGGAAGAACCGGTAAGCTTCTTGAAGCGGCGGCGTTGCTTGTCCCAGTTGACCGTCGGGATGTGCGGCGGTCACTGCCTCCGCCACGAACGAGCCTGATTCGTGGCTTATGTAATGCCGACGGCTACCAGCGCCGTGATGCGGTTGAACGTGGTGCGTGATGCCTACGGTCACGATCTTTCGCACATGGCGATCAGTATCAATACTCGGCAGTCGGACTGATTGCATTGTTGCACATCACTGCACGAATCCTCCCCGTACAGGACGCTCTCGGCAAGTCGTCTCTGCCTGCGCATTGATTTGACCTGCTTTTCTGCATGACTTCGTGGTTTCGTATCCCGTCAGGTTGCCACTTCGGGCATTGGGACAATCAGGCATGATTTGCGAAAGGGGTTAACAGCAACCTGTTAACCAGCGGTCTGTTACTGCTACCGCAAAATTTATCGGCGTGTGCGGTTAACAGACACGCGAGTTTGAAGAGGCCGATACCGAGTCTCGTAGTCGTTGGCTTTGCCGATTGAATCAATCGATCGGCGGCGAGAGATTCGATATCGCCGCTGAGTCTTACTACGCAGTCGGTTGGCGATTGCGAGGAACGGATCGGCCGATAGGCTCATCGTTTCAGCGGGGTACAAATACTCTGCCACTCCGATTGTTACAGGATTTGCAAGGCTTTTCAGCTCTCGATGGTCAACATTGTCCACCCGCTTTTGACACTGCTGGCGTCGTTGACACGGCAGGAACTTGCTCAGCAAATTCGCTACCTGAAAGCAGAGAATGAAATCCTTCGCTCCAAGTTACCCGGCCGCGTCACGTTGGACAATCGTGAAAGGAACACGCTCGTCAAACACGGCAGGAAACTGGGCGGGAAGATCAAGGATGTAATGACCATCGTGTCGTATTCGACGTTTCGCCGTTGGGTTCGCAAAATGGAGAACAACACGCCAACCCCAGAGAAGCGATCAGCCAAACGCGGTACCGGCCGGCCGAAGGTTGAGGAGGACGTGCGAGACACGATCATCCGGATCCGAAAAGAAACCGGGTTCGGCTACACGAAGATTCTGCAAGAGTTGCGCCGAATGGGCGTTCACGTTTCTCGGCAAACAGTGAAGAACGTGATCGTCGCCGCGGGATTTGAACCTGCGCCCGGCGATCATCCAGATACTTGGCACAAGTTCTTGAAACGCCACGCCGAAACGCTTTGGCAGTGCGACTTTGCGTGCAAGAAGAAATGGACAATGAAAGGTTTGGTCGATGTCTACTTCATGGTCTTCATCTGTAGAAAATTAGACTTGATCTGACACTCACCATTGGATAGAGGAAGGCATTGCCGGTTGCTAGCTGCACGAAGGGAGCGCAGCGACCGGAGTAAAGCTAGCAACCGGCGGTCAACCTCGCAGGACGGGAGTGTCGAAATGACGAACGAACGGAAGATCATTCAGAATAAGATCGGGATGCTTAAGCTGGCCGAAAGGTTAGGGAATGTGTCGGAGGCCTGCAAGGTCTTTGGTTACTCCAGGGACAGTTTTTATCGCTTCAAGGATCTATATCAAACAGGGGGCGAGGAGGCTCTCAAAGAGATTTCCAAGAAGAAGCCTGTGGTCAAGAACCGCGTCGATCCAGCCGTTGAAGAAGCGGTTCTCAAAATGGCTTTTGAGAAGCCCGCCCATGGTCAGGTTCGGGTAAGCAACGAGCTAAAAAAGCACGGGCATTTGGTGTCACCTGGTGGCGTACGAAGCATCTGGTTGCGAAACGGTCTTGAGACCTTCAAGAAGCGACTCAAAGCGCTTGAAGCGAAAGTCGCGCAAGATGGCGGCGTGCTCACGGAGGAACAAGTGGTTGCTCTTGAGAAAGCTAAGCTCGAAAAGGAAGCTCATGGTCAAATTGAAACAGAGCATCCCGGGTATTTGGTGGCGCAAGATACTTTCTATGTCGGCACCATTAAAGGCGTGGGAAGGATCTATCAGCAGACTGTTATCGATACGTATTCTCGAGTCGCATTTGCGAAGCTATATGATCGCAAGAATGCGTTGGTAGCTGCCGATATGCTTAATGACCAAGTGGTTCCGTTCTTCGAAGGAGAAGGGGTTTCGTTGCTACGCATGCTCACCGATCGAGGCACTGAATACTGTGGCAATCGAGAGCATCATGAGTATCAACTCTACATGGCTCTCGAGAACATCGATCACACCAAAACCAAAGCTAGAAGCCCTCAAACCAACGGTATCTGCGAACGGTTTCACAAGACGATGCTTCAGGAGTTCTACCAGATCGCGTTTCGCAAAACGCTCTATGAATCCATCGAGCAGCTCCAAGCGGATGTCGATGAATGGATGCGGAGTTACAACGAAGAACGACCACATAGCGGAAGATTCTGTTTCGGGAAGACTCCGAGACAAACTTTCGATGACTCGAAGAAACTGGCCGAACAGAAAATGCTCGACCAGCTCTTACAGCCCAGTGCGTAATCTGGGTAAAACATGTCAGATCAAGTTCTGGCTACTACAAATTACGAAACAGAACCTGCGACAAGTGATAGCTCAACTCCTGGCCGTCATCGGGTGACGAGAACGACTCGCCCGACCAGAACTCGTCAATCGTTTGTGGATTCCAGTATGCTCGATGCCGACGGACGATCTCGTGATCGCTACTGAAGTAAGACCCTCCCAGAACCATGTCCTCCATCACCTGCGTGACCCCTTCGTTTAACCAAAGTGGCAGCGGCAAGTGACGCAATAGATTGTGGTTCAGTTCATGTGCAATCGTGCGTTCGTAATCATCGCCATACGCCAAGCAGATGGCGAAATGCCCGTACCCTTCGTCTAGAAAAACACCGCAAGACAGTCCAAACTCTCCTTCTTCGCAGTAGAAATCGGAGATGTAATCGTAGTAAGATTCCACGTCGGAAAACGCAAGCACAACGTGTTTGCCGTACCCTTCGTCTTTCGCGACATCTGGAAGCGTTTTCAGAATCGTTAGTCTTGCGTGTTCACTGCTCGACAAAATTCGATTGGTAAGTCGAGCGTCGGTTCTGCCAATCAACACGAACTCATCCGACTCGGCGATGTCGTCACCTTCCAATGCATCGACCAAGGCCGTGTTGTGACTAACGACGATGACTTGACTGTTCTCCGCGGCGAGGGCAATCAATCGGGCGAGTGCCGGAATCAAGTCGGGATGCAAACTGTTCTCGGGTTCGTTGAGCACCATCAACTCCGGCGGCCGCGGCGTTAGCAGGGCCGCGACAAGCAAAAGGAATCGCAGCGTGCCGTCGGACAATTCAGCGGCCGATAGATCGCGTTTCATTCCTGGTTGCTCGAAGTACAACTGCATGCCAGCGTCCGTCGCAACGATGCAAATCTCGCAACCAGGAAACGCGTCGTCGATGGCTTGGTCGAGGCCATCCCGATCGCCGATCTCGCGTATCGTTTGAATCGCAGCGGGTAAGTCCGAACCGTCGCCGGCCATGATTGGGGTGAACGTGGCAACGCAAGGTCGGCGGGCGGGCGATTGAGCGTCGACGCGAAACGTGTCGTAGAAACGCCAACGACGCAGCGTCTCTCGCATGATGATCAACTCCGGCGCAGCCATCGGATCGGCGTACTCGGACAACATGCTTGCCTGTCGCGGAAGATTCACGTCGATGTCTTGCCATTTGCCGCTTGCGCCGCGACAACGCAGCGTCCTGACGCGACGATCGGCACATAAGTCCTTCGCGTCCATGCCGACGCCTCGCCATAAACACTCCCGTTTCATCTCGGGATCGCCATCGAACATGGATTCGCTCGGCTGCGGCAGCCCAAGGTCGAAACAGTAGCTCAGGGGATCGGCGGTGAACCCCAAACGCAAAATCACCGGATCCTTGCCCGATTTCTTCGGGCCAGCCCAACGGACAGAACCGAAACCACCTTCGCGAGCGAGCGATTCAGCGAGTCGTCCGTCGGCCGCGTCCGCGATCAATCGCAACGCCCGATACAAATTCGACTTGCCCGAACCATTGGCACCCGTGACGACGTTCAGTTGCCCAAGTCGCAAAATGATCGAACGAATTGAGCGGTATCCAGAGATGGCAATACGGTCGATCACAATTCTTGCGGATACGTTGAGTGACAGGACGGAAGTCGATTCAACAGAGTCTACCAACACCGTGGCCGCCTATTCTTTGAGATACCATTAGCGTCGCCACGATCAGTTAACTGAAAACAACGATTCTCGGGAATGCGAGTCCGCCGGCGTCGGTCACTTGCTGCGACGTGCTTGGTCCCACACGCTGCCCAAGTCGCCGGCTTCGTCGACCACAGCCTTCTTTCCCTTTCGTTCATCGAAGCTGAGCGAGTCGAGATACAACCGCTCGACCTTCGCTCTGGCCCAGTCGGTCTTGCGAAGGAATTTCAGACTGCTATTGATCGACGGCTCGTAGTTGAAGCAATGGATGTTGATCCGCTCGCCCAACCGCTCCCAGCCATACTCGGCGACCAAGTATTCCAGGATCGCTTTGAGCGTCACGCCGTGCAGCGGGTTATTCGGCTGGGTGCGATTCATGGCGATATTGGGACTCTCGAACTCTCTCTCTGTCGGCCGGATTTCGTTAACTGGGATGCCCATGTTAACCCAGAGACTTCGAGAGTTTCGGTCGTCCTGTCCGGGCCAGACGGCGGGAAAAGAATGGTTAGGCACGGTGGCCTGACCGTCCAAGACGCGGGCAAAAAAACACGCTGCGAGCCGAAGTCCCGCAAAACACGGGGACAAACGCAAAAAGGCCGATGCAGTTGCATCGGCCTTTGGCGTTAAATGGTGGGCAGCAGCATTTCGCTACTGTCCACGAAGGCTCCCCGTGCACAACCAATCCGGAGAGAGTCAGCGGATTTTGCCGGCGCTTTGACGCTGAATCCGGCTTTTTTGTGCGATTGCCGTTCGTTTCGATCGGTTCCCGGCCACGCGAATGCGAGATCTCATGGTGACGTTGGTGTTAACCGAAGTCGCTTTTTCTTGCATGCCTGCGAGGGGGTAACACGGTGAGAGAACGCCATTCAAAACGACCGTATCGCCGCCAAACAGTGTCGGTCACCCTGAATGACGCGACGAAATATCGGAGCCTCATCGCCGTTTACCTCTGCGACCGTTGAGGCGGACGAATCGTTCCGCACGCTTGACATTACAGCGGGGTAGAAAAAATATCGCCACACCGATTGCTCCAGGATTTGCAAGGGATTCAGCAGCACACATGGCGGCTATCGTTCACCAACTTCTACACTGATTGCGTCGCTCTCGCGGCATAGAAAAACAAATTCAAAAAGTGTTACTTCTCAGTGAGAGCCCGGATTTGTTGATCCAACATTTGCTGCATCAGCGGGTTCCCGCCCATCCGTTGTTTCAGTTCGGTAAGCTGCTGTTTCAGTATTTGAGTGCTGGCTCCGTTCCCATTGAGACCTCCACCCTGAATGTTGATGTTCGTTTGCGCTGCCTGCTGACCGCCTGCGATATTGCCGAATCCAAACCCCGGAAACTGCATACCGAGTCCCTGATTGCCGCCCGCGTACTGTTCGTATAGCGCAGCCGCCTCAGGGAGTTGTTTCTTGAGGTCTTCGGCGTTTTTTGCGATCAGTTCGATAGGCTTTTCGCCGCCCGTGATTTGAGCCAGAATTTTGCCTCCCCGCAGCTCTTGAATGGTTGTCTCGAGTGGCCCTTCCTTCACGCTGATCGATCGCAATCCATTGATATTGGACGTCGACACGCTTCGATTCATATTGCCGCCGCCGGCGAACTGGTTGCCTGGTTTATCCCAACCCTCGAATGGCATAATTCCATCGGCTTCCTTCGTGTTGAGTGCGAGCTTTGCCCTGTCAGCGGTCGAAGGCTGGTCACTTTCGCTGAGCATCTGCAACGTAATCTTTGCTGCTTCACGTGTCTTGTCGTCTTTGGATTGCGCCAGCTTTCCCAGCACGTCGATCGACTTTTCGATCGTCGCGCGATTCCCCGCTAAGGCCGCCTTGGCCAGTGCCGGGATGGCTTCTTTGCCCGCAGCGAGGAGCTGCTTCTCGGCTTTGATTCGTTCGGTGAGACGTGCGTGACCGAGTTGTTCAACCCACTTGTCGATCTGTTGCGACTGTTTTACTTCTGCCTGCTTGTCGTCGGCTTGAACGATGCTGCCAAGGCACAACGTAAATACCGTTACGAAGAGGAGTGTAAGCTGTGCAAGTTTCATGATGCTTCCCTTTCTGAATTCGGAATTGGTTAGGATTGAGGACTACTCTTCACGCTGATAGATCGGCAGTTGACGCGCTGAGACGGTCAACGTGAGAATCGCAAGTGACGTTGGATAGGTTGTATTGTAAGCGAGCGTCTGATCGGGGTACTTCCAACTGCCGTCGGGATTCTGGTCCGCCAGCAGACTGTCGTACATGATCGGGGCGAACACGTTCCAATACTTTCCGCCTAGTTGAAACATGGCTTGCCCGCAGTAGTACCAGGCGTAGTAGCGGAACCGAACGGGGCTTCCATTCGGATCGGTCATTGTCGGAGGCCGACTTAGGATGAAGTCGCCCGCAGCGATTAAGTCTTCATTGCCATGTTCGCCACAAAGCTCCAGGCACAAGACGGCAACTCCCGTCATCGATGTGGTGCCCGCGTTTCGGCCCGGCATGTAGCAAAACCCTCCTTCGCGGGTGTGACAATTCAGGATGTACGAAACCGCCATTTCAATATGTTCATCGGGAATCGCTGCGCCGTTCAGTTTTGCTGCTCGCAGGGCCATGATGGACCAGCCGGTCAAAGACAAGTCGCTGTCCGTGGTGCCCGGTGTGTAGCGCCAGCCGCCTGTATTGAATTCTGACTTGGGAACTTTCTGCGCTTGCAGCAGAACCAACAATGCGCGAGACAGTACTTCGTCAACTTTCTGCTGACGCATTGGATCGACCATTCCCGACACTTCTCCAAGCAGCAGCGTGGAAATGCTGTGTTCGTACATCAATCCGGTCGTCCGACCTGGGACGTTGCGGCTGACAAGCAAACCATTTTCGAGCTGCTGAGTAAGAACGTAATCGATTCCCTGGTTGATCACCTCACCATATTGCCCACGGCCAGGAAGATGCCCACGGGCAAGAAATGCCATCACCGCCAGAGACGTGATTCCAGTATTTCCCACAATGGCGGGTTCCTCGAACGATCCGACCAGCTCGGGGCGTCCCATCGCTGCGGCGGCATCGCGGCTGATCTGTTTCCCCGCGAGGTACTCCAGTCCGCGATCAACGGCCGCATCCAAACGAGGCTGGTAACGAATGCGAAGCGCATCGGCGTCTTGCGCAATGACGATGTGACACAAGAGCGACAATGCAATGGCAGATAACCAAGAGGATGGCTGTGACATCATTCTTGGTTCTCCGTAGTGTCCTGGCGCGACTCCAGGCGTGATAGTTCCTCAAAGTAGTCTTTCACAACACTTCGGAACTCTTCTGGAATCTTGCTGTCCTGATCATCGAGCACATTGTTTTTCAGCTTGCGTCGGGACTGCGTCCAGTTTGACGTCGAACGACCACGCAGTTGTGCGGGAGCAACCTCGCTTGCACCTGCTCCCTGGTT
The DNA here is from genome assembly GCF_052161645.1 of Kothea flammea. Lineage (GTDB taxonomy): Bacteria > Planctomycetota > Planctomycetia > Pirellulales > Pirellulaceae > Laterigemmans. Next base: position 3,522,971 of record NZ_CP197414.1, read on the forward strand.
TCCCTGAACCCCTTGGGGCTTTGATGGGCTTCCCGGTTGTGAGGCTCCAGCCTGTTGCGTTGAGTCCGAAGAGTTGTTTGGCTTCGATTGCCCACCTTGCTGATTCGAATTCCTCCGATTGGGATGTCCTGCCCGCTCGGCCGCCTCATCGGCAAGTTGATTGAGTTCTTGAGCGAGTTCCTGTGTTCGGTTGGGTGATGGGTTTCGGGCTGTCTGATGGGCCTTGTCCGCAGTCGCAGCAAGTTTTTCAGAATCGGCCTGTTGTTGTTTCGACGACGGACTACCAGCCCCACCGGAGTCTCCGCCCGCTTTGGAATCTCCCTGCTTGGAATCTCCCTGCTTGGAATCTCCCTGCTTGGAATCTCCCTGCTTGGAATCTCCCTGCTTGGAATCTCCCGGTTTGGAATCTCCCGGTTTGGAATCTCCCGGTTTGGAATCTCCCGGTTTGGAATCTCCCGGTTTGGAATCTCCCGGTTTGGAATCTCCCGGTTTGGAATCTCCCGGTTTGGAATCTCCCGGTTTGGAATCTCTCGATTTGGAGTCTCCTGGTTTGGATGAAGCGCCTCCGCTCTTCGGTGAACTGCCGCTAGAGCCACTTGATCCTCCCGGCTTATTGCAATTCGAACATTTCTTGCAGGACTTGCAGACTTTATCCAGTGACTGCGTTGCCTCTTCCAAGGACTTCGCAGCTTGCTTTTGCTGCTCAGCAGCCTTTTTAGGATCAGCAGCCTGTTTGGGATCAGCAGCCTGCTTGGGATCGGCAGCCTGTTTAGGATCGGCAGCCTGCTTAGGATCAGCAGCCTGTTTAGGATCGGCAGCCTGCTTAGGATCAGCAGCCTGTTTAGGATCAGCAGCCTGTTTAGGATCAGCAGCCTGCTTGGGATCGGCAGCCTGCTTAGGATCAGCAGCCTGTTTGGGATCAGCTGCCTGCTTAGGATCAGCTGCCTGCTTAGGATCAGCTGCCTGCTTAGGATCAGCAGCCTGTTTGGGATCAGCTGCCTGCTTAGGGTCAGCAGCCTGCTTAGGATCAGCAGCCTGTTTAGGATCAGCAGCCTGCTTAGGTTCGGCTGCCTGCTTAGGATCGGCTGCCTGCTTAGGATCGGCAGCCTGTTTGGGATCAGCAGCCTGCTTAGGATCAGCTGCCTGTTTCCGTTGTTGCTTTGCCAGTTCCTCGGCCGCCTTGGTTTCACGTTTGGCCTGCTCAAGTTTCTCGCGGGCTTCGCGAACTGCCTGTTGATTCTCGGGATCCTCCGTCGGCAGTTGCAGCAGTTCGTCCGCCTTTTCCCGAAGTCGATCAGTTCGCTTTGCGATCTGTTCCTGCAACTTCGCAACCGCTTCTTCAGGGCGGTTTTCGCGAACAGCTTTTATGGCGTCGCCGACTCGCTCCTGTTGCTTTCCAAGCTGTTCCAGATCATCTTTCTTCTGCGGAGCATTGTCCTCTGCATTTGCGTTGGGCTTCTCCGCAGCGTTCGCTGGCACGGACTTGGCTGCTTCCTGCAGACGTTCGCCAGCCTTCCGAGCTTCGTCTTCGGCCTGCTCCAAATCTTTCTGTCTGAGTTTTTCAGGGACGGCTTCCATCTGCTTTCGAGCCTCACCGAGTGCAGTTGGTTTCTCCTTGCGTTCCGCTTTGGCTGCTTCGTTTACTTCCTCATTGACTGTTTCGTTTGCTTCCGCTGGGGCCTGTTTCTGTGCATCAGCGGCAGGTGGTTGAATGTCCCGCCGCTGCTCGTCCAGCATTCTGGTTTCGTCCGCGATCTGCTCCTGTTCCCGGGCAATCATTTCCAGCAACTGATCATCGAGCTCCTCCTTGTTGCGAACCTGATCGAGCTTCGCCAATGTTTCCTGCTGCTGCTGCAACTCCGCCGCTTCCTCCGTCAGCTTGGCGGCCTCGTCTGCTCGTTGTGCAAACTGCTCGCTCTTGGCATCAAGATCTTGCTCAACGACCTCCTGTAATTGATCGGCCACTTGCTGCTGTTGCTTTTGGACTTCGGAAGCGTTGGCTTGCCCTGCTTGCTGGTTTTGTGCAAGCCGCTCCTGCTGCTTGGCAAGCTCATCCAACCGTGCAGCCATCTCGAGTCGCTTGCCTCGCTCTTCGACGTCCTCACGAATCTGCTCGAGCTTCTCGATGGCATCGCTGAGCGACTCTTTTGTCGCTGCGATCGCTTCCTGTTGTTGAGGAAGTTCATCGGAGAGCGGTACGAGCCCAGCCTGCTTCCTCGCTTCCGAGACCTCGTTTTCGGTGACATCCTCGATTCGCTCCATCTCCTCTTGGAAGAGGCGTTGCGGGGCGAGTTCGTCTCGATCCGACATTCGACGCAGTGCTTGCTCTGCTTCCTTGATCCGATCCTGCAGTTGTTTTGATTTCTCTACTGCATCATTCTGTTGCGTCGCCTTATCGTCCGCCTCGCTCAGATGTGCCTCAAGTTCGTCGGTGATCTTTGCGGCTGCCTGAAGCTGATCCAAGGCTTCCGTCAGAGCGTCCATCACGGCCTGTTCTTCGTTTCGCACAACTTGCTGGCCGACAGGAATCGAATCGACTGCGATCTGTACATGAATCTTCCGAGATTCAGCAAATTGCAGTCCACCATACTCACCGGGGCGATTGTCGGAGATCGACAGCCAGAAAGTCAGTTGGTCTCCAACAACGAGTTCCATCTCGTCCAGGTCGATGGTCAGTTCACCGCCAAAGTCTGTTTGCGAATCGTGCGGAAGTTCTTTGGCCGAAGGCGGCTCGCTATTCTTCTGTGACGACAGTCGCAAAGCACCACAGCCAAAGTCGTCAACGGCATGGTAACCAACATGAATGCTTTGATCTGGCTTGGCGATCACTTCGGACAACGCGGGCTGATCAATCACGATCGACGGAGGCAAATCGGGCAATGTACGCACATCAAAATGCAACGGATCACTAAGGACGCCAGCTTCACTGACCAGTGTGATCGTCCCGCGCTGCGATCCGCCTGTCTTTGCCGTAAACTCCCAGGTATGCCGCCACAGCCCGGACTCCTCGATCAAAACCACTTCCCCGCAAGGAGTCGATGTTCCATTGAGGCTCAGGGACGATTCGGCAGCAGGCAAAGTAGAATCAATATCGATCTGGATTCGCGTGCCATGAAGCACTTCGATCGGTTCAGCAAGGTCATGGGCAACTTGCGGAGGCAGCTGCGTGTATTCAGGAAAGTTCAGCTTGGCTTGACTGCTTTTAATGACCGGCTTGGGATCAACGTAGATTTGGTAACGATCGGAGTAGAGACCGCCGGAACGAATTCTATATTGACGATCAAGTTCCAATCGCGTCAAAGTGAATTCAGCGGTCCCGCCATCTTCCCGCGTAACCATTTGATGTGAGGCAATCACGGCATCGTTCTCGATGATTTCCAGCACAGCATCGGTGAGACGACCAGCCGTCGCCGTCACTTCTAAATCGCCACCTTCTGCGATGTGCGTGTTGCCAGGAACGATCGTTGCATTCAAATGCGGAAGCACTCGCGAACCAAATGGATTCAGCACGTTCTGGAGGGAAGGAATCAGATAGGGAGCCCAAGTCCACATCGACAAAACAAAGGTGGCAAGGCAGGCTCCAGCGACGATGGTCCTAACGAAAACTTCTTGTCGTCGAAGTTCTTCTTCCTGGCATCCGGCCAGACTGCCATGTGCCTGCTCGGCGACAGCCTCAATGATCGAGCTCCTTTTCGAATTTGGATTTTGAGACAATTGCAGCGAAGTTGTGAGTCGTTCTTCCATCGCCGGCTGCTTCTGTTCCAGAGTCCAGGCCATCGCAAGGCGATCACATTTTTGCTTCAGTGGCATCATGAGAAAGTATCGAGTGATGAACCCAACGACTCCAATCATCGGAATCCACAAGGCGACTCTCAACCATGCCGACTCGGGCTGGAAGACGGCGTCTATCAACAGCATACCAAAGAGCGACGCAATCGTTGCCGTCCCGATCGACAGGATCCCTTCGAGCCAGATTTCGCGCCGAAGCCGCGCGAGCATCTCGTCGAGTTCGACATGAATCCGATCGATTGCAGTCGCTCTGGGAGGCGAAGTTGCTTTCGCGTTCTCTGTTGGGTTAATCGTCGTCGACATGTGAGTTACCTAATTCTGGATGATTCAAAAGCAATCGTGCACCGTTCGTTTAACGGCAAGCCGAAGGCGACTGTGGTCGGCGCAGAGAACGTCGCCTTCGGCTCACCGTTAAACAAAAAGATCTGTTGCTGATTCACTAGATTCGCCCCGTCCGTTTGCGGAGTATCCACTCCAAACTAAGTCCGCCAAGAAACAAACCGAGGACTGGCCACCGATTCCAGAGCGGCACCGTCCAGCGTTCTCGTGCGAATGTCGACTTCGGTCCCAAATTTGAGAGCACGGTGTCGACGTTGGCCAAGTCGGCCACCGTTCCCCCGGTCCAATCCGCGATTTGCTTCGGGACGGTGTCATCGGCCACGACGTCAAGTCGCTCGAGATTCTCAGCCGTGGCTTCGACTCCAATCGCCAACCCCACCGTTTGCGTTCCCGTCGCTTCAAGCGCCAACAGCTTGTCGACGACATCTCCTGACAATTCGATTTTGTACTTCCCTGGCTCCGTAAGATCGCGAATTTCACCGTGCAACATCCCTAGGTTTTTCGGATCGGGAATCAGATCAATGGTCCGAGTGACTTCGTTTTCAAAAACAATCTTTGCCTGCACAGGTGCGTCTAGCACCGGGCTGCGATCTGCGTTGAGAAGTCGGGCTTGGACCGAAATCACTTCGCCGCTCTTGTACAGCGTTCGATCGGTCCCCAGTCGCACCAGATCGGTCCCTGCAGACAGCCGATCCGTAACGGACCAGCGAATGATTTGCCCCCAAAATTCATGGTGCAGTCGATCACCAATGCCATAACGCAACCGCCAGGTCTCGTCGAAATTCAGTTGCATGACTTTGCCTGTTCCAAACCGATGCCACAACATCAGCGCCCGCCGCCGTTGCTCGTTCACACCCAATTGGGCGTCATTTGGAGTTTCACGATTGCGTGACGCATAGGCCAAGACTCGGGCTCCTGCTTTCGCTTCACAGTCCGGATGTCTCCAGGTCAATTCCGGAAAGGATGGCCCGGCCGCTGTCGCCCATCGCTGAAGCGCCGCGTGAGAGGCTCCTTCTTGAGTCGACGAAAAATGAAAACTTGGGTCGGGACTGCGAGCGGTCGCGACGGCTGGACGATTCATCAACACCGGCAACACGTCTGCCAAAGGTGTTGCTCGATAGGCGTGAGGCATTTGATTGGGGCCGGCGATGACTACTAACGCGCCGCCGCGATCTTTTACGAAACGTTCCAACGCCTGGATGCCCTTGTCGCCAAGTTCCTGCGGAGAGACATCGCCCAGAATGATGACATCAAACTTGAACCATTCTGCATCATCGATCGGAATTGCGTTGGCTTCGCAATCGTCGAATGCACGTTGAGCCGACGCACGCATGGTGGGCGGAGCAGGCACTCCGGCAAGACGATCTGCCTGCAACAACACGGCCTGCAGAAAGACGGTCTGATCGCGCCCGGCGAAGAGATTCCGCAGGTATCGGAACTCCCAGCGTGGACGTTCATCAATCAACAACACACGGATTCGATCCTGTGATACCCAGACCGGCTTCAGGAATTGGTTGTTCGCAGCGGATTCTTCATTCGGAAGCTCAGCGAGTTCGACTCGGTACTCGTGAATTCCCGGCTCTTCGGGCTGGTGCTGAAACGTCACCGTATCACGATGATGCTCGCTCGATATTGGAATCAACTTTTCCTCAATCATTGCGTCGCCATCGAACAATCGAACGGTTGCAGTTTCCCCCTGGAATCGGTCTGCCTTCAGCGATGCAGTCAGCGAAACGCTGTCGCCGTGATAAATCTGCGATGGCGCTTGAACGCTTGTAATCTGAGCGTCTCGCGGGGGCTCTTGGCTTCCAATCACAATCGAGTTCACTGGAATCCCACGACCACCCAGCGGCCGACACTGGCGCTGCAGGTCTGTGCTTGAATGGTCCCTACCGTCACTGATCATCAAGACCCCGGAAAGCTTCGCTGCCGGGATGTCACCGCGTACCTGTCGCAACGCGTCCGCGAAGTCGGTCGTTTCCGTCCAGCGTGAATCGCCGGATTGGCGGAGCAGCTCAGTGCTTGTTTGCGTCAGAAACTGAGCTCTATCGACTTCTCTGGCGGAAGCCCCCAGCTCGTACAGCCTCACGTCGTAATCGCGTGCGAGGCGTTCAAGCAGTCCGTTGGCTTTCGTTGAATCCCCGACGAGTAACCGATGGGCTGCCTGACTGCGTGAATCCCCCGGTTCAGCCTTTGACTTTGAGGGAAGGTTCATCGAGTCGGACACATCGACCATGATAGCCACGGAGTGTTCTTCCTCGTGCTCCTCTTCATGCGTCAGTACAGGCTCCAACAACAGTCCGGATAACAACCCAATCATGGCCACCCGCAGCAGTGGAAGCAGTGTCGGTATCAGATTCACGCTCCGCGATGATGTTTCGTCGGGCACTTCGGACTGATAGCAGAACAACACGGCCTCAGAAGCAATCGCGGCCGACAGAGCAATCAACCAGTGCGGCCAATGGCTGGCCGTCTCAGTCCATTGACTGAATACTTCCAGCGCGAAGAACCAAAACGCAAACGCGATACAGAGTCGCGGTCCATACGCGAGTCGACGAATCGAGTCGGGCAGAGCGAATCGTTGGCAACAGGCCATACCGACCCAAACGATGAGTGCGAGAGTGCACCACAGCAGTGGCGTGACGTCAAATACTTCCGGCTTGTCTGTCATGGTGCCCCCACTGATGATGCGCCCACGGAATCGCCGATGGAGACATCCTCCCTAAGGCCAGAACTTTTCATTGCGGTCGCGAATGGAGTAACGGAAAGCGGAGTATCGTGCAGACTGTTGGACTCGGACGTTACAACTGAGGCCACTCTCCGACGACTTCTAATCCACTTCGTCACCAGACACTCTCCGGCCAGCAGCCATAGCACGGTGAACAGCAACGTGTCCCAGATCTCTGCTCCAACAGTCTCCGAGGCAGCCGGCGCAGCCAGTTGACTTACATCGTCAATGAACTCAATGCCAAGTTCAGGACTGACCTCGCTCAGCCGGTCTTCCGAGACAGCAGAAAGATCGGACTCGTCCTTGTTGCGTTGAACGGCGAAGCTAGCGACGGGTGCCCCCGTCTTTGCGTGTTTTAGCTCGTAGACACCAGGAACAGCCACACGACCGACTTGAGCAAACGGAGAGTCCTGCTCCCACGAAACTGGAATCTCCCGCTTTGAGCCGCTTGGCTCGCTCAACTGAAGCGTCCCGATTCTCTCCGTAGAATCCATTTTCGCAGACAAGTCGGTCAGCAGATCGGAGGTCGGCTCGACGTTGGATGACACCGCGTGCGATGCGGCAAGATGATGAGTCCAAAGATGCATCAACACCGGAAAACCGAGGGTTGCCGGAAACGTGCTGTCTCGCCGCGCGAGTGAGACACTCTGCATCAACACGCGTCCTCGCCCAAGAGACTGCTCTGCAAAGAGCGATTCGCCGTTGGTCAGTCGCATGCCGACGATTGCCTGCTGGGAGGGAGTCATGCTCCAGAACTGAAACAGGTAGATGTCCGCAAGATCGTGGCCACCTCGCTCGAACAATTCGCTGATAAAAGGCCTGCCTGCAACGTCAAGAGCCACGCCAAGCCTTGGTATGCGACCATCCAGCGTGGGCTCGCCAATCCATTGCTTTCGCTCACCCAACTGAGCTGGCATGATCGATTCGTCAGACTGCGGAACTCGCCAGTTGTTGTAGAACGAGGTGTCGGCCTGCTCGCCGGGGATGACCCACAATCCACCGCCCTCTTGCACAAAGCGGGCAAGCCGCTCTGCCGCATCGCTGGGCAGACGCGGAACGTCGCACAACATGACCAACTGAAACTTCTCCAGCGAGTCGATCTCTTCCAAGCGACTGGCTTCGATGTTTGTCGCGATAATGGCGCGGTTGGCGTTGCCAATATCGTCACCGTCGGTTGGCTGGCGAAGACTCATCGGATCCAGTGCGAGTCGCGCGAAGGTCGCAGACTGCTGCGCGGGATCGGGATCAGTGCTTCCATTGACGACCAGAATCGACAAGTGCGGGATCACGTCAATCACTGAATCGATCCGGTTATCTTCCGACAATTGATCAGCGATCTCGATGGAGCCGGAAACAACATGTTGTCCCGACTTGGGAAACGCTTGCAGGAATCGAACAGTCGAACTCACTCCGGGCTCGATTTGGATCAGCGAGTCGGTTGCTGCTTCCCTGCCATCAACCAGCAGCTTCACTGCCACGTTTTGAACCGTCGTTGATCCACCATTTCGAACTTCAACCTCGATCGAGACCGGTCGGCCGGCAGTCACCAGCGACGATTTGATTTCCAGACGGTCGACGGAAACATTCGTCGTCTTCTTCGGTATGTGCGACACAATCGCGGCGCAGGCAATCTCGGCCATGGAGACTGTTTCAAAACCCATTTCCCCCTCCCCCTGGAAGGGTCGCGAGGAACGAGCGGGGAGGGAAGCATCGCCGTTTGACAAACCTTTCGGGAGCAATCTTCCCTCCCCGGCCGCTACCAAGTCCGACCCTCCCGCAAGCGGGAGAGTGTTTTCAAAAGACTCCCAAGTGCAGAGTTGATCATCGGTCAGCAGCAACACTTGCTTGCGAGTATTGGGAGCCCTCTTGAGCAGAGACGTTGCCTGCTGGATAGCCGACTGCAAATCTGAACCACCAGCGACTGGCGTAAGCGTGCCGAGCACCTCGTCAGCCCTTCGAAGATTGCGGAAGGGCGAACCATCGATCGTTTCAGTGATTGGTCCAGCCAGTACGATCGAAACAGTCGAATCCCCCGAGAGCGTTTCGGCAAGGGATCTCGCTTGCGCAATCGCCCTGTCAAAATGAGACGTCACATCATCGCCCAGAGTCATCGTCAAAGAACTGTCGATGACCAGAGCGATGTCGCGGTCCATCTCCGAATCGACAAGGGACTTGGGGCCTACCGACAGCGTCGCCGTTGCAACTGCAAACAGAAATGCAGCCACCATCACTCCGATGATCCGATTGCGGCGTTGCCATCCGCTGACAATTGCCATCGTCAACAACAGCAGTCCACATCCGGCAAGCAGAAGGAACATCAGCCATGAAAATGTTCGCCCCGATTCGATCGCCGGTCGCGCCATAGCGAGCACAAACAGCAACACTAGTAAACAACGTAGCAGCAACAGCAGCAGATTCTCCAGCGTTACACCACGACGTCGGCTAGTCACGGTCCGCGTCAAGAACTGCATCGCAGGCCAGTCGACCACTTTCGACTTGCGCCGCTTCCGTAAGTGAATCAGGATTGGGACGATCACCGCGAAAGCAGCCAGCATCGCCACACCGTTCAAGAGCGTCATTGCCGACCTCCATTGCGATGCCCGAGATAGTTGGTCAACGCATCGACATAGCAGTCCTTTGTATTCAGCCGAACATAGTCGACCGGGATGCTCCGACAACTCTGCTCAAGGCCATTCAGAAAGCCCGTGAATTGACGCAGATACTCCGCACGAATTGCCGCCGGGTCCAGGTCGATGTCATCAACGGCCCCTTCCAGATCGCGGAACTGAGTGGCATTGTTGTAGGGAAACGTTAGTTCCTCTTCAGACAAGATTTGAAACACGACGACTTCGTGTTTTCGGTAACGCAGGTGATGCAGTGCCTGCATCAGCGTCTGAGAGTCACACAGCAGGTCGCTGAGCAGAATCACAATGCCCCGACGCGGAATTCGCTCGGCAGCTTCATGCAGCGCCGACGGTGCATCCGACGCGTTTTCTGGAACGGCCGCATCCAACAGTTGCAGCACTCTTCGGAAATGGCTATTGCTTCCTCGTGCCGGCAATTGAGTCCGAACTTCGGAATCAAACTGAATGAAACCTACCGCGTCACCCTGGCGAACGAAGAGGAACGACAACATGGCCGCGATGTGCTTTGCGTAGTCGAACTTCGAAAGTTTGGCCTCGTCGACGGAGCTTGCCGCATTCCCTTGAAATCGCATCGAGGCCGAAGAATCCAGCAGAATGGTGGCACGCAGGTTCGTCTCTTCCACGTACTGCTTCACACAATACCGGTCCTGTTTGGCAAACACACGCCAGTCCAGATCGCGTGGATCATCTCCCGGACTGTACTCGCGATGCTCAGCAAACTCCGTTGACGATCCGAGAAACGGGCTACGATGATTCCCTGCCTTGAATCCCGCGACTCGACCGCGAGCAGAAACCTTACAACGCGCAAGCTGTGCTTGTGCATCGGCGGGCAACAACTTCATGTACGCAGGTATTTGCAGGGATGACATTCGTTATGCCTTGGGCGGTTGAGGGCGAATCACTTCGATCAACTTACGAATCACTTCATCGCGCTGCACGCCAGCCGCTTCCGCATGGAATGTGGTCACGATCCGATGTCGCAGCACAGGCAGGGCCACGGAAGCAACATCCCCTGTGGTCGCATGTAGCCGACCGTGCAACACTGCACGTGCCTTGGCGGCGATGATCAACGCAATTCCGGCGCGGGGACCAGCGCCCCAACCGATCATCTCTTTGACGAAACTTGGTGCCCCGACTCTTTTGGGTCGAGTCGCTTGGACGAGATCCCGGGCGTAAGCGATGACATGGTCGGCCGCAGGAACATTTCTCACCGCCTCTTGCAGCTTTTGAATTTGTTCGGCATCGAGTAGCTTGCCCAACGTTGGCTGGTGCCCGGATGTCGCTTGTTTGATGATTCGAAATTCATCCGCAGACTCGGGGTAATCAACGACACAATTGAAGAGGAATCGATCGAGCTGCGCCTCCGGCAGCGGATACGTTCCTTCCTGTTCGATCGGATTTTGCGTGGCCATCACAAAGAAGGGAGACGGCAACTCCATCGTCTGCCCAGCGATCGTGACGTGCCGCTCCTGCATCGCCTCCAGTAGAGCCGCCTGAGTCTTGGGCGGTGCCCGGTTGATTTCGTCGGCCAGAACCATATTGCTGAAGACAGGACCTTCCACAAACTGAAAGTTCCTCGTTCCAGTCGTTCGATCCTCCTGCAGCACCTCCGTTCCCGTGATGTCAGCAGGCATCAGGTCAGGCGTAAACTGAATTCGGCGAAAATCGAGATCCAGGACTTTCGAGATGCTGTCAATCAACAGTGTCTTTGCAAGGCCGGGAACTCCTGTGAGCAACACGTGACCTCGACAAAAGATCGAAATCAGCACCTCTTCAATGACGGCTTGCTGACCAACGATGACTGTGGACAACTGCGTCGTGATGCTGCCGAAGGAATCACGAAGCGATTCGATGACGGCCAGTTGGTCGTCGGCAAGCGGCGCATGTTCACTGCTCGTTCGAGGTGGTGGCGGCGTCGTTGCTGGCGGTCGAGAAGTCTTGGGAGGCAGAGGAATCAACAACTGCTCTTGGATGACCGCGATATTTCCGCAGCTGCACTTCAGCCGCCGCCCGAGGTGCTCAGAACTCACCCGTCTGATTCGCCCACAGGCGATGCACTGCAGTCCGGTATTAATGGCAATCGCAGAATTATTCACGACATTCACTCGCAATCGGATGGATCTTCAGAATGCACTTTCGCTTCCGTGGAGTGTTGTTTCCTCCCGACGCGAAACGTCACGCAAATTTCGCAAAAAAGATTTACAAAACTCTGAAAAAATGAGTGACACTCTCTGCCGCGGAGCAACGAATACAATATCTCGTCCAGCACTTTGAAAGATAGGAACGGGAATGGCAGGGAATTGACTGCAGACAGCAATACAAATGAAACAGAACTGGTCGAAAAGGCTCGCGAAAATCCCCGCGAAGCTTTTGAGGTAATACTGCGCCTTTACCAAGCTGACATTCGCATCCTGACGCGGCGGCATTTCGGTAATTCCGCCGAAGCAGATGAAGTGGCCCAGGAGGTCTTTGTGCAGGTCTATCAGAGCATGGCGAAGTTCAGACATGAGGGGAGCCTTCGTGCCTGGGTAATGGGGATTGCACGGAATCAGATTCTGCTGCATTTCCGGAACGAAACACGACGCCGACGTTTGACGGGCATGATCATTCCGCCTGACATACTTGAAATCGAAGCCACGACGTTCGATGTCGATCCGTTCCAGCATTTAACGGCTGACGCGGAACTCCAAGCACTTCAGGACTGCTTGCATCTCCTTGGCGACAATCCGCGTGCGCTGGTGGATGCGTTCTATTTCCAGGGAGTCTCCGCCGAATCACTTGCTGCAGATGCAGGAAAGAATGCCGGAGCCATCCGCATGATGTTAATGAGGATCAGAAAGCAATTGCGCAAGTGCATCCGAGCCAAGCTGCAACTTGAGAATGGGGAAAGCCATGAATGAGCCGCGAGCTGCCGCGCTCGATCTATGGAGCCGCCTGATCTCAGGTGAATCGCTCGATGAAGTTGAGCGACAACGTCTGGCCGATTTCGTGCAGCAGGATCCTGCGCTGCGCGCCGAGATCGAAGCGGATGCAACGCTCGCTGCGATGCTTCGCTTCATGACCGATGGTCGGCAAACGGACGAGCAGTTCATCCAGGGAGTGCTGGATCGGTGCAGTGCGAAACCACTTCACACACTGCCGAACACGGAATCGCCCCCGGTCGAAACGGAACTCGCCGGTCGATCCGACGATATCAAGTCGGTGCCTTTGAACGGCGTACAAATCAAAATCGACTCAAACCGGCTTCGAACACACAGGAAAGCGCAGTCGAGGCGCCGCCAACGAACGATATGGATGGCGTTCACTTTGGCAGCTTCTGTTTTCGCTTGCCTGAGTCTGGCCGTATGGTCGCGACTGAATACGCCGATACCCGTAGCACGAACCAACTCAACCGATAAAGCTGTCCAAGGCCCAGTTGTTCAAGTACCGGAAACAGCGAAGGCGAGAGTCCCGGAAAACAAACCGATGGATGCACCGCGTTCGATTGCTTCCAGGGACCAAAATCCCATCCCTGAGAACATGGCGATCGATCGGTCGAATGATCCGCCGCAAAGTGAAGTCCCGCCGTTGGACTTCCCCCTACGGGACGAGATGATCTCGCAGAATCCCAATGCAGGCTCCCTCGCGCAATTCGCGACATTGACTAGCGTCAACGATCCTGTGTGGGAACGAAAGAGCGTTGTCGGCGACCGACTCGGAGACGAGATTGTTCGATTGTTTGCGGGCTCAGTTGAGCTGACCTTTGACGACGGCGCTGTTGTCGCGGTCGACGGTCCCATTGAATTCCGCCCCTTGTCGACAGGCCAACTCGAACTCCGGCGCGGTCGACTGCTCGCCAGTGTCCCGCAAAAGGCGATCGGGTTTACCGTCTCAACCCCAACGTCAAAGATCGTGGACCTTGGGACCGAATTTGAAGTCGCCGTTAATGACGCTGGGGAGTCGGACGTCCAGGTTCTCAAAGGCGAGGTTGAAGTGGCGTCGATCACTCCGGAAAAAGACAACGTTCAAAAATGGCGACTGTTGCCCGACAACTTCAATCGCGCCTCCTTTTTTGCGTTGCCGCAAATCGAGGGCCCCGTGCCCGTCTCGGCGTCGCTCCAGGGACGCGGTGGTCAGTTTCAGGGATTCATTAGCCTCAACGGAAAGACAGCCGAATTCACTTCCCCGGAAGCCTTCGACAATGTTCGTCGCCGCGCCGTAAGCGAACTGGTCCGGTCTCAAGAAAACGCGCTAGCCCAATGGAAAGAGTTTGTGGATTCGATGCAGGACAACATGCAGGGGACCATGAAGCTGAACGGACAAGAGATGCAATTTGGCAGCTTGCAGGATGTGATGCGAATGCAAAACGGGATGCTTCAGAGGATGCAGAAGCTTGGCGGCAACTCAAATTCACCGAATTTCAGCGGTTCAATCAACATCAATGGCAAATTGATGACCTTCAAGACCCGCGAAGAATACGAAGCCGCCCGCCAAGCCGCGTTCGGTCCTGCCGCCACCTTCGGTATCGGCGACGTTTTTGGAATAGACCCGGCAAACCGTTGAGGGCTCATCGTCATCGAACTCCATGTGGGTGCACCAATGACCGTCCAGGTACATCGCGTTCGTATCAGGACCGCTAGCTCATCCGTGGCGACAAGGCCTGAAACCAATCCGAATCGAGATGCTGGAGCACAATTTGACGTACCAGAAGTTGAAGTTGAGCTGGGAGTGCTTGACCTGAAAGCAGACAATGAGTGACTGCTGCCGCTTCTCGTGGTGTGATGTGTGGAACGATACTTGTGCCGCGCCCAAGCGACTCGTCATTTGAGCCATTGATACTGTTTCGTTCCGTGGAAATGTTTTTTCCTCGACGCATGCTTGAGAGTGCGAAAGTGATGGCAGCCCCTCGTTCGCAGCTGATTGAGAAGACAGCATCACGACACTCAGGGAGCTACCTAAACGGCATTGGTCCTCGACCGCGACATGAAGATCACGCTTGCGACCAAGGCGCCTATCATGCCGCCAACGATCGCCGCAAAGTAGTGGATCAAATCGATGAACTGACTGTTGTCGTCAAGGAACGAGTAACCTACCAGGACGGAGGCGACGAACCATCCTCCATACCAACCCGGCAGCATGGCAATCAATGCGAACGGGATGATCGCGACACGCTGAAGCGAAAACTTCTCAGCAGTTGCGTCACTGTCCGGCGATCCAAGTCTCGCACGACGCACACGCGAAGATGCGTGGATCCCACCGCCGATCGCCGCACCAAAATAGGCAATTCCAATCAAACCGGCGATCCGTTGCGAGTTATCATCCGTCAGACTTCCAGTCAGGTAAATCAATGCCAAGAGCGACGCAGAAGTCAGGACGGCACCCACACCGGCCCCAATTAAGCAGCGTGCTCCAGACTTTATCACGATCAGACACAGGATCACCATGGGAATTCCCAATTGGATCCAGCTCATCAGGTCGTGCCATTGAATGACTGCAAAGGCAGGAGCCATCGCTGCCGTCAGCGCGAGCAGACCGGTGATCGTAAATTGCGGCTGCGGTTTCAATGGTGTCTCGATCTTTATGTGAAACGTCTTCCCAGTGAGCTGGCACCGAGCTCAAAATCAAAGCTGCTTGCCGCAGTTCGGGCAAGTGTTGTGCATCCGAAACGACTTCAAGCGGACCCTATGTCCACGGGCCGGACAAGGACGTCCCGCGCCTTGGAGATCCCACACGATCTCTTCGATGACGTAAGCAAAGCCCACGGTGCAAGCCAACACCAACCCAACATACTAGGGTATGGTTCCCTTCGCGAAATTCTGCAAACAGCCGTAAGCGATTGCAAGCAGGATCGGAGCGACAGCGTGTTTCCATTTGCGATATTGCAACCACATGTTCTTAACTTCGTCTTAACCCTTGCTCGAATAGGACACGGACAAACGGCGGGCTTTTCAGTCGCTGCGTCCAATCGTATGAGGCACTTGGTAAACTCGGTCGCTATTCTAAAACCCGTTTCATTTATACTCTGAAGCGATTTCAAATTTTATTGTCAGAAGGTGGTGCGCCCCGCAACCTGCGGCAATGGGCCATACCCCAACGTCATCTGTCCATTGGAGATCTTGATGAAACCTGCTCGCGCAATCGTATTGATGTCCCTGGTATTTGTCTGTGGGATAAGCGGCAGAACCCATGCCAACGAGACATGGGAAGACCATCCTCCATGGCTAGGAACCTGGCACGCTAATCCTGAAGTCGCCCGAATCCTGGGCTTTACACAGGAAGGATCCGTTGAAAGGGAGAAACTGAAGATCAGTTTCTTCGTGTCCCGGGATGCCGCGATCGCGGTGGCCGGAGAGGAAATCATCCAGCGAGTGGAGTCCGCGTTCTCGGACCGGATGGGCGGCAGGCATCAGATCATTGCCGCCGGGCAATGGAAATACGAAGAGAAATTTACGGTCGACTCCATGTGTTTTGTGACCCAGATTCAGGGGGCCAGATTTCTGTGGTTCGGTGACCCAAGCGTCACCTTCAACGGTGCTGAAGTCAGCTTTGTTCGCGGAGTGGATCCGGAGCACGATATGCTCGTACTTGATTCGCACCTGCCCAGCTTCATCAAGAAACGGTTACCTCGCACGAAACAGACGGCAGGACTCGTCAAGGCGGTCGGTTACCAGCGACAAACCCCCGAGGCAGAGAAGTAATCGAGGCTGCCTCTGACAACACTGAGACTCTTGCGAGCCGAGAGACGCTCGCGAACGAGGCTTCATTAACCCGATCGTTGAACGGAACACCTACATGATTGACTGCAAGATGTCCAAGCAATGGCATCCGGTTTTCCTGACCTTGCTGGCTGTCGTGGCACTCTTGGTTCGCGACGCTGAAAGCCCCCAATTTGACTGATGCGCAAAGATCAGGGAGAATTCGAGGAGTGAGCGGATGTGGGGGTAGCACCGACCGCGTAACTGACCCGCTGCACCACTAATCGCCGTGCTAATCGGTAATAATCAAGTTCGCCCAATGGACTAGGCGCTCGTGTTTCCTGCGACTTTCAGCGCCTCGTAGGCTCTTGTTTGCAGCCAATTTTCAGACAGGAGAATTTTCCAATGTACTTGTTCGCTTTGAAAGGCAGATAGAACATGAGTGACGCACGACCAACCGCGACCGAGTGTGCAATCGTCTCCGGAACAGCTTTCAGCTGTTCGTGTGCCGCGTTCGCGCTGTCCGCCATTCTCTTGACTCCGATCATCGGGGGCTTTTTGCAGTCGATAGCTGCGCCGCCGCTCATCCAGCAGGGAACTCTTCTTTTCCTACTGTTCGGACTCCCAATCGTTGCTGCAATCAAGGGAATTGCCATTGGCGCTCAGCTTCTTGGTCAGAGGCCTGAGGGGCATCCCGCGGGTTAGTGGCGGATCGGGACCGCAAGTTCGGCACAACCCGCAATTCTCCGCTACATAGCTCAGATTATCGGACCGTCAGGCTACACCCAATCGCTACAGCCGGCAGAATCCATCAGCTTGGCGAACTGGCGGCGTTGCTTGTCCCAGTTGGGTTCGGCGGCGATGGGGCGGACTTGACGCTCGGTCAGCGGGGCTCGGCCTTCGGTGTAGGGCCGCAGAAAGAGGAGTTTTTCTTGGAGATCCGGGGCGAGGCCGGTGAGATTCAGGATCTGGGTCAAACGGGCGCGGGTGACGTGGCCGGCACGGGCCAGATCGGCTTGCGATTCGAAGCGGCCCGTTGCCAGGAGCCGGTCGAAGTGGATCGCAAGGGCCATCAGTCGCGATAGCCGCGGCAGTCGGCCGGTTTTGGGCCGCTCTCGAACCCGTGATCCATCAAATGGCTCACGGCACATCGCAAGATTGATTTCTGCGAGATAGGCGTAGAGCACCCTCGTGTCATCCTCACCGATGGTGGCAAGAAACTGATCGAACGCCTTAGATATCACCGCATCTTGGTTGCTTTCGTACAGCTTCATCAAGACCTTGAATGCTTCATCGCGTCCTTCCGGAACTGTGATCGAAGGAACATGTTGATGCACTGATTGATGAAGCTGCTCCAATGGTGTCGTTATCCAACCCAATCGGTCAGTTCGCCCGGACTTCCCATATGCAATGACCCGCTCGGCTAGATGTGCCTGAAACGCAGAAGTAAGTTCTTCTCGATGGTTAATTGTGATTGTCGATTGTGCGCGCCAATTCTCATTGCGATGCTCGGCTTCACGAAACACGTCTTGAGCAGAACGGTACAGTAGTTTGTCAGTCGGTGCGGTAACCGTTCACGATTCGGTGCAATGATTTTTGGAGATTGATCTGGACGTGAGCGGTGGTTTTGCGGCCCAATTTGTGGATGAGCAAATCTAAGCCGCGTATCGAACTACCGCCGGAAGCCGAGCCGGCACGTGATTTTATCGAAGCTTTGGTGGCTCGTTACCCCGCCTAAAGGCGGCTATGCGCAGGATCAACAACCATCTCACCGAAGATGCGATCGAGCAAGCAGTTCGCGTGGTTACTCGGCCTCCAGAACCAACCCTGATCCAAAACAACCGCTGGTTTCATCGACTGCTGACCGATGGCATCGACGTTGAGTATCGAACCAAGACCGGCGAGACACGCGGCGACAAGGCTTGGCTGGTCGACTTTGCCAACCCACAGGCCAACGACTTTCTGGTCGTGAATCAATTCACAGTGAAGTGTGGCAACGAGAATCGGCGACCAGACCTTGTCGTGTTCTTGAATGGTTTGCCGATCGCGGTCATCGAATTGAAAGACCCAACCAACGAGCAGGCAGACCTGTGGACGGCATTCCGTCAGTTGCAGGATTACAAGCAGAACATCCCCTCGCTGTTCGTCTACAACGCGCTGCTGGCGATTAGTGACGGCGATTCAACGCGAGTCGGCTCGCTGACGTCAGACTCTGACCGTTTCGCACCGTGGCGAAGCATTGAAGATTACCGCAAACCCGAACGGCATCTACTGGAAACGCTGATCAAAGGATTGTTTCCGGCATCGCGACTCGTGGACTATCTGCTTCACTGCATCATCTTTGAAGAAGACGAACGCACCGGCGACATCATCAAGAAGATCGGGGCGTATCATCAATTTCGTGCCATCCGAAATGCTCGCGATCGCGTTAAGACGGCACTCAAACCGCCGACGGGAACCGGCGATGGTCGCGGCGGCGTGGTGTGGCATACGCAAGGTTCCGGCAAGAGCCTGACGATGCTGATGTTGGCGGGTTCATTAGTCAGCGACGAGCAATTGGCGAACCCGACGATTGTCGTCGTGACGGACCGAAACGATCTCGACGGGCAGTTGTTTGGAACATTTGCAGGGGGGCGAGCCTTGCTTCGACAAGCTCCCGAGCAAGCCGAAAGCCGCGAAGACCTGATCGCCAAGCTCAACCGCGCCTCGGGCGGAATCGTGTTCACGACCATTCAAAAATTTGCCGAACGAGGGAGACCAGTCAGCGAACGTTCCAATATCGTCGTTCTGGCCGATGAAGCGCATCGCAGTCAGTACGGATTCCTCGACGGCGGTGCACGCTGGATGCGTGACGCGATTCCCAATGCCACATTTGTTGGCTTCACGGGAACGCCGATTGAATCGGCCGATGCTAATACCATCGCGGTGTTCGGTGAATACTGCGACGTGTACGACATTCGCCAGGCCATCGATGATCAGGCGACGGTCCCGATCTATTACGAGATGCGGCTTGTCAAATTGCTGCCCGATGACGCTGGCATCGATGCCGCCGAAAAGCTGATCAAAGACGCCGCCGAAGCTGTTAAGAGCGATGAGGACGAAGCAGCCGACATCGCCGTGCCATTAGAAGAACTGATTGGTTCGGAGAACCGATTAAAGCTCGTGGCGAGTGAGATCGTCAGCCACTTCGAGAAACGCCGCGAGGTGATCGAAGGTAAGGGCATGATCGTGTGCATGAGCCGCAAGATCTGCATGGACTTGTACGATCAAATCATCGCTCTTCGACCCGACTGGCATTCCGAAGATGATGATAAGGGATTTATCAAAGTCGTCATGACCGACGGCTTGCCACCGCAGCGAAAGAACGAGAAAAACCTCCCTGTACACAACCAATCCGGAGAGAGTCAGTGGATTTTGCAGGCTCTTTCTGCTTTAGGCGGCTGTTTTGACGCGATTCCCGTCTCTTTCGATTGGTCCAGCGACGAATCAAATGCGAAAGCTGTTGGTTGCTTCGCTGTTAACCAAAGCTGCTTGTTCTCGCAGTTCTGCGAGTGGTTAACAGGGGGAGAGAATGTGCCCGCAAATTAGCTCCACCAGTGGTAGTCTGTGCCGGTTACTTTGATCGAAGCAGCGACAATCTGACTGGCCCGACTCGGTTCAAGCCTACGGCCATTGCGGCGGACGAATCGTTCCGTAGGCTCGTCGTTTCAGCGGGGTAAAAAAATGATGCCACCCCGATTATTTCAGGAATTGCAAGGAACTCGGCAGCACGAATGGCCGCGATTGTTCACCCGCTTTTGACACTGCTCGCGTCGCTAACTCGGCAGGAACTAGCCCAGCAAGTGACGTATTTGAGAGCGGAAAATGCAATCCTTCGGAGTAAGTTACCCGATCGGATCACGCTGAACAATCAGGAACGCCGCAGATTGGTTCGCCACGGCAAAAAGCTTGGCCCGCGGATCAAAGAGCTCATCTCGATTGTCAGCTACTCGACCTTCCGCCGCTGGATTCGAACAATGGAGGACGGCCCAACAAAACGGCCAAAGTCGAAGAGCGAGAGCAAGCCTGGCCGTCCAAGGACTGAGGAGAGCATCGCCGATACGATCATCCGAATTCGGAAGGAGACTGGCTGGGGTTACACTAAGATCGTTCAAGCGATGCGCCGGCTGGGTCATCGGATCTCACGCCAAACGGTCAAGAACATTCTGGTTGAAGCGGGGCTTGGTCCCGATCCCAGCGATCATCCCGATACTTGGTCTGATTTCCTGAAGCGGCATGCTGCCACGATGTGGCAGTGCGACTTCGCATCGAAGCGAAAGTGGACAATCAAGGGCATGGTCGATCTCTACTTCCTCGTCTTCATCCATGTTGAGACGCGGCGCATTTGGATATCGCCATGCACAGCCAATCCGACTGGTGAATGGACGACGCAGCAAGCGCGCAACTTCGACATGTTCCTTCAAGACGAGGGACTGCCGTGTGAGATACTGCAGCGAGACCAAGACTCAAAGTACGTCGACTCGTTTGACGAAGTCTTTCGTTCATCTGGCTGTGATATTAAGAAGACGCCAGCTCGATCGCCGAATTTGCAAGCGTTTGTCGAGCGAGTCATTCAAACGCTCAAGCACGAAGTGCTGAACGCGTTCTGCGTGGTCAGCGAGCAGCACATGGACTACATCCTTCGTGTGTCAGAAGACTGGTACAATCACCGACGTGGACATTCGAATCGAGATCATCTGCCACCAGTTCGCGACAATGACGCGCTGCCGACGGTTGATTTGAAGTCGAACCGCATCGTTTGCCACATTGAACTCGGCGGACATCTCAAGTCTTACCGTGCCGCTGCGTAACTATCGAATCTTATCGCCCGTTAAACGGCCTTATGCTTAGAGCTGCGTGCTCTAAACTCTCAACTTGGCGATCATGCCCAGATCGATAGCGAAATCCTAACGATTTGCAATGCCAAGCCTTACGCCGACTGGAACCCGCGATGCACCGAAAATCAAGACGTGTCAAAATGGTGACATTCTTGTACCGCGCGAGTTGGCTCAGCAAGTGACAACTCAAAACGGAAAGTGCAAGAACGAGCATGCCCAGCGTCCGATAGCCCAGCAAACACAATAAGATTGCACCAATTATTGTTCCAATCTCGCGTACTCGTTCCAGTGTTTCTGGATCATGTTCGCTTCGGTTGCGTTCGATGTCACTAGGTAGCGGTAGCGGGAAACGTATTGCTTTCCTGGCTCGATTTTGAATGCACCCTCAACCATCGGAGCAAAGCAGAAATAAGGTTTGTTTGGATGGATCCGTACGGGCTGTGGCGCTCGGAAGTTCTTCGGACTGCAAAACACAGCAGCGGATACGTCCTGGTCATCGATCTTGCCGGAGAATGCGACCCAGTTGGGGCGAGTGTGATTGCCTTCCCAGCGATCGTAGCCTTCACTCGTTAGAAACTTCAGCTCGCCCGGATCGATGCTGTGATCTTCCTTTTCCTTCAGCCACTGATAGTTACCGCGAATGGCCATGCCGCCGTAGTGATACTCCGCCAAGCCCAGCGGTTTGTCGGACGCACATTGCTGAACGCTGACGATGTCGAAAAGAAAATGATCCGCCGGCGTCTGGTGAACGGTGACGGTCCAAGTCTCGTGGAGTGCATCGATCCACTTGTCACCGTCCTTTACCATGAACGCGTGCTTGACGGTGAAGGCGACCTTTCGCTCCTCTCGACGCAGATTCACCACTTCGCGAAATTCGATTCTGCCAAGATCCTTTGCCTGATTCCAAAAGTCTACCTTCTGACCGTTAAACTTGCTCTTCACCCAAGCGAAAAACAGAGCGTGTTGATGCGCATGATCTGCCGGATAATCGCCAGTGAGTTCCTGACCCGTCGGCGTGTAGACCGGATGAATGTAGCCGCTACGCTTAAAGTACTCCGGAGTCTCTTCCGGAACTGGCTGCGCTTTCTTGATGTACTGGAGAACTGGTTTTCCGCGCAGCATGACGCGGATCGTATCATCCGTCTCGGTCAGCTTTAGGTCATCGCCAGCGGTTGCCTGCGTGGTAACACTGAATGAAGACAGCAGAAAGAACAGAGCGATTGATGTTTGCTTCATTGTGGTACGGCTTTCATTGTTGTCAAAACTTCAAAGGCTTCTTCTTTTTGGGTCCCGAACAGGCGGGAAATTGCGCACGTGTGGCTACCGTTCATCTTCTTCCAGTGGCCGACTTCCTTTGAAGGCTCCCCAGTTTTTTCGCTTTCGGTAGTCTTTGTCCTGCTCATAAACCTTCAGGTCAGCACCAGGGTTCAGCTTGGGGATTCTGGCTCCGACCTTTTCAAAGTAGGTCATCATATCAGTGTAGAGCTTCTGGTGTTTGTCCGGATGCCGCGCGGCGATATTGGTCACCTCGCCCATGTCGGTGGACAAGTCAAACAGCATCGGAATTTCAGGGCGATCGTAGAAATGAAGCACTTTGAGATCGCCGGACACGACGGCGGAGTGCGGCATGCTCGATCGGTAGTGCGGGTAGTGGAAATAGAGATTCCGCTTGAGGAAGGCTTCTGTCGGCGACTGCCCTTCCATGTAGGAAGCGAGACTTACGCCGTCGATGTTCTTCAGTGCGGTCGGATCGCCGCCGGCCCAGTCGACGAATGTCGGCAGGAAGTCGTAGTTGACGACATTGCCCGTGAAGACAGAACCTGCCTTGATGCCGGGACCTCGGACGATCATCGGGACGCGGATGCCACCCTGCCAGACCCACCACTTGGCGGAATGGTGTGGCTGAGTCTGCCCCTCCGTCAACTGAAGTTCGTTGTGTCGGTACCCATTGTCCGACACCAGTACGACATACGTGTTGTCCTCGATCCCCAGTTCGCTGATGCGCTGGAGCACGGCTCCGATGCGTCCGTCGAGATCGTCGCCCATGCCCAGCCAGATCGCTGGATCTTCCTTGCGTTTTACGGTTTCGGCTGTCTTCCCGATCTTCTGGTAGTAAGCCTGCACGAGAGGGTGTCGCGTGTATTTCTCGCGTGTTGCCGGCAGACACTCACGACCTTCGTGCATCGCATAGTGGGAGATCTGCAGATAGAACGGCTGGCCGGCTTGTGCCTGCTCGGTCATGAAACCGAGCGCTTTCTCAGTGACGCTGAACATCAGCTTGGGATCGGTCAGGTCGTCGGGCAGGCGTTGGTTTGCGCCAGCGGGCAGCGTATTGCCTGGCTTGTTGCTGGTGTCACCGTCGTGCAGCACGTAGCTTTCGTCCGCCGGATCACCTCGCATGTGCCACTTACCAATGTGCGCACTGACATAACCCAGCGGCTTCAACGCTTCCGGGATCGTCACCGCGTCTGCGTCGATCGTCATGTCCGAGATACAGGGAACGACGGGGAAATTGGGATACCCCTTTTCGTCAAAGTAGTCCTGTCCGCGGTCATTCATGAACACGGTGAAGCCGTTCCGCGGGGAGGATTGTCCGGTCTGCACGCAGACTCGCGACGGAGAACACTGCGGCGAAGCATACGCGCCGGTGAACTTCATACCCTCACGAGCCAGCCGCTCGACATTCGGCATCTGCAAGATCGGCATACGCGAGTTTTCCATACCGTCGCGCATCGGAATTGGCGTACCGTTCCACGCCCAATCGTCGATGAAAAGGAGCACGATGTTTGGCTTCTCTGCGGCAACACAGTTGCCGGCCAACAACCATCCAACGCATAAGAGCAAAACTGCTGGGGTGATTCTGGTACTACTCATTGCGGCTTCCTGACTGGTGCTGTGTGCAAGGCTATTTTCATGGTTGGTGATATTCACTCGTTTGGATTGTCGCTCGCGATTATTTCTTCTCGATCCGACGGACGCGAATCGACCGAAACGAAACGTGGCGTGCTGTCTCCGGTGACTTCTTGACACCGTGTACCTGCAGTGCGATCACACCCGAGGGATACTTCGCGTAGGCTTCGGAATCAGTGACATCCCCCACCTGTTTGCCATTGATCCATGTTTGAATTCGCGGCCCTTTGGCCAAGACTCGAAGTGTGTTCCAGTGGCCGTTCACCATCGCTTCATTGCGAATCAGTTCTTCTTTCGGCGTTATCCATGCGCCGTTTCCCTGGTCGAAAATGTAGCCACTGCGCCCGGGAGATTTTCCAATATCCACCTGTGGTCCGTGCATGGATGCACGAACTTTTCCGTTATCGCCCGTTCGCGTCAGTTGAGTCCGAATTTGAATGCCTGAATTAAGGTCCGTGTCGTGGAGTTTGACTTCCAATTCGAGTTCAAAGTCGCCGTACGATTCAACGGTGTGCAAGAACTGAGTCTGGCTGGAGCTGGTGCCAACAATGACTCCGTCGGACAACGCGAATTGTGTGTTGTCACGTGATGGTTTCCAACCTTCGAGGCTCTTGCCATCGAACAAGGTCACCCAATCACCAGCGAACGCGGAGCCACTGCAGAACGAGCTCACAAGAAGTACGAGGATGGAGATATGGCGTTGCGTCGTTGAACGAACAGAGCGCCCCAGTAAATCTGCAGTCATTTGAATTCCTGTTGTTAAACACTAGGGAGAGAAAATTCAGGACGTCGTTCCTTGGTCAATATTGCATTGGCTGCCTTATCGCCGATGATCTGCTCGTTGTCCGCGTCCCAATTGATCGTGCGACCGGTAATCCGACAGATATTGATCAGGTGCGCGACGCTGCTAATCAGATGGCCGACTTCCACCGGTGCATTGGGCTGTTCACGGGTTTCGATGCAGTCCAGCCAGTTTGCGACGTGCGATTCCGTTTGTGACCCGGTGAATGGAGCGAGTAAGTCCTTCGGATTGCACGCAAAGCGTCCTCGATTGATTTCGAGTTTGCCCTGCTGGCCGATGAATATGCCGCCGAACGCGGGACCATCCGTACTTTCCAGCCGAATGACAGTGCCGTCGGGATAGTACAGTCGAACCCCACGATCCCAGTAACTCTTCGCTTCGGTGGTGGGTTCGATCCGCGTTGGCGCGACGTTCTCCCACCCCATGGCAAGGTGAACCATGTCCAGTGCGTGCGAACCACGATCGCAAATGGGGCCGCCTGTGAATGCGTCGTAACTCCGCCACCTACGATGAA
This sequence comes from Kothea flammea, assembly GCF_052161645.1. Lineage (GTDB taxonomy): Bacteria > Planctomycetota > Planctomycetia > Pirellulales > Pirellulaceae > Laterigemmans. The sequence goes on from NZ_CP197414.1 coordinate 3,548,249, forward strand.
GTCGTTCGTGATAGTCAAGCAGCTTCGCTTGGTCACAAAAAAGATTCCAATCCATGCCTTCGGGAATGGATTGCTGCTCGAGACCCGTCGCAGGTTGAGAGCCCGAGTAATTTTTGACGAGGATCGTATTGACGTTTCCGAGTCCACCTTCGCGGACGAATTTGCAGGCATACTGATTGATCGGTGTGCTGCGTTGTTGCGTACCAACCTGCAGCACACGTTTGTGTTTTCGCACTGCTTCGACCAGGGCGCGGCCTTCCGGAATACTGAAGCTGAGTGGCTTTTCCGCGTAGATATCCAGACCTCTGGCACAAGCGATGATTGCCGCACGTACGCGCACGTGATCGGGCGTCGCGATCATCACCGCGTCGAGCTCTTCAGAATCGAACATCTGCTCGTAGTTCTGATACCGCTTCCACGAATCACCGGCCCGTGGATCGTTTTTGTTGTCAGCCGCAAGGGCATCGATCTGCGGCAGGTAGCAATCGCAGACGGCAACCAATTTGGCTCGATGGGATTCGCGACCCAAGGCACGCGTCAGCCATTTGGCTCGCCCTCCTGCGCCAATTAGTCCGACACGTAACTTGTCGCTGCCGGATGTTGACGGTGCGGCATAGATCATTGATGGCACCAGACCGGACGCAGCCAGCGTGGTGGTCGCGCCGATCGATTTCAACGCCGTTCGACGTGAAGGGTGACTATGGGGTGAAGGGTTCATGCTTGATCCTGTTTGTTCAGCTTGTTTTCATGATGTGAAAGGACTGGATTATTTCGCCTTCGCTCTTCGAGACTCCCTGCGCTTCTTGGTCAGGGCGGAGGGAAGGGGGTGGGCAGCCTCGGCGAAACTAGGGACCAGGCCGCGAAGTTTCTTGATGGTGGCGGCGTAGTCCGGGTTGTCGATCTGGTTGGTCCATTCGTGAGGATCCTTGGTCGTGTCGTAGAATTCCTCTTCTTTCGCCCCGTAGCGGGAGTAGCGTCCGAGTTCATTGCGGATGCTGATGTAGGCCAGGTCCGTTTTGCTTTTGTCGCATAGACCGGTGATGGCGGTGCTTTCCCACGGGGCCTTTGGGGCCTTGAGCAGCGGAACTAACGAGCGTCCATCGATGTACGCGGGCGGCGTGAGGCCGCAGAGCTCCGCAAGAGTCGGATAGATGTCCATCAGGGAAACGAACCGTTCAGACAGACCCCCGGCTTCGGTGACTCCCGGCGCGCGAAACATCAATAAGACGTGCGTTCCCTCCTCCCAAAGAGTTGTCTTTTGCCAGTGATGTTTTTCACCGAGGTGAAACCCGTGATCGGTGAGAAAGACCACAATGGTGTTGTCCTTATAGGGGCTCCCTTCGAGGGCATCGAGGACACGTCCGATCTGCGTGTCGACATAAGTGGTCGTCGCGAGGTAAGCCTGCACGGCCTCTTTGTGTTTGCCGGACTCGATCACCTTGTCGGCGAAGCTCCCAATCCCATCGCTCACCGCTTTGGCCAGCGGAGGAAGGTCATCCAGGTCATCCTCCTTGAGTTCGGGAAGGACAATCTGGTCCAGGGGGTACATGTCGAAATACTTTTGCGGGACATACCAGGGCATGTGGGGATTGAAGGAGCCGTAGGCCAGGAAGAATGGCTTGTCGTGTTGTTTCTCCAAGACCGCGATGGCCTTGTTGGCCCCGCCGGTGTCATTCATTTGCTCTTCAGTGAGATGGATTGTTCCCCAATCCTGTTCACCGCCACTGAGTCCTGCCAGAGGCGCGCCGGGAGGAGCCGGGTCCCTTTTGTGGCCAACCTTAGCGTCCCAGTTTTCTTTCTGGTCCCAGCCGTGGGTGATCTTGCCGTAGCCGAAGGTGCCGTAGCCGTTCTTCTTGAACAACCCGGCCAGTGACAGCACGGCATCCTGGTTCATTACCTCACTTGTGCTGATAGTCTGCGCGTTGTTGTAGATCCCCGATTTCCAGGGTGCTACGCCAGAAAAGAACGCGGTGCGAGAAGGCGAACAAACCGGCGCTGCGGTGTAGGCTCGCGTGAAGTTAACACCACTGGCGGCAAACTTTCGCAGATTGGGGGCAACGACTTTGCCCGCGTAGCGATCGGCATCATCCAGCAGCCAACTGTTCAAATCATCGGCAACCAGAAACAGCACGTTCATCGGCTTGTCCGGCTCAGCCGCATCGCAGGCCGAATGTGTGGAAAGCGACATGTTCGCGCTGGCGAAGATTGATAATACGAGCGTGAAACGCATTTAATGTTTAATCCTTTTCTTGACGTTGTTCTTTGTTTCGGGAACTGGTGCACCCGGGAGTCTGCCGATCGGTCGGCTGTTGGCTTCCAGTTCCCTGACCGCTGCGTCCATCCGACGACGCAGGTCTGCGACGATTTCGGGATGGTCGGCTGAGACGTCTCGCGTCTCACCTGGATCGTCCTGCAGGTTGAATAGTGATCCTGCCGGAGCTGATGGTCGCTTTCCCTCGCGTCCACTTTTGCCTCCTGGCTTCAATTCTCGAACAAGCAGCTTCCACTTACCGTGACGAATCACCGAGCCGGGGACGATGAATGATTCGTGAATCGGCTTCTCAACCTGTTCACCCCTCAGGTAAGGCAGAATGTTTCGGCCGTCGATCACACGGTCGCCCGGCGCGGCGACGCCAGCGATCGCACAGAACGTCGGCAGCAGGTCGATGATCCCCGTGATCTGACGGTTCGTCGAACCTGGCGCGATCGTACCCGGCCAGCGCATAATGCACGGGACACGAATGCCACCCTCGAAATCGGTCCACTTGCCGTCGCGAAGCGGGCCAGCATCGCCGCCGTCGATCCCGAGCACTGGGCCGTTGTCCGACGCGAAGATGAACAAGGTGTTCTCAGCAATACCCTGCTCGTCGAGAACTTTCATCAGTTCACCGACCTGCCAGTCGATTTCGCGAATCACGTCACCGTAGGTGCCTCGCCGCGACGTACCTCTGAAACGCTCATTGGGAATCCACGGCGTGTGCGGTAGCGGCGATGCGCAGTAGAGAAAGAACGGGTGTTCTTTGTTTTGCTTGATGAAGCCAACCGCGGCGTCGAGCAGTTTCGGCGAATGCTGTCCGTCGGTCTTTCGCTTGATCGACTCAATCCGCTCGAGGTTACGATAAATGCCCGTGCCCTGATCGAGATCGATCATGAAGCCGTAGAAGAAATCGAATCCGTGCCGAGTCGGGTTAAATGCGTCCCATTCACCAAGATGCCACTTGCCGACGATCCCCGTGGTGTAGCCGGCTGTTTTCAGAAGCTCGGGCGTCGTGACTTCATCGGAGTGAATTCCGATGCGGTCTCTGTTGTAGATGACTTTGGTGCAACCAGCACGATGCGCGTGCGAACCCGTCATGAACGCCAGACGAGTCGGCGAACACCGCTGATGCACATAGAAGTCCGTGAACATCATGCCTTGCTGACACAGCCGATCGATGTTCGGCGTTTCAAGCGAATCGGAGCCGTAGCAGCCCAGGTCACCGTAACCCTGATCGTCGGTCAGAAAGACAACGATGTTCGGCTTATCAGCAGCTTCGACAAGCCCCGGGAATGCCAGAACAACGGAGCAAATCACGTGTTTGGAAATGCCAATATTCATTATTCGCTCGCTACTCCCGCCGGACGTAAGTTCTTTCTGAGATCTGTCTCGAAGGTTGAAAGCTGGCGTTTCAAACGCTGCGCGATCTCGGGATGCACATCAATCAGGTTTGTCTGCTCACCGATGTCGTCGCGCAGGTTGTAAAGCGTCTCGACGTTGACCTTCTTTGACTTGCTGTCGCCAGTGGGCTGTCGCTTGGATTTCTTTTCCTTGGGCGGTTTGTCGGTCGCGATTCGGTACTTCCAGTCGCCGACACGGATTCCCTGTACGCCTCGGCCTCGCAGGGAGTAGATGGCTTCGTGGGGTGACTTCGCGTCAGGCTTGGCGGCGAGCAGCGGCCAAATGTCTTTTCCATCGATCACTCGGTCGTTTGGAACGTCGCCGCCCGCGAGTCTGGTCAGCGTCGGCAGCAGGTCCATGCCGGTGATGGGTTCATCGGATTCAGTGCCTGCGGGAATTGCCTCCGGCCAGCGAGCGACGAACGGGACTCGGACGCCTCCTTCGAGTGTGGAACCTTTGCCGCCTTTCAACGGACCGGCGCTGCCGCCTTTGCCCGTGTTGGGGCCGTTATCCGATGTGAAGATGACCAGCGTGTCTTTGTCGAGTCCCAGTTCTTTCAGAGAATTCAGAATCTCGCCAGTGCTCCAGTCGAGTTCCTGAATCGTGTCGCCGTAGATGCCTCGCTTGCTACTACCCACAAACTGTTCGGAAGCATGCAGCGGGATGTGCGGCATGTTGTGCGCCAGGTACACAAAGAATGGTCTATCTTTGTTCTCGGTGATGAAGCGAATGGTCTCCCGCGTGTACCGCTGAGTAAACTGCGTCTGGTCTGCGGGAACTTCGATGACGATGTTGTCTTCGATCAGCGGACATGCAGCGGTTTCTCGCTTAAGTATCCCATCACACGAATAGCCTTCACGATATTTGCAGTCCAACGCATACGTCTTGGTATTTGGATAGTAGAACTGGTTGTTGGAGGCGGGGGTTCCATACCAATAATCAAATCCGTGCTTTAGCGGCTGAAACATGTCTTGGTTGCCGAGATGCCACTTGCCAATGATGGCCGTCGCATAGCCCTGATCCTTCAGCAACTCCGGAAGCGTGATCTCGTCAGGATTCAATCCGTGGTTGTTCCGAGGAAACATGACACCACCGATGCCAACGCGAGTCGAATGGCTCCCAGTCATCAGCGCCGCGCGTGTCGGAGAACAAACGGGTGAAACATAAAAGCTGTTAAACTTCGCTCCCTCAGCCGCCATGCGATCAATACTTGGCGTGGCGATATCGTCGGCCCCATAGCACGAAAGATCACCATAGCCGAGATCATCAGCGAGAATCACGATGACATTGGGTTTCTGCGATTCGGATTGAGCATGCGAATGCGCGGCCGCCAAGCAAAGTACGGCAACTGCTGAAAGAATTCGATTCATTTGTCTTATTGTTCTGTACCAATTGTGTTCGCGTTGACTCATCGCTTCCGGTTCAGTCGTCTGAATGTGTCACAACTAAGCGGGAAAACGAAACCCGAGCACCTTCGCTCACTTCTCCTGCGTTGTCCTGAGGGTAGGCGCCGGCTTTGAAGTAGAAAGTCTGGTCTGCCCAGGCCCTGTCGTTTTCCAAAACGTTCTCTTCCTGTGTTGTGCCATTGACGGTGATGGCAAGCACACCGCCTTGAAGCCTGATTGTCCAATCGATGTCGCTGCCTCGCTCAACATCAGGAAACGTGAGCTTTTTGTCTTTACCATTGGTCGGGCTTTCCTTCACCAGAGCTTCGATGCGGCCTTTGTAGTACTGAAGCTTGACGAGTGGTTTTGACTTGCCCGTGTAGCTGTGGATTTGGCCGATGACCACCTTGGGATCGCTGGGAATCTCAAGCACCCGACAGCGCGCGGTCATTTCGTGCGAACCTGTGAACGACCAGTTATTGCGCGGGTTACCTGGCTGGAGCATTTCACGCAGCTCGCTTCTGGGAAACTGCGTGCCTTCTGTCGTTGCCCCAACGACGGGGCACCAAAAGACCATCGCTCCGCTTGAATCCGTGTAGAAGTGGGGGTCTTTAAAACTATCGCTGAGTGCTGCTGCGGAAATCTCCTTCGGATGTCCACCGTAAGTGTTGTCTGCACTGGTCGGCAAAGTCAGTTTCCAATGGCTCAGATCGAATCGGCTGCCGGGATGCGGCCCTGTCACGTTCGTGGTCGGCGCTTCGATGACTGGTCGATTTGCCTCGGTCGTGGCTGCGTCCTCGTCTGTTTTGTTTGCCACCTTTTTCATGGCCTTTTCCTTTTCTTTGGCCGCCTTCTTTGCAGCTTGCTTCTCTTCGCGGATTCGCGCACGTTCGATTTCACGCGGCGTCATGTTCTTGTTCTGGGCGGCAACATCGGCTGGCTTCTGGATCCCATCCTTGCGTTTGGGACCGCCTTTGATTGGATTCGCCATTTTTTTAAGCCATTGGTCAAACGCGAGGCTCAGTTCTTTCACCTTCTCAGGATTGCTGTCAGCCAGGTTCTCTCGCTCCGAAGGATCTTTCGCGAGATTGACGAGTTCCAGACGGCTCTTGATCCAGTGCAGTTTCCAGTCGCCTCGGCGGACGGCCCATTCGTTGTCCGGTCCGATGCCCCAGAACAGCGTGTCGTGGTGCAGTGTCGATTCGCCGGTCAACAGCGGCAGAATGCTCTTTCCCGCGAAGTCGTGTGTGACCGGCCTCGACCCAACCGCATCGAGGGCCGTGGGAAGAATGTCGAAGGAAATGATCGGTGTATCCACCGTTCGACCACCACTGAACCTGTCGGGCCACGAGACGATAAAAGGAGTGCGAATCCCGCCTTCATCGAGTGTTTGCTTGAAACCACGCAGCGGCGTGTTGTCAGCGCTCATTGATTTTGATCCGCCGTTGTCGGTCAGGAAGAACAGGAGCGTGTTGTCAAAGATGCCCTCGCGTTTCAATTTGGCGACCACTTCGCCGACACCGTCGTCAAGATGCTTGAGCATGGCCATTAGGACGGCGCGTTCCTTGCTAAGCTGCGGGAACTTTGACTGAAAGGCCTTGATGTCTTCCTCCGGTGCTTCGGCGGGAGCGTGCACGGCGTTGTAGGCGAGGTACAGGAAGAACGGTTTCTCCTTATTCCGGTCGATGAACGCGACCGCCTCTTCCGTCAACCGAGTTGTCATGTAGCCTTCATCATTGATCCGCTCTTTGTTGCGGTAGATCGGTCCCATGAACTTACCGTCGACATCGCTCCTCAGATTGAAGTAACTGTGACCGCCCCGGCCCATGAACTTGTAACATTCATCAAAGCCTCGATTCAACGCGTGCCATTTCAATTCGGGATAGTCATCATCAACCCCCAGATGCCACTTGCCGATCGCCGACGAGACGTAATCATCGGGCAAGTATCCAGGGAAGATCTTTTTCTTCGGATCGAATCCAGCCCCACCGTCTGAAGCTGTATAAACACCAACACTCTGCGAGTAGCCGCCGATCATGATTCCGGCTCGAGTCGGCGAGCAAACAGGGCCGCCTGTATAGCCTTGGGAAAAGACGACACCGTCTTGCGCCAAAGCATCCATATTCGGTGTGGAAACTTCCGCTGCGTGATGCGGATTCAGGCTGATGTCCGCGTATCCCTGATCGTCAGTCAGGATGACGACAATGTTGGGACGTTCGGCAGCCGTTGATTTCGCATGACTCAATGTGAATGCGAAGGCGAACAGTAAGAAGCAGCAAGTGTATCTCATGATTGGTTTTCGATGGTTTTGAAAATTCATCGGTAGTGGACGAGGTTACGAGTCCTCGCCATGGCTCTTCGCGAAAGGGACTCGTGACCTCGTCCACTACGATGGGAAAGCCTTGAGCCCCGCGCCTGCATGCTTTCGCAGGTACTCAACACTCTTGAGGAATTCGTTTTGCTGGTGCTGTTGGTCGAATTTCTTTTGATCCATCCCGGGCTCAGGCTTGTCGATCTCGATTTTGTGACCGCGACGCACAAGCTTCAGGAAATCGACGATGTCGGCGGCAGCCAGTTCTGGATAGCCCTGCCAGTGTTCGTCGGTGAGAAACGGAATCGGGCGTGCTGAGTTGGAAATCGACTCGACGAATATCGGCATCCCTGGATTTGCCTTTGCCAAAGTTTGCACGTACGACGGAACATCCATGAGACCTTCACCGACGGCCGTCCATTGGAAAGTTGCTCCCTCTTCCGATTCCCAGACCATATAGTCTCTCAGGCTGTTGCAGACGACGTGCGGCACGAGTGCTTCCAAATGCACCATCGGATCTTCCATGGCCCAGAGGCCGTTGCCAGGATCAAGCATTACCCCACACACCTCAGTCCCGATCTCCTCGATCAGCTCAAGCAATTCATCAGATCGCAGGTCTGCGGCGTGATTCTCGAAACCGAACGTCAATCCTGCGTCCATCGCACGTTCTTTTGAGGCCTTCAGGACTCGTACGGCTTCGTCGATGCGCGGCTGAATGCCGCCTTCCAAAAATCGATCGTCAATGCTGCCGATTCGCACATTCACATTGGGTGACCCGAGCGCTGATGCGACTTCGATTGCCTTCGCAACAAGGGCTTCGGCATCACCGTACTTGTCAGAGAACTTCGCAGCGTTGGCACAAATACCACCAGCACCGATGTAGATCGCAATTTTGTGCTGCCCGGCCAAATCCCTCAGCTTCCGAAGATGCGACGTTTCCAGGCTCTCGAAGTAGTTCAGGTTGTTTAACAGCACGGCGTCGAGCCGCTGTTCGGCTGCGAATTCGATCAGCCGCGTTGCCTTCCACTTCATCCCACGTAGGGAATGGCCATCCAACCCGAGTGGAATCCGATTCGCAGATTTGCTGTCGTCGGCCATCAGTGACTGCGAACAGATACTGGCTGCGACAAGGCTGGAACCTGCAGTCGAAAGAAAGTCACGTCTTCCCAGTGTGTTGTTTCCCAGCGTCTTGTGATCATGGTTGGTCGGGTTCGGCATGAGGGTCATCCTTATGGGCAATCAGCGTTGGTCAAGTGAGTCGACAAAGGCTCTGTACTTCTTGCGAAGGTCCGAAACAACTTTTGGATGGTCTTCCGTCACATCATCTTCTTCCACGCGATCTACGGAGAGATTGAATAGCGGTGTTTGATTCTTGAATCGCTTCGGCACGACTCCCGGATACTGCTTTGAAGTCGGCTGTTCCGTCTGGGCAATAATCGTCGTGCCGTTTGGCGTCTTGGGGTCGACGTAGTCTGGATTGAGATCGCGGGCGGAAAGGTATTTGGGCCTGGTCAGGTAGAGTTTCCATTTTCCATCTCGGATCGTCATGATCTTTTCATCGTGACAGGTGACGATAGGAGCATGCTCTCGAGATTGTCCCTTAAGCACGGCGGTGATGTCCTGGCCGTCAATCAATCGGTCTTTGGGTGCATCAAGCCCGCACAACGCGAGCAAAGTGGGAAACAAATCGAGCGACCAGATAGGCACATCAATCACGCTCTGCTGAGGAAATGCATCCGGATAGCGGATGATGAAGGGCACGCGAGTTCCACCTTCCCATGGCGTTGCCTTCTTACCCTTCAGTCCGCCGGTGCTTCCGCCATAGTGAGGTCCATTGTCCGATGTAAAAATCAGGATCGTGTTATCAAGAATTTTACGGGCTTCGAGGGCCTGACGCACTTTTGCGACGGACCAGTCCAGTTCTCGAATCACGTCCGCGTAGAGGTCATCCGGAGTATCAGGCGTATAGTACTTGTCGGAAACCGCGAGTGGCTTGTGCGGCATCGCGTGAGGGAAATAGAGGAAGAACGGCTGGTCTTCACTCGTGTTGATAAACTCGATTGCCTTCTGGGTGTACTTTGTCGTGAGCGTTCTCTGGTCAACTGGGTTCTCAACAACCTTTTCGTCTTCAAGAATCTGAACGGGCAGCATGTCGTTGGAGTAGAGAATTCCGTAGTAGGAATCGAAGCCGTGCCGCGTCGGATAGAAATGCTCCTTGTGACCGAGATGCCACTTGCCAATACAAGCCGTTCGGTAGCCTGCTTGCTGGAACGCTTCGCCTAGCGTGCGTTCGGACGGATCGAGTCCGACGACATCCGCCTCAGGAGTCGTGTCCGGGTGCGGATTTCTAGTGACTCCATTTCGTAGTGGAAATCGCCCGGTTAGCATCGCTGCACGAGAAGGCGCACAGTAGGGAACTGGCACATAAAAGTCGGTCGCCTTGATGCCCTCAGCTGCGAGGCGATCGATCGCGGGAGTGCGATAAGACTGCTGTCCGTAGCACGACAGGTCCCCATATCCCAAATCGTCCGCCAGTATCAGAACGACGTTGGGTCTCTCGCCCGAAGCAATCGCGCCGAAAATGAACAACGTGCAGAAGAAGGCTGACGCAGCACACATCATTTTTCGCTGCAAGGAATCTCGAAAGTAATTCGTCATGGTGATTTGGCAATTTCTTCGTGTACCGGCAGTGACTTTCAAAAGAATGCCGATCGCCTGCTGATATCGTTAACGAGAAAATCAGGAAAAGACTTTCATTGCAATGTCCCCGGCCTTCCAGCCCCCATGACGTCGGCCGAGCGCCAAAACGAAAGAATAACAATTACTGCGACGCAACTCTTATCTAATGCATTCCACACAATGACCGATGGGTGGTTTCGATGGTTATGATGAAATTTAAAGAATGCGGACGTGTACTGAGTAGGCTTCCCCTGTGGTTCAGCACATTAATCGACAAGCCGTATTGCTTTTTCGGCCAGTCGTTTTCCGAATTCTACGTAACCAGCTCTGGTGTAGTGGACTCCGTTGTTCTCTCCGTTCACGTCATCCGTATTAACCCATTCCCAATCAGGATTCGCTTCGCAGAGGCTCTGTTGAATTCTACGGATTTCTACCCAACCAGCGCTTTCCATTTTGGCGTCGCTTAGGCGGCCAATGACAACGTTCACTTTTCCAAGCTTTAGGTCTTCCTCTAGCTGCTGAACCAGTCCCTTGAGGCACTTTTCGTAAACAACATAGTGCTTCCCTGAATCCGCTTCACCCTGCATCCAAACAAACGTGACTGTCTTGATGGTCTTCCCGGTGATTTCCGCATCGACCTTCTTCATGAGCCTGTCATAGAGATCGCCGATGGTCGATGGGTCAGCACTTGTATCAGGCTTCATGCCCCTGTAGTTCTTCACATCCTTCCACTTCTTGTACCAGCGTCTGATCGATTGCCCACCCTCGGCATCCTTGACCACGATGACACCGCCTTCGCCGAATGCTTTTCGGACCGCTGGCGAGAATGACGCTTCCGGATCCAACCGCTTCATGTTGGATTGGCCTGACAAAATGAAGAGGTGCTTCTCTTGCGCATAGACGCTCGATGCAGTACTGAGCGCTAATAGTGTCAACATAAGGCGGTTCATGGGGTGTATTCCGATTAGGTTTCTGTTGCTTCGGGATAACTTGATCTGGTAGGGGACGAGACCATGAGTCCCGGTGAGGCTGCGGCGAAGATCTGCTTCCCGCCCTTGGTTTTGGAGTATTCCCCGGGGCAGGGCCGTTACTCAAGTTCTTGACTTTTCTGGAAAGTGCGTTCGGAGGTTGCGAGCTCGTCACCTCGGCGGTGGGCTACTGCTGCTCGGGGTCAGTTTGTTCGCATCTTTATTCACCGAGCTGAGCCATGCGTCGAGCGCGGTTGATAAACGCTGCTTTTTGTTTTCATCCTTCAGCGAATCTTCACCAGCCAACTCCGTTGGGTTCGTCGCGAGGTCGACGAAGTTGTGAGGAGGGATGGATTTGCCGTCGACTGACTTGACGGGCTTACCATTTCGAATTTCTTTCAGTGTTCCCCGACGTACGGCGTTGAAATTCCCACGCCAGGACCAGTAAAGCGTCTCGTTGGGGCACTCAGCTTTGCCTGTCAGCCATGGCAAAAGGTTCTTGCCGTCCAAAAGAGGATGCTCAGCACGCTTGCCAGCCACCGCCGTAAACGTCGGCAGCAGATCAAGCGAGATGACAGGTCCGGAGACGACTTTGCCCTCGGCGAGTGTACCGGGCCAGGATGCAATCATCGGCACCCGGACGCCTCCTTCAAAGACATCGCCTTTCACGCCGGAAAACGGGTCGTTGCGAGATTTGTTCTTACTTGTCGGTCCGCCATTGTCGCTGAGGAAAACGACCAGAGTGTTTTCACGAAGGCCCCGCTGATCGAGATGCCCCAGCAGCCGCCCGATGTTGTGATCCAAACAGGTCATCATCCCGGCAAAGATACGCCGGTTTGGATCTTTGATATGTGTGTTTGCTGCAATGTCCTTGGGCTTGGCCTGCAGTGGAGTGTGAGGTGCGGTGTAGGAGAGATAAAGAAACCAGGGCTTCGTCTCCTTGCTCTTGATGAAGTTGATCGCCGCGTCGGTAAGGATGTCGGTCTTGAAAGCGTTGGCTTCGCGCCGAAAAGGTTCAGGTTGCTGATCAGGGCCGGCGAAAGTGAAGTATTTGGAACCAGCAGACGTAGTGGTTTTTGAGCGGAAAGGAAAGTAGTGGCCGCCGCCGCCGACAAAAAATAACCCTTCATCGAATCCTCGTTTCCAGGGCTCGGCGGCCTCAACGCGTTTTGGCGAGAAAGCGTCCGTCTTCCGAACCTTGCGATATTCGTCTCTCTGTGTCTTTCTCAGCATCGATTCGGTGCCCTGACCGAGATGCCACTTTCCGACGAGACCGGTCCGGTACCCCGCCTGTTTCAGATATTCGGGCATCAAGGGAAGGATGTGCGGATCAGGAAGTCCATGGTTGTTTTCATTGTCCACGTAGCCAAAGCGGGACTGGTGAACTCCGGTCATGATCCCGGCTCGCGACGGACCGCATTGCGGAGCAGTGACATAAGCATCGGTGAAGCGAAGGCCTGAAGCTGCAAGCCGGTCGATGTGAGGCGTGCGAATCTCCTTGCTGCCCTGACAGCCCAGGTCTGCATACCCAAGGTCATCCACCAGAATGAAAAGTATGTTGGGGGGGCTTTCTTCTGTTGCCGACACAAGTGACGACAGTAAGCAGCCGATGAGGGCAAAGAATGTTAAAGATTTCAGCATATTCGATTTCCGTTGATGGATCTCTTTTTCGTTGTGGGCGAGATCTGAATCCCGCTTTTGCGTTCGTGCCTTACCGGGCATCCGTTGAAAAATCCCACTGGACCGGTTTCCCGTCCTGGGCTTTCCAGCGGATCGAGCGGATGTCGAGACCGTCAGTGGCTGGGACATACAGACGAAGCAACTGACTTCGTCCCTCGACAGGCACTTGCACTGTGATGTCTTGCCAGGTTGTCGACTCAGGAACTTCGAAGTCCACCGTCTGGCCGGTTGCAAGAAACTCAGTCTGTTTTTGGGTTCGCCACTGAACACGTCCCGTCCCGCTCTTGCCATCGACGCCCCGAGCTTGCAGGCGCAGCGTGATCGGTCCGTCCAGTTTCACTTGGGCCGTTCCCAGGAAGGGATTCTTCCCCTGGGCAATCACGCGTATGCCGCCGTCGATCGACTCGAGTTCGCATTGCTTGGGAACCAGCCCGTGCGTCGGGGTTCTCGAACCTACGGATGTGGTCGTTCTCGGTTGAAAGTCTGGATTGAGTTTCGGGGGAAGGCCGCCGGTGCGTTCAAAGTGCGCTTTGATGAACTGATCAAGCTCGGCCACTTTCTCCGGCATTTCGGCAGCGAGATTCTTCGATTCGGCGAGGTCATCCTTGAGATTGAATAGTTCGACGAGGCCATCGTAGCTGTCCGGTCTGCGAGTGTAGCGTCGGATGAGTTTCCAATCGCCATCACGCACGGAAATGCCACCACCGTGATACGGGAAGTAGCTCACGCTCGTTCGGCACGTTCCCTCTTCGCCCTCTGTGAGAACCTTCGCAAAGGATTTCCCATCGATGACATGATTGTCAGGCTCAGCCTGGCCGGTCAGTTCGAGCAGCGTGGGATAGAGGTCGATATTATTGACAATTGTCTCGCTGACGGAGCCCGCAGGAACGTGTTTGGGCCAACGGACCATCAACGGAACGCGTTCGCCGCCTTCATAAAGCTTCCCTTTGCCTCCGCGCAGACCGAGATTCTTCGTCGGATACTGCACACCAGCGTAGTCGTTGTAAATCTTCGTGTAGCCATACGTCTTGCTCTTCGGATTGGCCATCTTCCGCTTCTGTTCGCTCGCACTCATGCTGTGGGTGTTGCCGCCGTTGTCGGAAAAGAAAACAACAATGGTGTTGTCGGCGATACCGAGTTCATCGAGCGCCTTCATGACTCGTCCGAAGTTGTCGTCCATGGTTTTCAACATGGCGGCGTAGACTGGGTTCGTATGACCATCAGGCTGAGAATCTTTCTTGGCGAACTTCTGAATCAGATCCAGCTTCGCTTCCCAAGGTCCGTGGCAGTCGTACATCCAAAGGTTAAGATAAAACGGCTCGTCTCTGTGTTCGGTGATGTACTTGATTGCCTCAGTGCCCAGGCGATCGTCGATGTGCTCACCCTCTGGCCCGTCAACAATATTGCCGACTCGACGGGTGGCACCTGGCTTTCCGTCAGGGTGGATCCCGTGCGGTGAGAAATAGGTGCTTCCAGGAGGCCCGGGATCAGGCGCGGAGTGAAACGTGACCTCAAAGCCGTGCTGGTCCGGCCAGTGTTCTTGAGTCAGACCGAGGTGCCATTTTCCCATGTGAGCGGTGCGGTAGCCAGCGTCGAGAAAGACTTCGGCCAGTGTCGTCGCATCAGGATTCAAGTAAGTGCGGCTCTTGGTAAGCAGATATTCGTTTCGGCTTGTGGCAGGCTGATAGACCTGCGCACCCCAAGGCTCTGGCTCCTGATGTCCGTGGGCGGAAAGGATGCCGTGGCGAGATTCCTCCTGCCCGGTCAATATCGAGGCCCGACTGGGCGAGCACAGCGGATGCGCATAGGCGTTGGTGAAACGCATCGCTTGTTTGGCGAAGGCATCGATGTTCGGCGTCTCGTAGTATTCGCTGCCAAAGACACCCCCGTCCGTCCAACCCATGTCGTCGACCAGAAAGAGAATGACGTTCGGCGGTCGTCCCGGTTCGCCATTCGCCTTAGCTGACAGGCAAACAAGACCAACGATCGGCAAGAGGAGCAAGGCGTGATGAAATTTCATAGATTTTCGTCTTTACGGTTAGTCGTTTCTAAATTTAGGCAAGCTGCTTCGTAGTGGACGAGCTTTACCTGCTTCTCACATTTTTCTTGGAGTATTCCGTGGGCAGCGTGGCGGCCCAGGCTTTGACTTTCCTGGAAAGCGTTTTCACGACGTCTGGATGCTGCTCAGCGACGTTGTGACTCTCGCTGGGGTCAATCGACAGGTCGTAAAGTTCTGGTTCACCGCGTTGTTTGCGTGGCAGATGCAACTTCCAGTTGCCCTCCCGCATCGCTGGCGTCGCGCCGACTGCACTTGTCTTCCAGAATAGTGGCTTTGTTCGCTCACGATCGGAACCGAACCAGATATCGGAGATATCCTCACCATCAATTACCTTCGGCAATTCGTCGACTCCGGCAATCGCACACAGCGTCGGCAGCCAGTCGATGAACGAGCAGACGTTTTGCGTATCGACCCGACCGGCTGAGACCTTGTCGGGCCAGCGGATGATAAACGGCACGCGCGTGCCGCCTTCATATTGTTCGTGTTTGCCGCCACGAAACTCACCTGCGTAGCCGAGCATGTTGTTGGAGTATTTTGTGGTACCTTGCTTGCCGAGAACCACCGGTGCCGGCCCGTGGTCGCTGGAGAAAACCACGATGGTGTTTTCCCGCAGCCCCAACTCATCGAGCGTCTTCAAAACTCGCCCGACATTCGAATCGATCTGGTAGACATCGCCGAGATACTGCCGCATCGATTCATCGAGATCGCCGCCGATCTTCAGACACTCATCGAACTTGTGCTGCATGGTTGGCGAGAAGTCTTCCCTGTCGACTGTCGCGTCTTTGAACTGGTCCGCCAACTCGGCCGGTGTGTTCACGGGAAAGTGCGTCGCGTGTCCCCAGACATTGACGTAAAACGGCTCGTCCTTGTTTTCTCTGATGAATTTAATCGCGGCCGAATAAAGGTCGGTGTCTCTACCGGCTGATCTGTCCCGACTCTTGCCAATCGTTTTGACCGTATCGATCCCATATGTACCGTCGCTGTCGTCCGGGCCAATGTGCCACTTGCCGAAGTGACCTGTTCTGTATCCCCGCTTCTTCAGCAGTTCGGTGATCGTGATCCGGTCCCCGAATCCGAAGTCGGCGGCGTATTTCGGAAACCGCGCCGGAAACAGGCCGGTCATGAGGCCCGTTCGGCTGGGATTACACGTCACCCCCGTCACATAAAACTGAGCGAAACGCGTGCCTTCTTTAGCCAGTTGGTCGATCGCAGGCGTTCGAGCGTAGGGGTGTCCGTAGCAACCGAGATCCCCGTAGCCAAGATCGTCGGCAAACATAAAGACGATGTTTGGCGGTCGCTCGGACCCAGCTTGATCGGCAACGACACTGCCCGATAACAAAAGCAAGAGCATTGCTGCGGTTGCATAGCGCTGCATCAAATTCAGATACTTCATATTGTCCATCAGATAGTGTTTCTCACTTTCGTGTCTTACTGTCGATGTTCTTCGACTCTGGTTGTTTTGCGGCGATTGCGACAGTCTCGGATTTGGCGAGATGCTTTCGCATCATTTCAAGCGTCGCTTTGTGTTTCGGTGCATCGCTGAGGTTCGTTTCTTCGTACGGATCGCGCGAGAGGTCGTAAAGTTCTTCTCCAGTGGGCCATTTTGTGTAGTGGTAACGCTGGGTGCGGATCGCCTTGCCAAGATGTTCTCCCCGGGTGACGACGGTGTAGGCAACTTCTTTCCCTGCGGATTGAGGGGCCTTCAACATCTTCACGAGACTTCTTCCCTGGAGCTCCGCTGGAGGAGTGATATCGCACAGCTCCGTCAGTGTCGGAAACAGGTCGATTAATTCAACAAGTCCTTCGCTGGATGTCCCTGGTGTTGTCGAACCAGATTTGATCCCATCGGGGACACGGATGAGGAGAGGGACGCGGTCGCATTGTTCAAACAACATGACTTTGCCCCACATAAACTTTTCCCCAAGCAAGTAGCCGTGGTCAGAAGTGAGGACGACAATCGTGTTGTCCCAGTGGCCGCTTTGTTTGAGTGACTCCAGAATCCTGCCAATTTGTGCATCGATAAAGGAGATGCAGGCGTGGTAAGCCTGCATGTAGTCGCGCCGAAGATCTTCGTTTTCGATACCGAACTCAAACCCAAATCCTTCATGCCGTTTCGTCTGTGCGATTTTCGGAACGGTCCTCCAGAACTCCAACGAAGCTGGCGTAAACTTCAGGTCAGCCTTCGGATACATCTCAAAATACTTGTCCGGGGCGAGAAACGGACCATGTGGTTTGTGGATTCCACAAGCCATAAAGAACGGCTTGTCGCCGTGGACAGATTCGGTGAGCCACTCGCAGATCTGAAGCGAGTTCTTTCCGTCCTTATGTTTTTCATCCTTCAGCCCAGTCGGGCCATATCCGGGCTTCTGTCCGCGCGTCTGCGGCGCGATCGTGGGGTAAAACTCTCGCCACTTGCGACGCGATTTACCCTCGCTGACGGGGCCGTGTTCGGTCTCAAATTGCTCACGGATGGGAGTCACCATCGGCATTTCGTCGTTTTCAAATCGTAACACCTGATCCCATGCGACATCGCCATGATCAAACTTTTCGTTGTGAAAGACTTTGCCGACGCCACCTGTCCAGTATCCAGATTCTTTGAATCGCTGAGGTATCGATATGGTCCCAGGACGCACGTTGCGAATATCAGTTTTATTGTCGAGGACGCCCGTTGATTGAGGATAAAGGCCATGCAGAAACGATGCTCTTGATGGCCCACAAACAGGATACTGGCAATACGCGCGACGAAACGTCATTCCGTTTGCCGCAAGTTCGTCGAAGGCCGGTGTCTCGATGTGCGGATAGCCCGACGTCGACACATGCGTGTTTAAGTCGTCGCAAACAATGAACAACACGTTCGGCTTGTCTGCAAAAGTAGACGGGATCGTCATGAGGAAGGTGGATAGTAAGAAGGCGAATCGCATGGGATATCTCGGATGGATTAATTCTCAGTGTTTTGTTCGCCGCGCAGGAGTTTCCCTGCACGCCCTACCAGCTTCAGGTAGTGGTCGGTTGAAAGTCCTTCGTAAGTCAGAAATGTTCCACCGTTGGCGGTAGGAGGATCATTAGTGCATTTGAAGATGGCGGTTCCTTCATCCACTTCGTCGAACATCGCCACGTACAACATTTGGCATCCTGATTCATGCGCGGCGGTGATCTGCGACGACAGGAATTCACCCTTGAGTCTTGGGATCGAATCCAGTTTCTCGCCCTTCATGTTGTGCCAACTAAAACCGGGGAAGGCGACCGGCATGTAATCGATGTTGCGATTCTCACACCACTGAATGTCAGGCTTGATCCGCTCTCGGGCGTGACGCCGGACTCCTGCTAAGTCTCGATAGCGTCCCACGGTCCATGGGCTGATCACGTCGGCCTGCGAAAGAAGCTCATGCAGTCGCGGGTCGTCGATGGCATCCCTGTCGAGTGTTCGCCACCCTGTTGGAACCCCCAGCATGATCGCACAACCTTGCCGTTTCAGAGACGCGATTAGCTCGATGCATTCGGCCAATGTGTACTCTCGAGGTTTGTTGCGGTCGTTGAATCCGATGCCCCAAATGGCGACAACGGGCTTGCCGTTGTGACGCTGGTAGGCCGGGTCTTGCGTGATTTTTTGCTGGTCGGCCAGTACCGTCCAGTCACGTCGAACGATGTCCGTTCCCCCCTTCTGCAAACCGGACAGATCGTACATCACGGCATAAGATCGACCGGTGAGATTCGCGCCTTCGCGAACGTGAGCGAGTACTCGGTCCTTGTGACGATTCGAGTCTTCCCGGCGTAGTCCATTGGCAAATCGCTGCAAGAAGGCGCCGTCGATACCGTAGTCATGCATCCACTGGAAGTGTCGTAGCACCGTCTTCCTGTTGCCACTGCTGAAGACTTCCGCAGCACTGCCATCCTGTTGCGTGAAGCCAGTCGCGTAACGCTCATCAGAATCGAGCTCGGTCATGTCCGGCCAAAGGTCGACCGTGACGTTTCCAGGTGCAAAGGGTTCGCGTCGATTGCGAGCCCAATGAGTCCAACCGAGATCAGCACCGTCGCCCTGGCAGTTGAACCAACCTTGATAGCCCACCATGACCTTTCCGGTCAGAGTGGAACGGTCGACGATCGGAACGGAAGTTGCCAGGGATTGCGACTCTGTCTCGCGCTCCTTAGACGTTTGAGGCTCATCAGCGAGCAACTGCCCGCAGGAGATTGCCAACAGCAAGTAGCAACCAAGGCTAAATTTGAGGTTCATGCTTTACCGTCCTTGCTTCGATTGCTTTTGCTTCATATCGGAGTCGGTGTAAGGCAGGTACTTTGGGTGGGGAACATAATTGCCTTTTTCTTTCTCCCAGCGGAAGGATTCGCCTTCGACCACCAAGTCACGCCTCGCGTTGAGTTTGGGTTCCGGATCGGCGAACTCTGTCGGTGCTGATTCCCGCAGTCGGGCGATGACGTCCGCGTGCTGCGGGTCGGATGCGAGATTGTCCCACTCGTGCGGATCCACTTTGACGTTGTACAGCTCCTGGTTCTTGTCGTCGTAATGGATGAAACGCCAATCGCGATTCATCAACGTGTATTCACCGGGGTTCATGTAGGGCAGATATACGGTTCGATCTTTGGCATCGCTGGGATTCTTCAGAGTCGCTGCCAGCGAAACGCCTTCCAGCTTCTGACGCGGTGACGGCAAGTTGCATGTTTCAACGAGCGTCGGATAGATGTCGATCAGGCTGACCGTCACGTCGGTCCGGGCTCCTTTTGCCACGCCAGGGCCGGCCCATACGAACGGCACGTTGGAGGTTCGTTCCCACAACGTGTGCTTGCCCCACTGGCCTTTTTCACCCAGGTGATAGCCGTGATCGCTCCACAGCACGACGATCGTGTTGTCGGCATAAGGGCTCGCGGCAAGTGCATCCAAGATTCGACCGACCATGGCGTCGGCGTAGCTGGTGCAGGCAAGGTATCCGTGCAGAGCGTCCTTCCATGCTCCCATCGCTACGAGCTTGTCGTAGTGCTGCTTTCTCCGATTCTGGCGTTGCTTAATGATCTTCTGCGGAAGGTCGTCCAGGTCATCCTCTTTGAACGCCGGAGTCTCGATAGAGTCTCGATCGTACAGATCAAAGTACTTTTGCGGACAATAGTTGGGGTAATGAGGAGCGTAGAAACCACAGGCCAGGAAGAACGGCTTGTCATGTTTGCGTTTCAGTTGGTCGACCGCCCAGTTGGCACGTATCGTGTCGGCCATTTCGTCCTCACGATCCTTGGGAACCGCTCCCCATTCCAGGAAAAGTCCGCCGGTGATCTCTTTGCCTTTGTTGTAAACACTGTTCGGAAACGGCTGTGGAACGGGCGTATCACTGCTCCACGATTCCAAAGCCCAACCACCTTCACGCTGGAACTGATTTCGCAGGAAGAACTTTGCCCAACCACGTTGGTCAATCGCACCGGCCGGATGATGAAATAACTTGCCAGCACCAAGCGTCGAGTAACCCGCTTTGGCAAAGCTCATTTGCAGCGATTCAATCTCCGGATGATGCACGAAGTAATTCGGAGTCATGTAGCATCCGGTTGTCGACGCGTACTGGCCGGAAAAGATGGCCGCACGACTCGGCGCACAAAACACGCCGGCGGTGTGAGCGTTGGTGAAGCACACGCCACGAGCGGCAAGCCGGTCAATGTTCGGTGTGATCGCATTGGGGCGTGACTCGAGACATCCGACAAAGTCGTTCATGTCATCAACTGCCAGAAACACAACATTGGGTCGCGTATCTGCCGCAAACAGCTGGCCAATACAGAATGTGGAAAATGCAACGATGCTGAAAAGGAAACGCGAAGGTATGTTCATGAGGTGAAGTTCTTCTTTGTAGGAGGCCTGTCTGTGTGCCATGAGATTCCGCACATCCGGGCATGAGTACGTGAGAAAGGAATTTGAATCAGGCGTGGCTTCGTCACGAACCATTCTTTAGACCGGCACCACAATGTTCGCGAAGGTAAGCGATGCTGCGGAGAAACTCCCTGCGTTCGTGTTGCTGATTGAATTCTCGCCGGTCAACTCCTTCGGCCGGCTCGTCGATTGTTGCGGCAGTTCCTTGGCGGACGAGTTTCAGGAAGTCGACGATTTGCGACGCGTCCAAATTCGGATAAGCCTTCCAATAGTCCACGGTCAGGAACGGAATCGGGCGTGCTGAATTCGATATGGTCTCGACGAAGATTGGCATTCCCGGGTTGGATTTGGAGAGCGTGTCTACGTATTTTTTGACATCCATCATGCCCTCTCCGAGAGCCATCCATTGAAACATCGCTCCTTCTTCACTGGACCACACCGTGTAGTCGCGAATGCTGTTGCAAACTGTGTAGGGTGCGAGTGCTTGAAGATGCTTCATTGGGTCTTCCATTGCCCACAGTCCATTGCCCGGATCAAGCATCACACCGCAAACGTCGGTCCCGACCTCTTCGATCAGCGTGACGAGCTCTTCGCTTCGAAGATCGGCGGCATGGTTTTCAAATCCGAATTTGATTCCCGCATCCAATGCACGTGAACGGGTTGCCTTGAGAACTCGAATGGCTTCGTCGATTCGTGGTTGGATTCCGCCTTCGAGAAAGCGATCATCGATACTGCCGATCCGAACATTGACGACTGGCGAGCCGACCGTCTTCGCCACGCGGATTGCCTTGGCAATTAGTTCCTCCGCCGTGCCCCAGGTATCCTTGAATTGTTTGCCGTTCGCTGCGATGCCACCTGCACCGATATAGATCCCTAGGCCATGTTCGTCTGCGAGGTTCTTGAGCTTTTTCAGGTGTCCTGTTTCAAGGCTCTCGAAGTAGGGCAGCCCATTGAACAGGACAGCATCAAGATTTTGCTCTGCAGCGAACTCGATCAACTGAGTTGCCTTCCAGTTCTTGAAACGCATACTGCGCATCGAATGACCATCGAGCCCAATAGGTATTTGCTTCGCGCTAGTATCGTTTGCTGCCAGTAGTGCTGATGCTGGGGCAACCGCGGCAGCACAGGCAGATGCTGCGGCAAGAAACTGACGACGACGCATTGATGGTGCTCCGTTGGCTGGACTTGAAGGTACTGTCATTGTCATGGTGATCTGGCGATTTCTTCTTGAGCAGTGCGATAAAGCGCCGCTATTTCGTTTTCGTTAAGTGCTCGGTCGAAAAAGGCCAACTCGTCTATCCGGCCGTTCCACACCTGACTAGCTATGGAGTTCGTGCCTAACCAGACCGTAGTATCAGAGTCACTGGCTGCCATCGCCGCACCTGGCGTCGATGCGACGAGTTTCCCGTCTTCGTAGAGGTGCAATCGTTCTGCATCAGCGGTCACGACGACGTGCCGCCATGTCTCCTGCGGCAGAACCGAGCTACCTGCGATGGATGACACGTCACCATCGCCGTTTCTGATCGTGGCCTTCAGCCGACCATTCTCTTGGAGAGAAAGGTTGAAGTTGCCCTGGCCATCATGCAGGTTCGTGGCGACTACTGCGTTTTGCGCGGGCGCTTCGAGATACACGAAGCCGGTTAGTGAGAATTGCCCCGTGCTTAATGCCGGTGGGGAATCGACGCGTCCTCCGCGGCCGGCGGAATCGGCTCCAACTCGCAGCGAACCGCCGACGAAAACACCGCGAGCATGCGGCGGGCGTTTTCCTTTTCCGGTCAAGACGACGCCGGAGTGCTCGGGCGGTTCGGAAACCAGCCCGCGGTCGCGAATCGGCATTCGGTAGTAGACGAGCGGCGATAACCGTTTGACCAAGCGAGCGTAGTTCAGCCTCGGTTCGTCAAAGTTACGAATGAACCTGTCGGTCGCGATCGAGATGTCTTCGGGCTCAGTCGTCCCATCAGCAATTCGCAGGGCCTGGGACGCTTGAAGCTCAACGGATCGAGACGCATCGCGCCGGTTGGATGCCCCGGGATGGACGCGCACGAGCCCATCAAACACATGCACCTCGCTCGCGCCGCCTTCCACATCGACGGAAAACTCAGTGCCAAAGTCAACGACTTCCGCTTCGGGAGTTTCCACCGTAAACCCAATCCCTTCAGGAGGCACTCTGGCCGACAGTCGCCCGCTATGTAGCACGACACGTTTGTCGCTGGCTGCGTCGAAGCGGGCAGGAGCCTCAACGTAAACCATGACTCCCCCGCCAAACTGCAGGTTCAGCAGGCCTTTCTTTAATTCGTAATTGCCCACAGGGAGTTGTGCGTCGTTCCAAGTTGAACCGTCTTTCGTAAGCACCCCGCTGACGTGACTGACAACGGAAGCCACAGAAGCCACGGAAGCGTAAGCAGGGACTGGATCCCTGTTGCTTTCAGGCTGCACGAATGCGATGAGTATGCAGGCTGCCATCACGAGCGCGGTTACGGTCAACGCCAACAACTGTCGCGAGCGGGGAATTGGCGATGCGAGTTGCTCCCGCGACGAAACAGCGTCAGTGACGAGGCCGTCTGTACCCCCATCCAGCGCATTCTTCTGAATCTGTCTGCGCCGCAGGGAACGCCGCAAGTCCGAATGTAGCTCGGCACGAAGCGCAAAGCGTTCGAGGTTTTCGGGAACCTTCAGCCACGTCTGAAACTCCACGGCCTCTTCGTCGGACACCGCTCCTTCAAGAATGCGGTCGATGAATCCATCGTCTACGGACATCACGCATTCTCCACTGCGAGGCGTCGCTCAATGCAACTGGCGAGCACCGTCCGCACGCGCGACAGCAGAACTCGCACCGAGCCACTGGTGGATCCGGTTTCCTGCGCCATCTCGTCGGCTGACAGTTCTTCGACGTACCGTAAATCGAGCAACCGGCGCGACTTTGGCGGCAGCTCCTCCAAACAGGCTTCCAGTGCTTCGCGACGGTTGCTCCGACCATCAGCCTGAGCCGCGATTGTGTCAGCGAGTTGGCCGAGCAATTCGTGGGAAAAAACGACCCGCGTGCGATGCTCAGCCCGGTAGAAATCAATCACGCGCGACTTTGCAATCCACAACGCCCATGCGACGAACGGCCGATTGAAGTCAAATTCATCAAAGCGTCGCGCCAGCTCTTGAGCAATCCGCTGAACAACGTCTTCAGCGTCATGAAACCGAGAGACGGATGCGAAAACATACGCGGACACCGCCGGCTCAGCTTTGAGCCAGCATTCTGTAAACAACTCTCGTTTCTGATCTTCTTTCATTGACTCGGCCCACGTGAACATCTTTCCGTCTACCGTATGCCGAATGCGAACAGAAATCGTTAACAAGAATCTTGAAGAATCGTCAAATTCCAATTTTTGCTACTACTTGGCGACGACTTCATGCCGGGTTCCCACGATACGCGATTCGTCGGGAGGCCTCGCATCCGTCCCGGAGTTTCTGCAGGTTGCGAATATCGCGTCTGAAAACATTGCCATTTGCAAGCTGGCGACAGGCTCAACTGAAAGCAGGCCGCACAGCCGCTACAGCCCGCAAACATTCGCTACATAGCGAGGATTATCTGACGTTCACGCTATCTCTAGTCCGTACGACCGGCAGAACCGATAAGCTTTTTGAACTGGCGGCGCTGCTTGTCCCAGTTGGGTTCGGCGGCGATGGGGCGGATTTGACGCTCGGTTAATGGCGCTCGGCCGCTGAAGTACGGCTTTAGGAAGAGCAGCTCTTCTTGCAAATCTGGGGCAAGGTTACAAAGGTTCATGATCTGGCTGAGGCGAGCGCGTGTGACTTGGCCGACTCGCGCTAAGTCGGCTTGCGATCGGAGGCGGCCCGATGCCATGGCGTTTTCGAAGTGGATGGCGAGCGCCATCAGCCGGGACAGTCTCGGCAGTTGGCCCGTTCTGGGCCGCGGTGGGGCTGTTCCGCCGCGTACCTCGCGGGCGCCGCGATCTACGCGGGCAACGTGAAACGTGCGGCGTATCGCCGACGTGCGCGGCGGTGTTTCGGTTGAGTTGTTCGATAGGTTGCTCAATTCAATGTCTCCGTAATGTGTCGGGCAAAATTGCCGTCCTGGCCGAGTGACGCGAGTCCGGCGGGCTGGAAGGTGATATCAAGCGTGCCTTCAACGCCGTCGTAGTCGATCCGTTCGATCAACAATTCCATCAGTCGGCAGCGTTCTCTCGGTGGAATCGTGTCCCAGGCTTTATCCAGTTCACCGAGGGTCTTGCGAATCGATGCGTGGCTGACGCGAATCGGCCGATGGTTGTCGATTGCTTCACGTAGCTCTTTCAATCGTGTTTGGCTTTTATCAATGCGTGTTTGCGTTGCTTCAATCAAGTCAGCGCTAGCGGCCGTTGCGACAAGGTGAGTCATCTCGGCGTGGTCCTCTTTGAGAAACTTCGCAATCGAATCGGCTTCACGTTTTTGCGAATCGACGTCCTCGCGGTTCTGCTCATGACAGCGTTCGTAGATGTCACGGATGAGTTGGTCGTCGTTTGCGAACACGCGGAGTTCGTCGACGACAAACCCCTCAATCTGCCTTGCGGGAATCGAAGGCGATGGACAAGATTCATAGCCTTGTTTTTCGGCTTTGCCGCAAACGTAGTAACGATACCTCTTCGTGCCACGGCCAGAGGAAGTGTGCCGCATGGCTCGATTGCATTTTGCACACCGAAGGATGCCTCGCAGCATTCCGTCGAAGCTGGTTGAAGCTCGTATCATGCCGCTGCGGCCATTCTTTCGCAGCGACTCTCCGACTTCGGCAAAGACCTGAGGATCCACGATCGCCTGGTGCTGGCCTTCATGGATCTCGTCCTTGTAGGTCAGCTTGCCAATGTAGGTGACGTTGGTCAGCATCTGGTAGATGCGGTTCTTGTCATACGGCAGACCACCGCGAGTTGATCCCTTCTTGGTCGTCCACTGCTTGGTCCGCCAGCCACGACGATTGGCTTCCTTGGCCGTTTCCAGCAGGGAATGCGTGCGACGGTAGAGGTCAAAGATCTGCCGGACGCGTTCGGCTTCGTGGGGTACGACCACGAGCTTGGTTTCTTCGATCGTGAATCCGAAGACCGGCACGCCACCGCACCATTTACCTTTGCGTCTGGTCGCCGCGATCTTGTCTCGGGTGCGTTCGCTGATCATCTCGCGCTCGAACTGGGCGAAGGAAAGCAGCACGTTGAGAATCAACCGGCCCATCGAGCTAGCGGTATTGAACTGCTGGGTGACCGAGACGAAGGCCACGTTGTGTCTCTCGAATGTTTCCATCACCCGAGAGAAATCGAGCAGGCTGCGACTGAGCCGGTCGACTTTGTAGACAACCACACAGTCGATTCTGCCGGCCTCGATATCGGCCATGAGACGTTTCATGGCGGGACGTTCAAGATTGCCGCCGGAGAAGCCGCCATCGTCGTATCGTTCTTCGAGACATTCCCAGCCTTCGCTTCGCTGGCTGGTGATAAATGCCTCGCCCGCATCACGCTGCGCGTCTAGGCTGTTGAACTCTTGATCGAGACCTTCTTCTGTCGACTTGCGAGTGTAGATAGCACACCGAATGGGTTGTTTCGTTTGCTCGCGACTCATGCTGACTCCTGCTTGTGGATTTTGAAGAACCGATAGCCATTCCAGTGCTGGCCCGTGATCGCTTTGGCGACCGCCGAAAGCGTCTTGTAGTGCTCACCCTCGAAATCGAAACCGTCGGGCATAATGGTGACGACGCAATCCCGGCCCTTGTAAATGCGGACCAAACAGTCGCCGACAGGCGGCAACCGTTCATCCTTGGGCGGAAGATCACGGTTCACCGGCGGCGGTGGTGGCAAGCGTGAGGGCTCGCGCGGCGCAGTCACGCGAAGATCCGATTCGTTGGCGAGCTCACTGGCTCGCTGCATGGCCCGATCACTCAAGCCACCAAACGCATTGGCTTGCATTCGCCATGCAATGCGTTTCTGCAGCCACGCTTTGTTGCGGCCGGTCGTTGATTCGCCGAACACCTCGAAGTACTTGGCTTGAAGGGTGCTGACCGACATCCGGCGCAGCGCGGCCAACTCTTGGCCCAATGGGTTGCTCATGTTGCTCTCCATGACTTGAAACAAAGAAGTGCCGGGCGTGTTTACCGCGGCCGAGTCACAGAGAGCGATCGTTTTCCGATTCGATCAAGCCATCGTGTTGGTCATCAATGGAAGATTCCTCGGAGTTCCCAGGAATTGCGGCAACTCGGTGGTGACGAATGATGGCACGAGTCAGCAGGTCGACGATTTCGCGACGCCTCAATAGTGTTTCATCGGAGTCAGATTTTGGATTGGAGTTTCGCACGGCCAGAACCTAGAAGTGAGAAATGGGTCATGCGGTTAACAGACCGCCCTATCCCCAGACCTTCCAAGTTCTGGTTCTGAAAGTCGGAGCCAATCGAAAAGAAAGATTTAGCGAAGTTGTCTGGCCGGCAAACGCAAAACGGCATCCAGATCATCAGCAGTCTGCCAAAGCAATCGCAGTTGATCGGCAGAGGAGTCGCTAATGCAGCGGCTGACATCGGACTTTGACATTCCGGTCCGTCGCGCGAGCTCTTGTTGCGTGGGTCGGGGTAGCAGTTCCCCGGTGGCGTGAGCATGGTCAGCAGCACTCCGCAAATGCTGCGTTAACTCTTGAACCAACGTTTCGATCTTCGCGGTGCGCGACGATCGACGTGGTTGCGGTTTGGACGCTGGCAATTCCGATTCACAGAACTCGCCGAGGCGATCTTCCACCGCTTCCCAATCGAGTCGCAAACCGTCTTCCGAGAATTCGACGATGTCCTGAATGCCAATCACCAGGTTAGGGATCATCGCAGCAAGACTCTCTGCTGAGCTGGCCAACGGCGTAAAAACCAGCGATCGTTGCCGGCGACCAAGCTGTTCGACGATGCTCGCTTTTAACTCCAAGCCCAGGCGACGCAAGAACAGCAATTCCCGACTGCGTCCCTCGAGTGTGCGTCGGCCGATATGCCACAAGAGATCCGAGTCGATCGGTTTGATCGCGAGTCGTGTATCGACAAAGAGATGTTCCAGTAGCTGCTCGGTATCGAAGACGAGCTGATCGAGCGATTCTGAATGGACCTCCGCCGGACCACAGCGTTCGCAAACGATAAAGCCATGCCGGCTGCCTTCACGATCTGTTGAATAAATGACTGGCTGGTGCTCGCCACAGTCCTTGCACTGCTGTTCGGTCGCCGGCGTGGTCGTTTTGACCAAGCGATGGCGATGAAAAACAGCAAGTTGGTCATGATGAGAAAGCTGGGCGTCCCGGACGGTGAACGCCGGTGGGCTAAGCTCCCACCGAGACCAAATTGGGCTCGTCCGTCGGCGCATCGTCGACTCCCCACATACGAAGGTGCTTCTGGACAATTTCGGCACGGTCCGGCGTCAGACTGCGTAAATTGCAACTACCGGGGGTGATGCGAATGATCCGGCCACCGGCTCGGGCATAACGTGTGGCTGGGAATACAAATCGGATCCCGACGGAATTCACGCTGAAGTTTGCAAGCACATCATGCGACGAGCGAAGCTCCTCATTGATCGCCCGGTGGATCGTATCGGTTTCGTCGTGTTTGTTGATGTCCGTTGAAATCCGTCGACGTGTCGATGGATTGAACATCTTGATCTCTTCGATTCGGACCCGAATTTCGTCTGCCGGATCGGTTGGCAGTGGCGTGTTTGGATCTTTCAAGTGATCAATGTAGTAGCCGCTTTCGTCCTCGTAGGGTGGCAACTGCCAGCCAAGCACCGTGCGTGAGAACATTGGCTCCAGTCGCTCTTTGTGGGCCTTCGGCAGATTCGCGCAGAGTTCAAACGATCCGGCGTGACGCTCATAGGCAAAGATAATGTCGAGGGTCGGCCGAATCGACACGGTCGCCAATCGTCCCTGATCGTCGTGCATATTGTCGCTGCGGACAAAGTCGTCGGGATGGACGATGAAGTAAACAATGCCGTTGTTTTCCAGTCGCTCGACGGTGACGTGCTGGCCTCGTCCTTCTTCACGCAGCATGTTGGAGACCGCGTTACCGAGTTGCTCAGCCGCGTCGCCCGCGATTTCAACGTTGGCCGGCACTCCGTTTCGTTTCCGCCAGAACGTCGCTTCTTCCAAATGCAACAACGTCGTAGCCGCGTGGAGAATCTCCCACTCGTGCAAACGAACCCACATCGCACGTCCGTTAAGATTGAGTCCATCGGGAATTCGAGACATCAAATCCGGCTCGCCGTGCATCCGTGCTGTATCCTCGATCGCCCGCATTCCCGCTTCGCTGGCGAACGAACGAATGGTCCGCAAATCAATCTCGGCATCTTTGCGAATACTCGACGGCAGCTCATCCAGATGCACGATCATAGGTTCGATTTCGTTTTCACCCAGCGTCTCCCACGGGATATCGAACGGCCCAGGAATATGATCATGGAACCATCGCTTGAGGAGCTCGTTGGGAATCACGCGAAGCAAGGTGGACAACGGAGTGGGTTGAGGCATGACAGCTAACTTTCAGATTTCTTGGTGACACAAATAACCTTTCCAAGCACACGAAAGTCGCTATCAGGTTGAATCTCGATCGGCTTGTATTTCCGGTTTTCCGGCAACAAGCGAATCGCTCCGTCGTTCAAATCGAGTCGCTTCACGGTTGCTTCATCATCGATCAACGCGACCACGATCTCACCGTTTTCGGCAAGCTGCTGTCGTCGAACGATCACGATGTCGCCGTCTCGCATGTCCGCGTCCTTCATGCTGTCACCGCTGATCGACAAGGCGAAGCATTGGCTGCGACCGACCAGGTCGGAAGCAACCATGACTTCACCCAAACAATTCTCTTCGGCGAGCATTGCCGGGCCAGCTTTCACCACACCGAGCATCGGCACACTCGTCATTGATGCGAGCGTTTGACTTGGCCGACGGACCACCCGCAAGCTGCGAGCCTTGCGGGGCTGTCGAGCGACATAGCCCTTGCGTTCCAGTTGCAGAACCAATTGGTGGGCGCTGGCGGCGCTGATACCGAGCCGGTCACCGAGTTCGGTCATCGTGGGTGCGATGCCATGGCGATCGATCGCGGCGGACAGCTCGTCGAGTGCTCGCGATTGGCCTTCGGTGATTTCGGTCTGGCGTGGTCGTCCCCGGCTTGGCTTGGCTCGCTTCATGAATCGGCATCCTTGGCGGTTAGATGTGGCGGCTTGACTTAGCGCTGATAGACTTCGTTTCGTGCTACAACAAATCTAATCATTCCGATTATTCCGACAAGCGAAAATTTGCTATCAAATGCTTTTGTGCCGTAATTTGCAGGAAAAGAATTTTGAATTAGCGCTGATAAACGAAGTGGACATCGAGCCGCGAAACAACGTTCAGTTCAACGCCGCGTTCATTTGCACCGCCGGCTGACTCCGGATTTGTCCCGGTCGCAGGTTGGCTTTGAACATCGGTTTTCCGCCGATGTTGGTCGTCTTGATTCCTTCGACGGCCGGGAGGAATTCATAGATCGAGGACTGAAACCACGGCCGACCGCTGTGATCACAAAGCGACCCTAGGAGCAGCGGCATGATGAATTGCTCGCGTGGTTTACAGGGGGAAACGCCGTTGCAGTGATCGTCGAGTGCGATTTGGTGCAACTTCGCCGGTGGGTGTGGCCGCTGCCGTGATGCGGCCTTCTCAACATCACCCATCGACGGAGTGAACATGCCTGTTTCAGCACCCTCTCAGCCCAAAACCACATCCACGGTTCCGACGCTCACCGAAGACCCGTTTGCCCAAACGGTCATTCGCCGCGCCGTCAGTCGCCTTTTACGTTGCCCCGAATTCGCACCGCACGAATCCGAAGACCTGCATCAAGAGCTGCAGGCACAAACTTCAGGACGAAGCCGCGTTCTTCGCCGAATACCAAAACGAACCGCTGCCAGAAGAAACCGTCGGCGCCGATCAACTGACCGCCGACCAAGTCGCCGCCAAAATCAACAACCTTCCGCGACGCCGCGTCCCGATCGCCGGCAACCATCTGACCGCTTTCATCGACGTCCAAGGCAAACTGCTCTTCTACGTCGTCGCCGCCTGGGAAGACGACTTCACCGGTTACGTTGTTGATTACGGAACCTACCCTGATCAACAACGAACCTACTTCACGCTTCGCGACGCGCGGCACACGTTGGCCACCGCCGCTGAGGGCACCGGACTCGAAGGCAGTATCTACGCCGGCCTTGAATCGTTGACCGACGTGCTCCTCGGTCGCGAGTGGCAACGTGACGATGGTGCAGCGATGAAAATCGGTCGCTGTCTGATCGACGCCAACTGGGGACATTCGACCAATGTCGTCTATCAGTTTTGCCGGCAAAGTTCCCACGCTTCGGTCCTGCTTCCGTCGCACGGCCGATTCGTCGGTGCCTCGTCCAACCCATTTAGCGAATACAAACGCCGGCCTGGCGATCGAGTTGGACTCAACTGGCGAGTTCCAACGATCCACGGCAAACGAGCCATTCGCCACGTGATCTACGACACGAACTGGTGGAAATCTTTCACGCACGCGAGACTCGCTGTCGCGATGGGCGACCGAGGCTGCCTGTCCAACTTCGGCGATCGCCCCGACCAACACCGCATGTTCGCCGAGCAAGTCACCGCCGAATACTACATCCGCACCGAAGGTCGTGGCCGAACCGTCGACGAATGGAAAGCACGTCCCGAGCAACCCGATAATCACTGGCTGGACTGCCTTGTTGGCTGCGTTGTCGCAGCGTCCATGCAGGGTGCGCTGTTGTTTGGCACAGACGGCCCCGCCCTCCCCAAACGCGAGCGAGTAAGTTTTAGGGAGCTTCAACGAAAGAAAAGAAGCTAGCACAAGAAGCAAAAAGCTGCTCCGATCGATGGATCCTGAATGCTTTTGCGACAGCGGTTTCGGTGTTTCTGTGCTGGCGACACCGATGCGATTTCGGCCGGAAGCTTCACGCTAGCGGTCGATGCATCCGATGTTACAAAAGATGACCAAGCGATGAACTCTTATAGGCTCACCAGAAGCCCTTAATTCCGCACCCCCCAGGATCCGAATCGGTACAACACTCACGCCTTGAACAGCAGCGTGCCAAATAAAACTTGGGGTTCGTCTCGGTTCGGCATCAACTGGAGTAGTACATGTAGATCGGTAATCCAAGCAATACCAGCCATCCAAACGCCGCGATCAGAAACTCAGGCGAGGACTGATCGATCGTGCCTCCCTTCCCAACGTATCCAGTAAACTCGCTGAGGTCTTCCGCAAACCAAATGAGCCCGAGCGGCGGGACCAGCAAGATCATCATTCCTGGGATGGCGACGAACCCTGCCATGAAGACCGAGATTGAGGTGTAGACGATTACCAAGCACAGCGCTGCAATTTTACTCAGCGTGATTGCCATTTCGGTGCCTCGCTTAGAAACGACTGAAAACTCAAGTTGGCCAACCAACACATTGTGAGCGCGCAACACATCAATGACTCGGAATACCTGCTCGAATTCACTCAGTTTGCTACTTGCTAAGCGATTTTCCCGCCTTTGTTTTGTCAGCTACTATTAACTGGGCAAGCAATTCCGTGTAAACGGGAGACAGGTCCCCGGCTTTGTGCTTTGCAATTAGCGATGCGGCCAGTCCACCAGCTTGGATTCCGACTTCGTTCATAAAGGCCTCTGCCTCGGCGATTCTCTTCCCGGCGTTTTCGCTTTGCGCGCCTGATTGCAAGTCGGTTTCTTCGTCGATAGAAACCATCAAGAATCCAGGCACGTCCTCTCGAATCTGAGTGATCCCTTTCTCTACCTGTTCACGAACAGCATCGATGCCGATGTCGGGCTGCTTTTCCTTCATCAACTCCATCGTCACATCTACCATTGCTTGTTTCAGCGTTTGGCTTTCCTTTAGTGAAGCGTTCTCCGCTGCCGCCGTATCCGGCTTTGCCGGTGATTCAGCGGGATCCGTTGACGGTTGTCCTACATCGACCGGGGGCTCTGGCTTGCCGCAGCCCGCGAGGAGTATCAGCAGCAATACAATCGTTATGTAGCTTGGCATCCGCAGCATCTCGTATGTCTCCGTGGCTTACGACAATCGTGTTTCGATTTGAGTGGACACGGATCGTCAACGCAACTGTTTCGGTTCGACCTTTCAGAGTTCCATTTCGTTCTCGTTGCGAGTCCAGATATTGGATCTCTACCTCGATACCTCGGTGGGACTCCGCAGGTTAAACGACTTGGCTACAAATCCCTCTCGATCCGGTCCGGCATTCTGGAGAAGACTGCGTCGAACCATTTCGGCGAACTCGCACGTGTCGATGCAACCGACAGCAGGATGAACGACAGCTGCAAGGGCTCGTTGGATGCCCGCGCGAATCCCGCGACAAGACTGCAAAACGTAAGGGCTTACTGGATTTCGGTCCAGGATGAGCCAGCACCAGTCCATCGTGACATACAGTTCCAAGGTGACTAGCCAAGCAGCTGTAGCAGCAATAGGGGCCCCAAAAAGACAGTCAAACCCGACACAACCAATGATGCGAGCGCACTCCGCACTCGACGCAACCGCCAAAGCCAAGCAGAGTAGAGCAAGCCCGCACCGCATACGAAGAACAGTGCGGTGGAAGCAACGACGTACGGCGGAAGCCCCATCTGATTGTCGATTAGGAATCGAGCATTTTGATACCCGTTCCACGCCGTTGTGCAAATCAAGCCAATCCCCAGGACAAGGGTCAGCCAGAACATTGAACCGCAGACGATCGAACGCTGTCGCGTTGAATCGGGATCGTCTTGGGGCGGTGAGTAAGGATTTTCCGTCAACGCGACTTCCAGGATGTAAGAGTCGGACGAATTGTAAACTTAAGGATTTAGCTGCACAATTGCCTGAAAACGTCGTCCCATTTCTGATGAAACTGCGTAGCAGCGCATTCGCTAGCTCCACGCGGCCGATGCACCCGCTGCCACCAAGGGCAGGATCGACTGGACAAACCGGTTCACAAGAAATTCACCAAATCGGGTCAGCGGTTCGTTGCCTCTCTCGGCTCGGCTTGCTGAGCCTTCCGTTGCAGTTTCTCGTAGAAGTCGGAGTAGCGTTTCGCGATCGTGTCGTCAGGGCAAACTTCGATCGCGTGCATCATACTGGCGTGCAAGACCACGAACCTTTTATTCATTTCTTCCGGCGGAATTTTACCTTCCTGGCTGAACAGTCGTTGCATTGCTGCAAAGGTCGTCTTCAGACAAGCTCTTTCTGTTGCAAACGGATCGGGCGATTCTTGGGGTGGTTGAATCTCGGAATCGGTGAACAGTTCGAGCAGAGACTGAGTTGGGATGCATCCATGAAGAATCATTTGGCCGTTTAAGTCATTCGTCCTGGCAACCATGCCAAGTACGTTTCCCGATTCATCCAGGACGGGAGCACCACTGGAACCCGTTGCGTACTCCGCGGAGATGAACATCGTCCGGGTGGAATAATGACTGGACAGGCGTGAAACGATACCCTCGCTCAAATAGTGCGGGGCGGTACGTGGGTGGCTCACGACAGCGACGCGGGTTCCAACTCGGTTATCTGTTCCCAAACGCAACGGCCTGAAACCGGAGCCATCCACTCGGATAACAGCCGCATCGTCTTTTTGACTTGAGGCAAGGACTTCCACAACGGGATAGGTTTTACCTTCTGCGGTCGAAGCCACCAGACGAGAAGTGGGGCCGATGGATTCAATCACGTGGCGGTTAGTAAGCAGAACGCCCTCGTCCGTGATGGCGAAACCTGTTCCCACCGGTGTGACGTGGAGCTTTCCGCATCCTTCGCAGTCCCTGACTTCAGCAAGGCTGAACACGCTCCGGCCGCATTGACGATAGAGTTCACGCAGCGAAAGTGATGCCGCGGAGCGATCCTCTTGCGGAAAGTCCAGTTTGTAAGACTTTCGGTCCAACTGCTTGGCAAGATCACCGCCGGAGACCAGAACCCCCTTCTCTTCAAACGCCCTGGCTTCGGATGTTTGTCGATCTCGGAACTCTCCATCGTCAAAGAATCGGGGAGCCCTGGCAGCACTGTCGTTCTCGCTGTGCTGTGCCCACAAGCTGCTAATGCCGAAAGTGAAAATGCCCAGGGCCTGGATAAGAGCAATTCGAAGCATCATCGTAGGTTGGTAACTCTCAACGGAGGACGTCAGTCTTTGGGACAACTCGCGCCTTCACCACAACCGGCAGTCACCGGTCCGAAAGGGTGTCTCACAACAGCGTTCCTTCAATGTCCACTACAAGCGTAGTTGACTCAAGCCCACTACACGTGTAGTATATTGTCCATGAACGAGCCAAATATCTCTGAATCCGAATGGGCAGTCATGGAGGTGCTCTGGGAAGCCTCGCCACAGACAGCGTCCGAGGTCACTCGAGCTCTGAGTCCATCCACCAACTGGGCCGAAAACACCGTGCGCACGCTCCTCACCCGACTGGTGAGAAAGCGGGCATTGAAGATCGGCAAAAATAAGTCCGGCCCGCAGACGTTTCGGCCGTCTATCTCGCGCGAGAAATGCGTCAAAGCTGAGAGCGATTCATTCGCTCAGCGCATCTTCGGGGGAGCGGCCAAACCTCTCATCATGCATTTTGCTCAAAACAGCCGCCTCACAGCCGAAGAAGTTGCGGAGCTAAAGCGAACCCTCGACGAATCACTCAAATCCTAAGCGTGAGCGAGCATGTCAATGATTCCAATATTCAGCTGGGTGCTCGCTGCCTCAATTCGAGCGTCGCTTCTGGTGCTGGTCGTCCTGCTTTTGCAGCGACTGCTGCGGTCTCGGCTATCTGCGAAGTGGAAGTATGCACTTTGGACACCAGTCCTTTCGGCAATCCTGATCCCGGCCCAACCGCTGTTGCCGTATTGGCAATGGCCGATCGCCAATGAGAGCCAGACAACTTCGCCAGTGTTGGGATCCGAGCAAAAGTCGATGCCGACAGACACCAACCTTGCCGCCGCTGAGTCCGTTGACCAGTTCGTGGCGTCGGAGGTGGATATCGCAATCTTGACGCCTGCAAATCCTGCAGCAAGAGCACTTGCCAGCGGAGATGCGGAAATCGCATTCAGCGACGTCGGAGAAACTGAACTTTCAAGGAGCGTCGCGTCGAGTCACCAAGCTTGGAACTGGTGGACAATACTCGCTGCCGGATGGCTGCTTGGTGCTGTTTGTTTAGGCGTTGTCGTATGGATTTCCTACGCCGCAACGCTCCGCCGAGTTCGGCGTCGAGCGATTTCAGTTGATCAAGTTGATCTTGCCCGTGTTCGGTGCGTGGCAGAAGAGATTGAGCTGCGTTGCCCGCCGCGCGTTTTGCTTTCGCCGGAGGTGAAAGCTCCATCTGTGTGCGGCGCACTTCGTCCCGTGCTGCTGCTCAACGAGAGCTTTTTTGAGATGCTGTCGAGGGAGGAGGCCGAGTTCGTGTTGAGGCACGAACTGATGCACATTCGGCGTGGAGATGTATTGCTGAACACCATGCTGTTTGGATTGCTCTCTCTGCACTGGTTCAATCCACTGCTCTGGTATGCATTCTTTCGCGCCGCAGCAGACCGCGAAGCAGCATGCGATGAAGACGTACTGCACGCCGAGTCGCCTGCTCGACGTGTTGCCTATGGAAAGACGCTCTTGCGGATAGAAACCGAACTGCCAAAGTCAGGCTTGTGTCTAGGTTTTGTTGGAATGGTGCAAAAGGGGAAACACATCCGTGAACGAATTCATTTCATTTCGAACCCCAACCGGATGCGGTTGTCGGTGAAATCTCTCGCCCTGCTCTGCATGTGCGTTACAGCGATTCTGGGCATTGCAAAATCAGCAGAGCCCCAGTCGAAACCGCAAACGCAGTCAAAACCGCAAACACAGCAAGCCACTGTGGCGAAAGAGGATCGCACATCGAACGAAAATGAGAAAACGCCGCAGGCGAACGCAACGAATGCGGAGATCATCTCAATCAGCACCGTCGGGTCGCGTGCTGAACTCCAAACAGATACAGACATCGTCCGCTATAAAGGCCACTTTTACATTGCGTTCGCTAAACCAACCGGCGAACGTCAGAATGCGATTCACATTCTGCAATCCGTCGATGGTCGCGATTGGAATTTAGCTGCGACGCTTCGTTCCGAGCTCGAAGAACGACGCCCCGACGTCACCCATTCGACTCACTACTCAGGTAGGCCCGTCTGGTTCTCCACAATGCCATCAGGACGACTCTGCGTGACGGGTCGAGCGTCCGAAAAGACGATCGTGTGGTCGACAGACGACGGTGCCGACTGGCGAGAGGAACTCGATATCAATCTTAGCAGGTCATACAGCCGTGTTCACTGGCAAAACGACCGAGCGTATTGCGTATCCGATGAAAGCTCAAGTTGTGGGGAAAAGTTCGAGTTCTTCCGACTTGAATCTGCCGGCGAAGGCTCAGCACCGAAGACAGTTTACGAGCTCTCTCACAACTCACACACCCTAACAGGACCGCGCGAATCGCAGCTTGCATTCGCCGCGGACCAAGCGTTTTGCCTGCTCAGTTTCAAGACTTACGATTTTGACAAAGTGCGCCGCTGGTTAATTCCCAGCGACTCGTATGCCGCCGGGCGATTCGGCGTTTCCCAGGCTCCCTATACCGAGTGGACATGGACGCCAACCGACCTGAACTTCGGTCATCCCAACCTCTTAGTTCTGAATGACGCGAGTGTTGTCTCTTCCGTATTCGTCAACGGTGACGAAGCCCATAGCGCGCTTTGTCGGATTGACCCATCCACGGGCCAAATGACCGAGCTTCTGCGACTTCCGACCGGCGACATCAGACAACCGGTGGGCATGGCGGAACATGACGGGCACATCTGGGCCAGCTTTTATGATGCGTCCCAAGAAGGCGAGAAACCAGCCATGTTGAAGGTCGCAAAAATCAAGCTGGCAAACCAGTCACAGATGGCCTTTTCAGAGCAACCCACCTCCAAGGGAGAGTGGACGTACAAGAATGGGAAACCTGAGAGTGTCACCTTCTTCTACGGGACGGAATTGACGGCCAAGGAAATGGATCAACTTTCAAAGTGTATGAGTCTCACTCAAGTCGTCATGGGATACGCGGGAGTTAACTCCGAATACGTCGTAATTGAAGGCGATCTTCTGAAGCTTGGGCGATTGAAAAACCTGAAGGACGTCCATTTGAACAAAGACGGAATTAACGACGATGACCTCAAGTTTGTCGCCCTGCTGCCAAAGATCCACACTCTCGAATTCAACGCCGACAATGGGTATGACAACGCGCCAATTTGCACGGATCGCTGCGCCGACCATCTTCGCTCCGCAAAGACGCTTCGGAGCCTGGTGATCCACGATGGGCAGTTTACGGACAAGTTTGTCGCGAAAATCACCGAGGGCCTGTCCAACTTAGAAGTCCTGTCACTTAATTCAGCGGAATTGACGGACGAATCACTTCGACTCATTGCAGATGGATGCAAGAAACTGAAGTCCCTTTCGATCGCATCCGACCACTTCACTGCTGAAGGCCTCAAGCACCTCGACAAGTTGAAGGATTTGGAGGTACGGGCAGTGAGTTCGCCGGCCCTCAGCAAGAGGAATGATCCAAAGGAAATCTTGAAACTCTTAGGAACGTGGGAATACGTGTCGACGACTTATGAAGGAAAGCCAAGTGAATTCGGAAAAAATGAAACGATCACACTAACAGAAGATAGTTGGACGCTGCGACGTAACGGCAAACTCATCAGTAGTTCCACTTGGGAAATCGATTCTACGAGGAGCCCTAAGTGGCTGACGCAATTCACCCGAGGAGGCAAAGTCAATTTCCTGGACAGATGGTTGTACAAATTCGACGGGGAACAGCTTGTGCTCTGTAAATCGTCGTGGATGGACGAGCGTCGACCCAAGGAATTCACCTCTCGAAAAGGCGATAAGCAATACTTGGTCATCCTGCGTCGAAAGGACTTGGGAGAAACGGATTGATGATGGTCTTAGCTTGATCGTCAGTCCCATAGGTCCCAGCGTGCGACCATCATGCAGATCGATCGTCGCGCAATTTAACAACAGATTCATACAGAAATGAAATGAGACTATGAAACATCATTCGATTCAGCCAAACGCAACAGTGCTTTCCACTTTCTTCGCCATCGGTCTCTGTCTTCTCTGTGTAACGGCGCGAGCCGATGACGATTCCGAGCTGCACGATTACACGAATCTCGATGCGAATTATCAGCGTCTGTTAGCCTTCAAGCCAAAGAAGGACCCCAAGACCGGCTTCATTGTTGGCGGGATGAATACGACTGAAACGATCCGAGGCCTAAAGGAGATCAATGGAATCACGATTGCCGATCTCGAAAGTTCAATGAGGGCGGGGAAACTCTCGAAGGCAGGATTTCTCGGTGACAAGGAACGGTTACTGGAGATCATGGCTGCGGACAACGACTGGGTTGTAAAAGC
Source organism: Kothea flammea (assembly GCF_052161645.1). GTDB lineage: Bacteria > Planctomycetota > Planctomycetia > Pirellulales > Pirellulaceae > Laterigemmans. Next base: position 3,587,264 of record NZ_CP197414.1, read on the forward strand.
ACGTTTGACTCACCAGGAAATTGCCCGTCATTTGCGCGTACTTGCTGTCGTTTCGTTAGGGGAATCCAAACCGTTCATTTACCACGGGACTCGATTGCGAGCGAAGAAGATTCAATACGATGGCTTTCAGGAATCGCCATTTAAGGATGGCACCAAGGCCAGCGTTGATGTTGCACTGGAAAACTTGGAGAACGGGGAGTGGATTCGGTATTCGGAGCTTGTACCCATGATGATCGAGCGGTACGGCTTCTACGAAGGCAAGGGAACACAGTATCGCGTCGATCCGAAGCAAGTCGTCAAGTTACTTTCCTTCTTGGAAGTGCGAGGCGAGGCGAAGCCTGCCTCGAACGCGACGGCCTCGAAGGAATCACAGTGCGCATCCGCCACTGCCATCATCGATGGGTGCGAACTCGGGGGCAAGATCATGCAGGTTGGGATGGAACCGGTGCATGGAAGGTGGGCTCCTTTGCACGCAGTCATCGAAATCCAGAATTCGTCCGACGAGGAACGAAAGCTGTCCTTCTTTTGCCAGATCATCTCGCAAAACAGCAAGAATCCCAGCGACGCTTTTGTGTTCAGGGGGCGGACCTACGAAATGACCATTGCTCCTCGCGAGACGGTTGTTCGGGAGTTCCCCTTCATCGATCCGATGGCCAGTATGCCAGTCGGTTACATGAAGGACACGGTAGCGATCAGGATTGCTCGAAAACCCTTTGAGAGATATGGCGACCACATCGCCATTGAGCCTGGCAAGAAACTTGAAGTCGGCGATGATCCCGTCACGATCGCCGTGAAAGCCGAGTAGCGTGGCTAAGCAAAACCGATCGTTCGCGCAGCGAACCTGAAGAAAGACCTCGATGTTGCCGCGAAGGAGATCAAGGAGTTCTGCGTCACCCAGTGAGAGCTCTTCCGTCTAGATCGCGGAGGCCTATTTCCCTGGGACTTCCTCTATGCCGATGGACAACTCAAGCTTCTTGATGACCGCTAAAGTGAACTCGATTGACCGCCATTGCCAACGGACAAATCTATTCCTCAGGAACCAGCGTATGCCCAGCCCGCCGTCGAAATTAGTGGTTGTGTTATTACTGTTCACCGTGATTTCATGGCAGGAACAATTGCCTGCTTCCGAAAAGCGTGAAGACGTGGCGCAGAGTCCGCGAGCAGTCGTCGCTCGGTGGCTTGAGTTACATCGCACTGGCCAGCGTGACGAGGCGTCAGCCCTCACTACTGGGGCGCCCAACCATCGAGCCGACGTCCTGCTATCGTCCAAACGTGACACGGGCGTGCGTGTAACGCGATCTCTGGGTAACCAGCGGGTGGCGGCAGTCGTCACCAGCTCACGGGACGACGATCGTGACGCTCAGGAGGTGCTGTTGTTCTGGCTCGTGCGGCGCGACGGCGAATGGCGGATCAACAAATCAGATTCGTTCAATCGAGCGGTGGTCGACGAGCGGCTGCGGGGTTTTCTCGAGGCGGGAGACGTGCGATGGCATGTTCAACGTGACCAGTTATTAGGCAAATGGGAAGCCGCGGCCTGCATGCCGCCCGGGAGTGACGGCGTCACGGCCTGCGCCAGCGAGCTTCAATTCGTTAACCACAATCGATATCATTTGGGATTCTGGGGACCAGGTGGATCGGATCCCACGTACGACCTGAAAGGGAAGTGGCGAATTGCCAGCGACAAGATCATGCTGTCGCATCAAGATCGAACCTACGAGTGCGTCGTCACGTGGCTGCGTCACGATCAGCTGGCAATCGAGTCCGCTGATGGAAAAATCCGAGCCGTGTATGAACGCACAATTGCGGCTCACGAATAGAAACCAATATCGGGACATTCTGCAAGCGATCCGCTGGGACGAATCGCTCAAGGTCGAAGAGCATTGGGATTTCTTCTGGCGATGCAAAGTGGCTGGCGTCAATGTAGCCTGCGACGTCTCCCATTCATTCAAGCACGAACACATCGATCCGCCCGGTTACCAGCGGCGTCGTCCCCAGTTCCTGAAACGCGGGCTCAACAAACACGGATTGGAAAAGGTGATCTGGCGATGATTGAGCTGCCTGCCCTGGAATACCATGTCACCCACGGCTGCAACCTGTCCTGCCAACAGTGCAGCCATTACAGCAACTTTCACGTCGTAGGAAAACTCCCGACGGTCGAAGATGCCGACGCGGAGTATGCAAGATGGTCGCATCGGTTGAAGCCGACACGCTTCCCATTGCTGGGCGGCGAGCCACTTTTGAATCCGCAGGTCATCGGACACATTCAGCTTGCCAGACAGCATTGGTCTGATAGCCATCTGATGTTGGTCACGAACGGTTTCTTTTTGCACCGTTTTCCCGAGTTGCCGGAAGTCCTGCTGGAAACGAATTGTCGCCTCGAAGTCAGTCAACACGGAACTCATGAAGCCTACGTGCATCGGTTTCGCGAGGTGAAGCATCTCGCCTGGCGATGGCGTGAAGAGTACCCGGGCATCCAGATCAAGATCCGACAGTCGCATCGAGGTTGGATGCGGCAATACAAAGTTGAGGATGGCAAGCCGCTCCCATTCGATTCGAAGTCCGCCGCGGCCTACCGCGTATGCATGCAGAAGACCTGCACGCAACTCTACCGATCGATGCTTTGGAAATGTCCCGCGCTCGCCTACTTCGGACAGCTTGACGAAAAGGTGAAGTTGCATCACCTACCGCAGTGGCAGCCGTTTCGCGATTACCAAGCCTGCCCACCTGATGCCACCGATTCTGAAGTACGCCGATTCTTGCAAACGAAAGCTATTGCTCAGTGCGGCCTTTGCCCATCGAACCGCACCAAGTTTGTTCATCCAAACCCATTGCAACGGAGTGTCCTGCGATGACCCCGCATGATTCGTTCGAACCCGAAATGCCGCCGCCTCCATTCATCCCGCCGTTCGATCCACCGGGGAGCGAATCGCCGTCGTTGCCCGCCGATCCCGATCCGCCCGAAGGATCCAGCACCGACGACGAAACATCCAGTTCGGGATCGCGGCCCGATTGGTGGCCCGTGGATTGGCCGTGGCCGCCGGAGCCAGAAGAACCCGTCGTGATCGAAGCCCCGCCACCAATCCACACTTGGCCGCGACTGCCGCCCGACCATCCGTACCACGTGCCGCCCGGCTATTCCGCTCCCAACAATCTGCCACCCGGCCACCCCGGCGAGTACTACCCCGACATGCCGCCTTATCCAGTAGTTCATCCCGTTCCTAACGACCAAGACTCATCGAATGATGGCAGCGCGTCCTGACCGTCGTCACGCTGTCGACTGACAACCTGCAAAAATCAAAATCGAGAAACTTCCCAAGCCGGCTAACCGCCGGCTTTTTTCGTTTCTGGACAGAACCAACATCCAGCTTGCTGAAACCAAGGCGTCTCGATAGGTTCGGGACAAGGCCGAAGCAAGACCGCCACGCCGCTATAAAACCAAACCAAAAACATGGGGCGAACAAACCGATGTCCGAACCACTTCTAAAGATCCCGAATCATCATTCCGCAACCTGCGGCGATCCACCGATCATCAATGGTGCGGAAGGTCGTTGCTACATCGGCTACTTTGAGAACGAACATGGCGAGCAATGGATCTTCACTCGCGACCGAAAAACTGGAACTGCCACACTCCATGGTGGTGACATTGGATGGAACAAGGCGATTGATGTCTCATCGGGACAGACCAATGACCTGATTTTGAATCCCTCAGAACAAGATTGGCTTCGTGCGTGCTTGAGGGCCAGCGGCGCATTTTCTTGATCAACGAATTAAGAACTACTGCCGTTGCGTCTTTAGCTACAACCGGGAACCTGTGCTACCCGTAGACGCCGCGGAGGGGCGGGCTACCAGACGACCTGTTCGAAGAGGTAAAAAATCGCTCTGCCAAGAAGAAAAAGAGAAAGACCCACAGTCGCAAATAGGAGCAACCAAACCACCAGAGCGAGCAGCTTGCAAATGAGCCGAGCCCAGCTTTCGTACATAAGCTTTACCAGCCAGGGCAAATGCTCTCCTTGGCTTCCGTCGCCAATCGCTGGGGCCTCGTCATTTATCAAAAATGGGCGCCAATGCTCCCGGACAAAATCGGGGTTGAAGTATAGGCCGTGACCGCCTTTGACCCCACCTTTAGCTTTGTGAAAGCGGTTGGTCACGAAGCCTTCCGAGAACCCGGTTGCTCCAGCCATCCCGTAATGCCACCCAAACGCTGCACCAATAACGGGCCAGACATCACCGGTTCCGCAATCGTTCAAAATGAATTGTTTGGTCGCTCGATCACCATCTCCAACACGACGCTTAAGCTCGGACCAATCGTGTCGATCATTTGCCACTGAGCCACAGAAAACAATCTTCCAAAGTTCAATGTTCTTATCCTTTTCCAGGACCTTCAGCGTCACATACGTCCCAAAACTATGTGCGATCAACGACATCCGAGCATTGGGATACTCATGACGCAGCGATTGCAGCTCTTTCAGCACTCGCTGTACGGCTGCCCCTGAAAGGTCAACTGGACATAAGAAGCGTGATGCCAGGTACTTGCCATATCGAATTTGTTCGACGACTGTGCCAGCTTCGACCAGATGCTCGCTAACGTTGGACTGCCACGCTCCGATATCCCTAATCCCGTGTATCAAGACGATTACGTGCTCTATCTCAAAACGCGACTTGCCAAAATTTGGATCGGCTACCTTCGTCGACGACATTGGCAAAACGGAAGCGTTCTCGGGCGTGGGGGGTAGATCGATCGCATTTATTTCGAGCTGAAAGACTTGATTTCCGATGTCAGCGGATTGTTTGACGATTGCTGGTACGACCGCCTCCACTCTGATCGCACCTGCCGCAGCTTGATCAACTTGAGAAATAATGCTCAGCTCCGATTCAAGCAACGCATCTACTTGCTTCAGTGAACTGCGATCAACATCCACTTCGCATTTAATTCGCTTTTCGGGGTTCTCTGCATCAACCCGGCACCGGACCGCGACGGGCGGATCAACCGCTGCCAATGAATCACGAAGATATCGCTCAAGATTGTTGGCAATCGCTTGCTCCTGAGCATATCCGTCGTCGTGCACGCTATCTCGATCAGCCACGGCGACCTGCCTTTAAGTAGTCGTCTGTGATGGTGCCGGCATATTCAAGCTGATCTTTTTGAATTTGAATCGACTGGTCGATCGTCCCCAGCGGAGCCGTAATAAAAACGTCGTCTGACATCTTGAACGCACGGAATCCTATCTTCTTTTCAAAAGTGTCTCGATCAAAGTCGAAGCTCATTCGCTGCTGGTCCACCGGAACCACAGCGAGGAACTCGGACTTGGCGTCGTTCCCTAGGTAGTCGTTTGCAAATTTCAAAAATGAGGTGCGTTTTACCGGAGCTGTCCGCACGCCGACGATAGCATTGAAGAGCTCTTCACGCACGGTTGGTGAATCGCTTTGTTTGTAGGCCTTCGCAAGATGCTCTGACAGGAGAGTCGTCCCGTAGATTCCGCTGACCGACAACCGGCTTGCCAAGAAGCGTTCAACCCATAAATCCGTGCGTCCACTTTGGATGTCGACCATGCGACCTTCCCAAAATGAATTGGGTTTGTTCTCGCCAGTGAAGATGGCAGCCTTCTTCCCAGCCGAATGCTGCGTTGGCACTACCGAAGCCGACACGAGTCGCTTATCGCAGTAAGTAATCGCCAATTCTACGATGACCGTCTGTTCATTGTTCCGAGTCCGCTGATCAGTGGAGGACCTCTGGGGCTAAAGCTCCGCTATGTGGCTGATGGATGGTACGATCGTGGCGCATCAAGGGTGAACCGAAATGAAGCCAGAGCTGTAGCTGACGCCGTGATGGAACACGCAGCGAAACGTCCGCAGATGTCACTTGGCGTCGCAACATTCAGTGCGGCTCAGCGAGATGCAATCATCGATGAGCTTGAAGTTCGCCGAAAGGAGAATCCGTCTGTCGAAGAGTTTTTTACCTTCGGCGGAATGGCACCCTTTTTCGTCAAAAGTCTCGAGAACGTTCAGGGAGATGAACGGGACGTCATCTTCATTTCTGTTGGCTACGCAAAAGATCAAGACGGCTACTTCGCACAGAATTTCGGACCACTCAATCGCAAAGGCGGAGAACGACGCCTCAATGTGCTGATCAGCCGTGCGTCGTCTGCCTGCGAAGTCTTTACCTCGCTCAAAGCGGATGACATCGACCTGAATCGCACCCAAAGCGAAGGCGTTTCAGCTCTGAAAATGTACCTCAATTACGCTGAGCATGGTCGGTTGGATGCGGTTCAGTCTCACGGTGACGCAGACAGCATTTTTGAAGAGCAAGTCGCAAAAGCCCTACGAAACCGAGGGCTTGAAGTCGATCATCAGATCGGTGTAGGGGGCTTCTTGATTGACTTGGCAATTCGAGATCCGGAAAGGCGAGGTCGATACTTGCTAGGCATCGAATGTGATGGTGCCCAATATCACAGTGCCAGATGGGTACGAGATCGCGATCGAATCCGGCAACAAATACTTGAGTCGAGAGGATGGATCATCCACCGAATTTGGTCCACGGATTGGTTCCAGCGACCTGAGGAACAATTGGCGAAAGTTATCGGCTCGCTCGCGGACGCTAAAAAGCACTGGGACGAAGTTGACAAGGCCGAAGCAGAGGCCGCTACCGTCATTCAGCAGCGAGTTACTGTGAAGCCAATCGATGAAGATGCCTTCTGGGAGCGGGTCGAAGTTTGCGAATCAGACGAAGATTACAAGGAAGGTAGCAATTCGTACCGGGAGGCAGCATTTGATGTCCGGGGATTCGACGGCGGACCAGCGGATCTCGCGGAAAACCAACTCGCCACATTGATCGACCGCGTCGTTCAAATCGAATCGCCAATTCACATCGACGAGGCGGGACGTCGGTGCATTTCGATTCTCGGTCGCGGCCGTCTTGTAGCGTCATTAAAAAGGAAACTGAAAGCGGCTGCGACGTTGTTGGCCAGCCAGCAAAAGCTTGAGCGGCGAGGGGAATTCCTGTACCGCTTTCAACAAGAAGATTTTCCTGTGCGAAACCGGCGAGACGCCAGCAACGCGGCTCTTCGGAAGGTCGAGAATATCGCGCCGGAAGAATTGCGTGCCGCTATCGTCGCGGTGGTTCGCGATCACATAGGGACCGACGAGGCCGAGACATTCAGTTCCGTTGCAAAAGCATTCGGAATGAGCAACAGCCAGCCGTTTCAGGCGGCCGTCCGAGCTGAGCTACTCCATCTGGCTCACGAAAAAACGATCGAAGAACGAGCCGGCAAGTTGTTTGTGGGGTGAATTGTCAGGGCTCACGTGATGCTGGCCCGTGTAAACCGAGACCCGCATGTCAAACAGAGACTTAGAGAGTTCTCGGGGTTGTCTCTGGGGTGCGGGGCGAACCAGGGTGGTTGGACTCGGCAGCCCGGAGTCTCTCGGCGAAAGTTGGAACTTGAGTATTGGCCGCCGCGGTGGCGAAAGACCGCGAAAAAGGGGGCGAAAACGAGAAACGCCCGCGGGTCATGCTGGACCGACGGGCGTTAACTGGTTCGCGAGAGTTTTCGCTTTTTGAAATTCAGCTCAAATTGGGTTTGGCTCGGTTTGACAGCGGGGTTAACCGAGAACGGCCAAAACCTTAGGAAATACCGTAAAAACGCGCTGGAGAGACCGCGGTTTTCGCAGTTGAACTCAATTTCGTTTGTTTCGTTTATTTGCTTTGTTGCGTTTGGTCGATACACTAGAGGTGGAGGCAAAACCATGAACGCAACACTGTCCGATCTACCCAGTACGCTCTCGCCAACGCCCGGTGACGCCGAGTTGGCGAAAGTCTCTAGCCGTGCAATCGCGGAACTTGTCGCTGACCAAAGTGAGGGCGGCATCCGATTGATCGCTAAGCTTGGAACGAAGGAAACTGAGATCGAGATTCCGCCGTCAGTGGTGCAGCTACTTGGCGCCTTGCTGACCGAATTTGCAAAAGGCAACGCGGTCACCATGTTCCCAGTGCATGCTGAATTGACGACGCAGCAGGCTTCGGATTTGCTTGGTGTGTCGCGGCCGTTCCTGGTCGACCAGCTTGAAAAGGGCGAACTGCCATTTCGCAAAGTGGGCACTCATCGACGCGTGCTGCTCAAGGACCTGATGGAGTACAAACAGTCGATGGACCGCAAACGCCACGAAGCACTCGACGAACTGGCTGCCCAGGCCCAAGAGCTCGACATGGGTTATTGAGCCTTGAGTCACTTCACCGTTGTTTACGATGCTTGCGTGCTCTTCCCCGCGCCGCTGCGGGACCTGTTGATGCAGCTTGCCATGACGGGGCTGTTCCGGGCGCGATGGTCTGCAATGATCCACGATGAATGGACTCGGAGTGTACTGCGAGTCCGGCCCGATCTTACGAGAGAACAACTGGATCGCACTCGTCAGTTGATGGACGCGCATGTGCTTGATGCAGTCGTCACTGGCTTCGAACCGTTGATCGAGGCTCTTGAGCTACCGGATCCCGATGATCGTCATGTTTTAGCCGCAGCGATCCGGTGTGGAGCCGATGCAATCGTGACATACAATCTGAAAGACTTTCCCGAAGACGCTTTGAGTGCGTACGGGATCGAAGCGATCCACCCAGACTCTTTCATTTTTAGCCAGTTGGATTTGGCACCCAGCGTGGTGCTGACCGCCGTCAAACAAACCCGCGCGAGACTGAAGAATCCGCCGAGATCGGCAGAAGAATATCTCGGCTGTCTCGGTGAGCAGGGGCTGACGCAAACCGTCAGCGAGCTGAGGCGTTCGATACAATTGATCTGACGCCACGATTGGATTGCCTTTCCGGCTTGCCAATGATCACATTCTGGAATGCCAAACCAGTAGTGCGGCAAGATAGAGGTGTCCTTCGGGAAACGGATCACAGAGCTCAACTGACGATGCGGAGATCGCAAATTGCTTCTTGCCGTATTCGACGATCAAATCAACGCCGAAACTAGCGTTCCTGGAAGGACTGGCGTCGACAACTGAAACGGGTTGCCCCAGCACGACCGCAGCGAAGGGGAAAGCGAGTTCTTGAATGGCCATGTCGACCAATCCCGCTCCCTGCTCGTCGCCATAACAGTCAACGGTTGCTTCCTCGTAGGCCTCTTCGATATCAGCATCGTCGCACTTGGCCAGCCATGTCGGGTAGACAATTTTCATGACTTTGACTCCGCAAGTTTTCGTAGTTCGTTATCGCAAATAAAGCCAACTTCATCGGCTCTGATCATCTCTGCAGCCCATTTCTTTGCATGTTCACCACCGGCAAGTTTGACAGCCTTGATGACTGGCTTCAGACAGTCTTCAATCTCATAACTCATCAAGCCCTCGTCACTGCAGGCGACCTGATAGCTACCCCGTTTCATTAGTTCGATGGAAAGCCGCTTGGCCTCCTCCAATTCTTCGTGCTGGATCAACTTCTTGAGCCCTTTCTCCAGGGCCATTTCCTTGATGAGGTCGATACTCGGAAGTGAATGACGAGCAAGAGATACCGTTTCGGCTGAACGTCGTCTATTCGCGGCAGTCGCGTTACGGTGGCGGTTCGTTCAGCTCGTGCGACGCTCAATACGCTATCTGCCACGACACCGCCACGTCGCTTGGTCTACCGGTGCATGATCACTTCGCTGACGAAGGGGAGTCGAGCGAAACATTGGATCGACCGGCGATGCAGGAGTTGATCAATGCCGTTCAAGAAGGCTTGATCGAACGGGTGATCGTTTACAAGGTTGATCGGCTCGTGAAACCTCTTGCTATGCTCGCCGAGTTGCTCGCGATTTTTGAAGAGCACGAAATTAAGTTGGTCGTCGTCACCGATCCCAACTTTGGGCAATCGGCGGCCAGCCGACTGGCCAGCAACATCGTTGCCGCGGCAAGTGAGTTTCAACAGGACCTCACTCGTGACCGACTGGCGGAGATGCGGACCGCGCTGAAACGTCACGGCAAACGTGTCGCGGGCCAGATTCCGTTTGGTTACATGACGGAGAGCGGTTCGTCGAGGCTGGTGCCGCACCCAGAACACGCGGTGGTGATTCGTGATATGTTCGCCCTGGCCGCTTGGGGGGCGACACCCAACTACATTGTCGCGATCGCGAATCACAGCGGCTGGCCCGATCGATACGGCAACAAGGAGAGATGGACAACGACGCGTGTCATGAAGTTGCTTTCCAATCGCACATATCTCGGTGAGATTCCGAACGGCGACTCGACGCTGCCGGGCGAGCATGCGCCGATTGTTGAACAGGATGTTTTCGAGCGCGCACAGCAGCACATTGTCGAGCGTCGAACGCGGAAGCCAGGTCGGCGGGAGAACCCTCACGAGTTTCTTCTACGCGGCATTTTGGTTTGCGGATTGTGCGAGCGGCCGATGTCGTCGAGCTATTCGCACCACCGGAACATCCGCTATTTGTACTACCGATGCCGGTCGCAAGCCGGCGGACGGCCGCCCTGTGCGAATGTCAGTGTCAAGCGACATGACATCGAGCAGTTTGTCATTGACGCTCTGGACGAGTCGGAAGTCGTTGATCCCGGCTTCATGGAAGGCTTGCGCGAGGTTTGGCAAAGCCTCGATCAGCATGAGCGGCGGCGTCTGCTGACTGGGAAGCCATCGTTCGACTTTACGAACATCGGCGACCCGGCCGCATGGACCTCAAAGCGTTCGTCTTAATGCACGACGGCTACCGATGCCGCCGCTGTGGGACGCGCGTTACCCATGAGACCTCACAAGCCGATCACATTAAGCCCGTGAGCCGCTTCGCCAGCTACAAGCAGGCAACCACCTTGGAGAATCTCCAGACTCTATGCCTGGAGTGCCACAAGTTGAAAACCTATCGTAGTAATCAAGACAGTCTGGAGAGCCGGATGCAGTGAAAGTTGCACGTCCGGTTCGGGGTTGGGGCCCGGGTGAAATTCCCGGGCCTACACCACGCGAAATTGGTCGTAGACGAACTGACAGAGGTGTCGTTGTCAGTCCTCTGGAAGGACGCTACCTTGACTCGGGGTTGGGACTATCGGGGTATTTCGCGAGGCACTTGAGCTTTAGTAGAATACAACGGACGTCGAGTTTCTACTTCTACCCCTGGCGGATCCAATCTATGGCAGACGAAGGGCAGCCCGCTGATGTAACTCGGATCCTACAGCGAGTTGCAAGCGGCGACCAATTAGCAACGGAGGAGCTTCTGCCGCTGGTCTACGAAGAGCTTCGGAAGCAGGCGACTCAGCAGATGGCTGGCGAGCGTGCCAACCATACGCTGCAAGCAACCGCGCTCGTGCACGACGCATATCTTCGTTTGGTTGGTTCCAGCAGTGAGATCAATTGGGATTCGGCTGGACATTTCTACGCATCCGCCGCTCTGGCCATGCGTCGCATTTTAGTGGACCACGCTCGTGCCAAGGCGGCCGAGAAGCGTGGTGGCGATCTCAAGCGGGTGGAACTGTCCGACTTCCGTACCCCCGCAGGAAAGAGGGGTATCAGCTCGGATGAATTGCTTGAGCTCGATGATGCTCTCGATAAACTTGAAAGTAAGGATGAACAGGTCGCTGAGCTCGTCCGCCTGAGACTTTATGCCGGCTTATCCGTAACAGAAGCCGCCAAGGCGCTTGGCATATCGCGAACCGTCGCCTACGAACGCTGGGACTACGCAACGAGTTGGTTCAAAGTTGAGCTGGCCGACTAGAAGGGGCTTCCCCAAACTCATATTTGCGGACTCGACGCTTTTCTTCAAAAACATCCGGACTTCCGCATTCTCGATTACGCATTTGAAACTGTTGGATATCCATGAGCTAACAGTGCTTGCTATGCGCTGGCGCAAAGTTGCAGGACACAATGCCTATGAGTAAGAACGAATCGCAGAAATCCGAACGCGAGATTTACCTCGCGGCGGCCAGGATTGACGATCTAGATGAGCGAAAGGCGTATCTGGAGGAGGCATGCGGCCATGATCACGACTTGCGTAAACGGGTTGCCAAGCTGCTAGCTGCCAGGTCCGATCAAGACGACAACCTCCTCGCCGTTGCAGCTCCAGCTTCTGGCGTGGTGGAGTCTGACGGAGAAGGAGAATCACTGCCTTCAACGCGTGCGAGTGACGACGCCAAGTCAGCGGCGCCCGAGATAGATCGCTACAGAATCATTGAGGAGATCGGCCAGGGCGGCATGGGCACGGTCTACATGGCTGAGCAACGGGAGCCGGTGCGGCGTAAGGTGGCGCTAAAGCTCATCAAGCGTGGCATGGACTCCGAGCAGGTTGTCGCCAGGTTTGAAGCCGAGCGACAGGCGCTGGCGCTCATGAATCATCCCAACATCGCCGGTGTGCTGGATGCCGGCATGACCGACGACGGCCGGCCTTTCTTCGTGATGGAGTTGGTGCGTGGCATCCCGATCACCGACTACTGCGATCGCCACAAACTCAACCGCGATGAACGTCTAAAGTTGTTCAAGTCGGTCTGCGATGCCGTTCAGCACGCCCACCAGAAAGGCGTCATCCACCGGGACCTGAAGCCCAGCAACATTTTAGTGGAGCTGCATGACGTCAATCATGTACCCAAGGTGATTGACTTCGGCGTGGCAAAGGCGACCAGTCAGCGTCTAACCGACAAGACGTTGTACACGCTTTTCTCCCAGATGATCGGCACGCCGCTGTACATGAGTCCCGAGCAAGCAGAGCTGAGCGGGCTGGACGTAGATACTCGCAGCGATATCTACTCGTTGGGCGTGCTGCTCTACGAGTTGCTTACTGGAACAACCCCCTTCGATCGCGAGACTTTCAAGCAAGCATCGCTGGACGAGATGCGGCGGATCATCCGCGAGGACGAACCACTGCGTCCAAGCCAGAAGATTAGCACGCTGGATCGTGAGCAAGCATCCACGATTGCCGAGCGGCAAAGTACCGACGTTCGTAGCCTCACCGGTCGGCCCGTACAGGAGCTCGACTGGATCGTAGTCAAGACGCTCGAGAAGGATCGTTCCCGACGTTACGTATCGGCGAGTGCGTTAGCCAGCGACATAGAACGATATCTAGCCAACGAAGCTGTGCTGGCATGTCCGCCTTCAGTCGGCTATCGGCTCAGCAAGTTTACCGCGAGACGGAAGGGACTACTCGTCTCGGCCTCTCTCATACTGATGACTATGGTCGGTGCTACGGTCGTGAGTGTAGCCTACGCATTCTGGGCGGAGGAAGCATCGCGAGAAGCAGTTGCGGCAAGGACTGACGCCGAGGAAGCGAATGAACGTCTCCGTAAAGAAAGCCAAGTAAAAGATGATGCTTTGAATGCGCTCCAGCAGTCCAATGCGGAAACTGAGGCTGTATACGATTTCCTTGTAGATGATCTGCTAAAGACGGCTTCTCCACTCGACAATTTCGGACGCGAAAAAGGCGGGCAGGTAACTGTCGCGGAGGCACTCCAGAATGCTCGAGAACAGCTAGACAACGCATTCCCCGACCAGCGCCTTGTAAAAGCGAGAGTTGAAAATACGATTGGTCAAATTTTGCTAGCTCAGGGAGAATTTGACGGGGCACGACGCTGCTTCGAAAACGTCTGCAAAGTACGAACAGACATTCTTGGCAAAGCGGCGACAGAAACGAAAGCCTCTCGGAGCGACCTCGCTCAATCGCTTTGGCGATTAGGCAGATACTCTGAAGCACAGAAGATTTACGAAGACGTATTGAAAGACAGACTAGAAGCCAGGGATCCTCCCGAAAAAATCTATAGAACTAAGTCAGGCCTCGCTTCAATATGTCTTTCGCTCGAAGAATACGATCGTGCTATTGCCCTCTATGAGGATGTGTTGTCCTTTCGAGATAGTTCGGATCAGGACCAATCAGATTTGGTAGTCACGTTGGGAAATCTCGGAGTTGCCTACGCGAAGGTAGGTAACTACGACTCATCCTGGGCGACACTGGAAAGGGCTGCGGCGGTTTCTGAGCAAGTCGATGGGGCAGATCACCCAAATACTTTGACTGCAAAACACAATCTATCTAAAACGGCTTTCAAGCTAGGCGATGAGCAACTAGCTATCTCGTTGATTGAAGAGGTCCTAGCTGATAGACGACGGATACTTGGTGAATTACATGAAGATACTATGCTCGCTGTACATCTGCTTGGTGAACATTTGATGTCTAGCGGACAACTCGAATCCGCGAAGACGGTATTCCAAGAGCGGTTGGATGCCATTTTGGAAATGCCAGAAGAAGCCGATCCATACATGCTCGGATTGGCCTACTGGAACCTAGGCAGAGTTCAAGGCGAATTATTGGATTATGAAAATGCTAACATACAGTATGACCTGGCATGCCAGTTTCTCGCTAAATCTGAGACGAAGACAGCACAGATCAGGCTGCTCATGGTCCTGAACAACTACAGTATTTTATTGAAAAAACAGCAAGAGTTTGATCGATCGATCCAGACTCTCAAAAAAATCGTAGCAGCCAGAGAGCTTAAACAGCTCGAAGCTCCGAACGACAACGGCAATCGAGTGAGACTTGGTGGAACATACTGCAACATGGCCTTCACCGAATACGACCGAGATCGGTTCGTTGAGTCAGCAGAGTTTGCCCATAAAGCAATCGAGGTGCTAAGTGCGTTGGTCCAAGAAGAGCCAAATCACCGTCTTGCTCGAAGCTATCTTACCAACTCATTTGCAGCGTTAGCATTTGCGCAGGCAGGGATGCGGAACTTCGAAGAGGCGATCCGAGTGTGGAACGAATCCCTTAGCCATGCGCCGGATGATCGGCGAACGCAAATCGAAGCCTACATGGCCGTCACTTTGTCTGAAGCAGGCCAACACGAACAAGCAATCCAGTTAGCGATTGAGCTTCGGAACCGTCCAGATTTGCTTGCTGATAATAAATTCAACATTGCGAAGGTCTACGCAGCTGCAGTTCAGGCTGGTTTCCCGGATTCGGAGTCTCTGAATGCTTATCGCGATATTGCCATTTCCATGCTTACAGAGGCGAACACGGAGGGTCACTTCGACACTCCCCTCGAACGTGATTCCCTGCTGGACAGCGAGTTCGATGGATTTCGTGACATCCCCGAATTTCAAGGAATTCTGAGGGAGCATGGGCTGTTGGACGGCAATTCTGACGAGGCGCCGTAGCCATCTTCGAGCGACACTTCTCTTCGCATCGTCAGTCGGCCAGAGACCACACGCCAAAGTCTGAGCTGATCGCTCCTGCAAGGATTTTCGATTTTGCGGACGAATCGTGGGCTGAATCCGCATAGTACTTCAGAGAACAATCCGCCAATCAGCCGTCGGGCGGCTCGACTGAAGTAATCACTGGAGAATAGACGATGCCACGACTACCATTTTCGAAACGCCACCTAGCCCGCCAGACATCTTCAAGGCGGTCGCGAGCTGGTAGAAACCCACTGTTCCGTCGAAGCCTAGTTGCGAGCTTGGAGACTCTGGAGAGTCGTCAACTGCTCGCCGCAGACGTTACGCTTTTTGCCGACAGCTTCGAGGCTGGCTCCAACTCGAATGACTGGGCCAGCAGTTGGGTCGAAGACAGCCAAAACGATTGGTTCCGCTCGAGTCAGCGAGCCACCGACGGTAGCCGCTCTGCAGAGGTAGACGGCTGGGCAAGCAATGCAACGCTGAAGCTTTCCGATCCAATCGACTTGAGCGGTTACAGTTCGGCCGAGTTGACCTTCGACTGGCTGATCGAAAGTGGTTTTGATTCCGGAGAGTATGTCGCGCTTGATATTTCCAGTGATGGCGGGGCAACTTGGAATACCAGTGTTCGGCAAATTAACGGAAATAGCGATCCGGAGAATCAGTGGCGATCAGAGACCGTCGATCTCACACCCTACGCCTCGTCCAATTTGGTAATCCAATTCCGAGCCAAGGTGAGTCGCAGCAACGAAGACGCGAACGTCGACAACGTGAAGATCACGGGACAGCAGTCGGAGCCAACTTTTCCCGCCACGATTTCTTACCCCGATTTCAGCGATTCGAGCGGACTTACGTTACTTGGAGATGCGGCCGTCGCTGATGGCAATACGCTTCGGCTAACGCCTGCTGTGGAAGGAGTGAATGGTGCCGTTTGGCACGAGAACAAACAGTTCGTTTCCGTGGATTGGGAAACTTCATTTGATTTCAACCTCAATGAAAACGTCGGGGACGTCGGTGGCTCCGATGGCTTCGCATTTATCATTCAAAATCACGCGCCGACCTATCTTGCAGGAGGCGGTGGCAGGTTGGGATACGATGCGCTGCCTAATAGCCTAGTAGTTGAATTTGATACATTTCAAAATAGTGAACCGGGCGATCCAAGCCAAAGCCATATCAGTGTGCACACCAATGGTACTGGCCCAAATAGCTGGGAAGAATCTCTTTCGATTGGCTCATTTGATACGCCCTCGTTGATGGACGACGCGACGACCCATAGCGTGACTGTTCGCTATGTATCTGGTCAACTGCAAGTGTTCTACGATAGTTTGGCTGCACCTGTCATTTCTGCCGACGTGGACCTGAGCGAATTGCTTAATCTGGACAGCGGAAAAGCTTGGGTGGGCTTCACGGCGGCAACCGGCGGAGGCTACCAGAACCACGATATTCTGAACTGGGAGTACCGCGTACTAGCCGATACGAGCCGCACAGTTGCGATCAGCAACACGTCTGTCGTTGAAGGTAACGGTGGAGTGACTGACCTCACTTTCGACATCGTTCGCAGTGGAGATACCTCTCAGCCAGCTACACTGGATTGGTCCATTGTCGGCGGATCGGCCACGTCGGGCGTTGATTACTCCAACGACTCTGGAACGTTGTCCTTCGCCGCTGATGAAGATGTGAAGTCCATCGTAGTCGGAGTTAACGGAGATTTAGCGGAAGAGGACGACGAGACGTTACGCATCCAGATCGAGAACCTTTCCTCTGGTGTCTTGGTGGTAGACTCGGCAACCGGGACGATCCTTAACGATGACACTTCCATTTCTATCTCCGATGCAACCGTGACTGAGGGCGACGGGACGCTCAGCCTGCTTGGCAGTTTCGTTAGCGAAGGCAGTGGAGGGTTGAGTAGACCGCGACTAAGCACATTTGGTCCGGATGGTAACAGTGATGGCATTCAAGACTTTTATATCGTAAGCGTCGCCAACAATCAGATTCTGCGTTATGACGGAGCTGACGGTACTTTCATTGACGCCTTTGTCTCAGATGAACCACTCTTCGACAATGGAATTGGCCTTGCGTTTAGTCCACAGAATGGCGACCTCTATGCGGTTAGCGGACCAAGCGTTCTGCGGTTCGATGGGGCGAGCGGCAATCTAGTTGAAACCGTGGTCAGCGGCCTCGATAACCCGGCGGGAGTTGCCTTCTTTGAAAGCGGTCCGAGGTTTGGCGATCTGCTGATTACGGAGCGAACCACCGACAAGGTACTGATATTCGACGGAACTTCGGTTAGCGATTTCGTTTCTTCGGGAAGCGGCGGTCTGAACAACCCTCGCAACGCAGTCGTTGGCCCCGATGGTGATGTCTACGTCGCCAGTCGCGATACCTTGCAAGTGCTCAAGTACTCTGGCGATAACGGCGCGTTCGTCGGAATTGCTGCTGACATACCGCTTTCGTCGGTGGCTTATATCGAGTTTGGTGACGATGGATTGCTGTACGCAAGCGGTCGAACAACAGGTGTTGGCAGCGATACGAGCTTGTTACAAATCGATCCTGAAAGTGGAACGATCTTACAAACACTGCCGCTTGGGCGTGACGGTTGGTCGTTTACTGTCGGCCCGGACAACGTGGTCTATAGTTCTGGCAACGGTTCTGGTAACTACGTTGACCGGATTGGACCTGCCAGCAATGCAGCTTTTAGCATTGAGCTATCCAAGCCGAGTGCACTGCCAGTGAGCGTCGATTTTGCCTCGGTGAATGTGACGGCCATAGCAGGGGACGACTATTCGGCGAGCTCTGGCAGCATCGTGTTTGAACCCGGCGTCATCAGCCGCACGCTCCTGGTGTCAACGCTAGACGATGAACTAACCGAAAACGATGAACAGTTTCGTGTCGATCTGTCGGGCGCAGCTAACGCTTCCCTGTCGACAAGCTCTGCGATTGGGACAATCCAAGACGACGGGGATACCAGTAACCAACCACCGGTTGTCGACGCAGGTTCCGACCAAACGCTCAGCGACAATGATGGCACTGGCCTGGAATCAGTGACTTTGGTTGGCGTGGCCAGCGACAGTGATGGAACCATCGATTCGGTCGAGTGGACGCTCGGCGGAGTCGCAATCGGCAACTCCCAAAATCTTACAACAGACCTGCCCGTCGGTACCCATACACTGACTTTCACCGCAACGGACGACGGTGGGCTAAGCTCCAGCGATACCGTCGAAGTCACTGTTGTAGCCAACCAAGGTCCCTCAGCTGACGCGGGCGTGGACCAGTCCATTACCGATTCCGACGGAGACGGCTTTGAGACTGTAACGCTCGTTGGAACAGGGACGGACGATGATGGGTCCATCGTTTCCTACGAGTGGAGCGACGGAGCGAACGTAATCGGCACGACTGCGAGCATCACACCCCAGCTGGCTGTCGGCACGCACACGCTGACGTTAACCGTCACCGACAATGGAGGCGCTACTGAGACTGACGCGGTATCCGTTACAGTCGAAGCGGCAACCACGGGACCTAAACTCTCCCACGGTAACGTTGCTGCTGTCGGCAGCACTTGGCAAACGGTGAGTCTGGGCGAAACCTACGATTCGGCCGTCATCGTGGCCACACCTCGCTACAACAACGGTTCGGGGCCCGGCGTAGTCCGCGTCAGCAATGTCACGGCCACCTCATTTGATGTGCGAGTCGACAACGTCGGCTCGACTGCTTTCAGCGGTGGTGTGCACTTCATTGCAATGGAAGAAGGCGTTTACGATGTGCCCGGCGAATACAAGTTGGAAGCGGTGAAGGTGGATGCTTCCACGACCAGCGGCAAGTCTGGCGGTTGGCAAATCGGTTCGCAGGGATACCAGCAGAGCTATTCAAGCCCCGTCGTAGTTGGCCAAGTTATGTCGGCTAACGATGCGGACTGGAGCGTGTTCTGGTCCAGTAGCAGTAGCCGAACTAGCCCTGCCAATTCAAGCTCGCTGAACATCGGCAAGCACGTGGGCGAAGACACCGACACCACGCGTGCTACCGAGACGCTTGGCTATTTCGTGATTGAGTCGACCAGCAGCGGAGCCATCGATGGACTGAGCTTCTCGGCCGGTGTGGGAACGGACAGCATTCGCGGCGTCGACAACGGTACCTATCGCTACTCCAACGTGACTCCAGCGGGTGCCGCCACGGCAGTACTGAGCACTGCTGGTATGGATGGCGGAGATGGTGGGTGGGCGGCCTTAATGGGTAGCACTCCACTATCCGCAAGCGGCTCGATTGATCTGTCGATCGACGAAGACCAGGTTCGTGATTCCGAACGTAATCACACGACAGAGCAGGTAGCGTATCTTGTGATTGGCGAGCCAGCTGGGGAAGGCGAAGCTAGTGCGTTGGCGACTCCGCCAATCACAGTACACAATCCGCTGGACGTGAACGGCGATGGTTTCACATCACCGATCGACGCCTTGCAGGTGATCAACGCATTGAACACCAAGCATGAATCGCTAGTCGCATATGATGAGGGCGATAATGCCCTCGACACCAATGGTGATGGCAACATTTCGCCGATCGACGCTTTGCTTGTGATCAATAAGCTGAACGCTAACAACTCGGCGCCTGCAACAAACAGCGATGCCGCCTCAATCGTTGACGGTTACTTTGCAGATTTTGAGGATGAAGAAGAAACTCTCTTCGATCTTGATCTCGTCTAGGCTGCTTCAACACCTAAAGCAAAGACTTCCCTAAGCCAGTAGACCACAAGTTTGCTGGCTTATTCGGCCTCTAGACTTCACCACACCGACGCGAGTTCGAGGCAACATGATCTCTCTGAAGTTGCATCAGCCGCCTTCAGCAAACTCACGAGCTAAGCGGCATCGGAGCTTGTTTTAGGCGGACACCGACGCACCGAATGATCGCCGGCTAGGACAATGAATTCTGTTAATTTCGCTTCTTTCGTTGCATTTCACGAAAGCTGATGCGATCGCGTTTGGGCGTTGCTGGCAGATCAGTGCCGAAGAGTAGGCAGCCTTGCATGGATGCGGCGACGGCGGAGCCTACGAGGCAGTCGAGCCAGTGGTTGTCGGGTTGTTCGGGACGAGGTTTCCACTCATCAACAGAGCGACCTCTACCTTCAGTGCGGACGAAATATTCGGCGGTGACTTGCTCGGCAAACATGCGATGTTGTTCAGCGCGGTCGCCGAAGATAGAGAGGCAGCCTCGGTCGCCCATGGCGACGCCAAGCCGGGCGTGCGTGAAGGACTTCCACCAGTTGGTGTCGTAGATGACGTGGCGGATAGCTCGCTTGCCGTGGATGGATGGGACTCGCCAGTTCAGTCCAACACGATCACCGGGCCGGCGTTTGTATTCGCTGAATGGGTTCGATGAAGCGCCGACGAAACGCCCATGCGATGGGAGTAGCACCGAAGCGAACGAGCTCTGCCGGCAGAACTGGTAGACGACGTTGGTAGAGTGGCCCCAGTTGGCGTCAATCAGACAGCGTTCGATCTTCATCGCAGCTCCGTCGTCTCGTTGCCACTCCTGGCCAAGCAAGGATTCGGTGAGCGACTCTAGGCCGGCATAGATGCTGCCTTCCAATCCTGTGCCTTCGGCAGACGAAGCGAGCGTCAATCGCGCGTCGCGAAGCGTGAAGTAGTTTCGCTTCTGATCGGGATACGTTCCGTAGTCGATGACGTAGCCGGTGAAGTCGTCTTCCCAGGCGGCGACGACGTAGAACAGCAGCTTCTGCTGGACGTCGATGAATGCGGTGAGGTGGTTTGCGGAGATTGGAACTTGTAAGTGAGGCATGCCGTTGGTCTTCTCGCCGACTTGGTCGGCCGTGAGTTGATCGGCGCCGACGGTTTCTTCTGGCAGCGGCTCGTTTTGGTACTCCGCGAAGAAGGCAGCTTCGTCTTGGAGTTTCAGGTTCATCGCATGTTGGATCGCCGATAGCTCGTCGTGGTTGAATCGTTCGGACCAAGCGACCTCGGCGCCTTTGTCCATTGCGTCGCGGTTGTCGCGATAGAAGTCCGTTCCGGCTGCACCACCATCGCCGGCTCGTAGTCCCTCGGCGCGGATCTCGGCGTAGCGTTGCCAGAGTGTTTCGTTCGACGGGAACGAGTAGACCATCCGCGTTCGTTCGCCATTCCATTCCGGATGCTTGTCGCGATCGAGAATATTGTCGGCCATGTCGCCGGGGCGAATCACGGTGCATGGCATGATGCCAGAGATCTTCTTGCCAGGGCCGGCGAGTCCGAGCACGGCACCAGCAAGGATGGCTTCGCGGTTGGCACATTGGGATAGTGAGCGAGCCGACTCGTCGGTTTGCGGATCGTCGAGAACGACGAGTGACGGACGAACCGTTTTGCCATCGGGACGTTTGAACTTCATACCGCGGATGCGTCCGGTAACCGAGAGAGTTCGAGAGTATTCGTTGTTTGGGTCGGGGTGGCGAGCGGGAAAGGGCTGTTTGGGTCGGTATCCCGTACCGGACAGAGACGAACTATTCCGGCGGCCGATTTTGAAAACGTCGAAAAACACGGGAATTCAAGCAAAAAAGCCGAGACGTGAGTCTCGGCTTTTTGCGATTACCAGGACCGGCCATTTTCGGCCATGTCCAGAAAGGCTCCCCGTACACAACGCTCTTCCGCACTAACTCTCTGGTTGCGGCGGAATTTCACGCTGGTTTTTGCATCGCTTCTAAAATTCGCATCCCGATAGATTGCCACTTCTGAAGTTCGGGACGGCTGAGAACGGATTCAGTGTTGGTTAACGCGGAACTGTTAACTAGAGGTCCATTCTTTCACGAGCGCGATTGAACGCTTTTCTGGTTAACAGCTTTGCGTGTTTGATTCGTTGGCTTGCATGGACGGAGCTGTC
This sequence comes from Kothea flammea, assembly GCF_052161645.1. GTDB lineage: Bacteria > Planctomycetota > Planctomycetia > Pirellulales > Pirellulaceae > Laterigemmans. The sequence continues at coordinate 3,609,228 of NZ_CP197414.1, forward strand.
GCTGACTCTGACGAATACAGCGATGCGTCGGTTAATTGCGACGACATATCGATGCCAACTTTGGCCTGGGCAACAACCGGCGATTGCTTGGAATCGATCGTGCTGTGGCCTTATCGTCCTAGCGGGGTAAAAAAATGTCGCCACTCCGATTCTACCCGTATTTGCAAGGCTTCCGCAGCTCAGATGGCCGCCATCATCCATCCGCTGCTGACGTTGCTCGCGTCCCTCTCCAGGCAGGAATTGGCCCAGCAAGTGACCTACCTAAAAACGGAAAACAAGACCCTCCGGAGGAAGTTACCTGACCGAATCCGGCTGAACAATCAGGAGCGTCGGCGGCTGGTACAACAACCGTCGCTGCCATTCAGAACGTGACAACCGTCCACCAGTGCGTGACGAAGCAGAGCCGGAAGACATCGATTTTGCCACACGCAGAATCGAGTGTTTCGAGGAACTGGGCGGGCAACTGAAGTCGTATCGAGCAGCGGCCTAACGCGGTTTCCAGGCACTCAGGAATGCACTCGATTAAAAACGCGTGCGTTCGCTGCTGCGCACTCAGCGAGAAAACGCTCTCACACTCGCTCTCGCCATGACCAGCGGACCACCGTCTAAGTGACGATCGAAATCGTCGAGAGGGGACGATTGGCTCCGGAATTCATTGGCTCTCGGTGTGGCGGACTTTTTTTACAGCGCGGCGAATGATCGAAAAGTTCCAACGTAGTTGTTATGACTTCTCAGTCGGATGGGGAATCGAGAATCGTCCTTGCCACTCGAAATCCAATGTTATCGTCGCTGCTATTTTTTTCCGGGACGGCGAAGATGCCAGTCGAAGCGGAATAGCGTTCGTTTGTGAGAAATGAACCGCCACAAGCGATCGCCGCTTTCGGATCTTCATTGATTCCTTTCCAGGATGTTCGACCATTGCGTCCGTGAGGATAACGCAGGCACATCTCGAGTGCATTCCCATAAATATCATGAAGCCCTAGCGGATTTGGCATTAAACGCCCGACGGCTTCAAGGCGTGTGTCCGACAGGCTAGAAACATTGCTGTAGCCATATAACTCGGAGGTGCAAACTCCAGTGAAACGATCTGTAGTGGTTCCGGCACGAGCAGCAATTTGCCACTCCTCAACCGTTGGTAATCGATAGCCTTCGTAGTCAACAAGATTCCGGCTGAAATCGTCCACGTACTGGTCCTTAGTATTGTAGAAATCACTGCTAAGCGGTGGCAATCCGATCTTCAACAAATCAATGCCATCTTTTTCGCTTAACCAACGGCAATAGTGTAACATGTGGCGGTATGGGATATTAACAGCAGGACAATCTTCGGAGGTGGCGTGGTCAGGCAGGGTTCTTTCATAACCACCTTTAGGATAGACATCGTCAACAAACGCCTGAAACTCCCCGTGTGTCACTTCATGCAACGCGACCGCAAATCGATATTTGGGAACAGTGATTGCTTGATGCGATTTGCTGGAAAGTGGCAGCACCCGCTGCGCACCAAGAAAGCAGGGCTGTTGTCGGCGATCAATAACGACAAACTCCTGTCCCATTGAATTCTCAAAGATCTGCCCGTGTTCTTTGTCGGTAGATTCCAATGGCAACACCGCAGCTTCTGAGCTTGAGCCGACCTGGCGAAATGCCCAGTCTGCCGCTTTCCGGACCCCGGCATACTCGCTGACTCCGCATATGTCACGTATTTGCTGCAAGAGTGTTCGTGTTTGCAACGCATTTGGCAAATTACCCGCCATTAACCAAACCGCTTGACGTTCGCTTGGACTATCGGCCGATCGAGCTAGGTCAAGCAGCTTTAATAAGTGTTCGTGTTGAAGCACGCTGGCAAAACTGATCAAAAATGTACGTGTGCTCGTGTCACGTTGCTGATCGATTTCCTGCAAGAAAGGGATCGGATCTCCCAACAGCCAGGCGGCAAAGACCAGATTTGCACGCCGACGAATTTCTGCCTCCTCAGGAATTGCCTCCTTTCTCGACCACCGGCTGGCGGTGGTCGGGAGTCCTTCATTATCGCTAGTAAGAAATACGTCCTCAGGTAGAAAACCCAACGATCGAACAAAATCAAACACCCCGTGTTCCTGATCGCCAAAATCCGTCCATGTTTTCTGGCCGCGATCTCGATAACGAAAATTGCGCTCGATGACGTGGATTTTTTCTCCAGGAAAATGGAGCTCTGGCGTGTATGCGGTCCGCTGTTCGTCGGAGGTGAACGTCTGTTGCCGAACAAGGCTGATGGTGCGGTACGTAACATCCGCAGAATCCTCGCTCGTGAGACCGGGACCTCCGACCTTCAGTTCCTGAAACCAAACCGAATCGAGTGCTGCCGAGGTCTGTCGAGTTGGTTTTATTTCCAGCCCAAGTTCATCGCGACTTTTGTCAATGGTTACCTGCGCCGGATTATTGCCAAAATTCGACCAAACGCAGCTGATTCTTAGGTCGTCTTCGCCGACGATGTTGACATCGATCTGATCATTTGCGAATCTGCCCCACACCGCAATCGGTGTGTAACCCTGTTCCGCCTTAAGCTGCATTTCAATCGGAAACCTAGACTCGCTCAGGTCGATCATGACCGTCGTTGATCCGTCTTCTACAGTCTTGGGCCCGGTGCCCCAACATTCCGCAAGGGTCTGGCTAGAAACAGCAGTCGCCGCAATCAACACCTCGCCATTGACCACTGCCGGCCGAACGGAAGTGAAATGAAAGCCCGCATCAAAGACACTTTGTTGTGCCCGTTCCCAATCCGATTTAGGGATACTGGGGAATAGGCAAGACTGTTCGATTAAGATGCCGTTGTGCTTGTCAGCAACCTTGGCGATTGCAGGAGAAGGGCTCGCGTTTTTCTGCTGAACTGATGCTGATTTACCACTTGTTTGTTTCAATTGATCCCGGGCCAGAATCAAACTACGGTCCAGCGGCGATTTATCAGGCGACATTCGGCTGATGTACGATGCGATTCGCCCCGGAGCCGCATAACTTAAGAGATCGGCGGTTACATCAGGCGGAATCGCATCGAGCCCCAAAGCGTAATCGATCAAATTAGCGTTGTTTGAGTCTTTGGGGTTTTCTAGGATCGATTCCAAACATTTGACGGATAAGCTTTCTTGAAACGGTTCAAAACATTCTCGCCAAGCAGGAAAGTCTTCAATGAACAAGTTCCGCAAGGCTTGAGTTACGATTCCTAACTCGGCTTGGTTCAGCGAGCCTGCCAGCGTAAGAACCGCCGCCAGCCGGATTTGTTGTTTAGCGATGTCGCTTTCTCTTAGCGCTCGAGCTATTTCTTGCTTGCTCGTGGGGCTAAGTACGACCTTATGCTTTCTGGCACAATCCACGAACGTCTGTATTTCTACGACCGAAAGATTCTCTAAGCTGCGTATGAGCTCAGGCAGTTGTTGTTCAAATAAAGACGGAGAAATTAATAGACTGCGCAATGCTTGTCGTGGGCTGAATTCTGCTTTTGAGCGGGCATTCACAACAGCTGCAATGGAAAGATCACTATCGCTAAGACTCTTGAAAACAGCGAACTGGTTTTTTAATTCCGTAGGATCGCTGTCGAGAACCGATTGAATCGCAGATTGCTTTTTTCGCTGTGTTTCTCGACTGGACAATGCACCGTACGTGATCGAGGCTCCGAGTGCTAAGAAAACGGCAGCACCGATCGAAATGCGAAAACGAGGATTTCGCATGACTCGTCTTGCGATGATTTTTGCAGCGATTGGGCGATGCGCCAGAATCGGCTTGTGATCCATGTACCGCTGCAAGTCGTCGGCAAGCTCGCTGGCGGAGCGGTAGCGTCCTGCTGGCAACTGTTCTAGACATTTGAGGCAGATGGTTTCGAGATCTCTGGGGATTTTTCTTATTACAGTGGGTGGCACCAAATCGCCGCGACTCGCTCGGCTGATCACCTCATTCTGGTCGCTTCCCGCAAATGGCCCCCTTCCGATCAGCATGGCGTAGAGAACGGCACCGATGGCATAGATGTCGGCTGCTTCGCAGATTTGATCATCAATGATTCCCAACTGCTCAGGAGCCATATAGCCAATCGTTCCAAGCAACCGATGGGCATTTGTCGACGCCGGTTCATCCAATGACCTTGCGATACCAAAATCGGCGATTTTCAGGTTTCCTGACGAGTCGATTAGGATGTTCGAAGGCTTGATGTCTCGATGTACGATTCGATTCTCGTGCAATGCCTGCACCCCTTTCGCGATGTCTCGGGCGTATCTTGAAGCGAGTTTGATATCGAGCGGCGATTGTTGAATTCTCTCCAGCAAATTGCCGTCTGAAACCCACTCGAAAACACAGTAGATGCGGTCTTCGACACTGTCGGCGTCAAGTATCTGCAGCACGTTGGGATGGTTGACTCGGCCAGCCAAACGGGCCTCGCGTTTCCATTCTCGCAGGCGGTCTGGCGGTTGCCGTTCGAACCTGAAAATCTTGATCGCAACCTGACGGCCCGTCGACTTGTGAATCCCGCGAAAAACTTCACCGGACGAACCCCGCCCGACAAACTCTAGAATGATATAGCGGCCTAAGTACGGTTCACCCGCCGACTGTTTTCTAAATTCGATTGAGTCGCTAGCGAACGGAACAGTTTTCAAGCTCGGCGAAATCGACTCAAGTCGCTCGAGCAAACCTTGGCACTGTTCGCATTCCGACAGGTGGTTCTCCAGGTCGTCGTCCAAAACGACTCCCTCGCAAACCAGTCGAATCAGCACTTCATTGGAGGGGCAGCTAGTCACCGGTCGATTCCTAACAGTTGCGGCTGGAACAGTTTGCGGGCGTCTAAGTCAGCATGGAGTCCCCCGCAACCCTTAGATACGGAAATTCATTGCACGCCAAGATTAATTAAGCTTGTTCCGCTTTGGCAGCTTCGCGAACCAGCATCGCTTTAACCCTGCAACGGGCAATGTGAACGGCTCCCTTGGAAATCCCCAATTTCGAAGCGGCTTCCTCGGTTTCTTCGCCCAGCACGTAGGTGAAATAGAAAGCTTGCCAGTTTTTCTGGTTGACGCGCGACTTGACTGCCATAGCGATTTGATTCCCCAGATCAATTTGGCGTCCAAGCGACTCGCTGAACTCCTCTTCCAATTCTCTTGCCGCCAAGCTTTCGCAAGCTAGTTCGAAACGTCGATCGGAAATCGGCTCCCCCACCTGCTTATGTCGCTTTCGCTGAAATTCCGCGATCGCAGAGGCGACGCACAAACGCAGCCATCCGCGGAATCGTCGGTCTTCGCTGTAGGTAAACCGTGCCAAACGCTCGATCAGATGGAGGTAAATGTCCGAGAGTAGATCATCCGCCTCGTTGGGGCGGATTCCGCTCTTGCTAGCCCAATGCTGAATCACGGGCCGGTATGCCAGGAAAAAGTCGTGCCAAACCAATTCTGACCGAGCCGCAGACAATCCCCCGACTAAGGAAGCCCGGGTTGTGGGTATCAAGCCTGCCATGGAGTCATTCTCAATTGGAAAGGAAATGCATGCCAACAAGACCCGTTGCGAACTTCAGGTGCCTGCTTCGATACCGAAATCGAGGCCGAACGCGATTTTAGTTCTATTCGCCCCGCGTCTCAAGCGAGCAAAATTCAGTTCGGTGTTCCGAAAAAGCTGAAAAAAGCTATTCCCGCGCAATGCGATTGCGTAAATAGATTTCGAGAACCTGAATTTTAGGGAATCTCAATACCGGCGGTTCCAGGTCAGATGCGATCTAAGGTGGCAATTAGAGCTTGATTTCTAGCGCTAGTTATTCAGTCGCGCAATGGCATTCCGTACATATTCGCGACCGATTCACGCTTCTTTTTTAGGCAATCGAATAAATGGATGGCTTCAAACGTTCGGCAAGTCAACGCAGTCTTAGGGCGCGGACAAACCGAAGGCGTCGGCTTTCGGTCGAGATTCTTGAAGATCGACGCATGCTTGCGGCGGTTTCATGGGACGGTGGCGGTGGCGATCTTGCATGGAGCAATCCCCTCAATTGGAGCTCTGATCAATTGCCATCGGAGACTGATGACGTAGCGATCGATGCGGGCGCATCCAGGATCGAGTACGCGAGCGGAAATACGACCATCAACTCGTTAACCCTAAAAAGCAATCTACTTGTCGAGGACGGTTTACTTTTGACGAGTACCGTCAGCGTTCAGGGAGGGAGATATCTGCAAGTCTCAGGGGAGAATTCAGAATTTTCCAGCGCTGCCGCCTCGTCGATCAACGGCGCGGATCTTTTGGTCAGCGACGGAGGCGCTCTCGTCATTGGATCGGTGCAAGAAGTTTCTAACAGTAGTGGTGATATGGTATGGCGGGCCACCGGCCCGGGTAGCGTGCTCAGCCTACCGAACCTGACGGCGATCAATAACGGTACTGAGTGGCGGCAGGACATCTTCCTAGAGGCCAAAGATGGGGGCGAACTGCTTCTGCCGCAAGTGAGCGAAATCATCGACCCGAATTCTGGTGATCAACGGGGGCGTTCGATCCAAGTTCTTTCCGATGGCGTTGACAGCCGAGTCGATCTGAGTTCCCTGCGAAGCTTTTTAGATTATAGCTCTGGATCGCTTACAGGGGGATTTGAGGACCGCATAGATCCTGAGTACTCACGCCTAACAGCGTCTCAAGGTGGAGAGATTGTGCTCAGCGGATCACTGACGACTCGCGGTGTATACATTCCACTTGATGCGTCAGGTACGATTGATACGACCACTTTCGAGAACTTAAGAAATAGTCGACTTGATATTAGCAACGCGCCAATCGACCTGTCATCTTTGACCAGCGCCGTTAACACCGGTTTTAATATCACGGGCGTCGACGTCGACCTTTCGTCGTTGACAGATGCTGACCTCGGTTGGTTTTCGATCTCCGGTGTCGACATTGACTTGACCAGTATCACGGACATGGATGGTCGTGATATCTATATTTCCGGGGGCGTGGCCATTGAGTTGCCCGGGGTCTCGTCATCGACGAACCTCTCCGGCGACATGGTGTGGCGAGCGACCGGTACCGGTAGCGTGCTCAGCCTACCGAACCTGACGGCGATCAATAACGGTACTGAGTGGCGGCAGGACATCTTCCTAGAGGCCAAAGATGGGGGCGAACTGCTTCTGCCGCAAGTGAGCGAAATCATCGACCCGAATTCTGGTGATCAACGGGGGCGTTCGATCCAAGTTCTTTCCGATGGCGTTGACAGCCGAGTCGATCTGAGTTCCCTGCGAAGCTTTTTAGATTATAGCTCTGGATCGCTTACAGGGGGATTTGAGGACCGCATAGATCCTGAGTACTCACGCCTAACAGCGTCTCAAGGTGGAGAGATTGTGCTCAGCGGATCACTGACGACTCGCGGTGTATACATTCCACTTGATGCGTCAGGTACGATTGATACGACCACTTTCGAGAACCTCAGGAATAGCCGACTTGATATTAGCAACGCGCCAATCGACCTGTCATCTTTGACCAGCGCCGTTAACACTGGTTTTAATATCACGGACGTCGACGTCGATCTTTCGTCGTTGACAGATGCTGACCTCGGTTGGTTTTCGATCTCCGGTGTCGACATTGACTTGACCAGTGTCACGGACATGGATGGTCGTGATATCTATATTTCCGGGGGCGTGGCCATCGAGTTGCCCGGGGTTTCGTCATCGACGAACCTTTCCGGCGACATGGTGTGGCGAGCGACCGGTACCGGTAGCGTGCTCAGCCTGCCGAACCTGACGGCGATCAATAACGGTACTGAGTGGCGGCAGGACATCTTCCTAGAGGCCAAAGATGGGGGCGAGTTGCTTCTGCCGCAAGTGAGTGACATCATCGACCCGAATTCCGGTGATCAACGGGGGCGTTCGATCCAAGTACTTTCCGACGGCCTTGACAGCCGAGTCGATCTGAGTTCCCTGCGAAGCTTTTTAGATTATAGCTCTGGATCGCTTACAGGGGGATTTGAGGACCGCATAGATCCTGAGTACTCACGCCTAACAGCGTCTCAAGGTGGCGAGATTGCGCTCAGCGGATCACTGACGACTCGCGGTGTATACATTCCACTTGATGCGTCAGGTACGATTGATACGACCACTTTCCAGGACCTCAGGAATAGCCGACTTGATATTAGCAACGCGCCAATCGACCTGTCATCTTTGACCAGCGCCGTTAACACTGGTTTTAATATCACGGACGTCGACGTCGATCTTTCGTCGCTGACAGATGCTGACCTCGGTTGGTTTTCGATCTCCGGTGTCGACATTGACTTGACCAGTGTCACGGACATGGATGGTCGTGATATCTATATTTCCGGGGGCGTGGCCATCGAGTTGCCCGGGGTTTCGTCATCGACGAACCTTTCCGGCGACATGGTGTGGCGAGCGACCGGTACCGGTAGCGTGCTCAGCCTGCCGAACCTGACGGCGATCAATAACGGTACTGAGTGGCGGCAGGACATCTTCCTAGAGGCCAAAGATGGGGGCGAGTTGCTTCTGCCGCAAGTGAGTGACATCATCGACCCGAATTCCGGTGATCAACGGGGGCGTTCGATCCAAGTACTTTCCGACGGCCTTGACAGCCGAGTCGATCTGAGTTCCCTGCGAAGCTTTTTAGATTATAGCTCTGGATCGCTTACAGGGGGATTTGAGGACCGCATAGATCCTGAGTACTCACGCCTAACAGCGTCTCAAGGTGGCGAGATTGCGCTCAGCGGATCACTGACGACTCGCGGTGTATACATTCCACTTGATGCGTCAGGTACGATTGATACGACCACTTTCCAGGACCTCAGGAATAGCCGACTTGATATTAGCAACGCGCCAATCGACCTGTCATCTTTGACCAGCGCCGTTAACACTGGTTTTAATATCACGGACGTCGACGTCGATCTTTCGTCGCTGACAGATGCTGACCTCGGTTGGTTTTCGATCTCCGGTGTCGACATTGACTTGACCAGTGTCACGGACATGGATGGTCGTGATATCTATATTTCCGGGGGCGTGGCCATCGAGTTGCCCGGGGTTTCGTCATCGACGAACCTTTCCGGCGACTTGGTGTGGCGAGCGACCGGTACCGGTAGCGTGCTCAGCCTGCCGAACCTGACGGCGATCAATAACGGCACTGAGTCAAAACAAGACATCTTCCTAGAGGCCAAAGATGGGGGCGAGCTGCTTCTGCCGCAAGTGAGCGAAATCATCGATCCGAATTCTGGTGATCAACGGGGGCGTTCGATCCAAGTACTTGCCGACGGCGTTGACAGCCGAGTCGATCTGAGTTCCCTGCGAAGCTTTTTAGATTATAGCTCTGGATCGCTTACAGGGGGATTTGAGGACCGCATAGATCCTGAGTACTCACGCCTAACAGCGTCTCAAGGTGGCGAGATGGTGCTGGGGCATTATGTGACGATACGCGGCGTCTACGTTCCGCTTGGCATCAGCGGTCGTCTTCTGGTTGGGACGCTCGATGTCGGAACTTCATCGCTTTTGGTTGGTTCGGGCACGATTTACGGCAACCTAAACAATCGCGCGTCCATATCGATTGATCGAGTGGAGATTCATGGGGATTTTGCGCAACTCAGTGGATCCCTGAAGCTCAATTTAAGTGGTGAGATCGACAGCCTCGATTATTCTCTGTTGCGGGTTCGGGGTGCAGTGAAGCTCGGCGGCGCACTTGAGGTCACTCGTGACGGATTTGAACCGGACGCATGGTCTGACATTTCGTTGATTCAGGCAGATGGTATCTCAGGAGAATTTGATACCGTGTCCGGGCTTGGCGAACTGGAGCCTCCCCTGGAAGTTGTCTATGGATCGTCGTCGGTGGTGCTCTCACGACAATTCGATCGAGACCCCGTTCAGGTGTTTCCATATATCAATGATGAACCTGGCAAACGAGTGTTTTTCAACGTGTTGGAAAACCAGCAAGATCCAGTTGGATTCCGATTAGTCGACCCCAACGGAAATTTCGTTTTTGCTTCCCAGGCAATCCCCTCCGATCCTGACCAAGGTGACTTCGGACCGTTCCGGCTTGATTTCGCCGGCAACTACGAGATTCAGGTCTTTGCTCACCCGGATTCCGATCCTCTCTATTCCTACGAGATCAATGACGCCCCGATTGATTCTGCGGAACTGTTATTGAATCGGTCCAATTCCGGTGCGATCGATCATCCTGGTGAGTTGGATATTTGGCGTCTGAATGCGAAGCAGGCGGCCATCTACGAGTTGGAAATGCTATCGGTGATTGGCGAGGGCCCGCTGGAATTGATTCTACAAGCTGAAGATGGTCGCACAGTGTTTGTCGCCGAGGAATCTGTCGGCATGGGGCCACGAAAGCAGTATGCAATCTCCATAAATCAGCCCGGGCAATACACGTTGAGAATTCTGGGACGAGGCGACGACACGGCCAATTACCAGTTTGTAATGCGTGGTCCTGAAAGTCCCCATGTCATCTCCAGCGCAGTGACCGGCAACGACGATACGACCGTGGACACCGTTGTTATCGCCTTCAATCAGGAGATGGACTCGGCCAGTTTCGACTTGGCTGAAGATCTAATTTCACTCAGCAGTGGGACGATCCCAATCAGTCCGAATACCGCAGTATGGGTTGATGGCAACACGCTGGCGATCGAATTCGATCCGCAAGACGTGGTCGATCCGATCGTTGTCTCTCTTAGCGCCGAGATAAATAGTCTAACTGGCGTACCGCTCGATCAGGATCAAGACGGTAACGTTGGCGAACCGCTGGAGGATCGTTACACGGCCACCATCTACCGTGATCAACGCGGGCCTCGGATCTTCTTGACGGATCCCCAAACCACAGCCTCCGCGCCAATCGACGAACTCACGTTCTATTTTAGCGAACCAATCGACGTCGATACGTTCACCCAGGAAGACATCCTTGGATTCCAAGGCCCAGCGGGATCGCTGCTCAACCAGATCACGGGCGTTCAGGTGGAGGAGACCCGGGCAACGATGTTCTTTGAATCCCAAATCCTTTCCGGCCAGTACGCGGTGACCATTGGCGCGGACATTCGGGATACCACGGGCAACCTACTGGATCAGAACGAAGATGGCGTCGGTGGCCAAAGCGATGATATTTTTACCGCAACAATCGTTCTCAAGTCGCCCGACTTGGTCGTCACCTCGGTGCGTAACCCGGTAGGTGGACTCTATGGCGAGGAACAGGAGTGGACCTGGACGGTTACCAATGAAGGGAGTGACCCGGCCGAAGGTCTCTGGTGGGACTACTTGTACCTCTCTGAAGACAATATTTGGGATCTGGACGACGCGCTGATCGCCAGGGTTCCTTACGACAGCGCTGCCAGCGGTGTGGTGGCCGCGAATGGGGGCGAGTACACCGGATCGATCACGGCCCCGATTCCTGCGGTCCTGCCTGGCAAGTACCACGTGCTGGTGCGCAGCAACCTATTATCCACCATTGCCGAGTCCGATTTCGGAGATAACGCGTCGACATCGTCCAAGCAGGCCAGCTTCGACATACCGACTCTCGAGAGCGAAATACCCGTCTCGCAGGAAGTCGAGTATCGAGAGGCGATCTACTACAAGATCGAGGTAACCGAAGAATTTGTTGGCGGAGCGTTAGTCGCTTATTTTAGTACCGAGAATACTAATGTCGCCAACGAAATGTACATGAGTCGCGAAACGCTTCCGAGTCGCCGCGAACATGATTTGAGTTCCCAACGTGGACTCGTTTCGAACCATTGGATCGTGGAGTCCTCTCTTGAGGTAGGAACCTACTACATAGCGGGATTTGTCGCACCGAACCAAAATCAACTTGGACTATTGGGTAACGCGACGGTCGAGGCAAAGCTGCTTAAGCGTGGTGAGTTCGCCGTACTAGATACCGACTTCGGGAAGGGCGGCACGGCAGGCAACCGCACCATCGAGATCAATGGAGGCAATTTCGATCGTTCGATGGAAGTATTTCTCAATGATGGTTTAGGCAACGTCGCCATCGCCGAGAGTTACTATCGACCGGATTCTAAGAAACTCTACGCAACCTTTGATTTGACGAGTGTTCAACCGGGTACCTATGACGTTGTCGTTGCGAATTCATCGAGTCTGGAAGTGACCATTGTGAATTCCTTTGAGGTGGTACTCGGCGGTGGAAGCGTATTCGCGCCAACCATTGCTAGCCCGCCCGCTTTCCGTCGCCCCTTTCATTCTCCTTTCGTTCACTTTCCGGTCACTGTTTCGTGGGGAAATACGGGGCTTAACGATATAGCGGTCCCTTTAACCGTCTTCACCAGCAGCGAACCATTCGCGGAAGAATTCCAATCCAATCTTTCTGGGTCTGGATACTATCAGAAATTCAACGGAACGAACGTCGATACCTTTTTTGCCTATCCAGAGCTAGATGAAATGGTTCCAGGACTACTCTTACCTGGACAAAGTGGATCGAAGCTCTATCAGGTGGTACCACGGTTAGCGAGCGAGGTTCGAGGCGAAGCCGCGCTCTACGCGATCGACGTGCTTTACGATGAACCCGAAGAACTCTTCAACTGGGAAGCGGAGCGGGATCGACTCGACCGCGGATACCTTACCGCAGAACAGTTCACTCAGCTGTTTGATGAATTCCAGGATTCTGTTGGGCTCACGGTTAGGGACTACAACCGAATGCTTTTGGAGATGGCGTTTGTCGTGCCGGAACTGCCAGCCGACGTATTTGAGGCGACGCTCACACTAACGCAAGAAGCTTTCGACCGCCACGCGGCCACAAGCTCGTCGTCAATTCAAGGAATCGTTGATTACGGCGCCTTTGACATCGACCTCACCGACTTGATAGTCACGGCTAGGAACGCCAATACGTTGGAAGCATTTTCGGCTCCAGTTCGTACTGATGGAGTGTTCTCGCTGGTCGGTATTGGCGATGGCACGTTCGAGCTCAGCGTCACTGGTGGTGCGGTGGTCATACATGCGACCTCTGTGGAGGTAGCTGCCGGCGAACCGGCTTCCGCTTCGCTTCAAATCGCGATCGGTAGCACCGTGTCGGGGTCTGTCCTCGGAACAAATGGACAACTGTTGGACGACCTCCGGCTGTCATTGACATCGGAACTGCTCGACCAGAGCTTTCTAGGCGAAATCGACGACTATGGAATCTTTCAATTTGCGGACCTTCTGCCCGGTGAATACACGCTCACTGCGACGGCTCCGGGTTGGGAGACTGCCATCCGGCAGTTCTCAGTAGGCTTTGGTGAGGCAGTGGTGGAAACGTTAGAGCTTGCCACAGCCACGCGACTCACTGGCTCAGTCCAATCAGCGACTGGTTTAGTCAGTGATGCGCAAGTGCGATTACTCAACTACGCATCGGGCGAAGTACTAACCGTCTTCTCGCAGGACGATGGCAACTTCTCATTCAACGGCGTGTCTCCCGGGCTCTGGGCTGCGGGAGTTACCCACCCAGATTTCAGGGTCGCCTCGAGAGACGTGGATGTTCGTGGTCCTTCACTCTCAGAATCCTTCGATCTATCGATCGGGGCGACAGTGACCGGACGGATCGTGAGTGAAGCAGGAGTACCCGTCGAAGGAGCCGTGGTTGGTGTGATAATCGATGCCAATCTTCGTTCCGTAGTTACAGACAGCGATGGTAAATTTACTGTTGCAGGCTTGGAACCGGGAGAAGCTAGCCTTCAAGTTGACGGTGATGGATTCGCGCGCATGGTACAGCCGATCGGCGACACCGCGATTGACTCACCTATTGACCTAGGTGACGTGACGCTTGCCGATGGTTTTGAGATATCTGTAAATGTCACCGACAGCGCTGGAGCTCCCATTGCTGACGCCACTGTGATGCTGCAATCGAACGCTGGCAACGAGATCATTAGTGTTGCGACTAATGATGCTGGTAGCTTAAATTTCTCCGCATTAACAGGCGGCGTGTATCGCTTAAGCATCGGAGTTGACGGTTACGCGAGTACATCGGAGCTGATTTATGTTTCTGACGGTGGTCTTGAGTTAGATATTCAGCTCGCTACAGAGGCAACTCTTACTGGGTTTGTCGCAGGAGTCACAGATGGAGTGGTTGCCCTCTACTTGAATGAGCAAATTGTCCGCTGGGCACCCATTGACAGCGACGGTACGTATTCAATCGATAAGATGGTGGAAGGTGATTACGTAGCGGCCGTTGTTCACGCGTCGCGATTATATGAGTCGATGCCAATCGCAGTGACGGCTGGTAGTGCTTCTCAACTTAACTTTGCCGAACCCACAGGTACCATCGCTGGTACGGCGACCGACATCAGTGGTCAACCTTTGGTCGGTGCCACCATTACGACGACTATTGTTGATGCGATAACGAATGACCGAACCGTGCGGACTGTGATCACTGGAGATAATGGGGCTTTCCTGTTTGTCGGGACGCGAAATGGAACTGAGACGCTCACGCTCCTAGCCGAGGGCGTCCCACAGACATCCGTGCGACTCACTACGACATCCGGCGACCACGTCGTCGAAGATATCGCTGCTGCAAGCTCACTCATGCTTGGCGGTTTGGTGCAAGACGCGCAGGGGTTGCCTATATCAGGTGCATCAGTCTTCTTGGTAAACACAGACTTTGCAGACGCTCCTGCCATCGAGCTCGTCGCCGACGCAACTGGCGTCTGGCTATTCCAGTACCTTGCCGCAGGGAACTACGAAATTATCGTGACTGCTGAGGGAATGCCAGCGCATGTGGAATCGACGACCATCGCATCAAACACGCTAGACAAGATACTGGAGCTGGGGGAACAACGCGCAACGCTGACCGGCATCGTGTCCAGCTCGGGCCTTCCATTGGCAAATGCACTGGTGACGGTCTCGCTACGCGGCGTTGTAATTGCTGAGGCAGTGACTAACAGCGATGGAAGTTATTCCATACAGGATTTGCCGACAGCGCTGGTTGAGGTTGCAATTCAAGCGACAGGAACAGTTCAAAATGCACAATCGGTCAATCTGGGGACTTCGACGGACGTAAGCACTGAGCTTAGTCAATGCAATTCATGCCGTGTCTTTCTTGTGGCGCCGTCCCAACCATCGCAAAGCCCACCGCAGCGTTCTGGGTCGGTCAGAACTTCTCAAACAGCAAATACGGGAGCCGAATTAGATGAAAAACGCTTGCAGGTACGTTTTGACCGTCGCGAAGAACTCAACCGAGAGTATAGCCGAGTAACTTCAATCCCATGGGAACCAATCCCCAGCGACTCGATTCAAGAGGCGACGGAACCTGATTGCTTCTGCAACTCATCAAGACTTAAGTCTGAATACGATTTCCTTCTCGCTTGGCGTCGCGTTCTTCATCTGGATGCGCTGGCTCTGAAGACAACGCTTTTGGGGCATCAAGCTGTAGATCTGGTACTCAGAAAGGAAGCATACAAACAGGAAGGACACGCAAGTGCTGCTCTCTTTCTTGCGGTCGGTATTGCGGATGAATACGCCGCATGGGCGTTACTTCTTGCGGTTCCCGCTACTGGAGGAGCGAGCGGCATTGCAAGTTTGCTTGCGCTGCTTTTAACGGAGTTCTACGGAACGCTCACAACGGTCGATAGACACCTGAATCGTTACAGCGATCACATTCGATTAATCGAAATCAATCGCAACCAATTCAACGGTAAAAGTGAAGCGTTCACAAAAGAAATAGAGAATTACACTCGAACCTTGGTGCGTTATGAACGTGACTTAGCCTCAGAAAAACAGAATTGCCCTAAACCATCTGCACCAGGTGGATCAGAAACTATTCCAAAGGGAGCTGGCCTCTCGTATGATCTATTGACTGCAGACGATCGCGTGGCGCTTGCGAAGCTAAAGGCGAATGGCATTTCCTGGTACGTTGAAGTCATCAGCAATCCATCGGGGTCTGGCGTTACGATCTCTCCGAATGGTGGTGCTGATATTGGAGACGGTGACTGTGACACCTATTCAATTTTCTTACGACTGGTGCTGATTTGTGACGACAGTGGCATTTTTGGCATTGGGAAGGAAAAGGAATTTTTTCGCGGCGTATTCACGCTGACGAGAACTCCCCAGATAATCCCCTTCAACATTTTTTGCGGTGCCAAAAGACCTGAAGATACGGATTGCTATAAGTACGTCGTTGCGGTGACAGGTGATTGCGGTGCTTACGATCCCAACGATATTCTTGGACCAACAGGGTTCGGTGAGCAGAATTGGACGCGTCAGGACGTCCGATACGACTACACAATCCGATTTGAGAATGACGCTGAAGAAGCGACAGCTCCAGCAGCCGTCGTTACAGTTACGCAGCAACTCGATGACGATCTTGACTATTCTACATTCAAACTCGGACCCATCGGATTTGGAGATAACATCATTGCGAGCTTGCAAAACGACAGCTCGTCACACCTGCGTTTGGACTATACCCAGGAACTGGGGATTTTTCTCGATGTAAGTGCAGGGATTGATGTCGCGACAGGCCAGATTACGTTCCAGCTCAAGTCTATCGATCCGGAAACGGGCGAGGTGCCGTTTAGCCCGCTAGTTGGATTATTGCCACCTAATTTGGACGGCTCAGAAGGACAGGGCTTTGCTAGTTACTCAATACGTACCAAAGCGAATGTTGAGAGCGGGACCGTTATTGATGCCATTGCGGACATTATTTTCGACCAAAATGAGGCAATTGTAACGCCTCCGGTCTTTAATACCATCGATGCCGAAGGGCCGACGAGCTCGGTGAACGAACTCGCTGCGGAAAGCTATCCCGGTGTGCTCGTGCAGTGGGTGGGCGATGATTTCGGTGGATCGGGTGTGCGTAACTTCGATGTGTTTGTCTCTCGAGACAATCGGCCTTTTGAGCTGTGGCTTGATGATACCGCTCAAACCGAAGCACGCTTTTACGATGCCGTTCCAGGAAGCACCTATGCGTTCTACTCAGTTGCAACCGACAATGTTGGCTATATCGAGCCCCACGCCGTCGTTGCTGATACCACGACAACCATCCTAGAACCCGCCCGGGTCGTTGGAATCTCGGTGTCGCGAGACCGCAGCAGCATGGAGATCGAATTTTCTCAAGCGATGAACCTCGGAGAACTAGTCGCAACCGACGCGATCGCCACCGCCTTCGGTATCCAGACTCCCGATGGGACGGCGGTCACGCTGGAGGGGCTCTCATTCGATTACGACTCAGTCGATTTTCTGCTGACCGCTTCTTGGGATGAACCACTGACGGAAGGGCGCTACCACCTCATGCTGGATGCTCAAACGCTGACCAATGAGAACGGCGGGCAACTCGCCTGGGGAGTCTCAGGGCCTTCGTTCTCAGTCGGTAGCTTTGAGAGTTCACAGCCAGTGATCGTGGGTGGCGTGGCATTGCACTATGACGGTGTTGCTGTGCCGTCGGTTATCGATTTCAACCAAGATGGGCGACTAGATCTCGTGGTGTCCACCGAAGTTGGGCCCGATGTGTATGAGGCCTACCTGTTGTTGAATGAGGGCTCATCCGCAGAACCACTGTTCACAACGCAAATCCCGCTGCTGGACGATGACGGGCCGCTCCAGTTTGATTCCGCTTTGAAGCGTCCCCTGTTTGTTGACTGGACCGGTGACGGAGCGTTAGATCTGATTGCTTCCAATGAATTCCAGCAATTAATGCTTTGGACGAACGTCAATACGAACATCGCTCCTATTTATTCCAATCCCACGCCGTTGATGTATGGCCCAGCCGATGCACCTCAAGCAATCGATTTGGTGGCCACCGCATTGTCGATGATGGATATCAATCAAGACGGTCGCCTGGACCTGCTGATCGCGACTCAAGAAGGTCAAATTGTCCTTTTCACCGATGCAAACAGCGACGGTCAGCCGAGACTGGAGCAGGCTGGACCGATCAATGTCGCGGGTGCACCGTTTGCGGTTCCGACGATACGCACTCTAGACGCCGTGGATCTTAACCAAGATGGGAACGAAGACCTACTAGTAACGACCAATGATGGGCGGATCTTGTATTATCCAGCCATCACGAACGATCCAACCACATTCTTGGCTTGTTGGGATTTGACGGCCACCGAGATAATGGCAAATCAATTGCCTACAATAGGTATGTCTACGGCCACAGGCGACATGAATGGTGATGGCTTCCCCGACCTTCTGTTTGGTTTTCCTGACGGAACCTTAAGCTGGGCCGAACAAACATCCACTCGAACGCCGCTACCTGCGCATGCAATGGCTAACGCGGACCCAACGTCCTACATTGAAGAATTCGATGTCAATCTAGTGTCTGGGCCATTCTGGCAAAATCCTCTGGATCCATATGATGTAAATGTTGATGGGGATGTAAAACCCATAGACGCATTAATTATCATTAACTATCTAAATCGCAACGGCAGTGGCCAACTCGCAGCGAATGGTTCTGGCTCCGCGCCACCTCCATATTACGACGTAAACGGTGACGATAGAGCGACACCTATCGATGCACTTATCGTGATAAATTTTCTCAATCGCGGTGGTAATGGTGAGGGAGAAGCGGTGTCAGATCAATCATTGCAACCAATCCCTTTCCAGTCTTACCATGAACGATTGATGAAGGACGATGAGGAACTGCACGGGCTCGACGCGTATTTCGAATTGTTGGGTGAATCTTAATTTTCTCCTCCCGGCGAGGAATGCAAATGGGTCAGGCCTGAATGCCGCGTGGTTAAGCATTGGTCCACTGCATGTATAGGGCTACCGTCTATGCCAGCGCTGCAGGCAGTGATAGCAAAATCGAGCCAGCAATTTTCACGCCATTGAAACTTACAAACACGACCAAGCTCCGCTCTGATGAACTGTACGTCTAAACCCAGTTCACCAAAACAGGAGCCCAGTCGTGCGATCAAATTCTAACCGATCACTGGCCCAAGTTGCAGCCAGTCTTCAGGACGAACCGGAGCAATCGCTAATCTTTGAGCGGTTCCTACCGGCCGCTGAAGTCATTTAAGTCTGCCATGATCTTGGGTACGCATTCCGCGATCGAATTTACAGTCCCGTGATCACTCTTTGGATGTTTCTTGGGCAGACGCTTTCGCCGGACCATTCCTGCCGAGATGCAGTGTGTTGAGGTGGCCCATGCTTGACGGGCGCGCTAACCCTTAAGCGTTTTGAATGAGCTCGAAGCGGTTTGGTGATTGATAGTCTATTGATGAGTGTCGACGAATCGAGTTGATGTAATTGATGTATTCCTGGATTTCTGCGAGTGCTTCTTTGAATGATTCATACGGTCGTATTTCCAATTCATTTTTGATGGTTCCGAAACACGATTCCATAAAGGCGTTGTCGTAACAATCAGCAGCGCGACTCATGCTCTGTTTCATTCGAGCTCTCTCGAGTAACTTGCGGTACTCTTTGGCCGCGTACTGTCCGCCACGATCAGTGTGGTGAATCAGTCCTGGCGCGGGTTGGCGTTGCTTGATCGCTTGCTTCAAGGCTGTAATAACGAGAGGTGCTTCCATATTCAAATCGAGCGACCAGCCAACGATTTTCCGCGAAAATAAGTCCATTAAGACCGCAAGGTAAGCGAACTTGTTTTGCACCCCGATGTACGTGATGTCTCCAGCCCAGACCTGGTTGACCTCCGTAACCGCAACTCCTTCGAGCAGGAGATTCTCGTTGTACCCAAGTGTGTGTTTGCTCTCCGTTGTCCTCGGTTTGAATGACTTGGGCTGGATTGCGAAAAGTCCCATTTGCACCATGTTTTTACGGACTTTCAGGCGACTGCAGGAAATACCCTGCGATTGAATTTCAATAGCGATCCGCCGCGCGATATAGCGTCGTTTGTGTTGAAAAAAAATGTCTTTAATCAAAGGTTGCAGCTCGTTGTCTTGTCGCTGATAGAGGTTTGGCGATGCGTTCTTCCAGTCGTAAAATGCACTTCGCGATACTTCCAAAACTTCGCAGAGATGAGCCACTTCAAATCCTTCTTGCGACAGTTTACAAATCACCGGGTAGATTTCGGCTACTCTTGCTGGCTTAAAATGCCCAACGCTTTTTTTAAAATGTCGCGTTCGCGTTGAGTACGCCGCAATTCCTCCCGCAGCTCACGGACTTCGCCGTCGAGCGATTCGGCAACTGGTCCCCCTCCAGCCACTTGCTCAGCTTTCCAACGGTAAACGAGGTTCTTATTTCCAATGCCCAGATTCTCAGATACCGAGCTGGCCGTGTAACCATCCAAGAGCATTTGAACGGCTTGCTGCTTGAACTCCGGCGTGAAAGTACGGCGAGTCGGCTTGACTGTCTTGCGCTGCTTTTTGGCCATCTTAGCACTCCTAGGTTTTGGCTTCCGGGCCTTCAATCTTAAAGGTTAGCGCGCCCGTCAAGCATGGGCCACCTCACCTCCTCTCTTGCCCGAATCTCAAGAACACGTTTGTTATTTTTCTCAGCATGTTGAACCCAAGCCAGCTTGCCCTTCCCCCAGTCAATAATAAGTTTGCCTTTTAGAGTAGATAACCGGTTCGTTAAAGCAGTTTCATACTTGTCCAATGTATTGGGAGGATCGAACTCTCCAGGCGCCTGAGGCTTTGGGTTTGGCTGAGATATTTGGTAGCTGCGCCGAGTCTTCCAAATCCCCGCAAATACGTTCTCATCGAAAGCGTTTACTACGAACGCAGCCCAGAAACTTCGTTTAAATCGATTCCGCTGCTTCACCGATTGCACTGATTGGTAATCTTCGAACCTTTCCGGCGCATCCCGCCAAAGCTCGTAGGGACTGCAACCTTTTGAGGCGTTGGTATCTTTGTGGCGAAGCAAGAGAACGCTTGAAGGGTCCAGGTTTGCTGCGGCGAGCATGGCATTGAGGCCCAGGATTCTATGTTCATTATCTTCGACGGACAGCAGGTCACTCGCTTCCACTGCGCGTTCAAAAGTTTTGCATGATGTGTCGTCTTTTCTGGCCATCAAACTGCTATTCATGAAGGACTGATTGGAAGTTTCTTGGGTCATCTAAACAGACTCTATGATCGCTTACTCTTGCAATGAGCTTTCGCATTTGGGGCAATGCCTGTTGGACAAGCCCAAGCTGGTGCCGTCTATACGCGTTCAGTAGGCAAATATCAGTTGCCCCAGTGAAAATCAACTCTGCACAAAGCTCTAGGCTTGGGCCATTTTGCTGGAGTTGAGAGTATACAGGTGCGATTCCTGTTGTACTACGCTTGAGCGAGGATTGCATGCGATTCACCGTCGACTTGCTTTTATCCGGAAACCTCGTTCGCTTTACGTCTTCGGATCCCAAGTCGGCTTCCGCGTTGTGCGAGCGTTCTCCGCGTCGTTAAAGGACGGCTCTCCTATGAGCCAAGAACAAGCCTACATCGTGCGGTTCGTTGGGATCGATGTGGCATTCATGTGTTGGAGCCAGAGATACCTCCAAGATCCCGTTCGAGGATCGGCTGTGCCATTCGCCTCGGATCCAGCCGACTTGGCTTAGCACGCCGAGGCGCTCGAGTTCCGGCAGGATTACGTACTCGGCTCCTTCGCAGTCGAGTTTGAGTAGGTCGACTTGCGGGATTCCGAAGGCGGTGAGTGCGTCCCAGAGTTCGGCGGTGGTGATCGCCGGGACTTCGACTCCGAAATCCCCGGGCCGCTCTTCTAAGTCAGCCCACAGGCTCGGAACATACTCGCCGACTCGGCTGTGGGAAACGGATGATGATAAGAGCGTGGTTCCGGACGTCTCGGTGACGGCTGCGTTGATGAGCTGAAGCCGGTCGCTGGCGATGTGAGCGGTGTTTTTCTGGAGTAACGCAAAGCTCTCGGGATGCGGTTCCACTGCCACGATCTTCGCCGCTGGCCAGTGCTGATGACAAAGAACCGTGAAGCTGCCGACGTGGGCTCCGATGTCCACGATCGTGCGGACTTCATGCTGGCGTAAGGCCGCGATCTGGTACTCGTCTTGAAAGACCGCGTTGGCGTGCTGGATACTGGCCGGCTCGATGTGGAAGTCGCGGCCGAACGCCTTGTAGCAAACAGCGAATGGTTCCATGGTTGCCTCCGTGGTTATGCGGTGAGAATCGTAAGCTCGATGGGCATGTGCTCGTGTTCCAGCCAGTGGCCGCGCCAGATGCCATCAGGGCCGCGGCGCAGGTGACAGGTCGGGCGATCAAGCCTAGAAATCGTGAGCACAGGTTGGCCGTCGACCTCGTTCACGTGCCACACGCGTTCGCACTCCGCCGCTCCTTCGCCAATCACGCGACTGGATTCGAAGCCAATCGTTCGTTGGTCATGGCCCACGCGATCGTACTTTGCTCGCTTGCCGGTCAGCTCTTCGATGACTCGTTGTTCATCGGGTGTTGGCTCGTCGTTTTGCCACAAGGTGCCCGACCAGCGTCTGGCTAGCTCGGCGACAAAGTCGAAGCATAGTTGTTCGTTCGCCAGCGTCTCATTGAATCGATTGCCACCGAATCGCCATTTGTCTTGGCAGCGATGCTGGAAAATAATCTGGCCCCGGAAGTCGAACTGCACGATCGTATGCTGATTCCAGCCCGGGCCGGCGGCGGGCATCGCGTACTGGCTGCCAACTTTACGCCAGCCCAAATGGAAACACTCCTTGTCACCGTACACATGCTGGAAGGTAAAATCGGAGTGCTCGGCGTACCAGAGGGACGTTTGCAGTTCAGCGGCGCAGCGGCGTTTATCGATCAAGTATTGCCCCGACTCGAAGGCTCGCTCATGCATGGCAACTTCCGGCTCGGCCATGTCGGGCATCCCGAAAATCTCCCACACGTCGGCCTTCAGTGTCCAACAGGCATAGTCGGGCCAGAAGATGGCACCATGCTTTGCCAGTTCAGGAGAGTCAAATAAGTAACTCGGGTCGGCAACCACGCCGTTATCAGCATCAAGAAACAACACTTGCGCGAACGGGGAGTGCAATGTGGAATAAAGCTTCAGCTCCCAGCCACAAAGAATACGAGCGGGATGTTCGTGTTCAAGCTGCCGCGCGTCGACACACTGAACATCGTAACCGGCCAGCAGCCGTTTCATATAAGGATCGATTTCGCCGTCGCCCAAGTACCAAAGCTGGATCGGCAGCGTGCAGCCGAAATGCCGCAACAGCCGCACGTTTACCCAGACGCTGGGAAAGTACTTGAGGCCACCACCGGCGATGACGATGCCGCGGTCAATTGGATAAGTCCGGCGCGATGGTTTTAAGTCGTTTACAAAGCGGTCTGCCAATCGCTGGTGCGCTTCGATGACGTTTGCCCACGTTGCCCAGCCACTGGGCCAAGGTCCCGGCGGACAAGTTTCGATCAGCTCAATCATCTGATCGACGGGCAACTGGGGAGTGGCTTCCATGCAGCGGTTGATAGCGGTTCAATTACCTGCCGAACCGTGGCCGTATTCGTCAAAGCCAACAGATTAGGTTCAGCGTCTACCAGATCGCGATTCGACGAATAGCGGCCTCGATTTCTTTGGGCGTGCCACAGCCAAAACCAAAGACCAGTCCATTGTGCTCGGAAGAATTCGTCAGCGAATCAATCGAGATCGCTTGGATGTGGATGCCGAGTTTTGCGAAACGACGTGTGAGCGTGATGTCACGATGTTGGGTCAGAATCTTCGCTGCGCGGTGAAGCCCAGCTTCGGCACCGATGAGCTCCAATTTTGCTGACAAGTGCCGGTCGATTGCGTTGACAAGCGCTGCATGTCGCTGCTGGTGGACCTTTCGCATGCGGCGCATGTGCCGCTCAAGGTGACCTTCCTCAATAAAGTCGTGGACAACCTGTTGCATAAGTAAAGACGGCGCCCGGCCGACGATCTTGAAGGCCGTTTCGTAGGCAGCAGCCAGCGAACTGGGCACGATGACATATCCTATGCCAAGCGAAGGGAACAGGAGCTTGCTGAGACTTCCCATGTAGAAAGTCCGTTGATTTCGATCGAGCCCCTGGAGCGATGGGATCGGTGGCTGCGAGTAGCTATAAACACTGTCATAGTCGTCTTCGATGATCGCCGCGTTGTGCTGCTGTGCCCAGTCGAGCAACTCGATCCGGCGTTCGATCGACATCGTAACGCCCATCGGGAATTGATGTGAAGGCGTGACGTAAACGGCCTTTGCGTTTCCGGCGGTGGCGTTGCACGACTTGATGGAAGCACCGTTGGCATCGACTGGTAGTGGAATCAAATTCACTCCGTTGGACTGAAACGCTGCTCGAGCACGCCAGTATCCAGGATCTTCAAACAGGACAGAATCACCGGGATCGAGGATAAGCCTGATGGTCAGCTCGATCGCCTGTTGAGTACCGGCAGTAATGAATACCTGCTCAGGATTGCAGCGTACACCGCGAAATGTCTTGGTGTACTCGCAGATAGCAACTCGCAAGGGCATCCAACCCGATGCCGACTGGTATTTGAGATGCGAGCTTGACATGCTACGTCCGCGATCGCGGCAGATTTTTGTCCAGATATCAAGCGGGAATTCGTCAAGTGCGGGGATACCAAGTGAAAACAATGCTGGTTGATCGAGGTACGAAGGGCGAATTCCTTCTTCGATTGTCGCCATTCGTTGCCCTCGACTGGAAAGTCCTACCAACGCAGTTTGTGGAGCAGACTTTACGGACCGGAGAATATTTGCGTCGGAATCAACACAAGAAAATTGCGACATCTTGTGGTCGTCCGGCAATTCACCACGGACGAACGTCCCGCTTCCGACACGCGACGCCAGGTACCCCTCTGCCAGCAACTGATCGTAGGCATTCACGATCGTCATTCGCGAAACGTTGAGCTGCTCTGCAAGGCTTCGAGTCGCGGGTAGCGTGGTTCCTCGCTTCAGTTTTCCCGAAAGGATCGCTTCACGAACGCCTTCGTAAATCTGGCGGTGCAACGGTTCATTCCGCCGCCGATCCAGACGAAGTACTCCAGCCCCTAAAATTGCCTTGTCCATAATTGGTCTACTCACATTTTACAAAACCGGATATTGCAGAGAGCCAATTATCTGCGACGATTGGTCCAGTGCAATGCCGATCGACAGCAATCTCTTACGCAGAACGACAAAATGCGATGACCATTGAAATCAATAACTTGGGGCAGCCGATTGGCAGTGTCGTCGCTGATTGGGTTCAACCGCTACCTCCACCGCGCGAGGCAATCGAGGGACGGTATTGTCGGCTTGAGCCGCTGGATGTGGCAGCTCATGCCCCAAAGCTGTTTGCCGCCAATCAACAGGACAAACAGGGAATCAATTGGACCTATCTGCCGTACGGACCGTTCGAAAGCTTCGACAATTATCGCCAGTGGATGGAAGCAACCTGCTTTGGCAATGATCCACTATTCCTTGCTATCCGCAACCTGGTTACCGACGAAGTCACAGGGCTGGCCAGCTATTTGCGAATCGATCCCAAAAACGGTTCGATCGAAGTTGGACATTTGAATTACTCGCCGAAACTGCAAAAGAGCGTCGCGGCCACGGAGGCGATGTATCTAATGATGCGACAGGCGTTCGAACTAGGCTACCGACGTTATGAATGGAAGTGTAACGCGCTCAACGCACCATCACGAGTTGCAGCCGAGCGACTCGGTCTGCAATTTGAAGGTGTGTTCCGTCAACACATGGTCGTCAAAGGTCGCAATCGCGACTCAGCATGGTACTCCGTAATCGATTCAGAATGGCCACAACTTCGGCAAGCCTTTGAAACCTGGCTGTCCCAGGATAACTTCGACGAGTCAGGTCGGCAGCGAACGCGACTGTCGGACTTGACTGCACCGATTCTGACACGGAAACGATAATTTTCGACAGAACTTGTCATCCGTTTTCAGTGTCCTTCAACCACAACTTTCCCAAGCTCAATGGCTTAACATGAAAACCAGCATTGTTGATTCATTTACTGATGTCCCGTTCAACGGAAATCCGGCAGGCGTTTGCCAGGTGGACACGGAACTTTCTGATCGAGCCATGTTGTTGATCGCACGGGAGCTTGGACTTTCCGAGACTGCGTTTGTCAGGCCAATCGGTGACGCCGAGTATTCGATCCGCTACTTCTCTCCCAAGATTGAGATCCCACTGTGCGGACATGCAACACTGGCCGCGGCTAAGATCGTTTTCTCTGGTACTGCTCTGAGCGAAATCTGCTTTGTGACTCAACAACAGTTGAGCCTTCGGGTTTCTCGGCAGGGCGATGGGATTCGCATGAAATTCCCCGTCTATCAGACTCAGCTCGCTGATGCGCCGCCGCAGTTGCTGGACGCGCTGGGACTGGAGCGAGTTCTTGCGTCGGTGTTCAATCCCGAAACAAAAATCTTGATGTTGGAGATCGAATCAACCGAACTGCTGGCCAAACTTCAACCCGACTTTTCTGCCCTGTACGCTTCGCATGAAGGCATCAACGGTGTGTTGGTGACTGCTGCCTCTGTCAATGGATCATACGACTTTCATTCAAGATACTTCTGGCCGTGGAGTGGTACCAACGAAGATCCGGTCACCGGCGGCACTCACACCTTCCTCGCGCCGTATTGGGCACAGAAACTCGGCAAGTCGAAGCTGGCTTCGTTTCAAGCGTCTGCGCGAACTGGTTTCATGGAAGTCGAATTGCTGAGCGACCAGTGGCTGTCCATCACCGGTCAAGCAGTGATCGTGCTTTCCGGCCAGATCCGCTGTGAAATGGTTTGATCTCGGCGTGGTACGATGCCATAGCCCAAGAACGGCCAGCCCTTCAGCAAGCCTTCGAGAGAGCCTGAAAATTTCGACGAGTCGGGTCAGCAGCGAACGCGACTGTCTGAGTTGACTGCACCGATTCTGACACCAAAAGGATGGTTTTCGAACGAACTTGTCGTCCGATTTCCTTGTCCTTCAACTACAACTTCAACAAAGCCAATTGGTGCTTGTATGCAATGCTCAAATCTAGGCAAAGAGACAATCAGTGTTCATGCTGGCAAGCGGGCAGAAAGTGCGGGCGTTGTCAACGCGGTCGAACCGTCATCGGCGTTTCGATACATCGACGAAGACGATCAGCCCTACCCGCGGTACTTCAATACTCCGAACCAGCAGATTGTCATCGAGCAAATTTGCAAGCTTGAAGGTGCCGCCGCAGGGCTGGTGTTTGCGTCCGGCATGGCCGCGATCAGCACGACGCTGCTTTCCGTTTTGAAGCGTGGCGATCATGTAGTCCTGCAAGACGCATTGTACGGCGGCACGCATTTGCTGGTGCTGAAGGAGTTTGAGCAGGCCGGCATCGCCTACACGTTTGCTCGGACTGACACGCGTTCGTTGGTTGCTGCGATTCAACCGACTACGAAAGCCATCTACATCGAGACTCCATCCAATCCGCTGCTCGATATCGTCGATCTGAAATCCGCGGCGAATGAAGGACGATCACGCGGTATCACCACGATCGTTGACAATACCTTTGCCACACCGATCAATCAGAACCCAATCGATCTTGGAGTCGATGTCGTGCTGCACAGCGGCACAAAGTATCTCGGAGGCCACAGTGACCTGTGTTTCGGAGCCGTTGTAGGTTGCGAGGAAACGGTCGAACTCATTCGTCAGAAAGCTGTCCTTTTTGGCGGCAGCATCAACGCCCTGACGTGCTATTTGATCGAACGCAGTATCAAGACGCTTTCGATTCGGGTGGAGAAGCAAAATGAAAACGCGATGCAGCTTGCCAGCTATCTCGATCAGCATCCGAGAGTGGAGCGAGTGTTCTATCCCGGATTGGCGTCTCACCCAGATCACGAAATCGCTCGACAGCAAATGAGTGGGTTTGGCGGCATGCTTTCTTTTCGTTTGACGAACGACATCTCGCCGATAGGCTTTCTTCGATCGCTACAGCTCATCTCGCCTGCATTGAGTCTCGGCGGGGTCGAATCGACGGCTACCATTCCGGCGTTCACGTCGCACAAAGCCATGCCAGCATCTGACCGATCAAAACTGGGCCTCACAGAACAACTCATTCGATTGTCCGTTGGAATCGAGACTGCTCAGGATCTGATCGCGGACCTCGAACTAGCCTTGAAGGGATGATTCAACGGCCCATGAAGCTTCCCTCTATTGCGATCATCGGCGAGTATTCAGCTGATTTTGCCCCTTCGGCAGGAATTTCAGCCGGTATCGATATGAGCCTGCACATCGTCCGCCGATTCTTGGGCCAGACTCGCGCCTTGAAAGTGGCAACCTACATGGAATACAAATGGAGTGAATAGAGGCGGTTCTTACCCACCGAGTCAACCAAGACAATGACGACGGTCATATCACCAAGAAAACTAAACTAAATGGATCAAATACTCGTTTATGGTGACTCGCTCAGTTGGGGAATCATTCCCGGCACGAGAGAGCGCTTGCCATTTCCCAAACGCTGGCCGGGCGTTCTTGAAGTTGAACTTCAAAGACGAGCATTGCGAGTTCGCATCATCGAAGACTGCCTCAACGGTCGCCGTACCGTCCTTGATGATGCGGTGAAACCGGGCCGAGATGGGCTCATTGGTCTTGAGCAACGGATCGAAGTCAACTCGCCGCTGGCGCTCGTCATCGTCATGCTGGGTGTCAATGACTTTCAATCAGGACACTGTTTTACTGCAGGTGATACGGCACAAGGCCTTGGGAAGTTGGTCGACACAATTCGACGGGCTCCGCTTGAACCCGGTATGCACGTGCCCAGTGTGCTGCTGGTCGCTCCTCCGCAATTACAAGTATCGAGAGGTCCTCTTGCGGCAAAGTTCGTGAATGCCCAGGCCAAGTCTGTTGGATTAACTAGCGCCATACGCGATGTCGCATTGGAGATTGGATGCGAATTCTTCGATGCAGGTTCCGTCACTTCCACCAGCGTTGTCGATGGAGTCCACCTCGACGAATCTCAACACCACACCTTAGGAATCGCTCTTGCCGATGTCGTCGCTCGGATCGATCTAGGTTGTCACCATTCAATCAATGGACTCCGCTGATGTCAAACGCCCCTTTCAACGAATTCAACGGTCCTGGCGGACGCTTCATTAGCGTTGATTCGGGGCGTATAGCAGAATGTATGGGTGAATGGCGGGCCAAAAGAATGAATGGCCGGAGTGATCCCGATTCAAGAGCAATTGTTATCTCCAGTCGTTGACCCGGTATCGAAACGCGAGATCGCTGCTCAAGAATATTTGGAAACATTTCGTAATCACATGAATAGACTTAAATAGAATTAGGCTTTTCGAATGAAATGCCAAGAAGGCTCTTTTGCAACACTGAAAAAAGGTGCAGGTCAATGCAATGGAATATCTGATTGAGGAACATGCAGAGAATATTTCAGATTTCGAAATAAATAAACTTCTAACCAACGCTTATGTGGGCGGTGGGTTCACGACACCAGAACGGGCGGCCATAATCTTCGTCTCATCTGCTGTGAGAAGACGTGGGAAAATGATCGTTGCGCGTACAGCAGATGGCGTTTTCGTCGGAATGGTGATTGCTGTCCGGCCCGATGCTCCGGCTCGACGAATGGCCGAACCGGATGAAGCGGAGATCCATTTGTTGGCCGTTGACACACTGTACCGTGGCAATGGGCTTGGAAGGGTATTGATGTCGAAAGCGCTTGAAACAATCCGCGATATGGGCTTCAACAAAGCGGTACTTTGGACTCAACCGCAAATGATCCCAGCCCATCGACTTTACGAGTCTATGGGATTCGTCCGGGCTCATTGGCGTGATCCAGTTTTTGATGGAATCTACTTCTTTGCCTATCAAATAGAATGTAGTTGAAATGCAGAATCAGCACAGTTCAAGTCATTGCTTTTCTTGACAAATGCTGAAACCCGGCAGACAGGACCGTAATCGGACTAGTTACAGATTCTCTACTCAAGTTGCACCGTCCTGAGTTACTGGCAATTAGAGCATTGCTTGCGAAATCGAGTCGGAAACCTCGCTAGTGCGGCTTCGGCCACATCATTTGAAGTCATAACTTCGATGATGTCTGCGATGGGCTAGGTGCGTCAGCGGCGCTTTGTCGCCAATTCTATTGTCGCATGTCTTCCAACTCGCCTGCTCGAACATGGCGTGTTGGCGGCAGATTTCTTCAAGTTGACTAAGATCTGACTGGACCACAAATCGAATATCAACGTCATTAGCAAGTGACAAGTTCAAACCCCTCGTCTTTCCAACCTTCGATGCCTCCGATCATTTCCTTGACTGGTAGTCCCAAGAGTGCGATCTTGATTGCTGCTTTGTTTGCGCCGTTGCAGTGAGGTCCCGCACAATACACGACAAAAATACCATCTGTTGGCAATTGAGGCAGCGTCTCGGTGCGAATCTGTGAATGCGGCAGATGAATGGCTGAGGGTAAATGACCAGACTTAAAAAGACTTTCCGATCGTACGTCGAGCAGAACAAAATTCGCGACGTCGTTTGCAAGCGAATGATGCACATCCCAACAGTCCGTTTCTAACGTCAGTCTCGCCTGGAAATGAACTGCTGCGGCTTGCGGCGTGGCTGCTTGAATGGCAGTTACCTGCGATTTAATTTTCATTGCAATTACTCTCCCAATAAAAGTGTGTGCGTAGCGTCCGCCAAGGGCGACTAACTGAGACGATTTTCGCAACAAAACAGGCTGAATTCGAGTGGCAGCAATGACATGTTTCGATAAAATACTGCCATGTTGCCTAAAAACCTAAATGTTGTTGCCGTAGGCTATGATCGGCTCGCCTTTTTCGAGTTTGGCATTGCCGTTGAGGTGTTTGGGTTGCCTCGTCCCGAGATTGACGCTTGGTATCATTTTCAGACCTGCAGGGTGGAATCAGGGCCGATCAGAACATTGGCAGGAATGTCTTTGCAAATCACCAAAGGTCTAAGGACTCTGGACTGCGCAGGAACTATCATCATTCCAGGTTGGCGGAATATAGATGAGATTCCGCCTGAAAATTTCCTCCGTTCGCTTAGGCGTGCCCACGAAAGAGGCGCACGAATCGTGTCGTTATGTTCTGGGGCTTTTGTTTTGGCGGCTGCTGGACTGCTGAATGGCCGGTCTGCGACAACACACTGGCGGTATACGGAACGACTTCAAAGTGACTACCCAGAAATACAAGTCGATCGTAAGGTTTTATACATTGATGCTGGAAACATTTTGACTGCTGCTGGCAGTGCTGCCGGGATTGATTTGTGCCTGCATTTAGTCCGACGAGACTTCGGTGCTAAGATCGCTAATGTTGTGGCTCGGCGATTGGTGGTTTCTCCCCATCGCGATGGTGGCCAGGCCCAATTTATCGATCGACCAATTACGCGCTGCGAAGATAGTCAAATTGGGTCATTGCTTCAGTGGCTCTTGGTGCATCTAGCAGAAGAACATTCTGTCAAGTCGATGGCGAAGCGTGCCTGTATGAGCGAGCGCACATTTGCTCGTCGCTTTCGAGATCAAACCGGTACGACACCTGTACAATGGCTGGCGTTTGAACGAATAAAGGTGGCACAGCAGTTATTAGAAACAAGTTCACTGAGCGTTGACCAGATTGCTACTCGATCAGGCTTCACCTCGGCACAATTGCTTCGAATTCACTTCCGCAGAGCCACTGGGCGAAACCCCAACGCCTATCGATCATCGTTTCGACCCAAGCAGATAAATTGATTTTATGATTCCTGTCTCAACCACCTTGTTCGATGATCGCGTGGTCCAACTGCTAAGACTCCTGCATGACACGCCGGACGACCACCTCTGCGGGTCAGTGCCCGAGGTTCGATTCCTTCCGCGATCACTGATGGGAATGGTTTGTAAGTGTTCCGGGAGCACGCGTTCTTGGTAAGAACGAAGATCGAGTTCGATTCTCGAACGAGCCTCTATATGAAATGGGGTCATGGTCCAGCGGGAAGACATCGCCATGGCATGGCGAACAGTGTTTACCCTGCGGGAGCGGCTCGTTTGAATCTCGGTGACTCCACTCAAAAACTTGGAAGGTCTGTAGGTGGTTGGTTGCTGCTGTCGATTTCCGCATGCCCCAGTTGTTTTTCCATTTCAAACCGTTGAAGCAAATGTCCACTAATTTCAACCGTTTCTTTTCGAATCATCCGAAATCCGACAGCAGTGAAAGCCGGTTGAGCCATAAGACTTGCGTGTACCCAAAGCCTTGGTTCGCCGGTTTGCATGGCCAGATGTTCGATTGCTTGATAAAGGCCTCGGAACATACCAGTCCCTTGTGCTGACGGTCGAATGTAAGCGAAATCAATGTAGCCATTCTCAGCAAGACTCATGAATCCGTTTATCTGCCCATAAACTTCTGCTGCGAAAATCGACTGGGAGTTCAATCGCTCGATCCAAGCGGATCCTGAACGACGGTGAGGAACCCACGCTTGCCGTTGCTCTTCGGAATAATGGCTACGACCATGCCGAACTGCGTCGAACATGACATCGGCGATAGCGCCATAATCGTCGACCACAGCTCGCCGTATTGCAAATTGTGTTGTCATTTTTTGATCAGCATCTCCTTGAACCTAAATCAGTGTGTGGTAGCTCTTGGCCGGCAGTCCAATGCTCTCACAGATTTAACGGATGGATCGGTACCCCAGTTTGATTTTCGAACGAACCTCCTTATGGAAGGTAGCCGGATACGGTTCGCGCCTTCGGGTTTATGGCGTGATTATGTCGCATTTGTCTTTAATGTGCGATCAGCAATTTTGGCGAGGTGGTGTTTCATGTGATCCAGGTAGTCCGTCACGAGATATCCAAGCGTGCGTGTTTCGTACGGTGTAATGGTGCACGGCGTCGATAAGCTGGACTCTTGAATATTGCGAATGAGCGTTGCAATCAGCCGATTATAATGATACCAAAGTTCCACCAACGAGCCCCAATTGGCTTTTTGATAATTGGCAGCGGCGATCCATTCGTTTTGTTCATATTTCGGGAACACCAATTCAGAGAAGTGCTGAGCGCGAACAAATCTTTGGTGATTGTTACAGGCAGAATCCACAAGATGGCCGACTACTTCTGAGATCGACCAACGATCCAGAGCGGGCTTTGCACGAACCGACGTCGCATCGAGTTCGTGGAGTTTAGAGCGCCAGGATTCAATCAGCGATTCAATTTCCGAAGCAGTATCAATTGGCGTAGGCATTCGTCAATATTCTCCAGCGTTTACGATATGACTTACTAAAGTTCTTTGCTTTGACTATCAGCGGACACTGGTTCTCGCCAATCCGGCGATCTCATCGCTGATCAACTATTGACTCGCTATCGTTACCGGCAGATTTGTTTTTTGCGAAACCAAAGTCTCGTTCCACGACAGCGATTCTGGTTTTAAAGGCGCTGTACCAATCACTTCGCCCTTTGTTTCTCGCGACCGTATGCTGAACGTGCTCGCGCCATTTCTGAATCGACGAAAGGTCGCGCCAGTAAGAA
This sequence comes from Kothea flammea, assembly GCF_052161645.1. Classification (GTDB taxonomy): domain Bacteria; phylum Planctomycetota; class Planctomycetia; order Pirellulales; family Pirellulaceae; genus Laterigemmans. The sequence goes on from NZ_CP197414.1 coordinate 3,642,442, forward strand.
ACCGTGATTCCGATTTCTTCTCGGGCGCTTTCAATCCCTAGAAATCCATCCTGTTCGCTCGCTAGCCTGACCATCAGCTCGGCCATTTCCTGATAGCCGTTATCACCAGCGGTACGTGAACTTGTAAATATTACGGCGTAGTAGGGTGGACTGGGTGTGTCTGCGATCATGAAAATCTTTCATTAGTTCGTTCATGGCTCAAGATACGACATCAACCATTTCGATTGCGTCGAAACTCGTCGATATAATCGGGAATCGCGATCTCGCGAAGTGACAATGGATCACTGACGGGCGTCAGCATTTGCTCCTGAAGCGGAACGACTCCTGCCCAAACATCGAGCTGGTAGTCATCTTTATCATCGATCGGTCCGCCTGTTCGAATTTTGGCAGACGCCGATTCAATTTGGACGGAGCAGAGCAAGGAGGCTTTGGCTTCCTGCTCGTTCGGCTGTCGAGCTTCGTCCCAACGGCCAGGCATCACCTTGTCTGCGATGGCCTGAAAAGCACGTGTTCGAGACGCCGGATCGGTAATGACTTCGCCAAAACCAAACGCGACGGCGGAACGATAGTTCAGCGAATGATGAAAAAGGGATCGAGCAAGTACCAACCCATCAACCATCGCGACCGAAAGGCAAATCGGAGCGCCGGACGCGAGCAGCATCATCAGTCGGCTGGTTGTCGCTCCGTGAAGAATGATCCGGTCGTCCAGCCTTGCATGAAACATAGGAATAATGGTCGGACCCGTTTCAGAAGCGAACCCGACATGGCAAAACCACGCCTGATCGAATAGGCGGTGTACCGTTTCCACGTCATAGTCCGCTCTTTTGGGCACTCGCCGGACTGTGTTCCGCTGAGTTCTTTCATATGAAGTCTTATTCGCGTTGCTCATGAATTACTCTGGTCAAGAAAGTCGGTTACAGAACTACGATGCGAGATCTGGAGCCATCTGATTGTCATTGTCGTAGCCACACATCGTTTGGAGCGGTCAGGTCACCACATACATCGCCAGTGTTGACGACGCCGCGTGGCTCGATCACCAACACATGGCACTCTTCATCCGCAGATGGCTTGTGCTGGATTCCGCGTGGCACCACGAATAAATCACCCGCCGCCAATTCGACGGTTGTCTCCGGTAGTTCGATTTTCAATCGTCCCATCAGCACGATAAACGCCTCGTCTGTTTCTGCATGTTCATGCCAGACAAACTCACCTTGGACTTTGACTAATTTGAACTGATAGTCGTTGAGCTCGGCGATCACTTTCGGCGACCATTGATCCTGGAATTGGCTCAGTTTCTCAAGGAAGTTGATTGGGGTATTCAGCATGCTCTTGTATCCACATGCGAGTCAGTGTTCGATTCAATCAAACTGCGGTAGTAACACGTTGTGCTGCACGGAGAGCCATTGGGCATGAGCGCGTAGTTGGGAATGTCCCCCACTCGGACCCAGTCGAGACGTTCATAGAGCCGAGCGGCATCTCCGTCTGTTACAGCATCCAATACGAGCAGTGTTTTTCCACATTCGCGAGCCATCGATTCTGCAGCCTGCATCAGGTTGGATCCCAGCCCTCGTCGTCTTGCGCGGCGATGGACTAACATCTTCACTAGATCGGCCCGATGTGGCTGGTTCTCGGGAAGATCGAGTATCAGTTGGACTGTCCCGCAGATTCCAAGTTCGTCCCAGGGCAATCGCACGTTAAAATCCCTAAAAACACTGGATAATTTGCTCCATTGCGGTGTTATCCCAAGCGCACCGCTTACGTTTGCCGCGGATTGAGTCTTTTATGATAGTGTCCTTTTGCAATATGTTCAGTGCAAGGCGTCGAAATACAGAAGAAATTTCGGGTCCATTTCCCTTGCGGATCCGGCTCGCATCTTCTGAAAATGTTACATCGAGTGTGTAGTGCTGCGAGTTTTCTACCCCCCAGTGATCGCGAAGGCGGGCACTTAGGTCCCTTACTTTCGGAGGCCTACTACTGATGAATGTAGTCAGGCTCTCCTCGTAGTTGCCATTAACTTCGCGACTACGGAAGATAATTCCGATCGATTTGAGGCCTGCCCAACGTGAGAACTCCTTGGAGTCGTGTGGTACGGGCATTACGATGACTTCCCGGAACTCCTTACGGCCTCGATTGATCTCGGTTTTGCGATGTTTTCGCGTTTTTGAGACCTCATTATCAAGCTCATCAACGATGGCCTCATGCAAGGCGTCTTGTAGGCTCGGTTGGTTACCCTTCACGACGATAACGTAGTCAGCTTCCTTCTCGATAATGGCTTCTACCGTTGCTGTTTGGCAATGCATGGCGTCGGCAGTGACGACCGCACCTTTCAAGTCCAGCATGCCGATAAGTTCCTGGGCAGCGGGGATTTCATTGGATTTGTCTGCTACCGATTTGAGTCCGATACACATCTTGAGTCCGCAGACCCAGGCTGAAATCGAGTGCAGCGCGGACTCGCCATGAGTTCGATCATGCGACCCGCGTAAAGTCTTTCCGTCGATCGCGATAGTTTTGCCTTCGAGAGAGCCCGAGATGTCGTTCGCCCAACTTTGCAAAGCTGCGTAAAACTCAACCGTTTCAAGCCGTGAGAAGACGCGACCAAACGTGTCATGAGAGGGGATGCCATTCTCAAAAGGGAAGTACTTCCGAAGCCATTCGATTTTAGTTTTGCCATACCGCTCTACGTCGGCCCAGCCATCTGCGTCCGAAATGCAAGCACAAAGCGTTACGAAGATCATTTCGATCAAAAGGTAGTTGGCTCCTCGATTGACGCGTGGATCGGTAACATTTTCAAAGTGTTGGACAGTTTTACAAACAAACCGGTTGGCCAAGATTCGAACTCCGTCGCGAGAGGCTGAAGATGTTGCAATGCCCCAACCTGGGGCTTGATTTCGAGCCTGCCTCTGCAATGATTAGGCCAAGGTCATCAACGTGCGATTGCCCTGAAGTTCGTCCCTAGCGACTAGCAAAGCCCGCTTGCCCGCTGCCACTCCTTGTGCAACGCGAGTCCAGAATTCGACGGCTCGGTCGCGAGTGAAGGGAAAGACGAAGCCGACTGAAGCTCCGCCCTCGACGCAATCCAAAAGCACGTCGCACAGACCTTGAACGTGCTCGTCGGAGAGCTCCGCTAAGCGTTCGATGAGGTGATGATTCATCATGCTTTTCTCCTGGAACTGACTTCCGTCACTGATGCAACCAGATAACGTGCAGGCTTGCGTGTCGGATTCTCAAAGACATTGACTCCCTCGATCTTCAAAGCCAAGCAGTCTCCCGCCTTGAGGCGATGACAGTGATTTTCGTAAGTGATTTCGATGGTGCCCTCGAGCATAAAGAATTGATGATAGATCGCCACATCTCGTCCGTGGCTCTCGAAGACAACGCGGGCTTTCGCCGGGAACTCGATCTCCACGAGCTGCATCGGTTGGAGCACATTCGTTGGCGATAGATTTCTTCGGACGTACCCCGTCTCTGGATCACGCCACTCCGATTGACAAGCTCTCCGCTGTATGGGTTCACTCGCCACTTCGCTCTCATTAACAACTTCGAACAACGTGGCCAACGTCACGTTCAGGCCGACAGCAAGTCTTTCAAGAATCACCGCAGTAGGACTGCATTCCGCACGCTCTATAAGCGACAACATCGAGCGACTGACCCCGGTTTTGGTTGCTAAAGCATCCAGGGACAATCCCGCCGCCGCACGTAACCGCCGGACCTGATTCGAAATTCGCTGATTTATATCGTCTTTTGTATCCATCATCATGGACATAATTGTCCATGCTCGGATCGCTTTGTCAAGACATCCGCCTGAATACGCTCTAAAAAACGTAGCCGGCCTTTCCCTGGCAGGAATCCCATTGGCCCAACTTAATGGGCTACAATGACACCTTCATTTACGGGCGTATACGCCTAAGCATTACTAGCTCGTCGACAATGCAATGAGGGATAAACGTCTTGACTGAGGGGCACAATCGGCAGCAGTCTCGCGATAGCAATCTATCAAAGCATTATCAAAGTGGATCGGAGCGTGCATGTGGAATGGTGATGTGCAATGAACGTGAACACGACCATGCGAGTAGCGCGACCGACAGTCAGCATCGAAACCCTACTTCGGTTCTACCGTGATGGGCTCGGTCTCGCAGTGATAGGCTCATTCCAAGACCACGAGGGATTTGACGGCTTCATGCTTGGAATGCCTGGATCGTCATATCACTTGGAATTTACTTGCAAGCGCGGACACAATCCCGGTCTCGCTCCAACGCAGGATAACCTGCTTGTTTTCTATCTGCCAGACAACACCGAATGGCAAGCGGCGGTCGATCGGATGGTCGCACATGGCTATGAGCCCACGGCGTCATTCAATCCCTACTGGGATATTTCAGGCCGGACATTTGAGGATACTTCTTTACGGTTTGCTCCTACCAACTTCGTTGCTCGAATCGGTTCAGGTTGCCAGCGCCTAATGGATGAACTCAGCTGATGTCAAACTCTCCTTTCAACGAATGCAATGGTCCTGGTGGACGCTTCATTAGCGTTGATTCGGAGCGTATAGCCAAGCTGCTGTGACGATGTCGGCTTCGGAATGCTCGCCTCCATGCTCAAGCCCCAGTGAACTGGCCGGAACTCGATCCAGCAAAAGTTCCACCGCAACCGCGTTGGCTAACTCGTCAATAAGGCAGATCGCGTCCAGTAGGTCAGCCGGCGTTTCACGATCGGCTTGAGTTATCTCGCGTATGACCGCTTGGCAATCGATCGAATCGGGTGACTCGATGCGTATGGACCGACTTGCAAAGAAGTCGGTGTAAGGTTGGAGCAATTCGAATAATCGCTTGGGAGCGATCGATTCCAAAACGCCAGGGCGCGATAGACGCGGAAGTCGAACAGAGGTCATGGTGTCTGCCTAGAAAAAGTTACAAACGCATAGCAATCCTTCATTGATAAAACGTCAATCGATCCAACCGGCTGACGAGAAAAAGCGATTGGCAGTGGTTGGTCTATTCGGCATCCACCGAGTGTTATTCCTGATTTGGGCATCCCATCCATCAGTCCATGACCGTTGTCCTTCGTGATTCCATCCAGACCAAACCACTGCCAATCGCGAACGCTATCATTCGCATGCGATTGACACGTTTGGTCACAACGAAATAGAAATTTCAAGAAATGTATTCTCGATTCGAGGGAGCTTAGGAATCGTCGGTCTAACGCAGATTGTAAAGACCGAGTTCCACACCACGAACGGGCCTAAAGCAATCAGGATTGTTCTTTAAGTAAGAATCCAGTTGTTCGTCGGGTGACCATTCGCCCTCAAGGTGTAACCAGTTGATCATAAACGAGTTTCGCTCTGCGTATGGATGCGGTGCCTTGGCAACCCCGATGGCTAAGCACAATCGACTTCGTAAATCCTGCTTACATAGTTTCGCATATCCTTCCAGCAGACTCAGGGGCTCCACTTTATCACGTCCTTCGAGCGGGAGAAAAAGAAAAGCACAATCGAGATACTGTTGGTACATGCGAGATGGAGTGCACCTTGCCCCTGATTCTGCTTTGTCCATGGCCCAGAGGAGGCGACGTTTGAATTCTCGCATGACATTGCGTTTCATTTTCGCAAGCACCAACAATATCTTGTGGTACTGGAGAGCTTCTGCGCGATAGATGTCGCACGGTTATCGAACACCCAAACGGGCTTTTTGCATTTTGGACATTGAATGCGTCTTCCCTCTTGATCGATTCGAAACTTAAGTGACTGCTCGCAGTATGAGCAAATAAAGATCTTAGAAGTGTCATCCGAATTCATTTTTGTAGCTTCCGAACCAATTACCGCTGGAGAATTCCGGCCGCAACGAACTTTGCCGCCTCTTCGACGTGTTGTGAATCTATTAGCTCTCCGCCATCCAAGTCGGCAATTGTACGTGCCACCTTCGCTAGACGGTCGCATGTTCGAGTTGATACTGCAGCTCTCTCAATGGCTTGGCGATATGATTTTTCGCCTTCCGGCGACATTCGACAGTATTCCGGAATCTGTCCGCCGGGAATTGCAGAGTTACTGGAAATACCCATTCCCTGAAATCTGGCGATTTGTAAGTTTCTTGCCTTTTCAACACGCGATCTGATCTGAGCAGACTCACCTTCATTTACCTCGGCGAACCGCTCATCATGCGTTAATGGCTTGAGAAAAACCTGCAAGTCCATTCGGTCCAAAAACGGACCGCTTAGTTTCTTTTGATACTTCTCGATAACCTTTGCATCGCAACGACAACGCGGATCACCGGCATAACCACAGGGACAAGGATTCATCGCAGCGACAAGGCAAAACCTGGCGGGGAACTCAAGGGATGCGGCAACTCGCGTGATATTCACATAGCCATTTTCTAAAGGTTGTCGCAGTGCCTCGAGCGTATTCTTTGCAAACTCGGGAACTTCATCTAGGAAGAGGATGCCATGATGCGCGAGAGTGACTTCACCGGGCTTAGGAATACCGCTGCCTCCTCCAACCAGTGATTGCATAGAAGCGGAGTGGTGAACAGGCCTAAATGGACGACTCGTGACCGCCATGCCATCATCGCCAAGTAATCCCAAAGCGGAATAGATCCGCGTTAGCTCCACTTTTTCCCCATCAGTTAACCTCGGAAGAATTCCAGCCATAGCACTAGCGATGAGAGATTTTCCTTCACCTGGGGGGCCAACCAAGAGGAGATTATGTCCACCAGCAGCACTAATGACCGAGGCTCGCTTAGCGTCATGCTGCCCGCGAATCTTGCCGAAGTCAGCCCTCACCAAAGCTGCGTGGCGCGGCGGATACGCCGTCCCCATGATTGTCCAAGACGGTAACTTCTCGAGGCAGGCTTTTGGCTTGATATTTCCCTAAACCGAAAGGCACTGGTTTTCCAATGCGTTTGGCGATCTGAATGAGTCTTTCTGGGGTCGTTAAGCCGTTTGTCTGCACATGGACAACGCCAAAGCGAGAAACTGTTGCGGCAGAAAGCTGATTAACAGTAATGGACTTCATGGGTAGGTTCCTTCATTGAGCTATGAGTTGAGGTCGACAAGTAGTTCGGCCAAGATGGCGATGTGTTCCAAAGAATGCGCCGCGGAAATGGAGACGCGGATCCCGCCTTCTCCACGGGCGATAGTCGGGTAGTAAACGGGGGTTGTGATGAAGCCATTGGCAAGCAGCTTGCCAGCAACATCAATGGCGATTTCGGGAGATGTGAATGGGACGAGACGAAACGCAATCTTCGATCCGTGCTGCTCGCAAAGGATCCCGTTCTTGATCAGGACGGAATCAAAAATGTCCAATCGTTCTTGCAGGTCCTGCTGCAGGCTATGCAGGGTCTCTGGCTCACCCAATATTCTCATCGCTGCCAAGATCGCGCCTTGGGCGGCGACATCAACATTGCAACTGAAGCGATCAGCGACAGAGGTTTGTAGCATTCGCTGAACGAATTCCTCTGATCCCACTGCAAATCCGCCGGCAGCCCCAAAAGCTTTCCCGAAGGATCCAGTGATCACGACTCGTTCTGAAATCCCTGGATCACAGAGACGTTCCATTGCTTCCCCTCGGCCGTTGTGACCGAGCATCCCAACCGAATGAGCGTCGTCGAGCCAGACGTGCCCATTGGGGTTTTTCTGGAGAAAGCAAATAATGGCGTCGAAGTCGGCGAAGCTCCCCATGGAATACAGACCATCGCCGACCAGCCAGACTGAACGTCCGCTTCCGGATGCGTATTCATGTGCAAGTCGAATTGAGTTTTTGCAAACGTGTAAATTCTTGGCATTTCCAATCGCGGACATAACCGTGGCGTGGGATCGTGGGTCGATCACAATGTGCCCTTCAGTCTTCAAGACACCATCAGCAACTGCTCGGTTTGCGCTTAGCGTTGTCGGATACTTCCTGGAACGCCTTGTCGATGTTGCTGCCGACGCGAAGCACGCGTTCGCGGCCGGTGGTCCATGGCATGCCGGCGTGTTTCTCGAAGGCATCGCGGAACTTGGACAGTAAGCCATCTTGGTCTAGCTGTCGTTCGAAGTTGGCAATGTAACCTTGTTTGCCATAGTAGCCGCAGTGCTCGTCGAACACTTTGACGAACACGGCGAGCAGGGCATCGACATCTTGTTTGCTGATCACGTCAGCTTTCTGGTCGATGTTGAAGAGGATGCTTTCCGATGGAATGGCGATTGCCTTATCGATCCGGCCAGCCAGCATGGCGTCGGTGCATTTGGCCCGAAACGCCTCATGGACGTCGATGCCATCGATCGCTCTGTTGGGCAACAGCAGCGAGATCATTTTCAACATGTGCGATTTACCGCAGCCAAACCAACCGGAGATCCAGACGCCATTAGCATTCTGGTAGTCGGTGTATGCTTCGAGAAAATCGTCGAACCGACGCTCGATCTCGTCGGTCAAAATGTATTCTTTGACTTCGGTCTTCAGCCCAACTTCGTCGTCAGCCTTGATGACGCCTTCGATTGGACGATCGATCTTGTCTTTAAACATGGTTCTAAGTTGCATGGCTACGCTTCTCGGTCGTACAGATTGAAGGCCCGGTAATATTTGTCATCACGCAAACGCCCAAACAGGTCGAGCGATGCTCCATCTTCAAGCGAGTGGGAATAATCGCCGGGAAAGAACATCACCAACGGTTGCTCCTTGGCGACGCTTTGCAGATTGTTCAGTACAGTGTGGGAGCGAATGTACGGGAACACCTCGCCAACACCGCAGAGGAAAGTTACGTCGAACTCTGTGCCGGCGATTTTTGAGGCGATTGCGGGAGCAAGCTTTGTTTGTGGATCGGTCAAACTTTGGAGTGCTTCTAGCAGTTCACGCTTATCGTGTTTTGCTTCGTTTTCGATCCAGAAGTCCCAATCACCAAGCTCGTCCATCAATTCCTTCGACAGATCGTATAAATCGATTTCCAGCACGCGAACACCTTTGTGCTTCAGCTTGCGAGCTAGTTGGCCTCGCAGCTTCTCCATCTCAATCGCTTCAGACGGGTCGTACGGGACGACGAAGAAGGGCACTTCGTTGCCGATACCTTCCATACGGAGAAACCGTTGACTGGCGATCACGTTGAGTAGGTGTTCGAATCGGTCAGCAATGGAGGCATTTCTAAGGTGTAGATTCATAAAGCTGGACTCCTATTCGGGGATTGCTGTGGGAAATAGGAGAAAATGCTCACTGGAATCTTCAAGCATGACCTGCGTCAATCTGCCAGAGAAGATCGGAGGAAGAATGACGCCCTCCGCAGAAAGCATTTCCGATTCTCGCAGCATCCGTAGCATCACGGTTTGCAGTTTGGTTCTCGTTGACGCTGCCAAATTCTCGAGCTCCTCGTGCCAAATCATCTTGTTCTCGATGAAGCGATCGACATCGTCTCGATCGATGGAGAGATCCAGTTGCAGGTACTTTGCCCTCAGCACTTCTCTCGCGAAGTCGGCCAACAATTGGTACCTCAGGCAACATGCCAGCCAAAGAATTAACTTTTGTTCCTGCCGACTCCCATCGGAAAATAATTGAATCTCAGGCTTGCTGAGCATTTCAAGTCGATTGCGGACCTCCCGAAGCTTTCGCGTTGCGGTACTTTCGGTTCGACTTTGAAGAAGGTTCCCGTCTTTTACCTTGCGGAGAGCTACTTTCCAGTCGAAGCATGCACGCAGAAGCTCCTCCGCCACCACGAGTGATTCGTGATAAAGCAGACCACCGGCGGTGAACGATAAGACGTAGTGCGTCGCGACCATCATTGGCTCAGGCAGTTGAGGGCGACGGAAATCATGACGGTGCCCCTCTGCGTTCAACTCCTTTATTTCGGTTTCTTCGGATTCGCCATTGCATCGCTACTGGGGCGTTGCGCGGATTCCAGCAACACATCCAGCTCTTCCTGCTTGAAGAGGCGATACCCGTTGACCGGATGCCGGTGCGCAACGATCTTCCCAGCGTTTTCCCAGTTTCTCAGCGTGTTTGGGGAGACGCCCAGATATTCCGCAGCTTCCGAGACCCGTAAAAATTCATTCAGCCTGTTCATGGCCGCTCTCCGACTCGACAAAGGTCCTGTCTGATTGCCAAACCTTACCAAGAGCTGGTAAGCTTGCCAATCGGGCCAACAGCAGCGAGGGCGATCTATTTGCCGGAGGTGCCGTCGGGCTCGACGTTTTGAAATTCGCAAAAGCTGCGTCTTCCGGATGCCCGAAACGTCCGCGCCATGGTGGATCCCGCTATCACCGAGTCCGGCATTTTCCGAAAACGCGGGCAACATCCAACTGGAATCAAATCCGAAGAAGCGACTAATGCCTGAGTTGTTTTGTTGCTTTGTTGACAGAGCCTTGCTGTGCCTTCATGTTTGCCAGTCGCGAGGCGGATTTGATGCAGTTTTCAGAAAGACGTAAGTATCGTTAAATGACTGGCAATTTGTTGTTAGTCTTATTGATGGCCTACGAGCCTACTTGCAGCCAGACACGCTTGCAGCCATGTGAATTCTGATTGGCTTAATACCCATTCAGTGGACGGGCCTTTGGTGACGTCGATGGCGGTGTTCCAGCCGATGTCGCCGCCTCGGAGGGTGGCGATGCCGGTTTTGCGGTCGCGGGTGAAGATCCATTGCTCGCCGTGTTCGTTTTCGAGGTAACCGATGTAGATATGAGTTTCATCGCCATTAACAATCGGCGGGTCGCCGCAGGTTGCTGCATGATGATTCGGGACTCTTAAGAGTATGCCCTGCCAACACGAAGACGAACGCGGTCCAACTGCCCAATGCCCAGAACGCTCGCATCACCTGACGGCAAAGAGCCGGCATGAGCACATGTTTGGTGCGAGATTCCCCGTTAACTTGCAGTTTAGAGTATTTTATGACCACTTTGCGTACGTACAGAGGCCACCGCAGTTGCAGGGCGATAACACCGAAGACCGGATGCGACAGCACAATACCCAAACAGACTGAATTGCGATCTTAAAGCCAGTCACCATGAACCGGTGCCGATCCTTAACATGCCGACGGGAACTCACCAGTATGCAATCCTGGCGTAGGCCAGCGCTGCCTTAAGGCTGGGAGATTGAATTTGAGTAAAGTGCGGTTCGCGGGGATTTTCACTAGATGCGGACCAATTGGCTCTTTAAGGCATACACTCGTCGATTGGCTAACTTGGAAGGATCGGCAATAGCATAATTTGCAATGGTGAACTTAACTTTCGAGGGTACAATTTGCTACCTTGGTGCAGTGCACTAATATGCTGGTAGTAGAAGGCGGATAAGTTAATAAATTCAACCTCGCAAGATTTGCTGCTCTAGTAACAAGACTGCTGCCGTAGTATATTGCCCAGTCGTACCCATGGTAATGCATTTACCGTGCTTTGCTCTGGAATGCAAGTCATTGTGGGTCGTCCAACTCTGGCCCAGCGAATTGCAAGTAGTCGCTGCGTGGATCAAAATTCCTTTTTGTATGTTGGTAACTTCCGCGTGAATCTTTCCGATGCTGTTTCGGTAATCAAGCCTCAGGATCGCAACCTATTGTATTTGGCCGCAGGACCTTCGGATCGGCCTAATTACGCATCTGTTCCGTTTGATAGGGTTGTTTTGGTTGACCAGGCAATTCCCGCCATCCGAGTATCGGAAAAAGTGCTGTCGGTTCGCTCGGATTGCACTGACTTTGTGTGGGAGTGCATCAGTCAGGGAGTTAAGTTTGATGCCGTTGTAATCATTAATGAAGGCTGCCAAGAAGGCGGCGGTTCTTACCCGCTACACAGCGACTTTTTTTTAGGAATGTTGACTCAAATTGTTCGCGAGAACTACGTCCATTTGGCATGTCCAAGCTACTATGAAACATGCTTCAGGTCTATGCGAATGAACAAGCGTTTCCTGGATATTCCCTTCAATAACGAGTTAATTAACTCATCGCATTCGGCGTACATTGATCCGGAAATCTTCAGCTCTTGGGGTGCGAGGTCACGAGTTTGGCTAATGCGGAGGAGTCATCGTAGCCGCAGATTCCAGGTCGGTGGCATGACAATCTACATCCGCCACGCGTCTTTATGGGATGAAGAGTCGTCCTACGATACTTTTCTCATTCCATATCGTCTGACTCGGAGTCACGCTTTCGGCAAAATTCCGGCCTACGTGCGAAATCGAATTTGTACCATTCGTCCATTGCGATCGACCGCAGACGCGGACTTCACGTCATTCACTCAATTTATGACCGAGACCAGAAATAAAGAAACGAGAGTTGCAATTGCTCCGTGGGCAAACGGTCAGTATCAAGAAGCGATTCAGGCAATTCTTAGCAGCCCAAACCCCAAGCTGGAGCTACACTTTTGTCATCTTCAGCAAAACGACTTTGCAGATTTATACCGATTCGCAGATCAAGTCGAGAGTGACTTGGCTTAGATAAATCGACGACTTGCCAAAGAGGGTCTGATTCGGTTTCGGCAGTGCGATCGGTCGGATGCGGAAACGAAAAAAGCCGACGTTTAGCCGGCTTGGGTGGAGACACTCGTTAATTGAAGTTTGAATAGGAAACGGTCTATACTTTACGATGAGCCAGGAAAATTCCGACGTCGTGTGGGTCGTTGGGGTCGATGTGGCTGGCGTGCGTGGAGGCAAGAGCGGCTTTTAGCAGGCCATTACTCGATTTATTGTGCCACTCGCCTCGGATCCAGCCGACTTGGCTTAGCACACCGAGGCGCTCGAGTTCCGGCAGGATCAGGTACTCGGCTCCTTCGCAGTCGAGTTTTAACAGGTCGACTTGCGGGATTCCGAAGGCGGTGATGGATTTCCAGAGTTCGGCGGTGGTGATCGCGGGGACTTCGACTCCGAAATCGCCGGGCCGCTCTTCTAAGTCAGCCCACAGGCTCGGAACGTACTCGCCGACTCGGCTGTGGGAAACGGATGATGACAAGAGCGTGGCTCCGGACGTCTCTGTGACGGCCGCGTTGATGAGTTGCAGCCGGTCGCTGGGAATATGAGCGGTGTTTTTTTGAAGTAACGCAAAGCTCTCTGGATGCGGTTCCACAGCGACAATCTTTGCCGCTGGCCAGTATTTATGGCAGAGGACCGTGAAACTGCCAACGTGGGCTCCGATGTCGACGATCGTGCGTAGCTCATGCTGGCGTAAGGCCGCGATCTGGTACTCGTCTTGAAAGACGGCATTGGCGTGCTGGATACTGGCCGGCTCGATGTGAAAGTCGCGGCCGAACGCCTTGTAGCAGACTGCAAACGGCTCCATGGTTTCTTCCTTTATTAGGCGGTGAGAATCGTGAGCTCGATCGGCATGCGCTCGTGCTCCAGCCAATGGCCGCGCCAGATGCCATCAGGGCCGCGGCGCAGGTGACAGGTCGGGCGATCAATTCTAGAAATCGTGATCACAGGTTGACCGTCGACCTCGTTCACGTGCCACACGCGTTCGCACTCCGCCGTTCCTTCGCCAATCACGTGACTGGATTCGAGACTGATCGTTCGTTGGTCGTGGCCCACACGATGGTAGTTTGCTTGGCGGCCGGTTAGCTCTTCGATGACTCGTCGCTCATCGGGTGTCGGCTCGTCGTTTTGCCACAAAGTGCCCGACCAGCGTCTGGCAAGCTCGGCGACAAAGTCGAAGCATAGTTGTTCGTTCGCCAGCGACTCATTGAATCGATTGCCACCGAAACGCCATTTATCTTGGCAGCGATGCTGGAAAATAATCTGACCTCGGAAATCGAACTGCACGATCGTGTGCTGATTCCAGCCCGGGCCGGCGGTGGGCATCGCGTACTGGCTGCCAACTTTACGCCAGCCCAAATGAAAACACTCCTTGTCGCCGTACACATGCTGGAAGGTAAAGTCGGAGTGCTCGGCGTACCATAGGGCCGTTTGTAGTTCAGCGGCGCAGCGGCGTTTGTCAATCAAGTATTGCCCGGACTCGAAGGCTCGCTCATGCATGGCAACCTCCGGCTCGGCCATGTCGGGCATGCCAAAAATCTCCCACACATCGGCCTTCAGTGTCCAGCAGGCATAGTCGGGCCAGAAGATGGCACCATGCTTTGCCAGTTCCGAAGAGTCGAATAAGTAGCTCGGGTCGGCAACCACCCCGTTGTCAGCATCGAGAAACAACACTTGTGCGAACGGGGAGTGGAGAGTGCTATAAAGCTTCAGCTCCCAGCCACAAAGAATACGTGCTGGATGTTCCCGCTCCAACTGCCGCGCGTCCACACACTGGACATCATAACCGGCCAGCAGCCGTTTCATATAAGGATCGATTTCGCCGTCGCCCAAGTACCAAAGCTGGATCGGCAGCGTGCAGCCGAAATGCCGCAAGAGACGCACGTTTACCCAGACGCTGGGAAAGTACTTGAGGCCACCACCGGCGATGACGATGCCGCGGTCAATTGGATAAGTCCGCCGCGATGGTTTTAAGTCACTGACAAAGCGATCTGCCAATCGCTGGTGCGCTTCGATGACGTTTGCCCACGTTGCCCAGCCACTGGGCCAAGGTCCCGGCGGACAAGTTTCGATCAGCTCAATCATCTGATCGACGGGCAACTGGGGAGTGGCTTCCATGCAGCGGTTGATACTCATTGGCCTTCCTTGATGGTCCGGGCTTTGTTGACCGCTCGGCGTAGCGCCCGAGCGATGAGCTGTTCACGAAGTGGCAGCCAGCCAGCCGCCGGCACGGATTGTTCCCAGCGATGGGCCATTTGCCGGGCGAGCTCGCGGTATTCCCCGCGCACTTGCCGGCCGGTCATCGTGTTGAGTCGGGCACGAAGCTGAGCACAGGCTTGGCACTGAACGGTGGGAATCAACCAATCTAAATGGAGTCGAGCGAGTCGCCGGCGAGCCCTCTCGATCTCTTCGCCAAGGCAATCCCCAATGTGCGAATAGCCGGCTGCCTGCTGAAGCAGCGCGGTCGCTACCGGCAAGCCGGCAGTGCGTCGCGCTTGCACAGCCAGTCCGCAGGTGACACGATTGCGAGCTTGCGGATCGGGTTGTCGCTGACAGGCACCGCATGCTGCCTCATCGACCGCGACGGGAAGCCCGCTGAGGTCACTAGCAATCTCACAAGTTCCATCGCGTTTATAAGGACATGCCACCATCGTCCGCTCCTTCACAACCGGTGTAGATGAGTTCGCCAAAATAACTTCCTGGCGGCAAGTCATAACGCGGCGCACATGTGCAGAGCGGCACGAAGGGGCCCTCGGAGGTGTCGCAAGGGTCCTCGACCGCAACTGGCTCCCACGAGAATCCGTTCCACTGGTAATAGCAGGGGCAACAACAAGGCTCAATGGGCTGCGAGCTGCCAGAACTTGAACCGGCGGACGATGTGCTACTGCCAGAAGAGCCGCTACTGCCAGAGGCTCCGGAGGATCCACTGGCCCCCGTGCTGCCTGTTGAGCCTGAGCCTGATTGCGAGCCACTGGTAGAACCACCACCCGAAGATCCACCACTGGAGCCGACCGCGCTACCAGATCCGCTGAGGCCCGAGGAACCTGACAGGCCGGATGAATCGCCGGAGCTTGATTGGCCGCTCGAGCTTGATTGCCCACTAGAGCCTGAATCGCCCGACGAGCCGCTTGAGCCACTGGAACCTGACGAGCTACTCGAACCCGACGAGCTACTCGAACCTGACGAGCCACTCGAACCTGACGAGCCGCTCGAACCTGACGAGCCGCTTGAACCTGACGAGCCACTGGAGCCGCTTGAGCCTGACGAACCGCTTGAGCCTGACGAACCGCTCGAGCCTGACGAACCGCTCGAGCCCGACGAGCCCGAGTTTCCCACAACGCCGCTGCTGCCCGCTGTGCCGCTCGACCCTGACTGGCCGCTTGATCCTGAAAAACCACTGCTGCCCGACGATCCACTCAATCCGCTCGAGCCCGACGAACCACTGCTTCCACTGGAGCCTGAATAGCCGCTCGACCCCGAGTAGCCTGAATAGCCGCTGGCCGAATGTGGGCAACAAACCAGCGCATAGATCGGCAACTGATCGAAACCAACATAATGCGTGAGATAACGACCAAGCTGGGGAAAGTCACATCGCGAGATCGCATAGAGCGCCACGCCATCAACCAATCCTAGAAAGCGTCCGAGCTGACGCGGCGGTAAGACATCGCCGCGCAGCTCGCCACAAGTCGCCGCGTAGACCGGCTGCTGATCTCGCTGGCCCATATGCCGGCCCAAGTATCGCTGCGAACGAAGCCTCATGCGTTGGCGTCCAGCACTTTACAAGGAAAGCGATTGCCCCAGTCGCCACTACTAACATCATAGCGCTGCACGATCCCTGGATAAAAACCATCCTCGTCGGGGTGGTTGCTGGTGATATAAACCACCTCCTCTTGATTGGAATCATCAAACCGTACCATCGCCCAGCGAAGCGGCAAGCCATTCTGCTCGATCCATAACACGCGAAACGGACCATGCGGTACGCTGCGGAGATGATTTGAGGTTCCGGTCAGCGGCTCGGCACAATCATAAACCGTCCCCGAGACGGCAACCCGAGCGGCAATCACACCCGCGACCACGGCCGTGCCGATCGCGCCGGCAGCCAAAGGCTCGGTGAGAATACCCACGGCTCCGCCCGCCACGGGTAGTCCCGCACTGAAAGTGGCTTGTCGCTGGAACTCGGAAAAATTGTCGCCCGGCCCGACCAGCGGCGCGATTAAGCCGACCACGTCAAACTGGTTTCTCGCTTGCCCCGTTTGATTACGGACTTTGGCAAGCGTCGGTTGCCGCAGGCCATCCGTCACGCCCGACTTGCGATCAAACTTGGATTGCTCATGAGCGCGAGCCGCATCGAGCATCGCGTTCCAGGTGGCGGCGGGCAAGCGAAGTGGCTGGCCGGACGTGACGGGCTGAAATTTATCGGACATGCGGTGGCCTTAGATCCCCAGTCCCAATAAACCTAGGTCGCCGTAGGGATAAACCCGCTCGACGTAAAACGCCACTGGAATCTTGATCAAGGCATCGGAGTCTACTTCATCCTGAAAGCGGACCCAGAGGTATTCCCAGCCTTCCTTGCTGACCAGTAGATTGCCGGGACCAATTGGTTGGTCGATGACATTCGGAGATGCGGCAAACTTAAATGTGATCGCCCACTGTTCCTTGCCACGCTTCGAGCCGCTGGCACCGAGGAACAAAACTTCTCCCTTGGCGAAGCCCTTATAAGCTCCGCCGTTAACACGTCCGGTTAGCTGAAAGATCTGATACTTGAAAGCGGGTGTGACGAGCAGGCCATCATAATAACGCGTCTCGGAAAACGTGAAGATGGGAACGGTGACATCAGTCCCTTCCACGCGGTTTTCGCTGACGTTGATCGCCCCTTGATAATCGGGCGCGGCATAACCAGCCAGCGAGGTTCGCTGCAACGTGGCCAAGCTTGTCGCAATCCGCTGGGAGCCACCTGAGGTGTCAAATTCGTAGTCGGCCGGGTTGCCTTTGAGACCATAACGCACCGTGGCGTTCCAGACTCCGCCGCCAAGCGGCTCGGTCTGAATCGATTCGCGGTCCAGCTCCAGATAGACCTCGGGAGAAGTGCCCACGACAAGGTTTACAACCTCAGTGTCATTCTCGGTCCCACGCACTTGATACAGCAGCTCGACCGCCGGATCATCGCCTGCGGTTGTCGCGCGAGAGTCGAAGCGTTCGGTGATGGTGGGTGTCATGGTGACGGAGTGGTAAGGTGCAAGATGTTAGAAATGAGTGGGGTTTTTGTGGTTGAGCTTTGCTTCGCAAGCGTAGTTTTTTGCGGACTTTCGGCGGAGCGAAAGGAGACTTTTTTAGCTGTATTCAATCCCGTTGTTTTCAACCGCCGTGATCAGCTTCTTGGTATTGGCCGCAGTCGCTTCGGCGGCACGCAAGGCACGATCCGAAAGGCTATCGGCTCCCAGGCCCCGGATCGCGAACGCATTGAACGTGCTCTTGGTTTCCACGGCTTGCTGCTCGGCGGCGACCACTTGGGATGATTGGGCCAGCGCTTGCTGTAGTGCTTTTATGCTTGGCCGATTTGCCGATGAAGAGCCAGCTGAATCGGCAGTAGCTGACGGGTCTTTCAGCGCCGCAACCGCTTCTTGCCAATCCTTGCGGGTTGCGGCCAGCTCCGCGGCGGTTTGAGCGAGAGCCAGCTGGCCAGCTCGCTGGCGGGCAGTTTGTTCATCAGCTTGGTTCTGCCCCAAGATCTCGGCCCGACCTTGACGCTGGGCCTCGATCTCGGCGCGCCTTTGCCGTCGCTGTCGCTCACGCTCGCTGATCTGCGCGAGCATGTTATCGTTAGTTGCCTGCTGCTGGGCCGCCACATCCTGGTTGATCTGCTCGACTTCGGCTTCGACGTTGATGTCGGAATCGAACAGCGACCTCAGCCTCACCCAGGCCTTTTTGATAAAGCCGACGGTTGCGTGCCATGTCTTAGTTAGTGAGCCGGCGAACAGCGACCAAGCATCGGAGAGAAACGCCAGCGTTTCAACCCAAGCCACTTCGATTGCCGCCCAACCGTCGCTGATCACCGCGGCCACGCCAAAGATCATGGCATTGGCCGTATTCATAAAGACATCCTTGAACGCCAGCCAATAACCTTCCAGGGCCTGGATGCCGCGTTGCCATTCCAGCTTGAGCGTGAGCCACAGAATCCTGCCAGCCGCCGCCATATCGCCGGCAGCCAAAGCTCGTCCAATCGCTCCAAAAGCCTCCGTTGCGGTGGATTTGAGCGTATTGAATTGATCACCCAGCCAGCTCAGTGCTCGGCCTCCAACTCCCGACGTGTGCAGTAGGTAAACGCCTAGCGAGACCACCGCGGCGATGGCCAATCCGAGCGGCGAAAGCAGCGTCCCCAGGACGATCCCGATTGCCGAGATGGTCGCACCGACCAAACTGAGCACCGCTAGAAATCCGCCGATGATCGAACCTGCCGCGCCGAAAGCGACGCCCAAGCCCACCAGCGCCGCCCCCACCGCCAGTACGGTCAACACGACTTTAGCGATCGATTTGGCGGCCTCATGATGGGTCTCAATCCAGCGGATCACCGCCGAAAGTGTTCCAGAAATTGCCTCGGCCGCTCGCTGCAGCGGTTTCTCGATCGCTTCGCCAAACGCGATCGCCACTCCCTCTGCCGCGCTTTTGAGAATCCGAAACGCACCCCCGATCCCAGCATCCATCTCCTTGGCTGTCTTGGCTGCAGCGCCTCCGGCATTTACTAATTGTTCATAAAGCTCACGCGTATTGGTCACCGATTTGCCGATCGCCGAAGCTGAAGTGATTCCCAGCAGGCCAAACACCTCTTGAAAGCGGCGAGCCCGCTCCCCGGTTCCTAAGTTCACCGTGGCATCAGCCACGTCGCCCAGCACGTCGACTAATGGACGCACATTGCCGGCCGCGTCGAGCGTGGCCACGCCGAAGACTTGCTGAAACTTCTTTGCTTCAGCACCACTGAGCGTCAGTAGCCGCCGCAGCGAGGTGCCCGCGTCACTTCCCTGGATGCCCATGTTGCCGAGCGAACCGAGGATCGCCAACGTATCTTCCAGCTGCATGTTGGCGTCGGCGGCTACGGGGGCTGCATACTTGAGTGCCTCGCCGAGCGACTCCACGCTGTTGAATGATTTATTGGCAGCCGCGGTCAAGCTATCGGCCACGCGGGTTGCATCGTCAGCTTGCAAGCCAAACTGACGAATAGTCGCCGCCATAATGCCTGATGCTAGGGTGGCTTCGGTCCCGGTGGCGCGTGCCAGATCCATCACGGCCGCAGTCATCTCGGTAATCTGGGAAGGATTAAAGCCAGCCCGTCCCAGCTCGGTCATGAGATTGGCGACTTGCGTTGCCGAAAAGCTCGTCGACGCGCCCAGTTCTTTGGCTCGATCCCGCAAGCGTTCAAAGTCGCGACTGCTTGCCTGGGTGACCGCGCGGACCGCGCGAATGGCATCATCGAAGGTGGCAAAGACGGCGGCGCTAGCGGCCATCGGGGCAGCGGCCGTGCTGCCGAGGCCCAGCAACTGGCCGCCGATGAGCCGCGCACTATTGCCAAAATCTTGCAACTGTCGCTGCGCCGAGCGGAGTCCCTTTTGGAGTTTGCCGTTGCGCGTGGTGAGCTCCACGTAAGCGGCACCAGCTTTGACTGCGGACATATTGAATACTAAGCCTCCACCATCATCGAGAGCGTGGCCGACTCGGCATCGGGAATCAGCCGGCGAATGGTCACTTGATTGCTACTGGAGACTTGCACGGTAAAATCGTAAACTTGCCCGCGTGCGGCGACCAGCTGCGCGATGCCACTTGAATTGGTGATCGCGGGAGCGATCGTATTAACCATCCACTGGTCGTCCAGCACGGCATAGCCAGCGCTCACGCGATGGGTGATTGAAAGATCGGCTAGCGGCAAGCCGGCTTGATCGATGACCTGCAGCGTGACCGCACAGCTTTCCGGGGCAACGGTCAGCGCTGGCAGCTCGCGAGGCACTGTCAGCGCAATGGTTTGGTCGCTGACGGCAACCGTGATTGCCTGCGGCGGGACGGGGGCGAACCCAAACGGCGGCTCGACGAGAAGTTGATAGTCGCCTGGCTCGGCATGAAGAATAGCTTCTCCGAATTGATTCGTCGTGCGAGCGACTGCGGAGCCGGCTAGCGAAAGGCGGACGAACCGCACGGGCTGGTTGTCTTGATCGTGCACCGTAAACGATAACTGAAAGCTTGCTTCGCCCGGCAATCCCACGGCCGTGCCAATCCGGTTGACCGCAGCGTCCCCGCTGGCGGCGACAAAGTAGTCCCAGACCGCTGCGGCCGAGAGGCTTGTGTCGCCGGCGATGGTGACTTGGCCGCTGAGATCAATCTGTAGCAGGCTGAAGTTGGCGGGGAGTAAATCGCTGGTGACAAGCCCGGAAAGGTTCGCTTGATAGAGCGCGGCCACGCCCGCGTGCGCAAGATCAAGGTCGAGCTTGGCGGTGCGAACTTCGGGCAGGCGATCGGCCAGCGCCGCCGCTGCAGCCAACTGAGCAGCTTCTTCTGCCGTGAGTCCGCTTCCCGAACTGGGCGCTCCGAAGAAATCATCAAAGAATACGCTGGCGCTCATTTAGTTTAGCACCCGGGTTTCAGTAAAGGTCACCGGGTCTTTACCGGTACGCGTGAGGGTGCGCTCTTCGCCGCTCTTGATCACATCATCGACCGCCAGCGATGTGGTTTGGATAAAGTCGCTTAGTGATCCCAGCACGTTGTGGTTAGGCACCAAGACGGTATCGAGCACCGCGTCGCGGATCACTGCGGCTGATGGAGGAGCTAGCGTGTTAGCGCCATCAGTTCCTCGCATGTCGGTGTTTGTCGTGGTCGTATCGACGAGCGTCACGCGGGAAATGTGACCGCTGGCGTTGATACCTAGGGCGGCGAAGTTTGACGGCAACGCCGCAAGCAGATCGGCCTCTGTCAAAAGGGCTGTTAATTGAGTGTCAAGATTTGCAGTGGCTAAGCCGATCGCTGTCCGCACCCCGCTGGCTGACAACGGAACGATAGTGTTTGCTCCCTCTGTTCCTCGCATGTCACTGTTGGTGGTTGTCGTGTCGACGAGGGTCACACGCGAGATATGACCGCTAGCGTTAATACCGAGGGCGGCGAAATTGGTGGGCAAAGCGGTAAGTAGATCAGCCTCTGTGAGAAGGCTACTTAACTGAGTGTCGAGATTTGCAGTCGCTAACCCAACCGCAGCCCGCACACCGCCGGCCGATAGCGGAGCCACCGTATTCGCTCCATCAGTTCCACGCATGTCGCTGTTGGTCGTTGTGGTGTCGACGAGTGTTACACGTGAGATATGACCGCTGGCGTTGATACCGAGGGCGGCGAAATTGCTGGGCAAAGCCGCTAGAAGATCCGTTTCAGTCAGAAGCCCTGTTAATTGAGTGTCGAGGTTGGCAGATGCTAGGCCAACTGCTGTCCGCACCCCGCTGGCTGACAACGGAACGACCGTATTCGCTCCATCAGTTCCACGCATGTCGCTGTTGGTGGTTGTCGTGTCGACGAGGGTCACACGCGAGATATGACCGCTAGCGTTAATACCGAGGGCGGCGAAGTTAGCCGGTAAAGCCGCTTGCAATTGAGTGTTAGTAACTTTGCTTCCAAGCTGGGTATCAAGATTAGCGGACGCCAGCCCAACCGCGGCCCGCACACCACTGGCCGATAGCGGAGTGATCGTATTCGCCCCATTCGTTCCCCGCATGTCGGTATTAGTCGTCGTGGTATCGACCAGCATCACGCGAGCGACATGCCCGCTGGCGTTCACATCCAAGTCACGACCGATCGCCAGCGGTTGCAGTGGCGTGCGATTGTAGATCTTGGTCGTCAGCGAGACGTTATTATCTCCGGCATCATCACTGCTCAAGGTGAGCGTCAGATTTTCACCTTGCAGCCAAGTGATTTCATCCAGCGTCAGCCGCACCGCTGCTTCCGCGGTGGCAATCTCACGCTGCACGCTGGCCACCCAGAATCCGCCCACGCGAACCTCCAGCGTCAGCATGCTGTTCACGCCCGCCGCCCGGCCGTTAATATCAATCACCACCAGCGCTTGCGACGATGGCCCTGGATTGGCTCCGTTCCAAAGCGTCACTCCGATGGTAAGATTCTGAGCGGGCAGTACGCTGGGTGAAATCAGCGAAGCGAGACTCATAGTCGCAGCTCCATTCTCTGGGTGGATCGGGCCTGAAGGAGTGTTTTCACGGGAGAAGCGAGCCGCCGAAAGATATCCAGCTGCAGCATGCTGGTCTGGTCACTGGAATAGTTGCCGCGTCTGTCGACCACCAATGAGATTCGCTCGCCGGCCGATGCGCTGATCAGCTGGCTGGTGTGCGTGGCGCTGCCGAGCAGCACCTCGGTGAACAGCATTGCCAGCTCGTGAAAGAGAAACACCTGCACCCCATCGCCCCCCGTCGAGGATCGCTGCCAATTCGCCTCGATGCGATAGTCGCCCGAGAATGGTAACGCGTAACTGCTGATCACGCTGGCCGTACTGGCCAGTTCGCCAGGGTGGCAAGCGGTCGGTGACATCCAGGGCGTGGAGAACTGATTCGGGCCATACCAAACAGTCCCGTTGTCGACCGAAAACTCGGTCCAGTCGCTGAGCGAAAAGTTGCTACCATCGCTCGCCGTGGAAGGCCGATAGGCATACGTCCATCCCAAGGGAAAACTTCCCAGCTGGAAATCGCGGTTATGACTGGCTTGGCGTCGTTCGAACATGGAATCCAGAAGCCTTAAACATTGAGGCCAGCTGCGTGACAGTCACCGCCGGTAACCTGGCCGCCTGGCGCAGTAGCGGATTAAACTCTTGGGGCTGAAACGGCTTGCGGCGTTTTTTGGGATCACGATTCACCTCATAAATTGCAGCCAGCACTGAGCTCACTTGGCCCCACTGAGCGTGCCGGCGAGCGTCGGCCATCCACATCAGTTCCCGCAGCGTGAGTGGGCCGGGATCCACGCCAAGAATGCCGGCCAGTTGGTAGATCAGTCGCTCGATAGCTCGGCGGTCAATCTCTGCTCGAATTCCGCCAGGGCCTTTTTCTCCAGTTGCGGGTCGTCCAGTCGTTGGCTCAGGAGCTTGAGCGCTTGCTGCTCGATCGCCTGGTACTTGCTCGCCGCCTGCTGGAGCAGACGGCGACGGGGCTCCGGGAAGAAAGCTACCAAAGCCTCCAGCAGCGCGACTGTCGCCTCGGCAATCGCATCGCCGGCAAGCCCCTCGCCAAAGGTTTCTTCGGAGACATCAGCGGCCATCGCTTGCGGCTGGCATACCGCATAAAGAACATCGCACAGCAAGACAGGATCACGGCTGAGCTGCTCGATCAGTTCCCCCTCGACGATGCTGAGCAGATCAACGCCGGTGACGGAGCGGACACGTTTGATGGTGGCAACATCGATCTGCACAACCCAGATTCGCCCGCTATGGTCAACAAACTTCTGCATGCTTGAGGCTACCATTTGAATAATAAGATTTTCTTTTGCGATATGTAAGGATAAACGAAACGATTATCGCTTATGGTCCTGGCAGTACTGGAACTGGCACGTTGACTCCGGTACCAAGCGTCGACTGCGTGGGTTTGAGCGTGACGTCGGCCATGATCACATCTTCGAGATTCTGAGTAACGTTAAACTGCATCACCTCACATGTCAGCGTCAGCGTGGCTCCCACGTCACTGATGCTGACGTCGACCGGGTCGCCACTCATGTAGAGCGTTTGCAAGTTGGCGAACGTGGGGTCGTTATCCTTGTTGACGACCTGAAACTCGATCGACGCGTCTTTCAGCGTGCCAACCGTTGCTCGCCAGCCATTGTTGTCGCGCGTCGAAGCGTCGGCTTCGGCCTTTTCCAACGTCACGGTGAGGTCTTTGCAATTGCCAATCACGGTGCCGTCGATGGTTAGCACCGCATCGAGCCCGAGTCGCACTTCTGCCATGACTGCTGCTCCTTATTTGACTGAGTTGGCCCAGAACCTGGGCAAGCGGGGACGGTTGATCGTGAGCGCTGGCTGCATGAACGGGCGTTTGGGATAACGATGGACTTGACTGTTGCGTTGCCGATCGTGTTCGGCAATGAGCGCACTCGCCCGGCTGACCTGGGCGGCGGTTGTCAGGCGAATGCGGTGATAAGTTGGTCGCACGCCGGCCGTTTTCAATCGGATTGGCCCAAAGTCACCCTGTCGCAATCTACGGCTGCGGCGACGCCGGCGAGGTCTGCGGCGGCCGCCAAACTCGTGCAAATTCCAAAGCTTGCCAGCGATTTCGTTGACCGGACCAATCACCACGTTGCCGGGCTGGACCTCGTAGCGAATCGCCCGCTTGAGGCGTCCCGTTTGCGTGTGCGGTGGTCGACCTGGTGGCGATGGGTTTTTGCGGCGGCGGATGCTGCGGCTAGCCGTCAAACGGATCGCTCCGCCAGCGTGCCCCAGCGAGCGGAAACTGGCCGCCTCGACTCGCTTCTGCAGTCGCTTGGTATCAAACTTGGTTTTGATGACCGCCGTGATCATCGCTGTGGTCATCGGGCCAGCTGGAAAGTGAGCGTCAGTAAACTGGTAAACTGACGCTGCTGTTCCCAGTGCTCGACGGAGTAAATGACGGGGTGTTCAATCGTGATGCAGCGAGCTGCGGGTAGTGAACCGAGTCGCTTCAGCCGAAACAGGTCGCTGATCTCCTCGATTAAGTTCAGCAGCGGGTCGATCTCAGCATTCGCGCCACTTTCGAATTTCTGCTGAACGGCGATATCAATGCGGACGTTGTATCGGTTGGTGAGTCGATCGAGTGCGGAAAGTAAGACGTCACGCGGCACCACGCTGACATGCAGCTCTCTCAGTTCCTCCAAATCGAAGTTGGGCACGTATAGCCGCTTGGCTGTAAACGTCTGCGAGAAGCTGGCGGCGTTGAGCTGAGCTGTTACGCTCTCCGCGATCTGAATCACCGTTGACAATTTCTATCAGTCCGTCGAAGTTTGAATCTGTTTGGTATGGATGCGAAGTGTAAGACGAAACGGATCACTGAATCGCCAGGGTGGACTACTGCCGAGCCCCATCACTTCGTAGACGTAACGGATCATGCCGTCCTGTTCGATGATCTTGTCACCGGCCAGCGGTAGCGACTGAATCACCGAGTTTAAAAGCAAGTCAGTATTGATGAGATAATCACGCACTTGATGCCGAACGATGGGTCCGGTACCGTCATCTTGCTCGTACTCAGACGTACCAATCGTCGCTTGCAGGTACGCGCTAAGGGCACCCCGCTGGTAGATCACAGGCCGGGATGCGTGCTGGTTGAGTTGGCTGGCCAGCCACGCTTGACCTCGCTGCAGCATGTCGGTCATCCGCCACGGCCCTGCGGACTCTCGGCTGGGGCAGCGGTTGTTTCAGAATATTGCCCCACAGCGGGAGCGGGATTCATCAGCAAGCCCGTGGCTTTGATCCGCAGCTCCTCGAGCCACAGTTGTTCGGCCCGCCGTTGGTATTCACTGGCAATGGCTGCCGATTCCTCGCTCAGCTGTTGCTGACGTAGGTTGAAGGGCCGCACCGGTTCAGCTGGAAAGAGAGCGGGGGTGGATACGTTGAGCTGCGAAAGGCTTTCACGCTTCTTCACCGGCAGGAGGGCGAGCGCCAGCAGCACAAACACGACAATCAAGGCAACGCCAAGAACCATAGTTCACATCCCTCGTTTGATCAGAATGAAGCCAAGTAGAATCACAGCCAAGACAATCAGCGCGAGCGTGGCCAATTCGCCCGCCGAGACCCACATCAGGGCGTTGCGAGTTGCCGGCACATCGTCGAACAACAGATCCCGAACGCGGTCTCCCGGCCGCCAGCGATCGGTAGGCTCGGGCGGGCAATAACCATCGGGACAGTCTTCCGGAGACAGATACAGCGTGGGTGAGATTGCGTCGTCCCAGGAATACCCGCGAGCTTTAACGGCTCCGGTCTTTTGAGCTTGCTTGGCTTGTTGGTAGAGCTCGTAGCCCTTGTGCAGGTCCGAGTAAAGCTGCTCGGCTGTGCTGGGAATCATCGAGCGACCGGCAGCGTGAATATGTCCGCCATTGGCGTCTTGAAAGAGGACCACGGGGAACTGCGACACCGGCACGACATCCTGAAACCTTGCCCGGTAAATGGCGTTCTCGGCCGTGTAGACTTGAAACTCGCAAGCCGCTTTCAGTTTCGTTAGACCAGGATGCTGTGAGAACCACTGCTGCAGCCGGTTGCTCGTTGCGTCAGGGCCGACGAACAGTGCGATCTCATAACTCTTCTTCGGTGGCGGCGAAGCGGGGGCCACGATCCGTGGTGGCTGATTAGCGGCTTGGTTACCAGTAGGCTGAGGAGAGATTGAAGTTGGTGCCGAATTTGGGGCTACCGTTGGTCGCTGGGGCGCAGGCGGTTGATACACTGGCTTGCGAACCATGGTGCCGCTGGGTTGATAGCCTGGCGGACAAACCGGTCCCTGTTGCTTCAGTTCTCCTTGAGCCTGCAGGTTGACTCGCTGCGGCTGGGCGAGCTTTTCAATCTTGGCCGTCACTGCGCTAGCCTCTTGGCGAACCGGCACTTGGTAATCACAATCGACACACGATTTCACATAGTCGCGATGGAGCAACGTGAACGCGACTGCCAGCAGCAGGGCGTGCAGCACGGCCACGGCGATTAGCCCGACGCTCAGGCGAATTCGCACACTCTCACTCATTGAACCACCTCATAACTTCGATAGGGGAGTGAACTGCTGGGGGCGTCCAGAACGGTCAAGGCAAAGCCGCCATAACCGGCCCAGAGGCGGATAAACTGTTCCCGCGGCGTGAGCTCAAACCGCCCGGGATAGTTGTTGTCAAGAATCGCGGCGAACTGGCGTCCGTTTCGCTCAACCCAGCCAAGAAACGTGCAGCAGTGGGCTGGTTTCCACCACAGGATGGCACCTCGCCGCGTCGCGCTGGCCCAGTCGAGAAAGCGTGGATCGGCCTTGAGCGTGAAGCTGTAGTCGATCCCGGCCGCGTCGAGTCGATCTCGCAGGCGTGAGTCCCACTCGCCGTCGCTGTAGGTCGCTCGCCAGCGTTCACCGAGTTCGAATTCATTCAGCCAACGGAAATGGTTAACCAGCGAGGCGTGTACACAGCTGCCTTGGCCGAGCGAGCCTGTCCAGTTGCGCTGGTGCAGCGATGTGGGCAGGTTTGCGGCTGGTTGTTCAGTTGGCGGGGCCGGCAGCGGACGCACTTTCACCGGCGCACTGTCGCAGCCCATTGCCAGCACCAGCCCCAGCGCCACCAGCAATCCGAAGCCTTTCAGTTTCATGAGGGGAAGGTCTCCAAACAGATGAGCAAGAAGCGGCTGGGAACACAAAGAGAAGCGGCGGAACAGCTGCATGCTTTAGGTGCTGACGCGGACCCGCACCACGGTCTCGCCGGAGGCTGCAGCCAGAATGGCTCGTCCCAAGTACTTATTGCCGGTGGCTGTGGTCACCACCACCGAGTTGGTCGCGTCCCAGTAGATGCTCGCTCCGAGTGTGATCACGGTGGCGGATGCCTTGACCATGTCAAAGACTCCTTCGATAGCCAGCGCGCCAAGCTGGTTTGTTTTGATGTCATGCTTGGCGACTCCCACGAGATCGCCTAACACCACAACTTCACCGGCAGCCACATCGGCGTCCGGAGTGTAGTCAACCACATCGGCGCCTTGAATATACTGAGCCTGCGTCACGTTACTGTCCTAAGAATGAGAGGGAATTTGAGTAGGATTTATCCGCAACTTGTTAGCCGCTTTGGCGCTAGCCGCGGTTCTCGTTAGTGGTTAGATAGACCCTTCGGAATACAAATCTAATAACAGGGACCGATACTTAAACCTTAAGCCTCACCTTTAACCTTGACCGCGGCCCGCGGGTCTTGAGCATTGAGGCCAAAGTCGATATAAGAACGGAATCCCATCCCCAGCATCGTTGGCGGCATTTCCACGCGTTCAATCACCGGAGTACGACGCCCGTTGAGGAACACGATCTCAAACGCTGGCAGCACGCTGGGGTTGGCGAACAGATACCAAGCCTTGGCACTGGCGCTCGTGAAATAGCTGTCCGACAGATGGGGCGCACTGATGATGCGATACTTATTGCGGTGGGGGTTATCTACCGGAATCTTGGTCGGAGTTCCCGAGGCGTCGATCATGAGCTGTGCCGAACCCATCAGCAGTTCCGCTTCGGTTTCCAGTTCAACCGGCACCACCAGAAACTCGGGACGGATGTTGATTGGCTTTTGGTCTTTGGGTTTGCCGCCGGGACCAGCCTTCTGCTTGCGGAAAGTCGTCTTGGCCACGGTGAGACTGTTGGCACCAAAGGCGGTGTCGGCACCTGACAAGAAATTACTGTTACCAGCGGAGAAGAAGTTGGAAGCGTTCCCCAACATCAAAGTAAAGAACAGCTCATCGATCGACTCGGCACCACTGCGGCCCATTTGCCGAGGGATATCCATAAACGCGGAGAGGTCGTCATTGATGATATCCTTACGAGTCAGCATGAGAATCTGACCGTAAGTATCCGCCCGGTTCTTGTATTGCTGTTCCGATAGTTTTCCGTGCTTGAGTTCCCCGTCGGCCGCTACTTGCTCAAACCCACCGGTCCCCAGCAGTCGGTAGCGGCTCACTTCCTTAAAGTCCGAGACCGTGCCCACGCTACACAGATCAAAGGCTGCGATCGGAGTGTTCTCATAAGCGGCCAGCAGGGTCTTGTTCATCACGTTTTCCATGATGCCCGGCAAGGTCATCGTGGAAAAACCTGCCCGAATCGTAGCCGAGCCATCACCAAACACCCGAGGCACATCGTATCCTTCCAGCCTGGCACTTTCGGCCACCAATTCCCGCAAGCCAATGTTCCGCAGCGGTTCGGCTTGGTTGACTAGTTGTTCGCCGTAGCTTGCCAGCAGGGTCTTTTCGGCAATCCCGACTGCGAGGCAGGCAGCCACCTCCAACATGCGTGCCGTCACAGAGGGACGCGACTGATTAGGCTCAGGTGCCTTGGGACGTTCAATCCGCAGCACGGCCAATTCCGTTTGGGTCACTGACCAACCTTGCTCGATCGCGTCCGCTTCAATTTCCGGGTGTTTACCAGCACAAATCTTGTGGATTCCGGCAATCCGCCGCGACTCGGCGGCGATTTCGGCCCGCATGGCTTCGACTTGGCGGTTTGGAGAGGTGGGCTGTGCAGACTGCTTCGTGCTCATATCGAGGCTCGCGTTGACAGGTTCGAGGTCATCGGTGGGATCGCTGGCGTTGGTTTCTTTTTCTTCGGGCTCTTCTGGCTCAGCCCCTTGTTCGTCAGCGTCCGCTTGTCCGGCAGCCACGCGGGCTTCGGTGTTGTCGTCCGCGCCGAGAGCCACAAACGAGACTTCGCCCAGCGTCGACTTGCGGGCCACATAGACCGGCCCTTTGAATTCGCGGCCGTTGGCCTGGGCAGCCTTGCCTTCGGGAATGAAGACCACTTTGTCGGCGCTGGCTCCCAGTGAAGCTTGCCAGGGGAAGCCGTTTTCGCTCGTAGCGATCACTTCCTGAGCCGTTGCCCCCACACCCGAGATCACCCCGGCAACTTCCAGCGACTGGGCGCTGACCTTGATGTCGCTGGTATGCCCAACGATGCTGCCGCGATCATGATCCTTGAGGATGGGGCGGCTCTTGCGAGTCACTCGCATACCGGCCAGATCGACGACGACCGGGTAAGGCCAGCCTCCCAGCCGCATTGCACCACCGGTGTAGGCAGTCATTGAGAACTTGCGGAGGGCCGGTTTGCCTTCTTCGGGAGACTCGGCAGCTTGCAGCGCGATCGATGTGGAATCATCACACACAATCCGCAAGCTACTGGGAACGGACTGAGCATCATCTTCAAGCGGATTGGGGGACGTCTTCGGCATTATCTTCTGTAACCTCAGGTTCAGATGGAGAATCAGACTCGGACTCGAGCGATAAGCCCAGTTCACGCATCAGCGTTAGTTCTTTGGCTCGCTGTTTTAACTCCGCCTCCCAATCACGCCCCTGCCTTGCAAATTCGTGGGCCAGAGTAGTCGTATGATTGGCGAGGCGGATTTTTTGGGCATTGGCTTCTTTGGCGGGATCGACATGTTCGTGGCCGTCCCAGAACCATTGATGCTCGAATGTGCTGTCGAGCGTGCGAAGCGAATTGGGCAGGTAGCCCTCGACGAGAATGGCTTCGCGGAACCATGCTTTGAGAATGCGATCGAGCACCACGCGAGCAAGTTGCGTCTGCTCGACGCGGATTGATTTATAATAGGTTTGATGATCGAGCCGACCGCTGGCATAATTATAGCCCGACGAATTCCCAGCGGCGACGTTATAAGGCATGTTCAAACAACGAGCGATTTCGTTGAGGATCTCTTTCTTGAACTCGGCGTACGTGGTGGATGGTTGCTCGCTCTTCATCTGGGCCATCTTCCAACCGCCCGGCATGGTCAGCAGCATCCGTTTTTCCAGCTCGATCGGCTCAAATGGTTCGGCCGCATCGGCTTCGCCATTAGCCGGCGCATCGGTGTAGAGGATGCCGGCAAACTCGGCAGCCGTTTCGGCGGCAGCAAGCACAGCGAGTGTGAATCGTCGGAGCTGTGCGAATAGCGGCAGGGCCGGCGTGATATCTGGAATGCCGCGAATCTGCCCTGGCCGGTCGCAGCGAAAATAGTGCAACACCTCCCTCGCCGGCACGGTGTCGAATTCATCATCGACCAAGAACATTCCATCACCTGGATGTTGGCGAAGGATGTCGTACGCGATCGGGTTCCCGTCGCCATCGAAACGAATGCCATCGAGGTAACGGCGCGTATCGGGCACCAACGTTGGCGTGGCGACTTGGTCCGCTTCAATCAATCGCAGGTCCAGCTTGACGGACGCGTCGATTCGTTCGTTGCTGGTAAGCAACCCAAACGCTTCCCCATCGGCAACGCGAGCCAAACGCATAGTTCGCAGCTTCTCGGCGAGGCCCACCGCTTCGCACCAAGCAAAGAACTCAGCCTCCACGAACCGATTCGCGCCATCGTTCCCTGTTAGCATTTGCAGTCGCGGTCCGGTCCCGACGACATCATTAGCGAGCGTGAGCGTGATCCCGCGAGCGTAGCTGTTGTTGGCAACCTCGTAGCGTGATCGATTGCGGAGCGTGCGCCGCACTTCGGGGCTGTTAGCGGCCGAGGCCGAAAGTCCGTCGGCCCGGGCCCAGTGTTTGTAATTGTCGAGCGTCATGTTTGCGGCGTCGTACTTGGCCCGCAAACGTGAAAAAAAGGGCTGCCGGGGTGAGCGTCCAGAGGCGGCGGACGATGTCGCCGGTCCGCCGCGCAATTGCTCGATAATCCCTGACAAACGTTTCAGCATCCGTGCTGGTTCCTATTGCCGTCCCCGGCAGCCCTTTGTGGTTTGGTTTCTGAATCGAAAGAAAGATCAGCCAGCCGACGGCGGCACAATCTTGTTGAAGCGAAGTCCGCGGTGCGGTTTCGCTACCGCCTGCTTGCCGGCGAGATGTTTGTCGGCCGCGATTTGCTCAGTGAGCTTGTGCTGTTCCACCGATCCCGCATCGCCGGACGCCTTCGCAGGCCCAGCGGCGTTATCGCGGATTTGGTCTTCAAGTTCGTTTGGCAAAGTGTTACTCCTCTGCCTGTAGACCTACCGGAAAAATCATGCGAATCACGAAACGCAAAACCATTTTTCTGAAAATAATTATTGCCGTCTACGTGGTGCATGTCTTTCAAACTGATTCGCTCACGCGTCTGTGCAGATGGTCGATCGGTTCTGAACATCAACGCCCCCTGCATCGAGGCCGTGACGGCACAACCGACTAGGCAGTCCAGCCAGTGGTTGTCGGAATGCTCGGGGCGGGCTTTCCATTCGTCGACAGTTCGGCCTCGGCCTTCGGTGCGGACGAATTATTCGGCGGTGACTTGCTCCGCGAATAATCGCTGTTGGGAAGCACATGTGCCGATGCACGGAGTGTCGAAATTTGTTAGATTGCGATACCCCGGTGTCGGCCATCGGTGCAGCTTACGAGCGGCTGCATCTCGCATCGGACTGAGACACCGAACGCAATTTAGCGAATTGGTTCGTGACATCGGTTTGTCCAACTTCGGTTAGTGCTCGCTTGCTGCAAGACGCGTCGGTCGATGCAGCCGGAGCACTTTGAGTGAGGGCCATTTCGCCGCGTCGGTGCCTGGGTTCTTGAGGCAACGAAGCGATTTCAACCGCGAGCTCGCCGCCTTGGGCGATGCCGCCTCAGCAAGCTTCAGCGACGGCGAACTGGATGCGGTGTCATTTCAGGTGACACACTTCCGCGATTTGCGAGATGGTTGCGAGCCGCGATTCTGATAGTGTTCAGTCCATCTCCAAATTCTCATTGCTAATGGATACTGGCATTTCTGAAATCTCGCCAACTGACTTGGTGGACGCAGTCAAGAATCGCCTCAATCCCAAGCCTCGGGGGATGACTTCAAGAACTCGGATCTCTTTTGTGGGCGGCGAGTAGTACTTCGGCACGCTCTCGCAACGCTTGGTCATCACGCACGTCTGGTCGAGGAAAATGATGCGATTAGCTAACTCCGAATGATGCTAAAGTCCGACGTTTTTTGGCGGGTACTTCTTG
Organism: Kothea flammea; assembly: GCF_052161645.1. Classification (GTDB taxonomy): domain Bacteria; phylum Planctomycetota; class Planctomycetia; order Pirellulales; family Pirellulaceae; genus Laterigemmans. The sequence goes on from NZ_CP197414.1 coordinate 3,675,466, forward strand.
AAGGTGGCACCGTGCGCTTTCAGCTTGCTGACAACGGTCGCCATCCATGGGTCGCGGCGATGGCCGACGGTCATTTCCTCTTTGGGATCCAGATAGAGGTTGAAGAACCAGGGTGCGAGGCCAACGTCGCGGACCGTGGCGAGGTCAATGTGCATGTGAGGGGCTTCGGCAAGCACGACCTTCATGTGAGCTTTGTACTCCTTCATGCGACATGCCATCAGTTCCTTTCCCCACCAGAAATAAACGGCTTCACGCTTTGATTGGCCTTCGTCGGCAAGCAAGAACGAGGTCTGGTCAATAAAGTCGTAGTACTTGTCGGCCGGTAATTCGTCATCGGATACGCCGGCGAGGTTGAGGGCGACGCCGAACAGGTCCATCAAGTCAAACAACCCATCACTCGTTCGGCCCGGAGCGATCATGCCCTTCCAATAGGCGATTCCCGGAACGCGAACCCCGCCTTCCCAGGTCGTGCCTTTGGCACCGCGAAACGGCGTGAATCCGGCGTCAGGCCAACCGTCCATTTGTGGACCATTGTCGGAGGTGAAGAAAACCAACGTGTTCTCCAGGACGCCAGCATCGTCGAGGGCCGCGAGGATTGATCCCACGTGGACATCGACTTCATGAATTCCATCCTTGTAGGGATATTTCGCTTCGCTGTTTCCGGCGTAGTCTGGATGAGCGAAGTTGTCACAGTGGACCTTCATAAAGCAGTGCTCGATGAAGAATGGATTATCCCCAGTCGCAAGTTCTTTGATCCGCTTAATCGTAAAGTCGGCTAGCACTTGATCAGCCTTTGCCATGTCGTCGACCGACTTGATTTGCTGAAGCTCGTTTGTCTCGCCATCTTTGAATGCGTGGGTGAGACGGTCCGCCGGGCCGACTGCCTCGAAGGCGGCGAGACGCTCGGGATTGAGAACCAAACCGGGGAAGCGGCGAACGTCGACGCGTTGGGAAATTTCTTTCTGGGCCGGATAGTAGCCGTAGTATTCATCGAATCCGATGTCGTGCGGACGCATCCCCTCGGATTCTCCGACATGCCACTTGCCGGTCAACAGTGTGAAGTAGCCGGCTTCGCTGAGTAGATGAGCCAGGCTGACTTCGTCGGCCCAGGGGTTAGCGGTGATCGTGTCGCCGGCAAGAATCGGACGGATCAGCCCAGTTCGCACCGGCAAGCGACCGGTCAGGATCGCCGAGCGGGTTGGTGTACAGGTTTGCTGGGAATAGCAGGAGGTGAGTTTCAAACCCTCGGCAGCGAGTTGGTCAATGTTCGGTGTCGCTGCGCCGACCAACGCTCCGCCTCCGTAGCAACCGGGATCGCCGTAGCCCATGTCGTCGACCACAAGCCAGAGGATGTTTGGTTTCCGGCCGGTCTTGTTTCGCAACGCCGCAAGTTTCTCGGCGACGACGTGGTCCTGTTCTGGGCGAGGAATGACGGCCTCGAAATCCTCGGCTAGCTTGACCGAGCGATCAAACTTAGGCGTCTCTTGGGCTTCCTGAGCCAGCAAGCCTGTGGTGTTCCATAGCAAGAAGAATAGAAAGATAAAGTGCCGTATCATTTGCCTAAACCGTTTGTGGTGATAAACTTGGGTGCTCAACAACGCCATCTTCGGACACAGTATGGCCACGTTTGCACCGAATCTCTAGTGTGCTGCGCCCTTTATCGAATGTCGTCTTCATGAATCGAATTCTTTGTCTCTTCACTATTTGTGCTGCTTCGTTTGGGGTAGTTGCCGATTCTTGCTTTGGCCAATCCGATAACGGATCCGTCTTGCCTTTTCCGCGGACTCCTTCTGCAAGCGTTGCCCAGCCACGCCTGCAGGACTCGACGCACAGACGCAGGGTGGAGCCAAACCGATTGCCAGAAGACGCACCAAACATTCTGATCGTTCTTATTGACGACGTCGGGTTCGGCGTGCCGGAAACGTTCGGCGGTTTTGCGCATACGCCAACGCTCAGTCGCTTGGCGAAGGAAGGCATTTGCTACAACCGCTTTCACACCACGGCGATTTGTTCGCCGACCCGCGCGGCGCTGTTGACGGGGCGCAACCACCAACGAGTTGGCAGCGGTACGATCGCCGAACGTGCCGTCGATTGGGACGGCTACACGGGCGTGATCCCCAAGACGTCCGCCACCATCGCGGAAGTGCTACGCCATTACGGTTACAAAACTTCGGCGTTTGGCAAATGGCATAACACGCCAGCGAATCAAACGACGGCCATGGGGCCATTTGATTATTGGCCAACCGGATACGGATTCGATCACTTCTACGGCTTTCTTGCAGGTGAAACGTCCCAGTGGGAACCGCGACTGGTCCAGAACACCACGGCCATCGAGCCTCCGCATGACGAGACTTATCACCTCACTGAAGACATGGCCGAGAAGGCGATCACATGGCTCAAACAGCACCGATCGTTTTCACCCGACAAGCCGTTCCTGATGTACTGGGCACCGGGGGCGGCTCATGGTCCTCACCATGTGTTTCCGCAGTGGGCAGACAAGTACCGCGGTAAATTCGATCAAGGATGGGACAAGTTGCGGGAAGAGATCTTCGCTCGACAAAAAGAACTCGGTTGGATTCCTGCGGACACCAAACTGACCCAGCGCGACGAAACGATGGCAGCTTGGGAGGATATCCCGGATTCCCAACGTGAGTTTCAATTGCGGCTCATGGAGCTGTTCGCCGGCTTTGTTGAGCATACGGATGCGCAAGTTGGCAAATTGGTCAACTACCTGGAAGAAACAGGTCAACGCGACAACACCGTGATCCTCTATATCTGGGGCGACAACGGTTCGTCGGCCGAGGGTCAGAAAGGCTCAATCAGTGAGCTGTTGGCACAGAATCAAATCCCGAATACGATCGAGCAACAACTCGACGCGTTGGAGGGACTTGGAGGTCTCGATGCTCTCGGCGGTCCGCTCACCGACAACATGTATCACGCTTCCTGGGCGTGGGCCGGATCGACCCCTTTTCGCTACACGAAACTCGTCGCATCGCATTTCGGTGGAACTCGCAATCCGCTCGTAATTTCTTGGCCCAACAAAATCGAACCGGACAAGCGGCCACGATCCCAGTTCTACCACGTCAACGATATCGCTCCGACGATCTATGACCTGTTGGACATCACACCGCCGGACGTGGTCAACGGATTCCCGCAAGATCCCATCGACGGTGTCAGCATGGTTGATTCGTTTGATAACGCCGATGCACCAGAAAATAAGTCGGTGCAGTACTTTGATAACAACGGTAGTCGAGGTATCTACAAAGACGGTTGGTACGCTTGTACGTTTGGACCGCTGATCCCGTGGGTCAATGCGCAAGAAGGGCTGGCGAACTGGGATTCCGCAGAGGACCAATGGGAACTCTACAACCTCAACGAAGACTTTTCTCAGTCGAATGACCTGGCGGAATCATACCCTGAGAAACTGGAAGAGTTGAAGGAACTGTTTCTGGAGAAAGCAGCGGAAAATCAGGTCTTCCCGATCGGGGCTGGTATCTGGCTGCGACTCCACCCCGAAGACGTCATCACTTCGCCTTACCGTAGCTGGGTGTTCGACGAGACCACGACACGCATGCCGGAGTTCACCGCGCCGGGCCTCGGAAAGAAGAGCAATACGGTCACGATCGAGATGGAATGTGGCGACGATGCCAACGGCGTGCTGTATGCTCTGGGCGGCGCGGGTGGCGGGCTGACTTGCTACATGGATGACGGTTATCTCGTGTTTGAATACAACCTGATGATTGTTCAGCGGTTTATCGCCAGATCGGAGAAAAAACTTGCCGCCGGAAAACACACAATCGTCGTCGACACCTCATTGGAGTTTCCCCGTCCGGGATCTCCCGCAGATATTGTGCTTTCCGTGGACGGTGATGAATTCGCCCGCACCACTGCGACGATGACTGCGCCAGCAGCCTTTACAGCGAGCGAGAGCTTTGATGTGGGTGTTGATCTGGGGTCCACCGTTTCTCGCGATTATTTCCCGCGACGTCCCTTCCATTTTACCGGGAAGATCCGGAGCGTTCGTGTGGTACTGAAGTAAACACGCTGCCCCCTACTGACCGCTCAATGCAAACTTCTTTCTCATGAGTTTCAGGAACCAACATGATGCACTTTCAGCGACTCCTTTTCGTCATTCTTCTGCTGCTTAGTTCAACGAACGGCTACGCGCAAGAGAAGCCGAACATCCTTTTCATCATGGGAGACGATGTCGGATATTGGAACATCAGTGCCTACAACCAGGGCCTGATGGGTTATAGCACCCCGAACATCGACCGGCTTGCCAAAGAGGGCGGCCAGCTCACGGCTTATTACGCCCAACAGAGCTGCACCGCCGGTCGCTCGGCGTTCATTACTGGGCAGATGCCCTTCCGAACGGGCCTCTCCAAGGTTGGGCTTCCGGGCGCTGACTTGGGCTTGCAGCCCGAAGACCCGACGATTGCCGAACTACTCAAACCACTTGGCTATAGGACCGGCCAATTCGGCAAGAATCACCTTGGCGACAAGGACGAGTTCCTGCCGACCAATCATGGGTTCGACGAGTTCTACGGTAACCTCTACCACCTCAATGCAGAGGAAGAACCCGAGAACGAAGACTACCCGAAAGCCCCTGAGTTCAAGAAGAAATATGGTCCGCGGGGTGTGATCCACAGCTTTGCCGACGGGAAGGTCGAGGACACTGGACCATTGACCAAAAACCGGATGGAATCCATTGATGAAGAGGTGCTCGGCGTGGCCAAGGACTTCCTCGACCGCGCGACCAAGTCGGATCAACCGTTCTTCTGTTGGTTTAACACCACTCGGATGCACAACTTTACCCACGTGAAGGAGGAAAACCTGGGCAAGACCGGACTGGGCTTTTACGCCGACGGGATGGTTGAACACGATGCCGTCATCGGCAAATTGCTCGACTATATCGACGAACTCGGTATCGCAGAGAATACCATCGTGGTTTACACGACCGACAACGGCCCGATGGTCTGTCTCTTCCCTGATGCGGGCTCAACACCGTTCCGTGGTGAGAAGAACACCAACTGGGACGGCGGCTGGCGCGTGCCCGCCTTGATCCGCTGGCCCGGTACCGTCAAGCCGGGCAGCAAATACGATGACCTGGTTGCAGGGGAAGACTGGCTGCCGACCCTGCTCGCCGCCGCCGGAAAGCCGGACATCAAGGAGAGACTTCTTGAGGGACACCAAGCAGGTGACAAGACTTACAAGGTGCATCTGGATGGATTCAATCAGACCGACTATCTCTCTGGCAAGAGCGAAGGAAGCGCACGTCCAGGGTTTTTCTATTTCAGTGACGACGGCGACCTGCTCGCGGTCCGAGGAAAGCGGATTAAGGCTCACTTCATGATCCAGGAAGCGACGGGAATTGATGTCTGGCGTAACCCTTTCACCACTCTCAGGGCACCTATCTTCTTTGATCTCAAGATTGATCCGGGCGAGCGTGCGCAGGAGGGCATGAACTACAACGACTGGTGGTATCGTCGCGCGTACGTACTTGTCCCCATTCAGGAACAGGTTGCAAAGGTTTTGGAGACCTTCAAAAAATTTCCGCCTCGCCAGAAGCCGGCTAGCTTCACGCTCGACGAGGCGCTGGAGGCGCTCAGCTCCCCGATCGCCCCTGGCAAATAGGCGTCCCTATCGTTCAAGACGCCCCGGCGTCACTCAGGCCCGCGAACTTTTCGAGCGTTCTACCCAAGACTAAGCGACAACGCGCATCGGGTGCGTTTGCAGCAATGCCCAACGCTGGAACGCAGAGGTTTGCCCGACCGACGCGAGATGCTTGCAGGTGAAATAGCGTTCGGTTGGACCAACCGCTAGCGTGAAAATCATCCAGAAAATGCGTTCGGCTCTGCACTCCGAAGCAGTTTTCGGCCGATTCTGTTCGATGCTCCGGCGGCCGACTTCGGAAACTTCGGAAACTTCGGGGACAGGAACGGAGCAAGCTTCCGGGGGTAGAATTAGGTTCGCCTTTTGCGTTGGAGTTCTTTGAAGCTGACTCGCTCACGCTTTGGTGCAGATAGTCGGTCGGTTCCGAATAGCAGGGCCCCCTGCATTGACGCAGCTACGGCACATCCGACCAGGCAATCGAGCCAGTGGTTGTCGGGCTGTTCGGGGCGAGCTTTCCATTCGTCGACGGTTCGGCCTCGGCCTTCGGTGCGGACGAAGTATTCGGCGGTTACTTGCTCGGCGAACATGCGGTGTTGGTCGGGGCGATCGCCGAAGATGGAGAGGCATCCTCGATCGCCCATTGCGACGGCCAGTCGCGCGTGCGTGAAGGATTTCCACCAGTTGGTGTCGTAGATGACGTGGCGGATCGCTCGCTTGCCGTGGATCGTGGGAACTCGCCAGTTGAGCCCGACTCGATCGCCCGGCCGGCGTTTGTATTCGCTGAAAGGGTTTGAGGACGCTCCGACGAAGCGGCCGTGCGAGGGTAGCAAGATCGAGGCGTGGGGGCTTTGTCGGCAGAATTGGTAAACGACGTCGGTCGAGTGGCCCCAGTTGGCATCGATCAAGCAGCGACCGATTTTCATGGCCGCTCCGTCGTCGCGCTGCCACTCGCGGCCGAGCAGTTGGTCAGTCAAGGATTCTAGGCCAGCGTAGATACTGCCTTCGAGTCCAGTTCCTTCGCTGGCGGTGGCCAGCGTGTGTCGGGCGTCGCGAAGGGTGAAGTAGGTTCGCTGCTGGTCGGGGTACGATCCGTAGTCGACGACGTAGCCTGTGAAATCGTCTTCCCAAGCGGCGACGACGTAGAACAGAAGTTTGCCTTGGACGTCGATGAACGCGGTGAGATGATTGCCGGCGATCGGGACGCCGGCTCGCGGCATGTGATTGATCTTGGCGGCGACTTGGTCAGCGGTTAGTTGATCCGCACCGACGGTCTCTTCCGGCAGCGGTTCGTTCTGGTACTCGGCGAAGAACGCGGCTTCGTCTTGAAGCTTCAAATTCATCGCGTGCTGGATCGCCGATAGTTCGTCGTGGTTGAATCGCTCTTTCCACGATACATCCGCGCCGTCGTCCATTGCGGCTCGGTTCTGGCGATAGAACTCAGTGCCGGCCGCTCCGCCATCGCCGGCCCGCAAGCCCTCGCTGCGGATTTCGGCGTAGCGATGCCATAGCGGTTCGTTGGTCGGGAACGCATTCATCATGCGAGTGCGCTCGCCGTTCCATTCGGGATGCAGGTCGCGGTTGAGGATGTTGTCGGCCATGTCGCCTGGGCGAATGACGGTGCAAGGCATGATGCCCGAGATCTTCTTGCCTGGGCCGGCGAGTCCGAGGACCGCGCCGGCGAGGATTGCTTCGCGGTTGGCGCACTGCGAAAGCGAGCGAGCGGATTCATCGGTTTGCGGGTCGTCCAAAACGACGAGCGATGGCCGAACCGTTTTTCCGTCGGGGCGTTTGAATTTCATCCCGCGGATGCGTCCAGTCAGGCCAGCGACCGTGATGATCGCGCCGCTTGCTTTGCTACCGGCAATCGTGGGTAAGACGATCTCTTTTGCAGTCCAACCGATTTGCGTTCGCTTGCCTTTATAGAGTTGCCCGTTGGCGCGGTTGGAAATACCGTCCAACGCTTGGATCGGAAAGCAGACTTCGGGATAGTCGGCCAGCAATAGTTCGTTGGCGTCGAGTTCGGTTTTGATCGAGTCGAGCATGTCGCAGGCGTGGCCTTCGTCGCTACCGATCAGACAAACGAAGTCGCGATAGCCATTCAAGACCGCCCAAATGCAAGCGACTTCGGCGAGGGAACTTTTGCCAGATCCTCTCGCCATTGCGAGCGAGAACAATCCTCCTCTCACGACAGCTTCTTCGATCTTACGAATTACCTTGATGTGGTCCGGCGACCACGAAAGATGGAACGTGAGACCGAAGTAGGCTTCGCAAAAGAACTGGAAGCTACCGGCCGCCCTGGCTTTTCGTTCGATGTCCTCGACTTCCGGCAGCTCACCGATGTCTCGACCGGCCAGCGCGACGGCGGCGTTTCGCGCGCGGGCTTTCTCTTTGACCTTCGCGTACGGGTCCTCATCGACTGGCGGCTTTGGTGCATGTCGCTTCTCAATCAACCACGCGGTGAACTTCAATAGGTCGACGTGGGTGCCGTCTCCGATGCGAAGGCCTGCTTCGGTTCGGTAGCGATAGAGTTGCCGTTCGTTGAGCACCGTACCGAGCGGCGTGCTATTGACGGTCCGGCAGATCTGGCTCGGCTTCATCCGTTGAATATCAATCGCCACGATGTTTCTCCTGCAATAGCCAAGCGGCGTAGTGAACGAGGTTGATCGTGCCGTCGGCGTTGGTCGGTGCGCCGTCGGCGAGGTCTTGCGAGATCTGCTCGGTCGGCACGATTTGCCGATACGAACTCGTCAAAAGTTTGGATAGTTGCTCGACCGTCAAACGGTTTGGGTTGACGCTTCTTGATTCGCCTTCCATGGCGGAAAGCCTCCGGTGCGTGGGGTTGTTCGCGACACGCCGCACACGCGGGCGACTGTCGCATTGTTTTCCATGTTTGGAATGGTCGGCCGCATGTTTCACTCGGCGAAACAGGGCCAAACATGGCCGCGTGTGGGGGTCCGAAGAAAGTTGGAAATTACTGAAACATTACTGCCAGACTTTGCTTGAGGTGTCTCAAAACGCATGGCTTCATGTGGATTCAACAAACGCATTCACACGCCTTTCGGAGACACAACCATGCACGCAAACGACATCGCCTTCGGTATCGAAATCGAAACCCACATGCCCGGCCACGACCGCACACCGATCGGCGGCTACCACAACGGATTGCCGGTCGCTTGGCTGCCGGCCGGATGGAAGGCCGAACGCGACGGCAGCATCCGCACGCCAATGGGACGCAAACCCTGCGAGTTCGTATCGCCGATCCTTCGCGGCTACGAAGGGCTGCGAAACGTAGAGACCGCGGTTGACGCGATCAAGGAACGCGGGGCGCGGATCAACGAATCCTGCGGCCTGCACATCACCATTTCTTGGAACGGCGACGCGGCCGCATTGGCCCGGCTGATTTCCTTGATCGCCAACCACGAGAAGGCGATCTACGCAGCAACCGGCACGCGACGACGCGAACGAGATCGATGGGCAAAACAAATCAAGACCTACGGCAACAAGGACGCGGCGAAGATGCGATGCGAAAGCGACCGCTACCACCTTTTGAACCTGACACATTTGGCCCGGGGTAAAAACTGCCTTGAGATTCGAGCCTTCGCCGGCACGCTCAATAAAACCAAACTGATCGGCTACATCCAAATGATCCTCGGCTTGGCCGAACTCGCCCTCAACACCAAACGCTGCGCGGGTTGGGACTATGCCAAGAAGCCCGGAACCAAATCTTGCTGGGACCGACCAGAAGCCGGCCACGGGGAAACGGAACTCAACCGGCTCTTCTACCGACTCGGATGGACGAAGGGTTGGTACAAGGGCGAGCTTCGCAACAAACGGTTCGGTGAATTGACCAACGGCGAAACCGGATGCGATTTCCGACCGGTCAAAAAGAAACTTCTCGATTTGGCCCGCAAGTACGACGCGGCGATTTGATCGCCGGCGGCTTGCCGCTTTGAAAACGCCGCGGATGGCCCCGCGGCGTTTTTTCGTTTTCTCGCCGCGAGTTTCGCGATTTGTGGTTCTTTTCCGGTAGGTCATAGGTAACGGCCGTCCGTCTTTTGGATCGCGACACGGGGCGTTTGCGGGCCACGTCGGGCATCTCGAAAAACATGGAAAAAACCTGCGAATTCTGACTTGGAGCGGCTTGAGCTTCATTGAAGCGCATGGCTCATGTGTGTCATCACAAAACGGTTTTTCATTCACCCAAACGGAGAGACAAACATGACCCTCGGACAATTGATTTCGCTTTTGGAAGAGTACCGCGACGAACACGGCGAAGACTGCGAGGTGCGGTTGATGACGCAGCAGAGCTGGCCCTTTGAAAACCGCATTGCCGGAGTGACCAGCGGCGCGGAAATGAACGAAGCGGAGGAAGACGACCCGCACGAATTCGCCGACGACCAAGACGTCGCCCAGGACGCGATGGTCTACATCGTCGAAGGCGGACAGATCTGCTACGGCAGCAAACGGGCCTGGGAAACCTGCCGCGATTGCTAACGGCAAACCATTCGGCCGGCGTCGCGACGAGCGCCGCCGGCCTTTTCTGCTTTCAAACTCAATGGAATCCAAAACATGACCAATCGAGATTCGATCGAACGCGACTACACCGCGGCGCATATTCGGGCTTTGACGCTTCTTGAAAACTTGCACCAACGGATCGAGGACATGCCGGCCCCCAGCGACGACGGCCCGGCGATCGGATGGGATGACGTCGGTACGCTTCGGCACCTTTGCGACCGCTTGGAAGAATTGATGGAACCGAACGAACCGGACGACGACGGTTCGTAACCGGCGAAGGCTCAAGACGCCGCCACACGCCGCGTCGTTGGCCCAACGACGCGGCGTTTCGTTGTTTCGGCATGATTCGCCGACCCTTTCGACGGTTGCGACACGGGGCATTTGTGGGCCACTTCGGGCGTTCTGAAAAACCTGAAAAACATTGCAAATTGCTGCCGGAATTGGCTTGAGCTTGTTTGGAACGCATGGCTGCTATGAGGCCTCCCGGTTGTCAAGGGTAAAGTTTGAAAATTCGGGGCAGTCGCCATCTCATGTTCAGAGTCCAATGCTCTCAGCCATGTTCGCGGTCTGCCCCGATGAATCGTTGTTTGCTCGCGTGCTTTGTTGGGTTTTGTTAAGCTAGTTGTGCTCGGTGAAACGGAGCGAAGCTCTGCGGGGACGCAACTTCGCAAGGGATAGCCGAGCCGATGGTGCGCCAATGGTGCTTCCAAGTGAGAGCCCTCGATCGGCTTGTTCGGTCGAGGGCTTTCTGTTGTGTTGATGCGTTTACGTACTTTCAGCGTGCTCCCCAAGCCCTTTGGACACCGGAGTTCATGCCTTAAAAAATCCACCACACTGGATTCACGTGCCACTCGGCTCGCTGCCCAAAAAGATCCCGCTGCTATCCGTGCTCGAAGCACCTGTTTGAATACGTGAGGAACATCCCAATCGTGTTGAGGTGCCGCCAGCTTATGATCGAGCATTCGACAGCTTGCTGTCGTGCTCCGCCATGCGATTGCGCGGTCACCTCGCCCTCGGTTCGATCCTGCCTTCTTTTCAGGTTCGCGTGATTCGTGCGAACGCTTGAATCGGTGATGATGTGTCAAACAGATGCTTACGCCGCCGTGGTTTCAGGAACCTCCGCTTCGAGTGGACGATAGATTTCGAGCCTGGTGGACAGTCGCCACATGATGATCGCCAGTTTCCGGGCCGCGCCGCCGATCGCCTTCTTTGCGTCACCGGTGTTCTTCAATAGTCGCGCGTAGCATTGCCGGCCGCGATCGTCGACCGCCACCCAACGCCAAGCAGCTTCGACGAGGATAGTACGCACTCGCTCGTTACCATCTTTCATCATTGAGCCCTCACGCCTGCGGTCGCCACTTTGGTAGACGCAGGGCGCAAGCCCGAGCGAACGAGACACTTCCCCAGCGTCGTCGAACCGCTCGGAATCAATCAATTCTGTGACAAACGTGATCGCGGTCAATACACCGACACCAGGAACGCTACGAAGACATTCGATCTTTTTACGATGCCGCTTCTCGTGTATCAACTTCTTTATCTCAGCGTTGAGCTTTACGATCTGACCGCGCGCATGTTTCTCATCTTCGATCAAGATGTCGAAACAATAGCGAAGCGTTGATGGCATGTCCAACGCTTTGAGGTTTTCAAAGCCCTGTTCACTCCAGCTAGACAATCCAGGTGGTTGTTCGATGTTATAGTTGAGCAAGAAGCTTTTGATCTGTTGTCGTGCGAGTCTTTGTTTGCGAGCCATGTGTTCGCGTAACCGGACGAGTTGACGGTCTTGCTCCTGTTGTTCGCTCGGGACATAGACACTTTTAAGTAAATCTTTGCAAGCATGTTCGGCAAGTTTGCCGCAATCAAGTCGGTCGCTCTTGGTTGAGTTGTTGCTGGTTCGGAGCACCTGCGAGGTCACGATGACGTCGGCTTTGTAACCGGCTTCGCGAAGCGCCCGAACGAGTCCGAATCCCGTCGGGCCGGCTTCGTAAACGACGCGCTGAACGTGGTCTTTGATGCGATCCAAATGTGTGACTAAGTCACACGGTTTCGCTGGTTGCGACCAGTGCTTGATCAGTCCGCGAGACTCGCTCCAGACCGTGACGGCGTAGGTTTTCCGGTGGACGTCGACCCCAACGAAAACCTTTTCGCCGGAATCCAGTTTGATGCGCTTGCGAGGAGTGGGTTTTGATGGCTCATTGTGTCTCGGCATTGCAGTAGTCCTCGTTGGAGTGACGGGTCGTGGAACTACTGAAAAGTAGCTCACGGCCCGAGGCCTACATGCAATCTCATGTGTGTCATCGCAAGACGGTTTTTCATTCACCCAAACGGAGACACACTCATGCAAACGAACTTCGAATACCACTCGCGGATGCCACAACCCCTAACGTTGGAAGCGACCGTTCAGGCAACGCTCTTTACCCTCCGGCAACTCACCTCGGAAGTCAGCGAACTGACCGACATCGAAGCCGGCGACACCGAAACCGAAGGCTTGCACCGGATCGCTGTCGAAGACTTGTATCGCGCGATCTGGAAGGCCGCGAACGAGTTCGAGGGGAAGCTTCGCTAGTGCTGCATCAAACGCCGCGCGCCGGTTCAACGGCGCGCGGCATACGAGACGAACGACCGAGATCAAATGCACAACATATTCCAACGGAGACACAACCATGCCCAACGCAACCGCACGCCCCACCAGCGCCCAACTCCTTTTCGCCCACACGCGGGCGCTAAAACGGATCGCCGAACTTCATGCCGCCGTGCAAGACATGCCGCTTTTGGAAGCGGCCGAAGACCAAACCTTCGACCGATTCTTAGGCGAACTCGCGCACCTAAACGACGCAGTCGAAGAACTCGCCGAAAAGTTTTTGGAAAACACGCGGGTGTGAATTCGCGTGTGTGTCGGTACTTTTCGCAGCTTTTGAAAAACATGGAAAAAGACTGCGAAAAGATGCTGCACTTCGCGTGAGCTTCTTTCCAAACCATGGCTCATTTGTGTGTAACGCCGAACGAACGGCGACGAACAAAACCCTTTACCGGAGACCAAACCATGGCCCTGAACGAAACGCAAAAGACCAAAGCCGCCGCCCTGGCAACCGAGATGAAAAAGCTCGACGCAGAAACTTACCAAGAGATTCGCCAGTCGTACAACAAGATCGCCGACGAACTTCGCCCGTTGGTCGACGCCCTCGAGAAGGCCGACGCCGACCTCGGCCCGAACGGTCCGCTCTTGGAAGAGCACTACATCTTTTGCGAAATGCTCGAACGGCTTAACAAGAGCCTGCTGGGCGCGGTTTTGTAAGCCGAAACGCGGAGCGGAACCGCGTCGTCGATCGGTGGTTCGATCGGCCTGACGATGGCAGCCAACCTCGGACACTTGTTGGGAGTCAAGAAGATGCAAAAGGCAGATGTAAAGATTGGTGGCGAATACTACGCAAAGGTCACAAACCGAAAGGTGGTCGTACGGATCGACGCGGAGCACTCTTCCGGCGGTTGGGACGCGACGAACCTCGCGACCAACAAAAAGGTGCGGATCAAATCCGCAGGTCGACTGCAGGGGCCGGCGCGACAAACCACGCCGGTCGCTGAACCTAGTGTTACGAAACGCACCGCAAAGCCGGCGACCGAAAACGCGAGCGGCGCGGCCGCGGGCGAGAAAAAACTGTCGTGCGTCAAGGCGGCCTTGCAGGTCTTGGAATCTTCCGGCGAACCGATGAACGCGCAGGAAATGATTACCGCGATGATCGAACAAAACCTCTGGGAAAGTCCTGGCGGTAAGACCCCGCACGCGACCTTGTATTCGGCGATCCTTCGCGATTTGAAGCGCGGCGACGAAAGCCGGTTCGTGAAGACGGAACGCGGCCGGTTCACGATTCGCAGCTAAACAATAAGGACGCTTGCGATGCAAAAGCACTTTTATGACCTGCGAGGGGTTACCGATTTGAGCGAAGGTGAACGCGCAACCCCTGAACCCGGTGTGACTTACGACCTGCGAACCATCGAGAACCGGACGGTGGCTGCGGGAACGGTCGAGTATGTCTATCGAGAAGGGGATACGTTGTTCGCGCGAACTTCTGATGGTGCGTCCTTTCCAGTCACCGGAGCAGGTTCTTACGTTTTGGTTCCCCGCGGTTTGTAACAGCAAGCCCGTCTCTACTTTGGTGACGCTTCGCCGCACACGCCCGACGTTGGCCACGTTCGGGCGTTTTCTCATAGCTGGCCCAGACACGCGGTGTTCTGCAAACGTACGACACGCGGCGTTTGCCGCGGTCATGTTCCGATGCCCAAAAACATCCACATTCTTTGCGAATATCTGCCAGTGTTCGCTTGAAATTGGCGGCCGTTGATGGCTCATGGGTGTCACCGACACGGTTCTCAAATTTCCCTCCCAAACGCAACAACAACATGCCCAACACGCAGACGCTTCATGCAAGGCCGATCGAACCGGCACCGGCCTACGAGAACGGCCACCAGATCGCCCGCGACCTGTTGCAACACATCGAACTACAACTCGACCGCATGGTTCGGCCGGATAACAAATCGCTGCGCTGGGCGCACGTCCGGGCGATCAACCTCATCAACGCTCAACTCTCCGAGGTCGCTGCCTTGCTGGACGAAACCAACGGAGTTCGCAACTGATGAACCAACAAACAAATCTCAAGGCGGGCGACCGCGTCCGCCTGGTTTCGATGGCCGATGACCCCGACCCGATTCCCGCCGGCGCGACTGGAACAGTCGCAGGCGTCTATCCACACAGCGATTGGACGCAAGTGGATGTTGACTGGGACAGCGGCCGGTCTCTGATGCTTTCCATTCCACCGGATGTCGCCGATGTGCTCGATGCGACCGATCCCGACTTTCAACCCAAAGGAAACTGAACCATGTCCACAAGAGCCATAATCGCACTGCGGTTACCAGACGATTCGATCCTCGCGACCTATCTGCACTTCGACGGCTACCCCGATCACGTTCTGCCGATCTTGCGAAGCGGCTACGTCGACCCCGAAGAAGCCCTCGAGCTGATCCAGGGCGGCGAGATCCGTTCGCTGCCGCCGCGGCCGGAAATCCCCGAGTACTTCGCGACCAGCCGTCGGACGGAAGAACTGGCTGGCGTATCGGACTTGCCGCGTCTGGCTCGGTACTTGAACGCCGAGCATCTGTACCTGATGACAGATGACGGTTGGGCGCACGAAAAAATCTAGTGACATCGATCACCGCATATTTTCCTCGCGAGCACCAATCGGGATGGGTGACTCGCCGGTCCGTTCGAGAACCGCGGGCTTGCCGGTGAAACGCTGATAGCGATCGACGATCACGTCGCAGTACGGGGGATCAAGCTCCATCAAGAACGCCTTGCGGCCGGTCTGCTCGGCACCGATCAACGTCGAACCGCTGCCGCCGAACAAGTCGAGCACGTTCTCGCCTTTGCGCGATGAGTACTGCATTGCCATGACGGCCAGTTCGGCCGGCTTGCCAGTGAGGTGTTCAAGCTTTTGCGGTGGGATCTTCTTGACATGCCACAAGTCAGTGGCGTTGTTCGGCCCGAAGTACTTGTGGCCCGCCCCTTGTCGCCAACCGTAGAACGCCCACTCGTGCGCGCCCATGAAATCTTTCCGCGTCATGACAGGATGCATCTTGTCCCAAATGATGGCCTGCGAGAAATACAGACCGCATGCAGACAAGACAGGCGGATAGTTTGCAATGTTGCTGAACCCTCCCCAAATATAAAAGCACCGGCCGGGTTCGAGGACGCGTGCGATGTTTCCGAACCAAGCTTTCAACAACCGGTCGAACTCCTCATCGGAGACAAAGTCGTTGGCCAGTGGCCGATCCTTGGCCCGCATCTTCTTCGGGCCATCTTTGGTCTTGCCCTTGCCGGCCTCGAAGGAGCTGTTCCCAGCAGCGATCGCATTTTTGCTGCGTGGTTCGACTTTCACGTTGTACGGAGGATCGGTATTGCAAAGATGGATCTTGGCGCCGCCGAGCAGCCGATCGAGGTCTTCGACGCTGGTCGAATCTCCACATAGCAACCGGTGATCGCCGAGGATCCACAGGTCGCCGGGTTGGGTGATCGCCTCGTCTGGCGGCTCGGGAACGTCGTCCGGATCGGTCAGCCCCTCCTTCGTGCCCGGATCTAATAGCTTTGCCAGCTCGTCGGGGTTGAAGCCCAACAGTTCGCAATCGAAGCCAGATTGTTGTAGCGAGCCGATTTCGATCGGCAGCAGATCAAAATCCCAGTGGGCGTTCTCGCCGGTTCGATTATCGGCGATCCGGTAGGCTTTCACAGCCTCGGGTTCCATGTCCGTCGCGACATGAACGGGAACTTCCGATAGACCCAGCTTCTTTGCCGCCTTCCATCGTGTATGGCCGACGATGATGACGCCGGCGGTATCGACTACCAAGGGTTGCCTGAAGCCCCATTCATTGATGCTTTGTGCGACTGCGTCAACCGCGTCATCGTTCAAACGAGGGTTGTTTTCGTAAGGTTTGATATCCGAGATCGGAACTAATTTGACTTCCATTTCAGTTACTCCGCGATTTTTTGACAGGGGCTGGATCCGTAACGCAATTCCACGTATTGCCGACGATCGCGTCGTAGGCGGTGAGATACGCAACGCCGAATTGCCGCGCGGTGGACTTGATGGCTTGACCGCCAGCAACGTGGCTTCTCATCCGACCGACGAGCTCTTCGGTGAGCTTGGCAAAGTGATGCCTTTCACCGGGGTTGGCAGCTTTGACTGTCCCGTGTCGCTTCTTGTCGGCCTCGTTCTCTTGAGGTGTGGCCCATCGAAGATTGGAGAGACGACTGTTGTCTCTGTTACCGTCGTAATGAGCGACGTGAGCTCCGACGAACGGTGGTTCACCAAGGAATGCAATGGCGACGAGACGGTGAGCCTTCACCGTCCAGTAGCGGCCTCGACGGGACAGTTGGTACCGCGGGTATCCTTCATGGTCCAACGTGGGCTTCAAGATGTAACCAGCCGGAGCCATGTTGGATTTGCTTGCTCGGCGTAGTCGCCCGTGCGACGAGACGTCGTAGAGTCCCTCGTAGCCGGGCACCTGAAGCCACTGTTCACATGCGACGGATTTTGGCGGTGGGATTGATTGCGGACAATCGTTGGTGTGAGATTCAAGGACCAACATTCGATTTCCTTTCCAGTTAAGAATTGAGACGGAAAGAGGTCGATCGTTGTGTCGTTCGATGGCTGGCTGATTGGATGGTTGGGGGTGGTAAACTAGCTTTGTGCGGACTCGACGATTATTCGCCGAATAACTCCTGATGCTGCTCGACCATGGTTTGCTGTTCGATGAGCAATCGGTCTATCGCTTCACTCCAAGTTTTTGGTGGGTTTGGATCGGGAGCTTTCAGCCCCGTTGGGTTCGCTTCCCGTTCCGCCTCGATCCGGTCGAGTTCTCGTTCAAACGCTTCACTCCAATCCATAAATTTCATCCTTAATTTTGTTCGGACAATCTAAACTAACTGTGTCTAATCTCCCCGCTGTTCCCGGGGCCCTCAGGGGCGTTTCAAGGGCCGGGAAGTACCTAATCGCTGCAGCCTGGCGATCGCTCGGGCAGTGGTTGGCACTGGCCCGTGCGGGCCGCCAAGGGGCCGCGTGGCGCGTCGTCGTGGGCCGCCGCGTCGAAGGCCGCATTGGCTTGATTCGTAGCACGCTCGCCCAGCGGTGCGGGCCAGGCAACGAATTCGCCACACCAATCGTGTTCGCTGACGATCGGAAACGCCGCGAGCGTTTTATGCTCACGGGGATTCGATGTAGCGACGACACGAGGCGGGTGAAGTCGGCACTCACCGAAACGCTGGCTAAGCGGTAAGCAGGACGTTGAACGAATAGCCTGATAGAAGTTGCACTCGGAACAGTTCACTGGAGATCCTTAAGAGAGAATGGAAACAGGAGACAGCATTCGTTAAAAGCGACGGGGCAAACTTCTTTCCCTCTTTCACCCCGTCTCGCGTAGACACGCATACGCGGGCATTTCGCGTGCGCGGGCGGGTACGGGTGAATGTGTGAAAGAAGGTATTTTTTTCTTATATTTACGGGTTTTATGCTCAAACCTCATTCACCCTTCTTTCGCGTTCGTTCACTCTCTTTCACCCCGCGACGGCAGACTTCGTTCACTTTCACCCCGCTTCTTCACCCTCGTCTTTGGCCATCGCCTGATCGGTCATTCGGTAACCGCGTTGTGGACGTCCGGCGGTCTCGGCGGAGATGATGCTTAGGTCACCTTGCTGGACCAACGTGTCAATCAATTGATGGAACACTTTCGCTTCCATCTTCATTCGTTTGAGCAACACGCTGTGCGGCAGCGTCCGCTCGGGTGCCTTCCGTAGCTTTTCGAGCAACCGCAGGCATTCGCCATGAAACGGGTTCTCGGCCACGTGAGACGCCGCCATGAACAACATGCGTCGTGTTTGGTGTTCGACGACCTCGATGGCCCAACGGGCTGAATCGGCGTCGATGATTGGATCACGACAATTGCGGCTGACGGCATGAATCAAAGCGAGCTTTCGGGTCTGTTCACTTACGCGCCCCCAAACCGTGGTGCCGACCGAATCGTTCTCGACTTCGGCTGCGTCGTACTGAGTCTCAGCGTTCACTCGGGCATCGCACAGCAATCGCCGAGCGTCATCGTCATGTGGGACGATCGCCGGCGTTGGATTCCAATCAACAAGGTTGCCGGCACCAGGACGGAAGTTCTCCCACCATTCGGCGGTCGCGCGAATCGAGTCGGGGATCTCTCGGATCTTGGGTTCTTGCCCCTTGCCACGCCGGCCGCACTCGAAGATCAGCATGCGAGCGAATAGACCGTTGGTCAGCATTCGCTCCGAGAGAGCGGCATAATAGTGGTTCGGGATCGCGGTGCCGAAAATTACCAAGTTGGGTTGGTTGATAACGCCGGCGGCTTCCTTGCCAGCTTTGCGACGCATCGGGTACACGCTGTTGGCCGACGAATACATCGTTAGCAGCGTCGACATGATTTGTTCGTAGCGAGCATCGCGAGACTTGTTGATCGACTGCAACAGACCGTCGATCTCGTCGGTTTGAAACAGCATCGACTCGGTCAGGTGGAGCGAGTCTTGAATGCCTTCACCCGAGGCAAATCGCTCTCCAACACAGTCCGCCATGCCGACTTGCTGCAGAATCTGCATGTTGAGCTTGCGAGGCCAGTCTTTACCGGCGGCGGAATGAGCGAGTCCAAGCAGATACAAATTCGTCCGGTTGTCGCCTGGATCACGCACTCGCCTGCCGGCCAGGACCGCTTGCAGTGACAAAGCTCCGCAGAAAGCCATGACCGGATTCGGATACGGAGCGGTTTCAAGACAATGGTCCATGACCTCGGAAATGAAACCGGGACAACGCAGAAGCGACTTGGGCAAGACACCGGGATCTTCCGGCATCGGCTTGGGCGGATCCGGCTCGGCGGTGAAAACCATTGATGTGGACTTTGCCATGAATCCGCTGAGGTCGACCGTTTCGCCGACCGGCTCGATCGGACCCTCGTCACGGAGCCATCCGAACGGCCGATTATGAGGTTTGGTTGCCGCTTGGTTGATTTTGTGTTGCAGTTCGCGCTCGGACCACGGCGGCGAACATCGTGGGTTGTATTCGGCGGCGAGGATTGTGAGAGCGCGGTCTGGTTCGATGCCGAAACCATGAACCAGCGCGGTCGCGGCGGCGAACGTTTGGCTGTGACCTCCGCTGCCGGTGATCGCGGGTGGCATCGCGGCGAGGTAAGCGATCGCTCGGGCTTCGACATCATCGTGCTGCTGGCTGCCGACAGACGATGATTGCGGTTCGGGTCTTGAAGCCTGGATGTTTACGCCACGCTTGACGATCACGGCATCGGCCAATGCTTTCACGCAGGCAGCCAGCATCGGTGCGGGAACGATTGCCGGTTCGGCATCGAGAACGTCATAGCGTTCGCCATCGGGGTGGATACTGGGCCCGACTACGGTTTGTCCGCCGGTCGACCGCAATTCGACGATCATTGATCCGTCGTTGGGATCGGTGTGTTTTTGTGTCGTTGCTCCCGTGGCGATGTACCAGCGGTGTGACTTTGGCGACGACGGCCGACCGGTAATGGCCGGCGTCGGAGGGAGATATTGATCTGCCAGCTCGATCGCTTCGGGGCAATCGAGGTCGACATCCACGAGCCAACCGGAGGGCTCGCCCAGGATAATCCCGACGTTGCTGTTGCTTGGAAATACGTCAGGTTGCAGACGCAAGCTGGTCCAATCGCGACGGGCCGGTGATTTTGACCGCGGGCGCAGTGGAACGCAGTACCAGCCACGTTGGCGATACTCGGCAACCTGTGATCGCACATCGGTTTGGTAGGATTGGGACATTGCCAGCTACAACAATAGTACACTCGGAAAGCAGAATTCACCGATCTGGCGACGACTAAAACTTGGTTGCGATGTCGGGTACCGCATCGATTTGTTTTCGAGCGCGCAGGTACGCTTTCTTGGCACGATGCTTCCCACGAGCACCGGAGTCCATACCTCGGTAGCATTCGTCCAGTGCGAGCGAAATGTCGCTTAACCAATCGTCCCAGTGTTGGCGATCCCTTTCGGACAAGAAGTGACGGAGCTTGCCCAACGGATGGCTCGGAAGCAGCGTAGAGTCCTCGTGGTAATAGCACAGCGTGCTACCGTCGTCCGCTGCTGTGGGTTCATTGATGTAAAGATCGTACTTCGCGGCGACTAACTCAGCGTCTTCAAGTGCCTCAACATCGTCGTCGACCGCAACCTCAGCAGTGATGCTACGGACACGTCTGAAAACGTCGGAATCGGTGACAATTTCGACGCCATCGAGCGGACCATCGTTAAGTTGAATCAATAGTTCCAAAGCGAATCCTTGGTTGGTGGATACTAAAACGGGGGTTCTTCGAGTGCTTCAGTCGGCAAGGGGCCGAGTGACTGCTTGATAATCCGGTCGTACTTCTGGCCAGCGATTGAACGGACCGTGATTGATTCCGGCACGGCGATTAAACCGACTTCGGCCAGATCGAGAGCTTCCTCGGCGGTCGCGGGACACGGATGAATACAACGCTCGCGCCACCACGCTTCGGCTTTGCGTCTGGCGTAGCCGGAGTGTTCGATGCAGATGAACTCGCTTTGCCAATGATCGAGCCCGATCATGTAATCGACTCGCAAACACCGCGGCGCGTCCTCATCGGCATCACGTTTCCGGTGAATGCGATAGCTCACATCATGAACCTCGTATTCGGTGTCCGTGACCTCGCCGGAAAGCACGCCGGCGTCGCTTGCTTGAGCGTCGTGGGCTTCACGATCCGGCGGCGGGAACGGATGACCGCACTCGGGACAGTTCGCATAGCCGCATGCGACCAGCGTGTGGCACTTTTCGCATTCCTTGGCCGGCGGTTCGCTGCCGGGCCGAAGCTGCTTTTCCTTCGGTTTGATCTGGTCGATCGGACCGTGGCGTTCGATATTGCCGCCGAAGTCGAGGACTAGGCAGTTCTGTTTGTCAGGATGCAAGCGGAATCCGCGGCCGACGCATTGGTACAACAACCCCGGCGACATCGTCGGGCGCAGCATGACCACGCAATCAACGCGCGGTGCGTCAAAACCGGTGGTTAGTACGTTGACGTTGCAGAGAAATCGCAAAGGAGAGTGGCCAATCGCTCCGTTGCCGGTGTCAAAGAGCATTCCGACCGTGGAGCGCTGGGCCACATGGTCACCCCGAAAGCGGGCTAACAAGGCATCGCGTTCATCCGCCGGCGTCTGACCCGTGACAAACCCACACTCGATTCCGTGATTTTCACGCAACGTTTCGACGACTTGCCGGCCGTGTGCCACAGACGTTGCGAAGATCAACACCGCCCGACGATCAGCCGTCAGTTCCACGATCTCGCCACACGCGGCCGACACGAGGGCGTCGTCGCCGGCCAGTTGCTCGACCTCTTCACTGACGAACTCGCCGGCACGCATGTGAACGCCTGAAAAGTCTGCGCGGTTGATGCCGGCCTTTGATACCAGCGGGCATAGGTAACCGTCACGGATCAATTCTTTGATTCCGATCTCGTAACAGATGCTGTTCAGAAAATGATCCGGCGAGCAGATCATACCCGAGTCGAGCCGAAACGGCGTAGCGGTCAGACCGATCACGCGGACGTGCGGGTTGATCACTTTGCAATCGGCCAGGAACTGCCGATACATGCTGGTTTCGTTTTTCTTGCTGATGAGGTGGCCCTCATCGACAACGATCAGGTCGAACGGATCCAGGTCACATGCCCGCTTGTAAATGCTCTGGATTCCGGCAACTAACACAGGTGTGTTCGTGTCGCGTTTCTTTAGCCCAGCCGAATAAAGCCCGACCTTGATATCGGGACACAGCCGACGAACCTTGTCGGCGTTCTGCTCCAATAGTTCCTTCACGTGGGCAAGGATCAGAACGCGGCCGTTCCACTGCTGAACCGCGTCTGATGCGATCTTCGCAAGCACGAGCGATTTCCCGGCACCGGTTGGCAATACGGCGACCGGATTATCGTCGCGGCTGCGGAGGTGGTTGTAGACCGCGTCGACGGCTGCTTGTTGGTAATCGCGGAGCTTCATTGAATCGGTTCCCCGTTGTGGCGTTTCGCTCCGCGCAAGATCGGAATCACGCTCGGAAGCGATTGATTGATCAGCGAGCAAGGGGGGCAGATGCGATTGCCGGGACCGGTTGACTCGAAGACCTGGTCGCATCGTAAGCAAACACGAGCGTCGGCGAGGTCGACAGACTCGGGGAGCGATTGAATAAATACATGAGCACGACCTTCGCTCGGAAACGGCGCATGCTTTTCAATCGTGAGTCGCACGATCTGACTGTCGTCGTGAAACGCCCCACCGGATTGCAGTGAGTCGAGCATCGCTTTGAGGACGTTATCGACGTCGCGTCGGCGACGATCTGGCGGTTCCAACTTGATGTCTACGATCAGGTCGCCGGTGAGCGGTTCGATCTTCTTATTGTTCAGGTACACGCCAACCTTGGTTCGATACTCGCGCCCTTCTTTGCTGACCAACACGCGCGGACCGACATGTCGCCAGTAGCGGTTGACCGAGGGTGGATAAGGTAGTTTCAGCTTGTGCATGGCTTTGTCTGGCAAGAAAGAAAACAGCCGGCCGGCAACCCGTACCGGCCGGCTGTTGGACCTGGAAGCGATCAGGAGAGGCCGCGCGGCTATCGCTTCCAGGGGGCGTCCGTGCCGCTTGATTTCGAAGCCACGACCGGTTCGGCGATGGCATCCTTTTTGAAGTAGCCCTTCACTTCGTTCTGCAACTCGCCGGTGTCGGTGCGGCGCTTCAACTTCACCGCAATCACGCACGGCAGGTTGTGTAGGTCGGTCGAGTCGCTCGGGGTGAGCACGCCGACGGCACGACAGATTGCCGACAATTCGCGACGAGCGATATCGACAGCGGTCGCGTTCGGGTTGTCGAGGTTGAGTCGAACCCACAGCAATCGGTTTGAAAATTGGCCTTCGATAATGGTCAGCGTGAGCTGAAGATACGATCCAACACCGGACTTGGTCGGCTTCATTTCGCTGTCGGTGATGACAGCCATGTACTTGCCAGCCGGAATCGGTTCGAGATCATCTGCGGGTTCAACAGTGTTGGCATCGAAGCCATGAAGGTTTGCCATAGGAAGTCTTTAGTCCTTAGTCTGGAGTCTGTAGGTTGGAAGTTCGGTAACTGGATCAATCACTTGGCCATCGCTGCCACAAAAGCGGACCACGACAGGGGCAGTTCCTCGGCGATGCCGTAGCGGTTTTTGGCCACGCAGCTTGGCGAGCCATAAGCACGCATGACACGCTCACCCCCGTCTTTGCCGATCGCGTGAGCGACGGTGCGTTTGCGGTTGAAGCCCGCGTCCTCACTTTGAGTTCGCATTTTGCGGGTGGCAAAGAGGACCGCGTCGCACCATTCTTTAATCAGCGCAGCGGCATGTTTGTGCAGTCGCGGCGAGTAGCGATCGTAGGGCGACGATTCGGGGTCCTCGAACCGTTCGACCTTGGAGTGCGCGATCAGAATGGTCACCATGCCACGCGAACGAAGCACATTGAGCAAATCGAGCACTTCACGCCACAGAGAGAGGGCGTGCATGTAACCGCGAGCGTACCCGCCATCGACCTTTTCGATCGACTCGACGCCGTATTGCCCGCAGAGCTTGTCCCAGACGAGTCGCTCCAGCCAATCGAGCGAATCGATCACGACGGTTTCGTAATCGTGCTTCTCGTTGACGAGCGTTTTCAGAGCGGCGATTGTCTCATCGAACTTGGTCGCCAGTGGAAAGCGATCGCATTCGAGCTCATCGAGGCCGTCTTCGGTTTGAATGAAGATCGGCTTGGGCGACTGGCTGGCCCACGAACTTTTGCCCACCCCTTCTGTACCGTAAAGTAACACCCGTGGTGGCTTCGATTGTCGGCCGGTTTGAATAGTTTCAAGCAAGTTTGGCACTGTTTAGATGACTCCGTAGTCAGATGGATGAGACGTTGGGTTGTTCAAATGGATTGGATGTGTTCAACATCAAAGTTGCCGTCGCGATCGCTGGTCACGAGGTAGTGCTTGAAGTCGAGCTGCACAACGAATCGTTGCTCGGTACCGAGTCGCTGACGCAGCGACTTGCACGCTCCGGTGAACTCTTTCGACGCTTCGTTGAAGCGATCGGCCGATCGCAGGTAACGGCCGACCGCGAGTGAAATGGCGACGCGACGTTCGATGTCAATCGTGACGTTGGGCATGGGCTTCCGTGGGTGAAAGGATTTGAAGGTTTCAAGTGACTTGGGATCCTTCCCGGCTACCTGTAGACCTACCGGAAAAAGTGGTCGAATCACGAAACCGGCGAGAAACTTTTTTTACACCAGGTACTCGCGAAGCCCTTCGGCCTCGAGAATCTCGGCAATATTCTCGAGCCGCGAGGCCAAAGTCGATCGCGGAACACCCAGAGTTTTCGCGGCGTCGGTGACGTTCTGGTCAAGAAGCAATTGCAACAGTTGCTGGTCGGCCACGGAGAGTTTTTGGACCACGGCCGCCAAGTCGCTTTTTAAGTCCGAGTGATCCCGAGGCTCGAGGACACGGATTTGCAGGCGACGCTTCTGGTCTTGCTGGCTCAAGGTGTCGGCGAACAAGACCGGACCGATCTCGGGCTCGCTGACGCTTTGATCCAGCGACACTCCGTCGACGGAATACCGAATCGATGCCCGGCGGTGTTCCAACAAAGTGGCCGAGTGACGATCGACCACGCTGACGATGTAGGGATTGCGATGGCCGACCGAATCGCTGTGGACCTTCATCGCGTCGGTCAATCGGATCAGAAACTCCTGCGTCAGGTCGTCTTCGCTATCGCTGGCGAACTCGGCCAGACGCAGTAACTGGAGCACGCGGCAGTGGATCACCTTTCGGGTGAACGGATCGGCGATCAACGAACGGGCAATTTGGTCGGCATCGGTCTGTCCATTGCCGGGAGCGACCAGGTCGATTGAAGAGGAATACGAGGGTTTGGAAGCGGTCACGAGCGAACTCCGTCTGCAAGTGGGTTTCTGAAGACGGCCGCGTTTCAGCAGCGGCCACACCCACCGGCGAAGTTGCAGCAAATCGCACTCGGCGATAACTGCAACTGCGCTTCACTCCGTAATTCGCGGGGAAAAAACAGGGAATATTCTGTTGTTGCAGTTGCAGCAAATCGCACTAACTGCAACTGCAACGCTCGCCCACCACTCGAAAGGGTGTCAGCATTTCTGGAAATTTTTCTTTCGCGTGTGACCAAAGGTGTCACAGGCATGAGATCTCCCCTTATCAATTGATGACGCGGCGCTACTCCAAACGCCGAGCGATGCGACTGAGCGGAAGTTGCTCGAAGGAGGGGGGGCCTTGTTCGTCGTATCCCCTGCAGGTGACGCTGGCACGGAGATTAATCCCGTCGGCAGGTCGCGATCGGACAATCGCTCGCGGTGTAAGAATTGAGTGCGTCTGCTTTGGGGCAGCGCACTCCCACACATAGGTGAACAACGACCTAGCGGATTCGTGACCAACACTCCGGTTTTCCGAAACGGTTAATTCATTCCGGACGCCCTAGCACCATGTTTGGGTATTTTTCTCTAGAGCTTGGCGAATACGTTTCAAAATCGGGATCGCCTCATTTCTAGACATCCCATTTCCGTGGCGTCCAGCCCGCTGCATCCAATACAGTTCTGTGCGAAGGTGCGAAAGACAATCGCAAACATCGTCAATTTCGCCACAATAAGCTTTATCTTTAACATTCCAGTAATCAAACGCCATAAATGTCAATGCAAACATCTCGATATCGTGGATCGGAGCAGTATCCGACGGAACATCTTCAAGCTTAAGATCTTCATTCGGTATTTCGTCGGGACGCCCGACTGATTCGCGATCAACCTCTTCAGACGGCAATCCAAGCATGCGAAAAACCATCTTGCGTGACTCCTTGTCATCGAGAACATCATTGAATACTTCAGTGATATCGAGCACTTCGACGCCAGGAGAATCTGGTATCTTCTTCCCAATTCCGAAGAAATAGAGTTTAGAGTCTTTCTCCCCATGAGCTAAAAGATTTTTCATCTTTTCCGCATTTGCCGCAGTGTTGCGACTCTGCGTAACCTGAGCAAGGACTGTCCGATCGCTCCCGTCGATCCCAAAAATGTCAATGTCGATCAAGCCCCGACCGATCGGCATCAGCAACCGATTAATTTTTCCGACAGCGCGGAGATATTCATAACAAACGACTTCAAACTGGTCTGGCGATAGTGAACTCACTTCGATCGGAAGAGGGTTGCCGTATAGTGCACTACGCAGGACAGCATTTGCTGAGGGCCAGCCAACCAATGTGCCCTGTCGCGGCTGAATTGCAAGTAGCACGGGAAAAGCTGTGTAAAGCACTTCACGGCAATTCGTCAGTTGTGCCACCTTGTAAACATACCGTCCCCCAAATTTTTCGGCCCGCAACTGCGAGCCAGGTTCGATTTCACCGACCAGTAGTCGATCCCGGTATAGCTTGCGAAAGTCTGCCGCAACGACCGCTCCTTCACGAGCGTATCGATGAAGTCGGCTGAGCGCATGCTTCCCGGCGGTGGGGTAATCGTCTGGGTTGAGGCTAAACAAATCTTCATAGTGCAGGGCGATCAGGCGTCGGTCCCACAACTCTTGCAGGACTTCCTTGGTGGACGAGCAGTTCAATCGAGTAAATACGGGTTGCATCAGTACCACCTAAGCATCGGGAAGCCAAGCAAGACCTCTGAGTTACCGTCCTCTAAGTTCAGGATGGCAAGCTTAAAGACCTTGAGAAGGCGTTGCCACAGGTGAACGTACCAAGTCAGCCATATCCCCCGTCGATTGTGGCCCATGCTGTGTCCGAGCAAAGATATTATTAAAGCGCACAGCCCTGCCGTCTCAGTTGCGTTGGCTAGCACCAACGGCCGTCTTTGCGAACCCCTCGAAAGGGCAATGCAGATTTCCAAAAAAAATTTCTGCGTGTGACCAAAGGTGTCACAGGCATTGGGCAACATGCACGGATCGTGTTTTCAACATCCCTCCCACCGGAGACCCATTATGCGAATCCTGCCTTTCGAATACCCCATCAGTGAATCAGCACACGACGCTTTAGCCGAAGAGAAATTCTTCGCCGTCAAACCCGCCAAAAAAACGAAACGAAAAGAGATGCTGGGCCGTTTGGGCAAACTGCTACTTAATCCGAGCTTGGACCGGTGCGACATCACCGATGGAATCCTCGGCGACCGCGAATTGATTCAGTTCTTGTCCGCCTTCGAAAACATTGTGCTGGAGAAAATCGTTCCGCCTGACACGAGTTGGGCTGAAATCCAAAGAAGTGAATTCACTTTCGGGTCGATCCTGTACGAGTCGGGGAGGACACGCGACACTTTCGTGATGCCATTAATGCTCGGCAGTTTGCTCGACGAGAACCGCCAACCCTGGTTCCAAGCCTCGCCATTTGAGTTCATTCCGACGATCGAAGACATCCAGACAAGCAACCTCTACGGCAAGCCGTTGTTCCGAGCCGACGGAGGTCGGTCGATGTCCACCTCATCTATCAGCGCTAAAGAAAAATTCTCGCCAAGCATTTTCCGATGTTTCGAGCTTTGCTAGCAAAGATTGACTTGCCGGCACAATCCGCGTGACTAGATTTATGTGTGCACGAAACGAAGTCTATCAGCGCTAATTCGAGCCACCGTAAAATCACCGTCAAGGATGCCAAACATGCCCCGCAGCAAGCCTCAACGAGGAAGACCCCGCCAAGAGGCCATCACCGAAGGACAATCGCGAGCCCTCGACGAACTGTCGGCCGCGATCGATCGCAACGGCATCGCACCCACGATGACCGAACTCGGTGAAAAGCTCGGAATCACCGCCGCCAGCGCCCACCAATTGATCCTGCAACTTGAACGCAAAGGCTACGTCGCCCGCCAACCTCGCAAGGCTCGAAGCTTGCGTGTCCTGCGACGTCCGAGCCAAACGATCGAGTCGCTGGTCCCGGTGAGCCTGGTCGGCGTGGTCAAAGCCGGACCAGCGATGTTGGCCGAGGAGAACTGCCTCGGCCAGGTCATGGTGGCATCGACACTCGCGGGTCGCGACCTATGCTTCGCATTGCAAATTAGCGGCGAAAGCATGAAGGATGCGGATATGCGAGACGGTGATGTCATAATCGTTCGTCGACAACTGATTGCTGAAAATGGCGATATTGTCGTCGCGTTGATTGACGACGAGGCGACGGTCAAACGTTTGGAAGTAAAGGACGGAGCGATTCGGTTACTGCCGGAAAACCGGAAGTACAAACCGATTGTGGTTCAGCCTGATAGCGACTTTCGTGTGCTCGGAAAGGTCATCGGTGTTTCTCATAAGTCGAAGAGTCAATAAATATGTCACAACAAGTTGCCATTTCGTCCGTCGTGCGAGCGGTTCCCAATCACCTGCTGAAAAGATGGTTTGATGACCACGTTCCGGGGCAGTTACCGTTTTCAATTGAATGTTTTGGAGAAGGTGAAATCGAACCGATGCTCGCCTTCCACGACGAGTTGCCCGCGGCGAAGCGAGACGAGATGGATATCGATCTTCAAAACGTTCACTCGTTTGCAAACGCGGCCGGAATGTGCGCCTTCATCGACGGCGCGCAGCTTCACCACGTCAACGATCTGATGCAACGCATACCCGAAGATCTCGACCTGTACGGTCGCGCAATGTGGGTGCGTTTGTACGAACCGGAAATCTTCAAATCATCGGCGATGTTCTTGCAACTGGAACAGTGCCAGTTTTGGCGTCGACGCAATGATGTGCCAGAGGATCTCGAAATTGCTGCCGATGCCAAGGAACAACTCAGCGACGCGATCTCGAATCTACTTCGGCGTGACGGACGCGGACGATTCACTAGCGTTGACATCATCAAACGCAACGACGTGATCTACTTCATTGCTCACCCAGACGATTATGTTCGCAGTGAAAACACGCATGATGCCAGCGGCCGACTGACGCCGATCACGATCCGTCCGACGACGCAGATCATCTTCGCCTATCATCCACTGGAAGGCTCTTTGCAATTGGCAACGTCAATCAAACAGCCGCGTAAAGCACAGTTGGAACAGGAGTTCAGCCGCGCCGTATTGGGCTGGGAACTTGGGGCGTTTCAACGCGAAGCTCCTTACAAATTGGGGCATCTCAAGAGTTCAACGTTCACGCTATACACCGATCCCATGGACCGAATCCGTGCCCGCATCGAGTCGATCGGTTTGTTCAATAAAGCCACCGACCGCCCGATCACTGTAGGGGTCGCTCGCAAGAACGAACAGGACACGATCTATCAAGCGATCGAAGATGAAATCGGTAAAGAGCCAGACTCCCTTTGGCATTTCAAGACGACATTTGTGGAGATCAAGTTTTATTTTCCAACGTCGCGTTTTCGACGTGCAAGCAGCCCGACTATCCGAGTCACACCGACTTCATGCAACCTGGCCCGTTTGACTTCGGATCGTGCCGAGATCGTTCAAAAGCACTTGAAAATGTGGGGCGTAGATAATGCCAGCGGCGACCAATCCGCTCTGGCGGCGATGGGAGGCTGATTCAGCATCCTTCAGCGTCGACGAGTTGATGACACGGTGGACGAGCATTCTCGCTCCACTGCATTCGGCCGGCGTCCTTCGCCCATCCGTCCCCGCCACCGATTGGTGGTGCGATGAATGTTGCGAGTCGCACCTGATCGAATACCACGACACGGCCAACGGACCATTCGGGTTCGTCGTCGGCGATTGTGGTGTCACTCGTTTGAAGCAAAGTCAGACCGATCAATTCCAGATCGACACCGAGCGCTTGCTCGCGTTGCTGTTTGCCGGCTCAAGGCTGTCGATTCAGCCGAGCGTCGGCGAGTGGTTATGGAACATCGGTCGACACACCATTGGTTCACGCAGCCGCGAACTGCGATTCGTTCGCGGGATCTCTCCACGAACCAACGGCGCGATCGTTGACAAGCTAAAGAGCCAACCGAAGGCGATCCTGTTCACGCCCTCGGTTGGATGTACGGCCTTCTGGCAACGGCAGGTTCCTTGCTTGGTGCTGGCACTCGAGGAAATAACGACACCAACATCAACCGCGTTCACAATCAACTGGGAGTCCATCGGGGAATCGTTCGAGATTCACACGCACGTTGATAGCAAACCCACCAAGCCGAGACAAAAGCGTGGCACTCGCACCGCAAAGATCGAGCGTTTACGTGATGAGTTAAAACGGCACTTGGCATCAGCGGCCGACCACGCTGTCGCAACGGCGGACAGCGAAGGCTGTGCAGCGTTGCTGCCGCGCCCCAGCAAAACGGAACTCGCCAAACTGGCCGGCATGTCCAAGAGCGACGTTACCCGCTGCTTCACTGACCCGACAGCCAGCGAACTACGTCTGCTGTGGGACACCGCCGACAATCTCGAAGCGGTCCTTCGTCTCCGCGGCCGTTCGGTCTGGTCAAAATAATTTTGCCCGGACTTCGTGATTTGGGCGATTCTTCCAGTAGGTCTACAGGTGAGGGCGGTTGTTAACTCCGCCGTTTGTTCCTGATTCCTCAAAGGGCCACCGACCACATGCAGACAACCGAACGCGTATTAATTGGTAAACAGCAAAGTGAAATCGCCGAAATCCTCGCCAACGCCGTCGTTCGGCAACTAACGACGCCGCGCAAGACGTCAGAAAAAGACTCGAAAAACGTCTCGCATGCTGGCTTGATTTCCAGCAGAAACGATTGCTCTCTGTGACCGGTGGTTAACGCACCGCCAATTTTTCAAATTCTCTCTCTCGTCACGGAGACCCCAATGCCGCTGAACATTACCAAAGAAGTCGCTCGCATGAAACGCATGGCGACGGCCGAATTGAAAGACCACTATGAAGACATTTGTGGTCACTCGCCTCGAAGTCACAACCGCGATTGGCTCGTCAAAAAAATCGCGTGGCAAATGCAAGCGACCGAAGAGGGCGGACTGCCCGAACGCGTTCGTCAGCGAGCACTTGCGATGGCCGATGATGCTGATTTGAGAAAACGTCCGTCGACAACGTTTACTCAGCAGATCGAAACCGCGAACGAGCAAACTTGCTCGGTCAACGAGGAAACACGCGATCCGAGGCTCCCGCCGGCCGGCACGATCCTTTCAAAAACCTACAAGGGTCAAAAGATCACGGTGCTTGTCGGCCAAGAGGATTTTGAGTTCAACGGCGAAACGTATAAAACGCTTTCGGCGATCGCCAACGCGGTCACAGGGTCGCACGTCAACGGTTTCACCTTCTTTAAACTGAAACGCAAACAGGAGGTGGCCCAATGATCGCCCCCAACAAACAGCCCAAAGAGATTCGGTGCGCTATCTATACTCGAAAGTCAACCACCGAAGGGCTCGAACAGGATTTCAATACGCTGGACGCCCAACGTGAATCCGGCTCCGCCTACATCGCCAGCCAACGCCATGAAGGCTGGACGGAGATTGAGACCCAGTACGACGACGGCGGTTTCACCGGCGGCAACATGGACCGGCCAGCTCTCCAATGTCTGCTCAAAGACATTGAGGACAAGAAGATCGACTGCGTTGTAGTTTACAAGGTCGATCGACTCAGCCGTTCGTTGCTGGACTTTTCGCGGATCATGGACACGCTCGACAAAGCGGGATGCTCGTTCGTCTCCGTAACGCAACAGTTCAACACCTGTTCAAGCATGGGCAGGCTGACGCTGAACATTCTGCTTTCGTTCGCTCAGTTTGAACGCGAGATCATCAGCGAACGAACGCGCGATAAGATGGGTGCCGCACGACGCAAAGGCAAGTACGTCGGTGGTCGACCAATCTTGGGATACGACTTGAATCGCGAAACCAAACGATTGGTTGTCAACGAAGTCGAGGCCGTTCGTGTTCGCCGGATCTTCGACCTCTACCTCGAACACAAAGGTTTGATTCCGACGGTCGACGCGATCGGGGAACTTGGGTGGCGGACCAAGTTGTGGGTGACCAAGTCCGGCAGAACGGTCGGCGGCGTTCCGTTCAACAAGAACTCGCTTCATGCGTTGCTGACTAATCGGATCTACATGGGTAAAGTCACCTACCGTGATGAAGTCTACGAAGGCGAACACGACGCCATCGTCGACCCCGAGTTGTTCGAGCTTGTTCAGAAGCAACTGCATGGCAACCGCATCAACGCGGGTGATCGCCTGCACGGTCGGTCCGCTGGCATTCTTGCTGGCCTTCTTTACTGCAGCAAGTGTAACGCCGCGATGGTTCATACGACCAGCAGCCTGCGCCGCGACAGCAAACGATACCGCTACTATGTTTGCGGAAAGGCGACGAAACGCGGCCATAAGACATGCCCTCGCGCATCATTGCCAGCCGAAGAAGTCGAGCGGTTCATCGTCGCCCAGCTTCAATCATTGACTATCGACGAGGACTTGCTTTCGGAAACATGCTTGCGAGTCGGCCGATCCGTCTCAAAACGCCGCGACGATCTTGTCAAAGAACAGTCCACGCTTGCTTCGGCAATTCATCAAGCCGAGAAGGCGATCGACGCTTTGTCGACACCCTCTGGCGATCCCAAACGCGAAGCGTCACGACTGCATTCGCTGGCCACGCTCACGGACCAACATCGACGCGATCGCCAAAGACTCGAAATCTTCAGCGACGAACTCATGGCAATCGAAACGGCCGCACCCGACCGCCTGGCCATCTTGCGAGCGGTGAAGGATCTCGAGTCGCTTTGGGAACATCTCACCATCGGCGAACGAAGCCGCTTGATGTCTTTATTGATTGAACGGATCGAACACGATCCCATCGAAGGCAATCTTTCGATCACGCTCAGCCCCGCCGGCTTGCAATCTTACAAGCCAAGTCAAACCGCAACTCATCGCTCCGACCAGGAAGGCCAACAATGAATCACATCCAAGCCAAATTTCAAACAACCTCCGGACCTCACGGACGACACCGCATCAGCCCGCCCAAGCCGCCCCGACGCCCGCCCACGCCGCGACTGCCGCACGTTACCAAACTGATGGCCTTGGCGATCCGATTGGAGCACTTGCTCGCCACCGGCCAAGTCAAAGACCAAGCCGAGATCGCCCGTACTGCCGGCATCACCCGAGCCCGAGTCACGCAGATCCTCAACCTCACCAACCTCGCCCCGGACATCCAGCAAGCGATCCTAGACCTCGAACCCACCACCGAGCGAATCTCACGCTTCCGCGAGGGCGAAATCCGTCAAATCGCAATCGGCCCCAACTGGGCACAGCAGCGCAAGAGGTGGAATCGGTTGGTCAACCTCGGTTTAAGGAAGCCGACCGCGGAACAACAAAGTCGTGCCAAGTAACGCCATCGGGCAGTGTCGACGACGCGGCAAATTCTAGATGCAGGATTCGGCGATGCCGACGCGTGCCCTTGACCGAAGAACCGCTGGAATGACTGATCAGCGGTCGCATCGCCAGCACGTCGCCGGCCATGGCATGAACGTCCACGGTTGCATCCAAACCGTCGCCGTCACTCGTCGATGAAACATGCGAACCGGGGATAACTCGCAACGGTCCGTTTTCGTCGGTGACCTCGTCAAGGTGAATCCGCAACGTCAGCATTTGTTTCAATACCTCATCGCAAGCGATCAAATGCGGCACGCCGGCCTTGATCGTCGGCCGCGAGAAGAACTCCGAAACGATCGCGTTGTCCTTGACCGCAATCGCCGTGTCTTTGTGCCAAGCGAGAGCCCATGTACGATCAGGCGGTTTGTCAAAGAACAACGCTCTCACTAACCCGAAGTTTTCGCCGAGTTGTTCACGTAAAAATGTCAGCAGCAAATCACACTGCCAAACCGTCGTGACCTCAGGAATCGTCGCGATCAAATTCCTCGCTGCATAAACATGCCCGCGGCTGGAACGTGCTCGGACGTCTTCCGAATCGACGTTGAATGTGTCGCGAAAGATAGCCAACATGCGTTGGACAGTTTCTGGCGTAACCGCTTGCTCCAACAAACAGAACCCATCTCGCTGCAGACTCCGGTTATTCATGCGTCCTTTTCCCTAGAAAACATCGTGTCAACAACGGCACTCGCGGCACTCAATGATCTGCTCATCAGACTTCGCCCGGTTCGTTCGATGGATTGGTCTCGTATTGGTTGACCAAGTCCAAGTGCACCTCTCGCATGGTCAGCCAAAAGTCATTCTTCAGTGACGGATCGCTGGAGCGAACGATGTTGAGACTGATCTGTAGTTTCTTGATCGCGGTATCAAACTGGCTTTTCGTGCAACCCAATTGTTCCATCGCTCGCTTTCGCAGCGGCCCGGTGAACGCAGGCTCCAAGCGGATGAACTCGTAGACTTGCTGCGCAAGCTCATCCAAATCGCTGATGGGCTGAAAAACTGCCGGGTAATGTGTGTCGCGGAAGTAATGCATTTCCATCAGCACCGCATCGCCGCCTTTTATCTTTCCATAGTAGACCAATTCAGGGTAGGTCTGCGGAATGCGGGTTTTCCAGTCCCAAACAGCCTTGACTCTCGGGCTCCATCCCCCCGCCTTCGGTCTCTTTTCAGAGAGTGCGGT
Source organism: Kothea flammea (assembly GCF_052161645.1). Lineage (GTDB taxonomy): Bacteria > Planctomycetota > Planctomycetia > Pirellulales > Pirellulaceae > Laterigemmans. The sequence goes on from NZ_CP197414.1 coordinate 3,710,659, forward strand.
ATTATCCCACAGCGATGGGTGTGGTGAGCCTTTGCTGCCGAATACGGTGCAAACCCTATGGTCAATGACGAACTGAAAGGCTTCTTCGAATGTTGTTATCATCTGTATTCGCGTTCGTCTGGGCTGATGATTGGATTTGCGTTTTGACCGAAAGTAGGTATCCAGAGAAGCACCCGCCGCCGATAGTCATTGTAAGCCTCACCGAAACGCGATTTCAGGTCCGACTCTTCTACCGGACGCACCGCGACGTGCCAAAGCACGGCACCGACCAGCGAGTAAGCCATCACCGCGTAGCTGCCCAAGTACCAACCCACCGCGAGGCCTTGCACGATGCCCGCCAGCGCCATGGGGTTTCGCACGAATCGGTACGGTCCCGCGATCACCAACCGAGGTGCCGTTGCGGTCGGCAGAGGCGTTCCGTTGCCGTGTGTCGCCATCGTGCCCCCGGTCCATAGGCCAAGGCAAGACGCGATGGCAAACAACCCGACCGACGCGGGTGATTGAAACGCGTGCTCGAACCCGTCAAAGCCGCAGTAGCCCTCCAGTTCAACGATCCCCATCGGCAGCACCCACAGGAACACGCTCCAAAAGATCACGGTCTGGCCCAGCGTCCAAAGCACCGCGTGCCAGCGCTCCATCGCAGTCACGCGAATCGTTGCTGGCGATTGATCGGCCTTGCCATGAATCGTCGCCATCGCCAGCGACAACCCCGCCATGCTGACCATCATCGACGACGCGATCCAAGCCTCACCCGTTTGCATGCTCGTCGCAATGCACAAAAGGGTCGGATACCAAGTTACCACAGCAACCGTCCAAACCACGTTGCCAGCCCAACACGATCGCCGCAAGACTCCAGTCGCCGCGATGATCGAACCAGCAATGATCAAGGCAAAGTCGGCGAGCCAAAACGACAACAGTGCTCCGGCCGGCCATTCGTTCGGCTGAAACCACTTAACGCTCGGAGGGTACGCAAAGAGCAGTCCCCACCAAGCTGCCGTGCCCATGGCTTGGATTAGGTAATAGCTCGCGACGATTTGTCTGGGTAGCATGTGCACTATCGATGAAGAATGGTTTTAATCGATCTTAGAGATAGGATCGGGTTGGTTCCCAGTTACCCTCACCGAGAAACTGCCGAACTCGATCACCCATCGACGACGGACATGCCGATCTCGATAATTTCGCTTTACTCACCCTTCGGCGGCGGCCCATCCCAACACGTCGACTCCACATCGAACACAAGGATCTCATCTAATTTGCGTGCCATTGTCGGAAGCTTTCCTATATGGAAAATTCAGTTAATGACTGCTGTCGTGTCAATTTCCAAAGAATAACTGGGTCACCTGCATGTTTATGAATTGCGAAAGCCATTTCTCGGGGGTTGCCTCGATCGCACTTTCGTTCAACCATCGATGTAGGGTTGGCAGATGAACAGTATCAGGCGTATTCGCCTTGAGCCAGTATCCGAAGCGAAGCATCTTAAGGTCGCGATCGATGCTTTTTTGAGACGCTTTACACTGAATTTCCAATACTCTCTCCTCATAAATCCGGTTACGCAAGCCTTCGCTGAGTTGCACAGGAATCTTCGATAGTACATCGCAAATTTGTTGCGGAGTGACGCGATCAGGTAATCGAGCTCGAATATCAACGACGTCCAATCCCTTTCCGACACCAACGTCTGGTAGGAGCCCCAAGTCAAGACAAAAATAGAAGGCGGCGGTCTCGACGAGGATCGGATTCATTGACAACCAGACAAGATTTTTTTTCTTGTTTGTCGACCAGTCTTTCGTGAAATTAGATAGCCGCGGTTCGGACTGAAGCTTCTGCCGCCAATCATCACTAGCGTATCGAGAAAGTAAGTCATTGAAATAAAGTCGAACTAGGGCACCAAATGGTTTTTCTTCCCCAGAATGATGCGGCCAATTTTCTGATATTCGAGGCAGGGTTATCGGCTTCATCATCTCAGACAGACCGGGGCCGGTTGGCCCAACGATTCGCCAAATTGGCCGACAGGTGCCACGATTCAAAAACTGGTACACTGATAACGAGTCGATGCTCGTGTGAAGTTTGGATCGGGAAACCTTCGCGATCAGTTTCACCGGCAACGTTTTGAATATGTCAATCGGACCTCCAGCAGAGAACAATTTAAGATTGATTGTCTTTGCTTTTTCGTATGCACCATTCGGGTCATTAGGACGGTGAATGGAAAGTCCAGAGCGACATCCGTCACCCTCTGGCGTCGGGTTAAAAAAGTACAAATCCTCTTTATCAAAAAGAATTAGTATTACGTCTTTTGCATTGTCCGGATGCATGATCCACGCAATGTGGTCGTCGTCACGTCCGGTCACCTTGCCCTCCCATTTCAAGCGTGGTGAGCGGGTTGCAATGCTGGTTTTAGAGGAGTCTGAGTCTCCGTTTCGTTCGTCGTCACTGAAGCCAACATAGAGACCGTGCTCCTCGGCGAGCGAAAGCCAAACGTTCGCTGCCCCAGCTTTATAGAAAAAGTAGTTGATAGCCATTGATTTTGTCGCATGAAGAAGTTTGTTTTGATTTCTATCCAAGGTTCTTTAACAACAAATAATCAGGCAGCTATTCCAACCATGATAAAACATAAGCTTCTTGTTGCTTGTTTTCCGGAGCTTTCCAGGTCGCCCGCTCAACGTCCGCTTGCCGCAAGTGCGTAAGCAAACTCAGCACGTTGCCTGGTGATGCAAGACCATGCCGCTGGAGCCAACAACAGATCGTCGAGCCTGTTCGTCCCATGCCGCCGAAGCAGTGAACGTAAACGGGGCGATTGGCGACCAACGATAAATCGATAGCGTCCAGGATGCATCGCATCCGGTCGACGGATGTGGTTCCACCGTCGGGAATTGGAAAACGCAAGTGAGCGATATGCTCGCCGCAATCACTGGCAAGTCTTCGCAATTCGTCGTCGTACCGAACGAAGGGCACGCCGGAGTTGTTTGTCTCGTTCTCTTTTTGCAAGTTGATGAATGTCCGCATGCCGGCCTCGAACAGCGACTGTATCCGCTCGCGATGATCCACAGGTTCTGGCCGGCCTGGGTAAGCCCCAGCGAGCAGCCAATCATCAACGACCCAATAGGTTCGAGGACATGGTGTCGGTCTTTCTGGCGGCAGAAATTCTGTTGGAATGTGCAAGCGAGGCCTCGGGAAATCAGTGTTAGAATAACGACTTTGCGTCAAGAAGGCACACAAGGAAATCAAAGTGACTTGGTGCAAAAAAACTTGCTGGAATCAATGCAGAATCATCGGCTCAGGTTCGCACAGAACTATCACTGGAAGGCGATTGTATCGTATCTCCGCTCGGTAAACGGCTGGCGTTTGGCCAGTTGGAGACATCGAAATTGTCCGACCTTCGCCCTTTCGTGACGGAGCTCGATATCGAACCAAGCCGCTCAAGCATCCGCGAAATAGTCGCCGACGCTTGGGAAATGCATTCGAACCCGGCCAATGCTGTTGCGTTGTTCCAAGTCGCTTCGCAGTTCAATCTGCTTTAGATGACCGGCCCCACCGTCGCTGAACTCACGCAACGAATGGGCGGCACCCACTGATTTTCGCTACTGCTTGCGTGCGCGATCCCAAACGCTGCCCAGTTCGTTAGCTCCATCGGACGCGGCGTTTTTGCCCTTCCGCTCGTCGTAACTGATCGAGTTCAGGTATAGCCGTTCGACTTTCGCTCTGGCCCATTCAGTCTTGCGAAGGAACTTTAGGCTGCTGTTGATACTCGGCTCGTGGTTGAAGCAGTGGATGTTGATCCGCTCCCCAAGCCGATCCCAACCGTACTCGTCGGCCAAGTATTCCAGCATCGCCTTGAGAGTGACGCCGTGAAGTGGATTGTTGGGCTGGGATTGATTCATTGCGGTGCACCAGCCATCGAACCGACGAGCATGTTGTCAATGCCAACCGTCTCGGATCGACAAAGGCAATCAACGAGTAATTCAGTTTCCGTCACGACGTTTTGCCTGTGGCGGATTCAATTCCATAGCCGGCACGAATGCGTTCTTTTAGCTTTTCTTCGATCTCCGCTTCACTGGCGTCAGGATAACGATTGCGGATTCCCTCGCGAGCAATCGCAAGCGACGCTTCGAATAGGCCAAGGCCAATTTTGAGCCGTTCTTCACCCGTCATTTGGCGGTAGGCCTCCAGTTGAAGCTGGTCAATATCTGCCGCATTGCTCACCGGTCCTTCGAGCGGCGAGCTGGGGGTATGATCGTCCGACATCGCAAACTCCTTGGGGGATCCAAACAAGACGGCCATCGCCAAAGCACCGCCATCGACTCGTGATGTCGTTGTCCCACCCAGAGTCTCGAACTCTCTCTTGGCGGCCGGCCAGAACTCTCTGATTTAGCCATTTGCGTTAACTGGGGTGTCCCCGTTAACCGAGAGAGTTCGAGAGTATTCGTTGTTTGGCTCGGGGTGGCGAGCGGGAAAGGGCTGTTTGGGTCGGTATCCCGTACCGGACAGAGACGAACTATTCCGGCGGCCGATTTTGAAAACGTCGAAAAACACGGGAATTCAAGCAAAAAAGCCGAGACGTGAGTCTCGGCTTTTTGCGATTACCAGGACCGGCCATTTTCGGCCATGTCCAGAAAGGCTCCCCCGGCAGGACTCGAACCTGCGACAAGGCGGTTAACAGCCGCCTGCTCTACCAACTGAGCTACAGGGGAGTAGCTGTGCGCGAAAACTGACCGCTCTCGACACTCGACTAAGTCTAATTTATCTTCGGATCACGGCTCAAGGGGGTTGAGACAATATTTGCGATTTCTTGTCCCCAACCAGACCCGCAGCCAATAAGCCTGCCGACAACCAGCAAACGTGATGCACAATTCACTCATACCCCCCCCGCTCGCCTGCTCTGGAACGAACTAGATGAACCGGAGTGAAATGATGCTGTGTCCTTGCTCGACTCGGACTCGCCCAGGTGCTGCTGGTTCGTCACGCCCCAAGTGTTTCTGACTTGTCGCTTGGTGCTGCTGGGTTCCACTCGGCCCGTCATTCAGCGTCTTGTTCGTCTTCCTCCTCGGGAAACATTGACTTGGTAACTTGCTCTCGCAGTTTCCTCATCGTTACCCGATTGCCCAATTCGTTGTACTCGACTTCCGTCATTAACTCGCGGATCAACATCACGCCACGACCACCGGGAATTTCCAAGCGTTCCTCGTCGCGGGGATCGGGCAGTTCGTCCGGGTCAAACCCGGGCCCCATGTCTTCAATCACGATCTGTACTTGAGCGTTGTCGCAGTGCATTCGCACGTCCACGGTCTTGTCTTCCGCGAACTTATTGCCGTGGCGGATGGCGTTGACAATCGCCTCTTCGTAGGCCAGCTGGACCCTGAAGACGTGATCCGATTGCCAGCCAAAAGATTCCATCGCGGCAACAAGATCATTAATCAAGGCGCTACCGATAGCAGTATCGCTGGGAATCGTGGTTTCGAAGTTCCACGCCTGGGAGCCTTGTTCCGACATTCGTTTCAGACCCCAATTTGAATCGTGCAGGTTCGCGTCAATGACAAGGATTTCCGTTGGCGGACGATCGCTCGAAGACAGACAAGTTACGGGCCGCCGGATCATGTTCCCGACGGAGCAGATTGCCAAAAAGAACTAAAATTTCTTGAGCGAAATCTCTTCGGTTTTATCGATGTCAAACATGCGATCGAGTCTCGTGATCGCGAACACTTCGCGAATCTGCGGGTGCAAATTGCAAATCCGAACTTTGCCCCCCACTTTTTTAACTCGCGAATGCAGGGCGAGCAATTTATTGAGAGCGGCGGACGAGAGAAATTCTACGCCTTCGAAGTTGAGCAATAGCTCATGCTTGTTGTGCTCTTCGACCAACGCGATCAGTTCGGCCCCGAGTTGTTCAATTTCGGAAGCATCGATGATTTTGCGATCAACAAACCGAACGACACTCGCTCGGTCCAAATCTACCACCACTAAACGCTCGGGGCTGGACATGCAACTCTCCGGATACACGATAATGTTCAAAAAACGGTACAAGCCGGTTGATTGGTGAAAAAGCCCATAAATGGCAATCCACTAACCGCAGCTCGTCGCCTCCAAACCCAACTAACAAAGCTAGGCATCCTCTGAGCAACTTCGCTTGCCCCCCGGCCTCTGCCGACTTCGGGGGAGCTGAACCCGCTGCCTAAGCTCCAAAGCGTAATATGTTTGACAGCAAATGACAACTTGGGATCACCCAAGGTTTCCCCGGAGGTCGCCGGGTGGTGGAGCGAGCGGATAAATCGTAGAATTCGGGCTCTGGGTACGAGGTAAAAAGTGCTTTACCTCAGGCTTTCTCCTGCGAGGACGGCTCCTTGTCTACAGACGGTAGTGGAAATGGCGGAAATGGCGGTGGTCCCTCGGGAAACACGCCTTTCGAAGAGAACAATGGCGGGATCGGAGGAGCGGGCGCCCTCCGCTTGATCAATTTACCCATTGAAGAAGAGCTGCGGGAAAGTTACTTAACTTACGCAATGAGCGTAATCGTCAGCCGTGCGCTGCCTGACGTTCGCGACGGCCTCAAGCCCAGCCAGCGGCGAATTTTGGTGGCCATGAACGACCTCAATTTGGGGCCTGGCAGTCGTCGAGTCAAATGCGCCAAGATTTCAGGCGACACTTCGGGAAATTACCACCCTCACGGGGAGAGCGTGATATACCCGACGCTGGTGCGGATGGCCCAAGAGTGGAACATGCGTTCCATATTGATCGACAAGCAGGGTAATTTCGGTTCCATCGCTGGTCTTCCACCGGCTGCGATGCGGTATACCGAAGCTCGTTTGTCGAGCGTGGCCGCCATGATGTTGGACGACCTCAAGTTAGACACGGTCGACTACATTCCCACCTATGACGAGGCCAGGACTGAACCGACAGTTCTACCCAGTCGGTTTCCAAACTTATTGGTTAATGGTGCCAACGGGATTGCCGTGGGGATGGCAACCAGCATCCCTCCTCACAACCCCACGGAAGTCTGCGAAGCGGTGATTCGGGTGGTTGATAACCCGGATATTTCCATGGAAGAGTTGATGGAGATTATTCCCGGCCCTGACTTTCCGACCGGCGGGATTATTTGCGGCCGGGCAGCCATTCGCCGAGGGTATTACACTGGCCGTAGCACGATCGTGGTGAGGGCTCGCTGTACGATTGAGCAGATGAAGGGGAATCGATCACGGATCGTTGTCTCGGAGATTCCTTTCCAGCAGTATCGCGACCGAGTGATCGAGAAAATCGCCGCCTTGGTCAATGGCGATCGCATCAAGGGCATTTCAGGGATCCAGGATGAGAGTGACCTGAACGAGCCGGTGCGGATGGTGATCGACATCAAGCGGGACGCCGATCCCGAGGTGGTGCTGAACCAACTGTATCAGTTTTCTCCGCTACAAGATTCCTTCTCCTTGATCTTGTTGGCGTTGGTCGACGGCAAGCCACGTGAGTTGAATCTGAAGGAAATGATCGTCGAGTTCATTCGCCACCGCGTGACGGTGATTCGGCGAAGGACTCAGTTTCTGTTAGCCAAAGCTCGGCGGCGTAAACATACGGTCGAAGGCTTGTTGCTGGCCCTGGCAAACATTGATGAAATCATTCGCATCATCCGCAGCAGCTCGACCCAAGCCGAGGCCAAAACTCGCTTGATGGATGTCGCCTGTCCCGCTTCGATGATGCAGCGGGCGTTGGGGGACACCGGGTTTGCTCAGTTTGTTGTCGAGCGTGGTGAGGCCGATTCTTATACGTTAACGAGTGTCCAGACCGACGCCATTTTGCGGATGACTTTGGGCCAATTGGTTAATTTGGAACAGCAAAAACTGGCAGACGAACACGCTTCTTTGCTGGAAGAAATCACCGGATACCTCGACATCCTTGGCGATCCTGAGCGAATTTACACAATCATTCGCGAGGATATGGAAGAGGCAAAACGTCGTTTTGGTAGCCCGCGACGGACTGAGATTTCTGGCGAAGAGCTGGGTAACATCGATCTTGAGGATCTGATCACCGAAGAAACGATGGTGGTTTCGATCTCACACCGAGGTTACATCAAACGCATCTCAGCAAGTACCTACCGGGCACAACGGCGCGGTGGCAAGGGGATGAAAGGTGCGAAGGCCGAGGACGAAGATCCGATCGAACACTTGTTCGTAGCCAGCACGCACGCTTACCTGCTGTTTATTACTACCACCGGTAAAGTTTATTGGCAGAAGGTTTATGATTTGCCGCAGCTGGCTCGCGAGGCTCGCGGTCGCGCGATTGTTAATTTGTTGAATTTGGCCGAAGGTGAGCAAATTGCTCAATGTTTAGCCATTCGTGATTTCGATCAACCAGGTCACTTTATTATAATGGCCACCCGCGGTGGGCTGGTGAAAAAGACGACGCTAGAAAGTTATAGCCGTCCCAAACGTGGTGGCATTATTGCCATCAAGTTGCGTGAAGGTGATGAATTGGTCGATGCGGCGGTCGTCGGCCCGGGCAGCGAAGTGGTGTTGGTAACCGGAAAAGGCATGGCAATTCGGTTCCCCGAAAGTGACGCCCGACCGATGGGGCGGAACACTTCCGGAGTGAAAGGAATTAATCTCGGCAAAGACGATCATGTGGTCGGGATGGTTGTCGCCGATCCTGATGCCACGCTGCTGACCGTTTGCGAAAACGGATACGGCAAGCGAACTTACTTTGGCCCCAACGCCGCTGCGGTTGATGATGCCGACGAAGAGGGTGGTGCCGACGCGACTGCGGAATCGGTGGAATCCGCGGAGCCAGCATCTGACGGTGGCGCGGACGAGAGTGGCGAGGAAAGTGCCAACGGTTCGGCACGTTACCGCACTCAACGTCGTGGTGGTAAAGGGCTACGCGACATTCGCACCACGCAGCGGAATGGTCCAGTGATCAGCATTGTGTCGGTTAACGACGATGACGAAGTGTTAATGATGACGGCTAGGGGCAAGATTCAGCGAATCGCCACCAAGGATATCAGCGTGATCGGCCGGAACACGCAAGGTGTGCGAATCATGAGCATGGACGACAGTGATACCTTGATCGCCGCTGTGCGCGTTCCGCCAGAAGACAAAGTTGCCGAAGGAGAGTTAGCGGTTGTTGGCCCGAATGTTGTTGCTCCGAATACTGATGGCGCGGCTGGGATGGCTCACGCTGACGAGCCTGTCGAACCACTGGCTGGGGAGAATGATGATGCCTCGGCTGGCGATTCAACGGACGATAGTTCAAACGAATAAAAGTTCAAAAGAATAAATTGCCACGCAGCTGATTTCCTGCTTGTTTGCTGCCAAGGATCATTTCATGAGCGCCGAGGAAGAGCTGCCCGAGGAGGCTGAAAGCGAGGAA